>NC_018017.1:2881168-4321753 GCF_000243155.2 Desulfitobacterium dehalogenans ATCC 51507 | reverse complement strand
TTTGTGAGTAAGACTAGAGTATATGAAGTTTTTGATTACGGAGGAGCCATGTTACAGAGAAAGTTTAGATTGCGTCAAAAATCTCTTTATAGAAAGGTTTTTGCACAAGGGAAAAGTTTCTCTGGTAAGGTTGTGGTAATCTATGTAGCAGAGGGCCCCTCACGATTCGGATTTATTGCTTCCAAGAAGGTGGGTAATGCTGTTGTCCGTAATCGGGCTAAGCGTTTGATGCGAGAGGTTATTCGACTCCATCTTCCCGAGATTAAAGAAAATACTCAAATAATTTGTATTGCTCGTTCTTCAATTAAAGGAGTTTCCTATTCTCAAGTAGAAAATAGTCTTTTGAAAAGCTTATATAAAGCAAAGGTTATGAAGGAACGTTGATTGATGAAAAATTTATTGGTTGGTTTAATTCGGGTTTATCAACGTTATATTTCACCTCTTAAACGACCATCCTGTCGTTTTTATCCTACATGTTCTGAATATTCTATTCAAGCTATACAAAAGTACGGGGTCATTAAAGGCGGCTGGAAGTCTGCAGTCAGGATTTTAAAATGCCATCCCTTTCACCCTGGTGGTTATGATCCAGTTTAAGGAGGGTTTCTGTGAATACATTTGTCGTATGGATGACCGCATTGCTGAAGTGGTTATATAATTTAACCGATTTGGTCGGTTTTGCAAGTTATGGTTTGGCTATTATTCTTCTAACCATTATTATTAAGACCTTGATCTACCCTCTTACCTGGAAGCAGATGAAGTCCATGCGAAAGACGATGGAGATTCAGCCTAAGCTTCAAGAAATTCAGAAGAAATATAAAAATAATCCCGAAAAGCTTAATCAGGAAACCATGGAGCTTTATAAGAAGCATAATCTCAATCCAGCCGGGGGCTGTCTGCCTTTGCTGGTTCAATTACCGATTTTCTGGGCTTTATACAGAACCCTCTTTAGTTTTAATAACTATATCACCGACCCCAGCCAGGCTATGTTCTTAGGCTTTAATATTACTGAGAACGGTAATTTGGTTCTGGCGATTTTAGCAGGCGCTACGACTTTTTTACAGACTAAACTTACTACGGCGTCCAATCCGGCTATGAAAGCCCAGAATAATAGTGGAAAACCTGATCCTACTCAGTCTACGCAAAAGATGATGCTGTATTTCATGCCTTTCTTTATGGCCTATATTACTTGGACTGTACCATCAGGTCTTGGTTTGTACTTCTTTACGATGAATATTGTTTCTGTTTTTCAACAGCTTTATATTAATCGCAAATTGAATAATGAACAGGGCGAGGTTGCATAGAGTTACAAAGGGAGGATATCCATGAGATTTGTTGAGAAAACAGGTAAAACTGTAGAAGAAGCTATTAATGCTTGTCTGAACGAATTGGGAGTTGAGCGGGATCGGGTGAGGATTGAGGTCTTAGAAGAGCCTACCAAAAAAGGACTTTTCGGATTATTGGGAACCACCCTTGCTAAAGTACGCGTTAGCTATGAAGACTGTCTGGGTGAGCTGGCCTGTTCCTTTCTTAAAGATGTGTGTAACTCCATGGGTGTCAGTGCAGAGTTTAAATATACACAACAAGGGCAGCATTGGCTTGTTGATATTTCCGGTGAAGAGCTTGGTATCTTAATTGGCCGTAGGGGAGATACTCTGGAAGCACTCCAGTACCTGACCAATCTTGCCGTAGCTAAACAGGTTTCTGAAAAAGTTCGTATTATTATTGATGTCGAAGGTTATCGTCAGCGGCGGGAAGAGACCCTGGTCCGTTTAGCCAAGAGACTATCTGATAAAGTAAAACGTACTGGAACTCGCGTTGTCTTAGAACCTATGAATCCTCATGAAAGAAGGATTATCCATACTGCTTTGCAAGATGATGCAAGGATCTCTACCTTTAGTGAAGGTGAAGAACCCAACCGTAAAGTGGTTATTTCCTTAAAACGGACAAAAGAGATTTCCTGAGGGGTGAGGCTACCCCTCTTTTTTTGCACTATCAGGTGATGAGTTAAATTATAGGCTCGGCGAGCAACAAGTGCGAAAGCACTGCTTTTGGGGTTTTCTTTGTATTATACATCTCCTTTAATGGTATATTAGTCAGGATAAGTTTTGAATGACTATAGATTGCTATTAAAATGAATCGGATACTGATTGAATGGGAGCGGATTCCATGGATGATACAATTATTGCCTTGGCTACAGCTGTAGGTGAAGGAAGTATTCATGTTTTAAGACTAAGCGGACCTCAGGCAAAAGAAATAATTGATCAGGCATTTACACCTCATCATCCTAAACGTTGGCAGGAGATGAGTCAATTTACTTTGCATTTAGGCCATTTCTATGCTGGTGAAAAGGTTTTAGACGAAGTGCTCATCAGTAGGATGTTAGCCCCGAGCTCTTATACAGGGGAAGATGTCTATGAGATAAATTGTCATGGCGGTCTTTATATTGCGGAAAGGATTATGAAAGAATGCATACGTCTGGGGGCACGTCTTGCTGAAGCCGGAGAATTTACGAAACGTGCTTTTCTCAATGGAAAGCTGGATTTAATCCAGGCTGAAGCTATTGTGGATTTGATTTCTGCCAAGACCGATAGCTCGGCCGATCTGGCACTTCATCAGATGGAAGGACTGCTCTCCCAAAAGATTTCTATCCTAAGGGAGCAGGTTCTGGAGACTCTTGCTTTTATAGAGGCAGGGATTGATTTTCCGGAAGATGATGTGGAAAGCCTGGATCGAGAGTCACTTCTTCAGCGCATTAGTAAGGGACTTGATTTAGCTCGTGATTTGCTTAAGGGGAGCAAGACAGGTAGAATCCTCCGGGAGGGAATGCTGACGGTCATTGTCGGACAGCCTAATGTTGGTAAATCCAGTCTGCTCAACGCCCTTATGGGGGAAGAGAGGGCTATAGTTACAGATATACCAGGTACCACCCGGGATGAAATTAGGGAAGCGGTTAATATAGGCGGAATACTTTTGCAGCTGGTGGATACGGCAGGAATTCGTGAAAGTGAGGATCTCGTTGAAAAGCTAGGTATCGAGCGAACCTGGAAAGCAATGGAGAAGGCCGAGCTGATCCTGCTTATTATCCAGGCCGGACAAGAACTCAGTGTAGAAGAACTTAGGATTTTAAATGAGTATAATAAAGATGTTATTGTTTTAATTAATAAAATTGACCTTTTCTATAGTAAGGAGCAATTTGAGGGGATTCTTCAGAACTACCCCACTCAGCAAGGGGTATGGATTCCTTTTTCGGTGAAAGAAAATTCTGGTTTTGATGAATTGGAGAAAGAAATTATAAGAAGAGTCTATCAAGGCAAAGATGAAAGGACTAAGGAGCCTTTACTTTCCAATGTACGTCAAATTATGGCATTGGAGAGGGCTTCTTTGGCCTTGGCAAGCGGGTTTGACTCGGTCAGAAACGGACTTCCTTGGGATATCGTATCCATTGATATTCGTCAGGCCCTTCAGGAAATTTCTCAAATTACTGGGGATACTATTCAGGAATCCTTGTTGGATGATATTTTCTCACGATTCTGTATAGGAAAGTAGGAGGAACAGTGGAATTTTTTGCGGGAAAATATGATGTTATTGTGGTAGGTGCCGGACATGCAGGCTGTGAAGCAGCTTTGGCTGCCGCACGCATGGGTTGTCAAACTCTATTGATCACCTTGAGTTTAGATAATATCGCCCATATGGATTGCAATCCTTCCTTGGGAGGACCGGCAAAAGGACATTTAGTCCGTGAAATTGACGCTTTAGGTGGACAAATGGCAATCACCGCCGATGAGACATCAATTCAAGTCCGTATGCTTAATACAGGAAAAGGCCCGGCAGTTCATGCTCTGAGGATTCAATCCGACAAGCAGGCCTATCATCTTAATATGCTCAATGTGGTCATGGGGCAGGAAAATTTGATACTTCACCAAGCTATGGTGGATCGGATCAAAACTGAAGAGGGAAAAGTGAGCGGGGTAGTAACCCGGACGGGAGCTTTCTATGCTGCACCCAATGTGATTTTAACCAGTGGGACCTATCTGCGGGGGCGGATCATTATTGGTGATGCGATGTATGATGGGGGTCCCAGCGGACAGCAAACGGCTATGAGCCTTTCCGGTGAGCTAAATGCCCTTGGCCTGGAGCTGGGACGTTTTAAGACGGGGACACCGCCGCGAATTCATCGCCGTTCAGTGGATTATTCTAAATTTAACATTCAGCCTGGAGATTCTGTCCCCTGGCGTTATTCTTTTATGCCCACCCAAAGCATGTATTGGGGACAGGATGTGGACAAACAATGCCCTTGTTGGTTAGGGTATACCACCCCTGAGACTCATAAGATTATCCAGGATAATATACACCGGGCGCCGTTATACTCAGGAAAAATTGAAGGGATTGGACCCCGTTATTGTCCTTCCATCGAAGATAAAGTAGTTCGCTTTGCCGATCGTCCTTCCCATCAGATCTTCCTTGAACCTGAGGGATGGGATAGTGACGAACTCTATGTAGCTGGACTATCCACCAGCATGCCGGAGGAGATTCAATATGAGATTCTGCACAGTGTCCCCGGATTAGAGAAAGCAGAACTTTTGCGTCCCGGCTACGCCATAGAATATGACTATGTGAAGTCGCATCAACTTTCATTGAGCTTGGAGGTACGCAAAATTCCCGGGCTTTTCACGGCAGGACAACTTAACGGAACTTCAGGCTATGAAGAAGCGGCAGCACAGGGCCTATTGGCAGGGATTAATGCAGCACTGCGGATTCAAGGAAAAGAACCCTTTATTGTTCGCCGGTCCGAAGGATATTTAGGTGTGCTGATCGATGACTTAGTCAATAAAGGTGTCAAGGAACCTTATCGTTTACTGACCTCAAGAGCGGAATATCGTTTGATTCTTCGTCAGGATAATGCCGATCTGCGTTTAACTCCAAGGGGAAGAGAGATCGGTTTAGTTAACGATGAGCGCTGGGAAGCTTTCCAAAAGAAAAAAGAGGCCATCAGTGAAATTCATGCCTTATGGCGAGGAACCACTTTTTCACCTCTTAATGAGCAATTGGCAGAGGTATTGGCATCAGTTAATTCTGCTGCAGTCCATGGTGGTATCAGCGGGGAAGAATTGATGAGAAGACCTGAAATTACGATAAATGAAATAAAGCAGCTTATGCCCCAGCTGGCGGAGTATGATGAAGAATCTCTGCTGGAAGCAGGTATTGAAATAAAATATGCGGGCTATATCGAAAAGCAGCTTGCGGAGATTGAGCGTTTTGCCAAGATGGAAGAACGCTTAATTCCTGAGGAGATTGTTTATGATCAGATAAAGGGATTATCGACAGAGGGTAGATTAAGGCTGAAAGAGGTTTCACCCTCTAATATGGGTCAAGCTACACGGATTACTGGGGTGACTCCGGCGGATATCTCTGTATTACTTGTCTATCTTGAGCAAAAACGCAGAGGGGGTCAGTTCCATGCTACCTGAGCATAAAGAACTTCTTAATAGATTGACCCTCGAGCGATTGGATATTCAACTCAGTCAGGATCAGGTTGAGAAGTTTTCTACCTATGCAGATTTATTAGTTCAATGGAATGAGAAGGTGAATCTAACAAGTATTACGGAACCCGAAGAAATAATCCTAAAACATTTTATTGATTCTCTTGCTTTGGTTTCTTTTATTCAGGGAAATAAGCTTGCTGATATTGGGACAGGGGCTGGTTTCCCTGGAATCCCACTAAAAATTTTATTGCCCGAAGTTGAGGTTTACTTGGTGGATTCTTTGGCTAAGCGTTTGGATTTTTTAGAAGTAGTCATTGAAGAATTGGAATTGAAGAAGGTAAAGACAATACACGCAAGGGCGGAAGATTTCGCCAGGGACCCTAAGTATCGGGAAACCTTTGATTGTGTTACTTCCCGAGCGGTTGCTCGCTTACCTGTATTGCTTGAGTATGCTGTTCCTCTGCTTAAAAAAGGCGGTTATTTTCTAGCGGCAAAGGGATCCCAAGCTAATGAAGAGGCTATGCAGTCAAAAAAAGCATTGGAAATCTTAGGAGCCGAAATAAAAGAAATTAAATTATTTAATTTGGGAGTAGAAGCAGAGCACCGGGCAATTATACTGGTGGAGAAAATTCTACCTACTCCCCATGCTTATCCCCGCAAAGCAGGTACTCCTGCTAAAAAACCTTTACTATGATTTTACGCGAACAGCTGCTATCGACTCAAGACGACCAATGAACCGGCAGCGCCTTTGTGGTAGATTTTTGATTTAAGCGCCTTTAGGGCGCTTTCTTTTTGCTTTTTATCGACTTTCCTATTCTTTTCCGACGGAAATCCCTAGTTTTATCTGGTGTGATTTGATACTATAAAAGGTAGTCAATGAACGGTGAGATATTGTCTATAGTATATTTAATTTTGCTTTGAAGTATTGAGAGGGGGGGCACATTTTGGCTAAAATTATAGCGATTGCCAATCAAAAAGGAGGAGTAGCCAAAACGACCACAGCAGTTAATTTAAGCGCCTGCCTTGTTGAACAAGGAAAAAAGGTTTTGCTCCTTGATCTGGATCCTCAAGGAAATGCTACAAGCGGTTGTGGAATACTTAAAAGTAAGCTGAAGGAAAGTATTTATGATGTACTTATTAATGAAGTTCCTATTGAAAGGATTATAAAAAGTACGGAGTTGGCTGGGTTATTTGTTGCGCCTGCACAAATCGAGTTAGCCGGTGCTGAGATTGAGCTTGTTGCACTGGAGAAGAGAGAAGGAAAACTTGCTTCTGCCCTAGCGACTATTAAAAACGACTATGATTTTATTATTATCGATTGTCCTCCCTCCTTGGGCTTACTTACTTTGAATGCTTTAACTGCCGCCACGGATGTCCTTATTCCAGTTCAATGTGAGTACTACGCTCTTGAAGGGCTGACTTTGTTAATGGATACGATTCATAGAGTAAAAGGTAGACTGAATCCTCATTTGAATATTCTTGGCGCGCTGTTGACAATGTTTGACGCACGAACCAATTTAGGAATCCAAGTGGTTGACGAAGTTAAAAAGTATTTTAAAAGTAAAGTTTTTTTAACTATTGTGCCAAGAAATGTCCGATTGGGGGAAGCTCCAAGTCACGGCAAGCCCATTGTCCTTTATGATGCGCGCTCACGAGGTGCTGAAGTTTACCGTGATTTAGCAGAGGAGGTATTGCAGCGTGTCTAAAAGAGCTTTAGGTCGTGGCTTAGAGGCATTGATTGGTGCTGAACCCGTAGGAAATGAAGCTTCAGTCCAAGAGATTGAGTTAAATAAGATAAAAGCTAACCCCGATCAACCGAGAAGGGGCTTTGATCAGGAAAGTTTGGAAGAATTAGCTGCGTCCTTAAAGACCCATGGTTTGCTGCAGCCAATATTGGTTCAGCCAAAAGATGATGGATATATTATTGTTGCCGGTGAAAGACGCTATCGTGCTGCAATGCTGGCTGGGCTTACTAAGATTCCCTGTCTTCTCCAAACAGGAAGTGAACAAGAGTTGGCGGAGAAGGCATTGATAGAGAATATCCAGAGATCTGACCTTTCACCGGTGGAAGAGGGCCTCGCTTATGCCCGTCTCATAAAAGAGTATGGACTGACTCAAGAACAAGTTGCTGAGAGAGTGGGAAAGGGACGTCCTACAGTAGCGAATCTTCTTCGTGTCATTCAGTTGCCTGATCCAGTGCTTCACTTAATTCAAGAAGGTAAATTAAGCCTCGGCCATGCAAAGGTCCTCCTGGCAATTAAGGATTCATCACTTCAGGTTCTTTTAGCACAGAAGACAGCGAAAGAGAATTTGCCAGTGAGGGAATTAGAAAACCTAATCTTAAAATATACAGAGCAGAGTAAGACTCCAAAGAAAGATAAAATGAAGGATTCACCGTTGTTTGCTCAAATTGAGGATCAATTGAGGTCTTCCTTTCAAACCAAGGTGAAGGTGAAGGGGAGCGCCGTCAGAGGCAAAATTGAAATAGAATATTTCTCTGAGGATGAGTTTAATCGCCTTTTAGAGATATGGAATATCAATATTGATTAAAAATGTTCCACGTGGAACACTCTACTCTTTGGGTTTGTAATAAATAGTGTTCCACGTGGAACAGTGATGAAGGTGAAAAGGTGTTAGGTACCATAGTAAATTCTTTAGCGATCATTGGCGGGGCTTTGGTGGGAATTATTTTTGGCAAGGCGCTGCCTGAAAAAATGAAGAAAACAGTAATTCAAGGGATAGGATTGGCAGTTATTCTCATTGGGTTAAGTATGGCATTAGAAACAAATAACCCACTGGTGGTTATAGCGAGCTTAGTTTTGGGAGGAATAATCGGGGAATGGATTGATATTGAGCATAAGCTTCAGCAGTTAGGTAAATGGCTTGAACATAAATTTGCTAAAGGCGGAAATGGAAATTTCACGAAAGGTTTTGTTTCCTCCAGCTTAATGTTCTGTGTGGGAGCTATGGCCATTATGGGAGCTCTTGAAAGTGGTATTAAAGGAGTGCATGACATACTCTATGCGAAATCTTTATTGGATGGCATTTCCTCAATTGTTTTAGCTTCATCTATGGGCATCGGTGTTTTGGTTTCTGCTGTACCTGTTTTTCTTTATCAAGGCGGAATAACTATCTCTGCATCACTTTTACAGGGGTTGCTTTCTGAGCCTGTCATTGCAGAGATGAGCGCTACCGGAGGATTACTCATTGTCGGCATTGGTCTGAACATACTTGAAATTAAAGAAATAAAAGTAGGAAATCTACTGCCGGGAATATTTGTAGCTGTCCCCATAACTATGATACTATCGCAAATGGTGTAGTCGCTATAAATGGATTGAGGAGGATACAATGAATTTGGAACAAATAATGCCCTTATCCACCTGGGCAATCATCTTGGTGGGAGTATTATGTGTCATTGAACTGATTTGGATTTTAGTTTTGCAGAATCGTATGAAAGGATTTCAAAAATCCTATCTCGCTCTCCAGACCTTTCTTGATGGAAGCTCATTGGATGAACAACTTAAAGAATATATAAATAAGGTTAATCATATCAATACTAATTTAGAGGCGACGGAAAAAAGAATGGATCAGGCAGAGCTTAAGCTTCGTTCCGCAATCGATAGGGCCGAACTGGTGCGGTTTAATGCTTTTGACAATATGGGAAGCGATCTCAGTTTTGCCTTAGCACTTCTGAATCAGCAGGGAGACGGTGTCGTTCTTTCCTCGATTAATAATCGTGAAGAATCAAGGGTTTATGCGAAACCGGTAATCCAAGGAGAATCCACCTATCATCTTTCTCAGGAAGAAAAGGCGGCTATTGTAAAAGCGAAAGAAACGATCAAAATATAATTTAAATCGTTTGAGAAGCAAAGTAAAAACCCGTTTTCAGGGATGACTGAAAACGGGTTTAATTTCGTGTGCTAGGAGAGCCTCGTTTTAATGTAGGCATTGCCCAAAAGGTCACTCATGGTTTCAGCCATTCTCCAGACTAAACCGAGGCGGGTATTTTGTAAAACCATGTACTCCATAAAACCTCCCACATTGACTATACCGGTGAGATGGACTTCTCCCACTGCCGGAAGCTCTTTATGAACACCTGCTCCAGGTTTTAAGGGCCCATTTGCAAGAGTGATATTCCCTACAGAATCCATTTTCCCGAGGCAAGCATCAATGGCGATGATAAAAGGGTTGTAATAGGAGTTCTGGATATGACTGATGTACTCCGATAAATTTGCTGCATGCACCGGTTGCTCAAGAGTTCCCAAAACACTAAGCTTAGGCAAAGCTTTTTGGCTTAGGTAAGTGCCCGTTATAGGACCGAGCGCATCACCGGTTGAGCGGTCAGTTCCAATACATAAAAACACCAACGGGCGATGACGTTCACTGTGCAATACTTCAATAAGCCGAGCTTCCATCTTCTGGGTTGCAACTTTATCATCAAAATGAGCTTTATATTTATGTGATTCGGTAAATACCGAAAGAATGCCCATGAATTCCCCTCCCAAAATATGTAAACATAAACATACCTATCTCAATTATTCCCCGATTGTCAGGAATTTATGCATGAGCGGAAAGAAGAGGCCATAAGCATGAGGCAGGGGGGAGTTTTATGAATAGTAAAGTGATTTTTCAAGTGGCAGCAACGTATGTGGGCGCTGTCATGGGAGCAGGCTTTGCCTCCGGCCAGGAAATACAGCAGTTCTTTACCAATTTTGGAGGTCTCGGAATCCTTGGGATTCTGTGCAGTACGATTCTCTTTGCTAGTCTGGGGTGGATCATGCTCGATCTGCAAAAGCGATGGAAAGTAACCTCCTACGCGGATTTTTTTCAACGCTTATTTGGTGAGCAATGGGGAAGCAGAATGGACATTCTAGTGAGCCTGCTTCTATTTATTGGCATGACAGCAATGATGTCAGGGGCCGGGGCAGTCTTTCGGCAGTTCTTTGATTTATCACCTTGGCTGGGAATTCTGATGACAGCCTTTATCATATCCTTAGCTTTGTGGTTCAAAGGAGAAGGGGTACTTTGGATTAATAGCATGCTTATCCCGGTGAAATTCGTGTTCTGCATAGGGATAGCCTTATGGGCCATACTCTTTGCCATGGGTACAAAGGATGCAGGGATGGAGCTTACCACGAATCCCCTTATCCAAAACTGGTTCTTTTCAAGTATTCTCTATGTCTCCTTTAATTTGACCTTAGCCATGGTGGTTTTCGCATCTCTAGGCAAAGAAGTTCAGAGGCCGGAAGGACGTATTGGGGCTTTTTTCGGCGGAATTGCACTTGGCCTATTTGCTATAGTCATTGCTCTGGCACTTTTGAAATTTCCCGAAGTCAGAGGCTTTGAGATTCCAATGGTTGCCGTAGCCGGAAGTTTAGGCCCGTGGTCAGGGTTCTGCTATGTGGTTGTTCTTTGGCTGGCCATGCTTACGGCGGCCATTGGCAATGGATTCAGTCTTATTAACCATATGGAAAAGAAATTTAAACTTCCTTATAAGAAGGCGGCTGTACTCCTCCTTATCCTGGTCATTCCTCTTTCGGGAGTAAAGTTTTCTTTAATAGTAAAAACTATCTACCCTCTATTTGGGTATCTGGGATTGATTTTTATTCCTGTGCTTTTTTGGTCATGGCTAAAAAGATAGGCGGATACCCTTGCGGATACGGTTATTTTTGGGATAAGATAGATTGAACAAGACTTTGTCCGGTGATCAGCTTGTAAGCATGGATGGCAAGGAGTGATTGAGTGCATGAGATGTCGTTAATGGGCGGGGTCTTTGAAGCTATTGAAGGAACTTTGGCTCATTATCATGTAAAAAAGGTGCTTTTGGTTAAACTTAAAATCGGGCAACTAACCAATGCTGAGCCCGAGGCATTACAGATGGCATTTGCTGCCTTCGCCAAAGGAACTGTGTGTGAAGGTGCGGAGCTTCAGATCGAATTGTTGCCGGTAAGGGGCCGATGTAGGAGCTGCGGTGAAGAATTTATGGTACCAGGACTTGTTTTTGCATGTCCTGCTTGTCAGTATCTCGGGATTGATATTATACAAGGAGAAGAATTGCTTCTGGAAAGTTTGGAGGTTGAAGAATGAGTAGCCAGCGTGAAATCGCCGTTATGGCCAATTTGCTGCAAAATAATGACATCCATGCAGAAATCAATCGCCAGCATTTTGTGAAAAACAACTGCTTAGCCATTAATATGATCGGTTCTCCAGGGGCAGGGAAAACCACTCTCTTGGAACGAACTTTATCCCATTTAAAAAATAAGCACAGCATAGCCGTGATTGAGGGAGATATTTTTACCAGCAGGGATGCCGACCGAATCGCCCAGCATGATATCCCTGTAGTCCAGATCAACACCGGTGGAGGCTGTCATTTGGATTCCAAGATGGTAGAGAAAGTTCTTCCGGAATTCCAGTGGGATAATTTGGATCTCATGATCATTGAGAATGTAGGCAATCTGGTCTGCCCTGCTGACTTCGATTTAGGAGAAGAATTTAAGGTGGTTGTCCTTAGTGTCGTGGAAGGGGATGATAAACCTTCAAAGTATCCCGTGATTTTCCGTAATTCAAAAGTGGCTATTTTAAATAAGATGGATTTATTGGCTCTGGTGGAAACAGATTTAGACGCCATGAAGGAGGATATCCTAAAAATTAATCCAGAGATCAGGATTTTCGAGGTTTCTTGCCGTACTGGAGAGGGTCTTCAGGAATGGACCCATTGGCTTGATGAAAAAGTTCTGCAAGCAAAAGGAAAGAATGCATGAGCAGCAACCATTACCAACAAGGATTAAAGCATCTTGAATCTGGGCAGCTTCGGGAAGCAGAAGAAGAGTTCTTGCAGTACTTGACTCAATGTCCGGAAGATGCGATGGGTTATAATAAGTTAGGCCTGGTCTATGGGAAAGGCCATGATTTTGAACGTGCTAAAGCGTGTTTTCTTAAAGCCATCGAATTGGACGAAGGATGTATCCATGCGTGGAATAACTTGGGAAATATTGCGCGTCAAGATGGGGACCTGGATCAAGCCATTCGTTATTACCAAAAGGCAGTAGACATCGACCCGATGAATCCGATTCCCGCTAAGAATTTAAAGACGGTACAAAGACAAGCCAAGTGGTCCTTTTCAAGAATAAAGGACCTTCTCGGGAAAAATAGAGATTAATTCTTATCGATTGTCCGTAGTACGTAAAATGTATCTTGGTGAGTAAGGGGCCCTTGAATTTAGAGGAAGTTGAAGGGCAAAAGTCGAATACTCTTAGCAAGAAAAGAGTGTTGAATGGAAAGGGTGATCTTAATGTATGTGAAGCAATTTATGACTTCTCGAGTATTTACAGTGAGCCCGGAAGATAATATTGCCGATACCATGGCTCTCATGCGAGAGAAGCAAATCAACCGTTTACCTGTAGTTGAAAAAGGCAAGCTTGTCGGGATTGTTACGGACGGAGATCTGCGCGAGGTATCCCCCTCGCCGGCAACGACACTCAGCATTTTTGAATTGAATTATCTGGTGGGGAAAACTCCTATTCGTGATGTTGCGGTCAAAAAAGTCATCACCTGTACCCCGGATACCAAAATTGAAGATGCAGCCCTTCTTATGAGGGAACATGGCATAGGTGCTTTGCCGGTCGTCGAGAACGGCAAGTTGGTGGGGATTGTGACAGAGTCGGATATTTTTGATACCTTCCTGGATATCATGGGCTTCCGGAGTCCTGGTCAGCGCTTTGTGATAGAGACCAAAGATGAAGTAGGGGTCATGGTGGATCTGGCATCCATCATGAAAGAGCATGATGTCAATATCACCAGTTTAGCAGTCTATCATTTAAGAGATAATAAAGTTCAGATCCTCGCCCGTCTTAACGGGGACCGTGTGAATGAGGTCAAGGAAAGCCTTGTCTCTAAAGGCTACGATTTAAGTCATTGAAAATCTGACACTATGCGGAAAAGCACCCTCAGGGTGCTTTTCCACTGTAAGCAAGTTTTCCTGAACGAGGCTTCCTTCAGTGTTTAATCTTCTCATGGCATGAAGTATAATAGAGAAGACTCTCATGCCGCTGCAGTAGTATTGGCGGAGGATGAGAAATGTTGTTTGTCTGGGTCACGTAGCTTTACGCACAACGTGTACTCCATAGCTCCAGGGCTGGTTCACTCGCTTTCTTAACAGCTCCGCCAAACCCCGCTGCTTTCTGCATGCGAACCAGTGGCTACGCTACGTTAAGAAAGCCTTATTCACCCGACCACCCCTCCGCTAAATCCGTTCGCTTTTGTGCATAAAGCTACGCTTACGGGTCCTTTTAGCTTTTCTTGCGGGTCTGTTTTCAGGCTAGAAAACATCCTGAACAAATACTCGAAAAACCACCTAAGGATTTTGCTTTAAGGCAGAGAACTGATTCTAAGCGAGCAGGTAAGCAATCTTCGTGAAAAGACTGCAGCGGAGTCGGGTTGGAAACAGGACGTTTCCAACCGGCCATTGAGAACAAGTGCGAAAGCAGTGCTTTCGAGGAGCCGATTTGGCCACGAAACCTGGGCGAGGGTTTCGCCCAAGCCGCCAATGCTACAGAGACTACTTAGCGGCGCAGGTGTACCCGACAGAGCGGAGGTCTTGAGCGATAGAATGCTCCGCGTAGCTTATGAAGTGAACGCCGAAAGCAAAATCCTGGAGATTTAGCTTTCAGAGAAGCCTGAGCTTTAGGAGGAGGGAGACCATGAACATTTTCGATATTCTCGTTTTGATTTTTGTCCTTATTGGGGCAATACAAGGGTATCGGAAGGGCCTTATTTCCGGCTTGATTAGTCTGGGAGGATCGATTCTTGGACTTGTTCTTGCTGCCAAAAATTATCCCACCCTGCTTCAATGGCTGGAGGAAAACACTCCTTTAAGAGGCTGGTTGGAAACAGTAATGTATCAACGAATGCTGCCTTCAGTACAGGCCAAAGCAGAGATGATCCAGGCAGAGACCCTGGAAAAGATCCTATCTATGTTTCCTGAAGAGTTCAGAGGTATTCTCAGCGGTTCCAATCTACCGGATATACATACCTATACGGATAGCGTATTGCAATCCATTGCCCAAACCTTCACCCAGGCTTTTACGGATAATGCCTTAAAAATTATTTCCTTTGCTTTGATTTACTTTGGGGTGATTATTCTTATTGAGATAATGTCCGCCATTCTTTTAGCTCCATTGGGTTTATTTTCGACAACCATCAATGGGGGTGGTGGATTCCTTGTGGGCGGATTTGTTTCCTTCCTTGGGATAGCCATCTTTGTCGGGCTGTTTGCCCCCTTGATTACTATGGCTAACCCCGGCGAAACCATAGGTTTCCTGGAGAGTTCTACCCTTTATCCTTATTTGAAACAAACCTTTACTTACTTAGGAGAATTCTTACGTTTTAATTTTGAACAGGGTCTGAACTGGCCCTTGGATTTACAGGAATTGAATTTACCTATAGATCTTAAGGATATTACTTTGCCTGATCCCCATAACATTGATTTATGACAGGCAATTGAGGGCACAATGTGTAATGGCAAGAGAGAAAAAGGGGGCTAATTGTTGTGATTCCTTTACACGTAGGAGATACAATTCGTCTACGCAAACCTCATCCCTGCGGGAGCATGGACTGGAAGGTCATGCGCACCGGCATGGATTTTCGTATTCAGTGCTTGGGGTGTCAACATCAGGCCTGGATTCCCCGAGTCAAGCTGGAACGGCAGATAAAAGAGATTCTTCAAAAAGCCCATAGTTCCGAGGAACAATGAGAGGAAAGCTTGCGGTTTGACCAAGATTCTCATATAATCTTAGAGGGTTTGATAGAGTGAAAATGAGCTGGAGGTTTTTTAAAAATGACATTGCATGCAGGGATTGTTGGTTTGCCTAATGTAGGAAAATCAACATTATTTAATGCCATAACTCAAGCAGGTGCGGAAGCCGCAAATTATCCTTTTTGCACGATTGACCCCAATGTAGGAATGGTACAGGTACCGGATGCCCGCCTGCAAGTTCTCTCTGAGATGGTTCATCCTGATAAAATAGTCCCTGCTACGGTGGAATTTGTGGATATTGCCGGATTGGTTAAGGGAGCCAGTAAAGGAGAGGGACTGGGAAACAAATTCTTATCCCATATTCGGGAAGTGGATGCCATTGTTCATGTGGTTCGGTGCTTTGAAGACAGTAATGTGGTTCATGTGGAAGGCAGTGTGGATCCGAAAAGAGACATCGATACCATCCAGTTGGAGCTTATCCTTGCCGATATGGAAAGTGTGGAAAAACGCTTAGAGCGTTCTGCTAAGCTCTTGAAATCAGGGGATAAGAAGGCTCTGGCAGAAGTAGCTCTGCTCAATCGCTTGAAGGAGACCTTGGATGCAGGTCTTGCAGCCCGCTCTTTGGAATTCAGCGATGAGGAACGGGAGCTCCTGAAATCCTTCCCACTCTTAAGCATGAAGCCGGTTCTTTACGCTGCCAATGTCAGTGAAGAGGAGATAGCCGATCCCGATAATAACCCCTATGTCCGGAAAGTAAGGGAAATCGCCGCTGCTGAAAATTCTGAAGTAGTGGTGGTTTGTGCGAAGATCGAGGCTGAGATCGCGGAGTTAGAGGAAGGAGAGAAGAAGGTCTTTCTGGAGGACTTGGGTCTTGCAGAATCCGGCTTGGACCGTCTGATTCGAGCAGCCTTCCATTTGCTTGGCCTTATGACTTATTTTACAGCGGGTCAAATCGAAGTGAGAGCTTGGGAGATTCGCCGGGGAATGAAGGCACCCCAGGCGGCGGGGGTTATTCATACTGATTTTGAGCGGGGATTTATCCGCGCTGAAGTGGTTTCTTACAAAGATTTTGTGGAAAACGGCGGTCTTAATGGGGCCAAGGAAAAGGGCCTGGTTCGCCTAGAGGGGAAAGAATATGTCATGAATGATGGAGATATCGTTCATTTCCGCTTTAATGTATAATACATTTATGGATAATATGAGATTTTCCATTTGCATAGTATTATGCAAAGTGCTATAATCTTTAAATGGTAGTCTTTATGTAGTCTTTTAGACTATGTATCCCTGCCCCTGTCATGGGGGCCGCAAGTCCGAGGGGAGGTGCAATTATGAAAGCGTACGAAGTACTTTATGTCATCCGTCCTGATTTGGACGATGAGGCTGTTGCCGCAACAGTGGACAGGTTATCCGAAGTTGTTACCAACAACGGTGGAGCAGACGTGGCTATTGACAAATGGGGCAAACGCCGCTTAGCTTACGAAGTTAACGATTATCGGGAAGGTTTCTATGTCCTGATGAACTTTAATGGTGAAGCTCGTACGGCACAAGAGGTGGAGCGGATCATGAAGATCTCCGATACCGTTGTGCGTTTCCTTACCACGAAAAAAGAAGATTAGTAGGGAGGGGTTACTATGTTGAACCGCGTCGTTTTAATAGGCCGTTTAACGAAAGACCCCGAGTTACGTTATACCCCGAATGGAGTTGCTGTAGCCAGCTTTACATTAGCTGTAGATCGCAATTTCAAGAATGCCAACGGGGAACGGGAAGCGGATTTTATTCCATGTGTAGTATATAGACAACTGGCTGAGCTCTGTGCGAATTATCTTTCCAAAGGTAAATTAGCAGCTGTCGACGGGCGGCTGCAAGTTCGTACTTATGATGCTCAAGATGGGCAACGCCGTTGGGTTTATGAGGTCGTCGCTGAGAATGTGCGCTTCCTCAGTCCCAAAGATGGCGGAAATTCCGGATATGGAGCATCTTCAGGAGCCAGTGACGTGGGGACTTATGGTCATGAAGTAAGCTTAGATGACGATATCCCATTCTAATCGGAAAGGGAGTGAATTTTATGAAACGTGAACGCGGACGCCGTCCAAGAAAACGGGTATGCAGCTTTTGTGTCGATAAGGTAGAAGCTATCGATTACAAGGATACACATAAAATACGCAAGTATATTACCGAGCGCGGCAAGATTCTACCTCGCCGTATTTCTGGTAACTGTGCAAAGCATCAACGTCAAGTGACAGTGGCTATTAAAAGAGCTCGCCACATTGCGTTATTGCCTTATATCGTAGAATAGAGAATGAAGGGGGGAGCTGTTGCTCCCCTTTTTGTACTTTCCTTGCAGGAAATCGGTGTCGGATTAGCGAACATTTTTTAGATAGGGATTTATAAGGTTATAACACACGGTACAGTGATAAAATATGACGGGAGGGGCACCCGTGGTTGAAGTCGATATAGTAAAAGGGTTAAAGGCTATTGAAGAGATTAAGGTAGAAATGCTTAAGGCCCAGTGGGCGATGCAGGAAGGATCTCTGCGCGGCTCGGAAGAAGAAATACTCCAGAGCTTAGCTGATCTTGTTGCTTTAAGCTATTTACTAACTCGGCGCATGGGGTTTGATTTTTCAAAGCTGGATCGCACCCTATTGCAGCGTTTAGAGGAATGGAAGGCCGAGGATCATCACAAAGTAGAAACTCAATGGGGTGATATCAGTTTATTATTAAGCTATTTAGCCCCTGAAGAATAGATTGGAGCATCAGAATGTACGTCAGTGACCAAAAAACCACCAATACCTTAGCAGTACTTGTCCTTGTGATCGGACCTTGGCTTGGAGTCTCCATGCAAGTCTGGGGATGGATGCTGGATATTCTCTTACTTATCGCCTTGTTGTGGGTTGGACGAAGTGTTGGAGGACAAGGTTTACGCTATGGAATGGTCTTTTTGATTTCAGGGTATGGACTAGCGTTGCTTTTTAACGGAGTTTCTTCCATCCAATATTTTAGCTTTGTTCCTTGGGCAGCTTTAGTAACTCTATGGGGAATGGGGGCCAATATCCCCCAGCGGGCGCTTGTTTTTTGGAGCTTAGTCGCGGCTGGGATCCTGGGAGTATTGCCTACCCTTGCTATGCTCATGCAAGGGATTCCTCAAGAAAGCATCCAGAACTTTGTCCAGAATATGATGGATCAATATCGTCAGGCGGGCCTGCTGGAAACCTTAAAAACTCAAGGGATATCTGAGCTGGAGCTTCAGTCCTTGTTTGAACAAATCGTCAACACCCTGATTATGTTGATTCCCGGTCTGGTAGCCATCACAGCCCTTGCCAAGTGGGGTGCAGTCTATTATACATTCATGCGCTGGATACCGATTCCCGGTCGGGAATATCGTCCTTTTACGGAGTGGAGATTGCCCTGGTACGCCATATGGGGAATGAATTTTGCCATTGTCAGTTACCTTATAGGAGATCAGTTCCAGTGGCTGGCTATTAAGAGCATTGGTATGAATCTTATGCTGGTTTATGGAGTCGTCGCTTTTGTTCTGGGAAGTGCTCTTTTTGTGTCTCTTCTCAAGAAGCCTTGGATATCAGGCTTTTTAAAATTCATCCTGCTCTTCTCAAGTTTTCTCTATATACAAGTGACGGCTATGGTCTTAATTATTATGGGTTTATTGGATCTGGTGTTAGATTTTCGCCATATGCCAATCCGCAAGAAAGAAGAATAAAATAACAGTTTAAGGATTGCAGAATGGAGGGTTTTAAATGAAAGTAATTTTAAAAACTGATGTTAAAGGGTTGGGAAAGAAAGGGCAAGTCTGTGAGGCTTCAGATGGCTATGCACGGAACTTTCTTTTTCCTAAAGGCTTAGCTGTAGAAGCTACATCGGGTAATCTCAATGATTTAGCTTCTAAAAAGGCTAATGAAGAAAAGAAAAAAGAAAAAGAGAAGCAGGAGGCGCAAGCTTTGGCGACAAAGCTGAGCTCCCTTTCCGTAGAGATAGTCACAAAGAGCGGTGAAGGGGGCAAGCTTTTTGGTTCCGTCACCAATAAAGAGATCGCCGAGGCACTCAAAGCAAAGTATGGGATTGATGTGGATCGCCGCAAGCTGGAGCTAAAAGAACCTATCAAAGCACTGGGAACCTTTAATGTACATGCCAAATTGCATCCAGAAGTCACAGCTCAATTTCAAGTCCATGTCAAAGCATCATGATCAGGCAACTGTGAAAGGGGTCCCTAATGAAAGGGTTATTAAATCATTGGTTTAAAAAAAATAAAACCGAAGAAATTCAAGAGGTAGAAGAAAAGGACTCATTAAGCAGCCAGGAGGAAGAGAGAAAAGAGGATATCCAGAGCGCCCATGAGAAATGGCATCATGAAGTGGACGCCCTCTATACCCTCCTTGCTAATTATTATGGGAGCGATAAATTGGTCTTAAAGGCAACCCGCCTTGAGGCCATTCCTCTTATTCAATCCGATACGATTCAGGAGCGTACGGCCGGCCTTCTTAAGCTCATTTTGGACGATCCGACGGACCGTCCCTTACCCAGTGAGGAGGAGATTCCCCAGCTTCTTATGGAGATTGAGGACCACTTAGCTGAGCTGATTGCCCGGAGGGCTGTTGAAGATCGTTTGGATAAAGCTGTTGCGGATAAAATGCAGGAGCGGCATGAGGATTACGTTAAAGAAATAAAAAGCCAGCTTCTGAAGGAAAATTCCGGACCGGATAATGCCCAGACCCTCAAGAAATTAGCTCATATCGAAAAGATGAATCAGGTGAAGCTGGCCAGCTCTGTTTCGGAAGTCCTGCGACCTCAAGCCGTCGCGGAAATCATAGGTCAGGAAATCCCCATGCAGTTTCTCTTAGCTAAGCTGGCAACGCCCTATCCTCAGCACATTATTATTTATGGACCTCCGGGTGTTGGCAAAACCTCGGCTGCCCGAGTGGCTTTAGAGGAAGTCAAAAAGAATGTTAACTCTCCCTTTGCCGAGAGTGCTCCCTTTGTGGAAGTGGATGGTACCACCTTGCGGTGGGACCCCCGGGATGTTACCAATCCATTATTGGGCTCCGTTCATGATCCCATCTACCAGGGGGCCAAGCGGGATTTGGCAGAGACCGGAATTCCTGAACCGAAGCTGGGCTTAGTCAGTGATGCTCATGGGGGCATTTTATTCATTGATGAAATTGGGGAGATGGACCCTGTTCTCTTAAATAAGCTTCTTAAAGTATTGGAGGATAAACGGGTTTCTTTCGAATCCGCTTATTATGACCCCAACGACCCTCAGGTACCTCTTTATATCAAAAAGCTCTTCGAAGAGGGTGCCCCTGCCGATTTTGTGTTAATTGGGGCAACCACCCGGGATCCCAGGGAAATCAACCCTGCTTTGCGATCCCGCTGTGCAGAGATTTATTTCAATCCTTTAGAACCAAGGGATATTCAGCACATCGTTTCCCAGGCTGCCCAGAAGTTGGGGGCAAACCTGGTGGAAAACGTTCCGGAGGTTATCAGTAATTATGTCTTTGAGGGAAGGAAGGCCAATACCATCCTTACCGATGCTTATGGGCTGTCCCGCTACCGTCACCCGGAACAGCCGGAAGTTCTGGTGCAGGTTGAGGAAGTCTACGAAGTATTGCGCTCAGCTCGGCTTACGCCCTATATCTCTCATAAGGCTGAGAACCATGGTGAGATAGGGAAGATTTTGGGCCTCGGCGTTCATGGCTTTGTAGGTTCCGTCATTGAGCTTGAGGCCATTGTTTTCCCAGGTCGGGAAGGAAAAGGCACCATCCGCTTCAATGAAACCGCCGGCAGTATGGCTCGGGATGCTGTATTCAATGCTACGGCAGTCATTCGTTCCCTCACCGGTGAAGACCTCAAAGACTACGACGTCCATGTTAACGTGGTAGGGGGAGGAAATATCGATGGACCCTCCGCGGGATGTGCCACCACCTTGGCCATTTACAGCGCATTGAAAAACATACCCCTGCGGCAAGATATAGCCGTAACCGGTGAAATATCAATTCAAGGAAGAGTACGACCCGTAGGGGGCATCGCTGAGAAGATCTTCGGAGCCAAGCAGGCCGGGGTAAAAACCGTCCTCATTCCCAAAGAAAATCAGGCAGATATACCCTCCGGTCTCCAAGGAATACAGGTGATTTCCATAGAAACCTTCCGGGAAGCCCTTGAATATGCCTTATTTGAGTTTTTAGGAGGAGAAGGTCATGGAACTTACCAGAGTTCCCCCCCATAATTTAGAGGCGGAACAATCGGTTTTAGGCGCATTAATGCTTGATCCGGAAGTGGGGAGTTCCGTTTTTGAAGTATTGCAACCCGAGGATTTTTATCGGGATAATCACCGCCAGGTCTTTCTTGCACTACGAGATCTCTTTGAAAAGGGAGATCCGATTGACTTAGTTTCCGTAGCGGAAAGTCTTCGTCAAAGCGGGCGGCTTGAACAAATCGGTGGTATTGCTACCATTTCCCAAATCGCTCGCTCTGTTCCTTCTGCAGTAAACTGTGAGTATTATGCCAGGATTGTAGCGGAGAAATCCCTATTACGCCAACTCATTCGCAGTACCGGACAAATTGCGGAGAAAGGCTATGAACCGGGAGAAGCCGCCACATCTTTATTGGAAGAAGCCGAAAAAGTAATTATGGATCTTTCTCAGAGACAGGTGAAGGACGGCTTCGAATCCATCCGTAATATCTTGGTCAATACCTTTGAAAAAATCGAAACCCTCTATGCCAATAAAGGGAGTCTGACGGGAGTTCCTACCTTTTTTACGGAACTGGATCGTATGACATCCGGCTGGCAGCCCTCGGATCTGATTGTTATTGCCGCCCGTCCCTCCATGGGTAAAACGGCCTTGGTACTGAATATGGCCCAAAATGCTGCGGTAAGGGCGAATGTTCCGGTAGCTCTCTTCAGCTTGGAAATGTCCAAGGAACAACTAGTTCAACGTATGCTTTGTTCGGAAGCTATGGTGGATCAACAAAGAGTCCGTACAGGAGATCTACTGGACACGGACTGGCCTAAGCTTACACGAGCGGTAGGCCCTCTCTCCGAAGCTGAGATTTTTATTGATGATACCGTAGGGATTTCCCTTGCTGAATTACGCTCCAAAGCAAGACGGTTGAAAATGGAGCACGGTCTCGGGCTGATTGTCATCGATTACCTGCAGCTCATGTCTTTAGGAAGACGAGCGGAAAGTCGTCAGCAGGAAGTTGCTCAGATCTCCCGAGGGCTCAAAGGGATTGCCCGGGAATTGAATGTTCCGGTCATTGCCCTTTCTCAGCTCAACCGGGGGGTAGAACAACGTCAGGATAAGCGGCCGATTATGTCCGACTTATTAGAATCCGGTGCCATTGAGGCGGATGCCGATGTCATCTCCTTTATTTATCGGGATGAATACTATAACCCTGAATCGGATAAAAAGGGAATCGCCGAAATCATCATCGGCAAGCATCGGAACGGACCGGTGGGATCGGTAGAACTGGGGTACCTCAAAGAGTTTACAAAGTTTGTGAACCTGGATCGTCAGCATCTTTCAGCCTAAGGACGAAAGTCTTTAGGCTTTTTGGATTAATAATTGAAGCAGAAAGTTTACCTACATATACGAACATTAAGGAATAAAATATCCTTAATGTTCGTATTTTTTATTGACAAGAAATAAGGGCGACTGCTAAGATAAAATTGGTCTGGGAATGATTTTTGTTATTAAGGGAAAAATATTGGGGACTTATTCTAGTGGGGTCCAGCTTAAGGAGTCAACTAAGGAATCGTTCGGACAGGGGTTCGAAGGGAATGAAGATTTAGGGGGACTTTTTTGTTGATTAATCGATATACACATCCTGAAATGGGCCAATTATGGCGGGAAGGATATGAATATGAGCGTTGGCTGGAAGTTGAGTTGGCCGTGGCTGAGGTGATGGCTGAGCGAGGTGAGATTCCGGCACAGGTTCTACCCGAGATCCGCAAAAAAGCCAAAGTCAATCCGGAACGAATAGCTCAGATAGAAAAAGTCGTTCGTCATGATCTCATCGCTTTTTTGCAGGGAGTTGTGGAAGAGGTCGGTGAAGCGGGAAAATACCTGCATCTGGGTTTAACTTCCTCCGACGTTAAGGATACGGGACTCAGTTTAGCATTAAGAGATGCCGGTCACCTTTTGCTTAAGGATTTGCGGGCATTGCGTGAGACATTGGCAGAGCGGGCAATCGAAAGCAAAGATATTCTTATGGTAGGCCGCACCCATGGCATTCATGCTGAACCTCTGACCTTCGGCTTGAAACTGGCCTTATGGATGGCTGAAGTTGAACGTCAGATCGAGCGACTAGAATCAGCCATTGAGTCGATCCGAGTTGGTAAGATTTCCGGTGCGGTAGGGACCTATGCCAATGTCTCCCCGGAAGTCGAAGAAGCAGTCTGTGTCAAATTGGGTCTCAAGCCGGCATTAGTCAGCAATCAGATTCTTCAGCGGGACCGTCATGCTCATTATGTCACCACATTGGCTTTGATTGGGAGCACTCTTGAGAAAATGGCTACAGAGATTCGCAATCTTCAGCGCACAGATATACTGGAAGTTGAGGAGTCCTTTGCTGAAGGACAAAAAGGGTCTTCTGCCATGCCTCATAAGAGAAACCCTATAACCTGTGAGCAGATCGCAGGAATGTCTCGGTTACTTCGCGGCAATGCCCTGGCAGCTATGGAAAATGTAGCTCTCTGGCATGAGCGGGATATGACTCATTCCTCTGTGGAGAGAGTGATTCTTCCCGACAGCTGTATTTTACTGGACCATATGCTGCGGCAAATGACCCGGGTTATTAAGGGTTTACGCATTCAATCCGATCGTATGATGGATAATCTCCTCAAAACCTATGGATTAACTTCCTCTCAACGGGTCCTTCTTGCCTTAGTCGATAAAGGGTGTATGCGGGAAGAAGCCTACCAATGGGTTCAGCAAGCTGCCTTTGCGGCATGGGACGCCGGGCGGGACTTCCGGGAAGTGATTCAGGAAAATTCACAGGTCATGGAGATACTCACCCGCGAGGAAATCAGCGCTTTGTTTGATTGGAGCTATCATCTTAAGCATATTGACGATATTTTTAAACGTCTGGGCTTATTGAAGTAAAGATTTCAGGAAAAGAAATAAGGGTGGGTTCAAGAAGAAGGAACGGGGGAATCAGGAATGGCATCCGTAGTGTTAATAGGTACTCAATGGGGTGATGAGGGAAAAGGAAAGGTGACAGATTTCCTCGCGGAAAAAGCAGATTTAGTCGTCCGCTATCAAGGGGGAAATAACGCCGGCCACACCGTCGTTGCCAACGGAGAAGAGTTTAAACTTCATTTGATCCCTTCAGGAATTCTATATGAAGATAAGACCTGCGTTATCGGCAACGGAGTAGTGGTTGATCCTAAGGTGTTGCTGGAAGAGCTGGATTATTTGGCCGAACGGAAAGTAAAAACCGGAAAACTCCTGATCAGCTCTAACGCTCATGTCATCATGCCTTATCATCGGTTACTTGATTCTTTAGAAGAAGAGTCTCGCGGAGAGCATAAGATAGGAACCACCAAGCGTGGAATCGGCCCAGCCTATATGGACAAAATCTTACGAATTGGCATTCGGATCATGGACTTAATTGACGTGGAAGAATTTTCCGACAAGCTCCGTCGCAATCTGCAGGAGAAGAATAACCTCTTGACGAAAGTTTACGGTGTTGAACCTCTGGACTATGATACCATCTATAGGGAGTATTCCGCCTATGCCCAAAGGATTCGAAATTTTGTAGCGGACAGCTCTTTAGTCGTTGATGAGTCTCTAAAAGCTGGGGAAAAGATCTTATTCGAAGGAGCACAAGGTACTCTTCTGGATCTGGATCATGGAACCTATCCTTATGTCACTTCGTCCCATCCCATTGCCGGAGGGGCCTGTATCGGCGCAGGAGTTGGCCCTACCCGTATTAATCGGGTGGTGGGAGTCATTAAAGCCTATACCACTCGTGTCGGGGAAGGACCATTCCCCACCGAGTTAGGGGATGAGTCTGGGGAACTCATGCGTCAGAAGGGTCATGAATTCGGCACTACTACCGGCCGGGCACGTCGGTGTGGTTGGTTTGATGCAGTGATTGCCCGCTATGCTGTGCGAGTCAGTGGAATCTCTGATTTCGCCTTGATGAAATTAGATGTTTTGTCTGGTTTTGATAAAATTAAAATCTGCGTGGGTTACCGCATCAATAACGAAGTGATTTATGAATTTCCGCAAAGTCAGAAGCTGTTTAAGGTGTGTGAGCCCGTCTATGAGGTTATGGAGGGCTGGCATGAGGATATCACAGGGGTGACTCGTTTTGAGGATTTGCCGAAGGCGGCCCAGGAGTATGTCAGGCGGATCGAACTCCTCACGGAAACCCAGATTACCCTCATTGCGGTCGGACCTGGGAGGGAACAAACCATTGTCCGGGGTGAAATTTTTTAAGAACATCAGTAGTGCAACAATGAAAAGTAAAGCCCATAGATTTTTATGGGTTTAGATAGGTAAAAAAAAGATATATTTTTTTAATAAAAAATATTGACAAGCTCTTAAATTTGCTGTAGAATTCGTATTCGTGAGTGAGTTTTGAGCCATTAGCTCAGTCGGTAGAGCACCTGACTTTTAATCAGGGTGTCCCGCGTTCGAGTCGCGGATGGCTCACCATATTTACTAAAAACGCTTGTGTTCTAAGGAATGCAAGCTTTTTTTTTAATTAATTTGTATGGATAAGACCCCCCTAATAGACACCGTGCATAATAATTATCTGTTATATTCTATTGCATAATAATATTTATCTGTTGCATAATATTTACCTTGACAGGCAGGCCCTTGGAGGCTAAAATTATTTTATCTTTCTGATTATTCGAGGGATAGAATTGTTGAAAAGAGTATGTGCTATTTCATTGTTGGTATATTCACAAACTCGAATAATCATAAAATCTGTTATAAGGAGAAGGTATAATGAAAAGAATGTTCGGTATCCTATTCTCTCTCGTCCTGACCGTAGGCCTTTTGTCAGGTTGCGGAGGCACGGAAAAGCCTCCTGCTGAAACACCCAACGCAGGCGGCAAAGAACCGGCTGCAACCGCCTTTAAGATTGGCGGTACCGGTCCTCTGACCGGCGGAGCAGCCATTTACGGCAACGCGGCCAAGAATGGCGCGCAGATTGCTGTGGAAGAGATTAATGCCCTGGGTGGCATCCAGTTCGAACTCAAATATGAAGATGACGAGCATGACGCCGAGAAGGCCGTTAATGCTTACAATAAGCTGAAGGACTGGGGCGTGCAGATGACCCTCGGCTCCGTGACCAGCACGCCTGGTGTGGCCACCAGTGCTGAGATGTTTAACGATCGTATATTTGCCCTGACTCCCTCCGCATCCGCTCCCGCTGTCACTGAGGGCAAGGATAATGTCTATCAGATGTGCTTCGCCGACCCCAACCAGGGTTCAGCTTCCGCTCAGTATATCGCTGACAAAAAGCTTGGCACAAAAATTGCGGTTATCTACAAGAATGACGATGTCTATTCCAAGGGAATCTATAATACTTTCGTTAGCAAAGCCAAAGAACTGAACCTGGCGATTGTTTCCACAACCACCTTCACCGAGGACAGCCAGACCGACTTTTCCGTTCAGCTGGCCGACGCTAAGAAAAATGGCGCAGATTTAATCTTCCTGCCTATGTATTATACACCGGCCTCTCTGATACTCCAGCAGGCTAAGTCTATGGACTACTCCCCCAAGTACTTCGGTGTGGACGGCATGGACGGCATTCTGACTCTGGAGAACTTTGATACATCCTTGGCTGAAGGCGTTATGCTGCTGACTCCCTTCAGTGCCGATGCTACCGATGAGCGCACCGTCAACTTCGTCAAGAAATATCAAGAACTATTTAAAGAGACTCCCAACCAGTTCGCTGCCGACGGTTATGATGTCGTGTATGCCTACAAGAAAGCCATTGAGACTGCAGGCATCACCCCTGATATGAAGGCCGCCGATATCTGTGAGAAACTGGTCCAAGTATTCCCTACTATTTCTGTTGACGGACTTACCGGTGAGAAAATGACATGGGCCAAGACTGGTGAAGTTTCTAAGACACCTAAAGGAATGGTCATAGAAAAGGGTACCTACGTCGGTATGGACTAAGAAACTGCTGCCCTTTCAAATGGTTTGTCGAGAGGACTGCCGAGTACATACTCGGCAGCCTTTTATCCGTTATGTGGTCTTTTCCGAATATGCTCAAACTACGAATATGCTCAAACTAAATGAAGGTGTGTGAGTTATGACCTTTCTCTCTTTTCTGATCAGCGGACTCAGTCTTGGCAGCGTCTATGCCATCATAGCTCTGGGCTATACAATGGTCTACGGCATTGCCAAAATGCTGAACTTTGCCCATGGCGATGTGATCATGGTCGGTGCCTATGTTTGCTTTTTCGCTACCACACGTGGGAATCTGCACCCAGTCTTCGGTGTGCTTCTGGCCATGGTGGTATGTACTATCCTGGGGGTGGTCATAGAGCGCCTGGCCTACAAGCCGCTTAGAGCGGCAACCTCCTTGGCCGTGCTTATCACTGCTATCGGTGTGAGCTATTTTCTGCAGAATTCCGCTTTGCTGCTCTGGTCTTCTAATCCTAAGGTGTTCACTTCCGTAGTAGGAAATGCCTCCCTGAAGCTTTTCGACGGCCAGCTGACCATCTCTGTTATCGCTATCGTCACGATAGTCGCCTGTCTTATCATTATGGCCGCCCTGACCTGGTTCACCGGAAAGACCAAAATGGGTAAGGCTATGCGCGCCTGCTCAGAGGACAAGGGGGCGGCTCAGTTGATGGGCATCAACGTTAACTTCACCATCTCCGTTACCTTTGCCATCGGCTCTGCCCTGGCGGCGATTGCCGGCGTTCTCCTTTGCTCTGCTTATCCCACCTTGATGCCCACCACGGGCTCCATGCCCGGCATCAAGGCTTTCACTGCCGCCGTGCTTGGCGGAATCGGTTCCATACCCGGCGCTATGATCGGCGGTATACTGCTGGGTGTCATCGAGATATTCGGCAAGGGTTATATCTCCACCCAGCTTTCCGATGCCATCGTGTTCTCCGTCCTTATTCTTACTTTGTTGATCAAGCCCACCGGTCTTCTGGGCAAAAAGATCAACGAGAAAGTATGAGGTGGATGCTATGATCGTATTGAAAAAATCGACACGTAAAAACCTCACTACTTACGCCTTAGTTATAGTGGCTTATATTATTGTCCAATTGCTTATAAGCGGCGGCAATATCAGCTCCTCCCTTCAAGGGCAGCTGGTTCCCATCTGCGCTTATGTGATCTTGGCTATTTCACTGAACCTGACCGTAGGCATACTGGGTGAGCTGTCTTTAGGCCACGCGGGTTTTATGAGTATCGGTGCCTTTGCGGGTGTCGTGGCTTGCATAAGCCTGGAGCAGATCATACCCATCACGATCCTGCGCTTGATCGTATCTCTTATCGTAGGTGCTTTTTTCGCCGGAGTAGCCGGTTTCCTGATCGGAATACCTGTCCTGCGTCTTAAAGGCGACTATTTGGCCATCGTCACTCTGGCTTTCGGAGAAATTATAAAAAATATTATCAACATCCTTTATGTAGGGTTGGATAAAGCGGGGCTGCATGTTAGCTTTCTTAGCGACGCCAATGCCCTGAACCTTGGTGACGGCGGCAGAGTCATTATCGACGGACCTCTGGGCATCACAGGTATACCCAAGCTTTCCACTTTTACCATCGGTTTTGTCCTCATACTGATTACTCTGTTTATCGTACTGAATCTGATTGACAGCCGTTCGGGACGGGCAATTATGGCCTTGCGCGACAACCGCATTGCAGCGGAGAGTGTGGGTATTCATATCACTAAGTATAAGCTGATGGCTTTTGTCACCTCCGCCGCCCTGGCTGGTGCCGCAGGTACTTTGTTTGCCATGAATTATTCCACCATCATTGCCTCTAAGTTCGGTTTCAATACCTCGATCCTGATTCTTGTTTTTGTGGTCCTGGGAGGTCTGGGTAATATTCGGGGCTCGATTATCGCCGCCACCCTACTGACCATACTCCCTGAGCTGCTGCGTCAGTTTAACAGCTACCGCATGCTTTTATATGCAATCGTTCTCATCCTGATCATGCTGGCCACCAACAATGATGCCTTTAAGAGCCATTTGCAAGCTTTAAAAGAAAGGCTGCTTCCTGCAAAGTTCAGAAAAGAAAAGGGGGGCACGGAAAATGGATAAGGGTGATGTGAACATGCTGCCGGTGCTGGAAGCCCGGGACCTGGGTATAAACTTTGGCGGACTTATGGCTGTCAATGGTTTCAACATGGCTATCGGACGTACGGAGATAGCCGGACTCATTGGCCCCAACGGCGCAGGAAAGACGACTGTGTTCAATCTGCTCACTAAAGTATATCAGCCTACCCATGGCACCATCCTGTTGGATGGACGTGACACGCAGAATATGAACACAGTACAAATTAACAAAGCCGGTATCGCCCGGACCTTTCAAAACATACGCCTTTTCTCGAATCTATCGGTTGAGGACAATGTAAAGCTTGGCATGCATAATCATATCCACTACGGTATGTGGAATGGTATCCTCCGTCTCCCTGCTTACTGGAAAGGCGAGAAGCAGGCACATGAGAAGGCCATGGAGCTTTTGTCCATCTTCGATATGGAGAGCTTGGCGGGGAAACAGGCGGGATCCCTGCCCTACGGCGCTCAACGCAGACTAGAGATAGTCCGTGCCTTAGCCACGAAACCCTTGCTACTGCTCCTGGATGAACCTGCCGCCGGGATGAACCCTTCCGAGACAGCCGAATTAATGGATAATATCGTGAAGATTCGTGATACCTTCCAGATCGCAATTATGCTCATCGAGCACGACATGAATCTGGTCATGGGCATCTGCGAGAAAATAAGTGTGCTTAATTTCGGTAAAGTCATCGCTAACGGCAACCCCAGCGAGATCAGGAACAACCCTCAGGTCATCGAAGCTTATTTAGGCAAGAAGAGGGAGGGCTGATCACTATGTTGAAAGTTGATAATATAAACGTCTTTTACGGTGCTATACACGCCATCAAGGGGATCTCCCTGGAGGTCAACGAAGGTGAGATCGTGACTCTGATCGGGGCCAATGGAGCCGGAAAGAGCACCGTCCTAAAAACTATTTCCGGCTTGCTGCGCACCAAGACCGGTGGTATAAACTTCTTGGGAAAAGACATCACGTCCACGGCACCCCACAAGATTGTAGAACGCGGTTTGGCTCATGTCCCTGAAGGCCGGCGAATTTTTCTGCAAATGACCGTCCAGGAAAATCTGGAAATGGGCGCATATACCTGTCCTTCCGGCGGTATCGAGGCCGAATTGGAAAAGATCTACGCTCTGTTTCCACGACTTCTGGAACGCCGCAAACAGGTTGCGGGCACGCTTTCCGGAGGGGAGCAGCAGATGCTGGCTATTGGCAGGGCGCTGATGAGCAAGCCCAAACTTCTGATGCTGGATGAGCCCTCCATGGGCCTTGCGCCGATACTGGTGGAGCAGATCTTCACCATTATCCAGGAGATGAACAAGGCCGGAACCACTGTGCTTCTTGTGGAGCAGAATGCCCAGATGGCCCTGTCTATTGCTGATAGAGCCTATGTTCTGGAGACCGGCTCCATCTCCATTTCCGGCACCGGCCGGGAACTGGCCGAGAGCGATGAGATCCGCAAGGCCTATCTGGGAGGCTGAGCAGCTTTGATGAAGGCAACGAAAAGTTATAAAATAAATGTTAAAAAAAATCTGTCTAAAGGCCTTTACTTATAGGCAGCTTTTGTGTATACTACTAAAGCGTGAGTGAGACACCTCACCATTAGTGGCCCATTGGTCAAGCGGCCTAAGACACCGCCCTTTCACGGCGGTAACACGGGTTCGAATCCCGTATGGGTCACCACTATTTGCCTCGGTAGCTCAGTCGGTAGAGCAGAGGACTGAAAATCCTCGTGTCGACGGTTCGATTCCGCCCTGAGGCACCATTTTGATATAAGGAAGTTTATCTTCTTAAGCCATACTGTAGGTTAGGCAGTGTGGCTTTTGTATTGTCAGATTTATATTTGGCGGTATTTATATTCTATTGCCAATAGACAGAAAATGAGCTACACTATAATCTGAATCACTGTCACATCCTGCTAGACCTCAGATTATATGTAACTGGAGGAAGCTCTGTGAAATTGAACAAAGTGCTGGTTATTATTGCACTTCTGGTGATTTTTTCACTCAGTGGTTGCGGCTCCCTTGAAGAGGCTGTTCAGGAGGCCAAAAAGGTGGTTCCAGGCGATTGGGAGGTAGTCCATACCCAACAGGTTCAAAATGAGACGACCATCGTCTTTTACATCAATAATAACGAACTTGGGGCAGGTTTGTTTCAGAAGGATGCCTTTGGTTGGAAATGGCTTGGAACCGAGGGTGGGTCTTTAGTAACTCATCCGAAAGGATTGTCATGGCGTTACTCGGATCTGGGAGATAAATCTGCAAAGTTCTATCTTTACTATGGATTCGTCGAAGAACCTCAAATCAATACCATTGAAGTAAAGACCACTTGGGGAGAGGTTGTTAAAGCGAATATTGTTAGATCCGGAGATTATCGCCTTTGGTATGCGATGATCAGCAAGGCTCAGGTTCCCTCGGTTGATGCGGATATTACCGGATACTCGGAAAAAGGGGAAGTCCTTTATTTATTCAGTCAGCCCAAACAAGGGACAGTAAAGAAGTAAAATACATTTTGCACACTAACTTGTCCTCATGATATAATGAGTGACGAATTCTTATGTGTTTGAGAGGAGGCTGTGAAGATGGCAAAACATATTCAAACGGTTGTTAAAGCCAATTTAAGTGAAACCTTGAAAACAGGTGGCTGCGGAGAGTGTCAAACTTCCTGTCAATCTGCCTGCAAAACATCCTGTACTGTAGGAAATCAAGTCTGTGTGAAGTAGTATTCGTCAATAGTACCCTTACCAGAACATAATTTGCGACGAAGTGAAGATTGAACATAGGTTACCGAGAACCCACCTGATTCAGGCGGGTTCTGTTTCTATGTTTAACTATTTGAGAAAGAAGGGAAAGCCGCCAATGTTCCTTGAAGGATATAATCTTAAGAAAAATGTCCATAGCTATCAACAGGGTGATCTGAATATTGCCTATGATGTAAATTCCGGATCCCTGCATGTTTTAGATAAGGCGACCTTTTCAATCCTGAAGGTATTGGAAAGACTGCAAGAGGAGAATAAGCCTTTGCATAAGGAAGCGGTCACAGCACAGCTACGGGCAGAGGACATACATCTCTCTCATGAGGAGGCCGCTGAAATCTTTGCTGAGATGGAAGAGCTGCAGCAGGAGGGTGTCTTATTCTCTAAGGAAGCAGAGGAAAAAGGCCTTGCTTATCCGGCGAAGCCCATTGTAAAAGCTATCTGTCTTCACGTGGCTCACGATTGCAACCTGCGCTGTAATTACTGCTTTGCAGGAACAGGTGCCTTCGGGGGAGATCGGGGTCTTATGGACCTGGAAACCGGGAAGAAGGCCATTGACTTTGTTCTGGAGGCTTCCGCTCATCGTAAACATTGTGAAGTGGACTTTTTTGGCGGTGAGCCCCTTCTGAATGTTCAAATGGTAAAAGATGTTGTCCAGTACGGGAAAAAAGCAGCGCGGGACAAAGGCAAGACCATTAAGTTTACCCTAACCACCAATGCGGTGCTTTTAAGCGAAGAAATACAGAACTTTCTGGAGCAGGAAGATATCAGTGTCGTACTCAGTATTGACGGCCGTCCGGAAGTTCATGACCGCATGCGTCCCTATGCCAATGGTAAAGGAAGCTATGCCCAAGTGGCTCCACGCCTCCAGCAGTTCGCAGAGAAACGTCCTGAGAGCTCTCCCTACGCCGTAGGTACTTATTATTATGCCCGGGGAACCTATACCCACCATAACCTGGACTTTGACAAGGACGTAATGCATTTGCTGGATCTGGGTATGAAGCAAATATCCCTGGAACCTGTAGTGGCCCAACCCAGTGATCCCTATGCTTTTCAGGAAGGGGATCTTCCTGAGATTTTAAAGACCTATGATCGTTTAGGGGAAGAATTGTTGGCTCGCCGTTACAATGGTGAAGATTTTAGCTTTTTCCATTTTAATGTAGCCCTTGATCAGGGACCTTGTCTGCCCAAACGCCTCTCCGGCTGCGGAGCCGGCCATGAGTATGTGGCTATTTCACCGGAAGGGGATCTCTATCCCTGCCATCAATTTGTTGGCCAGGAGGAGTTCAAGATGGGTTCTCTTGGGCAAGAAAGTGTCCCTCTTAATCCGGAGATCATCGAAAAATTTCGTTCCGCCCATATCTACAGCAAACCTGCCTGCCGTCAATGCTGGGCACGTTTTTCCTGCAGCGGTGGCTGCCACTCGGCCAACCAGGCCTTTAGCGGTCGACTTAACGAAGTCTATGCTTTAGGCTGTGAGTTCCAGAAGAAGCGCCTCGAGGTAGCGCTCTATATGAAAATTAAAGAGGCTTCATTGAATAACACTCAAGGCTAAATGGAGGGGATAAACATGACCGTTCTGCGCTCAGCTTGTCCGCTGAATTGTCCAGACAGCTGCGGCTTTGTTGTTGAGTACAGTGAGGACAAAGGCCTGCAGGTTCATGGGGATAAGAAGCATCCCTTAACCAAAGGATTTATATGCTCAAAAGCTCAGGCTCAGGCGCAACGGGTCTTCTCGGCAGAAAGACTGCGTTTTCCTCTTCTTAAGGACCAAGGAGTATTTCGTCGGATCTCCTGGGATGAAGCCTATATCCTTTTAGCAGATAAAATAGAAGAGACCCTTAAAGAAGTGGGAGCCAGGGGAATTCTCCACCATTATGATTATGGACACAACGGGACATTAAGGGAGCTGGACCGGCGCTTCTTCCAAGCCTTAGGCGGGGTCACGGAGCCAAGGGGAAGTATGTGCTGGGGAGCAGGCTACCGGGCCCAAGAGATTGATTTCGGGGGAGTTTTGGCCAGCGATTGGACCCAGGTCACCCAAGCGAAGGTCATTATTCTTTGGGGACGGGATCCGGCTATTACAAATCTGCATATGGTGCCTCTTTTGCTTGAGGCCAAGAAGGCCGGCGCAAGGATCGTCGTGATTAATCCGGTGCGGGTAAAGAGTGCTGATTTTGCTCAGGATTATGTTCAGGTTAATCCCGGCAGTGATGGCGTCCTGGCTATGGGAATTGCCCATATCATTTTGCGGGAAGGCTGGCTGGATTGGGATTTTGTACGTCGTTCTGTCCAAGGGCTGGAAGCCTTTGCCCAAAGGGCGAAAGAATACAACCCGGAAAGAGTAGCCATATTGACCGGGATATCGGTTGAAAAACAAGAGGAATTAGCCCAGATCATAAGCCGCACCCGACCTGTAACTATCCTTGCCGGATATGGTTTGCAGCGATATAGTGGTGGGGGTAATACTCTCCGTGCCATTGATGCTCTTTTAGCGTTAACCGGCAACCTGGGGAAATCCGGAGCGGGCATCCATTATGGCAATCAATACCATGGACGTCATCTGAACAAAGTCACCATGGATCGCCATCGTTATCAGTCCCGGACGTTTCCCCATCCATTTTTGGCTGAAGAGATAAGAAAGGCCGATCCACCTATACGCCTGGCCGTAGTGACCCGATCCAACCCCTTGGTCCAGCAGCCCGATTCCCTACTTTGGCGGGAGGTCTGGCGGGAAATACCCTTTAAGGTGACCTTTGATATCACATTGACGGAGACTGCCCGCCATTCGGATATGGTTCTGCCTGTTACGACAGCTTTTGAAGAGGAGGACCTGATCGCCACCTCCTGGAGTCCCATTCTCCAGCTTACCCAGAAGATTGTAGAGCCCCAGTATGAAGCCAGGTCTGAGGCTGTGATTTTTACAGAACTGGCACATCGCCTGGGCCTGGGAGAGGCTTTTCCCTATACGACCGAGCAGTGGCTGGAATACGTTCTGGCCCCATTGTCAGAGTATGGAATAACTTTAGAGAGTTTAAGAAAGGGTCCTATTCGAGCCCCTTATATTCCTGAAGTAGCTTGGGAGGATTTGCAGTTTAAGACTCCCAGCGGAAAGATTGAGCTGGCTTCAGAGATAGCCCTGGCTGAATATGGGGATGCTGTAGCCGATCCCCTCCTTGAAGGTTCCCGGGATAACCTGAAAGTGTATCAGGAATTTTCAAAAACTCAAAGTCAATGGGATTATCCCTGGTATCTTATCACCCCTCATCCCCATCATTCCCTTCATTCCCAGTTCCAGGAGACAGAAGGCTTTCAACTTTATATTCATCCTCAACTCGCTGAGAAGCATTACCTCTTCACTGGGGATCGGGCCTTGGTAGAGACAGAGCATGGTCAACTTTTGGCTTGGGTGTCTGTCTCCGAAGACATTCACCCTCAAACGGTGGTTATACCCGAAGGAGGAACCGTAGATGGATTTGGGGTTAATCAACTGTTGGCGGGCAAACCTTCCGATTTCGGAGAAAGCACTCCCTATTACGAAGCACGGTGTCAGTTGCGCAAATGGATGGTGGACTAATAAGATGAGTCTCCTGTGCTATTTGGCACAATCCTTTATAGACTAACTTTAAGGGAAATGTTAAAATAAAAGAGCATGTTCATAGTGAGATTGCTATATTGGAGGGGTGGTTCAGTGCAGAAAAAAACCCAGAAATTAACCGTATATGTTATTGTGGGCTTACTGATTATCAGCTTGGTAGGAACTTCCTTTATGTTCTTGGGGGATATGCGTCCTACGGTTGGCAAAAATTATCAGGATCAAATTAATAGCTTAAAGCAGGCTCTGGAAGCGAATCCTCAGGATACTCAAATCCGCTTAAGTCTTGCCGATACTTACTATGATTGGGGTATGCAAACCTTATCCCAGGATATGTCGGAAGAAAATCTGGGAGCGACTACATCAATCCTTCAGCAGGCGGTGGCAGAGTACCAGGAGGTTCTGAAGACGGAGAAGAACGTCAATATTCTTGTCGATATGGCTACTGCCGCTTTTTATACAAGCCAAAATGAATTGGCTGATCAGACCTTCCAAGAGGCTTTGCAGGAGGATCCGAACTTTTATAATGGCCTTTATAATTACGGAGTTTTCCTGTATTCCCAAGGAAACTATGGCAAGGCTATTGAACAGTGGGAGAAGGCTTTAACTGTAGAAAATATTTCGAAGGACAATCAAGATCGGCTGGAGAGAAATATCAAACTGGCACAAGAAGGCATTGTTCAGCAATTTCAACAATCGGGAAATGGAGATTCACCCGACTCAAATTCTGAGGCTAAATAAGCCTCAATTTTTATTTCCTGATCAAAATTATTTTAAACATTTGTTATAGATAAAGGATCTGATATAATATTCTTTGTTTAGACGGGAAGAGGGGAACTATGTGCATTTAGCGACACTGGCCAGTGGGAGCTCCGGCAATTCCATTGTTGTGGGGCATGGAAAGAGGAATTTTCTTGTGGATTGCGGCATTAGCCTGAAGGCAGCACTACATAATCTCTCCATCCTCGATATATCTCCTTTAGAAATCGAAGGAATTTTCATTACCCATGAACATAGCGATCATATTAAGGGAGCTGGGGCAGTCGCACGAAAGCTTAAAATCCCCATCTATGCCTCAGCAAGGATATGGGATGAGCTGAATCCCTCTATAGGGAAGCTTAAAGATGAACAGCGAGTGGTGGTAGAGGATTCTTTTTCCTGTGCAGGCATGAGGATCCATGTCTTTCCTACCTCCCATGATAGCAAAGAAAGCTTTGGTGTTCGGGTGGAGGTCGAGGAGCCGGTCAAAGGTCAAAGTAAGAGGATCGGTATCGCTACGGATACAGGAATTATCACAGAAGAAATGCATCATGCTTTAAAAGGTTGCGATGCTTTAGTAGTAGAGGCTAACCATGACCGTGAGATGCTTTGGCAGGGGAGTTACCCTTGGTATCTTAAGAAGCGGATCAGTGGGAATTATGGTCATTTAGAGAACAGCCAGCTGGCCGAGGGTCTTCTCCAATGGATTGAGGGGAACACCCGACGTATTGTCTTGGCTCATTTAAGCGACGAAAATAATACACCGGAAATCGCCTTGTCCACCATCTTACGTAGTCTCAAGGAATCCCGTGTAGCCAAGGAAAACCCGGATCTAAGATTGCGGGTGGCACCACGCTATACACCGCATGAACTGATTGTTTTGGACGAATACTAAGCCAATGAGGAGGTAATGGCATGGGTTATTATGACCAAAATGATTATTCCGAATATGGATCGAAGAGGCGCAGACCCAGGTTTTTCTCTACGATTGCCTTGGCCTTAATCAGTGCGCTCATTGGCGGTCTTGTCTCCGTGGCCTTAGTTCCTTCTTTATACGGTAACCAAATGCCAACGGGGGGAAAAGAAGTTATTCTGGGCCAAGGATCCTCCACCCCACCTGTGAATATTGCCAATCCCACCGGATTTCCAACGGTAGAGGTCGCCAAAACTGTAGGGCCGGCTGTCGTAGGGATCGCCAACTTCCAATCCCGGGGGAGGATCTTTGGCGGCAGTTCCGAACTGACTGAAGCAGGAACCGGCTCCGGCTTTATCATCGATGCCCAATACGGTTATATTGTTACCAATTACCATGTCATCGCCAATGCTTCGAAATTAATTGTGAGTCTGGCCGACGGAAGAAATGCCGAGGCCACTTTAGTGGGGCAGGATCCGCGTACAGACCTGGCGGTGATCAAAATTCCTGCGGACGGACTTACGGCGGCACAGCTGGGAAACTCGGAGCAGCTTCAAGTAGGGGAACCGGTAGTGGCTATTGGTAATCCCGGTGGCGAGGAATTTGCCCGTTCCGTGACTCAAGGTGTCGTGTCGGCCAAGAACCGGATTTTGTTAATCGAGGGAGAATCCAGCTTTAACTTAATTCAGACCGATGCTGCGATCAATCCGGGCAATAGCGGTGGTCCTCTGGTCAACTACAACGGCCAGGTTGTAGGGATCAATTCAGCCAAAAATGCAGAAAAAGGCTTTGAGGGAATGGGCTTTGCTATCCCTATTACGGATGCCATACCCGTCCTTGAGCAGCTTATTGAAAAAGGTTACTTCAGTCATCCTGGACTTCTGGTATCCATCGATACCCGCTATACACCTGAATGGGCGGCCCAAAGAAGTTGGCCCGCCGGTGCCTATATATCCAATGTGGACCCCAGTGGCCCGGCAGCCCGGGCCGGAATACAAGCGGGAGATGTTTTGGTGAAAATTAACGGAGTCACGGTCAAAAGTTCCTTGGAATTAACCCATGAATTATTTAAGTTCAAACCAGGGGATACCGTCACAGTGACGTATTACCGCAATGGGAAGAATATCGATGTCCAGGTGAAACTGGTTGAGATCATCGCCAGCTAAATAGGTTCAGGGTGGTATATAATTTGGGGGGGATATGAGCAATCATGATCCTCCCTTTATTCAGTAAGGAGTACAACTATGCTGCAGATTAAAATCATTGCTGTGGGAAAGATTCGGGAAAAGTTCCTTATAGAAGGGATTAAGGAATATACGAAACGCTTAAGTGCTTATATCCGCTTGGAGATTATGGAGATTGGGGATGAGCCCTGTCCGGAGCGTCTTTCCTCCGCCGATGAAGAACTGGTTAAGAGTAAAGAAGGTGAGCGGATTCTGAAAGGGATCGGCTCTCAGGAGCATGTCATTCTTCTTGATCTGCAGGGAAAAGAATTCACCTCTCCGGGCTTCTCGGAATATATAGATGGCCTTGCCTTAATGGGAAAAAGCAGTGTGACTTTTATCATCGGTGGTTCCTTAGGAGTCTCCCAGGAAGTAAGGGGAAGAGCGGATTACCGCTGGTCTTTTTCCCAATTAACCTTCCCTCATCCTCTCATTAGACTGCTGCTTCTGGAACAAATCTATCGGGCCATGAGAATCAGCAAGGGGGAGCCTTATCATAAATAGGGATAGGTAAATAGACTCGCTTTTTTAAATTTCCAAGCGCTTGGAAATTTGAAGTTTAGACGAGTCTTGAAAGGGCTTGCAATCTGAATCTCCAGGATTTTGCTTTCGGCGTTCACTCCATAAGCTGTGCGGAGCAATCTAATCGCTCAAGACCTCTGCTGCGTCGGGTCCACCTGCGCCGCTAAGCAGTCTCTGTGGCATGGCGGCTTGGGCGAAACCCTCGCCCGGGTTTCGTGCCCAAATCGCTCCTCGAAAGCACTGCTTTCGCACTTGTTCTCAATGGGCGGTTGGAAACGTCCTGTTTCCAACCCGACTCCGCTGCAGTCTTTTCGCGAAGATTGCTTCCTTGCTCGCTTAAAATTCGTTCTCTGCCTTAAAGCAAAATCCTTGGGCTGTCTTTCGGGCTTGAGCGTGCGGATGTAGGAGGAACTAGCTGACCAGCCCAGGAGCTATGGAGTGAGCGTTGTGCGTAAAGCTACCTGACCCGGACACATGAAAAAACGAGACTCACCAACACAAAGAACCCTGGCCACCCTAATAAGCGGCCAGGGTTTTCTTTTGTACCCCGATTATTTTGTATAATTATCAAAATAGCCTTTGATATAGACGATTGGCGTCCCTTTATCTCCGCTGCCGGAGGTTAAATCAGATAAAGAACCGATGAGATCCGTCAGCCTGCGAGGAGTTGTTCCTTGGGCTTCCATCGACCCGACCAGGTCTTCACATTTATTTTGAATATACTCTGAAATGGCTTTCCTCTGGGCTTCTCCGCAAAGATGGGAGAAATTATTGTCTGCCAAGTATTTTAATTTCACTTCGTTTGGCGTACCTTCAAGCCCTGCAGTATAAGCGGGAGAAACGACCGGGTCTGCCAGTTCCCAGATCTTCCCCACGGGGTCTTTGAATGCCCCGTCGCCATAGACCATGACTTCCACTGTTTTACCCGTTTTATCTTTGATTTCCGCTTGAATACCATCAACGATGGACTGGCAGGTATTCGGAAATAGTTTCACACGATCTTCGGTTGCTTTATTCGAACCGAGGAGACCGTACTTTTCGTTAAACCCGCTGCCATTGATGGATTCTGTAAGAAAATCATCAAGGCCATAGACTTTTTCAGCGCCGCTATTTTTTAAGATGCGTTTAGTCCGGAAGCGGGAATGAATATCACAAGTCAATACCTGCTTAGTATAATTTAAGATGGTTTTCGGGTTATTGGAAAAGATGATTTGGCAAGTGGCGCCTTCCGCTTCAATTAAATTTCTGTAGTATTCGATGTAATCAACACCGGTGAATGGATGTTTGATATAACCGAAATGCTGGCGGAATTCAGCTTCTGTTAAGACATCTGTCCAGGGATTGATACCTTTCTCATCCAATTTATCCAGGTCTACAAGGTGGTTACCCACTTCATCTGAGGGATAGTTTAACATCAGGACAACATGTTTTATACCCTTTGCGATTCCTCGTAAGCAGATGGCAAATCGGTTGCGGCTGAGGATCGGAAAAATGACCCCCACTGTTTCCTCACCGAATTTAGCTTTTATATCTGCGGCAATATCGTCAATTGTGGCATAGTTTCCTTGGGCACGGGCGACAATGGATTCTGTAATAGTAACAATATCACGATCCTCGATCATAAAACCTTCAACTTTTGCTGCATTTAATACAGCATCCACTACGATCTGTTGAATATTGCACCCTTGGTTAATAATAGGTCCACGAAGTCCACGTACTACGGTTCCAACGACTCTTTCCAATGTGATCTCTCCTCTAGCAAGAGTATATTCTACATAAACTAAGTAGAAATTTTCAATCAACTCTACTATACTCTTTTATAGTGGTATAAGTAAAATTAATATTTATAATATCTGATACAAGGAGAGCTAATATGGTTGGAAAATTAGATTTATATCGCATATTTAACGCAGTGAGCAGAAATAAAAGCTTTTCCAAAGCGGCCCAGGAACTCTATATGACACAATCAGCTGTCAGCCAAGCCATTGCAAAGCTGGAGAGTGAATTGGAAATACAACTTTTCCACAGGACATCAAGAGGAGTTATATTGACCAATGAAGGAAATCTATTAAATGAGCATGTGAACTCCGCCTTAGGAATGATTAACGCTGCAGAAGATAAAATCCTGGAATTTAAAGAGCTGAAAACCGGACAATTGCGGATTGGAGTCGGAGATACAATTACCCGTTATTTTTTATTGCCTTATTTAGAGGAATTCCACATCGCCTACCATGGAATCAAACTCAATATATTAAATGGAACGACAACAGAGATCCAAGACTTTATCAAGTCAGGAAAAGCGGATGTGGGGATCTGCAATTTGCCGATTCAGGATGAAAACCTTCAGGTCATACCTTGTAGGGAGATTCAAGATATTTTTGTATGCGGGGAAAAATATAAAGAAATAACGGAAAAACCTATTAGCTTAGAGCATCTAATGGAATTACCGTTAATCTTTTTAGAGAAGAAATCAAATTCCCGAAAATATGTGGAGAGTTACCTAAAGAAGAAGGGTTTCCCTATTTCACCTGTATTTGAACTTGGGTCCTATGATCTTGTTCTGGAGTTTTCCAAAATAAACTTAGGTATTGCCTGTGTAATTAAAGAGTTTTCTAAGGACTACTTAGAAAGTGGAAGCTTGTATGAGATAAGGTTAGAAGAGGAAGTTCCCAAAAGGAGCATTGGCATATGTTATTTAAAAAATGTCCCACTGACATCTGCAGCTAAGAAGTTTGTTGAGAGTATCCATAACGGGCAATCTTAAAAGATGCTTTCCTTTGTTCCCTAAGAAAAGGTGGTTTGCAGATTTTTAATAATCTCTATAATGTGGTTTAGCTAATATATTTCATACGTTTTCTACCATATTCAGTGATGTTATAGCATTGCTGAAGTTTTCCGTCTTTATCCACAGCAACACGGGTTGGGTCAATCAGGCCAACAGCTTTTAGAGAAAGCAGGTAGCTATCAACGTTATTTTCGTTAACCCCTCTATCGAGAGGATAGTCCTCTTTGAGCATTTTTAGTATTTCTTGATCCGATATTCCTGCATTATGGAGAATAATTTCTACCACTCTGAACTTTATGGGAATTAAGCTCATGTTGAACCTCCTATCGTCTTCTTAAGTTAACAAAATCTTTTGGAGTCCCAATCGTAAGTATTGTGCCAAGGGTGATAATAATAACACCGATGATCAGGTTGGGGGTGATCTGTACAATGTTTAATAACCACCCGAAGAAGACGGACCATAAGGCAAAGGTTACATTGAGGCCCATAGCCCGGGTTACTCCGGTCATATTCATAGCGCGATACCAGGCAAATGTAGCGGATCCGCCAATTAAAGCGATACCGGCAATATACCATGCGGTATGTGAGGTAAAGCACGAGTAGAGGATGCCGTAAGCAACACTTCCAAACACCGGAAGAATTACGAAGAAATTGACCAAGAAAGATGTAAGATCTCGAATACCAATTGCAATATCCGAATCCACTAAATCCATGCCATAGGTTGACATGACTCCCTCCAGTGCCCACACAATGGCAGCAACAGCGGCCAGTCCTATGCCGAGATAAAAGTGGGGGAAAGCAGACCCTTCTGGTGGGACAAACCCAACAATAAACGCGCCGATTATGGTCAGCACTATGCCGGCTCCTACCCGTGGAGGCACCTTCTCCTTAAGAAAAATTGCTCCAAGAACAGCACCGATAGCCGGATAGGCTGCAGTAATGGCTGCAGTATATGAGGGACCGGCAAAAAATATCCCTAACATGTTACAAGACATTCCAATGGGTCCACCCAGGATAGCCGCCAAGATGATCATTTTACCCGGACGGGTTTTCAAGGTGCGTACATAATCACGCCATTTGCCTTGGACGACATTATAAATAAATACCCATAATGCAGCGAAGCCATCATGCAAGCAAGCTCCCACTAAAGGAGCAGCAAAGATGCTCATACTGTTTGTGAAGGGGGCTAAAGCAAGTACGATCCCCATTAATACTCCGTCTAAGCCCCAAGCGGCACCAGCATATAAGCCACTGCCAATCCCCTTTTGGGCAAAGCTTAGGTCCTGCTTTTGCATAAGCAATTGTGTATTCTGATCCATTTGTGCTACTCCTAGTTGACGAATTATAAAGTGTAACTCTATGAGAAATATTTAACATGATCCGGCGAGAAAGTAAAATACATTGTAAATATACCCCCTATAAGTGTAGCTTTTGATCCTATTAATTTTATAGGGGCATAAAGAAGCCAAGATAATTAATTTTATCTCAGCAGTATGAATCGTGGGCTCATTTATGGTCTGACTTCTGTTTTCCGGGAACAGGTAGCTCTAATGATTTTGATGAATTCCTTTTCGATCATGCAAAGATGGTGGCGATCCGACCAAATTAAGACAACGGATACATCCAAATGAGCATTATTGATGTATAGCTTGTTTATTCTACTGGTCTTCATATACTCATCAGCCATAAATTGAGGGACAAAAGCGATGACTTCTCCCTGAGTTAGGATTTTTTCCATCATCTCTAAATTATCAACTCGATAAGATACATTGAAAGAACCATATTTTTGCAGCAAACTGGATACACCGCACTCAGTAATATACTCTGTGTTGTACAAAAGAATGGGTAAAGATAGGGCTCTTTCCAGGGTAATAGCTGATTCTGAGGTTAATTTACGATTAATCCCCGTAATCACGACAAATTCATCGGAAAAGAGTTCTTTGTATTGAATATCCTTTGATTTACGAAACGCATCAGTACTCAAAATAATCCCAAAATCAGCCTTGCCTTTCTCAATATCTTGTAATATATTATTTGACTCGCCAACTTTAAGCAAGACATTGACTTTAGGGTGATTATGCTTGAAAGTAGTTAATATGTCCGGCATGATCGTAATATTAACGCTAGGCTCTACGGCGATGGATATATTTCCATTGAGTACAAGCGAGTTACCGTGGGCAATGGATTTAATATCATCAATCCCATTCAGCACTTCCTTGGCCTTAACGATAATGAGTTCTCCCGCTTCAGTTAAATAAGCGCCAGAATTTGTCCTTTTCAGCAGAACGACACCAAGCTCATCTTCGAGCTTACTGATAGCAGAGCTTAGAGCAGGCTGCGAAATGTGGGAACGTTCTGCGGCAAGGGAAATGGACTTAGATTCGTTGACAGCAACTAAATACATTAATTGTTCCAGACGCATTTCAATTACCCTCTTCTAATATTTACTTCTTGTGGTATATATATCCATGAATTGGATTGGGAGTTGAACACGACTAAATTATACGAATTTGTGCTTCAAATAACAATACTCGATAAGCGGTATTAACAAAATTTATGATCACTTAATTGTGTTGGTTATAGGGGGCATAATCATTAAGTATTTTACAGAAAAAATGGGATTGCTTATAATGTGGGCAAGTACAAGATATCACAAGAACAATCCGAAGATCCAATTCTTAGAACAAGGAGGGATTAAATAGTGAGGTATCAGAACCTTTTTTATTGCGGGAAGGTTCTGAATTGTAAAACTACAGAAACGCATAACTATAGTATGTTTTGTGGCGACTCTGGCGCTGAACTTGTCTATAGGGCATTGATTGGGCCCATTTTTTACCCCAGGGGCCTCTATTTTGGATTGAACCCTACTCAGCACAAGCTATGTCAGAAAAAAGTCTACCTCTATTCCAGCTATGCCTGCCGCGGTGTCATGGGGAAAGCCCTTTAAAACCAGCAAATATAATGGTGACGAAGACCTTGTTACAAGCACAGTTCAAGTGGACGGACCTCTCAGACAACAAGTATTCAAGTCGTTTTGAAATCTAACGTTCTTCACACCCATAGTGAACGATGCCGCGTTCACTATGGGATGAGGAGATACCTTGCCGAAGATTCTTCAGATAGTTGGAAACGAAGCAAAATTTATAAAAGGAGGATGAAATTTATGAAGAGAACAGCACTAACCAATAAACTATTAGTGCTAGGGGTCGACGGTATGGACCCAAGGATTAGTCGCAAATTCTTGGCCGAAGGAAAAATGCCTAATTTAGAAAAATTTATTGAAAAGGGATCAGCCAGAAAGGATCTGCAGCTTCTGGGGGCTATTCCAACCATTACACCACCTTGTTGGACGACCCTTGCTACGGGCGCTTATCCAGGAACTCACGGCATCACCTGCTATTGGAGACAATCGCCGGAAAGTCTGGATGCGGTGGTTTATAATATGGACTCCCGTAATTGTACTGCGGAACAAATCTGGAATATTACATCTGAAGCCGGCATGAAGACTCTTGTTTGGCATTGGCCGGGGAGCTCTTGGCCCCCAACCTCCCACAGTGAAAATTTAAGTGTGGTCGATGGTACGCAGCCAGGTTCTGTCAACATGGGCGTTGCTCAGCTTGACTGGGAAAAAGTTATTGTCGCCTCACCGGAAATTAAAGAAGTCCGTTATGCCCCAAGAGTGGAGAAACCAGCTGGCGTGGGTTGCATTATTACTGATTTGGAAGATACTTTGGACGATGAAGTCGATGATGAAATGATGGAACTTTGGTGGGGTGACACAGCCCGCCAAGGCGGCGAAATCCGTACCTATGTCATGGATGATGAAGATACAGAAGTTGTGATCGGCAGCAAGGTAGCCTATGATATTATCAACTCTCCCCTCAAAGAGGCTACAGGTTGGAGCAATGCCCCGGAAGGAGCCAAGGAATTCACGATCCTAACCTCCGGCGGCCTGGTGAGACGTCCTGCTTTGCTTCTCAAAAATGAAACCGGCGAATATGATCGAGTGGCTATTTACAAGAATAAGAAAGCAGAAAAGCCAATCGTTACCTTGGAAAGGGATAAAATGGTAACGGGCATTATTGATGATGTGACCAAAAAAGAAGTCACTAAGCCTGCCTGCCGTTCCATGAAGATATTAGAACTTGATCCGGCTGGTAATGCAGTGAGACTTTGGATCAGCAATGCTCTTGATATCAGCAATGATCAATTATGGCATCCCAAAACCCTCTATCAGGATATCGTCAGTAAGGTTGGCGAGGTGCCGCCGGTCAGCTTAATCGGCGGAGAAGATGATGAATTGGTTCGTGAAATCTTTGAGCCTTCCTGGGCAATTTACGATAAGTGGCAAGCGGATTGTCTGAATCATTGCATTAAAGAAGAAGGGTATGAAGTCGTATTCTCTCATCTTCATAATATCGATTGTGCAGGTCACCAGTTATGGCATCTTGGCAAGACCTTGCCGCCATGGGATCATACAGATGAAGAAGTTTACAAAGGGTTCATTGAAAAATTCTATACCCAAACCGACGACTACCTGGGAGAATTCCTCTATCTCTTAGACGAGGGGTGGACGGTATTGATCGTCAGCGACCATGGCCTGATTGTCGGGGAAAACGTACCTCCTATTTTAGGGGAATACGGCGGCCTCAATACAAAGGTCATGGAAGAATTGGGTTATACAGTTCTGAAGAAAGACGAAAACGGCAATTCCCTCCGAGAAGTCGATTGGGAAAAAACAAGGGCAGTCCAGATTCGCAGCAACTACATTTATATTAATCTTAAGGGCCGGGACAAATACGGTATTGTGGATCCGAAAGATAAATATGATTTAGAGGAACAGCTCATCTCCGATTTGTATAACTACCGGGATGAGAGAACCGGCAAGCGTGTGGTCGGCATCTGCCTGAGGAACAAGGATGCTGTGTTAATCGGCACCAATGGCCCGGAGTGCGGTGATATTTTCTTCTCCATCGAAGAAGGATACAATAGATTGCACGGGGATAGTATTTCCACTTCAGAAGGATATTTTGAAACCTCCGTTTCACCAATTTTCGTGGCAGCCGGCAGTGGTATTAAATCAGGATTTACCACGGAGCGGGTCATCCGTCAAGTTGATGTAGCACCGTCAGTTTCTATGCTGCTCGGATTGCGGTACCCTGCCCAATGCGAGGGAGCCCCAATTTATCAGATTTTCTCCGAAGAGATTTAAGACTTATAAATTAACTAAGTGGCTATCAGGACTCCGCCTTGTGTAAGGTTACACGGGCGGAGGCTATTTTTGGTACAGTAAGCGCAGGGAAATGCGCACCATCCTTAAAGAAAAGGAGAGAAGGTTATGGTAGATAATAAACCAATGACGAGTACCCGATACATGGACGAAGCCACCATGAACAAATCCCACTATAAGTTTCTGATTTTATTGGCGTTCGGCTATACCTTTGAGCAAATAGACGTTTTTTCTTTTTCCTTCGTTGCACCTGCCCTCACAAAGTATTGGGGTGTATCAATGGAATGGATTGGCCTAGTCAACTCTTGCACTTTTGTTGGTATGCTTTTAGGTTGCTGGCTGGGTGGTTGGTTTGCAGACCGCATCGGCCGTAGAAAAACCTTCCTCGGCTCGATTCTTTTGTTCTCTTTATGTTCTTTGGTGAACGGTGGGGCACCCAACCAAGAAATCTTCCTAGTTGCAAGAACCCTAACGGGTATTGGTATGATGGGCATGGTGGTAGTAGCTATGGTATATATTGCCGAATTGCTGCCCGCTGCCTCCCGGGGTAAGTGGCAGGCCATCGCTCTAGCCACTGCACTTTTAAGTATCCCCCTTATTGGTCAGTTGGCCTCTCATATTATTCCTAACAACCCGGAAGGTTGGCGCTGGATTTTATACATCGGCGGTTTAGGCTTTATCGTGTTAGCATTTGGTAATAACTGGCTAAAGGAATCTCCCCGTTGGCTCATTAGCAAGGGTCGTTTTAAAGAAGCAGAAGCAGTCATTCAGTTCTACAGACCCGATGTTAAAGTGGATCTTAGTGCCGAGGCCTCTGGTAAAGTTAAGGAGGAAAAGGCTCAGGAAACAACCAAAACCCTCGAAGTGTTACGACTCTTATTTAGTAAGGAGTATAGAAAAAAGACCCTTGTTCTTATCAACTTAGTTGTCTGGAACACCGTCGGTTACTTTATGTTCTTCGCTTGGATGCCGACCCTGTTGAACGAGTACGGCTTTTCCCTGGAAGACTCCCTGTGGATGGTAGCCCTAGTATCCTTCGGTAGCCCCATTGGTAACTACTTAGCGGCCTTCTTTACCGATAAAGGCGGTAGAAAAGTTCCCATCGTTATCTATGGTGCCATCATTGGGGTTCTAACCGTTATCTTTGGTACCATCAAGGCTCCTATGCTGATCGTCGGAATTGGTTTTATCATTCGAATTTTGATGGACGGTGTGTTCGTTCTAATGTGGTCTTACTTGGCCGAAGCGTACCCCACCCAATTTAGAAGCAGTGGTACCGGTATTATCTTCAGCACCGGTAGAATTCTAAACGTTGGTGCCATGGCCATGGTTCCTCTAATTTACAAGCAGTTTGGTTACAGTGTCCTGTTCGCCATTATCGGTGCCATGTACATCATGATCGCCGTCGTTACCGGTATATGGGGCGAGAGAACCGCTGGGCGTTCCTTGGAAGAAATTGCAGAGACGGACTCGAATAAAACCGTTTCTGCTTAAAAACGAATCGAGTACAATATTAAAACCTCCTGGCTTGCCAGGAGGTTTGGTCTTATGTCAGTCTCTGATTATATCCCGTATAAGTGTTTAGTATATTACAGTTATCCCAGTAGGCACTATAATAAAAGTAACATGTGCAATCATACACAACTACAAAATTCGATGAAATATGCTAAGAGATGCTATTGGGTTTGATGTTATATAAAGAGGAGTAATTCTATGGAATACTTTGGCGAAGAAGCCTTAGGACTTATTGAAACCAGGGGAATGGTTCCGGCCATCGAAGCGGCGGATGTCATGTGCAAAACTGCAGATGTGGTGCTTGTTTCCTATGAAAATATTGGCTCAGGGCTGGTCACCGTTATGGTGAAAGGGGATGTCGCCGCAGTAAGATCGGCAGTAGAAAAAGGAGCAGCAGCTGCAGCAGCGATTGGAGAACTAACGGCCGCCCACGTTATGCCGCGCCCCGTCAGCCGGGTGGGCAAGATTGTTTCAAGACATGATATCGATGCTTAACACTGAAGGTTTTGGAGGAGTATCCCGTGGAGAAAAATGATGCTTTAGGGTTTATAGAAACTTATGGACTGGTTTCGGTGCTGGAAGCTGCGGATGCTATGTGCAAGGCAGCAGAAGTGGAATTGGTGGGTTATGAGAATGTTGCTTCAGGTCTGATCTCCGTGGTGGTCCGGGGGGATGTGGGAGCAGTAAAAACAGCGGTAGAGGCCGGCATCGAAGCAGCCGGCAAGGTGGGTAAAATTTATAGCACCAATGTAATTGCCAGGCCCCATCCCGATGTAGAGAAAATTGTAGCCAAGCACCTTATTGATTGGTAAACAGTGCAGTTTTGAGCTTGTTCAATCCTCAAGTGGAAAGGGGGATAAAGAATGAATCGCATGGACAATGATTTGCTTTCAATTCAAGAAGCACGGATTCTGATCGAAAACGCCCGGGAGGCTCAAAAGACTTTGGCGGCCTTTCCCCAGGAAAAGCTGGACCGGATTGTGGAGCGTATAGCTGCCGAAGTGGCGAAATATGCCCGGGAACTGGCGATTATGTCCTATGAAGAAACGGGATTCGGAAAATGGCAGGACAAATATATAAAGAATATTTTTGCCAGTAATTTTCTCTACAAGAAAATCAGTAAGATGAAAGTCGTCGGCATTATCGCTGAAGATAAAGAGAATCAAACCATAGATGTCGGCGTACCTGTGGGAGTCATTGTCGCTTTGCTGCCATCCACCAACCCCGTATCCACTACCATCTATAAAACCTTAATCGCCATAAAATCAGGCAATGCCATTGTTTTTTCCCCTCACCCCAAGGCGAAGAAAACTATCAGAAAAGTGCTGGAGATACTGGTGCGGACCGCTGAAGCCAGCGGGCTGCCCTGCGGGGCCATCGGCTATCAGAGGACCCAGGCTGTTGAAGGGACACTGGGGCTGATGAACCACAAGGATACAGCCCTGATCATGGTGACAGGAGTGCCCAAGATGGTCAAGGCCGCCTATGCCTCCGGGAAACCGACGATCTATGGCGGACCCGGGAATGGCCCGGCTTTTATAGAGCGTTCGGCCGACATAAAACAGGCAGTAGCGGATATCATTACCAGTAGAACCTTTGACAATGGCATAGTGTCCGCCTCAGAGCAATCCATTGTGGCTGAGGAATGCATTGCCGACGAGGTAAGGGAAGAGCTGAAAAGAAATGGTGCATACTTCCTCTCGGCAGAAGAATCAGCACAACTTGGTCAACTCTTTCTGCGGTCTGACGGCAGCGCCAATCCGGACATCGTCGGTAACACGGCTGTAGAGCTGGCACGGAAAACTGGCGTCTCTGTCCTGGAAAATACTAAAGTCCTCATTTCTGAACAAAGATTTGTTGCTCCGACCAACCCCTATGCTAAAGAAAAGCTCTGTCCGGTGTTGGCCTTTTATGTGGAAAAGGACTGGCTCAACGCCTGTGAAAAATGTATCGAGCTGCTGCTCAACGATGGCCGGGGGCATACCCTCGTCATTCATTCCCGGAATGAGCAGGTGATCAGGGAGTTTGCCCTGAAAAAGCCCGTCTCAAGAGTACTCGTGAATACGCCCGCCACTCTGGGGGGAATTGGAGGAACAACCAATCTCTTCCCGGCCTTAACTCTCGGTTGCGGTGCCGGCGGCGGCGGGTTCACTTCAGATAATATTTCACCACTGAATTTAATCAATATCCGCAAGATAGGCTATGGGGTACGAAAACTGGAGGACATAACCTGTGGTCTGCAGGCAGAATCGGCAGGATTAACGGAGCTAACAGGACTAAACGGAAGTTTTTGCTCCGGCACAGGTTACCCTAAGGAAAGAACCCAGGACCTCAACGAGCTGTTGGAAACATTGCTGGAACAGCTTTTACCTTATAGAAATGCTTAAAAGTCAATGAATAAAAGGGAGGGCAAAGGATGGATAGCAAAGAATTTTCGGCGAAATTTGCCGATGTAACTAAGAACTTATCCCCAGAGGAAACAGCTATTGTTATGAAACTATTTCAGGAGATCTCCAAGGAACTGGCGGCACATTCCCCATCCCCGGCGTACCAAGAGAGAAAGTCCCCTGTGTACGAAGGGGAAATCACCGGTCTTACGCCGCGTTTAAACAATCTGCGCACAGTCTATTTACAAGCCAAACCCAGTGTCAGCATCGATCGGGCCAGAGCATTCACCCAAGTAACCAGGGAAAATCCCGGCTTACCTAGGATTCTGCTCCGGGCCAAGTGTTTCAGAAGGGCCTGTGAGACGGCGCCTCTCTTCATTCAAAAAGACGAACTCATTGTGGGACATCCTTGCGGAAAACCGCGGGCCGGTGCGTTTTCACCGGATATTGCCTGGAGATGGGTTCGGGATGAACTGGATACTATGGCCACCAGAGCACAGGATCCCTTCCAAATCAGTGAAGAAGATAAGCGCATCCTCCGGGAAGAAATCTTCCCTTTCTGGGAAGGGAAAAGCGTGGACGAGATTTGTCAGAAACAATACGAAGATGCCGGGATCTGGTCCTTTTCCGGTGAGTCCTTTGTGAGTGACCTTTCCTACCATCAAATCAACGGCGGCGGCGATACCGCCCCCGGATATGATGTAATCCTGATTAAAAAAGGAATTAAAGGGGTAAGGCAGGAAGCTGAGGACAGATTGAGCAAATTGTCCATGGAGAACCCGGAAGACCTCGACAAGATCTACTTCTATAAAGCAGAGATTGAGACTTGTGACGGCATTTTGGCTTATGCCCAACGGCTTTCCAATTATGCCCGAGAATTAGCCGACCGGGAGGTGGATTCCGTACGGAAACAGGAACTGCACAAGATCTCTGATATTTTGACCTGGGTTCCCGCCCATCCGCCCCGTACCTTCTATGAAGCCCTTCAATCGATTTGGACCCTTGAATCCCTGTTTGTCGTTGAAGAGAACCAGACAGGTATTTCCCTGGGACGTTTGGATCAATATATTTACCCCATGTTCAAGGCCGATATGGAAAGCGGCCGGCTCAACAAACTGGAAGCCTTCGAATTGTTGAGCTGTTTTCTGATCAAATGCTCGGAAGTAATGTGGCTGTCCAGTGAGCAGGGAGCTAAATATTTCGCCGGCTATCAACCCTTCATCAACTGTACTGTAGGCGGCCAGAAGCGCACCGGAGGGGATGCCACCAACGAGCTGACCTATCTGATCATGGATGCCGTTCGCTTTACCAAGATGTATCAACCTTCTCTGGCCTGCCGAATCCATAATCAATCCCCCCAAAACTATCTGAAAAAGATTGTCGAAGTGGTAAAAGCCGGGTTAGGTTTCCCTGCCTGTCACTTTGATGACAGTCATATCAAGATGATGCTGGCGAAAGGCTTCAGCATTGAAGATTCCCGGGACTATTGCCTTATGGGCTGTGTTGAACCTCAGAAATCCGGCGGTATCTATCAGTGGACATCCACCGGCTATACCCAATGGCCCATCGCCATCGAATTTGTTCTGAACCGCGGCGTTATGAAATGGCGGGGCACGATGGAAGGTCTTGATACCGGCGATCTTGACGACTTCAGGACTTATGAAGAATTTGATGCCGCTTGTAAGCAACAAATTGAGCATATCATTCGTTTATCAGCGATTGGCACCATTGTGAGTCAGCGTGTCCATCGAGAACTCGTTCCTAAACCCCTGATGTCTCTGCTGGTCGAAGGCTGTATGGAAAAAGGGACGGATGTTACCAGCGGTGGAGCGCGGATCAATTTTGGTCCTGGATTGATCTTCTCCGGCCTGGGAACTTATGCAGACTCTATGGCGGCGATCAAAAAGCTGGTATTTGAAGAGAAGAAGGTCACCCTGAAACAAATCAGGGATGCCCTGAATGCCAATTTTGAGGGCTACGAAGCTTTGCGCACCGATTGCCTTAATGCGCCGAAATACGGAAATGATGATGATTATGCTGATTTAATTGCCTCCGATATCATTGTTTGGACCGAACGGGTTCACAATTCCTTTAAAATGCTCTTTTCCCATTTTACTCATGGCACCCTTTCCATTTCCAACAACACACCCATCGGTGAAATAACCGGGGCGACACCGAACGGACGGCTGGCCTGGACACCGCTGTCGGACGGAATCAGTCCGACCCAAGGTGCGGATAAATTCGGACCCACAGCCATCATCAAATCCGTCAGCAAGCTGAGCGTTGAATCCATGAATATTGGCATGGTGCATAACTTCAAACTACTGCGCGGTATTCTCGAAACTCCGGAAGGGGAAAACGGCCTGATCACCTTGCTCAGAACAGCATCCATCCTCGGCAACGGCCAGATGCAATTCAGCTATGTGGATAATGAAGTTCTGAAACGGGCTCAACTCGAACCGGATAAGTATCGGGATCTAATTATTCGCGTCGCCGGATACAGCGCCTACTTCGTGGAATTGTGCAAAGAGGTTCAGGACGAAATCATCAGCCGCACCGTTTTGGATCACTTTTAAGTTTTTAATCACCTTTAATTAGGTAGTTTCTAGAGATGGAGACATTATGAGTACTGAAATTTGCAGCATTTTAGAACGGCAGGCGAGGATCTTCAATGTTCAGAAGTATTCTCTCTATGACGGGCCGGGCATAAGAACCCTGATTTTCTTTAAAGGATGTCCCCTGAGATGCCGATGGTGTTCCAACCCGGAGGGACTGGAGCGAAAATACCAGGTCATGTATATGGAAGACTCATGTATTCACTGTGGCAATTGTAGTCCGGTTTGCCCTGTCAATATCCACTTTTTTGCCAATCAGGACGTCAAACCGGCACGCACCTACTATGAACCGACTAAGCACACCATCAACCGGAGCATCGACTGTGTAGGCTGCCGCAAGTGTGAAGCAATCTGTCCGAAAAAGGCCCTCTCCATTGCCGGTACGGATCTGAAAATCTCTGATGTGCTGGAAATCATCCAACAAGACGCACTCTTCTACCTGAGCTCAGGTGGAGGAGTCACCCTTGGCGGAGGGGAAGTAACAGCCCAGCCCGAGTTTGCCACCAATCTGCTCATGGAATGTCAACGGATGGGAATCAATACCGCCATTGAAACCTGTGGGTATGCCAAGCTGGATACTTTGCTCATGATCGCTCAGTTTACCGATTTGTTTTTGTATGATCTTAAGCACATCGACTCGGATCGGCACTACGAACTGACAGGGGTACGGAATGAACGCATTCTCGATAATCTGACCGAGCTGATTCACCGCGGATTCAATGTCAAGATCAGAATGCCCCTTATTCGAGGGATGAATGACAGCAAAGACACGATCTGCCGCACCATGGAATTCCTTCAACCCTTCAACAGCTGCAAGAACTTTCAGGGAATCGACTTGCTGCCTTATCACAAATTAGGAATCAATAAATATAAGCAGTTGGATATGAGCTACACCATTACCGAGGATTTGAGTTTTAAGGCCGAAGAGTTGGATGAGATCGCTCGAATCATTGGGGGATACGAGCTGCAGGCCAGTATCATCAGGCATTGACTTGGCGAAGTAACCGGCTATCCGCAGTCGGTACTGGCAGGGGTGTCCGAGCGGGTCGCGTAGCTTTACGCACAACGTACCTTCGGGCGTGAGCTCCTGAAACCCTCCACTGGAGGCTTTCTTCATCGGATCTCACGTACTCCATAGCTCCAGGGCTGGTTCACACGCTTTCTTAACTGTTACGCCAAACCCCGCTGCTTTCTGCATGTGAACCAGTGGCTCCACAGTGTTAAGAAAGCGACCTTCACCTGACCGCCCCTCTGCTAAATTCGTTCTCTTTTGTACGTAAAGCTACGCTTGCGGGTCTCTTTTCAGCACTGCTTTCAGGACTTTTACGGGACTTTGCAGGAGTCATCTTAGCAGTCGATCTGGGCAGCCGACCATGCCGCCAGCGGCCCGGCAAAGACGGAAAAAGTGGCCCGGGCCAGGAAGCTCATCCTGCAAAGACCCGCTCACTCACCCCCGCAAAGCAACCCAAGGATTTTGCTTTACAAAAGAAAGCGAATTTAAGCGAGCGGGAACAAAACTTCGCGAAAAGCATGCAGCGGAGTCGGGTTGGAAACAGGACGTTTCCAACCGCCCACTGAGCAGGAGCGATTTGGGCGGGCACCCGACGGAGCGGAGGGCTTGAGCGGTAGTTTTGTCCGCACAGCTTATGGAGCGACCGGTGTAAAGCAAAATCCTGGAGAGTTCCGGGGACCCTCGGAGCCTTCGCCTTCAACCCCCTTTTCCAAACAGCATCCGAACGGAGGGATTTTATGAGTGTTACCGATGACTTTGACAGAAAACGAATAATTCAAGAATACGTTCCCGGCAAGCAGGTCACGCTGGCTCATGTTATCGCTTCACCGGTACAGGACTTATACGAACGTCTCGGCATTGAAGAACGGGGAGCCATTGGAATCTTAACCCTCACACCCAGTGAGACGGCGATCATCGCCGCGGATATAGCCACCAAGGCCTCCGATGTGGAGATAGGTTTTTTGGACCGCTTTACAGGTTCTTTGGTACTATCCGGTGATGTGGCAAGTGTTCAGGCAGCCATCATGGCCATCAATGACACCCTGGAAAAGCTGTTGAGCTTTACCACGGCCAGGATAACCAGCACATGAAAAAACGCATCATGATCGTCGGACCCACTCAAGCCGGTAAATCCTCTTTGGCTAATATCCTCAATGATACCTCCAGACCCTTAAAGAAAACCCAGGATGTCATTTATGGGAGGAATACCATTGACACTCCCGGCTCATATATTGAAAACCCTTCCATGTATAAATACCTCATTGCCACAGCCCAAACTGCATCCCATGTGCTTCTTCTTATCGACTCATCCAGGCCCGTCGAGGTCTATCCGCCCGGCTTTGCGAAAACCTTTACATGTCCGGTTATCGGTGTGATGACTAAGATTGACTTGGAACCGGAGAATGCCCCATTGTGTACCCAACAAATGCAGAGTATCGGGGTTTCTGGACCCTATTTCCGGATCTCTTTAACAGACAACACGGGGGTAGGGGAGCTGAAGGAGCATCTCTTAGGCACATCCAATTGAACAGGACATTAATTAAGGAAGATTTCAGGAAGTGGGGGTGAAACCATGAGGTTTATTACCGAGACAGAATTACGCGATTTATATAAAGCTGAGCTCTTTACGGCTTATGTTCTGGAACCCCGGACGAAAATCACACCGGAAGCCCGCCAATTTCTTGTCGATAGGGGAATCAAGCTGGTAGAAGCCCAAGACAGCAAAAGAAAGAGTGCCAACAACGTTAAGTCGGGCCCGGAGCAGGAACGGGAAAGCTGGAACGTTCTGAGATTAAGACGCAGAATGGAGAGTCTGGAATCTCTGTTTCTGATGGTGGGGGCGAACCTTCTGAGCGGTGGTGATGCTGTTCTGGCCGAAGAAGTATTCGCGCTGGGAAGATGTTTCGGCGAGGTGAAAAAATCGGCATGGGAACAGAGGTTGCCGGTTAACCTGCAATTTCAGAATTGGTCTGAAGCAGAGATCAAAAACTGCTCAACCTATCTGGGCAAGCACTTTGATATCAACGAGTTTCACGTGCGGGCGGAAAATGGAGCAGCCATTGCTTCCTTAAACCACTTACGGGCAACTCTTCGTGAACTGGAATCTTCAATCCTTGAAGCCTATTGGCATGAGGAGGGTAGAGTTTGCTCACGAGAGGATCTTATTGAGAAAATTAATCTGATCATGAACATACTCTGCGTCATGATGTGGAAGTGTCTGGGAGGGCAATCATGCAAAGCGTAAATTCTGCTTTTCAATACTGCGATCAACTGGTTCAGGTGTTTGAAAAAGTTATCAATCATCCTATCGTGAGCAAATCCTCCGTCTACTACACAGGGATTGACCTGGGGACCGCCTATATTGTTCTGGCCGTCCTTGACGAGAATTATCAGCCGGTGGCCGGTGCCTATCGCTTTGCCAATGTAGTCAAAGATGGGATGGTCGTGGACTATATAGGTGCCATTCGCATCGTCAAAGAATTAAAGCAGGAGCTGGAAGAAAAACTGGGCACGGAATTGCTCTATGCCGCAGCAGCCCTGCCGCCGGGAACCATGACCCTGGATTCAGGTGTGATCAAACATGTCGTTCAGGGAGCGGGGTTTGAAATTACCACCCTCTTGGATGAGCCTACGGCAGCCAATGCCGTACTGAAAATCCAAGATGGTGCCATCGTCGATATTGGCGGAGGAACCACTGGGATTACGATACTAAAGGACGGCGAGGTCATTTATGTGGCTGATGAACCGACCGGAGGCACCCACTTTTCGCTGGTTATAGCAGGGGCTTATAAGATGAGTTTTGATGAAGCGGAGCGCTATAAACAGAATCCCCAAAATCATCGGGAGCTGACGCCTGTGGTGGGGCCGGTGATCGAAAAGGTTTCTTCCATCCTTAACCACCATTTGCGGGATTATCAAGTTGAAACAATCTACCTGGTAGGCGGGACCTGCTGTCTGAAAGGAATCGAGGATAGCATCGCCAGGCAGACAAGGATTCCCACCTATAAACCGCTGAACCCCATGTTTGTGACACCCTTGGGTATCGCCTTGAGCTGTACGCAGGACATCCTTTAGAGAGGAGTGACCCTGATTTATGGAATATCGGATGATTAAATCTCCTTCTCAAGGGACGGTGGATCTCCTTTTCCGGCGCAAAGGTTCGGCGCCAAGTGTTCCACTGGAGAACTATGATGCAGTCGGTTTGGTTCAGGGACGGATGATTGATATGGTCGTGGCTGCTGATATTGCTGAAAAAGCGGCCGGAGTTTTTGTAGAGGATATTAAAGGTCATTGTCCGCAAAACTTGATTATGATCGCTATTTTTGGGGATACGGCCTCAGTGGAAGCTGCTATAAAAGAGATTCAATATAAAATGAAACTAATCAAAGTAGGTGAGAACCCATGATAGCGGCAAAAGTAATCGATAATATCTGGGCAACACGCAAGGCAGATTCACTCAGAGGACTGAAATTCATGCTGGTAGAGGTCCTCGGTGGCATAGATAAAGGCCGTCTCATCATTGCCGCTGATACCATCAGTGCCGGTATCGGTGAACGGGTACTCGTCTGTACCGGCAGCTCTGCCCGCAGAATGCTGGGCCAGGACGATATACCCATTGATGCTGTCATTGTAGGAATCATCGATGAAGACTGTACGTTTTGAGAAGCTGGAGGTGAGGGAAGTTGGATCTGCTGAATAGGGTTAAGGATGCCGGGGTTATTGGCGCAGGAGGAGCCGGGTTTCCGACTCATGCCAAATTATCTGCCAAGGCAGAATATATCCTGCTGAATGGGGCTGAATGCGAACCGCTGCTGCGGGTGGATCAGCAATTGATGGAACAGTTTCCTGAAGAAATCATTAAAGGACTGGAAGCGGCAGGACGTCATATAGAAGCTCGTAAAGCCGTGATCGGCATCAAAGGGAAGCATCAAGAGGTTATCAGGATACTGCGTGAAAAAATCACGGCTTTAGGGCTGGAAGATTATATGGAAGTCATGGAATTGCGGGATGTCTATCCGGCCGGAGATGAGCAGGTTCTGGTCTATGAGCTGACCAAAAGAGTTGTTCCGGAAGCCTCCATCCCCCTCAAAGTTGGTTGTGTGGTGATCAATTCGGAAACGGCTTTAAATGTTTTCCATGCTTTATCAGGAAAGCCGGTTACAGAAACCTATATCACCCTTGCCGGTGATATTCCCCACCGCTTAACGGTCAAGGTACCAGTGGGCATGGCCATCCGGGATCTGCTCCGACAATGCGGCCTGGAAAATGGGGATGACTATGCGGTGATCGACGGAGGTCCCATGATGGGTTCCCTCATGGACGGGATCGACGGCTATGTCACTAAGAAAAGCAAGGGCTTTATATTGCTTAAAAAGGATCATTTTCTCATCCGCAAAAAATCAGTCAATCTGAACCAAGGACGGGTCATCAGCAAAACAGCCTGTGAACAATGTCGGATGTGTACCGATCTATGCCCCCGCTATCTTTTGGGGCATGATATGCAGCCTCATAAGGTTATGCGGGCTTTAAGCTATGATCTCAAGGATGTGAAGGAACTGCAGATTGCTCAGTTATGCTGTGAATGCAATGCCTGCGAGCTCTTCTCCTGTCCGGCGAATCTCCATCCGAAAACGGTGAATATTTTTTATAAACAAAAACTGGCGGAACAAGGGATTCGCTACCAGCCCACCCAAGTGGAATTCCAACCCCGAGCGGCGAGAAACTATCGTCTGATCCCAAGTAAGCGCCTGGTGGCTAAAATCGGGTTAACCCCTTTTGATCTACCAGCACCTATGGCCCGGATTGAGTTTAAGCCCGCAACGATAGAAATTGGGCTGCGCCAACATATCGGGGCGCCATCCCTTCCCATCGTCAACCTGGGTCAACATGTAGAAGCAGGGCAGATGATCGGCAAAATACCGGAAAACAGTCTCGGAGCCCCGGTCCATGCCAGCCTGGCCGGCACCGTTACTGAGATTAAAGACAATTCTATTGTGATAAAGGTGGGTTAGTATGTATAGAGCAATAGGTATGATTGAGCTTACCAGTGTGGCCAGAGGAATCTATGCGACGGATCAGATGCTCAAAACAGCTTACGTTGATGTGGTCAGTGCAACCCCCGTCTGCCCAGGCAAATACATTGCCATCGTTCAAGGAGATGTGGCGGCCGTCGAGAGTTCGATCAGCACAGGAATAGCTATTTCCGGGGAATATTTAGTGGACAGCTTTGTGCTGCCCAATGTCCATGAAGGAATTTTCCCGGCCATCACGGCTACCACCATGCCGGACGGGACCGGGGCATTGGGAATTATGGAGTCCTTTTCCATGGCCTCCATGATCACAGCCGCCGATGCGGCACTGAAGGCCGCCGATGTCCAGGCTCTGGAGCTGCGCTTAGGAAGCGGGCTGGGCGGCAAAGCCTACTTTACGTTTACTGGGGATGTAGCCGCTGTCGAAGCGGGTGTCGAAGCAGGGAAGGCTGTCGCCATGGAGAAAGGCCTGCTTGTCGATATCGAAGTTATTCCTTCCCCGTCGGATAGATTGTGGATGTCCCTCTACTAATAGTTCAGGGATGGGCTTTTAGCCCCAGCAAGATGGAAAGGAGGTGGGATTTTGAAGAAACTCATTTGTGCTGACGACATTAAGTCAGCAGCAGAAAAGGGGCAAAAAAATTTCTACGTCGAAGGGGGAACGATTGTTACTCCTTCAGCCAGAGATCTGGCTAAAGAATTGGGTGTGGAATTGGCCTGCGCTGCAGCTGCTGCCGGGAATCAAGGGTGCCAACTTAGTGATCCGCAGAAAACAGGGCAGCGGGCAACCGAGTTTAACAGGGATATGATCTATCAAACCATAAAAATGGTCTTGACCAATCACCTTTTAACGGGAGCCGTTGCCCCCGCTGCTCAACCGCCATTTATGGCCGAGGGTGAACCACAAAGCGGATTGAAAATTGTCCGTGGCAGAACAGTGAATTATGTGGACTTTGACACCGGGAAACCGGGTGCTAATGCTGCCTATCGTGAAGTAGTCGGCCAAGACGAGTCTCAAATGAGTGCAGGTTTTTTGACTATTGAAAAATCCAGCTTTGACCGTAAATTGAACTGCGAAGAAATTCAGATCGTTTTGGAAGGAAGCTTGGCAGTTACCATCAATGGTAAGACTTTTGAAGCCTGCCAGGGAGATGTGCTTCACGTACCGAAAGGCTCCCAAGTGACCTGGAGCTCTTCAGGGTATGTCAAAATCTTCTGCGTCACCTACCCAGCAAACCGGGCCTGAATTCAGGTTCAACAAGAGGAGGATAGACTATGCAGGCTCTTGGCCTTATTGAGACACGAGGACTCCTTCCTGCCATTGAATGTGCAGATGTCATGCTCAAAACGGCGCAAGTTGAACTTGTGAGTAGGGCTTTTGTCGGCGGCGGTCTGGTGACCCTATCTGTAACCGGTGATGTGGGAGCGGTGAAAGCTGCCGTAGAGGCGGGAGCCAGCGCGGTTGCCAAGCTGAACCCTTTGCTGCTGGTCTCACAGCATGTTATTCCCAGACCTCATCAGGAGATCGCAGGGATAATCGGCCCCAACCCCGCTGAAAAGCAGGCGCTTCCTATGCTGCAACAAGAAAAAGTAAATTTGCTTCCGAGTTTTGATCAAACAACCACTAAAAAGGAAATTGATCAGGTTGTGCAAGAATTTGGCCTTGAACAATGCGTGGATGCCCTGAAATCTCTCCCCGTCTTAAAGCTCCGCAATCTGGCCAGAGAATACAAAGGACTTGCCATAGCAGGAAGAGCCATATCCAAAGCCAATAAAGATGACCTTATCCAGCAATTAAAAAGGTATTACGACCAAAAACAGGAATGACGGCGGAGGGAGGAAGAGTAAGTGCTTAACTTTGATTATGATTTACAATCTGTGCAAGAGACCAGACATCTTGCCCGTCAGGCCAAACAAGCCCAGACTGAACTGGCACAATTCAATAGCGAGCAGATTGATCAAATCATTCGTAATATGGTGAAAACAGCGGAGGAAAATGCAGTTTCTCTGGCCAAGTTAGCGGTGGAAGAAACAGGGTTTGGCAAAGTAGAGGATAAGATCTTTAAAAATCGCTTTGCCTCCACGGAACTCTATCAATTTATCAAGCCGATGCAAACCATCGGGGTCATTAAGGAAGACAAGATCAATAAAGTCCTGGAGATTGCTGAACCGGTGGGGCTGCTTATGGGGATCGTCCCCTCAACCAATCCCACCTCCACTACCATCTATAAATCGATTATTGCCATTAAATCCCGCAACGGAATTGTGTTCTCGCCCCATCCTTCGGCCTTGCAATGCACTCTGCAAGCCGCCAAATTGATGAATGATGCGGCAGTGGCGGCCGGAGCTCCGGCGAATATCATCGGCTGTATTGCCAAGCCGTCCATGAATGCAACCAATGAACTTATGAAATGCGATGAAGTCGCAATGATCATTGCCACAGGCGGTTCAGCTATGGTCAAGGCGGCCTATAGTGCGGGAAAACCGGCACTGGGTGTAGGCCCGGGAAATGTTCCCGCTTATATAGAAAGAACGGCCGATATTCCCAAAGCAGTCAGAAATATTATCGCCAGCAAAACCTTTGATAATGGTACTATCTGTGCTTCCGAGCAATCGGTAGTGGTTGAAGGATGCATTCGCAACCAGGTTATGGAAGAGTTCAGACGCCAAGGCGGCTACTTTATGAACCCTGAGGAAACAGAGAAAGTGGGCCGGAAACTGTTTACCAGAGGCCATGCTATGAACGCCAAAATGGTGGGGAGATCCGCCGCAGATATCGCAGCCGGTGCCGGAATTTCCATTCCCCCGGGTACAAAAGTGCTGCTGGGAGAGCAACAGGGAGTCGGTGAGGGATATCCACTCTCCTATGAAAAACTGACTACGGTGCTGGCCTTTTACACTGTCCAAGATTGGCATGAAGCATGTGATCTATGTATGAAATTACTCAATAATGGAGGGGTGGGCCACAGCCTTTCCATTCATACGGAAACCCCGGAAATGGCCATCAAATTTGCAGAAAAGCCCGTCTTCAGGATTTTGGTCAATACCTCATCCAGCCAAGGTGGTGTAGGAGCAAGCACAGGGCTGGCACCCTCCTTTACTTTAGGCTGCGGTACTTGGGGAGGAAGTGCAACCTCAGATAATGTAACTCCTATGCACTTGATTAATATTAAACGTGTAGCCTATGGAATCAAAGACTTTACAGGCAACGCAGGTGCTCCCCATTCAACCTGGGAGGCGCACCAGGGAGGTTCTGGCGGCACTGTCAGTGAAGAGCGGATTCAGGCCCTTGTCAATGAAGTCATGTCGCTGTTGAAACAAAGGGGTGATTGCTAAAGTGGGAAAGTATGACGCTTTAGTGGAACTTCTGCTGGAAGTGGTCAAAGAAGGGGGGGATATAAAACAGGAGGACTATTCCATACCTGTGGGAATATCTAACCGGCATATTCATCTATCCAGAAACGATGTGAACGCCCTGTTTGGCGAGGGATACCCATTGACAAAGATCAAGGATTTGTCCCAACCCGGGCAATATGCCTGCAAGGAAACTCTGACCATTTGCGGGCCCAAAGGGGCGATTGAAAATGTTCGTATTCTTGGACCGGAGCGCCAGGAGTCCCAGGTGGAGATACTCAAAACAGACTGTTTCAAGCTTGGTCTTAAGGCACCTGTAAAACTGTCCGGGGAGCTGCAGGGAACACCGGGAATCACTCTCGTAGGTCCTAAAGGAAGTATTCTTCTTGGCCAAGGTGTGATCATTGCCCAGCGGCATATTCATATGTCTCTGGAGAATGCCCAACGCTTCGGCGTAAGGGATGGAGAACTGGTAACGATTCAAATAAGCGGGCTGCGTGGGGGAACTTACGCCAATGTAGCCGTAAGAGCCAACACTACCTCGCAGCTTGAATGTCATATCGACACAGATGAAGCCAATGCGATGGAGCTTGCCCCCACTTCAAAAATAACAATAGTAAAATGAAATTTTAGGAGGAAACAATCATGAGTAAAACAGAAGCTTTAGGATTAATTGAGACCAAAGGTTTAGTAGGAGCTATCGAAGCCGCCGATGCTATGGTTAAAGCCGCTAATGTCTATCTTATCGGCCGCGAATTTGTCGGCGGTGGTTTAGTAACCGTTATGGTAAGAGGGGATGTCGGTGCTGTCAAGGCAGCAACCGATGCCGGAGCTGCTGCTGCTCAGCGGGTTGGCGAGCTCATCTCCGTCCATGTCATCCCCCGTCCCCACAGTGACGTGGAAATGATTCTCCCTGCCAAAAAAGAAGGTTAAGACGTATTAGAAACTCAATAAGACGAAGGTCGGCTCTCTCTTGGGGAGACCTTGGCCTTCGTCTGTTTTGAATCAAGGTGACTGCAGAATTAAAGTATGAGGAGTGTAAAAAATGTCTTTAAAAAAACTGGATACCAATATGTTTGAGCAGCTTATTTACGATGAAGGAAGAGCTTGCTTGGTGATGTTTTCCAGGAAGAACTGTCATGTCTGTCAAAAAGTTATTCCGGTATTAGAAGAGTTGCGTCTAAATTATGAAGAAAGTTTTGGCTTTTATTATGTGGATGTGGAAGAGGACAAAGCATTATTCCAACGATTCTCATTAAAGGGCGTTCCCCAGATTCTTTACTTTAAAGATGGAGAATATAAAGGCAAAATGGCCGGCGATGTGGAAGATGACGAAGTCGAACAGATGATCGCCGATGTGCTTGAGGACTAATTAAAAATTCTTTAGGATTAGCTGAACATAGGCACTCAGTCCCGCGAATAGAGTCCGGTTATAACCAGATCTTGACCAATCAGTAGCGTGCCTCCCTTCCTTGAAGGATATTGAGGCACATTTTTACATATCTTCGTTTATTCCAGAGGCCTTAATTCAATCATTCTCAGGATAGGAAAATCCGTACCACAGCTACTGAAAGTGTTCACATGGACTTGCTCTATTAACCGACATAATGTCTAAGCTGTCAGAATAGTTCGCGTGTCGCCTTAACTTAGCCAACAACCAGTGGAATTTTTAATATGGAGGATTAGATGATGCAGTTCAAGAGTATTCGAACCCAATTTTTAACCATTTCGATCATGATTGTCTTAAGTGCCTTAGTTATTGTTGGTGGTATTACTTGTTATAAGGTAATTCAGCAATCGAAAGATGACTACCTTAATTACTCCAACGAACAAATGAAAATAGCTGAGCAATCTATTAAGATATTTTATGATCAGATTGATAAAAACATCAATATGATGGCCACCCATCCCCTGGTCATGGCAGCGGCAGAAAGCAATATTACGTCTTACACCAACAGTATGGAAAAGGTGCAAATGACGCCTTCCCAAAATGGCGGGGTGGAACAAGAAATTTACGAAATCTTCGAGCACTATGCCGCCAGCCATCCAGGGACAATGTATGTTTATTTCGGTACGGAAGAGGGCGCTTACCTGCAGTGGCCGGAAGCCCCCATACCTGTTGAGAAATTTTATCCTCCCGAGAAAGGCTGGTACAAAACCGGTCTAGGCGGCAATGGAGCCATTGTGAGAACTGAGCCCTATCTTGATCCTATGTCCAATACAATGATTACGAGCAATGTGCGCTCGTTTACGGATGCCAACGGTAAGCTGGTCGGAACTCTGGGAATTGATGTGCAACAGTCGGTCATAAGCGATATGCTAAATTCAATGAAGACTGGAAAAACCGGATATTCGATGATTGTTCACACCACGGGAGTTATTTTAGCCGATGGCAGTAACCCCGAAAATAACTTTAAAAAATTAGATGAGATTAACATCCCAGGACTGGAGAAGCTGGGATCTGATGATTTAGCTCCTTTTGATGTAACGATTGACGGAGTAAAATACATAGTTAATCCTCATAAAGTCGACGGAACAGATTGGATTTTAGCGTCCTTAATGTCCGAGAAAGAGTTGACCCAGGGGGCGAACGGGGTGGCCTTAATGATGCTGGGGGTCTCCGTACTTATGCTGTTCATCACTATTGCCTTGATTACCATAACAGCCAATAAAATCACGACTCCCATCAAAAAGTCGGCTCAGTATTTGGACCTTGTGGCAAGCGGGGACTTTTCCCAGGAAATCGCCCCCCGATTTCTGGCCAGAAAAGATGAGGTGGGGTCAATTACCAACGCCATTAACGATATGAAGAATTCGATTAAGCAGTTGGTCAACAGTATCAAGAATGAATCGGTTGCTATTGAAGAAGAAGTGTATGCTGTCATGGATAATGTGGTGGATCTCAGCAAGAGCCTGGAAGAGATTTCTTCTACTACCGGAGATGTGGCGGCAAGTACGGAAGAAACATCGGCAGCATCGGAAGAAATGTCGGCGACGACCCAGGAAATTGAAAAAGCAGTGCAGTTAATCGCCGGCAAATCTCAGCAAGGGGCAATCTCGTCCAAGGAAATCACCCAGAGAGCGGAAGATACTAAGAAAAATGTCAATGCGGCACAGAAGAAAGCCGCCGATATATTTGTTGATACCCAAGTAAAATTGGAAAAGGCAATTGTTGAATCCAAGGTTGTCAGTCAAATTGATTTATTGACGGATGCCATCATGCAGATCACCGAGCAAACCAACTTACTGGCCCTAAATGCCGCGATTGAAGCGGCAAGAGCCGGTGAAGCCGGAAGAGGATTCTCGGTTGTCTCAGAGGAAATCAGAAAACTTGCCGAACAATCAAAAGGAGCGGTTATGCAAATACAGGAAGTTACCACCAAGGTAACCAGTGCTGTCGATAATCTCTCACAAAGTTCGAACGGCCTGCTTTCTTTCATGTCTGTAGATGTCAATAATGACTATCAAGTTATGCTGAATGTAGCAGAGCAATACAGCCAAGATGCCAATTTCGTAGACGAGCTGGTAGCCGATTTTAGCGCTACCACGGAGCAGCTTCTGGTGTCTATCCAAAACATTTCCGATGCCATCGGCGGGGTAGCCCAAGCTGCCAACAGTGGTGCCATCGGCACGGCGGATATTGCCAATCAGTCGGCAGAAGTAAGCATCAAATCCAATGAAGTTGAAGATCAGATTCTCAGAGCTAAGGAAAGCGTCAATAAATTGCAAGAAGAAATCAAGCGGTTCAAAGTGTAGTTTACAGACTGCAAGAGATATACGTCCGTTACTCTTATACAGCAAGTTAAACTTAAATCTAAAAAATTTTAAGCCAGATATTCATATAGGCTGTGAATGTCTGGCTTTTTGTTTGGGCTTGCAATTATTATTGGTGCGTTTTAAAGTAGAAGGAGCAATAATCTATGGAGAGGTATTGAATGAGCTATGCAATTAATCTCTACTTCAATGAAGAAGCAGAACAATCCATAATGAGAATATGGGAGTCATTAGCTCTCTTGAATATTGGCAAATGCATGTCCTGCACCAACGGCAGGCCCCATATCACCTTAGCTATATATAATGATCTGGACTTGACCAAGGCCAAAGAAATGATCAATGCTCTGGCTCAAGCAGTTCATTCCTTTAAGTTGGCATTTCTTCAAATCGGGATTTTTCCACTTCATAAGGGAACCATCTTTTTGACCCCTAACCTAACCGACGATCTGTTTCAAGTTCATAGAATGCTCCATGATGCCTTCTCAGCTTGGGAAGAGGAAGGCTGGGACTATTACAAACCCCAGATTTGGCATCCCCATTGCACCCTTTCCATGGAGACTCCAGTGGAGGAGATACCCAAGATGCTGGAAGAGATCTTAAAGGATTTTCAATCCATCGAGGTGACTATTGAATCCATAGGGATGGCTTCGTTGGATCCAATTGAGTATTTATGTGAATTTCCCCTGAATAAACATGAGGAACAGTAAGAAATTCATAGATACTGTATAAACCTTAAACGGCCCTAATAGGGCGATCAGATGGCAAAGTGCTGATTGCTTTGGGTGATTCCTAAAATTTCAGTGGAGGAAGAGGCCATTTTTTCCACAAAGGATTGAATGGATTTATAATCCTCTCCGAAATGCATGGGAACAAGGACTTGAGGATTGATCTCCTGAATAAAATACTCCGCTCCTATAGAATAATACTGTTCAAGTCGGGGATCCACAGGGAAGAAGGCAATATCAATCCTTTCTTCTTTTATTTTGGCGATTTCTTCTTTGAACATTTTTTCTGCCCAAAGGATATCTTCTTGGGGTTCTCCCCACCAGTGCCACCAGTTGAGGTCTCCGGCATGGAAGAGATGAATCCCTTCCTTTACGTCCAGTTCCACAAGAAAAGAGATTCCCACATCGGTAGATCCATAGGTCCTAATCTTCAGGTCATCCCTATGAACTTCTTCATAAGGGGATAAGAAAATAAGATTCTCTTGGACTTGAGGCAGTTGAGGATGGCCTTGAATATCCGAGCTGAGAATATAATGAATGTCGGGGTATTGGCTTTGCCACTGGAAGATTTCAGGATTATAATGATCCGGGTGGACATGGGAGGAAAAAACAGTGATCCTTTTATTGCTTGGAAATTGGACTTGACCCTGATAATAGTCAAAGACCAGGAAGTCCCGATCGGTTTCCACTGTGAAACCGCTGTGATGGATATACTCAATACGAAGTTCTAGCTTTTCTAGCGGAGCGTTCATTAAATCACCTCATACTAAAATGATCTGCAGGTTTGTGTTCTCTATAAAAAATTACTATAATATGGATAGATATGCAAGACAAAGGGAAGAGTCTAGTCGTTAATTCTATGAAAAGTAAAGAAAAAAAGGGGATGATTCTGATGAAATTTATATTTACTCACAATAATATCAATGTGCTGAACCTGGAAAAAAGCCTTAAGTTTTATGATGAGGCATTGGGGTTAAAAGAAGTCAAACGTATAGCTCCGGAGAGCGGGGAATTTATTCTTGTCTATCTGGGTGATGGGGTAACCGCCCATACTTTAGAACTTACATGGTTAAGGGATCGAACGGAACCCTATAATCTGGGCGAGAATGAATTTCATCTGGCTTTAACGGTGGATGATTTCCAAGCAGCTCATGAACATCATAAAAAAATGGGATGCATCTGCTATGAAAATGAAGCTATGGGTATCTATTTTATCAATGATCCGGACAACTACTGGGTGGAGATTCTTCCTAGTTCAATGGGATAAAGTATGCAAAAGCACCTCTCCGTACCGGAGAGGTGTCTTGCAATCTGTTTATTGACTTACTTATTCTGAATCACAGGAATGGGCTCTTCAGAAGCTTCATCCAGACGATCTTCCCATAAGTACTTCTTGGTTTCGGAGACAATAACTCCGCTTAAGAGGAGGAGTGCCACCAGGTTTGGAATAGCCATCATAGCATTCATCGCGTCCGCTAAATCCCAGACGAATTGAAGGGTTACCAAAGAACCGGCTAAAACGGCGAGAACCCAGAGGAGGCGGTAAGGAAGGATTCCTTTTTTACCGAAGAGATATTCTACAGCTCTTTCACCATAATAAGACCAACCAAGGATAGTGGAGAAAACGAAAGTCAGAAGACCAAAAGTTAAAACGATGGGACCAATTACCGGAATTTGATTAAAAGCCATGGAAGTCAAATCGCCGCCTTTTAACCCTTCGGCAGCAGTCGGGTTGCTAATGACACTGCTAACGACGACAAGACCGGTCATTAAGCAGACAACAACGGTATCCCAGAAGGTTCCCGTAGCGGATACGAGAGCTTGACGGACAGGGTTCCTGGTTTGAGCAGCCGCAGCTACGATGGGAGCAGAACCTAAACCGGACTCATTGGAGAAAAGCCCTCGGGCAATCCCGTAACGGGCAGCCATGATAATGCTGGCACCGATGAATCCGCCGCCGGCAGCCGTTGGGGTGAAAGCTGATTTACAGATCAAGACAACGGCTGGCCAGACATATTGAGAATTCATAATCAGGATAATGATACAACCAAGGACATAAGCAATCGCCATAAAGGGAACAAATTTTTCACAGACCCGAGCGATCCATTTTACGCCGCCGATAATAACAACCCCTGTGAGGGCAGCTAAGATAACGCCTGTCAAGATAGGGTTGATATTGAATTGAGTATCCAGCATAACGGAAATAGAGTTAGCTTGAGTCATATTACCAATACCAAAGGCGGCAATGGAAGTAAAGATACAGAAGAGTACAGCCAGCCACTTCTGTCCCAGGCCTCTTTCCAAAGCATACATAGGACCACCCAGCATGGTGCCGTCAGCGGTTTTAACCCGATATTTCACCGCCAATAAGGCTTCGCCATATTTTGTGGCAATCCCGAAGACCCCGGTAAGCCAGCACCAAAGTACTGCACCGGGACCTCCCAAAGCCACGGCCGTAGCTACTCCGACGATATTACCGGTTCCGATGGTAGCGGCGAGAGCGGTAGTTAGAGCTCCGAATTGACTCACATCACCGGTAGCATCAGGATCCTTAGTAAGTGATAATTTAATCCCTTTAAAAATGTACCTTTGAATACCACGAGTACGGAAAGTAAGGAATAAGTGCGTACCAAAAAGTAAAACAAGAATAGGTGGACCCCAGAGATAGCCGTTCAACCAGACAATAAAACTGTGCAAGGCCTCCATTGTGTTTTTCCTCCTTTAATCTCTTTCTCTGTATACTGCAATCTCCAGAATAAAATTGCTTTATATATAAAAAGAGTCAATCCTTAAGATTGACTCTGAATATTCGGACAATTTCCACAAAAGCAAGAGATTGCTCCATAGCAGGCAGTCCCTATTGCTTCTCTGTCCTTTTGCCTGAGAGATTTAACAACACATCATTGTATTGCCCCTTCGGCGCCCTAAATTAGAGTCTCTCCAGAGTGCTGTCAATTTACGGTCCCTAACTCATTCTAGTCACCTGAAAGTTTCAACTTCTTCGGCGGGCCTAAGCCCTTCTCCCGTAAATTTCATCCAGCATTCCCTATGCAATTTTCATAGATTCGAAATATCTCACAGGAGATTCTCGAATTTATTTATAATTATAAGTATCGCTCCCATTTTATTCAAGAATTATTTTGGGAATAATACTCGAATAACAGGTGATTAATGTAGTATTTTTACAGAATTTTGGTTTGTAAATCAGGGAGCTTCAGACTTGGAACAGGCTAAGGCAGGTGATGTATAGACATTCATATCCTATCGACTAACATTTACTTATTATAGAAAATAGGTTATAATTAAAATGATTTAGCGATTTCTCCCTTATTGAATTACATAAATTTTTAAAAGCGGCTATCTGGCGATAGTCGCTCTATGTTTAGCATGTTAAAAGGTGTGTATTTGCTGGGGCCAGCACAATTTGTTCATCATTAGAAAAGGAAGGTTCAGGAGAAATGAGTAGAAAGATCAGTATTACAGCTGTGGATCGTGAGCGTCTGCTAAAACTTATCAATAAAGAAAGAGAGTTTGGCACCGCCAAAAACAAGGATTACTTAAAAGATCTTGAGCATGAGTTAAATGGGGCAGATGTGGTGCCCTCGGAAGGAATTCCTTCGAATGCCATAACTATGAATTCGAAGATATTACTGAAGGATCTGGAGACGGGTGAAGAAACCATCTATACCTTAGTATATCCTGAAGATGCGGATCTTTTAGAGGATAAGATTTCGATTCTTGCCCCTGTGGGGACGGCTATTCTTGGCTATCGGGAAGGAGATATCATCGACTGGAAAGTTCCCGGCGGTGTTGTCCGGCTTAAGGTGGAAAAGCTCCTTTATCAGCCTGAGGCTTCAGGAGACTACGATCTCTAAGAATGAAGTGGGTGAAGGACAGAGATTCGGGTAACACTACTGGAGAGGTCTTTACCTTGCGGTGCTCCTTCATGGACATCTGATTATAGAATAGTGGTATAGATTAATATAGGATAAGACATTCCGTAGGAAAGGTTGATATTCGTGGATAATGAGAATAAGTCTTCCAATTTTTTACGCAGCATTATCCTTGAGGATTTACGAGAGGGAAAAGTAGAAGGAGTCACTACACGGTTTCCCCCCGAGCCCAATGGTTATTTGCATATTGGACATGCCAAATCTATTTGTTTGAACTTTAGCTTAGCTGGTGAATTCAAAGGAAAAACCAATTTAAGGTTTGACGATACGAACCCGGTTAAGGAAGATACAGAATATGTAGAGTCTATCAAAGAAGATGTCAAGTGGCTGGGGTTTGAATGGGATAACCTCTTTTTTGCCTCGGATTATTTTGATGAGATGCACAAGCGAGCCCTTCTTCTCATCAAAAAAGGCAAAGCTTATGTCTGTGACTTATCTGCCGAGGAGATTAGAAAAAGCCGCGGCACTCTGACAGAGGCCGGTAAGGAAAGTCCTTATCGCGATCGCAGCGCGGAAGAGAACCTGGAGCTCTTTGAGAGAATGCGTCAAGGTGAATTTAAGGACGGAGAGAAGGTTCTCCGGGCTAAAATTGACATGTCCTCTCCCAACATCAATATGCGGGATCCCGTTCTCTATCGGATCGCTCATGCCACTCATCATAATACAGGGGATACATGGTGCATCTACCCTATGTATGATTATGCCCACCCTTTAGAGGATGCTATAGAGGGTATAACCCACTCTATATGTACTTTAGAATTCGAAGATCATCGCCCTTTATATGATTGGGTCGTTCGGGAATGCGAGATGGAGCATGTCCCGCATCAATATGAATTTGCCCGCCTGAATATGACTAATACGGTAATGAGCAAGCGTAAACTAAAGCAGCTGGTGGATGAAAAGGTGGTGGACGGCTGGGATGATCCCAGAATGCCGACCATTTCCGGGCTGCGCCGTCGGGGCTATACTCCTGAGGCCATCCGCAATTTTGCCCAAGCTATTGGTGTGGCCAGAGCGGACAGTGTGGTGGATTCCAAAATGCTGGAGCACTTTATTCGGGAAGATCTGAAGCTCAAAGTGCCCCGGCCCATGGCTGTCATCCGTCCCTTGAAAGTGGTCATTACCAACTACCCTGAAGGCCAAGTGGAAATCCTGGATGCAGATAATAATAAAGAGAATCCTGAGATGGGAAAACGCAAAATCCCTTTCTCCCGGGAAATTTATATCGAGCAGGAGGATTTCATGGAAGTCCCTCCGCCGAAGTACCACCGGCTTTACCCAGGTAATGAAGTCCGCTTGATAGATGCCTATTTTATTAAATGTGAAGAGGTCATTAAGGACGATGAGGGCAATATCTTGGAAATTCATTGCACCTATGATCCGGAAACAAAAAGTGGTACAGGATTTGCCGGCCGCAAGGTTAAGGGGACCATTCATTGGGTAGAAGCCACCCAGGCAGTGCCGGCAGAATTTCGCCTCTATGATGTGTTAATTCAGGATGATGTGGTGGAGGAAGAAGGCAAGACCTTTCTGGATTATATTAATCCCAACTCTTTGGAAGTATGGCAAGGGTTTGTGGAGCCCCATATGAAAGAGGCCAAACCTCAAGATAAATTCCAGTTCCCCCGTCACGGATACTTTAATGTGGATCCGAAATATACTACCCCGGAAAACTTAGTTTTTAACTTGATTGTTTCCTTAAAGAGCTCCTTTGTCATAAAATAACTGTGAATAGAAAAATAGTCACGATTCAGTGTTCGTGACTATTTTTTATTCACTATCAGGGTTATTTTTTCTCTTTGTAAAGGATCATCACATAATGCTCTAAAAAAGCTTTCCATTGGATTTCGATGATTTCGATTTTACCTTCATTCTCTTGCAAGAAGGCATTCATTTTTTTCTCCAGCCCTTCTTGCCGAAAGGACTGGATGATTTTTACTCTCATTCTATTCTCCCCATAGGCCGTTGGCCTTATTGCCTTATTTATATAAGATTATTATTCACATTGACAAGAAAGTCCTGTACATTGGCCACGATGGTGGTTACTTCGAGTGAACCCCGATCTCTTAGCTTATTTAAGGCGAACTCTGCTACATCTACGGCGTAGATGTAGATTGGACGCAGTTGTCCATTCCGCTCAGTATAGGCGGGTGTCATATTTCCGGAAGCGATGGTATGGAGCTGGGTGGCCAGGCAAATGAGGGTGGTTGCCTTTTTGGTTTGTTTGCGCATTTCATCTTGGGCTTCGTAGACATTAGCCCAAACAGTGGGAAGGGGTCCGTCATCACGGATGGATCCTGCCAGAACCAAGGGGATATTCTTTTTTAAAGCAGCATACACTACACCCTCTGTCAGGTTCAGAGTTTTGATAAGCTTTTCCAGTGACCCGGCTTTTCGTGCCATATTGATCACATCCAAATGATTATAATGGCCATTGGGCTGAGACTCTTGGGTATATGTATTTTGACCCAAAGCAGTACCCAGGATACCGGCTTCAAGATCATGGGTGGCCATGGCATTACCGGCCAGAATAGCATGAACATAGCCTTTTTCAATCAAGGCGGCAAGAGCTATCCGGGAGTCGTAATCAAAAACCGTCGCCGGTCCTAACACCCAGACCACGTAGCCTTGATCTTTTTCGTGGCGCAGCACATCATAAAGATGATTATAATCCTTTGAATAAGCAGTCTCCCTGGAACGGCCGGATCGAAAGGCGAAAATATCTTCGTTGCTATCCTTGGAAGCAAAGCCTTCGGCATAGACATAAATGCCTTCACTAGCATCTTCTGTCCGCCCTACCACCACCTTATGGCCTTTCTTAAGATTGCGGAATTCAAGGATTTGGATCGTTCCGTCCTCCATAAGCACAGGGACACCGTCCATACGACTTTGGGAAGCAAGGACCCATTGACCATTGACTTTAAAGTACTCAGGATAAATGGACATACCATGGAAATGGTCGGGTGCGACACCATCCTGAAGGACTTCAACAAGGGTTGCATTGGGAGCGCCTGTAAAAGGCTCACCATCAAAATTAGGTGGGTTGAACTGAGGAAGCCGGAAACTCATAGAATCTCTCCTTTACCCTAATTCAAAGCGACATAAGATTAGTATTTACCTCTTGCCCATCTTCATACAAGGAAAGAGAGAGTTCATAGATTTCGAGGAGAAGATTGATCGGAGTTTTAGGAAGGATTAGCGATAGAGCCAACCTTTCCCTGGGTGATATTAAGCAGATCCTGAGGTAGAATAACGATCTGTAATCCTCGTGTTCCGGCGCTGATGGCAATTTTTCTGTGATGGAGCATATCCTCTTGAAAATAGACAGGGTATCTTTTTTTCGTTCCCAAAGGAGAGACGCCCCCCCGTATATAACCGGTTAAGGGCTGAATTTCTTTGAGAGGAACGACTTCCATTTTTTTATTGCCGCTCGTTTGAGCGAGAGCCTTAAGGTTCAGCTCATAATGGGCGGGGATGCAGGCAATGAGAACGCCTGTTTTATCTCCCCGGGTTACCAGGGTTTTATAGATAAGTTCGGGAGGCATCCCCACCTTTTGGGCGACGGTGGTGGCGGAAAGATCTGATTCATCCACCTCATAGGAGATCAATTCGTAGGATATACCGGCTTGGTCAAGGATTCGGGCGGCGTTGGTTTTTTGAGCCATAAGAATCACCTTTCTCTGGGTTCACCTGAGTATCACAGTGGCGCTTAAAAATTACTTCCTCATCCACTATAGGAAATGCAAGGGATGGCTGTCAAGCTTATAAACTTCTTAACCAGGGAAAGATTCGTGCAAAAAAAGGGAAAAGTTATGAGACCGAGAATAATACTAGATTGAATCTGGATTAAAGAGGGTGTTTGTGTGGAGATGTTATCAGGGGAATTATGGCTTGTCATGAGCGGAATCACTTTCTTTGCTACGTTTATTCAAGTCTTAACGGGTTTTGGATTCGGACTTGTGGCGGTACCCCTTCTCTTATTTGTTTTACCCAGTCAACAAGCTCTTTTGGCGGGAATGATTTTATCCATGATGGGCTCCGCCCTGCAGGGATTTAAAATGCGGCAGTTAGCCCGCTGGGATTTAATCCTCCGACTCTTGCTCTTAAGTATTCCCGGATTGGTTATGGGTGTTGCTTTAAGTGGATATATGAATGAAGTGTATATCAAAGGGGTTGTAGGAATTATTCTCATTGGTTATGTTTTCTATCAGTGGTTACAACTCAAAGGCAGCGCCTCTGAGAAGAAAATCCCTGTAGCCACAGCCCCGGTGGAAGAGGAAGGAAGCATCAATGTATCTTCAAAGGGCTTCACCTTAGTGGCCTTTTCTTCAGGTCTGCTCAATGGCTTAGCGGCCATCCCCGGTCCACCCGTCGTCGCGTTGCTTATTAAGCATCTATCCAAAGACGCCTTCCAAGCTACTACGGTCAACTTTTTCTTTTTCCAATACGCCATGACCACCGCTTCCAAAATTCTTGTATTCCGGGAGAGCTTTACTCTTTCCTTTGGAATAGTGCTTGTCAGCATGATTTTGGCCGTTATTCTTGGCTATGTGGCCGGTCAGCCCCTTAGGAAAAAAATTAATGAAGCTCAATTTAAGAAGCTGGTCTATGGATTGCTTTTGGTCATCGGTCTGACATCCATTGCTGAGCCTCTGAAGGTATTGTTTCTTTAACATGTTTTGGGCGTTTTCGGGTACTCTAAAGACAGAACCAGCAAGCAATTGATTTTGTCAGGATAAAAGGAGGAATCCCGCATGGACGACCGGAAGAATACCGCTAAAGAGATGAAGCGCCAATTATGGGAACCGGCAGGTGTGATCAGTCAGACTCAAGAGTCCGGATCAAATACAATGGATTATGGCGAGAAGCCCAAAGAAAGCACAAAGGGTGGCCAGCTTAACTTAGAGGTGGAGGATGTTTTTCACAATCGGGGGATCATGGAAAATCTGCAGAATGCGAAAGAATAAAGGCAGGGGCAATGTATACGGAAGCAATGTATTGACAAGGGTAACATCTTGTTCCATAATGTATAGATAATTCATAGAGTGAATGATAGAGGCGCAGTGCATTAAGAGTAATTATCCCGAGCGCGTCAGGCTATGACGGATAAGGAAAGGAATCACTGCCGAAGCAAAGGCCAAAGACAAAGGGTCTTAGCTGGTCTTCCATTGAAAAAATGCAAGACTGTCACCGGATTTTCGGTGGAGTGCTATCTCGTGAAGTTTTGGGGCTTAGACTATATTTTCGCCTTAGAGAAACGGTTACGGGGAGACTCGTAGCCTTTTTTTGCACTATCAGACTCTAACAATTTCTATCGATTGATAGTATTAGGAGAGGAGAAGAATATGGCAGCAAAAAAATTACCCTTTAATCAAGAGCAATTGCGGAAAATTATAGCGGACTATGGCACCCCTTTTCATATTTATGATGAGGTAGCCATTCGAAAAAATGCCCAAAGACTTCAGTCGGCATTTGCCTGGGCACCGGAGTTTAAGGAGTATTTTGCCGTCAAAGCTCTCCCCAATCCCCATATTCTGAAGATCCTTCGGGAAGAAGGCTTTGGAGCAGATTGCAGCTCTTTGGCTGAGCTGATTTTGGCAGAAAAGGCGGGAATCACAGAGGAGAACATTATACTGACCTCCAACAATACCCCTGCAGACGAATTTCAAAAAGCTAAGGATTTATGGGCGATCATCAATTTAGACGATATTACCCATATTGATTATCTGGAAAAGCATGCCGGCCTGCCGGAGGTGATCTCCTTCCGTTATAATCCCGGTTTCCTGCGGGAGGGAAATGCCATTATCGGCAGCCCTGAAGAATCCAAATATGGCTTAACTAAGGAACAATTATTCCAGGCTTACGAGATCGTTCGTGATAAAGGAGTGAAACGTTTCGGGCTTCATACTATGATTATCTCCAATGAGCTGAACCCTGATTTCTTCATTGAGACAGCAGAGATGATGTTTGATCTGGCCATAGAGCTGAAAGAAAGGCTGGGAATCCGCCTGGAATTTGTGAATTTTGGCGGAGGAATCGGCATCCCCTACCGTCCGGAACAAGAGCCGGTCAATCTGGAGACTATCGGTGAAGGAGTCCGTAAAGTTTACGAAGAGAAGATCGTTCCCAACGGCTTGGATCCTTTGCGCATTTGCTTGGAATGCGGGCGCATGGTAACGGGACCTTTTGGCTATTTGGTGACCCAGGTTATTCATCGTAAGGATATTTATAAACACTATATCGGTGTCGACGCCAGCATGGCGGATCTGATGCGTCCGGGAATATACGGCGCATACCACCATATAACCGTCATGGGTAAGGAAGACCTGCCTAAGGACCATATTTATGATGTGACCGGAAGCTTATGTGAGAATAACGATAAATTTGCCGTGGACCGGGAACTGCCCCGGATCGATATCGGGGATATCCTGGTGATTCATGATACCGGTGCTCACGGACATGCCATGGGCTTCAACTACAATGGCAAGCTGCGTCATGCTGAGTTATTGCTGCAAGGGGACGGCAGTGTGAAGCTGATCCGCCGGGCGGAAATCCTAGAGGATTATTTCGCCACCTTGGATTTCAGTGAACTATAGTTCTTAAGAGAGAAGGCAGGTCCTTCTCTCGTTTAAAAATACTAAAGACCGAGGCTGCATGTGCCCCGGTCTTTTTAACATATGAGAAGGTATAAGTGCGGAGCAAAGAGATCCTACTCCGCTTTTTGGATAGACAAATACTGAGAACCTTCCTCGGTAAAACGAATAGTATACACTTTAGTATAGAAAACCTCTGTATAATCGAAATCGTAATAATCTACGGTCAGCTTCAGGGTATCGTCACTCAGCTGTTCTTTGGAAACTAATTTCGGGAAACGGCCTCCACCAAATCCCCCCAGACCGCCGATGACAATCTCCTTGGTCTGCGGCTGGTAACCGTCGATTTGAGCGGGGTCGAAATGGTAGCCGTCAAAATAGCGGTTTAATACGTTTTCGATGTCGGCTATCGGCACATGGTATTTGTCATCGGTTTTATTATGCCATTGTTCCTGAATGTTCTCCGAACCTTCTGACGGACTGGTTATGTAGCAAAAAAATATGTACAGGGTTTCCGTCGGAATATCTTTGGCCTGAGTGAACAGCAAATTATCGGCTAGGGCGAGGTCGATGCCGCTGCAGTATTCGTAAACCAGTTCTTCATCGGATAGTTTTAAAGCCTGTGCTAAGGGTTGGGCCATGGCCGGAGCGCTGGGGATATTGGCCTCGGATACGGGTAGATCTTCTTTGGCGCATCCTGACAAGAGACTGGCTGTAACCAGCATGATTAAGAAAAGATAGCTCACTTTTCTCATTCTTTTATCCCTCCAAAAGTTTAATGGGGTGAGGTCATCATTATGCCTATCCACTCAGTAGACGAAGTTGAGGGCATGCTGTTTATATCCATTATATTCCGATTGGTCAACAAATAGCAAAGAATAGAGCAGGTCATAAGCCCATTTGTATCTGTCGGAAGGGTTCCTCCCTTTAAATTGCGAAATCCCCATAGGCTTCACTCTCCCTTGCCCGTCGGCATAGTGTGTCATGAGACACTATGACGAAAGGGCGGGCATTAGAGTGAATGATTGTGTGACCGAACGGACGCCGCCGCTTCCCCAACAAACACTACTCCCTTACCGACCCACAACCTCCCAACGGAAATTGATCCCAACGCCGCTGCCAAGTATGTGGAACGCTGCGATACCTGCTGCAAAACCATCAGCGCGACCTTTTTCGAGCTGACAACAGCCCTTACCAATTTGACTCATCTTGATGGGAAGCTAAAAGAGGAAAAAAGAAAAGAGGCCCAGAAGCTGCTTGAAACCATAGCTGAGACGATTAAGGAGTGGCCCCCTGCCAAAAAGCCCCTTAAAGTGATTCGTTGATTGCCGGCGGAAGGAAACACCCCCAGACGGGACAGTGTTTTTACCTCACTGTCCTATCTGGGGGTAGCATATCAATCCGTGAACGATTAAACCGTTCCCTGAGCCTTCATAGCTTCGGCTACCTTAAGGAAGCCGGCGATATTAGCCCCTGCCACCAAATTCCCTTCGAAACCAAATTCTTTAGCGGCTTTGCTGGCATTGTGGTAGATATTGACCATAATTGTTTTGAGCTTGGCATCCACTTCATCAAAGGTCCATGAATAGCGCATACTGTTTTGGGACATCTCCAGGGCGGATACAGCTACACCTCCGGCGTTGGCTGCTTTTCCCGGTCCGTAGATGATTTTGTTCTGGAGGAACACATCCACAGCTTCCGGAGTAGAAGGCATATTGGCTCCTTCGCCCACAGCATAGCATCCGTTTTGAACGAGAGCCTTGGCCGCTTCCCCGTCCAATTCGTTTTGAGTAGCACAGGGGAGAGCGATATCACAGGGAATCGTCCAGATGCCTGCACAGCCTTCATGGTATTCGGCAGTGGGATGAGTCATGACATAGTCTTTAAGACGTTTCCGTTCAACTTCTTTGAGCTGACGAACCGTATCCAGCTTAATACCCTCTTTATCATAAATATAGCCGCTGGAATCGCTCATGGCCACGACTTTAGCCCCCAATTGGGTTGCTTTTTGGGTAGCGTAGATGGCGACATTGCCCGAGCCGGAAATGATGACCGTCGCTCCGGCAAAGGATTTATCAATAGCTTTAAGAGCCTCGTCGATAAAATAGACCAATCCATATCCCGTTGCTTCGGTACGTGCTAAGCTGCCACCATAGGTCAGGCCTTTTCCGGTAAAAACGCTTTCATATTTGTTGGTAATCCGCTTATATTGACCGAACATATAGCCCACTTCCCGTGCGCCAACACCGATATCCCCCGCCGGGACGTCTGTATCGGCACCAAGGTAGCGATATAGTTCTGTAATGAAGCTTTGACAGTACCTCATGATTTCCCCTTCGGATTTTCCTTTAGGATCAAAATCACTGCCCCCTTTACCACCGCCAATCGGCAAGCCTGTCAGGGAGTTTTTAAAGATCTGCTCAAAACCTAGGAACTTTATGATACCCAAATACACTGAAGGATGGAAACGTATCCCCCCTTTATAAGGTCCAATAGCGCTGTTGTATTCCACGCGGAAACCACGATTCACTTGAACCTTGCCTTGATCGTCAACCCAGGGAACCCGGAATAGGATCTGCCGCTCAGGCTCGACGATTCGCTCGAGAATTCCTGCTTCCTTAAGATCGGGACGTTTGTCCAGAACGGGTTGGAGAGATTCCAATACCTCCCTCAATGCTTGGTGAAACTCAGTTTCACCGGGATTGCGCTTAATCGCTTGCTCCAGAACTTCTTGAACGTACGTCATGTCCAATTTTCCCCCTAAACGCCTTTGTTTAAGTTTTTCAGCTTCTGTCATGGTTAATGTAACAGAAGTAACGTTGAAATATTCTCTGTTATAGGTCAAATACCTTTTTGTTTTGTGAGTGTGTATTGTATTCATGAGGATAGAGGATTATTTAACAAAAATGTAGAATTAAATTGGGTATGAGGAAGACTATACTGGTCAAAGACAGATGAAAACTACAAGCAACAAGCTAGAATATGAAGGGAGATTGTCCAGTAATGGAAAACACCTTGATCAAGTCGATTTATCGTGATACTCAGGCATACCTTAATCAAGAGATTCAGATTTCCGGATGGGTTCGTACACTGAGAGTGTCTAAAGCCTTCGGTTTTATCGAAATCAACGATGGCACCTTTTTTAAGAGCATTCAGGTGGTTTTTGAAGAAAGTTTAAGCAACTTCGAAGAGATTTCCAAGGTTGCCACAGGAAGCTCATTAATCATAAAAGGCCTGCTGGTAGAGTCTCCCGGAGCAAAACAACCCTTTGAGTTAAAGGCTCAGTCCATCGTGATAGAGGGATCCTGCAGCATGGATTATCCTCTGCAGAAAAAACGTCACTCCTTTGAATATCTGCGGACCATCGCTCACCTTAGACCCCGGACCAACACCTTTTCTGCCGTGTTCCGTGTTCGCTCCCTGGTGGCCTATGCCATTCATAAGTTCTTCCAGGATAAAGGCTTTGTCTATGTTCATACCCCTATTATTACCGGAAGTGATGCTGAAGGAGCCGGGGAGATGTTTCAAGTCACCACCTTGGATTTGGATGCTCTGCCCAGGACTGAAGAAGGACAGATTGACTTTGCCAAGGATTTCTTTGGCAAAGAAACCAACCTGACGGTAAGCGGCCAGCTCAATGCAGAAACGTATTGCATGGCTTTCCGCAATGTCTATACCTTTGGTCCCACCTTCCGCGCTGAGAATTCCAATACAGCCCGCCATGCTGCAGAATTCTGGATGATTGAACCGGAGATTGCTTTTGCAGATTTACAAGATGATATGGAACTTGCCGAAGAAATGATGAAATACTTGATCACCTATGTCTTGGAACATGCTCCGGAAGAAATGGCCTTCTTCAATGAATTCGTGGATAAAACTTTATTTAGCCGCTTAGAGAATATCGTCAATTCAGACTTTGGCCGAATTACCTATACGGAAGCCATTGAAATTCTTCAAAAAGAAAAGGATCGCTTTGAATTTCCTGTGGAATGGGGAACGGATCTCCAGACTGAGCACGAGCGCTTCCTGACGGAACAGATCTTTAAGAAGCCTGTGTTTGTTATCGATTATCCCAAGGATATCAAAGCTTTCTACATGCGTTTAAATGATGACGAAAAAACTGTGGCGGCTATGGATCTTCTCGTTCCTGGAGTGGGGGAAATCATCGGTGGAAGTCAGCGGGAAGAACGTTTAGATTATTTGGAGAAGAGAATGGATGAGATGGGGCTGCATAAGGAGGATTACGGCTGGTATTTGGATCTCCGTAAATACGGAGGCACTCGTCATGCAGGCTACGGATTAGGCTTTGAGCGGGTGATTATGTATTTAACCGGAATATCCAATATTCGCGATGTAGTAGCTTTCCCGCGCACCGTTAAAAATGCGGACTTTTAATATTGCTGAAATATATTGAATGTTTAGGGGAAATCAGTTAAATTATATTATAAAGTAGAATTTGCTCTAACGATTAAAAAGCGCAACTGAAGTAGGAGGGAATGGGCTTGAAGCTCTTAGTAACAACCGCTGCCAAGAAATTTATCCTGGACAACGGAATGACGGCTATAGCTAAAAATGTGGGATGGCCAACTGTAGAGCTAGGTGAACCTAAAGAAGAGGAACTAGGTGAATATCAGGCGATTGACCTGGGGGAAGATATTAAGCTCTATACCCATATTAGTATATTAAGCCTGGACGATTTTAATCATTTTCGAATTGACTATGGTTGGAAACTGACCGGTAAAGGATTAACGATTAAAAGTCGTTGGTTCAAAGATAAAAAGTAGTTGGATTAAAAGTTAAAGATGTTCAATACTTCGTGGCGCTTATTGGTTTAACCTATAAGCGCTTTATCTATCTCAATAAGTTATATCTCTCGATAAGCGGAATAAGATAGTCAGTAAATAAAAACCTAAATTCCCCTAAATTGCATCTCAATTCGGGAAATAGCATTATTTTTCACCATGTATACAATGTTTTTAATGGAAGAGGCAGGAAAAATAAATCTGCTATAGAACACTTATTGATTCCTGTAAATATCATAAGATGATAATTTTCTATGGATTAGGAATAATACAGACGTAAATAAAAGGAGGATGACCCCATGCCTAATCAAGAAATGCTTCTCATACCTGGACCTACACCGGTTGTGGATGAAATATATGAAGCATTAGCTCAGGAGACCCATTCCCACACGGACCCCAGACTGGTTAAGAAATTCAAGAACAGCCTGGATATGACCAAGCGTATGTTCAATACCGATGGCGAAGTCTTTGTCGTCGCCGGTTCAGGAACTTTATCCATGGAGATGGCCATCGTCAACACAGTGGCACCTGGAGAAAAGATTTTGGTTATTAGTCATGGCTATTTTGGCGACCGTTTTATCCCTTTGGCCCAAACCCATGGTATTCAGGTTGAAGTGCTCCAGTCCGAGTGGGGCAAACATGTTGAAATCTCTGCTGTTGAGGAAAAGCTTGCCGAAGGAGGCTTCAAAGCTGTAACGGTGACCCATGCGGATACCTCCACCGGGGTAATGTCCAATCTGGAAGAGCTGGTTCCGGCAGTGAAGAAATACGGTCCTCTCTTTATCCTGGATGGAGTCTGTGCAACAGCCGCTATTGAAGAAGATATGCAAAAAGAATACGGACATCCCGACTACAGAATCGACCTCGTTCTCACCGGCTCCCAAAAAGCTATTGGAGTTCCTCCGGGCTTAGCCATCGTTGCTTTTGGACCGAAAGCTTTAAAGGCAAGAGAAGCCATGGATAAGGTAGCCGCGTACTATATGGATATCCTGCGCTGGCTGCCTACTATGCAGGATCCTGGTAAGTATTACGCCACCCATCCCGTCAATATGATTTATGCCTATGAAAAAGGAATGGAAATCGTCATGGCCGAAGGCCTGGAAGCTCGCTATAAGCGCCATGCTGCTTTAGGGAAGGCCGTTAGGGCGGGGCTCGCTCAGTACGGTATGAAGGCCTTGGCTTCTGAAGAGATCGCTGCCCCCACTCTGAGCTGCATCCTTTATCCGGAAGGAGTAAATGATGCCGAGTTCCGCTCCAAGCTGGCGGAAAAAGGTATGATCATCGCCGGTTCTCTGGCTAATCTAGCAGGGAAGGCTTTCCGTATCGGTCATATGGGTAATGCTACTGAAGAAATGTTTATTAGGGCTATGGAGCTTGTGGGCGAGACCCTTAACGAGATGGGCTTCAAGGCTGACGTGGCCAAGGCTGTGGAAACGTTTAAAGCCGTTTATCATGAAGGGTTAGGGAAGTAGTCAGGCTGCTCTCTGAACCGGTAAAAATACAATTTGGATAATTCGTTTGATCTACGCTAAGACAGTTCTCAAAGGACTGTCTTTTTACTTATTTGCCTGGCTATAAAAATTCCTTGGATTTCTGGATAATAATTCATTTCCTCAGCCACACTAAGAAAGATTAAATCTAGGTGTGAGGTGAGTATGATGATCACAAAAAAGAGAGTGTGGGTAGGGGTAATGGCTTTAGGCATTGCTCTAATACTTGCCAGTGGTGCTTATGGAGCTTTAGGTGATCGAACCCTAAGCCAAGGTTCAAGAGGCCCGGAGGTCACTGAACTCCAGAAAAAGCTTGTCTCTTTGGGCTATGTGGTCGGAAAGGTTGATGGCATTTACGGCTCGAAGACCAAGGCTGCCGTGACCCGTTTTCAGAAGGAGCGGGGCTTAAAGGTGGATGGAATAGCCGGAGCTCAGACCATTAAAGAGCTCAAGCTTATGACTGGGGGCAGCACCAATGCCTCAGGAAAATCTGTCGGACCGAAAAATGTGGATGTTAACCTATTAGCACGTTGTGTCAGTGCCGAGGCCCGGGGAGAACCCTATGTAGGACAGGTAGCTGTAGCTGCTGTGCTTCTCAATCGCATAGCGGATCCGGCCTTTCCTAATACCCTAGCAGACATAATCTATCAGCCTCTCGCTTTTTCCAGTGTGGCGGATGGGCAGATCAATATGGCCCCTACAGCTTCGGCACTTAAAGCAGCCCGAGAAGCGGTAACGGGAGTGGACCCTACAGGGGGAGCCATTTATTTTTTCAACCCGGCCAAGACCAAAAATAAATTCATCTGGTCCAGGCCGCAAATTATGCAAATCGGCAATCATATTTTCACTCGTTAGGAGGGGATTGCATGAGCAGAAACTTTTGGATTGGGATTTTAGGAACCGCTTTAATCCTCTCCCTGGCTTGGGGATTTACTGAGTATCGTCAGGCGGAACAACTGGAAAAAGTCAGCACAAACCAATATCAACGTTCCTTACGGGATTTTGCCAGCCATCTGGACCAATTGGAGACAGATTTGGCTAAAGGTCGTGTAGCTTCTACTTCCAGCCAAAAAGTACTTTATTTAAGCCAGGCAGGAAGCATCAGTGAATCTGCGGTTAAAGATTTGGCACAGCTTCCGGCCGAAGAAAATGGTCTAAGTTATATTAGTGAGTTTTTAAATCGTACAGGAGATCTCACAAGAAGTCTAGCGTATCAAATCTCAGTGGGTCATACACCCACTACAGAAGATGATAAAAATCTCACTGATGTTCACGCACGTCTTTTGTCCGTTAATGAAAAGGTACAGAATCTGGTCCAAAGAGTGGATACCGAGGGGCTGGCGTGGCTGGATAATCGGACTCTGTGGAATCGTATGGTTGGCCTTCTGAAGACAGGAACAGCGGAAGCCGCGGCGGAATCGGCAGATGGCCCTTCCAGTTCAGTGCGCTCCGGACTGGACCAATTGAATGCCAGTCTGCAAAAGCTCCCACCTTTCTCCTATGTGGGAGAATACGAATCCCGTTCTGTAAAGGAACCCCTCGGTCTGCCCCGTGATGAGGTGGATAAAGAGACTGCCATGAAGGCAGCCAAGGATTTCCTGAGCAAGGTAGGATATCCAGGAAGCAATCCGGAGTTTTCCGGCGTCAGTCAGGGCGCTTTAGGAGTTTACATCTTTAAGCAGGGAGATATCTTCCTGACTGTCAGCAAACGGGGCGGCAAAGTGTTGATTTATCGTGATCAGCGGGAGTTTAACGAGCGAACCATGAGTGCTGAGCAAGCTAAGGAAAAGGTAGCCCAGACCCTTAAGTCCTTAGAATGGAATCTGGTTTTGACCTCCACTGAGGATTTTGGTGGATATCTGCAGCTGGAGTACGTCCGGGATGAAAGCGGTACACGTTATTACCCTGATAAACTCCGAGTCACGGTGGCTTTAGATAATGGACAGATTATCGGTTACGATTCGACTCCTTACTATGCCTATCACCAAAAACGCAATTTCACCAAAAAGCTGACTCTTGAGCAAGCAAGAACCAAGCTCAGACAGGGCTTCCAAATCAAAGAGACCCGGACGGCTGTGATTCCGGTCAAGGGCAACCGGGAGGTTATGGCTTACGAATTCCGTGGACTCTATCAGGATGAGGAATACCTTGTTTACATCAATGCGGAGACTGGAATTGAGGAGAAGATCCAGCGTATCATCAAAACTCCCCGAGGGGAATATCTGCAATAAGTAGGAAGAAGTAACCCTTAAATAGGGTATACTAAAGAGCAAGGTGGTAATGTATGAAGCATTGCCATCTTGCTTTTCTGTATGGTTTTGTCAGGATAGAGCTTCATGTTGGCTTCGTGCTGCATAGGCGGCACGAAAAATAGTGTCCGGGTCGTGTAGCTTTACGCACAACGCTCACTCCATAGCTCCGGGGCTGGTTCACTCGCTTTCTTAACAGCCGGGCCAAACCCCGCTACTTTCTGCATGTAAACCAGTGGCCCGTCTAAGTTAAGAAAGCCTCGTTCACCTGGCCGCCCCTCCGCTAAATCCGTTCGCTTTTGTGCGTAAAGCTACACTTGCAGGTCTTTTTTAGTTTTTTCTTGGGGGCCTGAGATTGTTTGTAAGCGAGGGCCTTTTGTGAACCGTTTATGGGGCCGTCTTTAGAGTTGTTCTTTTCTTCGGAGCCCTTCCAGGAGTAGCCGACCATGCCGCTCAAGCGGCGTCGGTAAAGACGGAAAAAGCGGCTCGGATCAGGCGACTTGCACTGCATTTCCCACAACGCCCCGCTCGCTCAAACCCGAAAAGCAGCCCAAGGATTTTGCTTTACAAAAGTGAGCGAATTTAAGCGAGCGGAAACAAAACTTCGCGAAAAGCGCGCAGCGGAGTCGGGTTGGAAACAGGACGTTTCCAACCGGCCATTGAGCAGGAGCGATTTGGCCGGGTACCCGACGGAGCGGAGGGCTTGAGCGTTAGTTTTGTCCGCGCAGCTTATGGAGCTACCGGTGTAAAGCAAAATCCTGGAGATCGATTTCCAGAGACTTCACCCATAGACAACCCGCTCACAGCTCCTCTCCGGAACAGAAGCGCGCGTTTCTTTTCACTTTCCCTCACACAGAACGGAAAGGTTGATATATAATAGTACCTGCAGACAAGAGAGAAAGGAGACTCCCGTGGTCAAAGAAATGTTAATTCAGGTCGTAAGTACCCAAAGCTATGAAGAAGGGTCCGAGGAACGCATAGAGTTCTCCACAGTGGGAAACTTACATAAACGCCAGGGCAGCTATTATATTATTTACCGTGATTCGGAAACCGCCGGGGGAGCTGGGGTAACCACCAGTCTGAAGGTGGAACCTGCTAAGGTAACCCTAAATCGTATGGGGGCCATAGATCAAAAACAGGTTTTCGAACGGGGAATTCTCCACGGTTCAGCCTATGCTACGCCTCAAGGGTCATTGTTTCTTCAGGTTTTTACTGAGGATATGAAGATTGACTTGACAGAGCAGGGTGGAAATATTACTCTAAAATATAATCTTTTTATTGACGATCAATGGGTCAGTCATAATTCTCTGTGGATTAATATAAAGGAGGACGCTCCTCGATGAGTTTGTACATTAATATTAAAGACATGATTTATGCCAATCTGGCAAAGGCTGCGGCGGAGGCCCAAAAAACAGGTGAGCTTACCTTTGAAAGTTTACCCAATTATGTATTGGAAGAGCCCCGGGAAAAGCAGCATGGGGATTGGGCAACCAACCTGGCCATGGTCCTAACCAAGCAAGCTCGCAAAGCCCCCAGGGATATTGCCACTATCCTGATTAAGTATTTGGATACTGAAGGAACGTTTATTACCTCCAGTGAAATTGCCGGCCCCGGATTCATTAATTTTCGTTTGGATCCCAACTGGCTCACAGGGGTCATTCCGGAAGTTTTAAATCTTGAGGCAGATTACGGAAAAGTAAACCTGGGTCAGGGAAAGAAGGTCCAGGTGGAGTTTGTCAGTGCCAATCCCACAGGATTGCTCCATATGGGCAATGCCCGGGGCGCGGCTTTAGGGGATAGCTTAGCCTCCTTGCTGGCCATGGCAGGCTACGAAGTCAGCCGGGAATTCTACATCAATGATGCAGGAAACCAAATCCATAATTTTGCCCTCTCCCTGGAAGCCCGTTATCTTCAGCTCATGGGTCAGGATGTTCCTTTCCCCGAGGGAGGATATCATGGTGGAGACCTTATCGACACCGTTAAAGGGTTGATAGAAAAGGTAGGGAATAAATACCTCAATGTGGAGGAGGATCTACGCCGGGAGTTTCTCGTCCGTTATGCCTTGGAAGAGAAGCTGACCAGTATCCGTGAGACCCTTACCGATATGGGTGTCCACTATGATTGTTGGTTTAGTGAGCAATCCTTGCATGACTCCGGATTTGTTAAGGACACCATGGAAAAACTGGAGCAGCAGGGATATATCTATGAAAAAGAAGGGGCTCAATGGCTGAAATCCACCTTATTCGGGGATGAAAAGGACGAAGTTGTGGTACGCGGTAATGGGACGCCCACTTATTTTGCAGCGGACATTGCCTACCATCGGAACAAATTTGACCGGGGATTTGACCGGGTCATTAATATTTGGGGTGCTGATCACCATGGTCATGTAGCTCGCATGAAAGGGGCTATGTCCGCCTTGGGATACGATCCCGAGAATCTCCAAATCATTTTGATGCAGCTGGTTCGCCTCATTCAAAATGGCGAAGTGGTCCGCATGTCCAAGCGTTCCGGACAGTATATTACCTTAAGAGAATTGATGGATGAAGTAGGCAAGGACGCCGCTCGCTTCTTCTTTATCATGCGTGATCCTGATTCCACGGTAGAATTCGATTTGGATTTGGCTAAAGCGGAGTCTTCAGATAATCCCGTGTACTATGTCCAATATGCTCATGCACGGCTGTGCAGCATTCTGCGCCAAGCTGCCGAGCAGGGCTACAACACGGCTGGAATACCTCAAGAAGGGGACCTGAAGAGACTCCAGAGCAACGAGGAGCGGGAGCTTCTGAAGAAAATCGCCGAATTGCCTAATGAGATTGAAGTAGCTGCACGTTTAACAGAGCCTCATCGCTTGGCACGCTATGTATTGGATTTGGCAGGGCTCTTCCACTCCTTCTATAACAGCCAAAGAGTTTTGGTAGATGAGGAAGGATTACGGGAAGCACGTTTAGGCCTGGTTCGTTCCACCAAGCAGGTTCTGGCTAATGTTTTGGGCATCCTCGGTGTTACTGCTCCGGAGAGAATGTAGTAAGAAATTAATGTAAGTTTTAAGTGTTACAGAATACTAGCAGGAAATAATTAGGGGTGAGTCGAATATACTGTCTAAATATTCGGAGATGAACATGAAGGGCGGTGTAATATTGACCCATTCCTTAACACAGAAAGTAAAGCTCTCTGATGAAGATATGGCTTATGAGATTCTTGCATCCCAAGGACGTGCTATGCATTACCAGGATTTAATCATGGAAGTGCTCACACGGCAAGAACGTGCGCAAGATCCGGCTGCTATCTCGGGCGTATTGACTCACATCAATTTAGATGCCCGTTTTGCCTATGCAGGCAACGGAGAGTGGGGACTTAAAGTTTGGGTCCCCAGCAAAAGTTCGCGGAAAATACCAACCATCACCTTATTGAATAAAGGATTAGCCTATGATGATAGTAATGAAGAACTCGAATTAGATTTAGAGGGCAAGGATATTCTTTTTGATGACGGGGAAGATGGTGGGGATGAATCGGATTCGGAGCTTGAAGAGGGTTCCTTTAACAACGAAGAATCCTGGTAGGTTTGATGAATTTGAGCTTGATGAAGAATCTTGGCGAAAGAAAATAAACTAAGAGGTATTCTCTTGAATCGCCTTGACAGCCAATCGAAATCTGGCTAGAATAAGTATAAATGGTGAAAATAAAGCTAGTGCGTCTTGCGGACTAGCTTTTTTTATGTGCATGCGTTCGGCTTTTCAATGATTAATTATCATTTTACTGCTGTGCGGAAATCCTAAATACAAAGAGACGTTAGAAATTGGTCGAGAAAGGATAGGGAAAGATGACGAAGTTTATTTTTGTCACAGGTGGTGTAGTATCCTCCTTGGGAAAGGGGATCACGGCATCCGCTCTGGGGTGCTTGCTCAAAAATAGGGGATTAAGTGTGGCCATACAAAAATTTGATCCTTATATTAACATTGACCCAGGGACTATGAGTCCTTACCAACATGGTGAAGTTTTTGTTACCGATGATGGAGCGGAGACGGATTTAGATCTTGGGCATTATGAGCGTTTTATTGATGTACCTGTGTCTAAAAATAGCAATGTAACCACAGGAAAAATCTATTGGTCCGTCCTCAACAAAGAAAGACGAGGAGATTACTTAGGCGGAACAGTACAGGTCATTCCCCATATTACTAACGAAATTAAGGAACGCATTTACCGAGTAGCTCGGGAAAACCACCCGGATATTGTGATTACGGAAATCGGTGGTACCGTTGGAGATATTGAATCCCTGCCCTATTTAGAAGCTATTCGTCAAATGCGCAGTGATATCGGCAGAGACAATGTCCTTTATCTTCATGTGACCCTCATTCCCTATCTGAATGCCTCAGGTGAGCTCAAGACAAAACCCACTCAGCATTCCGTTAAAGAGCTTCGGGGAATCGGCATTCAGCCCAATATTCTGGTTTGCCGCACAGAACATGCTATTTCCAACGATATGAAAGAAAAACTAGCCCTCTTCTGTGATATCGATCGTGAAGCCATTATCCAAATGGTGGATGCTAAGAGTATTTATGAAGTTCCTTTAAATATCTTAGAAGAAGGCATGGATGATATCGTTCTTAAGATTCTGGGTATTGAAGCACCTCCTGCTGATATGACAGAGTGGAGTGCTATGGTTGATCGCATTAATAATCCTCTGAGTGAAACGGAAATTGCCATTGTCGGAAAATATGTGGAGCTTCCCGATGCCTATTTGAGTGTAGCCGAAGCCTTGCGTCATGCCGGAATTGAACATCTGGCGAAAGTTAAAATACGCTGGGTCAACTCGGAAGAGATTGAAGGGTCTTCGGCCGAGGCGCTGCTCAGGGGCGTATCCGGAGTTCTTGTACCCGGCGGATTCGGCAACCGGGGAATTGAAGGTAAGATTGAAGCGATTCGCTATGCGCGGGAAAATAAAATACCCTTCTTAGGAATTTGCTTAGGCATGCAGACTGCAGTCATTGAATTTGCGCGGAATGTATGCGGCATGAAAAATGCCAACAGCTCTGAATTTGATATAGACACACCTTACCCTGTCATTGATATCCTGCCTGAACAGAAAGAGATCGAAGACAAGGGAGGAACCATGCGCTTGGGAATATCTCCTGTCAAGCTTATCGAGGGCACTAAGGTCAGCTCCATTTATCAGGATGAAGTGATCTATGAGCGCCATCGCCATCGCTATGAAGTAAATAATCAATTCCGCGCGGAATTAGAAAAGGGCGGTCTGAAATTCTCAGGAACTTCCCCTGATGGACGCCTTGTAGAGATCACAGAGTATCCTGATCATCCATGGTTTGTGGCTTCTCAGTTCCATCCGGAATTCAAATCCCGTCCTTATCGTCCACATCCCCTCTTTAGAGAGTTTGTCCAAGCCACATTAACCAATAGATGATTTAAAGGCGATTCCATGGCTCCTAGGGGCCATGGAATAGTTTTAGGTAAAAGTCGTTTGGGCTTGCCTATTTGTGGCAAAAATTAACATAAGAAGTATGATATACGGGAGGCTGTTGGGATGCCATATACAGCAAGACTGATAGATAACGCTGAAAAAGAGCGTTTTGATGAATTTATGGCTCGCCACTCGAAGGGTCATGTACTGCAGACCTGGGGCTGGGGAGAACTTAAAAATAGAACCGGCTGGAAACCATGGCGTTTAGTCCTTGAAGACCATGGTGAAATTGTAGCCGCCATCTCTATTCTCGAACGGAAGATACCTGTCGTGGGAATTCCCATTTTTTATGCTTCCCGGGGACCCGTTCTCGATTGGACCAATCACGAATTATTTGATGCCCTTCTTCTCGAGGTTAAAAAATTAGCCCAAAAGCGGGGGGCTATTTTCCTGAAAATCGACCCGGATGTTCCCTCTTCAGACAAAGATTTAGAGAATTACTTGAAGAGCCGGGGGTTCCGAAGTGCAGAAACCGGCAAGGGCTTCGAAGGAGTTCAACCTAAATATGTCTTCCGTCTGGACATCGCCCCTGACGAAGAGACTCTATTGGCTCAAATGCACCAGAAGACCCGCTATAATATTAAATTAGCGACAAAAAAGGGAGTCACCATCCGCATTGGTACTAAAGGAGATTTGCCCGATTTTTATCGAGTGCTCAAGGAAACTACGGAGAGAGATAAATTCCTGGTCCGGGCCTACTCCTATTTCGAAGATATGTATGATGAACTTCATTCTGCCGGCATGGCGGAGCTATTCATTGCCGAATATGAAGGACAGATTATCGCAGGTACCTTGGCCCTGATTATCGGAGAAAAGGCCTGGTATCTCTATGGTGCCTCTTCTAACTCCCATAGAAATGTGATGCCCAATTATCTGATTCAATGGGAAATGATCCGCTGGGCTAAATCCAAAGGCTGCACCCTCTACGATTTCCGCGGGGTACCTGGCCATCTCACCGAGGACAATCCCCTCTATGGCCTTTACCGTTTCAAAAAAGGCTTCAACGGAGAGTACACCGAATTCATCGGCGAATGGGATTTGGTCTATCGTCCTGTGGTCTACTTCCTCTGGAACACCCTTGAGCCGGTATACTCCGATGTGGTCAAAGGAATTATCGGGAAGCTGCGGCAGAGAAATAAAGGGTAAAATGAACAAACTCACAAAAGGTGGCGATACTCTATGAGTGATGCATGGATTGATATTGATCTGGACGCCATAGCGAATAATTACCGAGAAATAACTCAGCATCTTAGCCCGGGTGCACGAGTCATGAGCGTAGTCAAAGCTGACGCCTATGGCTTGGGAGCGGTTCCTGTTGCCCGTACGCTCCAAAAACTTGGCTGCCAGGCTTTTGCGGTGACCACTGCGGAAGAAGGTCTTATTCTGCGTGAGCATGGAGTGGAAGGGATTATTTTGGTTTTGGGGCCGGTATCCTCGGAGCAAATGGCAGAGGCCCTTGAAGGAGACCTCCAGCTGACCCTATCGGATTTTTATATGCTAAGGAAATGGGAAGCTGTCGCTGCAGAATTGGGCAAAGAGGCTAAAGTCCACCTTAAGCTGGAGACGGGAATGGGGAGAACCGGCTTTTTCGAGAAGGATTGGGAACTACTTGCCGGGTTATTAAAGGAATCCCCCCACATCACCCCTGTAGGCGTCTATACCCATCTGGCTCGGGCTGCTCAACGGGATCAAGCCTATACCCGGCAGCAAGTGGAATGTTTTCAGAGAGGGGTAAAAGTTCTCGAGGAACATGGGTTTACAGGCTTATGGAAGCATGTGTGCAATAGTGCTGCCTTTTTGGACTATCCTGAATGGCATTATGATTTTATTCGGACGGGAACCCTCTTGATCGGCCACTTCCCTGCCACGGCCTTTGCAGGCAAGCTTAAACTGCAGGATCCATGGGTTGCCAAGGCCCGTATTGTTAGCCTGCGCCGGGTACCCAAAGGAACCTTTGTCGGCTACCAAAGTATTTATCGAACTAAGGCCGAGACTCAATTAGCTGTGATTCCTGTGGGTTATGCCGATGGATTTGGTGTTCAGCCTCATTTTGTTCCCCAAGGAGTTTGGGATTTTATTAAGATTGTCATCAAGAACTTTTTAGCCCTTTGCGGAATTTATAGGGGACAAGAGACTGTGACCTTACAAGGGCATAAGATTCCTGTTGCCGGAAAGATTGGTATGCAGTTAACGGTTCTTGATGTAGGAGATCTTTCTTGCGAGACGGGGGACGAGGTGGTTCTGCCTCTGAGACGGACCCAAGCCAATCCGCGATTATTAAGACAATATTGGTCTGAAAAAAGATTAATCGCGAAACGCAATATAAAAGAAGGATTTTTACAATCTTATCCAGAATATCCATAAATAATAGTAGTGAGGAATCACTAGAGGAGAGGGGGCAATTTATGGCTAATATTTTGGTTGTAGATGACCAAATGGGGGTGCGAAGGCTCCTCTTTGAAGCCTTTAAAGAGGAGGGCCATCTGGTAAAAATGGCGGAGAACGGTAATGAAGCCCTGCGTGTACTCGAAGATTACAAGCCGGACTTAATTATTATGGATATGAAAATGCCGGAAATGAATGGGATTGATACCCTCAAGGAGATTCGTACCTTTAACCAGGATGTCCAGGTCATCATGATGACTGCTTATGGGGATGCACAAAATATGGAGAGAGCACAAGAGCAAGGAGTAAGGCATTATATCAGCAAACCTTTCGACCTTTTTGAGCTGCGGGATGTGGTTCGCGATTTGCTCAAATAAATTATATAGTATAGATTTTTAGTCAAAAATTGATTTTGTTTCGGAATTTTTGAGGTACCATGGCATTAATTGTTGTGAGGTTACCTCTTATTTTTTTAGATAAAAGATGGAGGAAAAACCCCCCCACTTGCCGAAGTATAGTTTCGAGTAGAAAGAGGTGGGAAAATTGATCCTGACAACCCATACATCCGTTGCTATGCAGTGTCCCAAATGTGGAGAATTAGAGTTTCACGCCCTTTCACTTTTTGCGTTTTCAGGTAAGGGACGTGAAAGTTTATATTGCCGTTGCGGCGAATCCTTAATGTCTGTGGCGAGCAGAGACCACAAGAATTTCAATGTTTCCTTTAATTGTGCTTTTTGTGGTAAAGTACATTATCTGCGCTTAAAGAGAAGAGCCTTTTGGGGCAAGAACGCCATCCCTTTGCTATGCCCGGAAGTAGAGGCTTCCACAGGCTTTGTCGGTCCCAAACAAAAGGTAGCCCAAGCTTGTCAGGAGCGGGAGAAATCCATCGCTGAACTGGCTTCGGAACTGGGCTATGAGGATGAATTTGAGAATCCGGAGGTTATGCTAAAACTCCTGGACCATCTTCATAATTTAGCCAGGGACGGAGCTTTAGGTTGTAAATGCGGCAACCATAATCTAACCTTTGAGCTCTTGCCGGACCGCATCGAGCTCTATTGTGAGATTTGCGATGCGGTAGGTGTGATTTACGGAGAAAACACGGAAAACATTCGGATCTTCGAGGGAATGACATCCGTGAATTTGGATGAGAATAAGACCGTACTGTTAAATTGTACACAGCACGGACATTTTTGTAAGGTAATTGAGGAGGAATAAGAATGAGTTTGGTACCAATGGCTCAGCTTTTACTTGACGCCCAGAAAGGGCACTACGCAGTGGGAGCATTTAATTGCAATAATATGGAGATTGTTCAAGCCATTGTGAGTGCGGCAGAAGCAGAAAAATCCCCGGTTATCGTTCAGGCAAGCCAAGGAGCGATTAAATATGCGGGAATTGAATATATAGCTACCATGACCCGTTTGGCAGCTGAGAAAGCCAGCGTGCCTGTGGCCCTCCATCTTGATCATGGAACCAGTTTTGCTCAAATTATGAGTTGTGTAAGAAATTCCTTTACTTCCGTTATGATTGACGGATCGAAGCTTCCCTTGGAGGAGAATATAGGGTTGACCAATAAAGTCATCGAAGCAGTCCGTCCTCTCGGAGTCTCCGTAGAGGCAGAGCTGGGTAAGATCGGTGGAACGGAAGACGATATTACCGTCAGTGAGAAAGAAGTTCTCTTTACTGATCCCGCAGAGGCTGAGCGTTTTGTCAGTGAGACGAAAGTGGATGCCTTAGCCATTGCCATCGGTACTGCCCATGGTCAATATAAAGGAGTGCCTAAGCTTGATTTCCAACGCTTGACAGAGATCCGCAAGAGGGTTAATGTCCCCATCGTGCTTCACGGATCGTCAGGAGTGCCGGATGAAGCCATTCAAAAAGCTATTTCCCTGGGGGTATGTAAAGTCAATATTGATACAAACATCCGGGAGGCCTTCGTAGCCGCTGCCCGCAAAGTAATGGCTGATTATCCCCAGGAGATTGATCCCAGGAAAATGCTCGGACCGGCACGGGAAGCCACCGTCGAGATCATCCGGGAGAAGATCCGGCTCTTTGGGAGCAGTGGAAAAGCCTAAGGAGGAGGAGTGTCATGGAATTTTTATTGGACTCAGCCAACCCGGAGGAGATTAGGCAGGCATGGGACATGGGAGTCATCGGGGGGATAACCACCAATCCCAGTCTGGTAGCCAAAGAAGGAAGAGATTTTCACCAGCTTTTGCAGGAGCTCGTTCAAATTGTTGATGGCCCTATTAGTGCCGAAGTGATTGCTTTAGATGTGGCTGGGATGCTTCAAGAGGCTCGGGAGCTTGCCGCCATGCACCCCAATATCGTCATCAAAATTCCCATGACGGAAGATGGGCTCAAGGCGGTCAAAGTTCTAAACGCCGAGGGCATTAAAACCAATGTGACCTTAATCTTTTCAGCAGTTCAAGCCTTGCTTGCCGCTCGGGCGGGAGCGACCTATGTTAGCCCCTTCCTGGGCAGACTTGATGATATCGGTGAAAATGGACTTCTTTTATTGGCTGATATTTGTGAGATTTTTGGAGTCCATGGACTAGAGACGAAAGTCATCGCTGCCAGTATCCGTAATCCTGTTCATGTGACGGAAGCGGCCAAAACCGGTGCGGATTATGCCACTGTTCCCTTTCATGTTTTGTGCCAACTCTTTAAGCATCCCTTGACTGAGGCCGGCATTCAGAAGTTTTTAGCCGATTGGCAAAAGCTTAAATAGCAGGATTATAAGTGGCGGTTAGCAATGATAAATTTTAAATAAAAGCTCTGGCAGACGATTTTCGGCTGATAGAGCTTTTCTTTTAGCACATTGTACTCTGCCTTGCATCTATAAAAAAAGTATGGGACAATTACAGATGGTGTTTATGAATAGTGGAATCGTTGTTTGTAAAGCAGCCAAGACTTTGCGAAATGGATAAAAGATGCAACTCATTTCTCATTGAGTTAGGATTAGGTTGGAGTTAAATAATTTGGAGGGATCATCATGAATAATGAAATGGCCATGGAACGGGAACTCACCATGGAATTTGCCCGGGTTACTGAGGCGGCAGCATTGGCTTCGGCTCGTTGGGTTGGTCGTGGAGATAAAGAAGCCGCAGATGATGCTGCAGTACAAGCCATGCGCTCAGTGTTTGACACGATTCGTATGCAGGGGACGGTTGTCATCGGTGAAGGGGAAATGGATGAAGCTCCCATGCTCTACATCGGTGAAAAAGTAGGAAGCGGAGAAGCTCCGGAATTGGATGTAGCCGTCGATCCCTTGGAAGGAACGAATAGTGTAGCCAAAGGCTTAGCCGGAGCCATTGCTGTGGTCGCTATAGCCAAAAAAGGCGGCCTCTTACATGCTCCGGATATGTATATGGATAAAATTGCCGTCGGACCTCAAGCCAAAGGCAGAATACACTTGGATGCCCCGGTCAAAGAGAATTTAGCCAATGTGGCTCAGGCTCTGGGCAAGAGTATGGATGACCTTACCGTAGTTATCTTGGATCGCTCCCGTCATGATAAGATCATTCATGAGGTTCGGGAGGCGGGAGCCCGGATTCGCCTCATCACTGACGGAGATGTATCGCCGGCGGTGGCTTGTGCTATTGAGGGAACCGGAGTAGATGTCATGATGGGGATCGGCGGAGCTCCGGAAGGGGTACTGGCTGCGGCTGCTTTACGGTGTTTAGGCGGAGAAATGCAGGGAAGGCTTTGGCCGGAGAATGATGAGGATATCCTGCGGGCTCAGAAGTTAGGCGTTCATGATATCAATAAACTTTTAACGATGGATGATCTGGTCTGCTCTGATGATGTCTTTTTTGCAGCTACCGGTATCACAGAAGGCCCACTGCTTAAAGGTGTGCATTTTACTTCCCAAGGAGCCCTAACCCATACTGTGGTTATGCGTGGAAAAACGGGGACAGTCCGCTTTATTGAGGCACGGCATCGTTTTGACAAAAAGCCCGCTTATGCCATGAAGGGTGTCCAGTAGGTATTTTTTACCTGGACATGGGTAAAGCTACCCTTGAGGTGGTTATTTAACAATGAATAATGAAGGACATGGGCAGAGGGCATTGTATCGTAAAGGGTGTGCCCTCCTGTTTATGTGTTGTTTCTGGATTAATGCCTGGTCTTCCGATGCTTTTTCTCAAGAAGAACAGGCTACCTATTCTGTAGTCACACTTCAAGAAGGACAAAGCCTTGACGATTTGGCTAAAAAGTATCAGACGACCAGGTCTCAGATTCTGTTGGATAATCCATCGGTAATCGCGAACCCTGAGGCTACACTGACCATTCGGGAGAATACCGTTCAGGAGATCCCTGCGGTGGTCGAAGCCTTATCCCGCGGGGCATCCTTAACCTGGAGCTGGCCGGTCTCTGGCCCCATCAGTTCAGATTATGGCTGGCGAAAGGGAGAATTTCATCATGGTATTGATTTTGCCATTCCCCACGGAACGGAAATTCTTGCCGCTCGCGAGGGCAAGGTCGTTAAAGCCCAATGGATCGATATTTATGGTTTGACCGTGCTTTTGGACCATGGTAATGGAGTGCAAAGCCTTTATGCCCATAATCAAAAACTCCTGGTACGTCCAGGAGAGTGGGTTGAGCAGGGGGATCGTATCGCCTTGGCGGGAGATACGGGAAGAAGTACGGGTCCCCATCTTCATTTTGAGATTCGCTTGAATGGGAAAGCTGTTGACCCCAAGCCCTATTTGCCCCGAAACCCAACCTAAAACGACTCGGTTCTTAACGAAAAAAATAGTTGAGGGCATTGAAGCATTCTATGTTTTTTGCCTTGACCTGTATGAAGCCAATGTGCTACAATGTTTAGAGTTGACGACTCGGTTGGGAAAGAAGGTGACGACATGAAAGAAAAGACACACCCTAAATATGAACAAACCACTATCACTTGTGTATGTGGGGAAGTAATTCCTACCGGCAGCACTAAGAAAGATATTAAGGTGGAAATTTGTTCTAAATGCCATCCCTTCTATACCGGTGTTCAACGTTTTGTTGATAGTGGTGGACGAGTGGATCGCTTTAAGAAGAAATATGGCATGTAATATGAACAACGGCCTGCGGTCGTTGCTAGAGAAAAGGCGGAGCGCATGCTCTGCTTTTTCTTTCACCATAAGGTGTATAAAATTAGTGCAAGAAGCCTTGGAAATCCAAAAATTAAATGGCTACTTGAGGTGTAATAAATGCAAAGAAAATTAATTGAAATTGAAAGGCGCTATGATGAGCTTACCCAGCTCTTAAGCGACCCCGAGGTCATTGCCAATCAGGCTGAATGGCAAAAGTATGCCAAAACTCAGGCAGGAATGACGGATATTGTGGAAGCCTTCCGTGACTATTCGGAGATCCTTAAACATCTTGAAGAGACACAAAGTCTTCTTGAGGAAAAATTAGACCCTGAGTTTAAGGAAATGGCCGAGCTGGAGCTCGAGGAACTAACTGAAAAGCGGGATGAGTTAGAAGAGAAAATGAGAATTCTGCTCTTACCCAAAGATCCTAATGATGACAAAAACGTCATTATGGAAATCCGCGCCGGCGCAGGTGGAGAAGAGGCGGCTCTTTTTGCCGGAGATCTTTATCGAATGTATACCAAATACGCGGAGCATCAAGGCTGGCGTACGGAGCTCCTCAGCGCCAGTTACACCGATATTGGGGGCTTTAAGGAGATTATCTTCCTTATTGAAGGACAAGGGGCTTATAGCAAACTGAAGTTCGAAAGCGGTGTCCACCGGGTGCAGCGGGTACCTACTACAGAATCCGGCGGTCGGATCCATACTTCCACCACCACGGTAGCGGTGCTTCCCGAGGCGGAAGAAGTGGATGTCGATATCAACCCCAACGATTTGCGGATTGATATTTTCTGCTCCAGCGGTCCCGGGGGACAGTCGGTCAATACCACCCAATCAGCGGTCCGCATCACCCACGTTCCCACAGGTACCGTTGTCTCTTGCCAAGACGAGAAATCCCAGCTGAAAAATAAAGAAAAAGCTCTACGGGTTTTGCGGGCTCGTCTATTGGAACGTGCCCAGGAAGAGGCTATGGGAGAATTGGCCAGTGAACGCCGCAGTCAGGTGGGAACCGGCGATCGCAGTGAGCGAATCCGCACCTATAACTTCCCTCAAGGTCGGGTGACAGATCATCGCATTGGCTTGACCCTTCATCGCTTAGATTCCATCTTGTTAGGAGAGCTGGATGAGGTGATTAATGCCTTAATCACTACGGATCAAGCTGAGCGTCTGAAATCGGAGGCATAATGCGTATCATTGATGCTCTTTTATGGGGAGAGCAAGAATTAAACCTTGCCCAAGTGGAAAATCCGCGCTGGGATGCGGATCTCCTGCTTGGGCATATTCTCAGCTTAAGGCGGGAACAACTTTATTTGGAGAGAGACCAAGCTCTTAGTTCTGATCAGGAGGCCGCTTATAAACGGCTGATTAGCTGCAGGGCCGAACGGGAACCACTCCAGTATATTTTAAAGCACCAAGAATTTATGGGGCTTGATTTTTATGTAGATGAAAGAGTTCTTATTCCAAGGGCAGATACAGAGATCCTTGTGGAAAAGGTTCTGGAGATAAAAAAGAAATGGAAGCACTCGGCGGATGAGGCCGGTGGTGGAGCTCCCCCCCGCATTGCGGATCTCTGTACAGGAAGCGGAGCTTTAGCGATCAGCATTGCCCACTATTGGCCTCAAGCTGAGGTTGTAGGGACAGACTTATCCAGGAGTGCTCTGGACGTGGCGCAGTTCAATGGAGAGCGTCTGGGAGTGCGGATCAAATGGCGTCAAGGGGATTTCTTGGTACCCATTCGAGGAGATGTTTGGGATCTCATCGTAAGCAATCCACCCTATGTAACTCAAGAAGAATACAGCGAACTCGCCCCGGAAATAGCTAAAGAACCGAGTATGGCTTTTCTGGGGGGAGTAGACGGCTTAGATTTTTATCGGGAACTTGCCCGAGAAGCCCGTTCTTTACTTAAAGAAAAGGGTATGATCCTTGTCGAGATCGGTTGGCAGCAAGGAGATTCGGTAGCAAGACTTTTTCAGCAACAGGGTTTCCACACTCGGATCTTTCAGGATTTGGGGGGGAGAGATCGGGTAGTTTTCGCGAGGTGAGAATTTTGCAAACAAAACGGGTCACGATCAATGCACAGCATCCTGAGACGGAGTGGATTAAGGAGGCGGCCCAGCTGATTCGTGAAGGGCAGTTGGTGGCCTTGCCTACCGAGACGGTCTATGGTTTAGGGGCTAATGCCATGGATGCCAACGCCTGCAAAGAGATTTTTAAAGTCAAGGGCAGGCCTCAGGATAATCCTCTCATCGTTCATGTCTCAGACTTGGAAATGGTCAAAAGGCTGGTGGAGGAATGGACGCCTCAAGCAGCCCTTTGTGCAGAAAAATTTTGGCCAGGCCCTTTGACTCTTGTCTTGGAAAAAACCGCCTTTGTACCGGATGTGGTCAGCGGAGGCCTAGGAACTGTGGCCATTCGGATGCCCAAGCACCCGGTAGCTTTGGAGCTCATTAAGGAAGCCGGGGTTCCTATAGCTGCTCCCAGTGCCAATCTTTCCGGCAAGCCCAGCCCTACCCAGGGAATTCATGTCTGGAAGGATTTAAAAGGCAAGATCCCCATGATTTTGGATGGGGGGACTTGTTCTGTAGGTGTTGAATCCACGGTCTTGGATTTGACCGGTGAAGTTCCTACCATTCTTCGTCCGGGAGGTATCACCAAGGAAGAGCTGGAAGAAGTATTGGGAGAAGTGGTGGTGGATCATCCTTCACCCAATCAGGCCCCTAAGGCTCCGGGGATGAAGTATCGCCATTATGCTCCGAAAGGAGATTTGACCCTCCTTATTGGGGAGAGGAAAAATATTATCCGCAAAATGAGCGACGAGATTCGCAAAGGACACTCCCGTTTAAAGAAAGTAGGCATCCTCTGTACCCTGGAGAGTGCACCGGACCTGCATAGCCAGCTTCCGGATCTGCTCTTTGTCTTAGGGTCAGAGAATGCTCCTGAAGAGGTGGCCGGGAATCTCTACGAAGGATTAAGGCTCTGTGATGAACAGGATATGGACATTATTCTGGCCGAAGGAGTCTCGGAAAAGGGTCTGGGCTTCGCGATCATGAATCGGTTGCAGAAGGCTTCCGGGCACAGGATTGTTCGGGTGTAAGCATGCAACCTCCCCCCATAGCATAGAATACAGAGATATTGTATTCTACCCTTCGAACAGGAGGAATGGGGATTGAATCTTGCATGGATATTGGCTCTGTCCGTTGCTTTAGGGGCGGATGCCTTTTCTCTGGCCTTGGCTATCGGTCTCGTAGGAGTCGGAAAAAGGATGACCTTGAGGCTTTCTCTGTTGGTTGCTGTCTTTCATGTTTTTATGCCCTTAGGAGGGCTGTTTTTGGGACAGACCTTGGGAATATTTCTTGGCCATTTAGCCAGAGGGATCGGTTCCCTGGTTCTTCTATGGTTAGGGGGACGTATGATTTTCCATGTCTGGAGGCCGGAGGCGGAATATATCCCCCTTTCTGAAGCAAGACCGGCTCTTAATCGTAAACAATTGCCGACCGGGGTTTCCCTAAGTGGTATCGGTATGTATGCTTTGGCAGCCAGTGTGAGCTTGGACGCCCTTAGTGTAGGATTTTCTTTAGGGACAGTGGATAGCCGGATCGGGCTTACCGTTCTGGTCATGGGCACTGTGGCTGGAATTATGATGGGGAGCGGTTTGGTCCTCGGCCGTTATGTAGGTTCTTGGTTAGGAAAACGGGCTGAAGTCGTCGGAGGCTTTGTCCTTGTTATCATTGGATTAAGAATGTTACTGGGATAGGAGTAATCATTTGTGCGAATTGTATTTATCTGTACTGGAAATACCTGCCGAAGCCCCATGGCTGAAGGTTTGGCGAGGGAGATTTTGGGACCGGATATTCAAGTGGAATCCGCAGGTTTAGCAGCTTGGGAGGGGGAGCCCGCCAGTGTTCAAGCGGTTCAAGTCTTAAAGGAAAAAGGCATCGATCTCACTTCCCATCAAGCACGCTTAGTGCGTAGAGAAATGCTGGCTACTGCGGATTGGATTGTCCCCATGACCGGTACCCATGAGATGCAGCTTAAGGAGGCTTTCCCTGAGTTCGCCCCAAAAATCAAAAGGTTGGGTAGCTGGGTAAGGGAAAGGAGCCATCAGGATATCTCAGATCCTTGGGGCGGAAGTGTTGAGCGGTATCGCCGGTGTGCTGAGGACATGGCGGCATTGCTTTATGAGGTCAAAACAAGCCTGGAGGGACAGCGATAATAGCTTTGGAAAATGATGGACAAACTAATGATCGATGGTTATTATGTGAAAATTCCTTTTTCATAGCCATAGGCAGGGATTGTCTAATTAATGTAGAAAACTGCTATAGATAATTGGAGGTGTCCCTTTTGAAAATCGCGTTAGGAGCAGATCATGGCGGGTACGAACTTAAAAATGAGATTCGTGCCCATTTAGAAGACCAAGGGATCGAGATCTTGGATTTCGGTACAAACACTAAAGATTCCGTGGATTACCCCAGGTATGGTTTTTTTGTGGGTGATGCAATAAATAAAGGCAAAGCAGACTTAGGAATCGTGGTCTGTGGGACGGGCTTAGGAATCTCTATAGCTGCCAATAAAGTGCCGGGTATTCGTGCTGCAGTCTGCACTGAGACCTATTCGGCACGTATGGCGCGGGAACATAATAATGCCAATGTCTTGGCCCTCGGAGGCAGAGTCACCGGTTTAGGATTAGCCTTGGATATCGTGGATAGTTTCATTAAAACTCCTTTTGCCGGTGGACGGCATGCCTGTCGGGTCGAACTCATCAGTTCTATTGAAAAGGGAGAGACACTCTAATCCCCTGTAGGGAGGCAATCATCGATGAATTTTGAGGATATGAATAAAGCTTGGAATCAGGTTTTAGATGAATTCTTTTCTCAAGCTAATTTAAGACCCCGGCAAATTGTCGTTCTTGGCTGCAGTACCAGTGAGGTTATGGGACAACATATCGGGAAGGCAAGCAGCGAAGAGGTTGCTGACGCCCTTCTTCCCCCTTTGCTGGCCAAAGTCAGGGCACGGGAACTCTATCTGGCTGTCCAAGGCTGTGAACATTTGAACCGCGCTCTCGTGGTGGAAGAAGCTTGTGTGGAGCATTACGGCCTTGATGCCGTAACCGTTGTCCCCTCGCTATCAGCAGGGGGCTCCATGGCGGTTAAGGCTTGGCAGACCTATAAGGAACCTATGATGGTGGAAACCATTCGCGGTCATGCTGGAATTGATGTGGGAGATACCTTTATCGGGATGCACCTGCGGCCGGTGGTTGTGCCTATACGCCCTTCCATTAAGGAAATTGGCCATGCTCACCTTACCATGGCCAGAACCCGACCACGGCTGATTGGTGGTCCGAGGGCGATGTATCCTGTAGTATAGCTGGTCGGCAATGTATTCGCGCTCAAGCCAGGTTTTCTTAATTTATGGAGGTAGGAGTGGGTAATATGGATTATATTAAGGAATGGATTCTCCCTCAGGATCCCGAAGTAGCGGAGGCTATCGCCCAGGAGGAAGGGAGACAACGCAATAAAATCGAGCTGATTGCATCAGAGAATTTTGTGAGTAGAGCCGTCATGGCAGCCCAGGGTTCCGTTCTAACGAATAAGTATGCGGAAGGGTATCCGGGAAAACGCTATTATGGCGGTTGTGAGTATGTGGATATTGTTGAGGATTTAGCCCGGGAGCGAGTGAAAAGGCTTTTTGGCGCAGAACATGCTAATGTCCAGCCCCATTCCGGCGCCCAAGCTAATACCGCCGTATATTTTGCCATGCTTAAACCTGGGGATACGGTTCTTGGTATGAATCTTTCCCATGGGGGGCATTTAACCCACGGCAGCCCCGTTAATATTTCCGGCGTGTATTATAACTTTGTTGCCTATGGCGTAGATCAGTCGTCAGAACGAATTGATTATGATGTGGTGCGCAAATTAGCCCTTGAGCATCGCCCTAAGATGATTGTAGCGGGAGCCAGTGCCTATCCCAGACAAATCGACTTTGCCCGCTTAAGAGAAATCGCCGATGAGGCAGGCTCTTATTTCATGGTAGACATGGCCCATATTGCGGGCTTAGTCGCAGCAGGACTTCATCAAAGCCCTGTTCCCTACGCTCATTTTGTCACCACCACCACACATAAAACTCTGCGGGGGCCTCGTGGGGGGCTGATTCTATGCAAAGAAGAATTTGCTAAAGCTATCGATAAAGCCATCTTCCCCGGCATTCAGGGCGGCCCCTTGATGCATGTAATTGCGGCAAAGGCCGTTGCTTTTGGTGAAGCGTTAAAACCGGAATTTGTGGAATATCAAAAACGGATTGTGGAGAATGCTAAAGTATTAGCAGAAGCTCTGGCTGAAAAAGGCTTCCGCGTCGTTTCTGGAGGCACGGACAATCATCTGATACTTGTGGATGTACGGCCTAAAGGCTTGACAGGGAAAGAAGCGGAGCATATTTTAGATGAGGTCGGTATTACGGTGAACAAGAACACTATTCCCTATGATCCGGCCAGCCCAATGGTAACCAGCGGCATCCGGATTGGCACCCCTGCTGTGACCAGCCGCGGCATGGATGCTCAGGCAATGGAAAGAATTGCCGAAGCCATCAACATTGCTTTGTCGGAACCCAATGAAGCAGGGGCGGCCAAAGCTCGGGATATTGTTACAGCACTCTGTGCAGAATTCCCTCTCTACCCAAATTTAGATTAGGAGTTGACACCCATGGCAAAAGTTCATATTCTGGACCATCCTTTAATACAGCATAAATTATCTTTAATCCGGGACGAAAACACAGGGTCCAAAGACTTTCGTGAACTGGTAGAAGAAGTAGCCATGCTCATGGCCTATGAAGTGACCCGGGATTTTCCTCTGCAAGATGTGGAAGTGAAGACTCCGGTAGCTACTATGACAGCAAAAGCAATAGCAGGACGCAAAGTAGGCTTGATTCCTATCTTAAGAGCCGGTCTGGGAATGGTGGACGGGATGCTGAGATTAATCCCCACAGCCAAAGTTGGCCATGTAGGACTTTATCGGGATCCGGAGACACTGAAGCCGGTGGAATACTACTGCAAGCTCCCTACCGATGTAGAAGAACGTGATTTAATTGTCATTGACCCCATGCTGGCTACGGGGGGGTCCGCTGCTGCGGCCATTACCTTCCTGAAGGACAGAGGAGCAAAAAACATCAAGCTCATGTGTTTAATAGCCGCTCCGGAAGGCATCAAAGAAGTTCACACCTACCATGACGATGTGGATATTTTTGTGGCGGCAGTGGACGATTATTTAAACGACCACGGCTATATCATTCCCGGTCTCGGTGACGCCGGGGATCGGTTATATGGTACGAAATGAAAAAGATAGAGCGACCCAGTTGGGATGAATATTTTATGCAGATGGCACAAGTCGTAGCAGGACGTTCCACATGCCTGCGCCGTCAAGTGGGTGCTGTGCTCGTTAAGGATAAACAGATTCTCAGCACCGGTTATAACGGCAGTCCTACAGGGCTGAGTCATTGTGCCCAAAAGGGCTGCCTCAGACAACAGCTGGGTATCCCTTCCGGGGAACGGACAGAGATTTGCCGGGCGGTTCATGCGGAGCAAAATGCTTTGGTTCAGGCAGCCAAGCATGGGGTTTCTATTAATGGAGCGGATATCTATACTACATTTCAGCCTTGTGTGCTTTGTACTAAGCTCCTTATTAATGCCGGTATAAAACGCGTCTTTTTCCTTTATCCCTACCCGGATCCACTGGCTTTGGAGATGGCGGCTGAAGCGGAATTAGAGCTCATCCAGCTGGAATCTTCAGCTCAATAGAAGAAAGAAAGGGCTAGGGTCTCCTAGCCCTTTCTTTGCAGTACTGGACTGAAAGAGGTTTGAAAGTTGATTCTCCAGGATTTTGCTTGTAAAGCAAAATCCTTGGGCTGCTTTTCGGGTTTGAGCAGCGCGTTGTCAGATAATGCTAACTGATCCGAGTCGTTTTTTCAACCTTTGCCGGTGCCGCTTGCGGCATGGCCGGCTCGAAAAAGATTCTTAAGAAGTCCCCAAAAAGAGCTGACAAAGACCCATAAACGTAGCTTTGCGTACAAAAGGGAACGGCTTTAGCGGAAGAGCGATCGGGTCAACGATGCTTTCTTAACGTAGCGTAGCCACTGGTTCGCATGCAGAAAGCAGCGGGGTTTGGCGGAGCTGTTAAGAAAGCGGGTTGACCAGCTCTGGAGCTATAAAGTGACCGTTGTGCGCAAAGCTACGCGACCCGGACAAAAGAAAGCTATTTTGCTGGAAGGAGAGTATTCAAGTGGAAGGAAAAAAGGTTATGGTAGTCTTCGGGACACGGCCTGAAGGGATTAAGATGGCTCCCGTTGTTCAGGCCCTGAAAAAAACGTCTCTGCACTGTGAGGTTACTGTGACTGCCCAGCATCGGGAAATGCTGGATCAGGTGCTGGATCTGTTTCAAATTAAACCGGATTATGACTTAAATCTCATGCAGGCGGGACAGACTTTAACGGACATTACTACCCGTGCCCTTAACGGTTTAAAGGAAGTGTTGGAAGAGGCTAGGCCCGACCTGGTCCTGGTCCACGGGGATACTACAACTACCTTTGTTGCGGCTTTAGCCGCCTTTTATGCCCAAATTCCCGTAGGCCATGTGGAAGCGGGATTGCGTACGGGCAATAAATACTCTCCTTTCCCGGAGGAAATGAATCGCAAATTGGCCGGAGCTTTAACGGATTTGCATTTTTCACCTACGGAAACATCCAAAAGAAACTTATTAGCTGAAGGGGTCCCGGAAGAGAAAATATATGTCACAGGAAATACAGTGATTGACGCCTTACTGACCACCGTAAAGAAGGGTTATACCTTTTCTGATTCCGCCTTAAAGGAAATATTACGCCAAAATGAAGGTCAACGCATGATTCTTGTGACCACTCATCGCCGGGAAAACCTCGGTGAGCCTATGCGGCAGATCTATCGGGCTTTAGCGGAGGTTTTAGAGTACTATCCAGATACTTATGCGGTGTTCCCTGTACATAAAAACCCCTCTGTCCGTCAAGTAGTTAATGAAGTTCTAGGTCATAATCCCCGGGTCCATATGATTGAGCCTCTGGACTATGAACCCTTTGTCAACCTCATGGCTCAAGCCAATATCATTATGACCGATTCCGGAGGAATTCAGGAAGAAGCCCCTTCCCTGGGGATTCCTGTGCTGGTGGTCCGGGATACCACCGAGCGGCCGGAGGCGGTGGAGGCGGGGACCGTATCTTTAGTGGGAACCAGCTATGAAAAAGTTCTTCAGGAACTGAGCCGCCTCCTGGGTAATCAGGAAGCCTATGAGTACATGGCTCATGCTGTTAACCCCTATGGTGATGGCCGAGCTGCAAGCCGGATTGCGAAGATTACTGAAGATTTTCTCCAATCATAGAGGGCTTTGTTGCTTATCCGGGATCAGCTTCCTTGTCGTCCTTAACTGGCGCGGTAAGGGTCTTTCCCTCCAGGCTCATTAAATAATTCTTGGCATCATCATAGAGTCTATCTGCCAATTCAACGAACATTTTATAACTAAAGATCAACCGTACATATTTGGGCAAAAGCTGATAGCCCTTTTCCACCACAAAACCAAACTTCTCTTCCCCGGTCTGCAGCGCGTACTCCTCAGCCTGTTTCTCCAACCTCAGCATCAACGAGAGCACAATCTTCCCCGCCTTGGTCCTTCCCAGGCTGATCAGATAAATAATAAAGACTGCCACAACAAGCAGCAGCCCCCAAAAGTTCTGGATATAACCTAATGCGGTTTCCATGGCCGATCTCTCCTTACAAACCTAACTTCGCGGTTTCTATCCGGTCGCTCCCGGCATAGTAGACATTTCCGTCGCCGTTCGTCCCCTGCACCCCAACCCAGTACTTATGTTTGGCCTGGATTTTCTCAGCAAAGGCTTTATGGACCATCGGGCATTTTAGCTTAAAGCTGAGCAAAAGCGCTGCTCCTACGTCTCCATCGGCATAGATTACGAGATGATCCACGTCATGCTCTCCTTTCAAATCAGCAAATAATTTAGCCCAGGGAAACTTAATCCCTGGGCAGTTTGGTCTGTTTATACTGTCAATTCTGTAATGGCCAATGATATGCCGGTTATCAATGGTGATCGCTGGGTACTTGGTTATGAGCTGTTTGTGGAGCCATAGGGTGGACTGATACTGAGCTTCTGTCAGCTCATCTCCAGGCATTCCTTCGTGTTCAATGCCGATGGTATAGTAGTTCGGATTCGTTCCATCATACAGGTTCCAATTGGGTTTATTCGCTATACCTGCATGCCAGGCTGTGTTTTCCTCTTTGACCAGTTGTAGTATGCGGCCGTTTCTTAAGACCAAATAATGTGCACTTGCCTGGGAGCCAGGATGCTGCATCCAGTCTAAGCAGCCCGGATAATAGCCGGCAGTGATATGATTGACAATGGCCAAGGGCTGGAGGGCATTGCGGCCATACCTAAAGTTGGGGGTACCTACCCATTCGATTTGCGGCATGTTTACTCTTCTTTCTGCTCGATGCGGTCAATCCGCTTGTGAGCCTGTTTTGATGACTCTTCAACCCGGGTAAGGCGTTCACCCATGGCATCTACGCGCTGCCCTTGGGTACGCTGTTCAAGTCGGATATCATCTACCCCGCGCTTAAGATACTCCATATCTGTACGGAGGGCTGTGTCGATTTCGGCATCTTTTCTGACTTCCTTCTCTGCTTCCTTAGCTCTTGCCGACCAGCCTAAGATGATTCCGGACAAAGTAGCCGCTACCCCAATGAGGGCAGTAATAAGTGTAAAGTCCAAAGGCTATCACCTACCTCTTTTAAACATGAAAGCTCCGAGCCCCACTCCTCGCCACCTCTGGCGGGGTTCGGGCCTGGATTTGGGGTATAAAAAATACGCCCTGTGTTGGCGTTGCGGTGCTGCGCAAAAAGGGTATATTACGTAGTAAGAATTTCCTTATTATCTCTAATATATTGATATATGTCCTCTCATAAAGTAAAAGTATAGTGAGAATATAGCTAACTGTACAAACACGACAAGTAACCCTTTTAAAAACATATCTTTTTGCGATAGTCCATAGCTTGACGAAACTGCCAAACCTGAGTTGGCAAAAATAGTAAGGTAACACATGCTGATAGCTTTTGTTACTAAAACATACAACCAGATTTTATCGACAAATTGACTAGCCATAACAAGAGGAAGAATAATAGTAGTAAGACCTGTATTAGTCATAATATTTGTTAGTCCACAGATAATAGTTAAAATCAAAACAATCCCTGCAAAAGAGTACAAGTATTCAGGTAAGATAAGCTGATAATGACTTTTAACTAAGTTACCGATAAGGGAACCTATTATAATGCAGAAAGTCCATATATAAACTCCCTTAAGTGGCATATTCTTCAGTTCATCTTTGCCAAGCCTAGCTATGACCAAAGACGTTAAAGTAATTAAACACATGTATAAAGGACTAAAGCCTGTTAAAGCTCCAATAATACCTATAACTGAAAGCGCTCCGATAACGGCAGTTTTTAATGACGGTTTTTTGAACTGTACTTCTTGGGGCTCTACATATGTATTTTTAATAAACATAAGTAAGCAAATAGCCGTACCTACCAAAGATAAAAAAGAAGGAAGCCAAAAAAGGCTTCCCCAGGTTAAGATATCTAATCGTTCACCAGTAAATTGTTCAAGTAAAGTCCAGCCAATAATTGTATCTCCACCGCCGAAGTAAGTCCATTCACTTCCTACCATGTTACCCCAGGTAGTGGCGAGTAATATCTCTACTTTACTTAATCCTCTAGAATTTGCATAGAATAAAACAATAGGCGTTAATATTAAAGCTAATGTGAGATCAAGCGTGAATGCACTTAAGATTGTAGCAATCATAAACCATGCAAGCATGATAATACGGGAACTTTTTATATTCTTTAATGGCATGTAAAGATATTCAAGCAAACCTACTTTATTTGCACTGATTATCAATATAGTTAAAGAAAACATTAAAGTAATGTTTGTGAGTATCTTACTCCATAGGCTCAAACTAAATATGTCCAAAACTAACCTCCCCTTTGTAACCATCAGGGTAACAACAAGTGCATCCCTTTAGCTTTCTGCTTATTTCTTGTCTGATTTTGAATTCGTTGAAATTAAATATTGTTCCAAACTTATATTTACCTAACAATGGACATGGGATAATATTCCCATGTTGATCAATCCCTATTTGGGTTGATTTACCCTCTGGGGTTGTGCATTTATATTTTACACCTCTACAACTACACCCCTTGTTTTCAATAAATTCATCCATATCATAATCAATATTTATAACTTCTTTATTACCACTTGCTCTACCAGAAGGGGCCATACGTTGAAATTTAGGATGTATATTAAATTCATTTACACTGAAGTTAATAAATTCTTCTACCTCATCTCTAGTAGTTTCTTCTTGAAGGACTTGCATAATATTAACTTTGTACCCCGTTTTTGTTACTCTCTTAATAAAGTTCACTGTTTTTTCAAAAGTACCGTTCCCCCTTAACGACTCATGTTTTTCTTTAAGACCATCTAAGCTTACCTGAAAATTAAGAAGTTCTTTATCAAAATCGCCTGTAAATTTATATGTTCCATTTGTATTAAGCTGTGTTCTTATGCCTTTACTTATGGCATACTCTACAATCTTCTTAGTCTTTTCATAAACTTGTGGGGATAATGGTTCTCCACCAGTTAACTTAAATACTTTAGGAGCAACCTTACCACTTTCAAAGAATGATATAAGGCTCTCTGCTGATATTTCTTTACCATTGTTTACAGTTGCATTTTGTAAACAGAATGGACATCTAAGATTACACCAGTTGCTTAAAATAATTGTAAACCTTTCATACATACTAAAACACCTACCTCAAGGTTATTAGCTCTATATAATTTTCATATATAGGATAATAACTACCTTCGTTAAACCATTTCCACCTAATATAGTCATCTAACCATATCCCAAAAGGGATAAGGAGAACCCACAATATTGAATACTGTGGGCATATTTGACCTAAGACATTACCAAGCTTATCAGAGTAATCCCAAACGGCAAAACCTAGATATTTGTTAATAAACAATCCTGAAAATAATTCTATTGTTAAAACTGCTGGAAGACCAACTAAGACTTGCTTATATACTTTTAAGTTTGTTTTCTGATTAAGCAGACCAATAAATAATCCACAAATCCCTCCAACAAAAAGCATACTGACATGCGTCCATCCTTTCCAAACAGCTTCTAATGAAAGGTAAACCATTCCAATCATAACAATAATAAAAAGATATTTTACCAAACTTTTTTTGTCCATTCTATCACCTCTACTTCTTCAACAGTTGTAGCAGATAATATTTGCGCCTTAAGCATATCAAAAGCTTTAATTCTTTCAGTTTTAAAGACCGCACCATCAGTTGACAACTTAATAATCTGTTCCATTGTAAAGTCAGTACAGATATATTCCGTGGCACTTTTCCACTGAGGAATAAAAGAAGGGTTAAGAGTAGCCAATGTAGCTTGACCAATTAAATTATTTTGATCATCTCTACTATTGGTATACCATTCTATTTCACCTCTGGCATCAGAATAAAAACCGGACAAGATTTCATCTTCACACTCTTTAGATATTTCATAGGCCTTATTGGCTTTATGTTCTTCCAACGATAAAGGATTTTGATATGGAGAAATTAAATTCAATTGCTTCTTTAATAGCTCTAATTCTTCTAAATTCATGTCGCCATTGTAATCATTACTTCTTGAATACTCATAAAAAAGCTCATCTGTTTCTGGATTGATATACAAAATTGAAACATATCCATTTTGAAGTTCTGGCTCTGGAATTGAATTGAGCATTCGGGCATTTTCATTACTCAACATATCTTCTGTAACACCGGTGATAGGGTCATTTGGTGTATAATTTTGATAAAACACACGTGCCTTGTCTGGGGTAATTTCTTCGTACATAATAAATACTGCCATTTGATTTCCTCCTCTTAACTTACAATTTTTAAACCATGTTCGATGGAATTCAGATATGCGTAACTATAACTCCGCCAAATACCATATGCATTAGTTGCATCCATATACTTAATATCGTCTATCGTATTACCGCCACCAGATTCTATATCACCTACAAGCTGACAATTACCTGTAAATATCTTATATCTAACTTGTACTCTATTATCTTGTGTTCTTCGTATTTCTTCACTATCACTATAATAAACGGCAGTTGGAGTGCTTACAGTTCCCGTCAGTTGCAAAGATGTATTGAATGATCGCAAAGTATTTATACGGTCAGATTGATAGATTATACCATTACAGATACCCATTCTTCCATTACCCTCAATCATACCCGAAGGATTAGGTGTAGTATTACTTGGTTTAGAGCCGATTGTGTAAGTTACAATAGGATTACCACCGGATGGGTTAAATTTCCATAAAGTATTCTCCCAATATGCATAATAATCCCGGCAACAATTAGCATATCCGGACCTAGCAATATTATATCCAATATAAATATATCCTGAAGAATCTACACATGCCCTAAAAGCAGGCATAGGACGGTTTCCAGGTATTGTGCATGTGATAGTTGCTATTCTAGCTAGAGTATTAGGGTCATACTTTTCAATAGTGACAATAGTTGGATTATTACCACTAGGTGTACACCCTACCACATACACATATGAATCATCACTAGAAGCGATTTCAAATGTCCCTGTTAGACCAATCGCCACACCACTTCTAATAGTAGCGCCATTAGAAAATTGTATCCTTTGCAATTCATTAAGCCCTTGAAATATAGTGAAATATAAGTAGCCATTTCTGGTTAAAGTTATAGGATTTATACGGTTATAGCTACCAGAACCTCCAGTTACAGGCGGACTCTGTACTGTCCATGAGGCAGATGACCCAGGCACATTTTGGAGGTATGCGTAGGAACTATAATTGCGTAATCTTAAAATGTAGTTATCATAACTAAATATCCTATCAGCATAAGTGTCACTAGCATTGGGTTGACTTCGCTGAGTCACTATAGGAGCCTTATTAAAAGCGAGTCTTAGTGATAGTGTATCACCAACAGCATATTTAGGACCTGTGCCTGTTACACCAAGAATAGACACACCTGCTTTTATATTTTGTGGAACTAAATCAGGTTGATACCATCTAATCCAATTAACCCCACTACCAATAAATGTACCTGGAGATATACCGAATAGCGCATAATTGTTACCATCTCCCCAATTATTAAAAACCATTGCACTTGTCGCGGGGATTGAATCGGCAAAATCTGGATTTTTGATAGGGATTATTCCAACTAAATCCGTCCCATCATCGTTGCTGAATGTCTTTCCAGCCAGAACGTCACCAGCAACGGCATTACCTGACGAACTAGCCCGCAAGAAAAAACAAGGAACGGAAGAATCATACCACACTTGGAATACTCGCCATTGCTTCACTTTTCCAGCCCCAAGCTGTGTGGATGTAGCAATGTTTTTCAGTGGTAAGGCTGGGTTATTATCAATTTTAATTGTTACTGGTCCCGTTGATGATAGGTTTACCCTTAAACTATATAATTGCATGTTTTTCAGGGTAATGTTCTTACCAGTATTAAACACGTAGTTATTAACGTTTGTATTATCAAGTAATGTCGCATTTTCCGCAAAGTGCGTAGCAAGAGTATCTCCTTCGGCGTTGATCAATACATTCTCGGCAGTGGTAATCGGCAAAACGGAATCCCAGCCATTGTTCGTTGCATTGCGCTTTTTTATAACTGTGTTGTATGTGGCCATTTTAAGCCCTCCTTAAATAATTGCATACCATAAGTCTCCACTGGAGGGAGACTCTGGTTCGGTGACATTTACTGTTATGCTAGGCAACCCGTCAAGTTTTGATTTATCCACGCCGCTCATCAGACCGGCATTACCGCCTGCTACGGCACCCGGAATTACGTCGGCACCACCCGTGATATGTGTTGCTCCGTGGGCAGAGGGTGTACCTGACGCGTGTGAGTGTGAAGATATCACTCCTGTAAGTTTGGCCTCAATCTCAGCTTTGGTGATGTCACTATTTTTCTGAGCATTAGCTGGAGCGTGGGCGGATTGGCTATGATCGTAAGCTGTTTTTCCACGGTCACCGCGATAGGCTGTACTTGACGTTTCACCCAAGGCCAGTGAGGCACTTATTTCAACATAACCAGTACCGCCCCAGCGATAGGTTTTATTCGTATCTATTGCGATGTAGATTTTCCCAGTTTCGCCGCTCGAGGGAAATGCGGCCTGATTTGCGTACTCTAAAACATCGTCTACATAGGATGGCAACTGCGATGCAGGCACTTTGCCGCTTGCATCTAGTTCAGGATACCCGTTAGCCGTTCCTTTTTTACTCGCATTTTCCGGCGTAAAACCCAGAGCAGTTTGCTTACCATTCCACGATGCTTTTTCAGTATCTGACACAAACCTTTTAGCCGCGGATTCGGTTACGTTCTCGGCTTTTGTCTTCGGGCAGAGATTATCCCAAATTTCTCCGTTTCTTTGCTTGATTTGGACGTTTATATCTGCCATGGTATTGTCCACCTCTTCCTTTATTAACCTTTTATAGGCTCAAACCAATAACCATCAGTTTCCTGTGGAGTAGTGCTGGTTTGAGCATTTGCAATATTTACTCCACCGTCATCAAAATTTGCTTCAGATCCTATTGCAAACCATAGTGTTTTATGGTTCACTGCTGATGGCTCATCTTCTTGCAAATAGATACTTTCCGCCTTATGCGCAGCAAGTGCGCTTGCCACGGCCCCCGCTGCAGAGCCGGCGGCACTATCCGCGTAGGACTTGGCAGCAGCCTTCGCCGCATCGGCTTTGGCTTGAGCTCCGGGGATAGTTTCCGCATGATCATCCACAGCCTGAAGCATTTCTCTGATGGCTTGCCTTGAAACATTCTCATTTCCTAAGGGTAAGGGTATTCCTAATCGTGCTGATTGTTCTGGCATCAGCTAAGCACCTCCAATTCATTCCAGGTAAGACCTTGAGCATCGAACTGAGCCCAAGTCCAGTTTTTAGCATCAAGCTCATACCACACCAGATAAGTAAATTCATAGATGGCTTTCAGATGAGCCGGTTTTATTTCCTCAACAGCATCTTTAAGATCATCCAGATTGGGCGGTATTCCTTTGGTCCCTATAAATTTCACAGTAAATTGATAATTGGCGTTATCTTCGGCAATTTCTACTTCCCCATTGCTGAAGCTCTCCGCGGCATTTTTGATCATCGAGCTTGTTGTTGAACCTTGGCCGCGCATCTTGCTTAATAGTCTTGTTCTGCGGTAATCATAAGATCTTGAGACATCTGTTTTAAGCCCATAGGCCTGCTCCCAGTATCTTAGTCCCCAGGTAGCTGTGTTAACATCCAGTTGCTTAAACACATCGGCTTTAGCCGCCGCTGCAGCCGCAATCTGATTTCCCAAAGCCTCCTGCAGTTCTACGACTTCCTGACTGTTCTTGTAATTGGCCGGCAATAACTCAATCAGCTCCGCCATTAACTGATCACCACCATTCCTGCTACAGGGACCTCATTAGCGGCAATGGTAATATTTGATGTGCCGCCATTAACGGTTAGATCTGCATAGTCAATGACCCCTTCGATATCCAGGAGCATAAAAGCAAGGCGATTGTAAATCAGTTCATACTTTTCAAAAGCAATGCTCTGCAAATAAGCGTTCAGGCTGTTCGCAAAAGCTTCCTTCACCGCGGACTTGGTGGTTGTACTTTCAATAGTAATGGTTGCCTCCACATTAATCGTAAGTGCCGAGGCACTTTCTACGGTCACCGTTGCTCCAATGGGTCTATTCTGATCGATATGGTCAGCGCAACGCGTCACAACCTCTTGATCCACAGGAGCTTTAGCAGGGTTTACAATCAGGACCTTAACCGTGCCCGGTCCATTCCAAAGCGGAGCTACCTTTACCCCGCCCACTCCATCAACAGCCAAAGCCCATTGTTCGTAATGATAAACATTGCCGCTGGTCGCCGGCTTGCGAAGATAGGCATAGAGCCTCTCCACCAGGCTTTTATCGCTTTCCGGGTCTGTGCCCCCGACAGCAGCTTCATTGGTTACGCCGGTAAGTCCCGAGATGCTGACAATCTGCTGAGTAATGCTGCCGCTGAGAACATTGTAGGCTTCGCCTGCTTCGGCCGCTATGGCTGTGGTGCTGGCTGCTCCGGCGGTGAGCGTAACCGCCGACTCAATCACAAATTCCAAGCCGTCACCTGTTAGAAAAACCGCCCCTTTAGGAACCACCTTACCGTCAACTCCTGTGAAGTGAAGCACTGCGGAAGCCTTTGTACCGGATTTTCTGGTGATCCCATAATTGGCAGCCTTTTTGTCAATATATACTCCGGAGGTTTCATCCACATAGACCATGGGGATAAGGGCATTCAAACTGTCGTAAAGCTTCCAGATCGCCAAAGCGGTGGGGCTGACAAGATTATTCGTATAGCTTCCTTCCCGGACATCCACCTGCTCAAGTTCATTTAGGATGTTTTCTTTGATACTTTCAGGAGTAATCGTTTCAAACATTAAGATTCACCTCCCCATAAACTGTGATTATTCTGCAGCCAACCTTTACTGTTTCATTGGCAAAGTTAACTGTTATATCGGCTACATCTGTAATATATGGATTGATTAACAGGCATTCCCTTACAAATCGGCTTACCTCAGAACGTTTGAGGTCATCTGTAAAAGGCTGGCCAATCAACTGCTCCACTTCGTTGCCATAATTCCAGGTGTAGATCTCATACCGGTACCTGGGGGTATGGAGAGCGTTCCATGCCCAAACCAAAACGGCCCTTGCCCCGGTGACAAAAGAGGGTGAGCCGTTTTTATAGATCGGACTATCCAGTTCAAAGTCCCAGTCCACTTCCCGGCAGAGGGGTAACGCTATTTCAACCCTTGCCGCCTCCGGCTGAATCATGGGAAAAAGGCTCATAGGCTCACCACCTTGCAGAGTACGATAAATTTCTGATTATCCTCAAGGGAGAGCAGCAGGACAGTGTCATCTTCAGCCAAACTGGTTTTTACCCTGGCGGCAGCGGATAGATGGCCACCGGCAATGGCCAGATTGGCCGAGTCGCCATGAAGGGTTCCGGTGAGATCACCTGATAGTTCAGACATAGATAGAGTTTCAGTCCGCTCCCCAATTCCTGCGTTGATCAGCAGGTCATCCCCTGACAAAAGTATTCCTGAAGCGCTCACTTTGAGAGGATTGGTGTTGACGACTTTTCCTAAGCGATAAGCTGTAGGTATTTGTCCTTTGGCTTCGCCGCGCATAGTCTCCAGAAGTGTTGTAAAAGGATTGTCTTCCATTGCATGTCACTCCTTTCTCTGTACTAAGGCCCCAAGCTGAATGAGAGTCTTCAACCGGCCGTCTTTTCTCCGCTCTTGTTCGGCAATGAGCCCACCTCCTTTTCGTCCATCATGTTTTTAAAGTTGATGACCAATTGATTGAGATAAAGGCCGTTCTTCCAGGTATGGGTGTCCTGATCAATGTAGAACAGTCCGTAAAGCCCTGTATAAGGTTCCCGGACGACTACGGTGCCCCCTGAGACATTGGCCGCATTTCCAAGATTATTGATGGTGATCTTCTGCTGCAGGCCATTGTTATCCAGCATCTCCTGGGCTTTCCCTCCGGCATCTTCATCATCTGACTGCCGGATAGAGTCCTGCATCAATCCGTACAGCTCAATCAAGGCGTCGTTTTTGATATGGCGGATAAAGTTGTCGTCTTTATCGTAGAGCGTAACCTGATTAATCAGATTACTGATACTTTCCGATGTGCTGGCATCCATGAGATTGGAGCCGCCCTCAATCACCAAAGTCTCATCGGTAACCTTCTTTTCCAGGACATAAAGCTTGGCGCCCTTAAAGGCAAGATAATATTTCTTCTTGGTCTGATACGAGGCCAGGGTGTAGGCGGTCTGGATGATGTCATAGAGAGTCGAGCCAAGAAAATTACGGCTGATTTTAACCCTTGTGTCAACGATTTCCCCAATTTCGATATCAAAATCCGCGCAGATCCTTTTGGCAATCGCCTCCGGAGTCTGATTCGTGAATTTATACGATGTTTTGTTGCGTTTGAGGTAGATTCCCCGGTCAAAACAGGCTATGTCTATGGTGCTGCTCCCTGTATTTTTAGTGCGCTCAAAGATATAACCTTCGAACAATACTGTATCGTCCTGCATGAGCAGGATAGCATTTCCCAGGTCGCATTGGACCACGGGGATGTGTTTGTCAAGGGGAGAGGACAGCAGACTGAAATCCAGGGATCGGGCACATTGCTGATAATTTCCGGACCAGGTTATCTGGGGGACCAACTGACTTATGTCGAATTTCCCCTCTTTATTTTTTAAAAACAGTTTAACCACGGAAATGGGTCACCCCCCTTGTACCAGTTGGCTTTTATCCGGCATGTCGAGCTTTTGCCCTGGAAATATCAAATGAGGATTGGTAATCTTATTGGCGTCAGCTACTTTAGGATATAGGTTCGCATCCCCATAAAACTTTCGGCAGATGGCGCTTAGGGTATCCCCGCTCTCGACGATATAAGGCGAGGACTTGACTACGGTTACAGCTGCCGGCCTGGATTGGTTTTCCATACCGCTTTGCTCAACCTTTACGGCGCTTAATGGTCGGTATTCGCGCAGAGCAAGGGTTGCGTAAACATCATGGGTTCCGTCCCGCTCCGAGTAAGTAATGGATTCCACTAAAACCGGGAGATTAACGGGGGTATCAGGAATAATAAAGCGAATCACCTTGCCTTTATCGCAGAATTTTTGAAAGGTCTTCACATAGGTATAGGGATTCTCATCGGCAAGGGAAAAGGGGTAGGGCCGGGCAGGGAAGAGGCAGTCTATCTTGATTGAGGCAAGGGTCCCATAGCCCGCTATATTAACATCACCGAGAGTATGAATATGGATGGTCTCTATCCTTATGCCATGGCCAATTGCAAAAGACGGGGGCGTAACCGGGAGCAGGAGTTCCCGGTTTCCGTCTTTGAAGATGAATTTTCGCAAACAGTTCGCCTCCTTTTAGGGTAGAAAAAAGCACTCCATTGCAGAGTGCTTGTAGGGTATATAGTTTAGTTTGGTAGAGCAAAAGGGTGCAGTGTGGTTGGGGTTCCTCTGAAGGGAGGTGAGGCCATGGAGGTGAAATTCCCAAGCGTTTGGGAATTTGGGGCAAGAAAAGACATTCCAAAATCAAATGGCCAGTGCAGAGGCTCTCGCCATGTTCCGGGCCAGCTCACGGGCTATTTTGCCGATATCCGCTTCCTCCCTGATGATGAAGCTGTTGCCGGTGATGCTTATATTGCTTGCCCCGGAACCTTTTAAGGCCCGTGCTTCACTGGCGGTCAGAACCCGCTCGCCCTCGTGGAGAAGCGCTGGAAAATTATCATAGGGTACATAGCTTATGCCATAGGCAGCCACTTTACCTGACCCCGGTACAGACCCTGCTACCTGGCCATTCCAGCCATAATCATAGGCATCGCCATAGCCATAAGGAGAAGCGGCCGAAACGGCCCTACGCCCTTTTTCAAATTCCTCTTGCAGAGCTTTGCCCGTATTCCAATACTCTTTTTTTAATGATTGGTCTTCACGGATTTTTTTTATAAGTTCCTGATCAGTAGCGAGCTGTAGCTGATACCCTTCACTGGCTTTATATTCATTCTCTCCTTTTGCCTGGGCCTCGGCAAGGAGTTTTCCCATCTCAACCCGGTTGCCCTCTGCCGCTGCTTGCTTATATTCATCGGAATCCATCATCTCATCCATAGAGTTGCGAATAGCGGCTTCATGGTCGTTCTCCAGGGACGCTTTCCACTCACCGATCATCCGGTTGGCTTCCTTTAGCTTCTCGCCGCTTTCCCCCTCAAAGTAGTCGATCTGAGCTTGAATACCTTTTTGGCGTTCATGGGTATAGCCCTCCCCCATAGCCGCATCCATATTGCCCTGAGCATCTTCCAAGTTACTCATAAGCCCTTGGTAGCTTTGATTTTGCTTCTCCATATTTCCGGCGTGCTCTGTGCCCATATAATCAGCGATTGCTTTAGCGGCCTCGACACCGGGAATTAACCCATTCGAGACCATGTCTTGTATTTGGGCCTCTGTTTTGCCGGAAGCTTTGGCTAAATATTCAAAAACTGGGATGCCTCTTTCAAGCAAGGGGCTCAGGGACTCCAGCGTAGTTTGACCGGTGGACCTCAGGCTCCCCAAGCTTGCGGCTACGTAGTTCATATCTTCACTGCTCATCCCCAAAGCCATTCCGGCATCCCCGATTTTGACAAGTTCCTCAAACACTTCGTTCTGCTTGTAGCCATTAGCAAGCATAGTCTTGCTTATAGCAGCGAGCTGATCATAGTCAAAGGGTGTAGCCACGGCAAAGTCTGCCATCTCCGCCAGGAAATCTTTAGCCGTCTCATCACTGCCCAACACTCTGCCAAAGGCCAACTGCGTCTGCTCTCTGCTACCTGCAATACCTATGCCGCGAGTGAGGGTATCGGACTCTTGTTGCTTTACGGCCTCATATTGGTCGCGTACACTGCTTTTGAAGATATCGTCTTCTTTGGAATAGTTGGACGCTTTTCCACTTGCAAACCCCATTACTCCGCCCGCAATAGCTCCAACGGCTGCTCCGGGTAGCCCTCCTATCATGCTCCCCATGGCGGCTCCGCTAATTGCACTGCCTATCGTGCTTTGGACCATTGTATTTGTATTTGAACCAAATGCGCTGCCAATCGCCGCATCCGCAATCTGTGCAATGTCCCCCGAAAATCTTGCTATTCCTGCCTCCGCCAAAGTGCCGATCAAGCCTGCCTTGCCGCCAGCTGAAATTCCTGCCTTGCCACCACCTGAGACACCTGAAATGCCTGCCTTATTTCCCATTTTCCCGATTGTCTTGTCAAGACTATGAAGAGTCTTTTCTGTCTGATGAGCATCATTCTCAAGTAAGTTCAGGCTTGTTCTGGCATGATCAACATTTATCTGGTTTATCACCGTGGACATATTAGCAGCGGCTTCGCCTGTTTTGGCAAATCGCGTTTCTGCTTTTCTTAAGGCTTCGTTTGCTTTAGCTGTATCAACTTTGAGACTGATTTTCTTTTTATTTAAACTATCAAGCTTAGACGAAAGATCAGCAAGATCTTTATTAAATTTATGGCTCGCCTCGCGCATCGTAGTGATTTTCTTTGTAAAATTATCCTGGACTGAAATGGCTATACTGATATTTCTCCCCATATGTTCACCTCCAATCGGCTATGTTTTCATTCGCGAGCTGCGGGATTCCATGTGCATTTCAAAGAAGGCTCTTATCATCACCTTTTCCCCTGGAGGCAGGTTATAATAAGAGCCTGGGGTCATGTTCTTCTCGACAAACAAATAGTACATGAGCTGGATCTCAGGATCCGACTCTATTTTTTTTTAACCTCTTCCACCGTAGTAACCCGATAGCCGCTCAGCTTCTCGATTTCCCGGGAGATATCCTCGATTTCCCCCGGTAGGAGCATGGTTTTGATCATTTCCGAGGGCGTCACCGCATTATATTTTTGCTTAAGCTCCTCCGACTTCAGATCGGGAGAGATGACGCCGGCTAAGAGAATATGGACCTCCATATCGCCGCCGGCATGACTATTCTTAATCTCGGCCACCCGGTTGAAGCTAAGGGCTCGCAGCCGGAAGATAATGTCCCCGCCGCAGGCTTTGCTCAATCGCTTTAACTTAATTTCTTTCTCCGGCATATTGGGCCGGTCCCCTTTAAGCAGCAGCTCTAAAGTATCCATTATCTCGCCTCCACAGCGTCAAGAAGTTCATAATCCGTAAAGGTAAAGGGAGCTTCGATTTTCCCATTGGTGGCTACTTCCCAATCGGCCAGTGTCAGATCGTCGAAGCTCACGTTTTTCAGCACAACCCGCTCAGCACCATAGGCATCCGGGTCATTCAGCTTGGAGATCACTACGAAACGCAGATCTCGACCGTTGCGGATAGATGCGCCAATAGCATTAGCCATCCGACTGGAAACTTTGTGCATCCGCAAGGAGCCTGTGCAGCTGATACTGGAGACTTTTTTATCCGTAGCCATCCGGCCGCAAATTTGCACATCTTCTTTATTAAAACTTACTTTAGCCTGCATGCCGTAGCATTCGCCCACATAGGCGTTATCCAGCCAGACTTCCATTATGTTATCCTGCGGGCTATTTATCCCACAGCTCTATATGTTTCCATATAGTTCAGACTATATCTTCACCCATTGAGGGTGGCGGGTACTCGTGTTGGGCTTATTGGTTGCCTTCCTCACCCATTAGTCGTTGCACCTTCCAAGCTACTTTCAGGCTTCGCTTGGCTCGGCTCAGAGTTGCCATAGCATAAATGCCTTAGGTTTTCTCTGAATTCTCCCGCTTTATTACCCAATTATTACTAATCAGGAGGGCAAAGTTTCACCCCAGGTACCAGACATCACTCTTTTTGCACTATCCATTTATTCATTTCCTCCTTAAATCACAATATCCAGGTTGATATCCTCGATAGCATCCAGAATTTTGATGCTGGCTTTGAGATAGACCTTATCCCCGGTGTTAGCCTCCTTGATGTCCTGTTCGGACTGAGCAGAGGTATCCACTCCCGCAGCCTGCAGATAAGCCTCCTGAGCCTCTATGTCGATACCCACCGAGCTGCTCCCTGCCTGCAGAATCCCGTCCAGCTCCAATTGAGCGAAATAGCCGCTGATTGCTGTAATCAGCAGGCATTTATTATCGTAACTATTGGCATATTTGCCGATATAGTTATCCTGAGCGGTCATCTTGATATCGTTGCGGATCATATCCACGGCTTCCACAATCTTGATCTTCTTAAAAATCTCTCCTTTGCTAGGGTTAGTCGTTTGCAGGCTGTTCACTCCCCGCCCGACTTTCACTTTCTCTCCATCGTGGAAGACAATAAACTCCCCATGGTCGATTGCTGTATCCATGTCCCCTTTGGCCAGTCTGGTCACGTCGGTAATTTCAGGCAATGGGGCATAAGTGCAGCTGATGGTCAGGGGAGTACCGGCGATTAACCCGGCGATTCGTGAGCAATATCCTGGGGCATCGTAGGTATCTTCACCCACTTTAATGCCAGCAGTTGTGAAGTTGATAACACTTTCGCTATCCTCTGCCTTATGGGGCAGAACAGTTTTAGGTGTCAATCCGTTGGCGCGCTGAGCGGCTACCCATGAGGTAATCTCTGTCGCCTGGGCAGCAGTGCAGTCCGGGGGACCTACGACATAATCAAAGGTCTGCGTAGCCAAATGGCTTAAAGCGGCGGCAAGATTCTCAGCCGTGTCAGGCAGCACATAGACAAGCACCTTGCGCGGCGGGTGCACATAGCCCAAAAATGTGCGGCTGATATAATCCTTATTCAGTGTTCCCAGGGTTGCGGGGATCTGGGTTACATTGGTTAGTACATGCATCCCTTGAGCTGTCTGGGCAGCGTCCTTCAAAATAATGGCAACAATCCCCTTTTGCGAGCGTTTAATAGCTGCAGCAGCCGTTGTCTTAAATTTAATATTGATGTTTGGGAGTCCCAATGTTTATTCCTCCTTTATGGTCGTATAGACCTCTTTCATTAATGGCGTTATATTCCGTCCGTCTGAACGATCCTCAAAGTATTCAAACTGCAGATCCACATAGGCTTGATCAGCGTTGCGGCCTCCTGGGCTGGCCGCGACAGAGATTTTTCTATCTTGGACGGACAGATACCCGGCTCGGAAAAGATCAAGCACACCTTGCTGGATCAATAAGAGATTGGTCGTATTGCCAGGATCATCATCCGTGATATCAAAGCAAGTAATCGTAAAATAGACCGTCTCTTGAACTGTCTTACAATTCACGGGGGAACGGTCTGCCGTCACAAGTTCAATCATGAAGCTGGGACGCTCTAAGGGCTCAGGGTGGAGATCCATGGTGATCGTATGGTCAGGGTAGTTCTCCGCCAAAAGCTGCTGGATTCCAGCCATAATGTGAATACTGTTTAAAATGTTGCTCCCCCCTCAATGCGCTTTCCTATATTCTCCGCAAATTTCTGGGCTAAACGGAGCGCTTTTACTTCGATAATGATCGAGGGGGTGCGCTCACCTGCCTCTTCAGGCAGTTTCCTCAGATCTTCAAGAAGCTTATGGTGAGCCTGGGGCAATTCCCTCTCTACCGCATATAAGTCGCTGGTGAAAGCGGCGACTTCACTCTTATTTACGCTCACACCTTGCCTCGCCTCCTTTCTTTTGATCTTTATACTAATTAGCCGTCTTTCTCTACCTTGGGCCCCTTGGCCGGCGTCATGCCGACTTCGCCGGAGCTATTCGTCTGTACTCAACGGTCCATATGAAGTTGCCAAAGAACAAAGGATGTTGAAAAAGAGCCTAGACATTGACATGCGTCTGAAAATATTCTAATATTAAAGCATGCCACAAACGCAAAGTTTGGTTGAGTAACCAAATTTTTCAATAACCCAAGCTGTTGGGATCATACTATCTGAAAATTATACGCAAGTCAATAGTGTATCTGAATATTTTACGTAAATATTTTCCTGGAGGTGCTCTTTTTTGTTAGAAAAGATTCAGAGTCTGTGCAAGACTCACAAGATAACTTTAACTCAGCTGGAAAGAGAGCTTGGCTTTGGGCGGGGGGCCCTATACAAATGGACCAAAAGTTTTCCGACTGCAGACAACCTTCAAAAAGTCGCAGATTTCTTTAAGGTATCTACGGATTATTTGTTGGGAATCTCTCCCTTCACCAATGCCAAAGAAGCGGGATGTTCGATTCGTGTTGCCGGAATGAAAGCAGCCCTTGATAGTCCTCAAAATAAGAAGCTTATCTGGGATGCAGCCAGGATTAATATTGATTCAGGTTTTTGGTTCAAAGACAGTACAAGAAAATACATAGAAAGTCTGCTCAAAAAAGAAGCGTTTACCGATGTTGAATATTACGACCTAAGCCTTTTTGTGGTTTGGGAGCTGATCTTACCCCCCGATTTCAGGGAGAATACTCCGGTTGTTTTTGTCCTCTGGGGGCAAAGTATTACTTTCTATCTTGATTACTGGTCTATCCCCAAACTCACCATTGAGGATAAAGAAAGTAAGATCTTCTACAAAGAAGGTCTCGACGATGTTAATGGAGAAGTTTCTGACGAGTACACCCTGTCCGAATTCACTGACAGGCCCACGAGATACTTAGCCACTGAAAGGGTAGAAGAACAAGACGCTTTGACCGGTAGCTACGAACCTGAAACCATAGCCGCTCATCACGACGGGGAGGAGTGGACCGACGAGGAGTTAGCGGAAATCGAAAGGTTTAAGGAGTTTGTGCGATCTAAAAAGCGGGATAAATAGAGGTGATAGATATGACTTTGTACGAAACCCTTTGCGCTGAGCTGGCTCAACAGGAAGTTGGAGTTTATGAAGTCTCTCTGCTGCCCAGAATCAAAGGCTTATATAGCGATAAAATAATCTGGCTTAACCGAAACATAGAGACAGAACGGGAAAAAGCCTGTACCCTTGCCGAAGAGCAGGCCCACTATCTTACTTCAGTGGGAGATATTCTGGACCAGCATAAAATAAGGAATCGGAAGCAAGAGAGATTAGCCAGACGCATGGCCTATGAAAAACTAATCCCCCTCCGGAGCTTTGTAGGGGCTTACAGAGAGGGGATCAGGAGCAGATATGAATTTGCTGAATATATGGATGTGACGGAAGGCTTCTTAGAAGACGCTTTATCTTATTACAAGGAAAAGCACGGTCTGCGGGTTGAGTGGGCGAGTTATCTGATTTGTTTTGAGCCGCTGGAGGTTGTTGAGTTATTTGATGAAGCGTAACCATTACTTTTTTTAATCGTTTCCTGAGATTTATTAATTGCTTATTTACAACTCGCTTATTGCGATAAGCGTAAAAAGTTGTTATGATAAGGAGAAAGAAAAAATAAATATTTAGAAAACGGTGTTATTATTTATATCAGGTATAAATTTTTACTATTTCCAATTCTTTGAAACAACTCTTTGGGTTCAGAAGGGAAGTAAAATGGGCGAACATCGCATGACCGTACTTAAGGCTATGGCTTTCGGGACAAGTATTGCGACCACTCTGGCCGGACTGGTCGGGGGAGGATTTGTGCTGGGGCGTTTTCTTGATCAACGATTCGGTACTCAGCCTTGGCTTTCACTTCTTTTGATGATCCTGGGTTTGGTATTGGGAGGGTGTTATTTGGTTGTTACACTGAGAAAGTTTGGCGTTATGGATGACAAAAAATAATTTAATCCTCCTGCTGGTAGGAACTTCTTTCATTCTTATGGGAGTGGCAGTGACGGGGAATTCCAATCTTTTAGGTGCACTTCCGGGCTATGTACTAGGTTTTTTGCTTACTTTTTGGCTACATAGGGATACTCTGCGCAGCGTGGATGACGAATTGGTTATCGCGATTAGACGTATGCGTCGGAGTTTTTTTGCGCGTTTGGGAATGATAACTTTGGTGGTCGTTGCAGTAGGTCGATTCCAAGCGACCTGGCTGTTTCCTTTGGCTTTGGGGATAGCCCTGGGCCTTGTGGTCTCTCTTTTGGCAAGTATTAAGCAAATTTCTAACAGTGGAAAGGGGTGAATTGATAGACAATGCATGAAACGATATTGTGGGAAATCGGGGGCATGACACTCCATGGCAAAACCCTAATCATGACCTGGATAGTCATGGCGATCATCATAGTTTTTGTACTTTCAGGGGCTCGGCATCTGACCAGCGGTAAGCCGGGAAAAATGCAAAACGTCCTGGAGTGGATGGTTGATTTTGTTCGCAAGCTCATCTCAGATAATATGGACTATGAAAAAGGAAAGCCCCTTCTAGGCTACTTAGTCACTCTGATTTTATTCGTCTTCGCATCCAATATGTTTGGCTTGATTCCGAACTTTACTTTTGGTCTTTTGCATAATGTGGAGTTCGCCAAGTTGAACGATATCTTCGAAGGGCCAGCTTTAATGTCGCCTACCGCCGACATCAACACCACGATGGCTTTAGCCTTGATGACCATGGGTCTAGTCTTCTATATGGGAATAAAACACAAAGGATCTCATTATTTTCATCATTTTTTAGAGCCCCATCCGATATTTTCGCTGATTCACGTCATTGACTTATTGTCCAAGCCAATGACCTTAGCCTTCCGTCTTTTTGGAAATATCTATGCCGGGGAGGTTCTCATCTCCGTAATCCTGATGCTTCCTGGTATTTGGGTATTAGGCGGCATATTGCCTGATGCCATTTGGTTAGCCTTCAGTGTATTTATTGGATCGATCCAAGCCTTCGTCTTTACGGTCTTGACCACAGCCTATGTCGCTCAGGCAGTGGCTGAGGATTGAGAATCGGTATCTGTTCGCGTTTGTTTTCAGTGATGAAATACGCACTGAGGAATAATACTTAAAATTCTATCGGGGAAATAAGAAAGGAGGAAACTCTGTGGACGTATCTGCTGCTGCTGCACTTGGTGCAGGGATTGCTGCTGGATTAGCAGCCCTCGGAGCTTCACTTGGTAATGGTAGTGTTATCACGAAAACTGTGGAAGGTATTGCTCGTCAGCCTGAAGCTAAAGGGGCTCTGCAATCCACCATGTTTATCGGTGTCGGTCTGATCGAGGCGTTGCCTCTTCTGACCTGGGTGCTTGCCTTACTTCTCATGTTTACAAAGTAGTCTGCAATACATGGGCGAGATCTTAAGTCCCAGCCCGTCAAGAACAAGGGGGAACACTAAGTTCCCCCTTGAAAAAATCATCGATGGACACGACTTGAGAGGGGGGTAAATATTGAATCCCATACATTTTGATTTAACATTGGTCGTCCAGGTCTTATCTTTTTTGCTCTTGGTTTATATTCTCAGACGATTCGCTTGGAATCCCCTCATCACTATGATGGAGGAGCGCCGCAATCAGATTGAGGCTAACATCGCCAATGCAGAAAAAGAGCGCCTGCAGGCTGAACAAATAAAGCGCGAATATCAGGAAGAAATGCGCAAAGCCCGTCAAGAAGCTCAGGAAGTCATTGCTAAAGCAACCAAACTGAGCGAGCAGCGAGCTGCCGAGATTCTCGCGGTTGCCCATGGCGAAGCCGAAAAGATTAAACAGGCGGCTTTGGCTGATATTGAACGGGAACGGGATCGGGCCATTGCTCAGGTCCAAGCACAAGTCGCCGATTTATCTGTGGCTGTCGCCGAAAAAATTATTCGTAAGAACCTGGACATCAGTGGCCAGGAAGGTATGATTGAGCAATTTATTCAAGAAGTAGGGGAATTGCCATGTTAAAGGGAGCGATAGCTCAGCGGTATGCCCAAGCCTTGTTTGATATCGCCGTCCAAGAAAATTTGGATGGTATCGAGGCTGAACTTCAGGAGCTGACACAGTGTGTTGAACAGAATGCTGAGGTAGCCCACGTCCTTTACCATCCGCATATTTCTCTTTCCGAGAAGAAAGATCTGATGAATAAAATTTTCGCTGGCCAATTAAGTGTTACTGTGCGAAATTTCCTCAACCTGCTGATCGACCGAAGAAGGCAAAACTACCTCACTGAGATTGCCCGGGTATTTGCACGCCTTGCTGACGAAGCCCGCAATATTGTGGAAGCTAAAGTTTCTAGTGCAATTCCCCTGAGTGAGACTCAAGAGCAGCGTTTGCATCAGGAATTGGTCCGCATGACAGGTAAGAATGTACGGATGGTTAAGGAAGTGCGTCCGGAGCTGATCGGCGGTGTCATGATTCAGATTGGTGACCGTGTGATGGATGGAACCGTGGCCTTTAAATTACAGAGGATTCGCCAAAGCCTCAGCCACGCTTAGAAGGGTCGAGAGAACCTCAAAAAATAGGGGTGAATAGACGAAGATGAATTTACGTCCAGAAGAAATTAGTTCAATTATAAAACAGCAAATTGAACGTTATGATAGTGCAGTGGAGGTAGTGGATGTAGGTACCGTAATCCAGGTAGGAGACGGAATCGCCCGGGTTCATGGTCTGGAAATGGCTATGGCCGGTGAACTTCTGGAATTCCCCGGAGGAATTTACGGGATGGCCATGAACCTGGAGGAAGATAATATTGGCTGCATTATCCTAGGTAAATTTACTGAGATCAGAGAAGGGGACCAAGTGAAGCGGACAGGTCGTATTGTGGAAGTTCCCGTAGGGGAAGCCATGATTGGCCGCGTTGTCAATGCTCTCGGTCAACCCATTGACGGAAAAGGCGAAATCAAAGCCGATAAATTCCGTCCTATTGAAAGCACTGCCCCGGGAGTAGTCTATCGGAAATCCGTTCATGAACCACTCCAAACGGGACTCAAATCCATTGATGCGATTGTTCCCATTGGCCGCGGCCAGCGGGAGCTGATCATTGGTGACCGGCAAACCGGTAAAACAGCGGTAGCCGTGGATACCATCATCAATCAAAAAGGCAAGGATGTCATTTGTATCTATGTCGCTGTAGGACAAAAAGCTTCCACGGTTGCCGGGGTGGTAAAAACCCTGGAAGATCATGGCGCGATGGATTACAGCATCGTGGTTTCGGCCACGGCCTCCGAGCCTGCCCCCATGCTTTATATCGCACCCTATTCAGGATGCGCCATGGGTGAAGAATTCATGTACAACGGCAAGCACGTTCTGATCATCTATGATGATTTGACCAAGCAAGCCGCTGCTTACCGTGAATTGTCCTTGCTTTTGAAACGTCCTCCCGGCCGTGAAGCTTATCCCGGAGACGTCTTCTATCTCCATTCCCGTCTGCTTGAACGGGCTGCCAAACTCTCCCCGGATTTGGGCAGCGGTTCCATGACCGCCCTTCCCATTATTGAGACTCAAGCGGGAGACGTTTCGGCTTACATTCCTACCAACGTTATTTCCATCACCGACGGCCAGATCTTCCTGGAGACTGACCTTTTCAACGCCGGCTTCCGTCCGGCCATTAACGTCGGGATTTCCGTATCCCGGGTTGGTGGCTCCGCACAGATTAAGGCTATGAAACAGGTGGCCGGACAATTGCGCTTGGATTTGGCTCAGTATCGTGAGCTGGCGGCTTTTGCCCAATTTGGCTCCGATTTGGATAAGATTACCCAAATGCGTCTCACCCGCGGTGAGCGTATGATGGAAATCCTCAAGCAAAAACAATATGAGCCCATGGTCGTTGAAGAGCAGGTCGTTGTTCTCTATGCAGCGGTTAAAGGCTTCTTGGACGATATCCCGGTGGATAAAATCAAGAGCTTTGAAGAAGAGTATCTGCGCACCATGCGCACCACCAAAGCTGATCTCCTCGCGAGAATCCGCACAGAAAAAGCCCTTAACGATGAGTTGAATGCTGAAATTGAAAAGGCAATCATTGAAGTTAAGGAAGGTTTCTTAGGGTAAGTTTTTCACCCATAAGACGTTTCATGCGGAAGAGCGAATAAAGGGGGTAGGTGAACCAGGTGGCAAATGTACGTGATATACGACGCAGGATTCGTGGCGTACGGAATATGCAGCAGATTACTAAGGCTATGAAAATGGTGGCTGCATCTAAATTACGTAAAGCTCAGGAAAAGGTCATCGCTGCCCGCCCTTATGCCCGTCAATTGCAAGAAGTTCTAGCACGTCTTGCTCAGGATCAAGCGGATGCAACTCATCCCCTCTTAATCGAGCGACCTGTACAGCGGGTAGGCTATATCATCATTACCTCTGATCGAGGCCTCTGCGGAGGGTATAATGCGAACCTGATCCGGATGACCAATAGTTTGATTGCCGAAGAAACTCACGACGTAAGACTCGTTGCCGTTGGACGCAAAGGGAGAGACTTCTACCGTCGTGGCAAGATTGAGACCATTGCCGAATTCGTAGGGCTAGGCGATAACCCATCCTATGGACAGGCTAAGGAAATTGCTCAAGAGGTGATCGGTCTTTACGAAAGTGGAGAATTGGATGAAGTTTATCTTCTCTATAACGAATTCATCAGTGCAATTTCCCAACGTCCCACTCGGATCAAGCTTCTTCCCATTGAAAAGCCTAAGCAGGTGTCCAACACGGAGTATATTTTTGAACCCTCCGCCGAGGAGATTCTAACCACTCTCCTTCCGAAATATGTGGAAACTCAAGTATTCCGCACCTTGCTCGAAGGCAAAGCCAGTGAGATGGGAGCACAGATGACCGCGATGGGTGCTGCAACGGACAACGCGAAAGAGATGATTGAGCGGCTGACCCTGCAGATGAATCGTGCTCGCCAAGCGGCGATTACCACGGAAATTTCCGAAATTGTCGGGGGCGCCAGCGCTCTTGAATAATCCAAGGCCAAAACGCAAAAAGGAGGTTTCTCGCCTGTGAATATCGGCAAAATCGTGCAAATCATGGGAGCGGTAGTTGACGTTGAGTTTGCTTCCGAGGCACTGCCAGAGATTTATAGTGCTGTTAAAGTCACGGTTCCCGAGAAGAAGATCGATCTCACCCTTGAGGTCGCTCAGCACTTGGGCAATAATACAGTACGCTGTGTGGCCATGTCTTCTACCGACGGCCTGCAGCGGGGCATGGCAGCTCTCAATACCGGTGCTCCCATTACCGTACCTGTAGGACCGGCGACTTTAGGGCGTATTTTTAATGTTCTAGGACATGCCATTGACAATGGGGAAGAAGTCCACACGGACACCTCTTACCCCATCCATAGACCTGCTCCAGCCTTTGTGGATCAAGATCCTTCAACGGTCATGCTGGAAACAGGGATTAAGGTTATTGACTTATTAGCCCCCTACTCCAAAGGGGGTAAGATCGGACTCTTCGGCGGTGCGGGTGTAGGTAAAACCGTATTGATCCAAGAGCTCATCAATAATATCGCCATGGAGCACGGCGGTCTCTCCGTTTTCGCCGGCGTCGGCGAGCGGACCCGTGAAGGAAACGACCTTTGGAACGAGATGAGAGAGTCTGGGGTTATCGACAAAATGGCCATGGTTTTTGGCCAGATGAATGAACCCCCTGGCGCCCGTTTACGGGTAGGACTGACCGGATTGACCATGGCGGAATACTTCCGTGATGTGCAAAACCAAGACGTGCTGCTCTTTATCGATAATATCTTCCGCTTTACCCAAGCAGGTTCTGAGGTTTCCGCCCTGCTGGGACGGATGCCGTCTGCGGTGGGTTATCAACCTACCCTGGCCACCGAAATGGGTGCTCTTCAAGAGCGTATTACTTCGACACGGAACGGCTCCATCACCTCCGTACAGGCTATTTACGTGCCTGCGGATGACTTGACTGACCCTGCTCCGGCTACCGCCTTCGCTCACTTGGATGCGACCACGGTTCTTAACCGTGCAATCTCTGAGAAAGGGATTTATCCTGCGGTGGACCCCTTGGATTCCAACTCGCGGATTCTTTCCCCGCAAATTCTTGGTGAAGAGCATTATCAAGTGGCCCGCGATGTCCAGCAGATTCTGCAAAAGTATAAAGAACTTCAAGATATTATCGCCATTCTTGGTATGGATGAGCTTTCTGAAGATGAGAAACTCGTCGTGTCCCGTGCCCGCCGGATTGAGCGCTTCCTGTCTCAGCCTTTCCACGTGGCTGAAGTATTTACAGGATCACCTGGTAAATATGTTCCGATTAAGGAAACCATCCGTGGGTTTAAGGAAATCGTGGAAGGAAAACACGATAACCTACCGGAGGCAGCTTTCCACATGGTGGGAACCATTGAAGAAGCTATCGAAAAAGCCAAAGCATTGGGGGCATAATTATGGCAGGGACGTTTACACTCCGTGTCGTTTCCCCGGAAGGCAATGTGCTTAAAGAAGAGGCGGAATTTGTGGTACTACCCGGGGGAAACGGTGAAATCGGGATTTTGCCTAATCACGCACCTTTGATTTCCTCCATCGGGATTGGAGTCATTCGCTACACAGTCAATGGCAAAGTACAAAAAATAGCCACCTCCGGCGGATTCGTTGAAGTATCGGATAATAAGGTAACCGTTTTAGCCGATACGGCGGAACCCGGTGAAAAGGTTGATCTGGATCGTGCTTTAGCAGCTAAGGAAAGAGCCGAAAAACGCCTGGCCCAGAGAGAAGGAATCGATATCCGACGTGCTGAGCTGGCCCTCTTACGTGCTGTGGCACGGATCAATGCAACCGAGGATTAGTAGGTTTATTATCTATGTCATCATCCGATTGAAAAAGAGGTTGTCTCTAAATCAGAGTAAAACCGGTTTTACTCATCTGAGGCAACCTCTTTTTGATGCAGTTTTCGTGTAGATTGTGTTAATTGACTTGTCTCGTGATAAGGGTGCAGACTCCTAAGGGGTCTATAGGCAGGAGGTAAATTTTCATGTTGGATTTAGAGAAAACAAGAGAAAAAATCATTGCTTTAAATGAGTCAGATGCTAAAAGCATTTTAATGCTTACAGCCGCCAATCTTCAGATGGTGAGCAATGAAAATGGTGGTTTTACCAGTGATAATTGTGTAGATACATTAATAAAGTTATTTAATAGCATCCCTGAACCTAAAAGGTAAAAGGAAAATCATAATTAAAGTGGCAACTATTTGAAAAAGCTATATAATATAACCTTCTTCCTATATTGGAAAGAGCAATAATTGACACAAAACAGTGTTGTGATAAATATACCGGCGAAGAATATTTTTATTTCCTTAGAAAAAACCGTTATCTTTTTGAGGCTTTGGCAAAACTAGAATTAGAAATAGCAGAAAGCTGAACGAGAAGATAAGGTGTGAGGATATGATAAAGAAGGTTCCCTTGACTTATTTCCCGGAAACCCCCTTAAACACCCGGCTACTCATCGTATTATTAGGAGTTATCGTATTTGTCCATGCTTTCATTGCGGATAATTCATCTTCTCTATTTGCAAAACCGGGGGATAAAAATCCATTACTACTAAGTACAGGGTTATTGGAAGCTCAGGAGGCGGAATTGCGGGTCATTCTTTGGTTTGAAAAGGGTAAACCCCAAAAGAACTTTCTAAAGAAGCTGCCCCGAGAGAATTGGGTATGGCAGGAGTCTCATCCCTCCAATTCAATAGGTACGGGCTACTCCCTTGCAGGATATACTAGAATTAATCAAGAGTCGGAACAGGCCATTTTTTTATGGTATCAAAGCTTGGTAGAAGATGCCAGAGAATCAGGTGGCAACGCTTATCTTGACGAAAGAGTCCCGGAAGGGATGGATATAGCTCAATATGCTTTGAAACAGAATATTCTTCCCCGGCAATTCTCCCTATCCGAGGGTGTTTTTTCAGTGGTAGGCTGGCAGGAATCCTCTCTGCCGCAGGTTGCCGCGGGTAACGATAAAGTCAATATTCAAGTGATTAGTCAAGGGTATGGGCAAGGGAAAACCGCCCTTGCTATACCGGTCTTGCTGGAAGAATTTTAAATCGTGACTAAACCCGATGATATAGCAGGAAATCGGGATGCTTGAGGAGAATATAAGCAGGTCGGATAAGTTTTTTACAAATCCGTAGGATTTGTTGCCCTATAGATAGTTTTATGTAATTGGGGGTGCCTGAACACTTGAGCAAAATTATTGTTGCTGGCGGTAGTTCCTTAGAAGGGAAAATCACCGTAAGCGGAGCAAAAAACGCAGTATTGCCTTTAATTGCTGCCAGCTTGTTATCTCCGGAGCCTATACGCATTGACGATGCCCCGCATTTGCTGGATGTAGACGTCATGTGTCAGGTCATAGGAGCATTTGGCGCATCAGTACGGCGAGAAGGATCGCAATTGTATATAAATACACCGGAAATCACCAGTCTTGAAGCACCACATGATTTGGTGTCCCAAATGAGAGCCTCCATCGTCACCATGGGACCGGTACTGGCCAGAACGGGTAGAGTACGGATCTCTCACCCTGGAGGGTGTGCCATCGGTTCACGACCGATTAATTGGCATCTCAAGGGCCTGGAAGCCTTAGGCGCGGAAATTCGCATGGATCATGGCTATCTGGATGTAAGCGCGACCAAATTAAAGGGAGCCCGTATTTACTTGGATTTCCCCAGCGTGGGTGCGACAGAAAACATTATGATGGCTGCAGTCGGTGCCGAGGGAACCACTTTTATTGAAAATGCTGCCCAAGAACCGGAGATTATTGACTTGGCCAATTTTCTAAACCAGATGGGTGGGAAGGTCCGGGGGGCCGGGACCAGTGTGATTCGTATCGAAGGTGTTCAAGAGTTACATGGTGCCAATCACACTGTTATACCAGATCGCATCGAAGCAGGCAGCTATCTGCTGATGGCCGCTGCCGCCGGCGGAGATATCTTTGTTCAAAATGTGATCGCTGATCACTTGAAACCCCTTCTGGCCAAGATGGAAGAGGCGGGGGTATATCTTCGTGAGGTGGATGATGGAATCCGTGTGGTAGGTGAAGGTGTCTATAATGCTGTTGATATTAAGACACAAGTTCATCCGGGGTTCCCGACAGATCTTCAGGCTCCTTTCTTATCCTTCTTAACCCGGGCTAATGGGACAGGAATGGTTACGGAGACCGTGTTTGAAAATCGCTTCATGCATGTGGATGAGCTCAAACGGATGGGTGCCGACATCAAAATCGAAGGCCGTAGTGCCATCATCCAAGGAAATTCAAATTTAACTGCCGCCCCTGTAACCGCTACCGACTTGCGTGCAGGTGCAGCTCTTATCCTTGCCGCTTTGACAGCAGATGGCGAAACAGAGATCCAAGGGGTTCACCATATCGACCGCGGCTATGAGTATATTGTGGAGAAATTAGCTGGAATTGGTGCTCAGATTCGTAGAGAATAAACTATGATTTGTGAGTATTGAATTGATTTAAGGAGCTAAGCATACTGCCCTTATCAGGTAATGGAGTGTATCAAAAGATATTGATACACTCCATTTATCATTAAATCGATATAAATTTCTCAGACATAGGTGCAACCCCTTTCTTGGTAGATGGTGTGTGGTAACTTTATCTTTCCAAGCGGGTGCTTCTATGTCCTTTTTTAAAATGCAAAGTCTTAATTTTCGAAATTGATGATACCTTATCTATCGAAAGTAGCAAAAAAAACTGATAAATGATAATATGAACAAGCAAGAATTTTATAACCATATAACAGTTTGTGGTTGAACGAACATGTTGTGGAGTGATTATTATTTTGGAGAATACTCATCAGAGCGTCAATTTTCTTAAAGAGATATCAAATCTTCTGGTTCGTTCACCGAGCTGTAGTTGTGTACTCAGTGACGTTTTAGAGCTGATTACTGATTTTTGGCAAGCAGAAGAAGTGACCATAGTAATCAAGAGCAAACAAGGTGAATTTCTACCTATAGCAGGCGTGACAGGGAAGACTCCCCAGTATATGTTAAGTTTACCTAAAACAATTTTTTTGAGTACGATGGAGGGACAAGCAGAGAAAATCAGTTGTAAGAAGGTTAAGGGCAAGTTATTGTTATCTGATGAAGGGAATTACTATCTTATTTTTATCCCATTATGGACGTCAAATAAGATTATAGGAATATTCGCCTTATTAACAGAAAAGAAAAATATAGATGCTGAACTTGATTTAACAATTTTAGAGGTTATCACAAATCAAATAGGGTTCTCCCTGGAAAAAGAATTCTACAAAGAAAAAACAGATTCTTCAGAAATGAGATTCGACTCGATTATCAATAGCCTCAATGAAGGAATCATTATGCTACAGGATAAAGTAGTATATTGTAATTCCAAGGCTTTCGAATTGTTAAGAATGAATAACTCATACGCAAATAAAGAGATTGATCAATTTTGTGCTCATTTAGTTAAGATTAGCAAGAATCCTTCCAATACTATTATATATTTGGAAACCTTCCTTTTAGCGAATAGCTTTTATTATTTTACAATAGAGACTAGAGATAATCGCTTTTTAAAGTTTTCTAAATTTGATGTGCAAAACGTCTCCGGTGAAACCCTTTGTAAAGGACTGCTTTTAAGCGATGTAACTGAATATAAAGAAAAAGAAAGATTTAAAGATACCCTAATATCTATACTAAGCCATGAGCTTAAAACACCATTAACTATTATAAACGGGAATGCTACTTCTTTACTTAGAACGGATATCCGATGGGAAGAAGCTGATCGACAGGAGTTTTTGAAAGAAATTTCCGAAGAGTGTCATAGACTTAATGACATGGTTGGTGAACTATTGGCGATCTCCTTAATCAATGCGAAAAAATATCAGCTACATAAGAGATTCATAACCATTGGCAGTTTTACTGATAAGGTCTATAGAACAATTTCCAGAGCATATGCCAAGCAGGGTAACATTACATTTACAGTCAAGAATAAGGATGACGTTTTTGAAATCGACGAACAAAAAGTTCAACAAGTGATACAGAATTTAATCGATAATGCAGTCAAATATGGTCCCAGACATGTAAAAGTGAATGTATATGTAAAAAGGGAAGGGGATCGAGTCCTGTTTATCATAAAAGATAATGGACCAGGTATTTCTAAAGATGCATTAGATAAAATTTTTCAACAATACTATCAGGTCAAACCGGAAAGAACCTCAATTAATAAGGGTAGTGGACTAGGATTAAGTATATGTAAAGGAATCGTCGAGGCTCACGGAGGGAGCATTTGGGCTGAAAGTACCTTAGGTAAAGGAAGTGATTTTTGTTTTACGCTACCTGTAAATAAAGTCAAAGTTGGTGATTATTTTGAGTAAAAAAGTACTAATAGCCGAAGATGAACCCAAAATCTTGAGATTCATGCGTGCTAACCTTGAAGTCAGCAATTATGTAGTATACACGGCGGGAGATGGGGAAGATGCATTAAGGAAGTATGAGCAGTTTTTACCAGATATTATTCTTTTGGATATCATGCTCCCTAAATTGGAAGGCTATCAGGTTCTGCGGGAAATACGCCAATTTTCGGATGTTCCAGTAATTCTAATCTCAGCCAAACAAAATGTTTCAGATAAAGTGAAAGGGTTGGAATTAGGAGCAGATGACTACATCGTAAAGCCCTTTGATATAACGGAGATGCTGGCCAGAGTGAAAGCTGTTTTGAAAAGAACAATGACAGATAAACCAGATAAAAATCCAGATATGGTTATTGGAAGCTTAATGATTAGCTTAGGAACTCATACTGTTAAAGTGAATTCTGTAGATATAAAGCTAACACCCACTGAATATAAGCTTCTGGTTCTTTTAGCAAAAGACAGAGGTTGTGTTTTAACTCACACTGACTTATTAACTAAGATCTGGGGTGCTCAATACAGCGAGGAAACCCATTACGTAAGGGTTTGTATAGCGAGAATCAGACAAAAGATTGATATTCCTGAGGGACAACCCGGTTATATCCATACAGTTCAAATGGTCGGGTATATGATGTTATAAGGAGGAAACAAATGCGTATCCAAAGGCTTAATACCTCAGCTGCAGAACTCCATGAAATTGATCAGAACTATTCAAGATATAATCAGAAACACAATATTTTTATACGATTATTTTGGGATGAAGAAATAAAAAGGTTAGAGCATGCAAGACAGAAGAATGCTGAACAATACTCAAAAGATAATAAGCCTGGATACTCGAAATTCGACAAAGCATTTTTGGCCGGAACTATGAATTTTATGAGGGAGAAGATCGTTCAGAATATCCATATATGTGATCAGGAATTCAATGCTTGGAACGGTGAGAAGGGCACTAAAGAAGAAGGAATGGACATTTTCACATTGACAAAAGCAATAAAAAAAGCAGCTAAAATGTACGGTGCATGTGCTGTAGGAATAGCCCCATTAGATCGTAGGTGGGTATATTCTCATTGGTATGACTTACAAACAAGGCAAAGTTATCCGATACAGTTTTCCGATGAAGCTCCAGAATATAACCGTATACAGGAGCCCACTCTTTTAGAGAATAAAGTTAGAGTTATTCCAGCAAGTATGAAGACAGCGATTGTCATGTTATTTGAAATGGACCCAGGGTGTCTGAAGTATTCCCCAACCCTACTCCCCTATGCCAATGGCCGTTTTGTATACTCCGAAATGTGTCTGACTACCAATAGTCTAGCTGGATTAATCAGAGAATTGGGCTATAATGCGATACCGAGTGTGAATTGTACAGCTCTTAATATTCCATTGGCCATAGATGCCGGTTTAGGGCAGATCGGTAGAAATGGCAAGCTCATTAATCCTTATCTTGGAACCCGTATTCGAATTGCTAAAGTTATTACTGATTTACCTCTGGACTGTGATCAGCCCATTGATTTTGGAGTGAATGAGTTCTGTGAAGCGTGCAGAAAATGCGCGAGAAAATGCCCTGCCGGTGCTATCCCGTCTGATTCAAAAGTGTGTTCAGGAATGGATGAGTTGAGCAATGACGGGTACTTAAGATGGGCAATAGATCACAAGAAATGTTTTTGCTATTGGAGTGAGTGTGGAACAAATTGTAATATCTGCATTACCGTTTGTTCTTACAATAGAGGATATAAATGGACAAAGAGTATCCTGAATTCCAGTAAGGAGAGCAGTACTTTGGTTGATAATCTGCTGGACTCCCTCGATGATTGTGGACCGGATGTTTTTGATCCCGAGGCAAGCTTTTGGCTCAACAGTTAACATGTCCGGAATTTTTATATAATTTTTATATTTGGCTGGAAAAATTGATCTCGTTTTGAGATATTAATTGACCCCCTTGTGATAAGATTTGCATATAAGAGTTTTATACTTTTTGAGCAAAGACTAAAGTATAGGGGGCTAAAATTATGCCAGGGCAATTAACTCGAAGACAATTGTTGAAAGCAATTGGATTTGCTGGAGCAAGCTTGACTTTGGCGTCAACAGGTATTTTAGGTGCACCTGGAGTGACCAATGCTGCTGATGCAACAGCAAATGCTCAAGAAAGCGCAAAACGCTATTGGTGGGTAAAAAATGTTGATAAGCCGACTACCGAAATTGATTGGCAACAGATGCAACGTTTTCGGGAATGGCAAACAACCAGAGGAAGCCTCGCCAAATATCGTGGTGAAGACTTTAACAAAAAGATGAATCAATTACAAGCGGATAATTTGCTCAAGTTTGAAAAAGAAGGTGTCCCTGGTTATACAACGAAGGATATGGCACTAAAAGCTGCGGTAGGGTACGGGCAGCCAAGCATCCTATTTATGGGTCCCCAAAAGGCCTCGACACCGGAAGAACGGGGCGTACCCCGTTACGAAGGTACTCCAGAGGAAAATTCCAGGATGGTTACAGCAGCTCTACGTCATATGGGTGCAGCAACAGTGGGCTTTGTGGAGCTTGAGACGGAAACAACCCGCAAGTTAGTCTATCAAGAAGAGCCAGCACCTACTAAGAAACCGATTGTATTTGAGAACATTGATGTAGGTTATGAGGATGAAAAGAAGTTAGTCATTCCTGAAAAAGCGCGTTATGCTATTGTATACACTGTTCAAATGTCTACTGAGACGATGAAATATGGTCCAACTGTTCTCGGATCATTGACAACATCATTGAGTTACACTCGTCTTTACACAATTTACGCTCAGCTTCATGAGTTTATTCGGGCCTTAGGTTACCATTCTTACGGTGCCACTGCCCTGAATGGTTTCGGAATTGGACCGGCCTTTGCCGTCATGGCGGGTCTCGGAGAGTTGTCGAGATTGAATCGAATTATTACTCCGGAATATGGACCCATGGTAAGAGTAGCTGTACTTACGACAGATTTGCCGCTTGCACCAACCAAGCCCATTAACTTTGGTGTGATGGATTTCTGTAAGGATTGCAAGACTTGTGCTGAGATGTGTCCGTCTAAAGCGTTGAGTATGGATAGAGATCCTTCATGGGAGATTAAGGGAGAGTGGAACAATCCGGGGCATCGAGCATATTTTGAGGACTCAGTGTTATGCAGAAATTACTGGAATCAATGTGGCACGAACTGTGGTATTTGTTTCTCAGCCTGCCCTTATGCAGTAGATGATGATGCAAGCTTACACAGGATTGTTAAAGGAACCATTGCTAGCACGTCGATGTTCAATTCAGTACTTGTAGCTGCTGATCGGATGGCTTTCCCTGCACAGCCAGAACAACCGCTTAAGAACCCAGAAGATTGGTGGAAGGACACGAACTTAGCGGAGATGGGCATTGATACAAGAAGAGGCGGACGTAGAATCTAAGATAAAGTATATAACTAATGGGGGTGAAGTTATGCTTTGGCTATTTTTGGGGATTATCATCGGACTTGGATTAGGCGTAGTACTTACACAGATTAGAGCCGGACGACTTAATGTAAAGTGGTATCAATGGGTTCTTGCAGTAATCTCTGTTGCCATGATGCTGTTAACAATACAAAACTACATAGGATTAAAGATGGAAATTGAATCCAGTGCAGCTAACTTTGTCTTGTTGGCTATGGGGTTACCTGCAGTCGTCTTAGCTGGACTCATATGGATTATTCCGATGATTTCCAAAGGAAGGAAATCGGCTTCGGGCGGGCAAAACGCATCAACTTAAGGCATTATGACTAAATTTATGTAGATAGTATCAAGGGACGAGGGTTAAAGATTTTTTGACCCTCGTTAACTATGTATAGAGCGGTGAATCGTTTGGGAGGGACTCGTGAAGATCTCAAGAAGAAGATTTCTTGAAAGGCTTGGTGCTATTACTGTTTTAGGTTTTTTTGTTCCATTTTCAGCAGTAACATCTGAAGTTTATCAGAGGCCACCAGGGGCACTCAATGAGAAAGACTTTTTAGCACGGTGTATTCGATGCTTGAAGTGTGGGGAGGAGTGTCCCACTGGTGTGATTACGTTTGGCAAATCACTCAGAGGAGAAATGATGGCAACACCCATTCTAATGGATAAGGATCAGTGCAACTTGTGTATGAGCTGTATTAATATTTGCCCAACGGGAGCCTTAAGTCCATTAACAGAGAATCCTGAATTGCATGCCAAGAAAGCTCAGAAGATGCATTCTAAGGAGCATGACGCCCATCCAAGCTTTAACCTTGGAGTGGCCCAAATACAGAAAGATAAATGTATTCTTTATCATGGAAGAAACCGAAAATGCCTTCTTTGTTATGAGGCTTGCCCGTTAAAAGATGAAGCGCTCTACATTGATGACCAAGGAAGGCCTGTCATTGATAAAATAATATGTTACGGGTGTGGGCTTTGCGAGATCGCCTGCCCTCCAATAGCCATAACTATGCCCCTCAATCGTGAAGATAAACGGTCTTACGAGTTGTTCGAGAGAATTAATAGAGGTTCCTTCTATGAGAGCCGGCTCCCGGGGAGGATTTGAGATGCCAGTGCAAAAGCTAAGGAGACTGACACAATTTGGGTCGCTGCTCTTGATTTTCCTAATTCCAATCTTTGAGAGTTATAAAAGGCTCCTCTACTATATACCCAAGAGCTCGATTGGGAATCTTTATAAAGAGGGATTCAGCTCTTTAGATTCATCTTTAAAAGGTGGTTATTTAGAGCAGGTTGTACTTATTATTGATAAGTTGTTTGGATTAATAGTTGATAATACCTATACAGTAAGCCGATTCCTTGATGGATTCAGTGGATTCTTTTGGTCCATAACGATTGGCGATTTTACTTTTATAGATCCTTTGGCTTTTATACAAATGCCAATCATAGATTATTCCTTTGATTTGGATTTTCTGATATCGATTACACTACCTATAGCTATAGCACTTGTTTTGGGAAGAGTATTCTGCAGTTGGATATGTCCATACAATACCTTGCAGGAATTTATCCGCTTTGCCGCTAGGACATTAGGTATTAAAGGGATAAGTAAACAAGTGATTGCAGATCCCTATTTGCGTTATACTATTTTAGGAATCGGATTCGTTTTAACGGTATTAGGTAGTGCTGTCTTCCCATATATATTACCTTATGTTCAGCTGGGTCGGTTTTTTTATTATTTGACGTTCGGTTCAGTTTTTTGGACGGGTCTTATCGTTGTCATGGTGCTCCTGTTTTTGGATTCTTTTATGCAAAAAGGTGTTTGGTGCAATTATCTATGCCCTACAGGTGCTTTGCTCGGTTTACTGGGAAGAAAAAAATTGATCCGTGTACGAAGGGATAAAACAAAGTGCATGGCAAGCTGTATATTATGCGAAAAGGTGTGCGTTTGGAAATCGCATCCCAAATTGGATGATATGTTAAATTGTACTCATTGTCATTTGTGTGTAGACAAGTGTCCATCGAAAGCGCTTAAAATTAGAAGTCGATGAAACTAGATTTTATAGGACTTATAACGATTAATCAGAGTAGAGAAGAGTAAACATATTGTCCCTCCCCTCAGCATAGTGTTAAGCATGGGCTTGGCCTATGAGAGAGGAGGGACTTTGTGCGCAAAGAATGGATCAGAATTCTGGTTCTATTGGTCATAATTATTGTTTTATTTCCTTGGACGGTGCTTCGATGGTACAACCAAAGCGAAGTCAGGACTGAGGACATTACCATTCGAGTCTTAATGCCGGATGGACAAGTAAAATCTTTGGGCTTGGAAGAGTATCTCGTTGGCGTCGTAGCTGCAGAAATGCCCGCCGAATTCGAAGAGGAAGCTCTCAAAGCGCAGGCCATTGCCGCTCGGACCTATGCCGCCAAGCGCATAAGCCAGCGATCCGGCAGTGAGGCAGGCTATGATGTGGACACCACAGTCAATACCCAGGTTTGGATATCAGAAGATAAGATGAAGGAGAAATGGAACTGGCTCTCCTACTGGCGCTATCATAACAAGATAGAAAAGGCAGTAACCGGCACAAAGGACCAGGTACTGGTCGCTGACGGGCAATATATAGAAGCTTTTTTTCATAGCAGTACGGGGAGAAAACCCACGGAGCGCGCAGAGGACGTCTGGAGTTCTTCTCGTCCCTATCTGCAAAATGTGGTGGCAGGAGAAGAAAACCCCGCCCGTTATGTAAAAAGCTATACCTTCACCCCCAGCGACCTCTATCAAAAAGTCGGTCACTCCGGTACGGCCAAAGCTTTTACGGAATCCGACTTCGTGATCTTAAGCGAGACAGCGGCAGGACGGGCGAAAGTAGTTCGTGTACTAGGGAAAAACTATACCGGAGCCCAGATTCGTACCCTCCTTGGGTTAGCCTCTACTGATATGGAGATCACCCTAACTCCTCAGGAAATCAAAATCACCACCTATGGTAACGGGCATGCTGTCGGTATGTCCCAATACGGTGCGAATGACTTGGCCAAGGCCGGTAAAACCTGCGAAGAAATCCTCCAACACTACTACCCCGGCACTCAACTCCTCACCCTCACCAAAGCCTAGGGCAGGAGTAGACGAAAAGGGAGCATCGCTGGCTGCTTCAGAAAAATGCAGTCAGCGATGCTCCCTTATTTTTCTAAGATGGTTACAAATCTCGTACTAGTTGGATTTTCTCCTTGCGCTTTTTTCTGGATGGACTGTGTTATACTAAGATAAAGGTACTGTTGACTGTTTTTAATTCTAGTAATAAAGAAAATTAGATAATAGGAGAGAACTAATGGGAAAGAGTTTAGTCTTAACAGAAAAACCCTCCGTGGGTCGTGATATTGCCAAATTATTAGGCTGCAATCAAAAGGGCAATGGCTGCTTCATAGGTGCCAAATATATTGTAACCTGGGCACTGGGTCACTTAGTAACCCTCGCCGATCCGGAGGCTTATGGGGATCAGTATAAGACCTGGCGCCTGGAAGACCTACCCATGCTCCCTAAGGAAATGGAATTGGTCGTTATCAAAGAAACCTCCAAGCAATATGCTGCCGTCAAGCAACTCCTTCGCCAGCCTGATGTGGACGAGCTGATTATTGCCACAGATGCAGGCCGGGAGGGGGAGTTGGTGGCCCGTTGGATTATCCGGAAGGCCGGTTGGAAAAAGCCCATCAAACGGCTCTGGATTTCTTCCCAAACGGATAAGGCTATCCGAGAGGGCTTTAGTAATCTCAAGCCAGGTAAGGCTTACGAGTCTCTTTACGCAGCCGCCGAGTGCCGTGCTCAAGCGGACTGGTATGTGGGCTTGAATGTCACGCGAGCCCTGACCTGCAAATACAATGCCCAACTCTCGGCAGGAAGAGTGCAAACCCCCACCCTGGCTCTGGTGGTGGAACGGGAAAAGGAGATTCAAAACTTTGTCCCTAAGGGTTATTGGACTATTAATGCCCGTGTGAAAGGCTTTTCTTTGAGCTGGCAGGATAAGAGCAATGGACAAAGCAGAATTTTTGATCAGAAAAAAGCAGAACAGCTTGTGCAGAAATTAAGGGGTCATAAGGGCCTGGTTGCAGAGATTAAGAAAGAAGCTAAAAAAGAGCAGCCTCCTCAGGCCTATGATTTAACCGAACTCCAAAGGGATGCCAACAGAAAATACGGATTCTCGGCCAAGCAAACTTCATCCATCATGCAGCAGCTTTATGAACATCATAAGCTGGTTACTTACCCAAGAACAGATTCCCGTTATCTTTCCGAGGATATCGTCCCGACACTTCCGGAACGGCTCAAAACCATTGCCGTGGGGCCTTACGCTGAATCGGCCCGCCGGGTTCTGCGCAAGCCGATTACCCCCACGAAACGATGGGTGGATAACTCGAAAGTCACGGACCATCACGCCATTATACCGACGGAACAAACGGTGTTTCTTAATAAACTCAGTCCGGAAGAGGTCAAAATCTATGACCTAATTGTGCGGCGCTTTATCGCGGTCCTGTCCCCGGCCTTTGAATACGAGCAGACCACGGTTAAAGTGGAGATTCAGGGAGAATACTTCATCGCTAAAGGCAAAATTGTTAAACAAAAAGGCTGGCGAAGTGTATACGAAGGCAGGGATGCTGCTGACGAGGAGGCCGACCATGAGGAACAGGAACAAAATTTGCCGGATCTCCAGCCCAAGCAAAGTATTGAAGTCCTTGACCTAAAACTTTTGCCGGGCAAAACCAAGCCTCCGAAGCGTTACACCGAAGCGACCCTGCTTTCGGCTATGGAACATCCCGGGCAGCGGGTGGATGATGAGGCCCTGCGGGAGACTCTGGAAAAAACCAGCGGTTTGGGTACTCCGGCCACCCGGGCCGATATCATTGAAAAGCTCTTTAGTTCTTTCTATATGGAGCGCAACGGCAAGGAAATCATTCCTACTTCCAAAGGGATTCAACTGATTGGCTTGGTTCCCTCTGAACTGAAATCCCCGGAGCTCACGGCAAAGTGGGAACAACAACTCAGTGAAATCAGCAAAGGGCGGGAAGACCGGCAACACTTCATCCAGGGGATCAGAAGCTATGCCACCCAACTTGTCTCGGAAGTGGCCGGGAGCGGCCGGACTTATCGCCATGACAATATGACAAGGGCCAAATGTCCTGAGTGCGGCAAATTCCTCTTGCAGGTGAAGGGCAAACGTGGGGAAATGCTGGTTTGCCAGGATCGGGAGTGCGGTTATCGCCAGGGGCTTTCCGTACAATCCAATGCCCGGTGTCCCCGATGTCATAAAAAAATGAAATTGCAGGGAGAAGGAGAGCAAAAGATCTTCACCTGTGCCTGTGGTTATCGGGAGAAACTGTCTGCCTTTACCAAGCGTAAAGAGCAAGAAGGAAGCAAAGGATCCTACAATAAAAGGGAAGTCAATCACTATTTGCAAAAACAGCAAAAGGATGCTCCCTTAAATACAGCGTTAGCTGATGCCCTTGCTAAACTAAATCTACCGAAGTAAAAGACTGAGCAGCTCTGACATTTTGTCAGGGCTCTTATTTTTTTGCAATAATGTCAGACTTTACTGCCTGACATTTTGTCAGACAAACTCTGAACACAGGGAAGCGGAAGTTCTTTTGATGTCCTGATTTCCTCTGTGAAGCTTTTTCGGCAAGGAAAACTTCAAGGAGAAGGTATAGAGAACCTGAATAAAGCTGCTGGCATGGGTTTTGCAAATAAAAGAATCAGTACTAACTCAAAGCACAACTCAAGCTTTAACAAAGCATACCCAAAGGAACAGAAAGGAGCTAGAACCATGAAAAGGCGCGATTTCATTAAATCCATGGCTTTTGTCGGGAGTGTTACAGCCATTGGCTTAGGAATAGAACAGATTCCCCGGGTCATTGCCGACGAAGCCATCACCAATCCTACTCCCTATGATGGGGATGCCCTGCCGGTAGAGATGAAGATTGATAAAGCTACCGGAGAGATCACCCTGAATCAGGACATTGCTTTAAAAACCAGCGTCTGTCTGGGCTGTTGGAGCAATTGTGGCAATCGGGTGAAGGTGGACAAGAAAAGCGGTAAGATCCTGCGCGTGGTGGGCAATCCCTACCATCCCAGCTGTGCCGAACCTCACCTCCCCTTTGACGCTTCTCTGAAGGAATCCTATCTTTCTTTAGGTCAGTATCAGGAGAACGGCCACAGTCAAAGAGCTACAGTCTGCCAAAGAGGGAACTCAGCTTTCCAAATGGTTTATGAACCCAATCGCATTCTCACTCCTCTCAAACGGGCCGGCAAACGGGGCGAAGGGAAATGGAAGCCCATCACCTGGGAGCAGGCCTTAGAAGAAACCGTTGAGGGGGGCCGGCTCTTTACAGACCTTGGAGAAAATCAAACCATTGAAGGCCTTCGCCAGGTTCGCGACTTAGATACCCCTATCTACCCTGAACAGCCGGGCTGGGGTGTGAAGGCCAACCAATTTGTCTTTATCGGTGGCCGAGATGACGGACGAACCTCATTCGCCAAGCGCTTTGTCAATAACTCCTATGGCTCCCCCAACCATTTCGGTCATGGCGGTATCTGCGGAATCAGCCGCCGGGTCGCCTATCTGGCCTTCCTGGATACCTGGGATAAAAAGCCCCATATGAAGGCGGATTATATGGGTGCAGAATTTGTTATGTTCTTTGGCAATGCACCAGGTCAAGCAGGGGCCCCTTTCCAGCCTATGGCCCGGAAATCCGCTCTAGCCCAGGCTGAAAACGGTATGAGAGCCGTCATCGTCGATCCCATCCTCCAAAACGGAATGTACAACTCACCGAAAGCTGGGGAATCCTCCTGGGTTCCCATCCGTCCGGGAGGGGATGGTGCCCTGGCCATGGCCATGGTCCGTTGGGCTCTGGAGAACAAAAAATATAATGAAAACTACTTGATTTCACCCAGCAAAGAAGCGGCCCAGAAAAAGAAATTTCCTTCCTGGACCAATGCTACCTACCTGGTCATTCAGGAAGAAGGACATGCAGACTACGGGAAGTTTCTCTTGGGTGAACAGATTGGACTGGCTGAAAAGGCCGATGAGACTAATCCCAATTATGTGGTTATTGATAAGGAGTCTGGAGAACCCGTACTTTATAAAGCTATTGAGAACGGAACCCTCTTCTACACCGGTAAAATCACCCTTGGGGATGAAATGGTTACCGTGAAGAGCTCTCTGCAAATCCTCATGGATGAAGCCGCCTCCCATACCTATGAAGAGTATGCCAAAGAGGCAGGCTTAAGCCAGGAACGGATCATCAGTTTAGCTAAGGAATATTTCAGTCATGGAACCAAAGCAGCCACAGACCATCACGGCGGGGTTTCCATGCACTCCAACGGCTTTTACGGTTCCCTGGCCGTAGCGACCCTTAACGCATTGAATGGCAATATCAATAAAAAAGGCGGATCGACAAAGAGCGGTGGCGGATATATCGCTGATGAAGCGGGCAAGCGCTATGATTTTGCCAAGGTTCCCGGAGGAGTAAAACCTAAAGGAGTTAAAATCAGCCGGGAAGGAAAAGCCTACGAAGAAACACCGGAATTTAAAGCCAGAAAAGCCAAAGGTGAAAATCCCTATCCCGCCACCCTGCCTTGGAGCCCCTTGGCCGATAGTTTGGAAGGTCATGTTATCCCCTCCATGATGGCCGGCTATCCTTACCCTGCCAAAATCCTCATGATGTGGATGGCTAACCCTCTCTATGCCACACCGGGGCTGTTCCAAAAAGATGTGGAGGATTTCCTCAAAGATCCGGAAAAGCTCCCCTTGATCATTTCCATCGACGTCATGATGGGTGACTCCACCCAATATGCGGACTATATTATTCCCGATACCACCTTCTATGAGAGCTGGGGAGTGCCGACGATCTGGAATCTGGTCTTAACTAAGGCCAACGGTGCCCGCCGTCCCATCATCGATCCCCTGGTCCCCAAGACCAAGGAAGGGCATCCCTATTCCATGGAAGCCTATCTAATCGAAGTTGCCAAACGTTTAAATCTTCCAGGCTATGGGGAGAAAGGGATTTTGGACGCAGAAGGAAAGCCCACCCCTTTGAACTCAGCAGCGGACTATTTTTTAAAGGCCATGGCTAACATCGCCTTTGATGAAACTCCCATTTCTGATATCTCTCCGGAAGAATTGGCTCTCTCCGGCTTGGAGGAGGATTTGAAGGCCGTAGAATCCAGCCTCTCCTCAGAAGAGTGGAAAAAAGTCTATTATTTGCTGTCCCGGGGAGGACGTTTTGAGGACTATGTAAAGAACTATGACGGAGATAACCTGACCAATAAATTTGGTAAAGTGGTCAACATTTATAATCAAAAGTTAGGAACCACCATTAACTGTATGACGGGCCGCTACAATCCGGGGACAGCCTGCTGGGTTCCTCCCACCTTTGCTGACGGGAGAACCGTGGATGAAGTCTACTCCACCCAGGAATGGCCCTTTATCGCAGTATCCTATAAGCCCCGCTATCGCACCGGTGCTTACCTGGCCAATGTCCCCCTGCTCAAGGGAATGCAGGATACCAACTATATCGAGATGAACATTGAAGACGCTGCTGCAATGGACATTGATACAGGAGATAAGGTCAAATTGGTCACTCCCACCGGGGAAGTAGAAGGTATCGCTAAGGTCCGCCGGGGAGTAGGCAAAGGCTCCATTGGCATCGAATACGGCTACGGACACTGGGGACAATCCGGAGATCAAGGCTTTGAAGTCGAGGGCAAGAAGCGTGCCGGGGATGCCAAGGATGGCAAAGGAATTCTCCTCAATCGCCTCGCTCTGCGGGATATCAGCTTAAAGACCGCTCATCCCCTAGTGGATCTGATAGGCGGGTCAACAGACCGCAATACGGTCAAAGCGAAAATCCTTAAGCTTTAAGTTTTTTATAATGCGAAAAGGAGGGCAAGCAAACATGCCTGAAAGAGAAGGAAATGCCCGGGAGCGGGCTCTAGGCTATGAATTGCTGGCAGGTATTTTCCTTAAAGAGCCCACATTGGAACAGTTCAGAACATTGCAGAACTGGGCCGCCGGGCTGGAGGACTCCTCATTGAAGGAGCTGCTGAGAGAGATCGAAGAAGGAGACCCTGAGTTGCAGGAATTGCTCCAAACCTATTATGATCTTTTCTTCGTCCCCGTTTCGGGACGCTTTGTGCCCCCCTTTGAAGCGGCAATTCGTGGGGCTCAGCGTCAAAAAGGAAGGAAAATCAGGTATGGAGGATTCTGGGGGGATTCCACCCTGCAGGTCAGACAGATTTATCAACAGATTGGCTTTGAACCGGAAAAAATGAATAGTTTTCAGCCCCTTAAAGAAATGAATATTCCGGATCACATTGGCTTTGAGCTCTCGGCCCTTGCCTGTCTTTGTCAGGCTGAAGCAAGCTGGGAGGAAGAACAGAAAGACTTGGACTCCCTTCACTCTATTCAGAAGATTTTGCTGGAAGAGCATTTGAACCAGTGGCTTGATCATCTCAGAGAGGATCTCGCAGGAGCAGATCCCACAGGATTTTACACTTATTTTGCCCGGCTGGCCGCAGAATTTTGCCGGGAAGAGGTTGGGTTCCTGACCGGATCTCCCCTGCCGGAAAACGTCAGCAACGAGAACATTCACCGAGAGGAGTGGAAAGCGTGACCGAACAGCCGATTCGTTACGGCATGGTCATTGATTTGCGGAAATGTGTGGGCTGTAATGCCTGCACCGTTTCCTGCAAAATCGAGAACAATGTGCCGGATGGAAAATACCGTACCTGGGTCAAGGAAATCGAAAAGGGAACCTATCCGGAAGTATCCCGCCATCGCTTGCCCCGCTTATGCAATCATTGTGATAATGCCCCTTGTAAGTCAGCCTGCCCCGTCCGGGCCACCTACCGGACGGAAGATGGTACTATTCTTATCGATTATGAGCGCTGTATTGGCTGTAAATACTGTATGGCCGCCTGTCCCTATGACGCCCGCTTTGTTAACCCGGTCCGCAAAACCGCGGAGAAATGCACCTTCTGCTATCACAGAGTCCAAATGGGGCTGCTGCCGGCTTGTGTCACCACCTGTGTAGGGGGAGCCCGAATCTTTGGAGATTTGAATGATCCCGACAGTCTCGTCTCCAGGCTTATCGCCAATAACCCTGTACAAGTTCTCAAGCCGGAGATGAATACCCGGCCTATGATTTACTACATCGGTGCTGAACAGGCCCTGCTGGGAGCAGACTATACAGATTTAGCAAAGGGGGAGAAATAAAGTGGAAATAACCTATTTAGCCAATGTCGAGCATCCGGTTCAACTGGGTTATATGATTGCCATCTATTTCTTCTACACAGGACTCAGTGCAGGATCTTTCGTCCTTTCCAGCCTGGGAACGGTTTTTGGCATCCAAAAATTCAAACCCATTGCCAAGGCCGGGGTGGTCATGGCCATCGCCCTGTTGGTCGTTGCTCCCTTGCATCTTATCGCGGATCTGGAGCAGCCCGGTCGTTTCTATACCTTATTCTTCCGATTGAATCCGACCTCCGCTATTTCCTATGGGACCTTCCTGCTCACCCTTTATCCTCTGAACTGCCTCATTTACCTCTGGTTCATGATGCGTAAGGATTTTGTTCTCGGCGCTCAAAAACTAACAGGTTTCCGTCAGGCCCTCTATTCCTTCTTAACCTTTGGCAAAAAAGATCTCTCCCCAGCTGCCCTGGCCAAGGATCAAAAATGGATCAAGGGCTTAGGAACCCTGGGAGTACCCCTGGCTCTCCTGGTCCATGGCTATACAGGATTTATTCTGGCCAATATGCAGGCCAGAGCCCTTTGGCATACGGGACTTATGCCCCTCATCTTCCTTATGTCCGCTATGGTTTCAGGTACGGGGCTGCTCATCCTCGTCCTCATCCTGACCCAACGCTTTTTCTCCCCGGAAAGAGAGCTTACCTCTCAGCGTAGAGTCGTTCTTCAGGATATTGCCCGCCTGATGATGTGGTTTATCGTGGTGGATGGTGCGCTCATGGTGATTAACTTCATTATCCTCTACTTTGGCAATGCTGCAGGCTATGCTGCCGCGGAGATGCTGCTTTTCGGCAGCCACAGCGCCATGTTCCTCGGCGTCGAGATTGGCTTGGGCCTTGTGATACCCTTCGTCATCACCTTTTGGTCCAAGACCCGGAAATCCATAGGGCTCATATCCCTGGCCTCCCTCTTGACCCTTCTGGGAGTTATCGCCATGCGGATCAACTTCGTGGTAGGCGGCCAGCAGATTCCTTTAAGCGGCAATGCTCTCAACCCCTATCATGCCGAACCCAAACATCTGATCTTCTTGGGCTGCTTTGCAGTCCTTGAAGTGGTGATCCTCTACCTGGCCTTTAAGTTCTTGCCGGTTTATGGTATAGAGTCTGAAACGGAAAGAACCTCGGCGGAACACAATGTTCCTCAATCCGGCGGGGTTTCAGCCCACTAAAAAAAGGGTGGATTTCCTCAGGTGACACTCAAGCAAAAGGGGCTGTAATCTTGCAGTTCCTTTTGCTTATTTTCATACCTCTTGATAGACTTAGATTGAGGGATAGTTATAGTTACATCTCATAAACTACTCTGAAAAAGCTCCTTCACAAGCTGAGTCTCCAGGATTTTGCTTTCGGCGTTTACTCCATAAGCTGTGCGGAGCAATCTAATCGCTCAAGACCTCCGCTGAGTCGGGTGCCCGGCCAAATCGGCTCCTCGAAAGCACTGCTTTCGCACTTGTTCTCAATGGCCGGTTGGAAACGTCCTGTTTCCAACCCGACTCCGCTGCAGTCTTTTCGCGAAGATTGCTTACCTGCTCGCTTAGAATCCGTTCTCTGCCTGAAAGCAAAATCCTTGGGTGGCTTTCCAAGTGCCTTTTCAGGATGTTTTCTAGGAAAAAGACCCGTAAGTGTAGCTTTACGCACAAGAGCGAACGGATTTAGTGTAGGGGCGGTCAGGTCAGCGAAGCTTTCTTAACGAAGCGGAGCCATGGTTCACATCAGGTATTAACCAAAGGTTTGGTGGAGCTGTTAAGAAAGCGAGTTGACCAGCCCCGTAGCTATAGAGTGAGCGATGTGCGTAAAGCTACGCGACCCGAGCAAACGCTTTTTCATCATCTGCCGGTGTCGCCAGCGGCATAAAAGGCCATCTAAATTCAAGGGCTATCCATAATATCGGAAGGATGTTCCCCAGAACGGTGAGTCAGGACCATGAACTGACAAAGGAAAGGAAGAGTGCAGATGAAAAAAATGACCGTCATACTTTGCAGCGCAATGGTTATCGCCTTTCTTTTTTTCGGTCATTTAAGTGAACTCTCCCCAACTCAAAAGCAGCCCTATAAAGTAGGAGTCCTGGTAGCTAATGATTTGAGACTGGTGAAAGTAGAAGCCTTAAAACTCAGGCTTAAGGAGATGGGTTTAATCGAAGGGGAGAACATAGTTTTTCATATAGAAAATGCTAAAAACAATCTCTCCGATCTTCCTGCCTTAGGGAAGGAACTATTGATGGAAGAGCCCGATGTCCTGGTGGCCTCGGGAGCGGTTGAGGCACTGAGCTTAAAAGAGCTCACCTCAGCTCAAGAATCTCCTACGCCGGTGGTCTTCATGGGAACCCTTTCCCCAAGTGTAATTGGATTGGTGGAAGACACCCTTCGGCCTGGAAATCATTTAACGGGTTTAAACAATTACCATTATGAATTAACTCCTAAGCGCCTTGAGCTATTGCACCGCCTTCTGCCCGAGATAAAAAAAGTGGCAATCCTAGGGGATACACGTGTACCCTTTTTCCAACAGACTCAGGAGAGTCTGCAGCAGGCTTCGCAAAAAATGGGTCTTGAGCTGAGTACATATACCCTAACCAGCACAGAGGGGATTGAAGATGTCTTTCGTAGAATCCGAGAGGCTGAGGAAGAGGGTATCGTTCTTTTGCCGGGGTTCTTCCTGGAAAGCTATACCGAGGAAATCGTCCAATACGCTATGGCTTTTAAGATTCCCGTCTTTGGGGTCTATCCTCAGGATACCATAGATGGCTGTCTGGCTTCTTACGGTACCTCCAATTGGAGTCAGGGTGCCCAATCCGCCAATATGGTCTATAAAGTTCTCCAAGGACAAAATCCCCGGGTGATTCCGGTGGAGACACCGGACCGGATTATTTTCTCCGTCAACCTCAAAACCGCCGATAAGCTGGGAATAACTCCTTCCCAAGCAGTATTGAGCCGTGCCGATGAGGTGGTTTATGATGAGTGAGAGAAGATCCCCTTGGTGGATGCGGATTAAAGTCCGGGTTTTGGTTTTTGGGGTGCTCATGTCGGCAGTGCCCTTGATCGTTTTCGGGTTGGCAAGCTTTACTGCAGCCCAGGCTTATCTGGAAAAAAGCATCCAGGAACAAAACTATGAACGGGCTACCCTTTTAGCCGGGCAGATCCAAGACTTTATTCAGAATAACGCCGACAGTTTAATCCTAGTGACCTCCACCAACGCCCCGGAATTGGCGGGGCCGGACCCACTGGCCAGAGAAACCGTGCTGGGGACCATGCTCCGTGAGACACCCTACCTGGAGAGTTTGCTGGTGGCAGACACTCAGGCTCAGGTTCTCGGGAAGGTTTCCCGGCGAGAAGTGGACTATCCGGTGCAGGAGGGGGAAACTTTCCCCCACCCGGGATTCTTTGCCCCGGAGAGCTATTCGATCAGCGAAGTGTTCTTCTCAGTGGACGGCCGGCCTCAGGTGTATTTGACAGTGAATATCATTGATCCTCAGACCCGCAAGAATCTGGGCTATCTCCAGGCTAAGACGGATCTGAAGGCTCTCTTCAATAAATTTACCAGCACTCCAATCGGTCAGGGTGGGATCATTTATCTTACCGATGGGAAAGGAAAGCTGATTGGTCATCCGGATTTTAGTCGGGTACTAAGCCGGGAAGATGTGACCCAAAATCCCAGCGTCCGCAATTTCTTGACCGGGAAACGCCCTGACCTGGCCGGGAATGAGTATCGCAACGCCGACGGTGTTCCTGTCCTCGGGTTGTATGCTTCTGTAGGCAATCCCTCATGGGGGGTATTTATTGAGCAGCCGGTGCATGAAGCCTATGAACCGATTGCCCAGTTTGCCTTTCGAGTCATGGGGATCATGTTTGTCATTATCTTGGGTGTGACCCTGATCAGTATTTATTTTGGTTTGAAGCTGACGAAGCCCATTGAGAATTTGGAAGCGGGAGTACGGCGGATTATTTCTACGGAGGACCTGCAGGCCGAAGTGACTCAGGAAAGTGATGATGAAATTGGTCGGCTGGTTCAAGCCTTTAATAATCTTCTGCGCCGGCTCTCCGATAAGACGGCCAATCTGCAGGCGGAGCAGGAGCTTTTGGAAACGGTGGTCCATGGGATTGGGGCAGGGATGGCCCTTTTGGATCAGGAAAAACGACTTATCTGGTGGAATTCCATTTTCTCCGATTGGTTTGGTTTAGAAGATAGAAACTTTAAAGAACTGCCTTATGAAGCCCTTCTGCGAGGAGAGGGACCAGAATCTGTCTATGGAGAAAATGGCAAAGTGCTGGCTTTGGAAGTACAGGGGGACAAGCGTTATCTTCGCCATTCTTATTACCGGCTGAGCTCTGGAAATCCGGAAAATGCCGCTTATTTGCTCCTTCTGGAAGATGTGACCCAGCAGGTAGAGATGGAAGCCCGGGTCATTCAGACGGAGAAAATGGCGACGGTTGGACTGTTAGCCTCCGGAGTGGCTCATGAGATTAACAATCCCTTGGCCATTGTTTCCGCCCATAATGAGGATTTACTGGATCGGCTTCAAGAGGAAAGCGAGCTGCCCAGTAAGGCTGAGATTCAAGGAATACTGGGTATCATTGCCAAGCAGATTGACCGCTGCAAACAGGTGACCAGCAGGCTTCTGCGCTTTGCCCGACCAGGCAGGCATAATCTGGATGTGATGGATGCCAATAAGGCCATCGAGCAGACCGTGGATTTACTGGCATACCGCCTCAAACAAAAAAGAATGGTGCTTATCAAAGAAAGTGAACCCGGTCTCTGGGTGGATGGTGATGAAAACGAATGGCAGCAGGTGGTGCTCAATATCTTAACCAATGCCATCGATGCCTCCGGGGAGGGAAGCCAGATCCTGGTACGGGCTCAACGCGTCAAAGGCCACTCTGCCTCGGAAGGGGCATTGTTCATAAGCAGAGGTGATGAGATACAGGTTGAGGTAGTGGATCAAGGCCATGGGATTCCGCCTCAGTACCTTAAGAAGGTGTTTGATCCCTTCTTTACCACCAAACCCCCGGGTCAGGGTACGGGTCTGGGGCTTTTTGTCAGCTATGGTATCGTGCAAAAAATGAGGGGAAAGCTTTTCGTTGAGAGTACCGAAGGGAAAGGGACAACGGTTCGCATTAATCTTCCCTATCAGGAAATGGGGGATAGGCCATGAATAGTCATCAAAGCATCTTGATTTTAGATGATGAAGAGGATTTGCGTTCGATTCTCGCCCAGCGTTTAGGGCGGCGGGGATATGAGATTTCGGAGGCGGGAACGGCTCAGGAAGGCATGGCTTTGCTCCAAGAGAACATTTTTGAGGCAGTCCTTTTGGATATTCGCCTGCCCGATGGGGATGGGCTTCAGCTCTTACAGGAAATGAAAAAACGTCAGCCGGACCTTCAGGTGATTATGCTCACCGGCCATGGCACCCTGGAATCAGCCATTGAAGCCATGAAAGCGGGAGCCTATGATTACTTGACTAAGCCCTGCAATCTCTCAGAGCTGGAGATTACTCTGCAGAAGGCTTTAGAGCAGAGAAAGCTTATGCTAGAGAATACGGGACTGCGGCAGGTGGTTCACCGGCAAAATGCCGAACCCTTGATTGTTGGTGATAGTGAAATAATGCAATCCCTTAAGGAAATGACTCGGAAGATCGCTCAGACGGATACTCCTGTTCTTATACAAGGGGAGAGCGGGACGGGAAAGGAGTTGTTTGCGAGGGCTCTCCATGTCTGGGGCCCCCGCAGGGCTCAAGCCTATATTCCCTTGAACGCGGGAGCAGTCCATGAAACCTTGATGGAAAGTGAGCTTTTTGGTCATGAAAAGGGAGCCTTTACAGGAGCCAATGCGGTTAAGCTGGGGTTGGTGGAGATGGCTGACCAAGGCACCCTTTTCTTGGATGAGATCGGGGAGATGCCCTTGAATCTACAGGTTAAACTTCTGCGCTTTATGGAGACCGGGGAGTTTCGGCGGGTGGGGGATAACCGCTTAAGGCGGGTCAATGTCCGCATTGTCACCGCCACCAACCGCAATCTTCTGGAGGAGGTGGAGGCCGGGCGCTTTCGCAAGGACCTCTACTACCGCTTAAGCGGCATGGTCTTGCATATTCCGCCGTTAAGAGAGCGGAAAGGGGACATCCTCCAGTTGGCAGAACATTTCCTCAGGGTAAGGCTTAAGGGACAACTTCATTTGGCCCTGGGGACACAGGAAGCTTTGTTGGCCTATGATTTTCCAGGCAATGTTCGGGAGTTGGCTCATCTCATTGAGCGGGGGATGATTTTGGCTGAAGGTGATGTCATCCACCCCGGAGATCTTTGGCCGGACCATGGGGAAGGAGGAGGCAGTGTTCAGGCAGCCATTCCGGTGCCGGATGAAGGAACAGTAATGGACGAAAAAGACCTCAAAACAAGAAATGAGGAGAATCAAAGTGAGAGCTTAGAAGGATACGCCACTCTCGCAGAGATAGAGAAGAACTATATCCTTGCCACTCTGAAAAAGGTGGATGGGAATAAAGTACGGGCAGCCAGACTTCTCAGCATCAGTGTCCGGAATCTCTATCGGAAGCTGGAGGAGTATAGCTGATCAGGATATAAAATGAGACAGGGAATAGTTCCCTTGTCTCATTTTTTTAATTATCCATAGGTCTTTATAGTAAATTCTACAAAAAGGTGAGAACAACCCCTTTTTCTCCTAACGGTGTGATTTGACTCACGCTGAGCAAGAGGGATTTTCAGTACGATTGCCTTATGTTGCATTACCTGCACTTTATTCGCTCCATTCAATGCTTCACTATGAAAGGAGGGAATTGAGTTGGATCTTATGGATAGTGCCCAAATCCTTGAAAATGGTCAAAAGAAAAGTAAACTCATTAACTATCTGGTTAAATTTAAAGGGCATAAAAGAATCACGCCTCTTGTCTCCCCTGCTCCCTTAGACATTCTCATTACCTTATTTGGCACTATGTTAGGCATCTCATTCTTAAGCATCTTACTGTTTATCTACGACATTCCGATGTTAGCTGCTTCCCTGGGAGCTTCAGCGGTATTAGTCTATGGAGTTCCTGATGCCCCGCTGTCTCAACCACGTAATGTCATTTTAGGGCATACATTTTCGGCAAGTATAGGCGTATTAATCTATCAAATTTTTGGAATGACATGGTGGTCGGTTGCCTTAGGTACCACTCTTGCTTTACTGGTCATGTTGTTAACGAAAACGACTCATCCGCCGGGTGGAGCAACGGCAATGCTTGCCGTCCTTAATGGTGCTGGCCCGACGTTTATTGTCGCCCCAATGATCTCGGGTAGTATAGTATTGGTTTTGATTGCAGTAGTAGTAAATAATTTATCACCTAATCGAAATTACCCGCGCTATTGGTACTAAGTTAGAGGTGGGGTGTTATTGTGTTTACAAAGATTCTTGTCCCAACGGATGGATCGGAATATTCCCGTAGGGCATTGTTAGTAGCCTTAGAGATAGGCAAAAAGTTTAATGCGGAGGTTATACTGCTCAATGTGCTGATGACCCCTGAGGCACTCGGGTATCTCCTCACCGAGGATGCAACCGTAGTGCAACAGCAGTTTAATCCTAATGGCGAGGCCACATTAGCTGCTACAACTAAAGATGTGGATCTTGAAGGAGTAAGGCTGACTTGCAGACTAAAACCTGGCTATCCTGCCTTAGTGATATTAGAGGAGATTGTAAGTGAAGATATCGATCTGGTTGTAATGGGTTATCGTGGGTATACTTCACTGGCCGGAACATTCATGGGGAGCGTAAGCCAAAAGGTTCTAGCCAAAACATCACGGCCAGTGCTGCTTATTAAGTAAGGTTTCGTCTACAATGAGAGAAAATAGAGAACTATTTTATATTTGGTCTAAATTCTTTCGCTCCGGGTAAGTATATCCTTAGAGGTGAACGTTATGAGGAGATGGAAGGGTTTAACTGCGATTTTTATTATTGGGATAACTTTCTTCGGGATCAGGGCCTTAATGCTCAATGCTCAAGAAGAGAGTAAAAATACCTATGCCCAAGAAGAATTAAGCAGTAAGACCATTGAAGATTTCCCCAGTCCTATTCAGGGGAAACCCTTGCGTGTAGCTGGGGAATATTATTCTGAAGAATTAGGGACCACCCTTTTTCATTCGGGAACAGATTATGCTCAAGCTGAGGGAGCTGTTATTCGGGTTAAGCATGCCGGGAGAGTAACTTATGCTGGACCTGATCCATTCCTTGGTCATAAAGTTGAAGTGGATTGCGGTGAGGATTGGGGCGTCATCTATGGCGGGTTAAAAAATCTGCGTGTTAAAGAAGGGGATTGGGTGGAGGCCGATCAGGCTATCGGGCAGATTGGCTATTATCCGGATATCTTCGGGGATATAGAGCAGACTCATCTTCACTACGAGGTTTGGCATGGGGACCTGGTGCAGGTTCCCTAAAAACACAGATACAGGACAGCCGGACTTAGCGGCGAATGCGTTTAATAAAAAAAAGGGGTACAGTTGCTGGTTCCAAATGGAGCCGCGACTGTACCCCTTTTTTTATGATAGGGAGTTGGTGTCCACCCAATCTTTAGCCTCGGATACGGAATCTTCTGTGGGAACGGCTACCTTGGATTCGGACTTCAACTCTTTGATATCAGCCCGCCAGGCGGCAGTATCATGCCGTTCAACAGGATTAGCCATGAACTTCTCTTTGGATTTATTTTCAGTCATTAGTAAAGCCTCCTTGATTTAGTACTGCATTTCAGCCATGCGCTTAAGGGTCTGATATTTATCCTGGGCATGTTCTTCCGCCACTTTGAACATTTCGTCGGCAATTTCGGGAAAGACGGTTTTAAGTGATGAGTAGCGGATTTCTCCGTTAATGAACTCCTGGAAGGAGCCTTTGGGTTCTTTGGAATCCAGAATAAAGGGGTTCTTTCCTTGTTCCTTGAGACGGGGGTCATGACGCCACAAGTGCCAGTAACCGGCATCTACGGCTTTCTTCATTTGTGCCATACTAGTACCCATACCTGTCTTAATTCCGTGGTTGATACAGGAAGCGTAGGCAATGATGATGGAAGGTCCTTTATAACTTTCAGCCTCGGCAATGGCTCTCAAGGTGTGATTCATATTGGCGCCCATGGCGATTTGCGCTACATAGATATAGCCATAGGTGGTGGAGATCAGGCCCAGGTCCTTTTTGCGAACTTTCTTTCCGCCAGCGGCGAACTTGGCAATGGCCGCAGTTTGGGTTGCCTTGGAGGACTGACCTCCTGTATTGGAGTAGACCTCTGTATCAAAGACGAAGATATTAATGTCATCGCCGCTGGCCAGGACATGATCCACCCCATTGTAACCGATATCATAGGCAAAACCGTCGCCGCCGAAGATCCATACGGAGGGTTTAACCAGATAATCTTTTCTGGACATAATTTCCTGCAGTAGTGGATTGCCCGAACTATCCTCTTTTTTGAGGACTTCCAGAACCCGTGCGCTGGCCTTCTTGGACCCTTCACCCTCATTGAAGTTATCCAGCCAGTCCTGGAAAGCCTCCTTCATTTCTCCACCGATCCCGTTTTCGATTAACTGGTTCATCAGCTGAGCCAGTTTCTCCCGGATTTGTTTGGAGCCGAGATAAATACCATAACCGAATTGAGCATTGTCCTCGAAGAGAGGATTCATCCAAGCCGGTCCTTTGCCATCTGCATTGACGGTATAAGGTACCGACGGGGCACTGCCACCCCAGATAGAGGAACAACCGGTGGCATTGGCTATAATCATGCGGTCCCCATAAAGTTGGGTAATGAGGCGGGCATAAGGCGTTTCACCGCAGCCGGGGCATGCACCGTTGAATTCCAGAAGAGGTCTTGCCAACTGGCTGCCAAAGAGAGTCTTTACATCCAGAAGATCCCGCTTTTCGGTGACGGTCATAGCAAATTCCCAATTTTCGGCTTCCATTTCGATTTCATGATCCGCGGGTTCCATCACCAGTGCTTTACCCGGTGCAGGGCAGATATCGGCGCAGTTGCCGCAGCCGGTACAATCCAGTGGAGAGACTTGAATCCGGTAATGATAGCCTTCCAGTTTTTTGCTATTAGGTTTCTTTGTTTTAAAGGTATCCGGTGCTTTGGCGGATTCCTGGTCGTCCAGCAGGAAGGCACGTATGGTGGCATGGGGGCAGACATAGGCACATTGATTACATTGGATACATTTATCAATCTGCCACTCAGGCACATAAACCGCAATTCCCCGCTTTTCATATTTGGTGGTTCCTAAGGGGAAGGTGCCGTCTTCCATGCCCACAAAAGCGCTGGTGGGCAGCTCGTCACCTTCATGGCGAGCCATACGGCGCTGAATATTTTTAACGAAATCCGGCTCCTCTTTGATAGGCATAGTCTCATCGGGAACATCGGCCCAGGCTGAGGGGACATTAACCTTAATAAGGGATTCAATTCCCTTGTCCACGGCTTTTTCGTTCATGTCTACAATCTTGGCGCCTTTTTTGCCGTAGACCTTATGGATGGAGTCTTTTAAGTAGCGAATGGCATCGTCAATGGGGATGACATTAGCCAGTTTAAAGAAGGCAGCCTGCATGACCATGTTGATTCGTCCGCCCAGGCCAATTTCACCGGCGATGGATATAGCGTCAATGAGGTAGAATTTAATATCGTTTTTAGCAATAAAGCGTTTTAGATAAGCAGGCAGGTGATCTTCCACTTCCTCGGGGGTCCAGGGGCAGTTCAAGACAAAGGCGCCGCCTTTTTTCAGACCTTTAAGGATGTCGTAGTTATAAATGAAGGATTTGTTGTGACAAGCAACATAGTCAGCATCAAAAACCAGGTAAGAGGATTTTATAGGCTGCTTACCGAAGCGCAAGTGAGAAATGGTGGTACCGCCGGATTTTTTGCTGTCATATTCAAAGTAACCTTGAACATTCAAATCCGTATTATCTCCAATAATTTTAATGGCGCTCTTATTCGCTCCGACCGTTCCATCGGAGCCCAGTCCCCAGAACTTGCAGCGGATGGTTCCTTCTGGAGACGCATCAATTATTTCTTCTTCAGGTAAAGAGGTGTTGCTTACATCATCGATGATTCCGATGGTAAAGCGGTCTTTGGGTTGGGCTTGATTGAGGTTTTTAAAGACGGCTAAGATCTGGGAGGGAGTCGTGTCCTTGGAACCTAAGCCATAGCGGCCGCCAACGATAACGGGGCGAGTCGCTTCATGGTTAAACATTTGAATAATATCCAGATAGAGAGGCTCGCCGGTAGAGCCGGGTTCCTTGGTACGGTCCAGGACAGCAATTTTTTTCACGGATTTGGGCAGGACATCGAAGAAGTACTTGGAGCAGAAGGGGCGGTAGAGATGGACTTTAATCAGTCCCAATTTTTCTCCTCTTTGGGTCAGGAAGTCGATGGTCTCTTCGATGGTATTGCATACGGAGCCCATGGCCACGATAATGTTTTCCGCATTAGGATCACCATAATATTGGAAAGGATGGTATTCCCGTCCGGTAATTTTCTTGAATTCTTTAAAATAGTCTTCAATGATATCGGGAACTGCTGCATAGAACGGATTGGATACTTCCCGTCCTTGGAAATAAATATCCGGGTTTTGTGCTGTACCTCTCAAGACCGGATGATTAGGATTAAGAGCATTATCCCGGAATTGCTGAATCTTTTCGTAATCCACCAATTGTGCAATTTCTTCATAGGGAGTCACTTCGATCTTTTGCACTTCGTGGGAGGTTCTAAATCCATCAAAGAAGTGAAGATGAGGAATTCGTGATTTGATCGCTGAGAGATGAGCTATGTAAGCCATATCCATGGCTTCTTGTACATCATTGGAACAAAGCAGAGCAAAGCCTGTTTGGCGGCAGGCATTAATATCGGAGTGGTCGCCAAAGATAGACAGAGCATGGGTGGCTAACCCCCGGGCACTGACATGAAAGACAGCGGGCACCAGGTTTCCGGCCATTTTATACATTTCGGGGATCATCAGGAGCAGGCCCTGAGAAGCTGTATAGGTTGTGGTTAGGGCTCCTGCTTGAAGAGAACCATGCACCGCTGCTGCGGCTCCCGCCTCGGATTCCATCTCAACCACTTTGACAGGCTGATCAAAGATATTTTTGTTATTGTGGGCAGACCATTCATCCACCGCTTCAGCCATGGGAGAGGAAGGTGTAATGGGGAAGATGGTCGCCACCTCAGTTAAAGCATAGGACGCTTCGGCTGCAGCTTGATTTGCATCCATCGTTTTCATTTTCTTTGCCACGTGAGAACCTCCTTTAAAACAATGAGCATTTGGATATAGGTTTAGTATTCGTTATTGGGAGACTCTCATACATTCTTTCTGCAATTTTGCTTGAATTGATCAATACCGAGTTTCCAGACCATAAAAAACAAAACCGTTTCAAGCCTGACGGCATAGAAACGGTTTTGGTCTACAGCCCAGATTAAATTGAACATCATTTAGGAGTCCGAAATTCGGGAGGTTACTCTATAAATAGTTTTAGCAAGAGGGCTGAATTTTTTAACGCACGAACAGACGATTAGAAAGGCCGAAGCCCTCGTTACCGAAACCGAAGGCACCAGTATTAACGAAACCACGATCAACAACAACGTTACGTGTTATCGGCTGAACAAAATGTTGAGGAACATCAATAATATTCTGGCGATTGATAGTTACGACCGGATGAATAACAGGGACTGCTCTAGGGGTACAAAAATCCCTTACGCAGAATTGTGGTGGGCAACAAATTGGTTTAACGCAGCCATGCATTGCGAAACACCTCCTTTTTATATTACAGTGTATGATATGAAAATGAATTTGGTAATGTTTTACAGTATTTTTGAAAAAAATCTTATTTTGACTTATACAGCATTTACCAATCGAAAGACATCTCTCGAGGATGTCTTTTTTGATTTTAAGTGCATATAAATGTATAAAATTTCGGTGCAAAAAGGAGGGGCTCAGAGTGCAAGAATATATCCGCAAACGGGTACTCGATATCGGGAATTATATAATGGAATCGAGCGCCACGGTGAGACAGACAGCTGATATCTTCGGAGTGAGTAAATCCACTGTCCATAAGGATGTCACGGAGAGGCTACCCCTGATCAATGAGAAGCTGGCCATGGAGGTTAAGCAAATACTTGAAAGCAATAAAGCTGAACGGCATATTCGAGGGGGCGAAGCCACTCGGAAAAAATATCAGGAGAGCTAAAGGGTTAGGTTTATTTGTATAAATGTTCGGGAACGATAAAGGAAGAATTTTTTTCTAGATAAACAGGGGAAATAATAAAGGAATTAGTATAGTTTCATCGAATAAAAGAACGTGGTATATTATGTATAATCTCCCGCAGGGGAGATTGTACTTTTCGTTTTGAGGATATATTAGGAAGGATATTCAAATTAAGCATGGAATAGAAAGCTAGTGCAGTGAATGATGAACGAAATGGACAAGCCAGAAGTGTAAGAAAGGGGTACCACTACGAATGTTTGGTATTGACTTAGGTATTGACTTAGGAACGGCCAGTGTTTTGGTCTTCGCAAAAGGAAAAGGAATTGTTCTTCATGAGCCTTCGGTTCTTGCAATCGATAAGAATACCAACAAAAAAATCGCCGTTGGGGAAGAGGCAAGGATGATGCTGGGAAGAACACCAGGAAATATTGTAGCTGTTCGGCCTATGCGGGATGGTGTCATCGCCGATTATCAAACGACAGAAATCATGCTCAAATACTTTTTGGAAAAAGCAGGGGCCCGGCGTTGGCCTTTATTTAAGACCCGGGTGGTGGTCTGTATCCCTTCTGGGGTTACCGATGTTGAAGAGCGGGCAGTAAAGCAAGCCGCCTACCAAGCCGGAGCTAAACAGGTCAAGGTCATTGAAGAACCCTATGCTGCAGCCTTGGGAGCAGGATTGGACATTTCCGGACCCACGGGTAATATGATCGTGGATATCGGTGGAGGAACATCAGATGTGGCAGTTCTTTCTCTTGAAGGGATCGTCACCAAGCGTAGCTTACGAGTAGGTGGGGATAAATTTGATGAAGCCATTATCCGCCATATTCGGCGTGAATATAACCTAATGATTGGGGAGCGGACGGCGGAAGAGGTTAAGATTGCTGTGGGTGCAGCTATTCCTGAAGGTCGCCCCGATCATGCTGAAATCGATGTGCGGGGGAGAGATTTGGTCACAGGTCTTCCTAAAACCATTAATGTCAATTCCAAAGAGTGCTACCTCGCTCTTGAAGAAAATGTGGAAGCCATTGTGGGAGCAGTGAAGGAAGTATTAGAACGGACTCCTCCCGAGCTTTCTGCTGATATCTTAAGCAAAGGGATCGTTATGACAGGAGGAGGGGCTCTGGTCTATGGGTTTGATACCCGGATTTCAAGGGAGACCGGTCTACCGGTAACTTTGGCCGATGATCCTATCTCATGTGTTGCTTTAGGAACGGGTAAGGTCTTGGATCAAAGCTTCTAGGTCGCTGACATCATTGTAGTGTAGTGAATACATAGAATTCGATTGTAGACAAGCTTTAAAGCCGAGGAAAGGGGCTATATCCGGTGCAGACCGGAAGAAGCTATTTCTCGGTTTTTTCTATAGAAATGTGAATGTTTTAGTATTCGGAGGGTTTACTTTGAGAACAGATATACTTGGAGTAAAAGTTGATCGGGACTCTATGGAGGACACCGTCCAGAAAATCCAAAAAGCAGTAGAGGCCCAGAAGACCATTCAAGTGGTTACGGCTAATCCGGAGCTGATCTATGCCACGGGAAGAGATGTTCGCCTTAAGCAACTGATTAATGGGGCTGAGATTGTTACCCCAGATGGAGTCGGTGTGGTCTGGGCGGCCAAGCGCCTGGGTCATCCGGTGGTTGAGCGGGTAACAGGGATTGACTTAGTTGAAGCCCTCTTCCCCATAGCAGCCGAGCAAGCCTGGCGGGTCTTTTTTCTGGGCAGTCGGCCCGGTGTGGCTGAAAAAGCGGCTCAAAGAGTAGCGGAAAAACATCCCGGCTTCCAGTGGCAAGCTGCTCACGGCTATTTTAGCAGTGAAGAAGAGCCGGCCCTATTGATGCAAATTCGTGAATTTAAACCGGATATTCTTCTTATCGGTTTAGGAGCACCTCGTCAGGAATTTTGGATGTTTTCCCATCTCGATTTAAGCACGGTCAGCGTCGGCGTAGGCGGCAGCTTTGACGCCCTGGCTGGAATCAATAAAAGAGCTCCACGATGGATTCGAAATATCCATCTGGAATGGCTCTATCGCCTGATTAAGCAGCCCACCCGCCTGAAACGTCAACTGGTTCTCCCTCGCTTTGTTTGGAAGGTATTGCGCTCCGGTAAAGAGAAGAGGAGAACCAGAAAAGTAAGGTAGTATTCCAGAGTTTTTATTTTCCCTCACCGACTAAAAAATTGCTCCATCAGACGTACTATTGAATGGGAGGTTGAAAAATGCCTGAATGGGAATTCAAATGGTCCTGGGAGAAGATAACACTCGATCCACAGGCCAGAGAGGACTTTTTACAGGAATCTCAGCCTTTTATTCGTCATGTTTCTATTCAGACGTGTCACCGCACCTTAGAATGGGGTAGAGATGAAGAATTATCCGAGGCTTTAATCGCTTTTAATGAAGCCATAGATCATTATGAAGAAGAACGAGGCGTGCCTTTTTTAGCCTATGCTCGACTCCTGGTCAAACGTCGGCTTATTGATTATTATCGAAAGCAGCGTTTACGTGAAGCCTTGCCTATGGATCAAGATGATGTAGGGCAGGCTGTCGAAATCCATGTGGGGATTCAGGAGTTTCGTAAGCACCAACAAGATCAAGAGAGGGCGGCTGAGATTCAAGAATTTTCTTTAGCCCTGAAAAAATATGGGCTATCCTTTCAAGTCCTGGCTGAAGTGTGTCCCAAACATCGGGATAGTCGAAAAACCCTCCTCGGGGTAGCTCGAACCCTTGCACTGTCCCCGGAATTATGGCACCAAGTGGAGAGAACAGGAAAGCTCCCTATGCAAGCCCTAACGTTAAAGACACAAGTTCACCCCAAAGTGTTGGAGCGGGGGAGAAAGTATATCTTGGCAGTAGCCTTATTAATTGCTAATCAACATGACTATATCTACTTAAGGGAATATGTACTCCCGGATGAAAGGAGGGCTGAAGGATGAGTAAAAATAGGGCCGTTATACTGGAGAAAAACAAGAATTCCATTACCGTATTAACGGGAGATGGGGTTTTTCAAACCATGAAGTACAAAGGGGCTGTGGAGATCGGGCAGGAGATTCAGCTGCCGGCTCCAAGCAGAGCCCCCCTCTGGCGAATAGGTGCAAGTATTGCTGCGGTATTTCTGCTGACATTTATGGGGATTTTCGGGTGGAATGCTTTTCAGCCAAGGACTGCAGTGGCCATGATTTCTCTGGATATTAACCCTAGCCTTCAGCTCACCGTGGATCAGAAGGGAGAGGTTCTGGATCTGGAATCCCTGAATTCCGACGCAGAACAGATGATCGCCGGACTGTCCCTTAAGGGCAAGACATGGGGAGAAGCATTGAATGAGATCATTAAAAGATCGGTGGATTTGAATTATTTGAACGAAGAGGAAAGCTGGGTTGTGGTGGGATACTCATCCGTTACACCGAACAAAAAAGAGCTTTCTGATAAACCTATTAATACTGAAGCAATAAGCAAACAGGTTCAAGAGGCCGTTCATGAGCATGGTCTTAAGCCTAGTGTAGCAGTCTATGAATTGACTTCGGAGCAAAAAAAACAAGCTCAAGAGACGGGGCTTTCCTTAGGAGAGTACGCCTTAGCGGATACTGCTCAGAAGGCTGGTATAGAGGTAGAGCCTAAGGCTTTAAAAGAAAAGGAAGAACGCACCCGTTTATTGGAAATACCGGAAATTCAAGAGCAGATGCGTAAGGATAAGCGTATTATTGAAACCATGAGCTTCTTCCTTGGTCAAGATGCCTCCCAAGGTAATATGAAGAACAGTAAGAATAAAAAGGATAAGGGGGAGGACAAGGATCGGACCGGAAAGCCCAGTAAAAATAATGGGAACAACCAGGATAGAGAGAACAATAAAAAAGAACAGTCCGGAAATGACATAGGCAATCAAAATAGGGATAATAATTCTGGTTCCAGCTCTAAGTGGAATGGAGCGGGCAAGGCAAATGACCAAGGAGAGGACAAAGACAACAAGTTCAATAAAACCAACAGCCGAGGGACCAATGACCGGGAAAATAACAAGGATACCGACAAAGGAAAGAGTGGGGAGAAGGAAAGGGAACGCAGCTCTAATAAGAGTGAAAGCAACAGGCAGTATAAACCGGCAGATAAAGCCAATGAGAGCAGCAATCAAGACATCAAGAAAAACATCAACCACAAAATGGACCAGAACTCTAAAAATAATTCCCCAAATTACTGGGGTTTTCAGAATATCTTAAGAATGACCTATGGCCAACGTACTTAAATATTAAGCTCCCTTAAGGTAGAGTTCATAAGAACTTTCCTTGGGGAGCTTTTTGCACTGTCAGGCTTCTGTGGTGTTTAAATGGTATCACTGCAGAATGGAATTTTATTGTCTGAGGTCAACCGGCTGCTTTACGTCTAACACTTCCATATAATAGTCTTGAGTTTGTCTGAGCATTTCCTGGACGCTGAAGTCCTGCCAACGCTTCGTGCCGGAGTCTATACAAGACTGGGTGAGATCAGGATTCTGGAGAAGCGAACAGCAGGACTTAGCAAGTTCTTCCGGCTGTCCCGGAGGAACCAAAAGGCCATCCTGAGAATGGCGAATCACTTCCGGTATTCCTCCTACAGCAGTGGCAATAAGGGGAAGATGAGCTTGCATGGCCTCAAGAAGAACAAGGCCCATACCTTCGTTCACAGAAGGAAGAATGAAAATATCCATGGCGGGAAGGGCCCTATAGGCCTCTGGAAGATAACCTGTAAAAGTGTGGGGCAGTTCCAACGCTTCAGCCTTCTCAATAAGTGCCCCGCGAAGAGGCCCATCCCCAATGATCAAAGTATGGATATGAGGAAACTGAGGGCGTAGAATTTGAGCAGCATCCAGAAGAGTATGAAGGCCCTTGGTTGGGTGCAGTCGGGCAATGCTGCCAAGAACCAGAGCATCCTGGGGTATTTCCCATATCCGACGAAAGTTTTCTCGCAGTTCTGCCCGTTGCTCATCGGAAGCTAATTGAGGAAGGGGAGGGATACCATTATAAATAGTGCGAATCCTTTGCGCTCCGCGACGGGCAACTTCTTCAGCCAGGGCTTCAGAAACGGTAATAACCCCGGAGGTAAAAGGAAGAGTCAGCCGATCCAAAGCTAAGGCTAAGAAAGCCGCCCTAGGCGAAAGGTAATCTTGCTTTAGGGAGCTATGGACTGTGCTTACCACAGGTATGTTCAACCGCCTTCCGGCCAGTCTTCCCAAAAGATTGGCTCGGGAACCGTGAGTGTGGATAAGAGAAAACCCTCCCTGACGTATTTGGGCTATAAGTCTTGGTAAAGGTGAGAAATCCAGGGCATGCTTCATGGGAAAACGCAAGGTTGGAATGTTTTTCTCCTCGGTGTATTGAGCGAAGGGGCCATCGATTAAGCAGCCTGAGGTTAAAGAAAAGGTACTCCTATCCATCCCTTGCAGTAAGGTCAAGACATGCTGCTCGGCGCCACCGATTTCTCCACCACCGATTAACTGTAAAATTTTATAGGTTGGCACGGGGATTCTTCCCTTCTTTTAAAAACTCGGTTATACTAATGTAAAAGCAAATTGTGACTAGGTAATAAAATAACTTTGGCAAAAAACGAAAAAGTTAAAAATCAGGAGGTCGTTTTAATGCTAGATAGTCAAGAAATTCAAAAGATTATTCCGCATCGTTATCCCTTTTTGCTGGTGGATAGGATCCTGGAGTTAGAAGATGGCAAACGGGGGGTGGGTTTAAAGAATGTTTCCGGTAACGAGCCTTTCTTCCAAGGCCATTTTCCCGGTTATCCGGTGATGCCCGGAGTGCTGATTATGGAAGCTTTAGCTCAAGTGGGTGCTGTGATCCTTTTGAAGATGCCGGAATACGCAGGGCATATTGCCCTTTTTGCTGCGCTGGAAGATGTACGGTTCCGTCGGCAAGTTATCCCTGGAGACCAACTTCGTCTGGAAGTTGAGTTATTAAAGCTCAAGCGGGGGATTGGTGTAGCTCAAGGAAAAGCCTATGTAGGAGAAGACTTAGCGGCTGAAGGCACATTAAAATTTGCTGTCGGTCCTAAATTAGAGGGATAAAGGATTTCAACTAATTGTAGTATAACATAAACATAAAATGATAGAGTCAGCGGATTAATGAGGGTGGATAGCCAGGGCAGTTTCCCTGGCTTACTTATTTGGGCAGATCATCATTTTAGAAAAGACAAATTACCCTTCCTGAGCTCTTGCATAGTTTAGGATAGGGGGGAGTTTGATGGGTGCACAGCTTACCGGCTTAGGAGCCCTTGTGGCTTTGTTATGGATTCTGACGGATTATTGGGAGTGGACGGTTCCGGAGGGGATCGGCCATAAAATCACCGATTGGAAGAAAAAATGTTATAAGACCCAAATCACAGTAAAATTTACTAATCAAGAATCCATTTATAGACAGGAGCAATTTGCCTTTTCCTTAAAGCGCTTTCTGCGGGATATGGAGCAGGAAATGGGGATGCCCGTCCATTGTGAGATTGAGCTGTGGGGGGAGAAGGATGAGTTTTCTGAGGAAGAGCTTCTTTACATTAAATGTTTAAATCAATCTTTCACCGGCTTTACTTGGTCCATACAAGAAACAATCCCCCAACCAAAGTTGGGGGATCAGGGTTCCAGTTAAAAAGTGTCATCTAGGCAAAGTAAGGCGTATGCTCGATGAAGATTTTGCGTCGGGTGTTTCTTTTGAATCGCCTTTGGGTTTCTTATCGCAATCTTTATGATGCTTCTTCCCAAAATCAACCTTTCCGTTGGCTAGGTCCTCTTCTACTTTCTTTTGCCGCTCTTTAATCGCTTCTTTGATTTTTTCAGCCTTTTCTTTTTCCAGGATTCCGGCTTCCACTTTCTTATCGATCATTTGCACCTTAAGCTCAACCATTTGTTGATGGAGAGCTTTGATTTCTGCTAACTTGGCAGGATCCGGCGCAGTGGTGGTTGCCCCAAAGGCTGTACCGGCACCAAAGGTGAGGAAGGCGAGGGTCAATAAACTTACCGCGAGCTTCTTCAACAATTTACACTCCTCCTTTGTATGGATAGGTCAAGTGACATGCTTTTAACTGGAACATTTCATAGAATACCCAGAAAAAGAAAGAAACATAGTGGTAATCCTTGGATGGAATTATTTTGAAAAACAGGAAGGACAAAGACTGCTCGGGAGGGAATAGTACCTAAGATGATAGGGATAGATTATATCTTTCTTAACGGGATGCAAGGAGAATGCTATGATGTTCTACCTTTTTGTTGCAGATTCGGGGGAACTGACACTTTCCCCTCTGTTAGATGATAGACATTTCACAGAGGAGTTTGAGGTGTTGCGGCCCGGACTTCCCTTAAGCTTTGCCCAATTTCTTCTCGAAGAAATCCACTTTAAGAGGATGGGATCCATAAAAGCTAAGGTGCTTTCTCTATGGGAAGTTTATGCAAAGGAAAAAGGGCGGGATAAAAATAGGGATGGGGCATGGGTTAAAAGAGAGATTCTCAAGATCTTGCGGAAGCAGCCCGGGTTAAAGGACCGCAATTGGTGTTGGGAGAAAAAGACAGGTTTGCCTGAGAGTCCGTTGAGGAGCAATCTAAAGAACATAACAGAGAAAGAAAGAGTTCAGGATTTCTTGGATAGAACTACGGGCAGATTATTAGCTAAGGCTGATCTCCAGCGGCTGGGGCAGGAATGTCGCCTATCCTATACTGAAATCCTGACCCTTTGCCATGAGCAGGTTATGAAAGGGTATGCCCAATGGATTCCCGCAGTAAAAAGGGAAGGGAAGGGCTGGAGATGCGAACGCTGCGGGGATGCTTTGGTTGAAGAATGGACAAGCATCTATGGATTGGCCGCTACTTGTCCTGCCTGCACTTCCTTAGGGGCAGTAAGCTCACTTCATGAACTCTACCGGAGTATTGCCCCTTCCCCAATGAGTTCCCTCTCCTCTACGGAGACTGTTCATTCGGCTTCCTCCTCTTTTCACGGCCGTAGTAACATTTCTTGGGTATTTTCCCCTCGTTGGGAACTTAGCCAGGCCCAAAAGCTTGCGGCCCAACAGGTTTTAAATTTTGTAAAAGGGGGCGCTATAGACTATAACATGATTCAAGGAGAAGACTCCAGGAAGGAAATGCTGCTCTGGGCGGCGTGTGGAGCTGGGAAGACCGAAGTCTGCTTTCCTGCTGCGGCATGGGCACTTGAACAAGGGAAAAAGGTATTATTTGCTGCACCTCGTCAAGATGTGGTTCTGGATGTAGCCCCTCGTCTCCAACAGGATTTTCCCGGCTTAAAGCTGAGTATTCTCACGGGAACAAGTCAGGAACGTTTTACACCGGCTCCCTTTGTCCTGGCCACTACCCATCAAATCCTGCGTTTTTCACAGGCTTTTAACCTAATCTTTCTTGATGAGATGGATGCCTTTCCCTACTATGGCAATACAGCCTTAACTTGGGGAATGGAGCGGGCATTGGGTCCGGGAGGAAAGATAGTCTATCTGACAGCTACTCCCTCGCCGGAAAGCTTGGAGAAGGTTAAAGCAGGAAGAGTGGGGCTCATCCGCCTTCCTGCCCGTCATCATGGCAAGGCAGTTCCCGTCCCTCAGTGGCAAAAGGTTTCGGGGAGCCTGGATCCTGAGTGTTTATACCATAAGGGACAGGGACAAAAGGTCTTTGATTGGCTTAAGGAGTTGGCTCTATTGGGTCCTGTTCTTCTCTTTGTTCCGAAAATATCCTGGGTCAACCCTTGGGTCGAAATCCTAAGAAAGGAGTTCCCCCAATGGGCAATCTCTGGAAGCTATAGTGCCGATCCCCATCGCGGTGAAAAAATCGAAGCTCTGCGGAACAAAATGTTTCGAGTCTTTGTCTGCACTTCGGTTCTTGAACGGGGGGTCACCATACCTAATGTTCAAATCATCGTCCTTGAAGCGGATCACGGAATTTTTGACGAGAGAGCCTTGGTCCAAATGGCCGGGCGAGTGGGTAGGACTCAAGAGAATCCCACTGGAAATGCACTTTTCCTATCCTCCAAAAGAACGCCTTCTATAGAAAAGGCGATTTATTGGATTAAAGAACAAAATGAGATAGCGTTTGCACAGGGTTTGATTGATAATTAAGAAGTCGGAGTCTTAGTACGGTTAGTCATGGATAATCAGCTTAAGAGAGGGGATATAAATAAGGAGGTTCCTTATGTCCGGCTATACCTTATCTCTATGGCAAGATATGAAAGATCTTGCCCGGGCTCTGTTCTATGAAAAAAGTTCAACCTGCCTCCTCTGTGAAACCTACGTGTCAGGGGGTCAGGTTTTTTGTGATGATTGTAAGCAAGCCTATTTTCACCCGGATTTGAATCGGTGTATCCATTGCGGCAAGCTTCTTGAATCCCCTCATAAAAAATGTGAGGACTGCACTGAGGGCAGAGGGCCTAAAGGTATGGATCAAGTTGTGGCCTGGGGACATTATACGGGGGCTTGGCGGGAGTTCATTCAGGATGTAAAGTTTAAGTTTCAGCCTTATCTGCTGAAACGGCTTGGTCAACCTCTAGGAGAATTTGCTCTCTGCCATCTGCCGCCACCTAATATTCTTGTTCCTGTCCCCATGCACGATGAGCGATTAGGGGAAAGGGGCTTTAATCAGGCAGCGGTCATCGCCTCTCTTCTCCATTGGGAGCTGGGGATCCCTTTATGGGAGGGTCTGGCTCGGGTCCAGCCCACCACTCCGCAAGTAGGATTAAGTAGGAAAGAAAGGCTTCATAATCTGGAGTCGGCTTTTCAAATGCCTTCTTCAGCGCAAAGTCAAATCCATGGAGCTAAGGTTTGGCTTATTGATGATGTGACCACCACAGGTGCGACCTTGGAGCACTGTTCCAAGGTCCTCAAAAGAGGTGGGGCAGCTCATGTATATGGACTCGTTTTAGCGGCAGGTTTGGAGAAAAGGAGATAAAAGGGACTATTCAGTCTCAGAATTCGGTGTTATAATAGGGGCGGATAGGCGTGAGTCTGTTACTATTTTTTAAGGTAAGGGGATTTTCTTCATGGCGTTTCAAGACAAAGAACTAGTCTGCAAAGACTGCGGAACCACTTTCATTTTCACTGTGGGTGAACAAGAATTCTATGCAGAAAAAGGCTTCGAAAACGAGCCACAACGTTGCAGAGACTGCCGCAACGCACGTAAAACCAACCGCAACAGCGGTGAAACTCGTCAACGCGAAATGCACACTGTAGTTTGTGCTGAGTGTGGCGTTGAAACACAAGTTCCATTCCAACCTACTTCTGATCGTCCCGTTTACTGCCGTGATTGCTACCAAAATCATCGCGTAAGTCGCTAATCAGAGTAAACGAGAATATATGAGAGCATTGGAGTTTATCCAATGCTTTTTTTAAATGGTTCTTTTTATTCATTTTAAGGAAAAGCTGTTGAATAAATTTACATCCTTATGTATAATAATCAATATCCATAAGACGAATATAAAACTTTAGTTAAAAAAGTAGCATGTTTTGACCGTTGGATAAGTAAAGTAAAAAGGAAGAGTAAAAGGAGAGGGATAAAAATGAAAAAGAATGTACGTCATGGGATCATTGCTGTGGTTATGATGGGCTTGCTTGCCCTTACAGGCTGCGGCGGTAATCAAAGCCAGCCGTCTGCGAGCAATGGCTCTAATCCAGGAGAAGAAAAAGTATTAAAGGTCGGTTCCGCTATTGAGTATGCACCTTTTGAATTTATGGACGAAAAACAAAATCCCACAGGCTTTGATATCGATTTAATGAATGAGATCGGTAAGGACATGGGGTATACTGTTAAATTTGAGTCATCCTCCTTTGATGGGTTAGTTGCAGCAATCGGTCAAGGTAAATATGATGCAGTCATCTCTGCTATGACTATTACCGAAGATCGTTCCAAATCTGTGCTTTTTAGCGATCCATATTTTGAATCCGCCCAAATTATCGCTGTAAAGAAAGGTTCCGCTATTAAATCTGAGCAGGATTTAATAGGTAAAAAGGTTGGTGTTCAGCAAGGAACTACAGGTCAGGATGCGGTTGAAGGGTTAGGAATCGATCCTAAGAAATTTGAGACTATCGGGGATGCTATTAACGATATGATGATCGGTGGATCCGATGCAGTGGTTGCAGACACACCTACCCTTTACTACTTTATTAAACAGAACCCCAAGATGGATATTGAAATAGTATCCAGTGCTTTCGAAAAAGAGTATTTTGGCATCGCCTTTAAGCTTGATAACAAAGGATTAGCCGATCAAGTAAATGCTTCTTTAAAAAAGCTTATGGACAATGGAAGATACAACGAGATTTATAAGAGCTGGTTTAATGAGGATGCTCCTAAGTTCTAAGCCCGGCTCAGAATGATGATGACTCGAAACGCCTAGCAGTGCTGGGCGTTTTGTTTGACTATGATGCTCATTTTACAGGATGCCGGACAGACCGTTGGAGAAAAATGCCTGAACAATAATTCTTGAATAAACTTGCGATGAAATGTATAATTACCAAAGAATCAAAGAAGGACTTAAAAATGTGCACTATATAAGGAGGATGAGGGTGTGGAACTCCGTTGGGAATTGATGATTGATAGCCTTAGGCCTTTACTGAAAGGAACTGTAATTACCTTAGAGCTTACGGCTGGGGCTGTAGCTATGGGGATTGTCATCGGTCTGTTTATGGCTTTAATGCGCTTGTCCAATAGCCGAATTTTACGTGGCTTTGCTATAGCCTATATTGATTTTTTCAGAGGGACACCCCTTTTAGTACAAATCCTCATGGTGTACTTTGCGGTTCCTCAACTCCTAAATTTCCAGATTCCTGATAATTACCAGTTTGTTGCAGGTATATTGGCCATGGGTCTTAACTCGGGAGCCTATATTGCGGAGATTTTTCGGGCCGGGATTCAGTCTATTGATAAAGGGCAAGGAGAAGCGGCACGGTCTTTGGGAATGACTCATGGTCAAGCTATGAGACATGTTATTCTTCCTCAGGCCTTTAAACGGGTTATCCCTCCTTTGGGCAATGAATTTATTGCCTTACTTAAGGACTCGTCCTTGGTGTCCATCATTGCGCTTCAGGATCTTATGTATACCGGAAAGCTTATTGTAAGTCGTACCTATCAGCCTTTTGTTATTTATTTAGAAGTGGCCTTATTCTATCTGGTCATGACCCTGATCCTTTCTCGGTTCGTGAATTATACAGAGAGGAGGCTCGGTAAAAGTGATAACCGTTAAAAATCTGCATAAGCATTTTGGCAAACTTGAAGTCTTGCGCGGAATTGATTGTCATATTAAAGAAAAAGAAGTTGTGGTGGTTATTGGCCCCAGCGGCTCGGGGAAAAGTACTTTCTTGCGTTGCCTCAACAAGCTGGAGGAGACCACTGCCGGAGAAATTGTCGTGGACGGTATTCCTTTGAATTCGGAAACCAATGTGAATGCTATACGACGGGAAGTGGGAATGGTTTTTCAAAGGTTTAACCTATTCCCCCACAAGACGGCTTTGGAGAATATCACTCTGGCTCCGGAAATCGTCCGCAAGACTAACAAGCAGGAAACTGAAAAAATCGCCATGGAGCTTTTGATAAAGGTCGGCTTGGAAGATAAGGCTCATGAGTATCCGGATCGACTCTCCGGAGGACAGCAGCAGCGGGTCGCTATTGCAAGGGCTCTCGCCATGCGTCCTAAAGTCATGCTCTTTGATGAACCCACTTCGGCACTTGATCCCGAGATGGTGGGAGAAGTTTTGGCCGTAATGAAGGATCTGGCTCGGGAAGGCATGACCATGGTTGTGGTCACTCATGAAATGGGCTTTGCCCGAGAAGTGGGAGATCGAGTGATCTTCATGGATGAGGGGAAAATCATGGAGGAAGGATCCCCTGACGACCTCTTTGGAAACCCTCAGAATCCTCGCACTCAATCCTTCTTGAGTAAGATCCTTTAGATTTTAAATAGTGCAGATTTTGTTTGCAATATCTCTTCAGAAAAGCTGATGCTGTGGTCCATAGAGTCCTGCATCAGCTTTTGTGTTACGAAAAGATCTCTTATAAAGCTAAAGGCAGCATGAAAAAAGTTGCCAAAAAGAGGTTTAGATTAGCGTCCTCCTGGGCATCCTTCATAAGAGACTAGCTTTTGGCAGATGGCCGGAGCTGTCAAGGAATCAAGGAGGTTTTTTTCTGTGCTGGGTAAAGTAAAGTGGTTTAGCAAACAAAAAGGGTATGGATTTATCGAAGGAGATCATGGACAGGATATTTTCGTTCATTTCTCTTCTATCATGGGTGACGGCTTCCGTACTTTAGAAGAAGGTCAAGGTGTGGAATTCGACATTATCCAAGGTCCGAGGGGAGAACAGGCTTCTAATGTGCAAGCGAGATAAGTGATAGCGAAAAGGAAGAGCTGCTTCATTGAGTTTTGAGAAAGTTACTATCACATGAATAAAAAGAAGGATTGTTGGAATAATTTACAACGATTCTTCTTTTTTATAATGGAAATTTAGTTAAAAGAGAAGAAAGTTTTGGAAGGATTTTTTGCGGGAAGAGGGAATAATATAGTAAGCAGATATTAAGGGGGGTTTTACTATGAACATCAGCGTTCGCGGCAAACAAATGGAAGTCACCGATGCCCTGAAAGAGTACGTTTTGAAAAGGGTAGGCAAATTGGAAAAATACTCTGACGAGTTTATGGATGTTAAAGTAACCCTGCTAGTAGAGGAAGGCCGGCATCGTGTTGAGGTCACTGCACCCCTTCATGGCATGATTCTTCGAGGTGAGGAAGAAAGCGGAGATATGTATGCCTCCATCGACCTGGTAGTGGAAAAACTGGAGCGTCAAATTGATAAGTACCGCACTCGGATTAACAAACGGATGCGCACTAAAGTTCTCAAAGATCATGAAATTGAGCATCCTGCTCTCCATGAGGACGAAACTGAAGAAGTTGTCCGTCATAAAAAGTTTGGTACCAAACCTATGTCCGTGGAAGAAGCCATTATGCAGATGAATTTGGTAGGACATAATTTCTACGCCTTTACTAACATGGATACCAATGCCATCAATGTGGTTTATCGCCGGAGATTAGGCGATTATGGTCTCTTAGAGCCCGAAGATTGATTTTAATCGGCGAGCTGCAGAAATTGGGAGCCTAGGATAAAGTTAAATAAGCGTATTCAAAACGAATGGTCTACAAGCGTAGACCATTCTTGCGTGCATATGGTTGTTTTAGGACATTCCTACAGAATTTAGCAAGAGATTTAAGCCGGGCTATGATGCTATTAGCTTGCACCCTGTAGATGAGAATGATAAAATGAGTTGATACCCTTGGACAGATGGAAAGGTGGTCAATAATGGGTTTCTTAAATAAACTTTTTGATGACAATGCTCGTGAGATTAAAAAGTATCAGAAAAAGGTTGCTGCGATTAATGACTTAGAGCCGGAAATCAAGGCGCTGTCGGATGAACAGCTACGTGCCAAGACCGATGAATTTAAACAACGGCTGGAGAATGGAGAGAGTCTTGACAGCCTTTTGCCTGAGGCATTTGCAGTGGTTCGAGAGGCTTCCTGGCGTGTCAATGGACAACGGCACTACGATGTGCAGCTGATCGGCGGCATGGTCCTTCATGATGGCCGGATTGCAGAGATGCGTACTGGGGAAGGAAAAACCTTGGTTGCAACCCTTCCATCCTATTTGAATGCATTGACTGGTCGTGGCGTGCATATTGTTACCGTCAACGACTATCTTGCCCGTCGTGACAGCGAAATGATGGGCCGCATTCACCAGTTCTTAGGGCTATCTGTGGGTCTCATTGTCCATGGATTAAATTATGTTCAGCGGCGGGAAAGCTATGCTGCAGATATAACCTATGGTACCAATAATGAATTTGGCTTTGATTACTTACGTGATAATATGGTGACCCGACCCGATGGATTGGTTCAGCGGGAACTTCATTATGCCATTGTGGACGAAGTGGACTCCATTTTGATTGACGAAGCTCGTACCCCTTTGATTATTTCCGGGGAGGCGGACAAGCCTACAGAGCTCTATGACCGAATCGCGATGATTATCCCTCGCTTAAAGCCGGAAGAAGACTATAATGTTAACGAAAAAGACCGGGTTGTTACCCTGACTGAACAAGGAGTTAGCAGGGTTGAAACTATGCTCTCGGTCGAGAATCTCTTTGATGATCTGCACACAGAGTTGGCTCATCATGTGAACCAGGGATTAAAAGCCCATGCCCTCTTTAAAAGGGACCGGGATTACGTGGTTAAGGATGGACAGGTCATCATTGTTGATGAATTTACCGGACGTCTTATGTTTGGGCGCCGTTATTCCGAAGGCTTACACCAGGCGATTGAAGCTAAGGAAAAAGTAAAGATCGAAAAAGAATCCCAAACCTTGGCGACCATTACCTTCCAGAACTATTTCCGGATGTTTGAAAAGCTTGCCGGTATGACCGGTACCGCTATGACGGAAGAGCCGGAATTCAAGAAGATTTATAAATTAGATGTAGTTGAGATCCCCACCAATAAGCCCATGATTCGCGCGGATATATCCGATGTGGTCTATCGGACTGAGGACGGTAAGTTCAAAGCGGTGGTTGAGGAGATCATCGAACGCCACAAAAAAGGACAACCGGTTCTTGTGGGAACCGTATCGGTGGAAAAGTCCGAGCGCTTAAGCAGCATGTTGGAGCGCCGCGGTATACCTCATCAGGTCTTGAATGCAAAGTTTCATGAGAAAGAAGCCGAGATTATTGCCGGAGCCGGCTTGAAGGGCATGGTCACCATCGCCACCAACATGGCAGGTCGTGGTACGGATATTATCCTTGGGGAAGAAGTAGCCGAATTGGGTGGTCTGCATATCATAGGTACAGAGCGCCACGAATCCCGCCGGATTGATAATCAGCTCCGTGGTCGTGCCGGGCGTCAAGGAGACCCGGGCTCTTCCCAGTTTTTCCTTTCCTTGGAAGACGATTTGATGCGCCTCTTTGGTGCGGATAATATCACGGGTATGATGGATAAATTAGGAATGGATGACTCCATCCCCATTACGTCCAAGATGATCAGCCGTTCCGTAGAGACAGCTCAACGCCGAGTGGAAAATAGAAACTTTGAAATCCGGAAGCATGTTCTTGATTATGATGATGTGATGAATCTTCAGCGGGAAGTCATCTACGCCCAACGCCGTCAAGTTCTTATGGGTGGCAACATTCAGGAGAGCATTGCGGATATGCTGGAAAAAGTGGTTCGGGAAACGGTGGATATGTTTGGGGCACAGAGTCCCTATCCAGAAGAATGGGATCTCAACAGCTTCCTGGAGTATGTAGAAAACCTCTTCTTGCCCAATCACGATATCACCGCGGAACAAGTCGGGAGCATGGAAAAAGAAGAAATCGTGGAAATGCTTCTGGAAAGCGCTCAAGCTCATTACAAAACCCGTGAAACAGCCTTTGGTGAAGAGCTCATGAGGGAAATCGAGCGGGCCGTTATGCTGCAAGTAGTGGATAAGAAGTGGATGGATCACTTGGATGCCATGGATATGCTCAGAGAAGGTATTGGTCTGAGAGCTTATGGCCAAAAGAATCCCTTGGTGGAATATCGTCGTGAAGCTTACGATATGTTCCAGGGCATGATCAGTTCAATTCAAGAAGACACGATCCGCTATATTATGAGGGTGACACCTCAAGTGACGGAGCAAACGCCGGAAGAGCCTCAGCATGTCCGCACCAACCGGGATGAGGAACAGCCGGCACGCCCGGTCCATAATGAGGGGCCTCAAATAGGCCGCAACGATCCCTGTCCCTGCGGCAGCGGCAAGAAATACAAAAAATGCTGCGGATCAGAAAATTAGAGCACTTTTTATAAAGGAAAACTCGTAAGGCATAATGAGGCCCTGGGCTGCAATATGCCTTACTTTTCGAAAACGATAAGGTGGTGAACGTTAAGTGATATTTGAATGGAAAAAAGAGCTGGAAAGTTTAGAAATGCGCTTAGCTGATTTGAGGGTTTCACTTTGACGTCCCTCAGCGTGAGGATAAAATCAGTATCTTAGAGATCGAACTACAAAGGCCGGACTTTTGGGATAACCCCGAAGCGGCTCAAAAAGTCATGCAGGAACTTTCTTATCAGCAGGAGAAAGTCAAAACCTATTACACCTTAAAGCAGCAATTAGATGATATGCTAACCCTCTATCAAATGGCAGTGGAAGAAAAGGATGAATCCCTCGAGCCTGAACTTGAGGAAGGAATTTTAGCCCTTCAACAAAGCCTGGACGGGTTAGAACTGGAGATCCTTTTGAGCGGCCCTTATGATCGCAATAACGCCATTCTGACCCTTCATGCGGGAGCCGGTGGTACGGAAGCTCAGGACTGGGTATCTATGCTGTATCGGATGTATATCCGCTATGGAGAACGCCATGGTTATAAAGTAGAAATCATGGATTTTCTGCCCGGCGATGAAGCAGGAGTAAAGAGTGCAACCCTATCCTTTGCAGGAGAAAATGCCTATGGCTATTTGAAGGCGGAGAAAGGAGTACATCGCCTGGTGCGGATATCTCCTTTTGACGCTTCAGGACGACGTCATACCTCCTTTGCATCTGTGGATGTTATACCTGAGGTGATGGAGGATAATGCAGAGATTCAAATTCCTCCAGAAGATCTCAAAGTGGATACCTACCGTGCCAGCGGTGCGGGTGGACAGCATGTGAATAAGACAAGCTCCGCAGTTCGGATCACTCACTTACCCACGGGGATTGTGGTTCAGTCCCAGAGCGAGCGTTCTCAGATTCAAAACAGAGCCTATTGCTTGCGTATCCTGCAAGCCAAGCTCTTGGAGCTGAAACGCAAGCAGCAGGAAGATGAGATTTCCGAGATTCGTGGAGAACAACAAGATATTGCTTGGGGAAGCCAGATTCGTTCCTATGTGTTCCATCCTTATAATATGGTCAAGGATCACCGGACCAACGAGGAAACAGCGAATACCGGAGCTGTTATGGACGGAGAGATTGACCCGTTTATCGCTGCTTACCTGCAAAAGACAAAAGCCGCTCAGTAAGCTGAGATCAGATGTAGTATGCAAAGATAAAATATAAGCTGAATCAAGATGTGTAAAGATGAGGCTTGGCCATGAGCCAAGCCTTTTAAACTCATAGAATATAAATGTTGGCGATTTTTTAGATATTCTATGAGTTTTCGACTTTAAAATGAGATACTATAGAAAACTGGTTTTAATAGGATGCTTTGTCAACCACATAAATGGAGGGATTATGGTGAGTGTGATTGAACTCAAACGAATGGCCAATCAAATACGCCAGGATATTATTACCATGCTTGTGCCGGCCAAATCAGGTCATCCTGGAGGCAGCCTATCTGCTGCGGACATACTAGCGGTTCTGTATTTTCATGAGATGAACGTTAATCCGGAGGATCCCCATTGGGTTGATCGGGATCGCTTTGTATTAGCTAAGGGACATGCTGCACCGGTGCTTTATGCAGCCCTTGTTGAAAAGGGCTTCTTTCCCAAAGAGGAAATCCTGGGACTGCGCCAAACCGGTCGGATTCTACAAGGTCATCCGGATATGAAGAAAGTCCCCGGTGTGGATATGTCCACGGGCTCTTTGGGCCAAGGGCTTTCTGCAGCCAACGGGATGGCTCTTGCCGGAAAATTGGACAAGAAGGATTTCCGGGTCTATGTCGTCTTAGGAGACGGTGAAATGGCGGAAGGCCAAGTGTGGGAGGCAGCTATGGCTGCAGCTCACTATAAGCTGGATAATGTCATTGCCGTTCTCGACTACAACGGTCTGCAAATTGACGGAACAACGGACAAAATTATGTCCTCCGATCCTTTGAACGACAAATGGAAGGCTTTTGGCTGGCATGTCATTGAGGTGGATGGACATGATATAGAAGATCTACTGGCTGCCTTTGCCGAAGCTAAAAGTATAAAAGGAAAACCCACCATTCTTATTGCCCGGACCGTCAAGGGTAAAGGGGTGTCCTTTATGGAAAACCAAGTGGGCTGGCATGGGAACGCACCTAATGCCGAACAAGCAGAGCAAGCCTTGAAGGAATTAGGAGAGGAGGCGGCACGCCTTGGCTAAACAAGCAACACGGGATGCCTATGGTAAGGCCTTAGTGACCTTAGGGGCAGAAAATAAAGATATCGTTGTTTTGGATGCGGACCTGTCTAAATCCACGAAGACTGCTGATTTTGCAAAGCATTATCCGGAACGGTTTTTTAATATGGGAATCGCGGAAGCCAACCTTATGGGCACAGCGGCAGGTTTGGCAGCGGCGGGGAAGATTCCCTTTGCCAGCACGTTTGCCATTTTTGCCACAGGACGGGCCTTTGAGCAGATTCGCAACTCTATCGCCTATCCGAAATTAAATGTTAAAATCGCCGCCACCCATGCCGGTGTTACTGTTGGTGAGGACGGAGGATCTCACCAGGCGGTGGAGGATGTGGCCATTATGAGGGCTGTACCCAATATGACCGTATTAGTGCCTGCAGATGGGGAAGAAACCCGGCAAGTCATCCGCGCAGCTGCAGACTATGAAGGCCCTGTCTATATCCGTATGGGCCGGCTAGATGTTCCTCTGCTCTTTGATGATAACTATAAGTTTGAGATCGGCAAAGCCAATGTCCTTCGGGAAGGCTCGAACTGTGTCGTTTTTGCTAACGGAGTCATGGTGGCAGCAGCTTTGGAAGCTGCTCAGGACCTTGAAGAAGAAGGACTTGATGTTGCGGTGGTTAATGTGGCTTCCGTAAAGCCTCTCGATGTGGAGACCATCGTCGCTTGTGCCCAAAAGACCGGTGCGGCAGTCACTGCTGAAGAGCATAATATTATTGGCGGTTTGGGAAGCGCAGTGGCCGAAGTCTTAAGTGAATATAGACCTACTCCTTTAGTACGGGTTGGGATGAAGGATACTTTTGGTGAATCTGGCCGTCCTTTGGAGTTGTTGGAGAAATACGGCTTGACCAAAAAGGAAGTTGTGGAAGCAGTGAAAGCGGTTATTGCCAGGAAATAGAGATTCCCAAAAGGTAGGAGCGGGGAGGGATAGGTTTTGAGTAATCCCTGTGGTATGACTAAAGCTAATATTCTTCGACAAACCGAAGTGAATGGGATTCTTATTTATTTGGGTACGGGTGTCAATCCCGTGAATTCTCCAACACAATTTTTTGTGGCATGGGGCAATACAATAAAAAATGGCCTGATTCACACCTTCAATCGCGAAGAGCCTAATGAAGGTTGCCTTTGGTTCATTGATGAGGATGAAGCGGAGACAAAATTTTCAGCCTTGGAGAAAGCTTTAAAAGAGAATCTGTAACCCATAGTGTTATAAACCCGATTTTTCGAATCGGGTTTTTTCTTTTACCCCCAACTTCTTCTTTGAAATAAGTTTTTGGCATTTTGATAACAGGAAATCCATACCTCATGTCGAATTACCTTATAGGTTTGGATAAAATGGGAGCTCAAGGAGAATTCAAGGAGGCCTAGGAAAAAATGATCCAAATGACGAATGTATCGAAGATCTATCCGAACGGCGCCAAGGCCCTTGTCGATATTAGTCTAAAAATAGACAAAGGGGAGTTTATTTTTCTGGTGGGACCCAGTGGTGCGGGGAAATCCACCCTGATCCGCTTGCTCTACCGTGAGGAATTGCCCACCCGGGGTCAAGTGACCATGAATGGTAAAAGTATGATTCGTATGCGGGAACGGGAGGTTCCCCATCTGCGTAGAAATATTGGCGTTATATTCCAGGACTTTCGTCTTTTACCCAATAAAACGGCCTTTGAAAATGTGGCCTTTGCCTTGGAGGTTATCGGTGTTGGCAATCGGGAGGTCAAGAGCCGGACGAAGAAAGTTCTGGAGCTTGTGGGCTTAGCCAATAAAGAGAAAGCCTTTCCTCATGAGTTATCCGGAGGGGAGCAGCAGAGGGTTTCGGTAGCCAGAGCTATTGTCAACAATCCCTCCCTTTTAGTGGCGGATGAACCTACGGGTAATCTGGACCCGGAGACTGCCTGGGAGATTATGGAGCTGCTCTATAATATTAATCGCAGAGGAACGACCATTGTGATGGCCACTCATGCCCGGGATATCGTCGATCAAATGCAGAAGCGTGTCATAGCGATTGAAGATGGAAAAGTTGCACGTGATCAGAAGCAGGGGGCTTATGGATATGGCGTTTAATTCTCTCGAGTACATATTTCGCGAAGTAACTCACTCTATTCGCAGAAATTTATGGTTAAGTATTGCTTCAGTGCTGACGGTGATGATCTCTATGGTCATTTTAGGAGCATCGGTGTTCTTCTTGCTCAATGCCTCGAATCTGGCTTCGGATTTTGAATCCGAACTGCAGATTGCCGTGTTTGCTCAGGATGATTTGAATTCTCAAGAGGTCGGGGCTTTGGGTGAGAAGCTCAAAGGCTTGGCGGGGGTGGACACTATTGAGTTTGTTCCGAAAGAGCAGGCTTTGAAGAATTTTTCCGGTTCGATGAGTTCCACGACCATTGTCTCGGATTTAGGGGGCACGAACCCTTTCCCGGATAAATATACCGTCCATGTAGTGGACCCGCAGCAAGTTGAAAGTGTGGCCGACCGGATTACTAAGCTGACCGGTGTGGATAATGTAGTCTATGGGAAAAACCTGGTAGAGCCCTTGCTGAAGTTTACCAAGTGGCTCCGCTGGGCGGGAACAACGGTGGTAGGGCTGTTTGCCATCGCCTCCCTGATTTTGATCTCTTTAAACATTAAGATGAATGTTTTTTCCCGTCGTAAGGAAATTGAGATTATGAAGCTGGTCGGGGCGAGCAATGCCTTTATTCGCTGGCCCTTTATCTTGGAGGGGATGTTTTTAGGATTGGCAGGGGGTTTGTTGGCTATCCTGCTGGTGGGGTTCGGCTATGATTGGCTGGCTAAGTACATACAAACCACGTTGGCCTTTATGCCCGTGGTTAACGAAGCAGGGCTCATCGGAAAGGTACTGGGTTCCATCGTCCTTTTAAGTATGGGAATAGGTGCGGCAGGAAGCGTGATTTCCTTAAGACGTTTCCTGAAGGTTTAATGATCAAGGAGGGAAAAAAATGACCAAGAAAAGAGGAGCAATAGCCTTTTTACTTACAACAGTATTGCTTGCAGGTTCCGTCATTCCACTTCAAGCCGGGGAATTAGAGGACGCCATAAAAGAACAAAGGGAGCTGCAGAAGAAGGGAGAACAGGCCCGCAGCCAGCTGAACAATCTTACCCATACTGCCGATAAACTTCAAAATCAGATTAAGAGTTTAGCAACTCAGATTACCGTAGCGACGAATAGCTTGAATGAAAAACAGGTTGCTTATAACCAGGCTGTGGAGGCAGTGAACCAATCCGAGCAGGAGTTAAAGAAGCGAGAGGAAGAACTGGCCAATCGCCAAGAGGTGCTGCGGAAACGGGTCAAAGAAATCTATCAGGTAGGTCAAGTCAGCTATCTGGAAATTCTTTTTGAAGCAGAGGACCTCAGTGATTTTATCACCCGGGTGGAGTATTTTAACCGTTTGATTGACAATGACCAGAAGATTCTAACCGATATTGGCTTGGAAAAGGCAAGAATCGAAGAAGAGACGAAAGTATTGCAAGCCCACCGGGATGAAGCCGCCAAGCTTAAGGCTGAAGCAGAGAAAGCCAAAGCAGAACTGGATGCCAAGAAGAAGGAGCACCAAGTAGCCCTGGATACCAATAAAAAGGCTCAAAGTGATATTTTTGAACAAATCGAGCAAATGGAAGCGGACTCTAACGCAATTGCCGAAAAGATCCGCAAATTAACGGCCAATTCCGGTGTGGTTCATGGAACCATCAGCACCTATCCCTTACCCGGATGCTATGAAATCAGCGACGCCTATGGCTGGCGGATTCACCCTATAACGAAAAAGAAGAGCCTGCATACTGGGACGGACCTCCCCGCGCCCACGGGGACGAAAGTCTTGGCAGCAGGGAATGGGGAAGTCATTATGGCCGATTGGTATGGAGCCTACGGAAATGCTGTTATCGTCGATCATGGAGGGGGATACACCACTCTTTACGGCCACAATTCCAAGCTGGCCGTTAAAGTAGGAGATATGGTGAAGGCCGGCGATGTGGTGGCGTATGCTGGCTCAACAGGCTGGAGCACGGGGCCTCATCTTCACTTTGAAGTGCGTATAAAAGGGGAATCTACGGATCCTATGCAATTTTTTCGCTAAACAGAAAGAATGAGTCTGCGGAAGCACAAGGGCAACCAAAGGCTTCGCATTCTTATGCCTTCTATGAAGCGACAAATGCGAAGCCTGGTTTACTTTGAAATAAGTATGTCCTGAAGTGGATAGGCATATAATATAAAAAATAATAAAAGCCCGCCACTTATCTCCTACCAAAGATCAAGAGATGAGTCACGGTAAAAAACGTCCCAAGAAAGGAACATAAGATGATTGGGATCGGATCAGTGTAGGAAGGGGATATGGATTTGCAGGAGAGTCGATGGAAAGAGTATTTGAAAAACTTGGGATGGGTTCTTGTCATAGGGAGTTTGATTTTTACAGTGGCTGTCGGAGGGTTCATTGTAACTCATCTGGATCATGTAGGACGCTTAGCAAAAGTGGTCCAGCTTGTTAAAAGTGACTATCTTGAGGAAGTGCCTGTAGACACCCTAATTGATGGTGCCACTAAAGGAATTGTGGATTCCTTGGGCGATCCCTATTCAAGTTATATGAATGCTCAAGAGAATGAAGAGCTCATGCAACAGATTGAAGGGAAATTTGGCGGGGTGGGGATTATTTTAAGTCTGAAGGATCCTCAAAAGCTTGTGGTGCTGAGACCAATCAAAAATACCCCGGCAGCTAAAGCCGGACTACAGCCCGGGGATGTTATTATTAAGATCGATGATGTGGACGCTACCACCATCGATCAGGAAAAAGCGGTATCCCTAATGCGTGGGGATCCTGGGACCAAAGTTACCCTGGTGGTCTATCGAGAAAGCATTAAGCGAAATGTCACCGTCCCTTTAACCCGGGAAAATATAGCGGTACCCACGGTAGAAGGACTGGCTTTGCCAGGGAACTCGGACATAGCTTATATCGGAATTTCACAGTTTTCCTCTAATACAGCTCTTGAACTCAATGAAGTTCTGCGAAATATGGATATCAGCCGTTACAAAGGGATGATCTTGGATTTACGCTATAACCATGGCGGAGAATTGGAATCCGCTGTGGGAGTAACCAGTTACTTTGTTCAACCTGGCCCCATCGTCTATATTGTAGATAAAGGAGGCAACACCGTAACCAAGGCTTCAGAAGGTAATTATTTAGGCATTCCTTTTGTGGTTTTAGTTAACGAAGAAAGTGCCTCTGCTGCTGAAATTGTTTCAGGGGCGATTAGAGATCGTGGAACAGGCACCCTTGTAGGCGTCAAGACCTTTGGTAAAGGGATTGTGCAGACGATTTACCAACTGGATAGCGGGACCAGCGTGAAGCTGACCACCGCGAAGTATTTGACTCCTAATAAGATAGATATCCATAAAAAGGGCATCGAGCCCGATGTACAAGTGAAGCTAAAGGATGGAGAAGAAGCGACTCTTTCTCCTACCACAAAAGCCTTCGATACCCAGCTTACGGAAGCACTGAAGGCGCTTCGTCAAAAAATGGAATAGCTGCAGTGGGACAGATTTCTGTCCCGCTTTTTGTTTTCCCCAAAATCCTGTGACCCCTGACCTCCCTTATGCATACACTACACCGCAAGCAAAATTTCAAGGGGGAAAGGACATGGGGAATAAACCCAATGGACGACATTACTTTGCAGAGGGGATTACCAATCGCGGATACATATCGCTTCTACCCAATATGATGTCAGAATGGGAACGTACTTATGTCCTGATTGGAGGGCCGGGAACAGGCAAATCCACCATGATTAAGATGATTGGACTGGACCTTCTTGATCGCGGGTATGAGGTTGATTTTCTTCGCTCCGCATGGGATCCGGATTCTATGGCGGGAGTGCTTATTCGCCGTTTCAACTGGGCAATCCTTGATCAATATGAGATCGCACCTCTGCATTGGCGCGCACCTGGGGTGATTGAGCGTTTTATTGATTTTTCCAGATATTGCAATCAAGGAAAGCTTGAGCAACAAAGATTGGGAATCCTTGAGCTTGAGGAAAAGATCAAACATGGGCAACAGAAAATAGGCGAAATTTTAGCCGAGGAATTCGGAGAAAGAATCCGAGAAAGGTTTTATTTAAAGGCCGAAGGTGGTAGACCTTGGTTGCCGAAGCTTTATGCTTCAAATTTATTTAAAGAGGCAAAAGGCCCCTGGAGCAAGGCTCAGGATGCCTTGAAAAAAATCCAGAAGAGTGCCGTTCAATCCTTCTTTCTTCATGGAATTAGTACGGAGGGCTGGCTGAACTTAGCCCCTTATTTCTTGACAGACTATGACCAGATTCGTTTCGATGGGGAAGAGGCACATGAAGCTATGGAATGGGTTTTGAAAGAAGCGGAACAGCTGGGGCAGGTTATTGATATTGTCTTACATCCTCTTTACCCTGATGAGATTCTGGGCATCGTTTTTCCAGAAAGAAAGCTAACCATCTGGCAAGGGGATCCGGAGCATCTAGGGGATCAAGGACTTGGGCGTCCTTTTAGCAATGATCTCAGAGAAGCCCTTCTGGGCACCCAGAAGTTGAGAGATAAACTTAAATCCATGTATACGAAAACGGTTGACTTCGATCAAGTGGATAGTATGAAAACGGATTTATTAAGTTCTGCTTTAAGAGATATGGACCCCAAAAACCTATAAAAAAAGAATGATCTTCAGAGTCATACCATTGATTGACAGCAGTTGCCTTTCATATTTCATACAATCAAGGGAAGACTAGAAATACTCATGATAAGCACCAACAAAACGGTGCTTTTTTGATATTGCGAAACAGAAGGTTTTCTATAGAGTGGATCGACCCTGGAAAGGAGCGTGTTCCATGAAAAAAGTGCCCTCCATGATCATCGTGTTACTCCTAAGTATGGCCTTAACCGGCTGTAACATGCAAAATATTTTTGGCGGCTTAATGGGGAGCAAGGAGAAAACATCGAGTAGATCCTCCCAACAGGAAGAGAAAAAAATAATAGCAGTAGCTTTAAACCAGGAGGATCCTAACAAAGACATGTTTCTTCTCGGTATCCAGGAGATGGCCGAAAAAGAAGAAATGGAAGTTAAGGTTTTGAACAGAGAAGACCAAGGGAATTCCCAAGCCCTTAAGGATGCTAAGGTTCTCATTCTTCAAGAAGGGGAGCAATCCTTTTTAAAGGAGGCGCAAAAAGGAGATATACCGATTCTAGCCTTAAATGGCCTGCCTTCCGGGGTGAAAGCCAAGGGGGTCATCCTACCGGATCCGGATCAGGTGGGAAGGCTCATGGCTCAGCAAGTCCAAGGAAAAGTCACTGAAGGGCAGGTTGTCTATCTACAAGGGGAAGCAGAAGATCCTATCGCTCAAATGAATGTAGCGGCCTTCAAGCAAGAGTTGGGTAAAGATTCCAAATTGACGTTACATAGCATTACAAATCCTCCCGAATCGGAAACAATAGCCATACAAAGCCTTATGGAACATTTGCAGAAAAACTCCGGTCAAGTTAAGGCTATCTGTGCCAAGAATGAGAAACTCATTTCGCTGGCCTATGAGTTGCTTAAAACCATGGGACTTACCGATAAAATTTATCTTATGGGTGGAGAAGCTAATCCTAAATCATTGCATAGGATTGCCTCTGGCAGTCAGATCGCTGACATTGATACAGCGCCCTATGTTCAAGGTGCTAATGCATTTCAATGGGCTCAGAAATTAATGGATAAGCAATCCGTAGACATAACCCAATCCATTACCGGTGATCAAGGTGAAGTGGCGGCTAAGATTATTCCAGTTAAAACCGTGACAACGGAAAATCTCGCCCTCATTCAGAAAAGCTATACAAAAGCAGCAGAAGCTCAGAAAGAGCTAGAAAAGAAAAAGGAAGAGTCTCAGGCGAAGGGTTCTGGAGGCCAAGGGAATCAAAAAGGCGGGGAAAAAAGCAGTAATGGTAGTGGTAGTGGTAGTGGCAATAGTGAAGAAAAAGGTGCAGAATCCAGCAGTCAAGGCCAGGAAAGCTCCTCTTCGGGACAGAGCGGGGGACAGGGAGTTATGCCTGAAGGAGTAAAGAAAGTGACTGAAAAAGTCCATACGGAAATTATCCGCGAATACCTTGATGAAAAAGGCAATGTTCTGGGAACAGAAAAAAGTGCCAATGATCAAGTTCGGACCGTCCCACCGGAAATGCTCCTGAAAGAACAGCAGCAACAGAAACAGCAAGGGGGGCAGAAAGAGCAGGAGCAAGGTAAGCAGGGCAATCAAGGTAAGCAAGGTGAAGGCGCTTCAAATGAAATGAAACAGGGTGCAGGAGGTTCCTAATATTTCCAGCGAAAATTAACAAAAAAGCCGAACATATTTTCGGCTTTTTTGTTTTGTTTCCTATGGAGAAGTGATATAATCTTGCTTAGAATGATTTAAAGACCAGAACAAATAGTAGAACTTATAAGTTTTATAAGAAAGGAGATTGGAGCAACTCATGGAGTTCCGTTTACAAGCCCCCTATAAGCCCTCCGGGGATCAGCCCCAGGCGATTGATGCTCTGGTCGAAAGTATACATTCCGGCAGACGTCATCAAACCTTGCTGGGGGTAACAGGTTCAGGAAAAACCTTTACTATGGCCAACATTATTGAAAAAGTTCAACGGCCTACTCTGATTCTCGCTCATAATAAGACTTTAGCGGCTCAGCTTTACACTGAGTTCAAGGAGTTCTTTCCGGAAAATGCTGTGGAGTATTTTGTCAGTTACTATGATTACTATCAGCCGGAAGCCTATGTCCCTTCCAGCGATACCTATATAGAAAAGGATTCCTCTATCAATGATGAGATTGATAAAATGCGCCACTCCGCTACGGCAGCTTTATTCGAACGTCGTGATGTGATTGTGGTGGCCAGTGTATCTTGTATTTATGGTTTGGGTTCTCCCGAGGAATACCGTGATCTGATGGTTTCCTTACGACAGGGGCAGGAAATTGACCGCAATGAAATTTTAAAAAAACTCATATCCATTCAGTATGATCGCAATGATATGGCTTTTGAACGAGGAACCTTCCGTGTCCGTGGAGATGTAGTTGAAGTCCATCCCGCCGGGTCCGGTGAACACGCTATTCGTATCGAAATGTTTGGGGATGAAATCGAACATATCTACGAGATCAATGTTCTAACAGGTGAAATACTAGGAGAACGCCGACATGTTTCCATTTTCCCGAACTCTCACTATGTCACGGCACGAGATAAAGTATTAGTAGCTGCCGAGAATATTGAAAAAGAATTAGAAGAGCAGCTCAAACGATTTAAGGATGAAAATAAACTTTTGGAAGCTCAGCGTTTAGAACAAAGAACTCGTTATGATCTGGAGATGCTGAGGGAGATGGGGTTTTGCAACGGTGTTGAAAACTACTCCCGCCATTTAACCTTCAGAGAAGCAGGAGAAACCCCCTATACCCTTCTGCACTTTTTCCCTGAGGATTACCTTATGATGATTGACGAATCCCATGTCACTTTACCTCAAGTTCGCGGTATGTATGAAGGGGACCGTTCCCGTAAAACCACCCTGGTAGACTACGGATTCCGGCTTCCCTCCGCTTTAGATAACCGCCCCTTGAAATTCGCTGAGTATGAAGAACTGGTCCCCCAACGAGTCTATATCAGCGCCACTCCCGGCCCCTATGAGCTGGAACATTGTCCCCAGATTGTGGAGCAGATTATTCGACCCACCGGGCTTTTGGACCCGGAGATTTCTGTCCGGCCGACAAAAGGTCAGATTGATGATCTTATCGGGGAAATCAACCAAAGGATTGAACGGGATGAACGTGTTCTCGTCACCACCCTGACCAAAAAGATGGCAGAGGATTTAACGGATTATCTGAAAAACCTCAATATGTCCGTCAAATACCTCCACTCCGATATTACGACTTTGGAGCGGGTGGAGATCCTTCGGGAATTGCGTTTGGGAGATATCGATGTCATCGTGGGAATCAACCTGCTCCGGGAGGGCCTGGATCTTCCGGAAGTTTCCCTGGTTGCTATTCTCGACGCGGACAAAGAGGGCTTTCTCCGCGCTGAACGCTCTCTGATTCAGACCATTGGCCGCGCCGCTCGGAATGCCCAAGGGAAAGTCATTATGTATGCGGACCAAATAACCCGCTCCATGAGAGTGGCTATCGACGAAACCAATCGCCGCCGGGCTATTCAGGAAGCCTATAATGAAAAGCACGGGATTATCCCCCAGACCATTCGCAAAAAAATCCACGAGGCTCCGGAAGCCACCAAGGTTGCAGAAAAGAAAGCAGCCTATGGCTCGAAAATGCCTGCTGAAGAACTGGCAGAACTGCTTAAGAGCCTGGAACAAGAAATGCGCTTAGCTGCCAAAGATATGGACTTCGAACGAGCGGCCGAGATCCGCGATGCTATTATCGAACTTAAAGGGGAAGAGAACAAATATAAACGCCCTACTCAAGGCCGTGCTCGCAAAAGGGAGTCGCCGGCTCCGGCAGGTCGCAAGAGTGCGCCCAGGAAGAGGAGTAAGTAGAGTAAGTTGCTTTGGTCGATGAAAGATGATCTCCAGGATTTTGCGTTATACCGTTCGCTCAGAAAGCTGCGCGGTGCAAAACTAACGCTCAAGCTCTCCGCTCCGAAAGGTACCCGGCCAAATCGCTCCTGCTCAATGGCCGGTTGGAAACGTCCTGTTTCCAACCTTTCTCCGCTGCTAGCTTTTCGCGAAGTTTGGCATCCTGCTCGCTTTGAAGGCGCTCACTTTTGTAATGCAAAATCCTTGGGTTGAATCTTAAGGCGTTTAAAGTATTCTTTAATGCATCAGTGTTATGGTCATTCTTAAAATCAGTAATACTGGTCTAAGCTCTTATATCGTTTCATTCTCGAACCACGGAGATTGGTTTGCCGTTCCTTGACTTGAATGGGCCAATGGGTAAACACCTATTATGTGAACTCTCAGGACGAAGCCCCTAAGGATAGCTGTTAACTTTTTCTTCAGAGCTGCTCCTGAAAAGACCCCAGAACCCCCCCAAGGATTTTGTTTTAAGGCAGAGAACGGATTTAAGCGAGCAGGTAAGCAATCTTCGTGAAAAGTCTGCAGCGGAGTCGGGTTGGAAACAGGACGTTTCCAACCGGCTATGAGGCAGGAGCCGATTTAGCCGGGCACCCGACGTAGCGGAGGACTTGAGCGATTAGATTGCTCCGCGCAGCTTATGGAGTGAACGCCGAAAGCAAAATCCTGGAGACACTATATCTATAGAAAACTACCCAAAACAAGCTCATACAACAATCTAATCTTTACCGAGGAGGCCCCCTATGACCCAGAACTTTATCAAAGTCCGCGGCGCCCGCGCCCATAACTTGAAAAATATTAATGTGGATATTCCCAGAGACCAGCTGGTGGTTGTCACCGGCTTATCCGGCTCCGGAAAATCGTCGTTGGCTTTTGACACCATTTACGCTGAAGGCCAACGCCGCTATGTTGAATCTCTGTCTGCCTATGCCCGTATGTTTCTCGGGCAAATGGACAAGCCGGATGTGGATTATATCGAAGGCCTGTCTCCGGCCATCTCCATTGACCAAAAAACAACCAACCGTAACCCCCGTTCTACAGTGGGAACGGTGACGGAGGTCTATGATTATCTTCGTCTCCTTTATGCCCGGGTCGGCCATCCCCATTGTCCACAATGCGGCAGAGAAATCAGCCAACAAACGATACAACAAATGGTGGACCAGGTCATGGTCTACCCTGAACGCACCAAGCTCCAAATTCTTGCCCCCTTAGTCAAAGGGAAAAAAGGGGAGCATGTCAAAGTGTTGGAGGATGCCCGCAAGGCGGGATATGTACGGGTAAGGGTGGATGGTGAAAATCGGGATTTAAGCGAAGAGATTAAATTAGAAAAAAATAAGAAACACTCCATCGAAGTCGTGGTAGACCGTATCGCTTTAAAGCCTGATAGTGCGGTCCGTCTGGCTGACTCCCTGGAAACGGCTTTGAAGCTGGGGGAAGGCAATGTCCTTGTGGACATTATTGAAAATACGGAAATCCTTTTCAGTGAAAATTTCGCCTGCCCGGACTGCGGTATAGCCCTTGAAGAGATTTCTCCCCGTCTTTTCTCCTTTAACAGCCCTTATGGGGCCTGCCCTGATTGTACGGGCTTAGGGGCGAATCTGGAAGTGGATATAGACTTGATCATTCCCAATAAGAAGCTGAGTCTGGGCGAAGGAGCCATCGTACCCTGGGCCAAATCCCAATCCAGCTACTATCCGGCCATGATGGCTGCGGTCAGTGAAGCCCTCGGTTTTACCATGGATACTCCCTTGGAAGAACTCTCTGAGGAGCAATGGAAGGGCCTGCTTTACGGAATTGAAAAGCCTATAAAATACACGTTTATGAGTTTCTTTGACGATAAACCCAAAGCCCATACAGGACCTTTTGAGGGGCTTATTCCCTTTTTTGAGCGGCGCTACAAGGAGTCCACTTCCGATTATGTCCGAACTGAAATCGAAAACTTTATGAGCGAGCATGATTGCCCTGCATGCAAAGGAAAGCGCCTCAAGCCGGAGGCTTTAGCGGTGACCGTAGGAGAACTATCCATCGATGATTATACCCGCTTGCCGATTACGGAAGCTTTAGAGTTTATCACCCAATTGCAGCTCAGTGAAAAAGAACAGACCATCGCCCGGCAAATTCTCAAAGAGGTTCGGGAGCGCCTGGGATTCTTAGTCAATGTAGGACTGGATTATCTTACCTTGCATCGGGCGGCGGGAACACTCTCCGGCGGAGAAGCCCAGCGGATTCGGCTGGCTACTCAGATTGGTTCCAGTTTGACCGGAGTTCTCTATGTTCTGGATGAGCCCAGCATCGGCTTGCACCAGAGGGATAATGAAAAGCTCCTGGCGGCCTTAAAGCATCTGAGAGATTTGGGCAATACTTTGCTGGTGGTTGAGCATGATGAGGATACCATGCTGACTGCGGATCATATCATCGATATCGGCCCGGGAGCAGGAGCCCATGGAGGGCGGATTATTGCCGAAGGAAAGATCGAGGAGATCAAAGCCAATACTGAGTCCATCACCGGGCAATATTTGAACGGCACCCGGAGAATTCCTGTTCCTGCGGAAAGGAGAAAGCTCAACGGTAAGTGGCTGGAGGTTAAGGGAGCCCGTGAAAATAATCTGAAAAACATCAATGTCCGCATTCCCCTTGGCGTTTTCAATGTGGTCACAGGCGTATCGGGTTCGGGAAAAAGCACCTTGGTCAATGAGATCGTTTATAAGACCTTGGCCACCAAGCTTAACAAAGCAACCAAGCTGCGTGCCGGACTCCATAAGGTCGTTGAAGGTTTAGAGCACTTGGATAAGGTCATAGATATTGACCAATCCCCTATTGGCAGATCTCCCCGTTCCAATCCTGCCACTTATACTGGGGTATTTGATTATATTCGTGAACTTTTCTCCCATACTCCCGAGGCCAAAATGCGTGGTTATGCTACTGGGCGCTTTAGTTTCAATGTCAAAGGCGGTCGCTGTGAAGCCTGTAAAGGGGATGGCATCATCAAGATTGAGATGCACTTCCTCCCGGATGTCTATGTTCCTTGTGAAGTCTGTCGGGGAGCCCGTTATAATCGCGAGACCTTGGAAGTAAAATATAAAGGGAAGAGCATTGCTGAAATCCTCGACATGACGGTGGATGAGGCGGTGGAATTTTTCCAGGCTGTTCCCCGAATTTTACGGAAGATGCAAACGCTGCAGGATGTGGGGCTCGGCTATATCCGGCTCGGTCAGCCGGCGACTACCCTGTCCGGTGGTGAGGCTCAGCGGATTAAGCTGGCCACTGAACTTAGTCGGCGCAGTACGGGTAAGACTATCTATATTTTGGATGAGCCTACCACAGGGTTGCATATGGCCGATGTGGATCGTTTGCTGGAAGTGCTTCATCGCCTTGTGGATGGGGGCGATACCGTCCTTGTCATTGAGCATAACCTTGATGTGATCAAGACTGCGGATTATCTCATTGATCTTGGTCCGGAAGGAGGCAGTGGCGGAGGCCAGGTGGTCATCACGGGAACCCCGGAAGAAGTTGCCGCTTGCCCAACATCCTACACCGGTAGATTCCTCAAGAAATATCTGAGCTGATCAATAACTATGAGTATGACTGTTAGAAATTGGCGGACGATTCCTCCAAATAAGTCATAAGATATATTGAACTGCACTCCGATTGCTGGCAAATAACAATAGGAAGTGCAGTTCAGTTTTTTTGTCTTCTTTATGATCCGATAGTAACAGGGTGTAGCTATGGCTTGAGCGCTAGGGATTATGCTTTAATAGGGACACGCTTAGTAAGATCACGAATGCAGCAGAGGATAAAACCGATAACTATAACGGAACCGAGGAAGGAGGCTGCCGTAGGGAGAGTGAGAGAGAGGAGCAGCGTTCCAAAGGGTAAGAAGACGCCTACAGGCATTCCCCAAAAAGAACTATAAACCATACCGAGAAGGATACTAAGCAGGATTGTCCCCAGCCCAACCAATCCATTATAGCGGTAATAGGCTGAGCCGATCATCCACCCGACCACATAGTAAAAGTATTTTCCTAATGTGGCGAGGATAATTCCTATTAGGGAAAAACCGCTGGCCTCCAGAGGAGAAGGAACAATGAGTGTCTGGATGAGGTTAGCGATGAATACCTCTTCAACCTCCAGCTCAATGGCGGAAGAAGATTCCAGGACAAGGGACAGGTTCAAACCGTTAACAATCAAATGCTCTAAACCGGCCAACAGCAAAGTGACCAGAGTGATAGCTATAGCCAAGGCAAAAGAGCCTAAGGCTGCACCTTTAAAATAATCTTTGCGGGTTACACCATTCTGAACATAATGAGGGAGAAAAGAATAAGCAGCGATAATTCCTATAACCAGCATGTAGATTCGTGAAGAAACATGGGAAGCTACGAAAAAGCTGGTGCTGGTGATGTTGTCATCCCCTACATTGAGGGCGATGATATGCTGGATAATTTGAACAAGCACAATAATGCCGAGAAAGAAGAGAGTCCAGAGTCCCTGGGCCATAAATAAATCTGCTGCTACTTTAGGATAAACGGCTTTTTTGGTGTTCATATTATTCCTCCTCCTTGGTCAAATGTATGAACAGATCCTGAAGAGAAACGGGCCCGATCTGCAATCCTTTAGCCAGAGCGGATTGTTGCTGTCTCTCACTAAGGACCCCGTAGATCATGACTGATTTGGTATTGCCAAGTCTTTGTTCATTGAGCTTTTGCATCCCATGAATAAATTCATCCACCACTTCAGCTGGACCGGTAATAGAAGAGGCCCGGGAGATAAATTCTTCATAATTTTCTTGGAGGATGAGACTTCCCCGATCCAAGATCAGCACCTCATCAAAAAGGTAATCCATCTCCGAGACCAAGTGGGTGGAGAGGATAAAGGTACGAGGATAGTTCCCTTGATCCGCCAGCAGCTCCTGGTAAAAAACTTCCCTGGTGGGAGCGTCCATTCCCAGATAAGCTTCATCCAGAATGGTAATGGGACAGCGGCTGGCCAAGCCTATAACCACGTTAAAGACGGATTGCATTCCCCGGGAGAGACTTTTCAGAGATTTATTCATAGGCAGTTTGAAACGTCGAGTAAGATAATTGGCATAGTCCTTATCATAATGGGGGCGATAGCGCTCCACTGCTTCCAGTAATGCAGGAACCTTTTCTGATTCATCCTTATAGTCTTTCTCGTAGATAAAGCAGACTTGCTCCATCACCGATGCATTTTCGAAGGGCTCTTCCCCATTGATGAGAATTTTTCCTGAGGAAGGCTCCCGGAAGGAGGCGAGCAAGGAAAGCAAAGAAGTCTTTCCTGCACCATTGCGACCAATGAGGCCATAGATTTTACCCTCTCCTAATGTAAAGGAGATATTTTTTAAAGCAGGAAAATTTTTATACTGAAGAGATACATTATGAACCACAACTTGAGTGCCCATAGAATCCCGTCCTTTCATCGTAGTAATCAACAGCTCTTCATCCTTCGGATAAGTTCAATTATTTCTTCTGTGGATATCCCCAGTTTACCAGCCTCTTGGAGTAAGCCTACGAGATACTCATTAATAAAGGCATCCTTACGCTTTTCCAGGAGCCGATCCCGGGCTCCCTCTGTCACAAACATGCCTAAGCCTCTTTTCTTAAACAAAATACCCTCGTCAATCAATTGATTAACCCCCTTGGATACCGTTACATGGTTGATCTTATAGAAATTGACCAGTTGATTGGTGGAAGGAGCTTGCTCGCCCTCCTTAAGCTGATTGTTAACAATTTGATCTTCAATCAATTCCCGGATTTGAATATAGATAGGTTTGTTATTATCGAATGGTTGACTCAAGGAACGACACCCCCCTTCATAGAGTAAAATAAGTGTTCAGCGCTGGATAAAACACAGACTATTATGGTTATATACTTATGTATATAACCATAATAGAAAAAACGTCCCGCGTCAAGAGGAATTGGGGAGAATTTTCAATATCTGGAGGTAATAAGAACCTGAGGTTAATAGCTTTGGAAAGGATTCCTTCTTCGGCTTGTCGAATTAAACAATCGAGGAGTTGAAGTCATTTGAATATCAAACTGGTGGCCACGGATTTGGATGATACCTTATTAAGAGATGATTTAACCCTATCGGAGCGGGTCATTGAAGCTATCCGGCAAGCAAGGGAGCAAGGCGTTTATGTGACCTTTGCCACAGGAAGGATGCCCGCTTCGGCCAGACTCTATGCTGAGCAATTGGGGTTGGACGTTCCTATCATTACGTATAATGGAGCCATGATTCAGGAGGCTATAAGCCGGAAAATTCTTTACCGAAAAGTAATTCCTGTGGCCCTAGCCCGGGAAGTGATTGGCTTTTTATTGAGGGAAAAGGTGCACTTTCATATGTATCGGGAGGACAGGGTTTTTGTTCAGGAAATGAACGAATGGTCCCAGGCCTATGGGCAAAAAATCAGGGTCACTGTAGAAGAGGCTGACCTTATGACAATCCTTGAAGAGGAAAAAGAGGGCGTGGAGAAGATCATAGCCTTTGGATCCCCTGAAGAGCTGGCAGGATTACGGCAAAAGTTATGCCAAAAGTTACCGGATAAGCTTCATTTAACCTCTTCCAAACCTTATTTTCTGGAGATGAATCATCAGGAAGTCAATAAAGGAAACACCCTGCTCACCTTTGCCGAAGGGCTGGGCATCAAGCGGGAGGAGGTCATGGCGATTGGAGACAGTCTCAACGATATGGAGATGATTCGGTGTGCAGGCCTCGGAGTAGCTATGGCTAATGCTCTGCAAGAGGTAAAGGATGCAGCTGATGTGGTAACCGCTTCCAACGAAGAGGATGGCGTTGCCAAGGCTATTGAGGAGTATGTTCTGCTTAAACATAAATAAACCTGGACAGAAAAAGGACATAAAAATGCCAAAGAGATACTTTAAAAGGCTCTCTTTGGCAAAATCCAGGGTTGAAGTCGGTGAAAGGGTTAAGGCGATATGACGCGAATCTGCGGAGTAATTTCTAAGGTCGCCGTGCCCGTCACGCCGCTTTGGGGATCGGTAATCGTTACTGTAACCCCGGTCAGGGAGTAAGCATCCAGATTCGGACCGAAATCCACTTTCAGCAGGCCCTTGTAGGCTGTGGCAGCAATACCCACATCACTGGTAGCCTTTAGATTATTGGCAAGAGATGAGTTGGTAATATCACGGCCATTTTGATCCTTTACAATATAGGTTGCATAACCCATGTCGTTACTGATGCCATCGCTCCAAGCTATGCCCAGTTTTGTTGAAGTGATCTTGATTTCACTAATTTTCTGGTCGGGGTTTGGGGGCGGCAATTCAGGTTGGGGAATACCGACGGGATAAGTGTAACTGGAGGAACCTGCGTTTGAAGTTGAGTCGAGGCTCACTGCTGAACCACTCGCTCCGTCAAGGAGTATAATGGTAATGGGTTTGCCCGTATCTGAAGAAGACTTAAAGGTTATGGTTCCTATCCCTTGACTTGGATCTAAAGAAATAGATGAGCTTAGGGTAGAAGTTGCACGTAATTGAGAGGCTGGAATTTCCGCGGTAATATCTTTACCTGTCTCATCAAGCAGTTGATATTTAAAAGTAGCGGTATTTGTTCCGGTTTTTGTGTAGTTGCTCAAATTCATCGTTCTATATTTTTTAGTTGGTGAATCCACAGCAACAAGGCAAGAGGCTTGGCTGCCGTCTTTTGTTTTTACCGTAATATGGGCTGATCCATAACCCATACCCTCAACTTTTCCCTGGCTCACCGTAGCCACAGTCGGATTGCTGGACAGCCAAACAAGCTCATTGCCGGTTCCTTCAACTGAACCTGACGACATATCCAGTATAGCTGTCAGAGATTCACTTTGTCCCTTGGTCAGAGTTATAAAGGTTTTATCCAGTCTGATTCCCACCGGTAAATCAGCAGGGGGCTTTAAATCCTGCATGACCTTATCCGGAACGATCCCTGTTCCGCCAAACACAGTGAGATGATCTAAGTTCACCAATCGTTGTTGATAATACTTTTTCGTCGTATCAGGAGTAGCGTTATTGACGAGAATAATCGGCTCGGATTTTTTGGCTGCCAGTGCAGAGCCGGAAAGAGCGTCGGCAAATCCCTCTCCACTGGCAATACAAATGGCTCCTGTACTGAATAAGTTATTGAATTTTTCGTTGACAGCGATATTTCTGGCATATTTATCAGCCCCGACGATACGCTCAACATTAGGAAATTGACTGGCGACCTTGTCGCTAATAACATCTGAATAGCCAATTACATAGGTTTTCGTGATATGAGCCGAATTTAAATCAAGATATTCTTGGACAGAGTTTGCTAAAGAGTCGCCGGAAACTAAAAGAATCGGAATCTGTTCGATTGCCGCAATGGGTGCCACAGAAAGAGCATCCGCAAAATCATCACCGGTGCAAACGAACAATTGGGACGGTGAGTTTTGAACTTGGTCGGCAATTTTTAGAGCGGTCTCATACCGGTTCTGACCGGCAAGCCGGGTTGTAGAGATTCCCATGGCTTGCAGTTCTGCTTCAATAGAAGGTGCAATAACTCCGGTTCCGCCAACGATGATGACCTGGTTCACCTCTAAATCGGCTAAAGCCTGTTTAGTGGGTGTCGGCAAACTATCTGAAGTAGTTAATAGGATCGGTGCATTATGTTTTGGGGCCAGGGGTGCACTTGCCAGTGCATCCGGATAGTTTTCGCCGGAGACAAGAATCGCATAGTCTGAATGTGACCATTGCTTGGCAATGGTTGCTGCCGTTTCATACCTGTCTTGGCCAGCCAATCGATTCACTGTTGGTGCTGTGCTTGCATAGGTTAGCCCGGGAAAAACTAAAGCAAAAAAAATGGTGAATGTTAAGAAGATACTTGTTGCTTTCTTCTCAAATGTCATCTGTTTCGCCTCGCTTTTCTATTATTTTACAATTATAAGTATATCACCTTAAGTTTTAAATTCAACTAATAAGATAAGATTGGGGTATTGACGCTGATAATCATTTGGTGCGTTAAGTTTCCCTGAGCTATCATAACCTTGGCCCATAAGAAAGGGTTCGCTTTAATTAAAGAATATTAAATTTTTGTTAACTCTCATTTTCGCGGAACAAAAGGAATGCGTTATACGTCTATTAATGTGAAGGATTCTTGCTTATTGAGAAATCTTTGACGTACAAGGGAGACAGGCAGAAGAAAAGAGGCGTATAATCATGAAAAAAGACAGCAGAGTATGGAGAAGATTCGGGCTAACATTACTTATTATAGGGGCCCTCGCTTTAGTGGGGTGCAGTTCGCTCTCCTTAGAATCCTTCAAAACGTTCAAAGGATTTCATATGGCTCAAGAGAATAAGCAAGGTACAGGAGGACAAGATAAATCTCCGGAAGAAAGCTCTCAGGGCGATGGCAACACTGCAGAAAACCCCATTTATGAAGAAAAGGATGACCTCATAAAAGAGGGTAACGAAAATTCCAACACCAATGAAGAAGGGACCGATGATCCCGTTTTTATAGAAATTCCTCCTGCGCAAAATTCTCAAGAGAGTCCGGCGAATATGTCTCCGGAACCGGCTCCTCCAGGGACCCCGGTTCGTACATTTTATGAATTATCCGGCACACCTCCCACTGCTCCGGGCTTAGCTATGAAGCATCGTGTATTTAAAGAAGAACCTTCGAAAATTGTTTATTTAACCATCGACGACGGACCCTCGGAAAATACAGCCCCTATCTTGGAAGTACTCAAGAGGGAAGGGGTTAACGCTACCTTCTTTGTTATCGGGAGCCAGGTCGAAAGATACCCTGAGTTGCTCAAAAAGGCCTATGAACAAGGCAATGCTATTGGCAATCATACTTATTCTCATAATTACAGTGAAATCTACAAAAGTCCAGAGGCATTTGTAGCTAACCTGAAAAAGAACGAAGATTTAATTTACCAACTTATTGGTGTTCGCCCCAAGGTGATCCGTACTCCGGGGGGAACCCACGGAAATTTTCATATCAGTTACTATAACGCAGTGGATGCGCTGGATTATTTAGTTTATGACTGGAATGTAAGTACAGGGGATGCATCGGCACCTCTGGTGTCTGCGGAGACTATTATTAGGAATGTCAAAGAACAAGTCCCTGGTAGAGACCGAATTATTCTTTTGATGCACGACGCTCCGGGCAAATGGACGACAGTGGATGCCTTGCCGAAGATTATTCGTTTTCTCAAGGAGCAAGGCTATGAGTTCGGAGTACTATCCCCTGAGGTTGCCCCCATTCTCTTCCCAGGAGGGTTTCACGATTAGGGTTTAGGATCAACTCAGGAAAGGGCTGTGTTAAAACTTGCTAATGGTTTTATCACAGCCCTGCGTTTGTCTGTATCATCATTAAAAAAGGCGGCCTTATCCACTTTCAGAGTAGGATAAGGTCGTTTCTTACCCTACTCTGAAAAAGCCCCGGAAGCTGATTCTCCAGGATTTTGCTTTCGGCGTTCACTCCATAAGCTGCGCGGAGCAATCTAATCGCTCAAGACTTCCGCTGTGTCGGGTTCCCGGCCAAATCGCTCCTGCTCAATGGCCGGTTGGAAACTTCCTGTTTCCAACCCGACTCTGCTGCAGTCTTTTCGCGAAGATTGCTTACCTGCTCGCTTAGAATCCGTTCTCTGCCTTAAAGCAAAACCCTTGGGCTGTCTTTCGGGTCTGAGCAGTGCAGCTACCCGACCAAGACAACCTGCCCTGAAAAAGACCTGAAAGAGAGTAGCAAAAGCCCCAAAAAAGCGCTGAAAAGGGACCCGCAAGCGTAGCTTTACGCACAGGAGCGAACGGATTTAGCGGAGGGGCGGTCGGGTTAACGATGCTTTCTTAACGTTGCGGAGCCACCGGTTTACATCAGGTATTACCCAAAGGTTTGGCGGAGCTGTTAAGAAAGCGAGTGGACCAGCCCTGGAGCTATGGAGTGAGCGATGTGCGTAAAGCTACGCGACCCGAGTAAACGCTTTTTTATTTTTATACAGTCTTTTATATACATTACATCAGCCGGTCCCGAATCACGGTGTAAATCTGAGGATCATCTCCACCGGGATACCAGATGGATATTCCTCGAATATTATACTGATTGACGATATCCACGAAGGTAGCAAAGTAAATTGCATTGATAAACCAGACTTCGTGGACTATTTCATCAGCATCAATATAGCTGAAGTGAGGACCCCCTTGGGGATCCTGAATAATCTGAGCCCCGTATTGCTGGGCTAGACGGATTGCTGCGTCATAGGTAACACCTCTCCTGGTGGTTCCCCAATCATAACCGTAAGTAGGCAAACCGGCTTCCAGTTTTGAGCTAGGGATAACGGTCACCGCATAGTCAAGGACTTCCTGAATCCAGCCGACTGGGGCAATAGAGCCGGGAGTATCCCAGCTATAATCATAGAGCATGAGGCGAACAACATCTACAATACTCCCAATCCCCAAATAATCATGGCCGGCGCTGACCGGCTCGTCGGCATAGGTCTTCGCTTGAATGGCTACGTATAGCTTTTTGTTATAGGGTACCAGAGCTGTTTTGAGCTCTCTTAGGAAAAGGACAAAAAGATCTCGATCAGTGACTGCAATATTTTCGTAATCGATCTCGATTCCGGCATAATTCATGGAAAGAACTTTATTAACGATTTGGGTAACATGGCGTTGACGGATGGTGGGGTTGTTCAATACAGTGGAGATCAGTTGTTGATCATAATTATTGGCGATTAAAGGTATAAGCTCGATCCCTCGAGAGAGTGTGAATTCAATCAATGCAGAGTCTTCGCCATTAGGATAAAGGAGCAAATCTCCTGTTGGGGTGAGTTCATACCAGAAGGGAGAAAGAGTTGTGAAAAGTTCAGCATGCTGGCGTACTACAGCCATGGCCTCCTGTTGTACCCAATAAGGAATCCAAGCTGAAAAAGTATGTCGTCTTCCGGGTCTTTTGGGTATTACGATTTGTTGGCCGATGCGCAATTGGTAGGGGTCGACACCAGGGTTGGCGGCAAAGAGCTCATCTACCGATACTCCATAGATCAGTGAAAGCTTGTAAAGAGTATCGCCGGCTTTAATGGTATAAGGGACGTAGTCTGGTTGTGGAACAGGCTGGAAGAGAACATTGTAAGTAAGGGGGCCTACGATCCCATCAGGGGTCAATCCCCTGTCCCTCTGAAAGCGGATTACAGCTGCCTCTGTCTTAGCGCCAAAGGTTCCATCGATGGGTCCGGGTATGTATCCCAGCTCACTTAAACGGACCTGGACTTCGGCAACATCGTTTCCTCTGGACCCTCTACGTAAAATTCTCATCATATCACCTCTGAATACAGCGCTATACTATAAACAGTATATTCATAGTCTTAATAGAAAGGTGACAGTACATAAGATTTTGTTTAAATCTACTTTTTCAAATTTTATTTAATTATTATTAAAAATTTTTATATAGAGATAGAATTGGCATAAGAATTGCAATAAAGCCGGGATAAAGCTATACTAGAGAGGGAAGGAGTCGATCCTTTTTGCGAATTTTGTTGGTCGCATTGAATGCGAAATATGTGCATACCAATTTAGCTATACGGTACTTACGTGAAAGTGTTCGAGGAGAATTTCCGGATGTTGATCTTCGGGAATTTACCATTAATGAGCCGATTGAGCGGATTGCTGCCGAGATATATGAAGTCAAGGCAGATGTCATTGGTTTTTCATGTTATATCTGGAACTTGAAGGAGACCTTGGCGGTTATCCGTCAGTTAAGACCGACTTCTCCCCATACCCGAATCCTGGTAGGGGGACCGGAGGTTTCTTTCGAAGCAGAAGCCTTTTTAAGAGAAAATCCAGAAATTGATGGTGCGGTTCTAGGGGAAGGGGAGATTACCTTCCTGGAACTGATGCGGGCTTGGGAATCGGGTTCCGAACCCTCCCAAGTACAGGGGCTGGCCTGGCGATCTTCCACACAAGAGATCGTTCTAAATCCGCCTCGTCAGCAGATAGCCATGGCTGAGCTTCCTAATCCATATAATCATAAGGAAGAGCTTCAAGGGCGTCTTGCCTATGTAGAGACGACTCGTGGCTGCCCTTTTAATTGTCAATACTGTCTTTCTTCCACCTTTCAAGGGGTTAGGTATCTCCCCGCGGAACGTTTTCGCGAGATCTTACGTCAAACCTTGCAATGCGGAGCACGGACCATTAAGTTAGTGGATCGCACTTTTAATGTGGATAAGGAGCATTCCTTTAAAATTTTGGATATTGCCCGGGAAGAAGCAGCCCATTATCCCTCGGAGGCAGGGATTCGGATCCATTGCGAGATTGCGGGGGAGTTGCTGGATGAGGATTGGCTTCATTATTTGCAAGACTATCCTAAGGATCTGGTTCAATTTGAGATCGGGGTGCAGTCCACAAATCCGGAGACCCTAGCCATCATTTGTCGCCCTCAGCATTTTGAACGCTGGGCAAAGTACGTCCGAGAGATTCGCAGTATGAGTAAAGCTCATCTGCATCTGGATCTCATTGCCGGGTTGCCTAAAGAAGGCTGGGATAGCTTCCGAGGATCCTTTAATGAAGTGTATGCCGTTCAACCAGATATGCTCCAGTTAGGCTTTTTGAAGGTGCTTAAGGGGTCGGGGCTGCGGAAGAAGAGCAAGGAATATGGGCTCGTCTTTTCCCCGGATCCTCCCTATACCGTTTTGCAGACGGATGATTTAAGCCATGATGAGCTACTCAAGCTTCACCGTCTGGAAGATATTCTTGATCGGTATTATAACTCGGGTCGCTTTGGTCATACTTTGGACTGGGCCATCGGAAGGTATTCCACGCCCTTTGATTTTTATCATGAATTTGCTGAATATTGGCATCAGCAGGGGTGGTTCAGACAGAGTTGGTCAGCTAAGGCCCTTTTTGAAAAGTTATGGGCTTTTTTCGCATATCAGTCCTTTCGTTCAGACATATGCGCACCCCTAAGAGAACGGTTGAGATTGGATTATTATTTGTGGGAACGCCCCAATAGTGTTCCAGCATATCTGCTCCTTCCTGACGAGAACCTTCCGCCAAACTATCCGGAGATAAAGTACTCCTTTCAGCAGGATCCAAGATGGGCTCATATCATACCGGAGTTTCGCGGGATGGACCGCCGGCAATGGACTCGGGCAACAGCAGTGGAATATTTCCAAGAGCCACAGCCCCAATGGGTACTGTTTTTTTATCAAAACGGACGGACACAAACCTATCCCATCCGTACAGATTAATGAAGCGTTATGAAGAGAAGGATAAAGGAGAATGTCATGGTTAAGGGTTTAGTTAAACAGCTCCGATATAGAATTCCAATAATTGGGTTTTTGGTATGTGCCCTTCTCCTCACGGGCTGTGGGGAAGACCCTCAGCAAGGATTGCCGGGGGGAGCTGCTCCGGCAGTGATTGAGGTCTGGCATTCTTTGGCAGGAGCTGAGGTGGAGGCCTTGGGTAAGGAAGTCCAAAAAATTATGGACGGTCACCCCGAAGTGATTGTTCATCTAGAATATATAGAAGAAGGAGAGATAGCACATCTCGCTTATCTTGCCCAGGCCGGTGGAGAAGGGCCGGAGATATTTTTAACTACTTCTCAAGCCTTAACTGAACTCTTCCAACAAGGAGCCTTAGCCCCTGTCATAGGAAATGCGGATTCCTTTATCGGCTTAACCTCTCAGTTTAAATATGGGGAAAAGCTTTACGCTCATCCTTTAGCTACGGATGTTCCTGTTTTTTACTATCGAACGGATTTAGCCCAACTGCCCCCTACTTTAGCTGATTTTTATACAACCAAGGGAGTGCTGGCTTTAACCGCTCTTGATGCTAAGAATTTGGCTCCCTGGTGGTTAGCTCAAGGAGGAAAATTAGCCGGCAATGGGCAGCCTGTCCTTCAAGAACCGGCCAATTTGATTTTTCTCCAACAGCTTTTGGCTTGGAAAGAAGAGAAATTATTGGTGGTCGACCCTAATGCCTGGGACCTATTCCTCAATGCTCAGGCTGCTTATACTATCGCTAATGCAAGCCGAGCTCAAGGATTGACCGAGGCTATACCCTGGGGAAGTGTGCCTTTACATCAGCTGACAGCCGGACAAGGGGAACTGTTAGCGGTAAGAACCCTCGGTATTGCTAATTCATCGATCAAATCTTCGGAGAGTTTAAGCCCTTTAATCCGTTTAGTAGAAGAAGAGTTGCTATCTTCAGATTCACAATGGGCTATTGCCAAGGCGGGTAAACGTTTTCCGGCCAGCAGTTCGTTCTATAGTCGTGAAGAAGCTCAGTCGGGAATTCTCCGCCAAGTGGGGTTGAGCTTGGCTCAAGTCTGGTCCTTGCCGGGAAATGCCTTGGAAGGGAAGCTTATTCCTATTCAAGACAAGGCATGGCAAAAGGCTTGGACTGGAGTTAAGCCGGAGGAGGTTTTGGCAGAAGCTCAAGCGGAGGCTAGAAAGGCACTTGAGGCAAAATAGAGAAGGGGGAGTGGCTATGCCGTCAAAGCATGTTCGATTGCTTGTCATTACAGGGCTTTCGGGAGCGGGTAAAACCCAAGCGCTTCAAAGTCTTGAGGATCAGGGGTATTTTTGTGTGGATAATCTGCCTCCATCCTTGATTTTGAAATTTGCCGAGCTTTGTACTCAGTCCCAAGGGAAAGTGACTCGTGCGGCTATCGTCTGCGACTTGCGCGGCGGTGAGTTTTTCTCCTCATTGGCGGAAGCCTTAGGGGATTTGCATGCCGAAGGATTTCAATACGAGATCCTTTTCTTAGAAGCCTCGGATGAAGTTCTGGTAGGACGATATAAGGAATCCCGGCGTAGACATCCACTGTCTCCCGGCGGAGGAATTTTGGAAGGAATTCAAATGGAGCGGCAAATGTTGACCGATCTCCGCGGGGTAGCTCATAAGATTATCGATACCTCCAATCTGTCTTCCCAGCAGCTGCGCCATCAGGTAGCTGAGATTTTTGGAAGTGAGCAAACTTCAGGGCATTTAGCAGTCTCCGTAGTTTCCTTTGGTTTTAAGTATGGCATTCCCTTGGATGTAGACTTACTGATTGATGTGCGCTTTTTACCCAACCCCTTCTATGTCAGTGAACTGCGGCCTCTTACCGGGGAGCATCCTCAGGTAAAAGATTATATTTTCAGCAACCCTGTTGCCCAAGAGTTTGTGGATAAATATCTGGGTCTCTTAGAGTTTATCCTTCCCTATTATGTAAAGGAAGGCAAGCGGCACCTGGTCATTGGGGTAGGCTGTACAGGGGGACAGCACCGATCGGTTGCTATTGCGGAACGAATTGGTGTTTTTCTTCAGGAACGTCATTATACGATGAGTGTTAAACACCGGGATGCCGCCCGAAATCGGAAGGGTGATAAATTAAAATGAAGTTTAAACTGGTCAAATCACTCCCCAGATCCCTCAAATGGCTTTATCCCAACTTAGGTGTTAAACGCTGGTTTTTGCTGGCGGTTCTCGGAGTATTCCTCTTTGCGGCGGGTTTTTCCGTCATGAATGATGGCATCGCCTTGGGTTACTTGGAATTGCAATTCCGGGAAGGAATTTATCGTATGACGGGAAGTGCGCCCCGTACGGCTGTTCCTATGGGGTTGTTCATCAGCGCTTTAGGAGCGGGGGCTATGGCTGTGGGTTTTAAACGGATGCTTCGTTCCATTATATCCGTGTTATTGCCTGATGAAGAAGCCCGGATTGTGGATGTCATGTATTCACGGCAGCATTTACGACGTGGCCCGAAAATCGTTGTCATTGGCGGAGGAACAGGTTTATCGGCATTGCTTCGAGGGCTGAAGAATTATACTCGCAATCTGACGGCCATTGTTACTGTGGCAGATGATGGAGGGAGTTCAGGAAAGCTTCGCAGTGAAATGGGTATTCTCCCACCGGGGGATATCCGTAATTGCCTGGTTGCCTTATCGGATACAGAGAATATTATGGAGAAATTATTTTCCTATCGCTTTGATACGGGAACCTTGAAAGGACATAGTTTAGGGAATCTGTTTTTAGCGGGGATGGCGGATACTTTTGGGGATTTCAAAAAAGGCATCGAGCATGTCGGTGAGATTTTTGCACTGCGGGGCAGTGTTTACCCGTCGACCATGGAGCAAGTGGTTTTAGGAGCGGAGTTAGCTGATGGGACCTCTGTCAAGGGGGAGACTCAGGTCAGAGATACTCAAGGCCGTATTCAACGAGTCTATCTGGAACCGGAGGATTGTGAACCCATTCCGGAAGCTTTAAGAGCTCTGGAAGAAGCGGATCTGATTGTTTTAGGACCGGGCAGTCTTTATACCAGTGTTCTCCCCAATCTCCTGGTGAAAGGACTCAAAGAAAAGATTCAGGAAGTGGATGTTCCCTGCATCTATGTCTGCAATATTATGACTGAGCCGGGGGAGACGGATCAATTCCAGGTCTCGGACCATCTCCAATCCCTTATTGATCACTGCGGAGCAGGGTTTGTGGATGTGGTGGTGGCCAATAAACAAGAAATACCCCAGGATCTGCTGGAACGCTATGCGGAAGAGGGCTCCTATCCGGTACGAGGGAATGCGGAAAGTGTGGAGTGGTTGGGAGCAAAGTACGTGGAAGCGGACCTTTTACAAGAAGGTGATACCGTACGCCACCACCCGGACCGCTTAGCGCGGATCCTTATTCGGTTGCTTTTTAGCTTAAAACCTATGGGAGAGCGTATTGCTTTAGTGGATTCCTATTTGTTGAATCACAAGCTAAGAGAAGAGTCCTAAAGTACTGGTAAAGGAAGTGGGAGAATGTCCTTTAGTGCCGAAACCAAGGATGAGTTGGCTCGGATCGAGGAAAGGAAAAAATGCTGCAATCTTGCAGAATTAGCTGCCTTAGTGCGGATGGATGGGACGTTGCAGATTTCCAATAACTCTTATGCCTTGAATGTTATCACTGAAAGTGCTCCGGTGGCGCGTAAAGTGTATCGCTTGGCCAAAACTTTATTGGAATTACCCGTGGACATCATGGTACGGAGGAAACTGCGCCTGAAAAAGAATAACTCCTACATGGTAAAAATCTATCCCCGGGCTTTAGCTGATTTTCAACAGTTGGGACTTATGGATGAAGAGGGAGAAATATTACCGGGTATCCCTAATTTTTTAGTAAAAAAGAAATGCGATAAAATAGCATACTTGCGAGGGGCATTTTTGGCGGGAGGATCCATCAATAATCCCGAAGGAACCTATCATCTGGAGATTATCACCAATGATCCTCTTCATGCTGACGCATTAAGCAAGCTTCTTAATAAATTTAATTTGGGAGCCAAGGTAAGTATGCGTAAGAATTGGCATGTGGTCTATATTAAAGAGAGTGAACATATTGTTGAATTTCTTGGCTTTATCGGCGCCCACCGGGCCCTTTTGGAATTCGAGAATGTTCGTGTTCTCAAGGACGTGCGCAATCAAGTCAATCGCTTGGTAAACTGTGAAACAGCTAACCTCAATAAGACCGTGGACGCGGCTGTACGGCAAGTAGAGAATATCCAAAAAGTAGCCAATACTATCGGTTTACAAGCCTTGCCGGAACCGTTACGAGAAATTGCCGGGCTGCGGCTGGAATATCCCGATGCCAGCTTGAAGGAGTTAGGCGAGATGTTGGTTCCTAAGGTCGGTAAATCGGGGGTCAATCACCGGATGCGTAAGATCGACGAGCTTGCAGAAAAGTTGGATGAACAAAGCAGACAGGTCAAGAAAGGAGGATGAATGTGCGCATAGGATATGGCTTGAACCTGGAACAAACGCAGAAACTAATCATGACACCAGAGTTGCGCCAAGCGATTGCAGTCCTGCAGTTATCAGCAATAGAACTCTCCGGTTATGTAGAGCAGCAGATGCTGGAAAACCCTCTGCTCGATGTGATTGAAGATTCAGCAGATAAAAGCATGGACAATACCCAGGAAAGTCCTTCAACTCAGGAGAAAGACGAGAGTGCTGATGAGAGTACTTGGGATATGAACTGGGAAGAGTATTTTCAGCATCAGGAAGAACGAATTAGCAGGGAGTATGACCCCGATGCTGGACAGAGCAACCGATTTGAGCCTTTTTTAGCGGCAGCTCCTTCTCTTCAAGAGCATTTGCTTGAACAGATTCATATACAAAAGGTTCCCGTGTCCCCGGATTTACTTGAATACATTATTGGAAACTTAGATGATAATGGCTATTTACCTCTTTCTTTAGAGGAGATAGCTGGACAGCTGCGGCTTCCTCTTGAGGAAGTAGAAAAAGGTTTGGCAGTTATCCAAAGTCTGGACCCTTTGGGAGTTGGGGCAAGGAGTTTGGAAGAATGCCTGCGCTTGCAGCTCCCCATGCTGGAAGAATACCCTCCGGAGATGCCTGAGTTTCTTAAGTACCTGGAGGATTTAGCCGCCGGTCGTTTACAAAGGATTGCTAACCAACTTAAGATTACCCCAAGTCAAGTTCAAGACATGGCGGATTTAATTCGTACCCTGGATCCTAAACCCGGTCGGCGTTTTGCGGGTTCTGGTGAAGTTCGGTATATCCTTCCCGATGTCGTGATTGAAGAGGTTGAGGGTGAATATATTATCCTGGTCAATGATGTGACTGTGCCCCGTCTGGGAATTAATCAGGCCTATCGTAAAGCATTAAGTCAGAATAATGAATCGGAGATTCGCAAATTTGTCGAGCAAAAACTCAATGCGGCAGCATGGTTGATTCGCAGTATCGAGCAAAGGCGACTCACTCTATATAAGGTTGCGGACGCTATTGTAAGACGTCAAGAAGAGTTTTTGAGGCGAGGAATTCGCTATTTAAAGCCTCTCAATCTCAAAGACATTGCGGAAGAGATCGGGGTCCACGAGTCAACGGTCAGTCGGGCTACATCCAATAAATACGTACAGACCCCTCGGGGAATCTTCGAATTTAAGTTCTTTTTTGCCACAGGTTTAGGTAGCGAACAAGGGATTACCACGGAAGGAATTAAACAAACCTTGAAAGGTATCATCGCTGCTGAGGATCCCAAGAGCCCATACTCTGATCAGAAACTCTCAGAGATCCTTAAAGGAAAGAATATGGAGATTTCACGACGAACCGTCGCGAAATACCGTGATGAACTGGGTATCCCTTCAACAACTCTACGGAAACGCTATTAGCGAATAATGATCAGCTGAATAATTACAATCTGATAGTGAATGCCCTTAAAATCTGGGATCAAGGTATAGTCTAAAGAGTAGAAACTTCCTTCGAGCGGTATACTAAGATGATAGAAAGTGCTAAACTAAGACAGATTGGATTGGCATAAAATTGCCAATGGCTATGATTCATTACTCAAAATTTACATAGATAGTAATGCTTAACTTACTGAACACATAAGCTTTCATAGCAAAGACCCAGAGATGATTAAGCTAATGAGGAAAGGAGAACCATACTTAATGCATAAGAAAGGGCTTAAGGACATCGTGGTACGAGATAAACGTGTTTTTGTGCGGGTTGATTTTAACGTACCCATGGATGATCATGGCAATATTACCAACGACACGAGGATTCGGGCAGCTTTGCCTACCATTCAATACCTAATCGGCGAAGGGGCCAAAATTATTCTTGCCTCCCATTTAGGACGTCCTAAAGGAAAACCCGATCCGAAGTACTCCCTTGCTCCCGTAGCAAAACGCCTCAGTAAATTGCTCAATCGACCGGTATCCATTGCCCCGGATTGTATCGGTCCGGAAGTAGAAAAAGAAGTGGCCCAATTACATGAAGGTGAGGTCCTTCTCTTAGAAAACGTTCGTTATCACGAAGAGGAAGAAAAGAATGAGCCGGAGTTTGTTAAGCAATTAGCTCGCTTAGCCGAAGTGTATGTTAATGATGCTTTTGGCACAGCTCACCGGGCTCATGCTTCCACAGAAGGAATCGCTCATCATATTCCCGGCGTGGCAGGCCTCCTTCTCCAAAAGGAAATCGAAAGCATGGGCAAGGCCTTGGAAGATGCGGAGCGGCCTTTTGTGGCCATTATTGGAGGAGCCAAGGTCAGTGATAAAATCGGTGTCATTGAGAACTTGCTCAATAAAGTCGATGCTCTTATCATTGGTGGTGGAATGGCCAATACCTTCCTGAAAGCTCAGGGATATGACCTGGGAAAATCTTTGGTGGAAGCAGATAAATTATCCTTAGCTCAAGAGATTCTTGATAAAGCGCAGGAACTTAAAGTAGACATTCTTTTGCCTCAAGATGTAGTGGCGGCAAAAGAATTTAAGGCCGATGCACCTTATCGGATTACCACCATCCAAGAGTTAACTGAGGACGAAATGGCCTTGGATATCGGACCGGAAAGCGCCGGCCTTTTCAGCGAAAGAATACAAAAGGCACGGACCATCGTGTGGAATGGCCCTATGGGTGTCTTTGAAATGGAACATTTCGCCAAAGGGACAGAGAAGGTTGCTCAGGCCGTGGCTCTATGCCCGGGCATGACTATAGTAGGCGGTGGAGATTCTGTGGCTGCCGTAGAAAAAATGGGTGTGGGGAATCAAATGAGCCATATCTCTACAGGAGGAGGAGCTTCTTTGAAGCTCTTAGAAGGGAAGACCCTACCCGGTGTAGCCGCACTTCAAACTATATAAACTATCTCATCTTGAAAGGAGCTCATTTAATGGCCAAACGACATCCTATTATCGCTGGAAATTGGAAGATGAATAAAAGCCTTCGTGAAGCTCAGGATTATGCGGTAAGGCTCTTAGGAATGCTTGGTGAACTTACTGAAATTGATGTTGTCGTGTGTGCTCCCTTTACAGCCTTAAGTGTTCTCAAGGATGAGCTGGAGGAGAGCGTCATTCATATTGGGGCTCAGGACATGTTCTACGCCCCTAATGGGGCCTATACCGGAGAGATTTCTGCCGCTATGCTGGTGGATGTTGCTTGCACCTATGTCATCCTCGGGCATTCGGAGCGCCGGGAAGTTCTCCGTGAAACAGATGAAGAGATTGCCAAAAAGGTGAAGGCAGCTCTCAAAGCAGGGCTTACCCCTATTCTCTGTGTGGGTGAAAACTTAGCCAACCGTGAAGAAGGAAAGGCCTTTGCTATCGTTCGCGGTCAGGTGGAAAAGGATCTCACTGATCTTTCAGCGGATGAATTGAAAAGAGTGGTCATTGCCTATGAGCCCATTTGGGCCATTGGAACGGGTAAAACCGCCTCCAGTGAAGATGCTCAAGAGATGTGCGCCATGATTCGCTCCACGTTAGCCGGAATTGCCGGCGTGGTTGCCGATGAAATCAACATCCTCTATGGAGGGAGCGTTAAGGGCGACAATATCGCGGAACTCATGGAGCAACCGGATGTGGATGGAGCCCTTGTGGGCGGGGCCAGCCTTGAGCCTGAAGGATTTGCGCAACTGGTTCAGAATGCGGTGGCTGCCCTATGAAGCCCCTTTTATTAATGATTCTTGACGGATGGGGCCATAGTCCTCAGGCAGAGGGCAATGCCATAGCCAATGCCCAAAAGCCGAGCTTCAATACGCTGTTTGAGGAGTACCCCCATACCTTCATCGTTGCTTCAGGGGAAGAGGTAGGATTACCCCCAGGGCAAATGGGAAACTCGGAAGTCGGCCATTTAAATATTGGGGCGGGGCGGGTGGTGTATCAGGAATTCACCCGTATTTCCAAAGCCATACGGACCGGTGAGTTTGCCCAAAATACCGTATTGAAAGAAGCCATGGAACGGGTCAAGGATGGGCCCAACGCTCTGCACCTTATGGGATTGCTCTCAGACGGAGGGGTTCACTCACATAGTGAGCATCTTTTTGCCCTTTTAGATATGGCAAAAGCCATGGGGGTTAAAAAAGTATTTATCCATGCCCTTTTAGATGGCCGGGATGTGCTGCCTCAAAGTGCTAAGGTATTCATGACCAGACTCAATATTAAATGTAAGGAATTAGGCCTTGGCAAAGTCGCTACCGTAAGTGGCCGTTATTATACGATGGATCGGGATAAACGTTGGGAGCGGGTAGAAAAGGGTTACCGGGCCTTAGTCGATGGGGAAGGTTTGAAAGCACCTAACCCTTTGGCAGCGATTGAACAATCTTATGATATCAGAGTCACGGATGAGTTTGTAGCGCCTACGGTCATTGTGGATTCAGAAGGAAAGGCCGTTGGAACCCTCCAGGATGGAGATAGCTTCATCTTCTTTAACTTCCGTTCCGATCGTGCCCGGGAGATTTCTTATGCCCTCGTGAATGAGGAATTTACTGGCTTTGAGCGAGGAAAACCTTTGAATCTTCATTATGTGTGTATGACTGAATATGACGATACTCTGAAAGTTCCAGTGGCTTTTCCTGCTCAGAACTTAGACAATACCTTAGGGGAGGTTCTGGCAAAACATAAGAAGAAGCAGCTTCGTATCGCTGAGACAGAAAAATACGCCCATGTTACTTTCTTTTTTAACGGAGGGGTAGAGGATCCTTGTCCTGGCGAAACCCGTTGCCTTATTCCTTCTCCAAAAGTTGCTACCTATAATCTGAAGCCGGAAATGAGTGCCTATGAAATTACTGAGGAGCTCCTTAAACGCTTGGATACAGAGGATTATGACATTATCATTCTGAACTTTGCCAATTCGGATATGGTGGGTCATACCGGGGAATTTGGGGCTACCGTTAAAGCCATAGAAGCGGTGGATGAGTGTATTGGAAAAATCGTTCCCAAGATTTTAGAGCGCCAGGGAACTGTCATCATAACAGCTGATCATGGCAATGCTGAAGCTAAAGTGGACTTGGAAACAGGCCAACCTCTGACTGCCCATACTTCCAATCCGGTGCCTTTTATCTTGGTTAATGATGACCTTAAGGGCAAAACCTTGCGGGAGGGAGGGGCTCTTCGGGATGTGGCTCCTACGGCCCTGGAGCTGATGGGGATTCCGCAGCCTCAGGAGATGACGGGGACGTCCTTGATTTTATAAGGTGACTCTCCGGGATCTCCAGGATTTTGCTTTAGGCGTTCACTCCATAAGCTGCGCGGAGCAATCTAATCGCTCAAGGCTTCCGCTGCGTCAGGTCCCCGGCTAAATCGGCTCCTGCCTCATAGCCGGTTGGAAACGTCCTGTTTCCAACCTGACTCCGCTGCAGTCTTTCGCGAAGATTGCTTGCCTGCTCGCTTAAATCCGTTCTCTGCCTGAAAGCAAAATCCTTGGGCTGCATTTCGGGTTTGAGCGGTGCGGATGATAGGATAAAGTTAATAAGGCAAGTTATACCAACATGATTTATGTTAAATATTATATTTAGGAGGTTATACATATGAGTTATATCGACGAGATTTATGGACGTGAGATCCTGGATTCCCGTGGCAATCCTACTGTTGAGGTAGAAGTCGTTTTAGAAGATGGTTCCATGGGGCGGGCGGCTGTTCCCTCAGGTGCTTCCACAGGTGCGTTTGAAGCCGTTGAATTGAGAGATGGCGATAAAGGGCGTTTTCTGGGTAAAGGGGTTCTTAAAGCCGTAGAACATGTTAATAAAGTGATCGCCCCGGAACTGGAAGGACTAAGCCCCTTTGACCAACCGGCTATTGACCGTGAACTCATTGCTCTTGATGGAACAGAGAACAAGGGTAAACTTGGAGCCAATGCCATTCTAGGAGTTTCTTTGGCTAACGCCAAAGCTGCAGCTGAATGCGTTGGACTTCCCCTTTATCAATACTTAGGGGGCGTTAACGCCAAGGAGCTCCCTGTTCCGATGATGAACATCTTAAACGGCGGTCAGCATGCTGATAATAACGTGGATATTCAAGAATTTATGATTATGCCTGTAGGTGCTAAAAGCTTTACTGAAGCTCTGCAGATGGGAACAGAAGTATATCATAGCTTGAAGGCAGTTCTTAAGGAAAAGTCGCTTGCGACTGCTATTGGCGATGAGGGAGGATTTGCTCCCAGCTTGGAATCCAATGCCGATGCACTGCTGGCTATTATGGATGCCATTCAACGTGCAGGTTACACGCCTGGAAAAGATATCGCTCTGGCCCTGGATGTAGCAGCCACGGAGCTTTATAAAGATGGAAAATATCATCTTGAAGGGGAAGGACTAACCAAGACTTCTGATGAAATGATTGCCTATTATGAAGATCTGGTTGAAAAGTACCCTATCGTTTCCATCGAGGACGGGTTGTCTGAAGAAGACTGGGAAGGATGGAAAAAGCTTACTGAAAAACTGGGAAGCAAGATTCAACTGGTGGGAGATGATCTGTTTGTCACCAATCCTGCCCGCTTGGCACGGGGTATTAAGGAAAAATGCGCCAATTCCATCTTAATTAAACTCAATCAGATCGGGACCCTTACTGAAACCCTGGATGCCATCGAAATGGCCAAACGTGCTGGATACACAACGGTTATTTCACATCGCTCCGGGGAAACAGAGGATGTGACTATGGCTCATGTAGCCGTCGCTGTCAATGCAGGACAGATTAAAACAGGTGCGCCCGCACGGACAGAACGTGTAGCAAAATATAATGAACTTCTTCGCATCGAAGAAGAACTTGGGGAAACCGGAGTTTATCGCGGCCATGAGGCATTGGGCCGTTGATGGTTCCATATTGACAGTTGACTTATCTACTCTTGCCTTTTGTCAAATTTTTGTGCTAAAATAGCGGTACTGACTAAATCATAAGGAATGACCGCCACGAGAGAAGTGGCGGTTTACCTGATATAGGCAGGATACTGCTTCCGACTGGTTTTTAATATATTTAGGGGGTGAATAGGTATGGTTATTTTTCTAACCGTTATATTAGTCCTTAGCTCCTTGGGTCTGATCGCAACGGTTTTACTTCAATCCGGCGTGAGTGCAGGTTTGGGGGCTATTGGTGGCGCCAGTGAGTCCTTCTTTGGGAAGAAGAAGGGATTGGATGCTGTCCTTCAAAAAGTTAGTATTGCCTCAGCTGTTGTATTTTTGCTGAGTTCTCTGGGGGTAGCCTGGCTTATGAAATAAAGTCAGGTCCCCTTTTTCCCTTTATTCAGCTTCCGTAAAAATAGAGCAATAACCGCAGAAAGCTAATCCTTTAAAAACATGAGTTCTTATAACCTGCATAATTGAACCGGTAGGTTCACATTCATCCATTACCTTACTAAAATGCAATAATGAACAATCCTAGTATGTAGTTTTAATGGTGCCAAACGGGAACTGAATTAATATTTAGGGGGAAACTGGCTCATTACATAAATTTTCATTATTTAGGGGGGTTTTTGATAATGGATTTTGCTTCAATGCCTATATGGGCTGTCTTAGCAGGTCTTGTCGGGCTGGCATTTGCCTTTTACTTCGCAAGTAGTGTTTTAAAAGAAAGCCCAGGAAATGCTCGGATGCAGGAAATTTCTCTCGCGATTCAAGAGGGTGCCATGGCATTTCTCAATCGCCAGTACAAAACACTTATTCCTTTTGTAATCATCATCTTTATTATCCTGACTTTCTTAAAAAGCTGGCAAACTGCGGTATCTTTCCTTGTGGGAGCGCTGCTTTCCGCTGTGGCCGGCTATGTGGGTATGGGAATTACCACTCGTGCTAATGCCCGTACTACGGAAGCCGCTCGGACCAGCTTGAACAAGGCCTTGGGAGTATCCTTCCGTGCAGGGGCTGTTATGGGTCTTTCTGTTAACGGATTAGGTCTTATTGGGGTCGCTGCTCTTTTCTTATGGTTCCAAGATGCTGAAACCATCAACTCTTTTGCCTTTGGTGCCAGTGCTATTGCTTTGTTTGCTCGTGTCGGCGGTGGTATCTATACGAAAGCAGCCGATGTCGGTGCGGACTTGGTAGGTAAAGTTGAAGCCGGTATTCCTGAAGATGATCCTCGTAACCCTGCTGTTATCGCCGATAATGTGGGAGATAACGTAGGTGATACTGCCGGGATGGGAGCCGACCTTTTCGAATCCTATGCTGCTACCACCATTGCAGCTATGCTTATCGGTGCTGTAGCTTTCCAATCCGTAGGAAGCGGAGCTCCCGGACTTATGCTTCCCCTCATGATTGGGGTGGCTGGAATGCTTTCTTCGATTATTGCAAGCTTTTTTGTTCGTACCGGAGAAAATGCCAATCCACAAACTGCCTTGAACAAAGGGTTGTGGGGTACTAACTTATTAACAGCTATCGCTTCTTACGCTATCGTCCAATTGATGATCACTGAACCTGTGCGTGTAAGTGAAACCCTTACGCTAACTCCTAACAATATATTCATTGCGATTATTTGTGGATTAGTCGTTAATATTCTTATTGGTCTATTAACAGAGTACTATACGTCAAATCAGAAGGCTCCTTCCCAAGCAATTGCCAAAGCTTCTGAGACCGGTGCAGCCACCAATATTATTCAGGGTCTGGCTACCGGTATGAAGAGTACCGCTCTTCCTGTTATCGTCATTTGCGTTGCTACTTATGTTTCCTTTGCAGTCGCTGGAATCTTCGGTATTGCTATGGCTGCTATGGCTATGCTTTCTACTGCAGGGATGGTCGTGGCCATCGACTCCTTCGGACCGGTTGCGGATAATGCCGGCGGTATTGCTGAAATGGCCGAATTAGAGCCCGAGGTCCGTAAAACCACGGATAAACTCGACTCTGTAGGGAACACCACTGCCGCTGTGGCTAAAGGATTTGCTATCGGTTCCGCAGCCTTGACCGCCTTAGCTCTCTTTAATGCTTACTCTGAGCTTGCGCATCTGGATAGAATCGACATCCTCGTACCCACCACGATTATCGGTCTCTTTATCGGAGCCGCGCTACCCTTCCTCTTCTCTGCTTTTGCTATGGAAGCTGTAGGTAAAGCTGCTTTCGAAATGATTGGTGAAGTCCGTCGCCAATTCCGTGAGATTCCTGGTCTTATGGAAGGAAAGGCTAAACCGGATTATCGCGCTTGCGTGGATATCTCCACTAAAGCTGCTATTCGTCAAATGATTGTTCCTGGACTCTTAGCCATAGGCTCTCCGATCCTGGTAGGGTTTTTACTCGGTAAGGATGCTTTAGGTGGAATGCTTGCCGGTGGAACAGTTTCCGGATTGCTCATGGCAATCTTCATGGCTAACGCTGGTGGAGCTTGGGACAATGCCAAGAAGTATGTTGAAGCTGGAAATCTCGGCGGTAAAGGAACTCCGACTCATGCCGCTGCTGTCATCGGGGACACCGTAGGCGATCCCTTCAAGGATACAGCTGGTCCATCCTTAAACGCCTTAATTAAAGTTATGGGTACCATTTCCCTGATTATCGCTCCATTTTTGATTTAGTAGATTAGATTATCCAGGAAGAGAGCATCGCTGACTACCTTTTAAAGTAATCAGCGATGCTCCTTTTTCATATCCCTAGTCCAAGGTCTTGAGCAGTTTGAACAGCACTGCATTAAGCCAGCTGCTTGCCCTACTGGAAGAAAGCGAGAGTTTATGCTATACTTATGATCTAAAGTTTTACTGTATGTAAACGGGAATCTGGGAGGAGGAGCCTTGTGGCATCTGAAGGAATTAAAGTTATCTCCGACAACCGAAAAGCCTATCATGATTATTTTGTTGAGGAGAAGCTGGAAGCCGGGATTATCCTCACAGGAACCGAGATTAAATCCATTCGTAATGGACGTGTCAACCTCAAGGACAGCTATGCCCGGATCGAAAACGGTGAGGTTTGGCTTTATCAGCTGCATATTAGCCCATACGAGCAAGGAAACCGTTTTAATCATGATCCCTTGCGCAAGCGCAAACTCCTTCTTAATCGTTCAGAGATCATTAAGCTTATCGGGAAAGTGCAACAACAGGGACTGACCCTGATTCCCACCAAGATTTACCTTAAACATGGCCTGGCTAAAATCGAACTCGGGGTTTGCCGAGGGAAAAAGAATTATGATAAACGCCAAGATATTGCCGAGCGGGATGCCAAACGTGAGATTGAGCGTCACTTCCGGGATCAAGGCAAAAACTATTGACCTGACTAAAAAAACCAAAGGGTACTCCTTTTTGAAGGGGGTATCCTTTGGTTTTTCTTACATGGAGCAATGACCCTTCAGATCCTCCGCTTAAGCTTGCGGGGGATCGTACATGTCATTGGTCATCGTTCCCACGATCCGGATATCTCTCTTTCCGATCAGCTCACCGCTGGGGGAAAGAAAGATATTCTTTTCGATGATCGTATCCATGGCGGCTTCGATTTCGCCTTTAGTCAAGTCCGGCCTTGGATCATCCAGGCTGAAGGAAAAGGCTTTGTTTCCGGTTGTGTTAAAGGTCAGCCGCAGAACCGTTTTGCTTATGATTGCCATCGCAGCACCTCCTTTCCGGTTAATGCTTTCAGGAATTACTCGTCTATCAAATCATAATTTTTTCTGAGGATCGTCTGAATCACCAGACGTTCGCTCAGACCGAATAAAGCTGCCGCCACATCATAAATATCTTGGTCCGTGGCCTCAGCTTTGACGTTGTTCAGGCTTTTTTGCCTGATGATCGGGGAACCGGAGGGGGTTTCACCCACCTGATATCTTATCACTACAGTTGAGCTCAATGGATGAGCTACTACAGCCATATGCATCACCCTCCTTTCCGCTGTATTGACCGACCGGGAGACCCCGTCCTGTCCTATCTTATGGGCTTGTTCATCCAGAGGTGACAGAAGCAACGACTATCGTGGTTAAGGGAATGTATATTCTTGGAGTTCCTTGTCAGGTTTGTCACACTTAAGACCTTGATCACATAGTCTATGAGTAAATCAATCAAAAAGGACGGGAATTCCCGATTAAAGGCAGGGAACCATCATGGGGGATGTGAGCACAGAACGCACGCCGCTTTTAATAGCAGCTGAAATCAATACGATGAAGCATCAGGTATGCAAAGTTCTTCTGTACAATGCCATCGAGATCGGCAGCCGCCTGGTGGAGGCCAAGGGTCTGCTCCCCTATGGTGAATGGGGCCGGTGGCTGGAAGAGTCAGTCAGTTACTCCCAGAAAACGGCGGGCAACCTGATCCGCCTGTTTGAGGAGTATGGGCCCCCACAGCCCGCCTCACCAGATTGGCAAGCGCTTTCCAAACTGAGCTACACTCAGGGGCTCATTCTGCTGGGGATCCCGGAGGAGGAACGGGCTCAGTTTATCACCGAGCTGGATCTGGAGAGCATGTCGACCCGGGAGCTGCAAAAGGCGGTTCAGGAACGGAACCGGGCTGCGGCGGAGCGGGATCAGGCTCTTCAGGAAAAGACAGAGCTCCAGCAAACCCTGGCAGACCAGGAAGGCCAGATAACCCGGCTGAGCGGCGAACGGGACAACCTGATAACCAAAGTGGAAGAGCTGAATCAAGCCAAAGCGAAGAGCGAGGCCAGAGCCGAGAAATTGAGCATGGACCTAAAAAACCTTAAGCAGGATACTTCCGCCCAAGCCATCGACCGGATGAGCAACAGGCTTGATCAGGCTTACCACAAGAGCAAAGCCAATAAAATCGCCTTTTTATACGAGAGCCTTGACCGGAACTTCAGGGAGCTTTTGTGGGAGCTGAAGGAATTTGCCAAGCAGGAGCCCGACACATATAAAGTCTACAAAGATAAGATCATAAATTTTTTAGCTGAGGGCTTAAAAGCGAAAATGTAGAATGAAAGTCTCTTTATCCGAATGATATACTATACGGATAAAGGGGCTTTTTCATATTGAAGGGGCACGCTGACGGTGAACCGGCAAAGGTATAAAAGAAACTATGCACATAGCAGGGACAGAGGGTAATTCTATGGTAAACTTATACTAAGAATATTGGGAAAATTCGCAACAATGGATTGTAGATTCACGGCAGACTCCCATGTTGTTAAGGTTGGCACCACCAGAGTAAAAAAACAGGCTCAACATATACTGAAAGGATGTTTATAGATGATTGAACAAGTATACCCAGATATTTTTAAAATTCAAATTCCACTTCCGAACAACCCTTTAAAGGCAACCAATGCCTATTTAGTCAAAGGAGATGAGCGGAACCTCCTTATTGACACCGGCTTTAATCGTTCCGAATGCAGGGAGGCTATGGATCAAGCTATAGAGGAGCTTGGTATTGCGATGGAAAACACGGATATCTTCATAACTCATATTCATGGCGATCATTCGGGCCTGGCCGGTTACTTATCCCGTCCGACCAACACAGTCTATAGTGGCAGGTATTGTGCCCAATCTTTGCAGGGCTATGCAGAGGAAGGGTTAAAAGGCTTCTTTGATGACCTGATCAGTCAAAGCGGGCTGCCCCATATCAGTATATCCGCCCACCCCGGGTATACCTATGCCAGTGACATCGTGGAAAGTGTAGCCATTGTCCAGGATGGGGATATTCTCCAAGTTGGAGAATTCAGCTTTCAGTGTATTGAGACCTCGGGTCACGCCCCGGATCATGTTTGTCTTTATGATTCGGAGCGAAAAATCCTGTTTTCCGGGGATCATATCTTAGGAAAAATCACTCCCAATAATACGATTTGGGCGCCGCCGGCAACCATCACCAGAGATTACCTCGGTGAATACCTGAAAAGCCTGGACAAAATTGCCAGTCTTGATCTAAAGGTGGTTTTCCCTGCCCATCGTTATGTTCTTGAGGATGGATATACAAGGATAGAAGAGCTTAAATCTCATCATCAGCGGCGGCTGGAAAATATCCTGACGATATTGGGCAAGGGGAGTTTGTCGGGAGCCCAAGTAGCCAGTCAAATGCAATGGGATTTATCCATTAAGTCCTGGGAAGATTTCCCGCCGGCCCAAAAAATATTTGCGACCGGGGAAGCTCTGGCCCACCTGACCCATCTTGTTTTTCAAAAGGTTGTGGTTAAGGAATTAAAAGATGGGGTGGTTTATTATACAAGAGTATAGAAGATTAGTTTCGATTGCAGACACCGCCTTCTTGCTGAAGGCGGTCTTTCTATTTCATGCTGTGCAGTCTGCGGTTTCCTTGCCACAGGCCATGATTTTTTCCTGGCGGCTTCAATAAATCCTTGTTGACATATGCTATAATATATAGAAATAAATGCGAAAAGATGGGAAGTGAGATGGTTTTGTACAGAAAAATAGCGGTTGTCTTTTTGTTGGCAGCTTTATTGTTTTCTCTGTGCGCCTGTTCTTCCGGGAAGGGGGAAACAGGTGGATTCACTATTTTGTCAAGTAGTGAAAATAAGGATTTAGAGCCAATGCTTACTGAATTTGCCCAAAGAAATAAAATAGAATTGAGATTTGAGTATACGGGCTCTCTAAATATTCCTGCCATGATCAAATCATCGCCTCAGGATTATGATGCTGTATGGTCCTCAAACAGCATATGGAACGCGTCTATCCCAAGCTCAGTATTAAAAAACTCAAAATCCATATCCGTTAACCCCGTAATCTTTGCGGTAAAGGAAAGCAGATATAAAGCCTTGGGATTTAGCAGGGATACCGTTGTCAATGACTTGGTGAAGGCGGTTGAAGTAGGAAAGTTAAAGTTTCTGATGCCCTCAGTCACGCAAACAAACAGCGGAGCATCGGCTTACATAGGTTTCTTAAACAGCCTGGCGGGTAATCCTCCGGTGTTGACAGAAGAAGACTTAACATCACCGGCTCTTCAGGAAAGCTTAAAGAAGCTGTTTAAAGGAGTGGCGAGGAATTCCGGCAGTGATGAGTACTTAATAGACATATTCAGGGAAGGGGACTACGATGCCCTGGTAAACTACGAATCGTCCCTTATCGAGCTGAACAAACAGCTTATCGAAAGCAATAAAGAACCTTTGCTGTTTATCTATCCCTCTGACGGAGTCTCTGTTTCGGACAGCCCATTTGCCTATATAGACAATAATGACAGTGAGAAACTGGAGACTTTTAATAAGCTGCAGGACTTCTTATTATCTGCGGATACCCAGCAAAAGCTTGAAGGGTTGGGGAGAAGAACCACCTACGGAGGCCTGGTATCCAACGTTGAGGTGTTTAAGGAATCCTACGGGATTGATAAGAACGCTTATTTGTCCCCTATTAAATATCCAGCGAGTCCTGTGCTTAAAATGGCCTTGACCCTTTACCAGGATTTATTCAGAAAGCCCTCTGCGGTAGTATTCTGCCTTGACTATTCAGGCAGTATGTACGGCGAGGGCAATAAGCAGCTTGTAGCGGCCATGGAGCGGATACTGAATCATGAGCTGGCAGCAGAGGATATGATCCAGTTTTCCGAAAATGATGAAATAGTTGTCATTCCCTTTGCCGCTGATCTCAAATGGGTTGATTCAACTCACTCCGGCACGGATACTAGAACCTTGATTTCCAGGATAAAGGATACCGGAACAGGGGGCGGAACAGATATATACAGACCGGTGGAACGTGCCATTAAGATATTAAATGATTTTGATTCCGAAACCTATACCAAATCTATCGTCCTGATGACCGACGGTGAATCAGGGGGCAGGTTCAGTCCTGGTACAGCCTACGATACCCCCGTATTTTCAATTATGTTCGGAAAGGCCAATCCGAAACAGCTGGATGAAATCAGCAGGCTGACAAGGGGCAAGACTTTTGATGGCAGAACAGACCTTATTAACGCCTTTAAGGAGATAAGAGCATATAATTAGAGGAGATTGCTATGAAAGAAATATTCCTTGGTGTTGCAGCGGCAGCAGCATTCCTTGTAGTCTGGCTGATCGGCGGCAATCTATTGATATCCGCCTTAAGCAGTGCAGCCTGCCTGGGAATCGTTGTGCTGACAATAAAGGCTCTGGAAAAGGAAAAGAAAGTAAGGATTGATTTAAAGGGTGATGATGATGCCTATGGTAAGGTTCATCAAGGGATTATGGATCACAGCTCTGCCATGGCCCGGTATATGGATCAATTGAAGAGGCTGAACGTGGAGAAGGACATCCTGGTCATGTTGTCCTCAATCCATAAAACCTGTTTGAAAATAGCTGAGGCCCTGGAGGAGGACCATTCTCTATACACGAAGCTGAATGACTTTTCCTTATATTATCTGCCGGGGCTGATGAATATTTTAAATACTTATGAGAATTTGGCCGAGGGCTCATTTAAAACAGAGGAAGCACAGAAATTTGCCGGGCAGTTTTCCCTTTTTTTGCCGCAAATAACGGATGCTTTCGACAAAAAGTATTACAGCCTGTTTTCCAAGGATGTGCTGGACAGCAAGGCCGAAATGGCTGCCATGGCGGCTGTATTTAAATCAGAAGGACTTATGGACAATAAGGATTTTATGGGAGGAGGTTCATAAATGAAAAAAGTATTGACCGCCGTCGTTGCTTTTATCGTAGTGATCGTCATCGGAATCGCCGCTTCATCCATGGCTGAGCCGAAGGATACGGCAATAACTGTTACCGGAGCGGTAGGCGGAGGTAAAGAGAATTTTCTGGCGGACCCGGAAATTCTGGGAATTTTACATGACAAATACAATATCAACCTGAAGGTTGACAATTGGAGCAACAACGCCCTCATTAAGGACACACTCGCAACCAAGGACAATAAAGGCTATGACTTTGTTTTTTTCAGCGACGAAAGATTTTACGAATACTATAAAAAGCCCGCCGCAGACGGCGAAGCGCCAAGGCTGAAGACCTTTAAATCCCAGATCACCTTATCCACGCCCATCGTGGTCTACAGCTGGGACAGCATCTGCGATGTACTCGTGTCCAAAGGCATCGTTAAACAGTCCGGAGATACTTATTATATTGCCGATATGCCCGCCGTACTGTCCTATATCGAAAAGAATACCAAATGGTCGGATATAGGCATAGGGGATATTTACGGCAAGATTAATATTGCCAGCACAGACCCGGTAACCTCTTCGCCCGGTGCAACTTACTACGGTCTGCTGGCCTCGATTATGAACGAGGGGTATGTGGATGAAAGCAATATCAACAAGGTTCTTCCCAAGCTCAAGAGCTTTTACAAGCTTTCGGGCTTTATGAACAATACTCCCGCCGACCTGTTTGACCTGTATCTCAGAATGGGGAAGGGTGCTTATCCCATGATCGTTGACTATGAAAAATCCATTATTGATTTTGCCAATAAAAATCCTGATGGCTTTGCCAAGGTAAAAGATAAAATAAGGGTACTGTATCCCAGTCCAACCCTATGGAACTCTCATTGCATCATGAGCTTTACGGAGGGCGGCACAGCCTATGTGGACGCCTTGGCTGATCCGGAAATTCAAAAAATAGCTTGGGAAAAATACGGCTTCAGAACCGGTGTGGTCGGAGGGGAATATGACGTTAAAGCAGTGCCTGTACAGGGAATCCCCCAGGAAATAACTTCGGTAACCAAGGGATTGCAAAAAGAGATTTACGATAAGATCATTGAGGCTCTCAAAAATTAATCGATGAGAAAGGGGCTTGGGATAAAAATGGAAGAGATAAAATTAGACTTCGGCAACGAGGTACAAGCATCACCGGCGAAAATCAAGGATGAGCCTGGCGGCGTCAGCCTGGCTTCCTTAACGACTGAGGAGCAAAAGCTGGTTTTGGAATTTGTGGATAAAATCGATATTACGGACAGCAACTCCATCGTTACCTATGGTTCCGGTGCCCAGACAAAGCTGGCAAAATTTGCGGACGACACCCTGGCAAATGTTAAAACAAAGGATTCGGGTGAGGCGGGCAAGCTGCTTACCGATTTGGTCGTAACCATAAAGAACTTTGATGCCACCGGTGAGAGCAAGGGCTTTTTAGGCAATCTGTTCGGAAAGGCCAAAACGGAAATTGACAGGCTGATTGCACGCTACAGCGATGTGGAAGTCAACATTGACAAGATAAGTAACATGCTGCAGGCTCACCGTCATACTATGCTTAAGGACATTGTCATGTACGATGAAATGTATAAAACGAATCTGGTGTACTTTAAAGAGCTGACCATGTATATCGTGGCGGGCAAAGAAAAAATTAAGGAAATGAATGAAAAAGTGCTGCCTGCACTCAGAGAGCGGGTTGCCCAATCAGGGGATGAGGCAGAGGCGCAAAAGCTGAATGATTTGGCCAATGCGGTAAACCGCTTTGAAAAGAAGGTCTATGACCTGCAGCTCAGCCGTCAGATATCCCTGCAGATGGGACCGCAGATCCGCCTGATTCAAAACAACGATGCTCAGCTGGCTGACAAAATACAGTCATCTATCGTCAATTCCATACCTCTGTGGAAAAACCAGATGGTTCTATCTCTCGGTCTGGCCAATGCCAAGGCCGCCCTTGAAGCGCAGACCAAGGTTACGGACATGACCAACGATCTTTTGAAGAAAAACTCCGAAATTCTTAAAGCAGGCACTCTGGGTGTGGCTAAGGAAAGCGAAAGAGGAATTGTATCCATAGAAACCATAAAAAAGGTCAATCAGGATTTAATAGAAACCATTAGCGGCGTGCTGGACATTCAAAGAAAGGGCAAAGAGGAAAGATTGGCCGCTGAGTCGGAGCTGGCTTCGATAGAATCTGAACTTAAACAGACATTGATATCTATAAGACAGTAAACGGAATAGTTGCTTGATTTGGAGTTATTAGAGATAACCGCAAACCCTGACGAGGAGGCGGTTATTTCTGCTTTGTATTCCCAACAAAGAATGTTGCAAATCAATTATGATATTATGTTAAAAGAAATCTATAAGTGAAAATATTAACAAAAATTAATAACTCATAATTTTTTGGAAATAGAATTAACATATTTAATTTGTTAGACTTTATACAAGGAGTAATAATATTTTCTTATAGTTGCTATGATTTACCACAATGAACTTGTATGAAAGTAAAGGAGGAAGGTGCTGTATGGGAAACATTCTTGAGGGTATTGTCAATCATAAAATTAACCGCAGGAATTTTCTAAAAGCCAGTGCTATTGGTGCAGCGAGCTTGACGTTGCCAGGCTGCAGCAGTAATACACTGACCAAAGCCGGAGCCGACGCAGCAATAGCTAACAACGAGGGTGAATGGATTACCGCAGGTTGTTGGCATAACTGTGGGGGACGGTGCTTAAACAAAGCCTATGTAGTTGATGGAGTTGTCGTCAGACAAAAAACAGATGATACACATCCAGACTCTCCTGATTATCCGCAGCAAAGAGGTTGTCACCGGGGGCGTTCCCAAAGACATCAAGTATTTGGGGCGGATCGAATTAAATATCCGATGAAGCGTAAGCATTGGGAGCCTGGCGGCGGCAACAAGGAGCTACGGGGAAAAGACGAATGGGTACGTATTTCTTGGGATGAAGCCTTGGATCTTGTCGCTGCTGAGTTAAAGCGGATTAAGGAAGAGCATGGAAATAAATCCATTCTTGGAACAAGCAGACTGCTGAATTTCTACGGCGGAGGCCTTGTAAGATGGGGTTCTTCTTCATCGGGTGCGTGGGGTGTGGTTCAAGAATGCATGACAGGCTTCTTCTCGTGGAAAGCCAACGACAGACCTGACTGGAGAAATGCTAAACTGATTGTTATGTGGGGAGCTAATCCTGCCCGATCCAACCTGGGCAATCCCACCTACAATTTATTGCAGGCAAAAAAGGCCGGAGCAAAGTTTATTTTTGTTGATCCGCAAGTATCACCCTCAGTAAAGACCTTAGCTGATAAATATATACCTTGCCGACCAGGCACAGATACTGCACTGCTTTTAGGAATGGCCTATCACATGATTGAACACAATCTGCAGGATCAGGATTTCCTTGATCGGTGTACTGTAGGATTTGATAAAGATCATATGCCTGAGGGGGCAGATCCCAAAGAGAATTTCAAAGATTATGTTTTAGGCACTTATGACGGGGTTCCCAAAACTCCTGAATGGGCTTCAAAAATCTGCGGAACGGATCCGCAACTGATTAGAGAGTTCGCGACTGAAGTTGCCACAACAAAACCGGTTATTTTCAACTCATCTTTTGCGCCTGCCCGCACCTATAGAGGCCAGCAATTCTGCCAAGCATTTTTAACAGTCGGCTGGATGACTGGAAACGTAGGAAAGCCAGGTTCCGGAGTATGGACTATGAACTATGCGGCAAATCAAGGATACGGTGGCAAAACTCTTGTCAAAGGCGGAGGCAGGGGCCTTCCCCCGGCCGTCAATCCGTTATTCCCGGATGCCACATACGGAGCATATGATGGCTACCGATGGGCAAACCCAACCAACCCCGATGCCAATGGAATGGCTTATTGTGAAACCTATGATGCTATATTAAAGGGCGAATATACCGGAACGGGAGGTAGAGGGAAAGTTCCTTGCGATATTCGTTTGATTTGGTTGGTTCGGGACGGCAGCGGATATAATTTCCTCAACCAATCCTCTGGAATCCATAAGGGAATTGAAGCATTCCGCAAAGTGGATTTTGTAGTGACCAATGATACTGTTCTCTCAAGTATCTCCAAATATGCTGATATTGTTCTCCCAGCAACCACAGAGTGGGAAAAAGAAGGGAAGATTTATCAAGGAAATCCAGAAGCTATCTTTATTAACCAAAAAGTGACGGAACCCCTTTATGAGGCAAAAACAGAAGAGTGGATGGATCGTGAACTAGCAAAACGCCTCGGGCTGAATCCGGATGAAATTTATCCGATCACTGAGAAACAGCAATTCTTTAACAGTCTCGCAGGAGCTGAAGTGATTGGTGGGGACGGGGAGACCTACGAGAGTCTGGTAACTATTACGGAAAAAGACATTCAAGAATGGGGAGTTCAGGGTAAACCGCAACTAGGAAAGATCGCCTTGAATGACTTGATGGCGCAGGGTGTTTACCAAGTAGAGAGAACTGCCGGTGATAGCTTAACTGTGATTCAAGGGGAAGATTTTGTTAAAGATCCTGCCGCTAATCCGCTCACAACCAAAAGCGGTAAGCTGGAAATCCACTGCCAACCTCTCTCTGATAAGATTGCATCTTATGGTTTGACCACGGTCCCGCCAATCGCCATGTATGAACCACCGCTGGATGGCTATGAAGATACTTTCGAAGATTGGCAAAGCAAAAAGAAAGGCAAATACCCCTTCCAGCTCGTTACCATACACTATGGAAGACGTTCCCACTCAGTATTCGATAACATTCCTCAGTTGAGAGAAGCCTATCCTCAGGACTTTGTGATGAACACAAGAGATGGGGAAGCACTTGGCCTTAAAGATGGGGATACCGTTTTAATTGAGAGTGAATATGGCAAATGCATTCGTCCCCTGACCCTCTCAGAGACATTGATGCCGGGTGTGGTAACCTTAGGAGAAGGTGCTTGGGTAGAAATGGATGAGGAAAAAGGAATTGATAAAGCAGGTGCAACAAACGTTCTTTGCGGAGCCCGGTTAAGCGGACAAGGGGAAGAGCCTTGGAATACTACTATTGTTAGAGTTGAGAAATACGCTGGTGAACCATTAAAACCGGATGCACAGTGGGCGCAAAGAATTATATTTTAGGAGGTGACACCTGATGGGACAATTAGGATTTTATTATGATATGGCTTCTTGTATGGGATGCAAAGCCTGTCAAATTGCCTGTAAAGATAGGAATGATCTCAAAGTAGGGGAACTATTCCGCAAAGTCTATGAATTTGAAGGTGGTACCTATCCCAATGTAGGGGGCTATTACCTTTCCATGGGGTGTAATCATTGTGCAGAAGCTAAATGTGTTAAAGGCTGTCCTACGGGGGCCATGCACTTTGATAAAGATGGTACAGTTCAACATGATAAAGAACTATGTATCGGCTGCAAATATTGTGTTTGGAACTGTCCATATAGTGTACCTCATTACTTCGAAGACAAAAATGTCGTAGGAAAGTGTGATTCCTGTAAAGAATTAAGAGATGCTGGACAGAACCCCGTTTGTGTGGATGCATGTATTATGCGTTGTTTGAAATTTGGAGATTTAGACCAAATGAAAGCAGAATACGGGGAGGATCTGGTCAAGGAGTTACCCATTCTTCCTTCGGCCACCAAAACCGATCCCTCCTTCTTAATCAAACCCAAAGCCGAAGCCCTAAAGCCCGGTTATAAGAAAGTGGGGGTGTAATCCATGGGTGAACATTTTGCCTTGACCACGTTTTCCATCTGTATCCAAGCAGCCGTGGGAGTTATGCTCTTTGTGGCTATTGGTCGGCTTGTGAATAAAGAAGGGGTATTCAAGAATGCTATGATCACGGCGACAGGCCTTGGCGTCATCGGCATGTTGGCTTCTCTGCTACACTTGGGGCGCCCTTTAAGTGCCATGAATGCTCTGTTTCAATTCGGTACCTCCTGGCTCAGCCGCGAGATTTGGTTTACTGCGATGTTTGTTGGGTTAACCGTTGTGGCTGCTGTGCTTCTCTATGTTAAACCCCAAGCAGCAGGAGCTATCACCGGCTTATCCGCAGCGGCTGCACTGGTGGGTCTGATCGATGTCTTTGCCATGGCGAAGATTTATAGCTCGGCCAGTGTGCCTGTATGGCAAAGTGCTACGACCACTGTTGAGTTCTATACCGCTGCACTATCCATGGGAGCCATGCTTTTCCTTGTTCTGAGTATGAAAGAAGCTGGGAAGATGAAGAAATTCGTGGCTTTAGCTGTCGCAGCTGTTGTAGCTGTTCAAGTCGCTGCTGTAGTCCCTTACTTTATTTCTCTGGGGGCCAGCACCAGTACCGCTTTGCAAGCCAGCCTTGCTATTCTCGGCAGTCTGAAGACAGCCACAGCCATTAAATGGCTGTTTATCCTCGCTGGAGCTGGGTTGGTTCTTTGGATGGCTAAAGATGAACTAAGCAAATCTGTATCCAATGCTGTCATCGGCGGTACAGCTTTGATTCTGGTTGGCCAGGCGATCGGAAGGTATGTATTCTACGCTGCAATGGTTATATCTGGGGTAGGGTTAACTTAATTCTCTGTCTGAACATGAGAACTATGAGTGCTAAAAAGGAGTATCGGATAAGATACTCCTTTTTACAATCGGAGGGTTCCTGGCATTATTCAGGCTATCGAAAATGCAAGAGATACTAATATAGGGGAAAGAATACGTTTAATTGACATTAACTGATATAATAATAATACATTTGAAACTGCCGGGGGTGAATAGGTTGGGTTTAAACAATGTTCGTATAAGAACCCGATTTGTTATATTATTAGTGGGTATTTTGGCGGTTTCGCTTCTTATGAATGTAGTTTGGATTTGGATGACTCAACAAAAGCAGGCTGAAAAGGAAATGCATGAAAAGGCTTACGTCCTCTCTCAACAGATGGATGCTGCATGGGAGTTTATGGTAATCAATCAGGATGTCATCAATTATGATGCCAATGGAGAATATAATTTTAAAAAACTACATTGTTCTCTTGTGGGGAAAAGCATCGGAAAACTATTTGGTAAAAAAACAGGTTATACTGTTCGCTATACTAATTTTAATCCACGCAATAAAGCGGATATTCCTGATGAATTTGAATTAGAAGCGCTCAACCTATTTGCTGAAGATGTGAATACAAGTGAATTCTATAAGGTGTCGGAATACGCGGGGAAAGACGCCTTTCGTTATACCGCTCCCATGCGTATCGAAGAGAACTGTTTAGAATGCCATGGGGAACCAGCCGGGGAGTTAGATATTTTAGGATATCCCAAAGAAGGTTGGGAAATAGGCGACTTGGCTGGCATTGTGAGTATTGTGATGCCTATAGATATGTATACGGAAAACATTCAATCTAATGTGGTAAAGCAAGTAGGTTATATTTCCCTGCTTACCTTGAGTATTATTATGGTTATTTACTACGCTATGTCCAAGCTTGTAACCAGGCCCTTAAATCAATTAAAAAATGCAATGGAGCATGTTAAAACAGGGGACTTGAAGGTTGATTTGAAAGATATTGATGCTCAGGGAGAAATTCGAGATGTGGCAGACCACTTTGAGATCATGACTAAAGAACTCCAGACTTTATATAATGACCTGGAGACCAAGGTTCAACTAAGAACTCAGGATTTAGCTCATGCTAAAGATACCCTGGAATCTCAGCGAATCCAACTGGAAGAAGTCAACAGACGTTTGCGTGAAGATAATCAGTATAAATCGGACTTCCTCACCATCATTAGCCATGAACTTCGCACGCCATTGACTTCGATTATCGCTTTTGCAGAGGTTTTGGAAAAAGTAAGCGGTGACAAATCCCCTAAAGAGCAGAAAATGACTCAGGAAATTAGAGCGAACAGCCAAGTTCTTTTGCGCATGATCAACAATATCTTAGAAATCGCTCGTATTGAAGCTGGGAAACAAGAATTGATCATCGAGCCCATTGATCTTGTTGACGTGATCAATGCTGTTGAAAATGTCGTTGAACCTTTAATTGAGAAAAAGAATATCAGTTATTCCAGTGTTATAGATCAAGACGTTCCTGTTATAGAGGGAGATCGCGAAGGGCTAAAAAGGATTGTAGAGAATCTAGTAAGCAATGCCTTGAAATTCACGCCTAAGGGTGGAGAGATCAAAGTCTGGGTTTCTTATGACCAAGAGCAGAATGAAGTGCTGATTAATGTTCAAGATAATGGTATTGGTATACGGAAAGAGGATCAGCCCTATATCTTCGAAAAATTTGTTCAAAGTGATTCATCCATCCACCGCCAATATAATGGCAGTGGTTTAGGTTTAGCATTAGCTAAGGAGTTGGCAGAACTTCACGGAGGCTGGATTAAAGTCGTCAGCGAACCCAACGAAGGGAGCTTGTTCATGGTAGGAATTCCGGCCGGGGAGGATAATGAAGACTGGCTTCACATGGATTTTTAAAGATTATGGGGCATTTAGTCAGGGTTCAGCAGAGAAAGGGGCGATAGAGGATGAAAATTATGCTGGCTGATGACGAAGAGAGCATTCTTATCGTCGTGGAACACATAGTCACGGAAGACGGCTATGATTTTTGCTACGCATCAGATGGTGTTGAGGCCTTGGCTGTTTTTGAGGCAGAAAAGCCCGACCTGGTGATTTTGGATGTCATGATGCCGAAACTCAATGGCTTTGATGTGTGTGCCCAACTTCGCAAAAAGGGCAGCAATGTCCCCATCATTATATTGTCTGCTAAGGGAGATATCGTAGACAAAAGCGTTGGGTTTAAGGCGGGGGCCGATGATTATCTCGTCAAGCCTTTTAGCTCTTTGGAATTATCCCTACGCATTGAAGCTCTTCTTCGTCGGCGGGATCACCAAGTCGGTTCATCAAGTGCAGCGGAGAAGAAAGAAAGCATTAAACTCGGAGATTTAGAGATCTTTTTCAAGCGTTATGAGGCTCGATTGAAAGGCAAGCGTGTGGAACTCACACCGAAGGAATTTAAGATCTTAGCCTATATGGCTGGTCATCCCGGGGAAGTATTTACTCGGGAGCAGCTTCTAGCTTATGTGTGGGGGGAAGACTATGTAGGTGAATTAACCAGTATTGCTGTTTTTATCCGCAAGATTCGGGAGAAGATTGAGGATGATCCTTCCAAACCCAAATATCTGCAGACAGTCTGGGGCGTTGGCTATAAATTCGGTGAGAAGGAGTAAGAATGGGTTGAAAATTTGAGTACAACATTATAGTATATGGAAGTAAAAATAAAATTAAAGATTAAGGCAAAATTATTAATATGAACAGGTGGTATAAGAAATGAATCAACAAAACGATGCAATCGCAATTTTGCTGGCCAACCGAAGTTATCTCTATAGATTATTGCAGCGGATCTTTGGCGGAGAACCCCAAGTCGAAGTATTGAAGGTTGTTACAGACACACACACCCGGGAAGCACTGCAGATCCTGCTCCAGGAAGATGAGCATCTCTTTGATAAGCATTTTGAGGTTTTAAGTGAGGTGGCTCAGGCCTTGGCGGCTGAACCTGAGCAGACCTTGGACAAGCTGAAAGGTGAATACACTTATCTGTTCATTGGACCTAACAGTTTGCCTGCACCTCCTTGGGAATCCGTCTATCTCACCAAGGAGCGGGTTCTGTTCCAAGAAAGTACGTTAAATGTTCGCCGTGCCTATTTGAAATATAACTTTTTACCTTCAAACTACCCCCATGAAGCCGATGATCATCTCGGCCTGGAGCTGGATTTTATGGCTCATCTATCTCAAGTGGCTCAGGACCATTTCGAGAATGGCCGGGTGGAGGAGATGAAAGCTATCCTCGAAGACCAGCAAGCCTTTTTGCGTGACCATTTGCTCCTATGGATTGGTGATTTTGCTCACGACATTCAAAAAAGCAAGACCCATTACTTCTATCCGCCTATGGCCGATCTGACCAAGCATATCGTAAAGATGGATGCCGAGCTTTTGGATGAGTTAACGGCACTTTAAAGTCATGATTACCGGATTCGCTAATTACTGTTAAGAAATTAGAAAAATACCGAAGGGATCCTTTCAAAAGGAGAGGGTCCCTTTTTGTGTTCTCAAAAACAGTTGGGTAATTGAAGGTGAATAAAAAGTGGCAAAGAACAAAAAATAGAAACAAATACGATATTGAAAATCATTATCAATTATAGTATAGTAATAGCAAGTTCATTTAAAACTATTGCAGGGAATAAAGGGAAAAGGAGTGTGTGGTTTGATGTCTATATTACTCATCGGTGGACTTGATCGTATGGAAAAGGATTACATACATATCGGATCAAAACGTGGGCATAATGTAAAAGTCTATACTCAGCTCCCGACGCGTTTTGAAAAAGTGATGGGGGATCCGGATGGGATTGTTCTTTTTACCGGAACCGTATCCCATGCTATGGTCAAAGTCGCCGTAAAGGTAGCCAAAAACCGGAACATTCCCATCATCCGCAGTCATAGCAGTAGTTTAAAAGCCTTGGAACGGGAGTTGTGTAAGTTAGAGGAATGTGCATGTTGATTAACTAAGGTATGTATTTTCAGGAGGTGGCAGGAATGAGCAAGGCATGTGTCCATGATTTTTTTAGAGCTTTAGACCGATTTGAAGATAGAGACTTTCTTCTCTATAAAATCCAATATGATATTGCTCCAACTTTGGCCGAAATTAAGCCATCCTCTTTGATGACCTTTGTTAACCATAAGCGAGAGATGCACACCCTTTGGGATCGTTATAAAGATGGAATCTGCAAACAGCTGCAGGTATGTTACTACGAGCTAAGGCGCAAAGAAGATCGGGTTATTGTTTTATTCTATCGGGATGAGACTCTGGCCAACTGTCTATCTGTCTGGAAAAATAAAAACTTCCTCAAAGGGCAAGGCTATGATGATTTGTCTAAGGTAGAAGAAAGCCTGTGTTTTTTAAAGAAACGGTTTGAGGAAGAATGTCCTCATGAACTGGGGATTTTCCTGGGTTATCCCGTGGAAGATGTGACCGCCTTTATTGAGAGTAACGGGGCGCCTTGTTTGGCCTGTAAGTACTGGAAGGTTTATCAGGATGTAGAAAACGCCTTAAAGATCTTTGAAGCTTATGACGAAGAACGGGAAAAAGTGATTCATGCTGTCCTTAGCTTACAAAGAAAAAGTGCATAGAGCAATGGAGTTCCCAGGAGGCAACAGCCTCCTTTTTTTATTCTAACAAAAAAAATGTTTATGCATAGGATAAAGAGATGGATGGAGGTGATCGATTGGATTTTGGTAAGAATTTAGGTGAATCTTTAGATAAAGCTAAGATTTATGTGTCCGAAGGGGTCGAGCAGATTTTAGCGGGCAAGCTTGATCAGGATCATGGTGTCTCTCCCAGCCCTGGGGCAACGGCCTTAGCATCCCTTGCCCTGCTGGCTTTGGGCCGGGAGTTTAGAAGTGCTCAACAGCGAGGCATTCAGTGGTTATGGCGGAATAATCGTGGAGGCTGGGGGAAGGTCCCCGGGGGGCAGCCCGATGAAGAGATAACGAAGATTGCGCGACTGGCCCTACAGGGGAGCCAAGGGGGATGGATGGCGAAGCTCCAAGTGCTCTCCCAAGCCAGGCAGTTTTCACAAATGATTTTGACCTTGGGTCAGCGAGTAGTTCCTGGGTTAGAAGGCCCAACCCCTGAAGAAATCGTCCTTCCCAAAATTCTTGAAGAAAGTGTACTTGCTAAATTGCCCCTCTATGGTCGGCCGGTTGTGGTAGCAGCTTCCCTACTCGCTACAGAATCCCAGGATGGACTGAATAAGGGAATTCAATATCTTCTCGAAACTCAGATGAAGGACGGTTCTTGGTCGGAGGATATTATCGCTACCAGCCTGGCTATTCTAGGGATTATGCGTTTGGGAGGTCAACAGGAGCAGTGCCAGCGAGCCGGGCATTGGCTTATTCAGAAGCAGTATGCTAATGGAGCTTGGCCGGCCTTTGATCAACTTAAGAACTGGGCTATGGGTTGGGCAATCTGCATCGCCGGAGAAACAAGAAATAGGTGGGGTGATAACTCCTGGTTGGAGCCGGGAGTCTCTTGGTTAGAACAGGCACAGAATGTCGACGGCAGCTATGGCAGCACTCCCCCCTATACTCATCCTGATTTGGACGACACGGCGGTTGCTTTGATCGGCCTCAATCAGGTCGGAGTAGAAAATTCTCAGGGAGTCCAGCTTCTCAAAAGGCTGCAAAACAAGGATGGAAGTTGGAGTACGTTTCCCAGCTTTGAAGGAACACCACCCCAGATAACTTCAGAGTTTCCTGTGTATATTTCTAGTGTTGATGTCACCATTCATGCTCTGGAGGCTTTATGGAGACGAGGGCGATCCCAGGAGGAATTCATCTATCGGGGGTTAAGGTGGTTATTATCTCAGCAGGATGCTCAAGGAGCTTTTTCTTCATCCTGGTACGAAGGGCCAGTCTATAGCACTGCCCAAGCTCTGGAACTTTTCAGTAAGTGGAAATTTAATTTGCAACAGCTCTATATAACCCGAGATATCTTAGAGGCAAGGCAAAAAGCCATCAACTTTATCGTGGAGTCTCAACAAGAGGACGGGGGCTGGGGATCTACAGTTGAGACGGGGTTGGCCCTGTCCGGACTGTTGAGATATGGCAGAGCTGTTCCTCAGGAAGTGCTGGATAAGGGCTGCATTAATCTTATGGATTCACAGGATCTCAAGGGTTCTTTTAAACCCTCCTATAAGGCCATCTATGCTAAGGGGTGGGACTACGAGGAACCTATAGCCACAGCACTCACCGCCATTCGTGCCTTAAGCCGGTATGAGCGTCTATTGATGAAATGATGGATAAACAATAACCAAGGGGCGTTAAGTGAGACCCCCTTGGTGTTTTCCTTTCCAGGCCTTTAGCGGTTCCTTAGTATCTATCTCACTATGGCTCACTATGGCTTGACGTAAGCTAAGTTTTCCTTATTATGAAGAGTAGGGAAGGGCTATACATGGAAAGCGGGCCAACCTAATCTTTCTTGTGAGGGGAAAAACTATGAAGAAATACATTCTTGCCTTAGATCAGGGGACAACCAGTTGTCGAGCGATCCTTTTTGATCGGGAAAGCCATATCGTAGGAGTGGCACAAAAAGAATTTACGCAAATATACCCTCAACCCGGCTGGGTGGAGCATGATCCGGAAGAAGTGTGGAGCACCCAATATGGGGTCATTGCCGAGCTTCTGGCCCGTTATCAAGTAAATATTGAAGAGATTGCCGGAATCGGGATTACCAATCAGCGTGAAACCACTGTAGTTTGGGATAAGCACACGGGGAAGCCTGTGGCCAATGCTATTGTCTGGCAATGTCGAAGAACAGCTCCCCTCTGTGATGAACTAAAGATGAAAGGACGAGAGCCTTTATTTAAGAAAAAAACAGGCTTGGTCTTAGACGCCTATTTTTCTGGAACTAAAATCCGCTGGATTCTCGACCAGGTGCCGGGCGCTCAGGAAAAAGCCGAAAAAGGAGAGCTGCTCTTTGGAACCATGGATTCCTGGTTGGTTTGGAATCTGACCAAGGGCCGTATTCATGTTACGGATTACTCCAATGCCTCCCGCACCCTCCTCTATAATATTAAGACTTTGGAATGGGACACAGAGCTCCTCCGCATACTCAATATTCCTTTAGCCATGCTCCCTGAGGTAAAGCCCTCCAGCACTATCTACGGGGAAACAGCTCCCGAAGGTTTTTTCGGGCATTCTATTCCCATAGCCGGAATTGCAGGGGATCAGCAGGCCGCCCTCTTCGGTCAGGCTTGCTTTGAACCGGGGATGGCCAAAAACACCTATGGCACCGGCTGCTTTATGCTTCTTAATACAGGGGAAGAACTCTATGAATCTCAGCACGGTCTCATCAGTACCATCGCCTGGGGACTTGATGAAAAAGTAGTTTATGCCCTGGAAGGCAGTGTCTTTATGGCCGGAGCAGTGATTCAGTGGCTGCGGGATGAATTAAAGCTGATCGAAACCGCAGGGGATTCGGAATATTTCGCAGGGAAGGTTGCCGATAACGGCGGGGTCTATCTGGTGCCTGCCTTTACAGGACTGGGTGCACCTTACTGGGATATGGAGGCTCGTGGGGCTATTTTGGGATTAACCCGGGGCAGCAATAAGAACCATGTCATTCGTGCAGCTTTAGAGTCTATGGCTTATCAGACCAGAGATATCCTGGAGGCTATGGAGGCGGACTCCCAATTGCCTCTCCAACTTCTGAAAGTCGATGGGGGAGCGGTGGTCAATAACCTCTTGATGCAGTTTCAGGCTGATATCCTGGGAGTAGAAGTGGAACGTCCTTATTGTATTGAAACCACAGCCTTAGGCGCAGCCTATCTGGCCGGGCTGGCTACAGGGTTTTGGAGCAATAAAGAGGAGTTAAAAGGGAAGGCGAACATCGAACGCTCCTTTAAACCTCAGATGGAAGCGGGGCTTAAGGAAAAGTACTATCAAGGCTGGAAGAAGGCCGTCACCCACACGATGGGCTCCCTCGACTCATAGAGCCTTGATCTTTTTACCCTCTTTAAGCCCAACAAGGTCCGTATCCAAAAGTATTTGATCTCCCGAAGCAAGTCCTTCCAGGATGATGACATCCCGGTCGTTTTCCATTCCCTTAACCACAGCCTGGATCTGGGCTTTACCTTCACGAACTACCCAGACGGCTTCTCCTCCTTCATAGGGAAAAAGAGCGGTCTTTGGAATCATGATCTGAGCCTCTTCTCTGTGGGTGATGAATTTTAGATCCACGGTACTGCCAATAATCACGGCCGTCTCGCTGTGTAAAAAGACAGTTACTTTAACTCTGTTTTCCTTTAACCCCAGAGGAGAAATACGTTCCACCGCCGAAGGCTCCACACTTTCGATGTCTCCGGCTAGAATTTGATTCCCTGAATTAGTATCCTGAATGATCTCCACAGGATCTCCTGTCTTAATAGAGGGGGCCTCTTTGGCTAAGATATAGCTTTCTACCTTGTAACCCCTATCCGCAAAAACATTCAATAAGAGTTGACCGGTGGCGGCGAACTCTCCTTCTTTAAGATGACAATCCCTAATAAAACCATCTTCCGGGGCAACTACTTTAGCTTTTTCAATCTTATTCTCAAGCTGGCTGATTTGTGCTTGCAATGCATCTTTTTGACCGGCATAGATCTGTTCTGCTCCGGGTAGAGATTGCTGCTCATAGATTAAATCTAGAGCGGTTTTTTGTTGTTCCAGAAAGTTCTGGGCTTTTTTCGCTTGAAGCTGGGCTTCTTCATATTGGGTCAGGGAAATTGCCCCTGCTTCATAGAGAGTCTTCATTCGGGTGTAGTTTTGTTCAAGAACCAGTGCGTCCCTTTCAGCTTGTTCAATGAGTAGTTTTTGCTGCTGTACCAAGGCATCCCTAGGATTGCTGGTTGTTTGAAGATGCTGGCCTTCCACACTTTTAAGCTGTGCCTTTAAAGCATCCAACTGATAAACCAAATCCGTAGTATCGAGTTCCAGCAAAACCTGTCCTTTGGCCACGGAATCGCCGTTGTGGACATGAATAGCAGTAATTTTTCCATCCACAGAATTATACAGTGGGAACTCTTTGGCAGCCAAAACCTGCCCCTCCTCCGTAAATCCTCGGACAAATTCCTTCGGCTCCAGGGTGAACACTGTTCCTTTGAGCGGCTTAAGACTCGAAGCCAGAACGGATGCCAGAACAAGGACGGCAATCATTCCGAAGATGATAACTTTTTTCTTTCGGGCGTTTTGCTGGCTGACTTTTTCAGATCCTTGTTTCCGGCCCTTTTTTAAGAAGGAGAACGGAAAACCTTTGACAGGAGATGGTTCAACAGACATAAGAATACCTCCTCAATTAGAGTCTATTTCATTGGATTGATGAGTCTTAAACAGGTGTTATTCTTTCGTAGCCAGAACCTCCACAAAAGGCATGGCAACAATTTTCCGGTGAGCTCGTGTCTGAGCGAACCATACGGACAATGCCGTTCCAACCACCGCGCCCATAAGAGCTGAAAGAGGAACTCCTGTGGGAATAGTGAAAAGATCCGAGCTCATGGATTGTCCCATCGCCTCTGAGAGGGCGAAGGAAAGTGGAATCCCTAGGCAAATACCGAGGAGGGTTAAAAGCCATTGTTCTGAGGTAATGACTTTAAGGACTTCCTTGGGTGTCATACCTAAAACCCGCAAGGAGGCCAGCTCCCTTTGCCTCTCGGAAAGAGAGATAATACTGGAATTATAGATTAATGCAAAACCGGCGATTCCTGCCAGAACGGCCAGAAAGTAGATGGTAAAGCCATAGGAGCCCATCATTTCCTCGATTTTTTCCAAGCTTTCTTTGGCGGATTCGATGGAACCCACTTGACTGGCATCCCTATACTTGCTCTTTAAGGCAGAGACATCCTCCTCATTCATCCCGATGAGCATTGAGGTAGCGATTTCTCCTTGCTGAAGAAAATCCTGGAGCGCATCGATTTCCATAAAAGCATTAAGGCCTACATACTGAGGGATGATTCCTCTGACCATAAGAGTTTGATCTTGCTCGGCAATAAACTCACGGCGGTAAGGGCTTTTCACTTGGATGGAGTCCCCTACCTTTACTTGAAGCAGATGGGCTAAGCGTTCTGAGAGTATAACTCCATCATCGGGTAGGGGGATTTTATTCCCTTTTTGATCGAGAACATGATAAAGGGTAGAATTCTGGGATATACCTAAGAGTGGCACCTCTTTTTTATGCCATTGGTTCTGCAGGGTAGCCGGGACTTCTAAAAGTGGTTCCAGCCTGGTGATTCCCGGCTCATGAGCTAATGAGTATTGAAGGGACCGTGAGGTGACAGGGCTATTTAACGAGATCTTGACATCATAGGTTTGAATCTGCTGGAATTGAAAGGTCGTGAGTTTATCCATCATATTTTCCATGGACCAGGAAACGGACATTAAGCTAAAGACGACAGCCATTCCTACTACGGTGAAGGCGCTGCGTACAGGGGCACGAAAAACATTACGAATGCCCATTTGGGTTTGGGAAGTGAAAGACCGCCATAGTCCGGGCAGTTTCTCCAGGGGTGTTTTCTTTGCCGAGCCCGGGGCCGCAGGACGCATGGCCTCGGCCGGATCCAAACGGAGGATGTCCAGACTCCCTTTCATCCCACTAAGCAAACTAAACCCCAGGGAAAGGGCTATCCCTAAAAAGAGATACTTTAAAGAAAAGGTGCTTTCTAAACCAGGCAGGGCGAAGAACTCTTCATAGAGAGCCGTTAAAGGATAAGAAAGAGCGATCCCTGCCAGTCCTCCCAGCAATCCTCCTACCCCTCCAATCAGGAGAGGATAGGATAAATAGTGAAGGACGATCTCTTGATTCGTAAAACCGAAAGCCTTTAAGGTTCCAATGTTTCCCCGTTGTTGTTCAATCAGGCGGCGCAGCATGGTATAGAGAATAATACTGGAAACGGCCAGAAAGACCATGGGCAAAGCTTGTGCCATGCTGCGTAAACTACTCAGCTCCTCTTCGAGGATAGCATGGCTGGTCTGATCCTTACGAGGGAATACTCCTTGGAGGCCATAAGGTTTAAGTTCTGTTTCCAGGAGTTCTTTAACATCCTCGAATTTCGCATTGGGTTCCAAGGAGAAGACGATGTCATTCACTTGGCCGGATTCCTTGACTAAAGTCTTAAGGGAGTTATGGGGCAAATAAGCGATACCAAAAGTCTCCGGGTCAGGATAAAGGTCCTGAGCGGAGCGCAAAGCATAGATAAACTCAGGGCTCTGAGCGGTTCCCACTACCGTAAAGGTGGAACGCTTTCCTTCCAGGATCAGGGTTAGGTTATCCCCCAGAGAAAGTCCATTGGCAGCGAAAAACTTTGGATCCACCAGGATTTCCAAAGAACTATCCACGGGAAAGCGTCCGCTGAAGAGTTGAATCTGATTGAGTTCAGGTGGAGTCTCGAAGCTCATGGAGACCAGCCGTAGAGAGCGATTGCTATCGGATTTTTCTTCAAAAAGCCGGGCATCCTTGACGATTCGCCCTTCACCATGATCGATCCCACCAAACTGAGCCAGCTTTTTCACCTGGCTTTCGGGATAGCCGGTAACTTTAATGAAACCATCGGCAAAATGAGTAGTCTCATAAAATTTGCTTTGAGCCCGCTCCAGATTTTCCAAAACGATGGACATAGAGGTATAAGAGAGAAGCCCGATGATTATCACCAAAATACAGGCAAAATAGACGCCTTTATTGGATTGGATCTCCCGGAACAGCTTCTTTCTCAGTACTACCATAAAAGTTCCTCCGGTTGGAGAGGATGCTCATTAACTTGGATTTTTTCCAACATCCCATCCTTGATAAAAAACACACGATCAGCCATCTTGGCAATTTCCCCATTATGAGTAATGATAATAATGGTTTTGTGGTAATCATGGTTGAGTTTTTGTAAAGCTTTTAAGACTTGAATACCCGTTTGAATATCCAAAGCCCCGGTAGGTTCATCACAAAGAAGCAAGGCAGGGTTTTTAACAATAGCACGGGCAATGGCCACCCGCTGCTGCTGCCCACCGGAGAGCTGGGAAGGAAAATGTTCTGCCCATGGTTCCAGTCCCACATCCTGAAGCACTTCATCCACAGACAGGGGGTCTTCAGCGATTTCGGCGGCCAGCCAAATATTTTCAAAGGCTGTAAGATTGGGCATCAAATTGTAGTGCTGAAAGACAAAACCAACGGCTTGACGCCGATAAAAGGTCAGTCCCGAATCATCTGCGTCATGCAAGGGCTCGTCGCGGTAATACAGTTCCCCTGAGGTGGGAGGAGTCATGCCGCCAATGATATTAAGAAGGGTGGTTTTCCCGGACCCGCTTTGACCAAGGATTACGATAAATTCACCGGTGAAGATTTGAAAATCCAGCCCTTTCAGGACCTCCAATTCAACCTCTCCGGTTTGATAAACCTTGCGGATACCTTTTCCTTCAAGCAAAAGAGTCATGGTATCACCTCCTTATTTTTCAAACCATGAGCAAGGAGATAGAGAAGCTTATTGATGATATCCAGATAGGTTTTATCTTCGAGGGCATTATTGAGATTGCTTTGCTCTAAAGGCAGGTAAGCGTCCGTCAAAGCTGTATTCATACCATGCATAAAGAAAACTGCGGTTGAGTAATCCACGGAAGGGTCCAGCTGTCCTAATTCAAAGCCTCGCTGGAGCATATTTCCGTAAAAATTGGTGGATTTAGGGGCTTGTTCAGCCATCACTTCCTCGCGAAGTTGGACGTTGGTCTCTTTCATAAAGCGATGACCAAGGGCCAGAAGCTCAGGATGATCCTGAGCAAACTCCAGGCCTACCGTGAAAAGCCTCTGTAATGTGGAGAAGAATTCAAAGCCATCGCCATGAAGGTCAGGGACTTTGGCCTCAAAATACTGGAGCTTCTTTTCTACAGCAAGGTTAAAAATGTACTTATACAAATCCTTGAGATTTTTAAAATATTGATAAAAGCTTCCCCGGGGAATCCCTGCTTGCTCAATGATGCGGGCAATACTCGCCTGGTCAAATGCATAGGCAGCGAATTCCTGGATGGCAGCCTCAAGGATGCGGTTCCTTTTTTCTTCAGGCAGATTGAAAAAGGTTTGAGTAGGCAAGGAAATCCTTCTCCTTTCTATAACTTTATATTCCATATGAGGGACTTTTCTAAAAGATGACACAGTTGTCATCTTAAGTGTATGACAGGAGTGTCATATCGTCAAGATAAGGCTGTATCTTTACTCATTCATATTATAAGCCTGGAGTTTGCGATAGAGATTGCGCACACTAATTCCCAATAAATTGGCTGTTTGAGTTTTATGTCCTTTGGCCTTTTTCAGGGTAGACAGGATAAAAGCCTTTTCCACATCCTCTAAAGAAGGATAGGAGCACTTCTGAAAGATACGGAAGAATTCTTCTTTCGAATCGAAAGCTGGTGGGGCTTTCAGAACTTGAGTCAATTTTTCCGGCCAAATGTCACTGGGGGTGATGGTGCCGTCGGAGGATAAGATTTGGCCGCGCTCGATAAGATGGAAGAGTTCACGAATATTGCCAGGGAAATCATAATTCAGCAATTGTTCCTGGGTCTCCGGCAATAAGATATACCGCTCATGGAGCAAATCTTTGCGTTGAGTTTTCAGGAAGTGATTGACAAGAGGGATGATATCCCGGCGCCGTTCCCGCAGAGGAGGAACCAGGAGGGTTAGCCCATTTAAGCGGTAAAAGAGATCCTCACGAAACCTTCCCTGAATGATCTCCTGCCACAGGTCGCGATTGGTCGCCGTCACAATGCGCACATCAACCCGTCGCAGCCGGGTGTCGCCAACCCGCCTGAATTCTCCGCTTTCTAAAAAGCGGAGCAGCTTGACTTGAATAGATAGAGGCATTTCCCCGATTTCATCGAGAAAGAGGGTGCCGTTGTCAGCCATTTCCACTAAGCCGATTTTTTGAGTCCCGGCACCGGTAAAGGCGCCTTTTTCGTGTCCAAAGAGTTCGCTTTCGATGAGAGCCTCAGGGATGGCCCCGGCATTGACGGGGATGTAGGGACGATTGACTCTGGAACTCCAGAAATGGATGGCTTGGGCAATCAGATCCTTGCCGACACCACTCTCTCCTTGGATAAGGACAGAGGTATCCGTCTGAGCAACTTTATGGGTTATCTCCAGGAGTGAAGTCATGGCTTCACTTTCCGCAATGATGGTTAACTCTGGAGTTTGGCGGTTGACAACTTGGCGCAGTCCGGTATTCTCCATCAACAGCTTGCGGTTTTCCAGGGCTTTTTGCAAAGTGATGTCAAGCTTTGATAAATTGCAGGGCTTGGTCAGGTAATCATAGGCGCCGAGTTTCATGGCTTCAATGGCGGACTCAATGGTCCCGTTCCCGGTCAGCATAATGACCTGCAGATCTGTTTGGATCTGCTTAATTTTGGGCAGCAGGGTCAGCCCATCACCATCCGGCAGTTTGATATCCAATAAGACAGCATCGACTAAAGTATCTTTAAGGAAAGCCATCCCTTCACTGGCCGTGCCGGCCTCCAAGACGTCATAGCCTTTGCGCTTTAAACGCTGAGCGATAATGGTTCGCAAAGTGTTTTCATCATCGAGGATTAAAACTTTTTGACTGTGCTTCATGAGCTTTGTTCTCCTGCTTCATGGAAGGGCAAGGAAATTTTCACCTTAGTGCCCTGTCCTTCCGTACTTTCTAGGGCCATTTCACCATGCATTTTGACAATAATTCCATAACTCACGTATAAACCTAAGCCTGTGCCCTGGCCTGGGGATTTGGTGGTAAAAAACGGATCAAGGGCTTTTTTGAGATGGTCCTGAGGAATGCCTTCTCCATAATCTTGGATGATAAACTGTATTGTATTGCCCTCCCGGTACCCCCGGACATCGATGGCTTTTCCTTCGGAAGAAGCATCCAGTGCATTGGTCACCAGGTTGAGCACGACTTGCTGCCATTCGTTTTCATTGCCCAGGACGAAGAGACTGTTTTCTGAATGAAATTGAATGTGAAGATGTTTTTGTTTGGCTTTATGCTCCAAAAGTCCCAGAGTCTGAGCGCTGGCTATCCCAAGATCAATGAGGTCACTGCCTGAATCGCGTTTGCGGGCAAAACCCAGCAAACCATCGGTGATTTGCTTGCAGCGGACAATTTGCTCCAAGACCGTGTCAAAGCCCAGCTTAATCTCTTCTTGGCTGGGGCCGGAATCCTCTTCGTCTAAACGTTCAAGTAAATCCTCACTATAGGCGGCAACGACAGCTAAGGGGTTGTTAATTTCATGAGCTACCCCCGAGGCTAAGAGTCCGATGGCAGCCATCTTATCCGTCTCAATCATGCGGGCCTCCATTTCCACTTCCTGAGTCACGTCATCAAGAAGCAGGAGATAAGCCGCATTCTCAGGATTATCCGGGGACAGTTCATAGTACATCTGACGAAAATGCCGGCGTTCCTCATGGAGAAAGACAGAGATGGTCCGGCCGTTTTCCAGGAGAATACCCTCTGTTCCTTGTCCGGCAATGACCTGCTCACAGGGGAGATGGGCGAACTGCTGACCAAACCACTGGGCAAACTTCGCATTCCACCAGAGTATTTTTCTTTCCGAATCCAACAGCACCATTCCGGCGCCGACTCCATCTACGACGGTGGTCAAGAGTTCTTTCTCGTTCTTTAAATTTTCATTCTTTTGATCTAAGGAATTGAGCAGCTGGTTAAAGGATTTTACCAGTCTGCCGATTTCATCCCAGCTCTCAATGGGGATATGGGATTCCAAGTCGCCGGTCTGGATAATTCGCCTGACTTGAGATTCAAGATTCTCAATGGGATGAACGACTTTTAAGCCAAAGGAAATGCTGATAATCATCACCAGGACCATGATTAAGACGGCAATCATAATGAGGCGAAGGGCCAACTCAAAGATGGGTTTATTGGCTTCGTGAGCAGGCTGTTCGATAAATACCCCCCAGTTGAGGGTATCCATAGAAGCAAAGGCGCCAATAACGTTCACGCCGGCATAATTTTTATACTCGCTCCCAGTGGAAAAAAGCTCTCCTGCCATGAAACTTTGGACGGCAGGAGCCTGACGAAGGTCTTCCTCATGGAAATGAAGATCGGAATCTGTTTGGCCTATCAATGTTCCGGACCGATCAACTAAGAAGACATACTTTCCTTCATCTAAATGAAAATTAAAATAGCGGTTGATCATAGTTGTTAGTTCGATGGTTCCCTGCAGATGCCCCAGGAATTTTCCATCCATAGGGTCTTGAATGGTCACAGTAAGGCGGATTTCAGGTTGGCCTTCCTGGGAAAAGTACAGGTCACTTATAGGAGAGAGACGTTCTGAAGAGAGGATAGGTTCAGGGGCGTTGGTTGATGAATTCGGCGGAGCACTTGCCTGACGATTGATTTGAGCTATGCTTCTAAAGTTGGCATCATAAACCTTAAGCTCTTTAAGAGAAGGTTCTTTCTGCAACAAGGTTTCCAAAATCAACTGACGTGATGCTTCATCGCTTCCCGTCAAGGCCTGAACAGTAGTTGTCTTCGTAAAAGTTAAGCTATTTTCGATAGTGGCGATGGCATCCTGAATTTCCCGGGCAAGTACGGAGACTTGGTCAAAGTTTTGCTCATAAATATCCATCTGAAGATTCTGCCGTACGGATGTAAAACCTAAATAGCCCAGAAAAAACAGAGGAAGAATCGACATGGCGATCCCAAACAAGAGAAAATGTACTTTTATACGCATCCACCAGGGAATTGAATTTTCTTTCAAGGTTTGGCCTCCATCCCAATGCTTTCATCATCACCATAAAATCATGCTTAAGCTTCTTCCAGTATATAATACAACCCTTTAATGTTCATGTCGAAATTTTTTTGAGTCCAGTTATGAGAAAAAGCCTTCCCGGTTGTGGAAGGCTTTTTCTTGATGGGGTGCGCCGCGCTGGGCATGGCGATGAACCTTATTGAACCATTGTCCAGTAGTTGCCCATCACGATGACCGAGAGGATGTAACCGAGAGGTACATTCACTAAAACCCCTGTGGTAAACGCGGCAAAAGGTTTCCAGCCAACGGAAGTGAGGTCTTTGAAGCGAGTGGTTAAACCGATAGAAAGGAAGGTGAAGATGAAGGCCCAGTTTCTTAACTCCTTGATGGGACCAATAACCTGCGCAGAGATTTCCTTTGAAGTAGGGGCATCCACTCCTGCTACCAAGGCGGTGATAATAATGGAAGCGACAAAAAAGCCTAAGACAAATTTGGGGAAGCGAGTCCAAATTTCACCGGCATTCGGTTTGGTTCCATCCTCGCGTTTTTCCCATTTGGTGATCGAGATGAAAGCCATGATGAAACACCAGATGCCAACGAACATATCCCGTCCCACGACCTTCATGAGAGTAAAGGTTTTGATGGCTTGTTCGTTAATGGAGGCTGCCGCAGCCATTCCTGCCGCATCGGCAAATTCAGAAGTTCCAATCCAGGCTCCGGCGGGACCGGGAGGAATGTTAAAGGCCTTAATAAACATGGGAAGAGCAAAGATCATGACAATGGCCCAAACAACAACTAAGGAAATGGCAATGGAAACATGCTGCTTTTCAGCCTTAACGGAACCCCCGATGGCAATGGAAGCGGATACGCCGCAGATAGAGCCGCCGGCAGCCAAAGTAGCGGAAAAACGGTTATCTAAGCCAAAGAGGCGGGTTCCAGCCCAGTAAATGGTCAGATAAGTGGTGACAGCAATAATGGTTGCCTGAAGAAAAGCCACCGGACCGGATTGGAGAATTAATGTGAAAGGAAGGGTGGCGCCCATGAGTACAATCCCGGTTTTAACAAAGAACTCCGTCCGCAAGGAAGCATCCATAAATTTGGGAAGCTTAATAAAGTTACCGATAATCAGTCCAACGGCAAGAGCGAGAAGGGGAGCTTCCAGGTTGAACTTTTTCATGACATCCCAGGACCCCAACACGGTGACCGCGAGACTCATGATAAAGACGATCGTAAATCCCGGAATAAACTGGCTTAGTTTATGGCCCAGAATTTTCACGGCGATGGAGAAGAGGACGATAAACAGTAGGTAGAGACCGATAATTCCGCTGACATGAGTGCTGACATAACTTGCTGCTTTGCTGAATTCCGAATAGCTCGGTACACTGATGGCCATCCATTTCATAGCGGTACTGCCTGTGGACCAGAGCAAAATCGCAACTAAGACTACCCCTAAACCAAGCCAGACTGCCCAATAGTCTTCCTTTTTCCAAAGATCGGACCAGCCTCCGGAAGGAGAGGTTGGTTTATTTGTTTCAACTTGTGCCATCTTAATACCCTCCAAAAGTAGTTTTTAGACCAGGTTGCCCAAAGACTGGGTTCAGCTTGAGGAATAAAACATAGTGTCATCTCCTTTTGTCGTATTTGTTTAGGTACTATTTGATTTCGTAAACTAATTTATAAGCAATTCTTATGCCAACGGTTTGCTCTTGTGAATTCTAGCTTAAATAAAGGGATTCGGGGTTCTTAACAAAGCCGGGGAGATAATAAAAAAACCGGACAATTTGTCTGGTTGTGACAAATTGTCCGGACATAATGTCAGGTTACAGGACGCCCCATTTGCGGGTATATTCCACTTTAAGGACAAATTCAGTGTCCTTAAAGCCATGATCTTTAAGGAGTTTGAGAGCATGATTAAAATCATAAGTTTCCGTTTCCAAAAGGATATACTCCTTTTTGCCCGTCATGGCCCAATCGTCATGAGCTTCCGTCAGAAGCTCCAACATAGTAGCAATCCGCTCTAATCGGATAGACAAAAAGTCCTTTAAATTGCGGACAGCTTGCGGGCTGATCTTCTTGCTTTTCAGGATGTCTTCTAAGGGAGGCTTTTCTCCAGGTTCCCAGGTTTTTTCAGAAAAATAGAAAAAGAATCGAGCCCTTTGTACGCAGGTTTCATTATCTGGGTGCATGTTTTTACTCTCCTTACTTTATATAAACTAGCCACAAGGCGTTGCAAGCCAAGGTGACAGTTTTGCCGATAGTTACTTGATCGTTGTCCAATAGTTGCCCATAATGACCACCGATAAGAGGTAACCCAAGGGGATATTGACTAAAACCCCTGCAGAAAAAGCAGCAAAGGGCTTCCAGCCTACTGAAGCCAGCTCTTTTATACGACTGGACAGCCCAATGGAAAGAAAGGTAAGAATAAAGGCCCAATTTCGCAATTCAATAATCGGGTTGATAATATGACTGTCAATGGCTTTTGAAGTAACGGCATCAGCCGAAGCGGCTAAAATCGTAATGATAATCGAGGCGATAATAAACCCCAAAACAAATTTCGGAAAGCGAAACCAGATATCCAGTGCATTGGGGCTGGTTCCGGAATAGCGTTTTTCCCAGCGTGTGACGGATGTGAGAGCCATGATAAAGCACCAGATGCCAATAAACATGTCACGGCCGACCACCTTCATCAGGGTAAAGGTTTTAATAGCTTGTTCATTGATGGCAGCGGCTGCAGCCATCCCCGGAGCATCGGCAAACTCTGCCGTACCAATCCAAGCTCCCGCCGGCCCAGGAAGAACATTCAAAGCTTTAATGGCTAAAGGCAGGATGAAAATCATGATAATGGAAAAAAGAATAATTACGGAGATGGCAATGGACACATGCTGCTTTTCTGCTTTTACCGCACCCCCAATGGCGATGGAGGCAGAGACACCGCAGATGGAGCCTCCTGCTGCCAAGGTTGCTGCGAATCGTTTATCGAGACCCAAAAACCGCGTACCCGTCCAGTAAATGGTGAGGAAGGTTGCCACAGCAATAATGGTGGCTTGGGCGAAGGCGGTTGAACCGGCTTGAATAATCAGGGTAAAAGGCAAGGAAGCACCCATCAGCACAATGCCTAACTTGACATAAAACTGAGTCTGCAGAGCGGCACTCAGCCAGTAGGGAATCCGTAAAAAGTTGCTGATTAACAGCCCTGCCAAAAGGGCCAGAAGGGGAGTCTCAATATTATAGCGTTTCATGATATCCCAGGAGCCTAAAAAGGAAACCAAAATACTTAATAAAAAAAGAAAGGTAAAACCTACTAAGAAGCCCTTGACTTCTCCGGTTAGGGCTTTTATAGCAATTGAACATAAAACGAGCAAAAACAGATAAAGTACGAAAAGGGAGCTTTTATGATCGAAGATATAATTCAGTCCGGTATGATAATCACTGTAGTCGGGTATTTTCAGGACAATCCAATTCATGAAATTATTGCCGGTACTCCAAAATAAGATAGCCAGCAGTACGATCGTCAGACCCAGCCACATGGCCCAATAATCCTCTTGTTTCCAAAGATCGGACCAGCCGCCCGAAGGAGTCGTGGATTTTTTTGTTGTAGATACATAGCCCAATGGTTGATCCCTCTCCTCTTTCAAGCTATTTATTCCTATTGTCACATGTTCATTCGATATCGTCAACAAGAGTTGTTGCAAGGGGAAGGGATATGCTATAATTGCGAAAAAGTGGAATATTTATAGTAATAAGGGTAAAAAGTTAAAGCGAGAAAAGGGGGATAAAGATGGATCATTTAAAGGATAATCTGAATAAAGTAGTCGATGCAGCGAAAGAGCGCATCGACGGTGCAGTGAAAAAGACAGAGGAACTTTTGGATAAACCTGAGGTAAAGCAAAAGGTTGAAGGAATTAAAGATTTAGCCGAAGACAAAGCCGGGGTTATAGCAGGACGGGCGGAAGAAATTAAAGATTACATCGAAGATAAATTGGGAGATATGATGGAACGTGCTGAAGAATTAAAGGATGTAGTGGAAGATAAGGCCGAAGAAATTGCGGATAAGTTAGAAGGCAAAGCCGAAAAATATAAGGATAAAATTGAAGGGATGTTCAAGAAAGAATAGATCATTTGGAATTATTATCAAAAATATCTAAAGAAAAGCTGGAAAAGTAAGATGTACCGCTATCATTTATGCAAAAAAATGATATACTATGTATTGTAAAACAACACAAGGGGGCGTTTTAGACTCGCTCGGGGAAGCGGTGGCAAGAGTTGCGCGTCGAGATTCCACCTGGTCTCGTTAAACGGTGGACCTTAATAGTTAACAACGATAATTACGCTCTAGCAGCTTAATTGCCGCTAGCATCCTGCCTTCTTAGCCTACGATGAAGGGTCAGGGTGTCAAATTAGTAGGACTGCTCTAATGACAATTCTCGGAGTTATTAGCTAAGATTATCGAGATAGCCTCGGAAGGATCCTGCCTTCTGGAGCCCATGAGGTGAAATTTAAAGAGAAGGATACACGCGTAGACGCTTTTGTGGCAGCTCTTCGATACAGGGGTGCAATTCCCCTCGCCTCCACCAAACAAACCCACCAGTTATAGAACATAATGTGTGGCAATACCCATAAAATTTCACTATTGAAAGGATATGCTGCCTTTTCGATTTTGAAAGTATATGCTTCCATATTAAATTATTTTAAGGTTTTAGATGATTTAAAAAGCCAGAGCCAGAACGATTTTTCGTCTGGCTTTTTTGTCTTAATAAAAATTAATAAAGGGAATTGAAGGAAAACATGGAATTATTGTAGAATGGTAGTGGTTCGCATAATTAATTGACTAATATAAAAATTTAGGGGATCTATCATATAAGTTATTAGTGACTGCTAGCCATGCTAGAAGGTATATATCTATATAAATTATTGTCATGGTAGCCAGAATATGTGCAGAGAATATTTTCAGAGGGTGGTATTGCCGATGGAAGGGACTGTAAATCAGCAAATTCACAAGTGCAAAGCATTTATTAATTTTATGCTTACGCAACAACAGTGGTCTGGTATAACAAAAGCAGAAATTGATCAATGGGTAAACAATTTCAAAGGACTTAATCCGAATGAGCTGCTGCTGGTTTATAAGTTATTGGCAAACTTGATTTACTATTCCGAAAATGACGTGATAGATGCTTTGCGAGAAGGAGTTTACAATTGCCTATTCTACAATATCCTTCTTGATAAGCAGAAGTCTGCAAAATTCGGTTTTAGTGCTCACGCTCTTTCAAGCGTTTTAAAAGACGAACTGAAAAAGACATGCTTTATTCCCCTTTTGGACAGTGACTCTCCGCACGAAAGTGCAAATTATTTGGCTCGTTTATTGGTTCAACAGCAACTGGTTGATGCTCATCAGTCTATGTTTTTGGATGATGCTGTGGGCCCTATAGAGACTGGACGTTATTCAAGGTTGGTTATTATAGATGATTGCATAGGAAGCGGAGATCAACTACGAGGTTTCTGGAATGACACGGCAAAGTTATCTATCGATGGTATAGAGATTTCTTTAGATGAATTTTGTAAACTGAACTCTGTTGACATTAGCTATCTCACACTTTTTGGCTACGATAAAAGTATTGACCAATTAAAGAGAGAAATACCACAGCTAAATATTTGCTGTGTGCGAATGCTAAGTGATTCCCAACGTGTTTTTTTTGAAAACTCTTATATTTGGACAAATGAAGAAGAAAGACATCAAGCCCAGACGCTTTTTTCTGAGCTGACAAAAGAACACGGTATTCCCTTATTTGGGCATGGGGACTTAGACTTTGCGTTTATTATGCATAAGACAATTCCTGACTGGTCTTTGCCAATGTTCTGGAAGGAACGTCCAGACTGGAAGTTGTTAATGAGGAGGAAGAACTCAAGTGCTTAATCAATTTAATCCTTTCAAAGAAAACCGCGCAGAGCAGATGAGGGATTTGTGGAAATACTATGTTCCTTTCCCAGGGCTTGACGGAGCTGGGAAACCGGTTATCGTGCAAGGGGGGCGAGGTAGCGGTAAAACCATGTTCTTCCAATGTAACTCTTGGCGTCAAGTATTATCTAAAATCAGAAAAGAGAAATTACATTCAAGCAAACTTCTTGACAATAATGAGTTTGTTGGAATATATTATCGCGTTGACACAACTTTTGTTTCTTCGATGTGCGGACGAGAAGAAAACCAATGGAATTCGGTTTTTGAAACCTACTTTAGTATTTGTATTGTACAAGAGTTAATAGATTTGATTATTGAAATCAGTCAAGACATGTCAATTGACGAAAAAGAACTAACAAGTTTTGTTTGCGATTTTTCTAAACGGTTTAATACTGCTAGTACCTCTAAAACGTTACTAAGTTTTCGCCAAGAAACTGATATGTATCTAGACATGATAGAAGATCAAATAAATGGAATAATGTTAAGTAATAATATTACGGGGTTACGGTGGGTAAATGCACATCGTCTAATTTCGGATATTTGTAGCTCCTGTAGTAAACTGTTTAGACGAGAGATTTTATTTAAAATATTTATTGATGAATATGAAACTCTTCAGTTATATCAACAGAAAATAATTAATACCCTTATTAAACATAGTACTTTGCCAGTCATTTTTAATATTGGCTTGCGCCCACAAGGCATGAAAACTAAGGAAACAATTTCTCGCACAGAGACTATTGAAGCTCCGCACGATTATGAAATGTTAACTTTAGGAATAGATTCTGAAAAATATCTGATTGTTCTTTGCGAGATATGCCGAAAAAGAATTTTATTGGGAAAGGAACAAGGAAAAATTCCTGAATATGCTTCTGAAGATATAGAATATTATCTTGGTACATATAAAGTGGATGATGAGTTAGAACGGATCACTGCGTCCACTTTTAACGCTCCTCATATAAAAAAATTGCGTGAAATAATCAAGAAATTAGGTAAAGAACAAAATACTACTAACGAAGAGATAGAAATGTACATAGCTATATTATGCGACCAAGCACCTCTTTTGGACTCACGACTACATTTTGCGTTGCTATGTCGGAAGACCACATATACACCCAGTTTAAAAGAATTATACGAAGCATATACTAGCAAATCAAAAAGATATAATGACTGGATGCATAATAGAAAACATGGTTTGATTTTTTTGCTATGTAAGGAACTTAAAAGAGAAAAGATGTACTATGGATTTGAAGTTTATGCTGCGCTTTCTTCGAATATCGTAAGATATTTCCTAGAACTTTGTGAACAAGCGTTCCGAATTACTTATTTAGATGATTATCATTGGAATAATCCAATTTCACCAGAAATCCAAACTGAAGCGGCAAAGTATGTAAGTGAATACAAAGTCTTAGACATTGCGAGCTATGAACCCCATGGTAAAGAGCTTCGTATTTTCATCCAATACCTGGGTCTGATTTTCTACAATTTGCATACAGCTGAGTTAAATACTTTAGGAGAACCAGAGCCGAATCATTTTAGCACAAAAGATCTTTCTTTATCAATGCACATTAAAGAACTAATAGCTTCTGCTATTATGTGGAATGTGTTACAAGAAGGTGAACCAACCAAAAGGAAGCAATCAAAACTCTCTCCTGAGACTGTAGATTACTACATAAATAAAATATATGTACCATATTTTATGATTTCGTATCGTAATCAAAGAAAAATTCAGCTAGATGCTAATATTTTAGAGCAGCTATTTAGTGGTGATGATAATAAGGCAAAAATGGGATTTAGGAGTTACTTTAAAAAGTCTCAAACAGAAGAAATAGTTCTAGAAACGACGCAAATGTCTCTCTTTGACTTTAGTCAAGGAGGTAAATTGTGATTAGAGAAGAATATGATTTCAACGATATAGCAGAATATCTTTATGATAATATTGATCTTCTTATTGCGGGAGTCCCTAGAGCTGAGGAAAGAAGTTCGTTTTTCTACAATTTGTGGATGGAAAGACGAAAAGATATTCTCCTTCTAGAATTATTGGACAATGAAAGAATTCAATATAATTATTATACTCAAACTGACTTACCGCGATGTGGAACAATAGACTTAACAATTGGGACCCCTAAAATCTTGAATTTATGTAGGGTGGAACAAAAGAATGTCATTTTAGATCTATGTAGCTTAGACCACGTGTTAATTATGTTTCTAACAAAACAACTGATAACACATACTATTCCTAGAACGCTATTTGCTACATATATTCGGCCACATCATTATAGTAAGCAAAGTGGTACTGTTGGCTATTCTTTATGTGATCAAATTTTAGGAGTGAAATCCATTCCTGGCTTTATACGGCGCGAGAGCAACTCCCAAACATTATGCTCATTTATTGGATTTGAAGGAATTAGATTAAAAAGCATATTAGAATCTGTGCATGATGTTAAAAAATTGATTCCAGTAGTAGCCTTTCCCTCCGGTGAACCTCAGTGGTACAATGTTACGATGTGGAATAGTATGGATATTCTTCAAAGTGAAACACCTGACCTTACAATACACAAATGCTTTTCTGAAAGTGTTTTTGAAGCAGTAAATTTAATGAAATCTTGCATTCAAGCGGATGAAAAAGTAGTCATTGCTCCTTTAGGAACTAGGCCGCATTCTATGGCTTGTGCCATTTTTGCTTGCAATCATCCTAATGCACGCATTGTTTATGATTATGTTGTCGAAAGAGAACATCGAACAGAAGGAATAACTCATATTAAGGTATATCATCTTTCATCATTTCTTAATACTTAACTTTAAGAAGGAGGGCGTTTCTTGAATTACAGTAAATTTTACACACCTCCTGCAATTGCTAAACTCTTGGTTAACCGAATAGAAATACCATCGCCAGGCGCAGTAATTGATATATGCTGTGGAAGCTGTAACTTGTTAAATGCGGCAGATAAACGCTGGCCTGAAGCAAATTTGATTGGTGTTGATGTTATTTGTCACAGCTCTTCTAACGTCTCAACAATACAGTCAGATGGACGAAAGTATGCTATTGAACATAGTGAGCAATACTCTCTTGTTTTAGCTAACCCTCCTTTTGATTTTGTAAGTCAAAAAAGGGAGTTTCCGGATTTATATATAGACTTACCTCGCGAATACTCGACTTCTCGCTTAGAAATAGAAATGCTTTTGGCCAATCTTCGTTTGCTTAGACAAGAGGGAACTTTGATGATAATTATGCCCAGTACATTTGTGAATGCTCAGAGTAACATCAAAATCCGTAAATACCTCGCTAACAAATACCATATTGAAGAAATTATCCGCTTGCCAGAAGATACTTTTGGACCTGCAAAAATCAATAGCTATGCATTGATTATTAAATCGACTAATTTACATAAACAGTATACAAAACTTCTTTCTGTTGCATTTAAAGATGCCAAGTATTTTACTTCAGAGATAGCCATTATACCCCAAGCTCAAATTAGAGCGGGAAAGTGGGATGAGGTTACCGTCATTGAGAATTCGGAATCAAAATTACAATTTCGACGTGGCAATATATCTAGTCACTCTTTCACTTCCACAGGGACTCCAATACTACACACAGCAAAGAGACAGGATCCGTGGAAACCTTCAATACGCTACGTTTCTGAAATCAAACGGACCCCTGTATACGCGGAAGATGGAGACATCATTGTGAGTAGAATAGGAAAATCTGCTGGTCAGTGGTGCAAGCACACTGGAGGTAATATAATAATATCGGATTGTCTGTATTGCATTAAAGATCCAAATGGAATTGTTGCCCAGAAATTAGAAGGACAGGTATACTCTTTTCCGTTAAAAGGCGTTGCTACTCGCTATATTACTATAGATGATTTTAGTACATGGTATGAATCGTTGGGAGGGTGATACGAGACCAGGCTATCTGTGTCATAGAAATGAACAATCCGTACCAAGTGATTGAATGGTGTATTTCTTGGCTTCTCTGGAGTGTTTTACCTAAAGAACTGTTCTAGGGGTAATTGTGAATAGACATATGTCAAGATACCGGCTATAATCCACCAACTGCCTGCGGGCATTCAAAACATCATCCTCCCAATTGAGATATTTTCTTTAATCTTTACCGTTTATACCTTAGCTATTCATTTATACTAACAAAAAAGCAATATCTGATTATTACGGTTGCTGGATGACCAGAAAAAAGCAATTTAAGTATAATATCCTAAATAAATGTCTATATAATGGGTATCATGTTCTATGTTTTGAGGTGATACCCATTAACCAGACGACTCTCTACAACTTGGAACCAATTGACCTGGGAAAAGGATCTGTTGAGAGCTTAAGTAGTTATTCTCTAAGGTTAGCTGAAGCCCATTCACTCACTGCCGGGAAATTAGTCGGTAGAAAAGTAGCAGTTGTTTTAAACAAAGCATACCTGATAAAGAGTGAAAAAGAAGGAGGCAGCCGATTCTATGAAGTGGCATATGAGATAAATGGATTAGGAAGCTTGGCTAAGAATTGGGCACAAGCATTGGTTGTGCTCACAGGGCGTAAAAGATTAGAGGAGCTTACTTTAATTAGATTCAATGAATGGCTACCAGATAGAGGACTGTTGAGAAGTCATCTTGCCTGGTGTCCGGCATGTTTGGAAGAATGGAAAGAAGGTAATAAAGAAGTTTATGAACCTCTTTTGTGGAACTTCAAAGTTGTAACTAATTGCATGATACATCAAACTCAACTGGAGACAGAATGTCCAAATTGCTTGAAAACGATTCAAATACTCAGCCGAAAGCGGCGAATTGGATATTGTTCAAGATGTGGAGCATGGCTAGGAAGACTAGAGCTACATAAGGAGATAACATCCGGTGAACATCTAAAGTGGCAGTTGTTTGTAATTCAGAACGTCCAGGAATTACTCGCGACATCGTCAAGAATAATTGTAGAACTATCTAATGCTCACATAACTGCTGCAATCAAGGATATGGTAAATTGTTTTGGGAGCAAGAGAGCATTCTCTAAAGAGATGGGTATCCCTGAAACTACGGTAAGAGCTTGGCTTGATGGTAAACATAGGCCTAGCCTAGAATCTCTTTTGAAGATTTGTTATAGCTCAGATCTTCGTTTAGTTGATCTAGTGAGTGGAAAATATGAAGGGGTTAAATACAGCTCTAGGATAATAAGTAGCGATAAAGGACAAATAAGAGCGACAAGGAGACATTTTGAGAGTCAACATATACTGAATATGCTATTAGGCTACTTAAATAATAAATCTCTTTCCATGAGAGAAGTAGCTAGGCGTCTAGGCTTTGATCAAAGGGTTCTTTATAATCATTTTCCTGATGTTTGTAAGGCAATAGCTCACGAACATAGACTATGGATACAAAAAATGCGGAAAATTAGGATTGATGCCTCCTGTAAGCTGGTCAGGGAGGCAACTATTAGTCTTTTAGATCAGGGAATATACCCTAGCAGACGAAAAGTCGAAAGTATATTACCTTCAGCAATATCACTAAGGGAAAAAATGTTACAAAAAACATGGAAAGAAACCCTTTTTGAATTTCATTATTAAAAATGAACTGAAGAATAGGAATAATTGATTTCTTTTTGACATTAATGAAGAATAGATATATTATATACTCGTTATAATTAAATCCTTTAAAGGGGCTTCTGATATGAAGATGTACATTGACTCTGCCAAAAGATATATTTGGAAAAAACCAGTTGAGTAAAAATCTCAGCTGGTTTTTTGCATTATATAATCACTATTTATAGTTTTTGTGCAAGAGAATTAAGGCAAGGGGGTTCAGTAGATAATGGATGAACTTAGTTTTCAAATTTGGTGTAAAGAATTAGAGCTTACGGATGCTGCTTCAGAGCTCATTAACCGGATTCGTAAGAGTGAACCTGCACGGAGAGTAGGTGGTGGAAGAAAAAATGTTGTTGGCGCATACCCAAGTAAAAAAATGGGGGTTTCGATTCAATTTGAAAGTCACCGTAATGAACTTGCAGGAATTTATCTAAAAGAACATGATAGTAATGTGCAAGAGTATTACGATCAGCCACCTGCAATTAAGTTGTCTTACAACTCACGAAACGATAAGGTAGTAGGTGTTTATCACACTCCGGACTATTTTGTGATTAAAAAAGAAGAGGCGGGGTGGGAAGAATGGAAAACTGAAGAGGAATTGCTTAAACTTACAGTTGAATCACCTAATAGGTATGTTCTAATCGATGGGAAATGGCATTGCCCACCGGGTGAAGAGTTTGCTCAGAACTATGGACTTAAGTATTGGCTTAAATCATCAGCGGAAATAAACTGGATACTTCAACGCAACCTGAACTTTTTAGAGGACTTTTTATTGGATTCAAAGGCGGAGGTCTCATTGAAGTCGTCCGAGTCCATTCTTGAGGCTGTAAAATGTAAACCTGTAATTTGTTTGCTTGATCTTCTTAAAAATAATGAGTTCCAGGTAGATGATATTTATTACCTTATTGCTCGGGGCGGCCTTTATTTTGATATTGAAAATGAACTTATAACTGAACCTCAACGTGTTCATGTATTTTGCGATGAACAAATTGCCTTAGCTCATAAAATAATGTTATCGAATCAAAGCGAGTCAATATTAAAAGATCACTCATTTGAAGTAGTCCCAGGTGCTCAAGTGACTTGGGACGGAAGCTTATGGTCTATTGTTAACTTGGGAGAAGAGAATATCTCGTTAATATCGGCCGGTAATATCATAGAAGTGCCACGGGAAATATTCTTTAAACTCGTTTGTGAAGAACGAATAAAAGGCGTTGAAATGATTGAAGTTAGAGGCGCTTTAGTGAACTCTATACTCGAAGAATCACGTGAGGAAGAGCTAAAAGTAGCTACTTCAAGGTATGAAGTAATTTTATCGCTTATAGAAGGTAGAGCTAAGATACAAGAACTTAATGGTTTAGGAGTTACAACAAGAACCATTCGCAACTGGTATAACGATTTTCTTCATGCTGAACGGGAATTTGGTGCAGGGTTTATTGGCCTCATTCCACGTATAAAAAAACGCGGCAACAGAACTCCTCGGATTTCAGCAGATATTTATGAAGAGATCACTAGTTTCATAAAAAACAATGAAAACCCTGTTAATCAAAAATTAAAAGTTATTTATGGTAAGCTTCAGGAGTATTGCAATCAAAGAGGATATATTCTTCCTAGTAAAAAGACTTTTGGGAAAATTATTAAAGAAAGGCCAGTAGAAGAGCGCATGTATGGTACTCAAGGCAGTAGAATGGCTTATCAACATGAGGATTTCTACTGGGAATTTGATTTGACCACTCCTCGGCATGGAGAACGGCCTTTTGAAATAGTACATATAGATCATACAGAAGTAGATTTGGAGACTATTCATTCCATTACTAATAAAAGCATGGGCAAGTTCTGGTTATCATTGATGGTAGACGCTTTTACAAGGCGCATACTAGCTTTTTATATTACCTTTGACTCCCCATCGTACCGATCAGACATGATGCTCTTAAGAGAATGTGTTAGACGGTTTAATCGCCTGCCGCAAATAATTGTAACGGACAATGGACGTGATTTTAAAAGCGTATACTTTCAATCTTTATTGGCTCGTTATAATATAACCCATAAAATAAGGCCGCCTCATAGAGCGCGTTCTGGTTCAGTTTGTGAAAGATTGTTTGGCACTTCTAACACTCAATTGTTTCACAACCTACAAGGCAATACCAAAATCATGAAAAATGTTCGTCAGGTTACAAAGTCCATTAATCCTAAAAGTCATGCTGTTTGGACACTTCCTGTCCTATACGACCTATGTACGGATTATTTTAATGAGTTTTATGATAACTCCGAGCACTCAGCTCTTGGAGAATCGCCAAGAGAGGCATTCGAAAGAGGAATAGCAATAGCGGGTAAAAGACCATTCAGATTCATTCCATATGACGAGGATTTCAAAATTATGACACTTCCTACTACTAAGGGTGGAACGGCAAAAATAGATCCACAGAGGGGAGTTAAAGTTAGATATCTTTATTATTATTGTGATGAATTTGCAAAAAAGGATGTGGCAGGGACTAATGTGCCAGTGCGTTATGATCCGTGGGATGCAGGGATTGTTTATGCCTATGTAAGGGGAAGATGGACGAAATGCTACTCTCAGCATTACTCAGTATTCAAGAGTAGAAGTGAAGTGGAGATTAAAATTGCTACGGAAGAATTGGTTAAACAGAAAGGTTTAAATGCTGGTAGATCCAAAATATCGGCAAAAGAACTTGGCGAATTTATTATGAAGGCTGAGGTCACTGAAGATTTGTTAAAACAACGTCTACGCGATTTAGAGATGGCGCCCCAGTTTACAGTTATTGATGGCGGAAATAGAGATGATAAAGATAATGAGACATTAGTACCAGATATCCAAGAATTTAGTTTTGATGAAATTAGCTTTGATTTAGATACTGATAGCGAAGGCTATTAGATGAATCCATTGGTAAGAGATGAGGCCTGTAGTAGATGACAAATGAAAGTGGTAGTGATTGGTTTCCGAAACATTTGCTAAATAAGGCGATAGAGGAGAGGAGACAGTACTTTAGAAGTCTTAAAATTTCTCATATATTTCTTAAGCAAGCGGTTGATCAATCTCTTTTTTGGATCAGAAGTATTGGGTCTGAAGGGATTGTCTTCATATGCGGACCTACTGGAGTGGGGAAAAAAGAGCTTGTTAGGCTCGTTACCGTGAGAATTTATGAGGTAGCTATGCCGAAGTTACAAACTAATAAAGGTTGTATACCAGTTGCAAATGTTGAAGCTTCGGCACCAGAACAAGGAAGTTTTGATTTTCCCAGGTTGTGGAAAGAAGCGATTAAGGAACTAAATGAACCCTTGGTAGATCATAAAATTTCATATTACGATGAAGTCGTTATGAATTCGGCTGGACAACGTATCATTTTATCAAAAACCAAGAAAGCAGATTATAGAGATGTGCTTCGGGATGTTCTAAAATACAGGGAGACATCCGCATTGATTATAAATGAAGCTCATCATATGTTGAAAGTAGCAAGTGGAAAGAAAGTTACTTGGGAAGTAGACAGTATAAAATCTCTGGTAAACAAATGTGCAACCCCCATTGTTCTGGTCGGAACATACGAGTTATTAACAATCTTAGAAGATCTAATCGACTCATCGATGGACCAAATTAATCGAAGAGCACGTTTAATCGAATTTCCACGTTATAGGCCGGATAGTAAGGTTCAAGTGGAGGCATATGGAAAAACGATTAAACGGATATTACGGCAGATGCCCTTGGTAAAATCACCTGAGAATTTAGTAGATCAGGACTTCATGTATTTTTATAAATATACTCTTGGATGTGTGGGTACCCTAAAGGAATGGCTAAACAGTGCATATGATTTTGCGTTACTAGAGAATGCACCTACTTTAACCAGAAAACACTTGGATGAAACACGAATCTCGGGGCATCGATCTGAAGGAATACTAAATAGCATTATTAAGGGAGAAGTGAAGATGAAAAAGATTCAATCAGAGGGTGATCTTGATAAAGCCCTTTGTCTTGATAGAGGAAAAGCCCAAAAAACGGAGACGAATCATAAGGAAACAGTAAAGTCATCAAAAGCTTTGCCTGGGACTCGTAAACCAGGGAGAGATCAAGTTGGTTTAGGTTAAATTAGCTATTAAACCAAGAACAAGTGAGTTAAAGAGAAAAAGTATAAGAACGCGAGGATTAAAAGATATAGTTTTGAAAGAGAAATATTGAGGGAAAAGATATGCATAAAGACAATTATGACAATAGACACAAACTCAGGTTATATTCACTAAAACCAGTTGGGTTAAATAGTCCACTAAGCGAAAGTTTGCCGAGTTATATTATGAGGCTCGCAATGGCTCATCATATTACAGTTGGTAATTTAGTTAAATACGAGATTGTTCCCAGGCTAGGAGTGAAGTATTTACTAAATCCAAAGGGCTTATGGAATTTTTATGATAGACAGGAAAGTTATAATTCCTCTTCCCAGCTTTCAAACAGGTTAATCGGAGTTTTAGAGGAACTAACTGGTAACAAAAATTTAGATCAGCTAATATTTAATATTAGCGAATCATTAGGCAAACAAAACGTTTTTAAAAATAAACGTTCTTGGTGTCCCTTTTGTTTAGATAAATGGAAGGCCGAAACGGGAATTATCTATGAACCTCTAATATGGAACTTCTCGGATATTGAATTCTGCAAAATACATAACTTCCCGCTACAGAGAAATTGTCCAAGCTGTGGACATGAGATATATTTACTTGCTGCAAAGTCCATCCCTGGATTCTGCTCAAAATGCGGTTGTTGGCTAGGGAATACAGAAAATTACCAAGGAGTAAAATATATGACAAATACGACATGGCATGAGTGGGCTTATGACAATATTGCTGAATTATTGACAGATTTAACTGAACTGTCACGAACTGATCTCTCCCAATCAATAAGAGGTTTTTTAGAAGTTTTGAAAAAAACCTATACAATTAAGGATATCTCTCAGGCTTCGGATATTCCAAAAGTTTCACTTCGTGAGTGGATAAGAACTAATAAACGCCCAAGCCTTAAGCATTTATTAAATTTAAGCTACTGTACTAATACAACCCTTCGTGAAATCCTTTTAGAAAAGCCATTTCTTAATCCATGCTTAGAAATCTCTTTACGCAAATCCGTAAAGAGATTTTCACTCAACAAAACAATAGTTGATCATAATTTATTTGTACAGAAATTAGACCTTGCGTTAAAGGATGATTTTCCGCCTTCGATTAGGCAAATAGCAAAGCAATTATCTGTAAGTCCCGACACTCTTCGCAGAAATTTTCCTGAAAAGGTTAAGGATATTACAAAGAAACGCAAAGATAAAAAAAGAATAAAAAAGATAGAAATTCAGGAGAAGATTAGGGAGACAGTCATACAAATTCATTCTGAAGGTAAAGTTCCAACGACACGTGGTGTCATTGAAGCACTGGGAGTAGGATATTTATTTGCACGAAAGGAAAATGTTGATGCTTATAAGAGTACGATGCAGTTTTTAGGATTTTGATAGATAGGCCGGCCGGAACTAATCAATGTTCAAAATTCTCCTAACAACAAGTGTTCATTATTTCAAGGCTTTTTACTTTGGTTGCGTAAGAAGCACTGAAGCTAGCTCAGAATATTGTATTCCTTACTACTTGTAACATAATAAGCAGTTTTCTAAGCATGGTCTTAAAGATTTACTAATTTATAGTTCTTAGTTAGGGTATCTAAGTTAGCTACCGCACACCCTTGATATTGTATAAGTATCCCAATTAATTAGAGGATTTACCAAAATTTTGGCGAATATTGGGTTATAATTCAATGGGGGAGTGATTAAATGTCAACCAATACCGTTTCTATTTTAAATATGAAGGGTGGAGTTGGTAAAACTACTATAACTTTTAACCTTGCATATTTCCTTGCTAACGAACACAATGCGAAAGTACTTGCTATTGATTTTGATCCACAAGCGAATCTATCGAGTGGTTTTTTAACATATGACGCATATCAAAACCACCGTAGGAATAGAAAAGTTATTTCTGATATTTTTACTCAAATTGAACATATTGTTGGCCCAGTATCTCAGAAGAATCAAAAGCTAATTACTCTTGAAGATATGGTTGTTAGAGTAAAAAACTTCTCAGGAGGAGGATTTATTGACTTAATCCCTTCCGAACTTGAGCTCTCCTCAGTCCTTGAGAGAACAGGAGGGAACAATATTGAAGATAGGCTAAAACTAATATTAAAAGATAAGAAGAATAGATATAATTATATTTTAATTGATTGTAGTCCAACCTATTCAGTTTTAACCAATAATTGCCTTAAGGCTAGTGACTACATTTTAATTCCGGTAAAACCGGACCCATTTTCAGCTCGCGGTATCCCCTTGCTACAGAATAAAATTGACATTCATAATCGTGCGAATACTAATGAAGATCAGGTTAGAGTGTTAGGAATTATTTTTTCTATGGTTGATGATAGTGTTCGTTATGTACAAAGCGTAAAGGCAGAGTTGTTTAGGGAACACTCGAATATCTTTAGTCAAGAGATAAGGCATAATGAATTATATTCTAGAGGTCTATTTGAAAATAAGTCGATTTTTGAAACTAATGCACAGACAACTTTTAAAGATAATTTTAGGAACTTTGGAAATGAATTCATAAGTAAGCTTTAGGAGAAATGAAAATGGATATACAAGACAAGATAAACTTCGTTCATAATCTTGAAAAGTTGTATAAGAACTTAAACGACTTAACTCTGGAAGATTATAAAGATTTAATTGATTTACCAGAAATTAAGGAGATTTTAGAATCAGAAGAAATGAAATTATTAATTGTAGAAAAATCAAAAACAAAAAGCAAGAAAAAACATATGCCATTTGAAGAATTTCGTTTTGACTACATAATGAATCGCTTAAGAAATACTGTTTTAAATAGATCATGTGAAAAAGATTCTGCTTCAGATATTGATTGGCTCTTAAAAATTTTGCTGGTTTCCCCTGAACTTTTTCCTACGGTAAAAGAATTAGATAATTTTTTAATCAATATGACTGGGAAGAGGCATAACACGAGAAGTACCGGTAGAGATAGAATAGTTGATTGGTACTTCAAAGCAATTGCTGAAATGGATATAGAAGAACAAAACAAAGTCTTCTATAAAATAGCAAAATACATTTTTATTAATATTCCTTCGAACTATAAGGAATGGCATAAGGTTCTCTCGAAGGAAGGTAAAAAAATATGAGAGCTTTACATTCACAGAAGTTAATAGAAGAAAAAAACGCATTTATAAATGAGTTATATTCCAGTATTCCTACCAAAGAAAATATAATAGAAGGTGAGTTAAATCAAAAGGCAAGAAGATTACATGAAGTTCTATTCCCTATATATATAATGAAACATTATAATGGTAATATTTTTGAATCGGAATATTTTGATATGATTATTTCAAATTTAGTTGAGGCGGAATCTGCATTAATTTTAGGTTTAACAAATGCAGGTATATCTTCTTTGCGTGGAGCTCTTGAATCCTCATTTAAATTTTTATATTATGAATACCATCCAGTAGAAAACAGATTACACAATGAAGGTAAACATAGTCTTTCAAGCTTGGACTATAGAGAGTTTTTCTACAATTTCCCTGGTTTGTCCAATATAAGTTTTAGCTCAAGGTCTATCGTTGAGGGTCTTTGGTCATACTTATGTCGGTATGTGCATTGCGATTTTAGAGTTTTAAAAGAAATAAGTTTAGTTTCTGACATTTCCTCAGTCCTTTTGTATGAAGAGAAAGATTTCAAACAAGTATTAGACGTTATAAAATTGATTGTAAAGCTGATTGTCTCGATTTTTTTCTGCGTGGACTCATTCTGGATACAAAATGTTGAAAAGGCTTACTTCGATGCAACACTTGAAGCGTTTTCCACGGCTGAACGTCAAGAAATTTTACAAGAGCTCAGAGTAGCCTAAGTTGTGATTCATTTAGTTGATAAAGGGATTTGTTAACAACTCCTGGTCAAGTAATGAATAAATAAGGGGGAAAGAGTACAACCGATTCCTACATGATTTACAATGTATATCTAGGAAAGGATGTAGGAAAATTTATGGTTCATTTATGTGCTTAAACGAAAATATATGCTTCTGCAATGGCATTTTTGCTCAAACGGAAATGAACATAAAGCGACATTTAAGGAAAACATATGCTTCTTCATATGGAAAGTAAATGAGTGTTGCCACATAATGAGAACAAAAGCCTTGAGGCACGGGTGTGAATCTATTTCAGTGTAAATGGAATAATCATCCAGACGATTGACAATACTATGGTTGCGGTATAAATCGGGCAACGCTGAGGAGCGACCCAACGCCTATCGCGGCTTATACGATGAACGGTGGAGTGTCTTCCGCCGTTTTTTGTTCATCGGTAAGCTCTAAGCGGATAAACCTCGGGAGTTTGAGGGCAGAGCCCTCAACACCTTACGCTGTAATCCTGTCTGCAAAGAAGATCATCATCTGGCTGTACGCCATGGGCCAGTCTCTTGAAGGCTGCGTCCATTTTTTCGTGATTTCCTTCGTCGAAAGAAAGACCACTTTCCGGATGGAATCATCCGTAGGGAAAATGGATTTGGTCTTCGTAAATTTCCTCACCATTCTATGATACCCCTCCACGGCGTTGGTCGTATAAATCAAATGCCGAATTTGTTCGGGATAGCTGAAAAATGTGGTGAGGTCTGCCCAATTGGCATCCCATGACCTCAGGATCGATGGATATTTTCTATCCCATTTTTCCCTGAATTCCTCCTTGGCATACTCCGCATCATCAAGGTTGACCGCACCGTAGATTTTCTTCAGGTCAGCGCAGATGCTCTTTCTGTCCTTGTACTGTACGAATTTTGTTGAATTCCGTATCTGATGGACGATGCATAATTGTTGTTTCGTCTTGGGAAACACCGCGTTGATAGCTTCACCAAGTCCTTTCAAGTTGTCATGACAGGCGATGAAAATATCCTGTACGCCACGCTTTTTAAGGTCGGAGCAAATCGAGGCGTAAAAACTTGCACTCTCGTTTTCGCTGATCCAGATGCCCAGAATATCTTTCTGTCCGTTCATATCGATGCCCAGCACCGAGTAGACGCATTTGTTGATGATTTGGCTGTCCTTGCGGCTTTTGAATACGATCCCATCAAAGTAAATAATGGGGTAGAGCGACTCCAGTGGCTGGTTTTGCCACTCGTTGACTTCGGGAAGAATTTTATCGGTGATTTTGGAAATCAGTGTCTGGGGGATCTCTGCTCCGTAAATCTCCCGCAGATTATCTTCAATATCGCGCTGACTCATTCCCTTGGAATACATAGCCAGGATTTTCTGTTCAATTTCATCGGTTCGGGTTTGCCGTTTTTCCAGAATTCTCGGCTCAAATTCGCCGTTTCGGTCGCGAGGTACGGCAATTTCACTTTCGCCGTAATCGCTGATGATCGTCTTACGGTTATAGCCGTTGCGACTGTTGCCAGAGTTGTTTCCCTCAATGCTGTTTTTTTCATAGCCCAGATGGTCTTCCATCTCGGCTTCCAGCATCTGCTCGATGGTTCCGGCGAACAGTCTTTTTAGTTTCGACTGAATATCCCCTGTGCTTTGGCAGTCTTGCATCAGTAGGCTGATCAGTTCCATTTCCTTGTCAGTAAGAATGTTTTTCGATTGTTTCATTTCATAACCTCCACTTTTGTTGTATGTGGAGATTATTGCCATTTACACAGGTGTTTAGTCAGTCTCTGAGGCACATAAATTCTGTGCGCTCAAGGCTTTTTTGTTATTAGGCTCTGTTTTCTATAACGACCACAATGCAAAGATTATTCAATTTTAAGCTTCGCAACTTGAGTGAGGAGTTCGTGAGCCACATTTTCTAATTGCCCGGAGGAATGAGCAATCGTTTCGATTGAAGCTAATTGTTCTTCTGAAGAAGCTGAGATTTCCTGCATACCAGCCGAGGCTTGTTCAACCACTGCGGAAATATTCGTGGCTTGGTCAGCAACTTCTTTCGTCTGATTATTGATTTCCTCTAAGGCTATGGAAATTTCATAGGAGTTTTGCGCAAGCTCAGTAATTGAAGCAAAAATCTTCGCAAAGCTTTCTTTAGTATCTTCTGCCGAAGATTCCATAACAACAACGCTTTCTTTAGCCTGATTCATATTATTAACGGCTTCCGTCACCTTACCATTAATGCCATTGACAATATCTTCAATTTTCTTGGTGGAACTGCCGGATTGTTCAGCGAGTTTGCGAATTTCTTCGGCTACGACGGCAAATCCTCGTCCTGCATCACCAGCACGGGCTGCTTCAATCGAAGCATTTAATGCAAGCAGATTGGTTTGTTCGGCGATACTGTTGATTGCACTGATCATGTTGCGAATCTCATCGGCCATTGTGGCCAGTTGAAGGATCGATTGACCAACAGCATTCGAATACTTGTTGTTTTCTTCTATTTTTTGACTTTGGCGTTCAAGAGCCTCTTGACCGGCTTTAGCAAGCTCTAATGATTCTTTGGCCTTGACTGTACCAACATCTGTTTTTTGCGTAGCTTCGCTGACGATATTATTAACCGTATTAATCGCATCTGTTGAACCTTGAATCATTAAAGCCTGATTGCTATTGCCTTGAGCCATTTCGTTTATAGTTGTAACGACTTGGGTTAAGCTCTGAGTGGTTTCCTCAGTTGTTGACGATAATTGCAAGGAATGAGATGCTAGCGTCGAGGCAACCTCTTGAATGTTGACTACAAGTCCCCTTAAGTTTTGAGTCATTGTCTTAAGACTATCATAAAGTTGGCCGATTTCATCTTTTGACTTAATTTTAATTTCAAAGTCTGTCAAATCTCCGCTCGCAATTGTTTCGATAACGGAGGATAACTGGACGAGTGGCTCGGTAAATCGTTTTGAAAAGATAAGGCCCAATAAGCCGACAACAATGCTCACAGCTAAGAGCAAGCCGATTGAGGTATACAGGAGTCTATTAGCGGAAGCCATCGCCACCGAAACAGGGGTTTCCACAGCGATTAACCAGCCCGTCAGTTCGTTCAAAGTATGGCTGGCAATAACCTCTTCACCTTGAATATTGGTCGTTTGTATAGTCATATCCTGTCCGGTAAAACCTGTTTGCACAAATTCTAAAGAGCTAAAATCTTCTTGGTTTTGAACATATTCGATAAGGGGATGGGCCAATACGGTCCCTTGTCTGGAAATCACATAGATGCTTGAACCACCTTCTGAAAGCTCTGTGACAAAGTCACTGAGCTGAGCGAGTTGAATGTTCGCTTGAAGAACCCCGACAATGTTATTATTCATATCACGAACAGGTGTAGAGATCACGACAATCAATTCACCGGTAGCCTTTGCGACGAGAATATCGGATACATACTCTTCTGTACCGTTCATGGCTTGCTTAAAAAAATCTCGCTCATTGATTTTGGTTAAGGCATCATCATTACTTTTAACGACTTGTTGTCCTTCGGTATCGTCGAGAGCAATAATAAGTTCGGGATTGACTTTAACGGCATCCAGCAGAATATTTTTCGCATTAGGTAAATCGAAATTGCGAATGGCCGGTTGATTGGCAACCATATGTAAGGTATTGAAATTTTTATCCAACATCCCGTTTATTTCAGCTTTGGCAATTGCTATTTTGTCCTGGCTTAGCTGATAGGAACTCTGTTGGGAGCTTGAGATAAAAGAGGGTATGGATACGGCAGAAAAGATTAACAGTGGAATTAAGCTAGTAGCTAAGAGCATTGAGAATAAGCGTGCCTTGAGTTTCAAAATAGTTCCTCCTCACATAATAAAATTTGTTCCTACTAGAAGAGCTTGACCATTTACTTTATGGTCTTGACCATATTACCGAAGACTTATTCTAAATTAGGACTGAAAAAACAATAAAAAAAGCCGCATTCATTTAGCGACAGTAAAAGAAGACTTCGGCAGCTTGGCAACCATCAGCATGATCTGGAAGGCCCATAGCTTTGCGTCCTCAGCTTTCGCTAAGTTTGCCTTTGTCGCAATATAAGGAAGTATATCTAAGTATAATGGTATGTGGTATGTGGTATGTGGTATTACCTAATCAATTCTACTATAAATTATTACAATTTGAAAGGTAATTCGTAAATAAATCTATCTTCTCAAATAAACCCTGTAGGTTATCTCTACGTCAAAACTGTTAATATCCTTAGATGGTTTAATAATTCGATCAACATACTCTTGAAGGACTTTTTTCTTTTCCTCTTCATTGGCGGAAAAGAGGAAGTCCTTTTGCTTATTTATCCATGCTGTCTACCTTAATCCTAAACGTATTACTGTTCCTTCTTTTCCATTTAAAGTGGCTAGGTAAAATATTAACTAGCCGCTTATGACAACAAAAAGGCCAGGGTAATTCGCCTGGCCTTCCTTTGATTGTTTTAGAAAATTACACCAAGAGCAATCAGGATAAGAATTGCGATAAAGATAATTCCTACGCCAACGCCAACGCCAACACCTGTAACTGGGGGGACAGGGAAGACAGTGGGACGGCTGGTTACAATTGGTCCAATGTGTGGTGGAGCACCGACCGGTGAAATATGAGGAAAATGACTAAACCCGCCCATTAATATTCCTCCTTCCTTAAAATTTTGCACTTAGACTAGAACACGATTCCCATTGCGATAAGCAAAAGAATGATTACAACTACGATTGCAATACCTTCGAATCTCTCTTCACGACGTTCAACTCCGTCAAAACCAAGTGCCATTTGAATTCCTCCTTTACTCGAAGATACTACAGTTTATGCTTTGTCTATAAGACTTGCCACAATATGGGAATTTGCGCAAGGCGGTGATGCAGTTGTGCAGATGTAGGTTATATAAGCCTAAAGAGGCAAACGCAAAGGAGAATTGCGTTAACGGCCACTGATGAAATTAAAGGAATACCTTCCTTTTTGTCAAATATTATTAAATTATAATCGGTATATTTTATAGTTTCTAATTTTATTATAGGCTAATAGTCTCTGTTTTTATTAAGGTTAGAAGGGGAGAAGGTATGGTATACATGACACTATTGAAGCTACTATTAAAAATGCTGGTTGGGGAAGAAAGAAAGCAATGCAGGAGCAAATTGACTTAATAGAAAGATCACTTTTAAAAGGGGAAAAACTATTGGCAGTTGGGGCCTCTTTTCCGGATCCGACTGAGCAAGTTTATGTAACGGATAAAAGAATCATCGTCCAAAAGATAAAAGGCTTTAACAGCACCAAAAAGGAAATCCCTCTATCGGCAATCGGTTCAGTAAACAAAAAGTTCACGCTTTTTCACGGCGGCACACTACAGATCGTGGCATCTAACGATTCTGCAACAGTGGAGAAAATACCGTTGGATGTGCTACAGGAAGTTAAGCGTATTATTGATGAATTGCTAAATCAGCCCGTACAAGATGATTCAGTGTTGCAACAGGCACCATTACCAGAGCAAATCACTGTAAATTGTCCCGGATGTGGGGCTACAAATATTAAGTAAGTAGGTAAAACTATTTTTTGCGAATATTGTGATAGGACCTTATAAATAACTTTTTGGAGAAGTTGAGACATGAGAAACTTACTGTGGCATTACCCTCAAAAATATAACATAAACAAAAACGATGACCTCCAGTTTTAGTTTGCATCACTTCCACCGCCTGATGACGTTACTACAGGTTCCCAGCCAAGTTTACGCATGGCAGCCTGGGCAATTGATATTGCTTGGAGCTCGGACAGATTGTGGCTTCTGGCTTCCCCATGAATTTCTACCATCTCCGGTACAATATTGGTTGCAAGACCTCCTACGGCTATACAAGGGAAAAGATAGCATTTTTGCTGAATTTGCGAATATGCTTTGACAGATAAGTGTCATTAGCTGTATACACTTTAGAAGGGGTGTGCCTATGAGTACTGTATCGATGGCTGAATACTATATTCGAGAGTCACTTGAACTCAATCTTTTTTGGACAAGGATTATAAAAGAGCACTTTATCTTCATGCAAGCCAATTTAATGTGCAAAGATGTTGCTTATATCCAACAGGCCGAAGAATTTAAATGTCTGTTTGAAGGCTTTTTACATCAAACAATTCGTTTGTCCAATGGAGTTATCAGTCCTGAGGTGTTATTATCCGGGGAATTGTTGACAGGTAAGACATTGTTGGCTGAACAAAAAACAGTAGAGTTAACCGGGATTAGGATTGGAATACCGATCACTGTTGAAGAGTCGAATTTAACTCCAGGGCCCTTGTCCACGCCAGTATTAAGTCCCGAACGCGTTGCCAATATTTCCGCTTTAAACGAACAAATTTTGACCTGTGCCAGTTCTGTTGCTGAATTTATGGAGAAAGTGTATCAGGATGTTATCCATTGTCGGTTATATACCACCAAGTTACCGTCCATTTATGCCCATCAACGCCGTGAAACCCTCAACTATATTACACTTTTACGACGGTTACAGAATCGTCAAGTGCTCGATCCTTATTCCAGTGTGGCCGAAGCAGAAAAGTTTTGGAACTACAATATGATGGTACATGCTGAAGCGATGAGGCAACTCCTGGATTTTTCCGAACAGGCAATGATCAAAAAAGCAAATGATTTCGCCCTGTACTTTCACCAATTGGTTAGCAAATTTCCCGATGATGCAAAACCACCAATCAACCTGGGACAAATGACGAGTGAAAGTCGGCGTGCTACAGTTGCCATCCGTGATTTCAAAGCGGCAAGTACAGAGATGCTGCTTGCGTGCCAACTTAAGGGGGCTATGACCGCTTTGCTTACGGACCATCTTTTGCGGGAAGCAAATTATTACCTTCGCATAATAAACAGAGGAGTACCGGAGTTTAAGGGCGGAAAAGGGTGGGCTTCTTATACTTAAAATAAAAAAATTGTATAGCAAAAAAATAGGGGTTAGGCACAGGGCCTTACCCCTTAATAATTATCTACTCTTTAGTTTATACGGATATTTCACTGTAAGAGAGTGCAAAATAAACTTTAAGACTATGACAAGGCTATATGGAGGGATCATCATGAGCGAAAGGACAAAAGAGTATTTTACAAAACCACCTCAACCCTATTGGATGGCCTCAACAGCCAATACTGATTATTCCACCTTGGATAAGGATATGAAGGTTGACGTGGCAATTGTCGGAGGCGGTATTACTGGTATATTATGCGCCTATTGGCTGAGTAAAGAGGGAGTAAAAACAGTAGTACTTGAGGCGGATCACATTTTACAAGGTACCACTGGGCATACCACTGCAAAAATAACCTCACAACATGAATTGATCTATCAAAAGGTACAAAAACAAATAAGCGAGGAATTTGCCAGGCAATATGCAGATGCCAACCAAACCGCCATAAAGATGTATCAGTCGATAGCAAAAGAATATAATATTGAATGCGATCTTGTCCCACAATCCGCCTATGTATACACTCTTGAAGATAAATATAGTGAGGATATTGTCAATGAAGCGAATGTCGCCTCTTCCCTTGGCATTAAAGCTACATATCTTGATAAAATACCATTACCATTTGATATAAAGGCTGCTGTACGTTTTGATGATCAGGCACAATTTCATCCTCGCAAATTCTTGTTGGCTCTTGCCGATAAAATCACCCATAACGGAGTTCAGATAGTTGAACAAACCAGGGTTGTAGACATTGAAGACAACGGAGATCATGGTGATTATGTTTTAATGACCGACAGGGGAACAAAAGTAACAGCACAAAGGGTTATTATAGCTTCTCATTACCCATTCTATAATAAACATGGAATGTACTTCACGAGACTATATACGGATCGGGCCTATGCCGTTGCCATCAAAATGAAGGAGAACTATCCAGGTGGTATGTATATTACAGCAGAGGAACCTGGTCGGTCACTCCGCAGCCAAACTTCAGATCAAGGGGAATTAGTATTTGTTACAGGGGAACATCATAAAACCGGACAAGGAGAGGATACAATTAAACATTATGAAGCACTAGTGGATTTCGCAGAGCAAACCTTTCCCGTCGAAGATATTCTCTATAGATGGTCTACACAGGACTGTATGACATTGGATGGCTTACCTTACGTGGGGCATTTCACGTCAAATACTCCCCGATTATATATTGCAACTGGGTATGGTAAATGGGGAATGACGAACAGTATGGCCTCTTCAATGATATTAAGAGACTTGATTGTACACGGAGAAAGTCCTTGGCAGGATGTTTATAATCCATCAAGAGGAACTATAGGGGCCTCCGTCAAGAATTTTGTTGTTGAAAATTTTAATGTAGCGGATAAGCTCATAGAGGGTAAACTTTCTCCTCTTCCGGAGAGTGTAGATATTCAATTGAATGAGGGAAAAATTATTAAAGCCGATGGTCAAAGAGCTGGAGCTTATCGAGATGGACAAGGTACACTGCACGTTGTAAACACAACGTGCACCCACATGGGATGTGAATTAAACTGGAATTCCGCTGAGACATCATGGGATTGCCCTTGTCACGGCTCAAGATTTACTTATGAAGGCGATGTAATAGAAGGTCCCGCACATAAACCATTGGATAGACACAATGAAGTAAATACCATTGAGAAACTTGTTAAAGAAGATTATTAAGATGTTTAGAAGCTATTGAGAATCTTCAACAATAAATAAATCCAATGCCGATCACGCACTATTCGGTATTGGATTTATTTTTTTACACAGTGGAACTATGGCAAGCCTAATGGACAATGAAATGAGGTTTTGATCATGGGATGATTTCAAAGACAGTACCTTGCTTAGGATCAGTCACTCTCATAGAACTATAAACCCCTAAATAGAGTCTGGTTTGATCCAAATTCGTTCCCAAACTAACATAAAAAGCCGATTGAGACCCAAAATTATAATCGGTTTCAATAACACTAAAATCATTAAGTTTACAATCCGTCCTTACCTTGGTATATGCTAAAACCCCTCTAACCGGAAATTGAGATTTCCGGGCAAAATCGGTAAACACAACGCTTCCCGTTAAATAGGGGATTTCGTTCCCCATATAGGGCTGGACCCCTGTAAGTGAAGTTCCTCCAAACTTATCGGGCCGGGGATCTTTATGAAAATAACTTGTAAGAGGTTGAATACGCTGTACGGAAGTTTTTACTGCGTCATTGTAATAAGCCATTGTTTTCTCATCCAAAGCAGGATTTGCAGAGCAGCCTTTAATAAAAGAAGTAGGAAAAGCACCTTCCCACCCACGCCAACCAAAGTTAATAAATCCCTCTTGATCAGGTTCAGACTTCATGAAAGAAGCATGAACGAGCTGAGTGACCGGTATGGGTCTATACTGAACAAATGAAAAAATAGACTCTACCAGATCCTGTCCGACATTTCCGACATATTTAATATACTGGTTATAGAGCCATTGATATGAAATGCCTGGAATATTGCGAACCCCTTTGGCAATTACTGTGAGCGTTTCCTGAATGGGTCCAGGAAGTTCATTGAAACGTGTGACAACGGGTGGATTATAAATGAATGTATCCTTCATGACATCAATCTCAATTATTTTACCGGCGATTTCCATATTATCCTGGCTTAAATTAAATGGATCATAGCCTGAACCACCATCTCCGGTTGTTAAAACAAGTTTTCCTGTTTCGGGTGAAAAGTTTAAGCTATTGACACCATTATGATTAAAAAATGGTCTTCTTAAATTGAGCAATGTCCGCCTTTTTTGAGGTTGACCATTCGGTCGCAAAACCCATTCTTCAATTGTATCAATATGATCATAGAGTATTTCTCTGTTTACCCACTTTAGGTTTAAGGTTCCGGCGTCACATGGGTTAGGCTTAAACGATTCAGGAAGGGCACCTGGAAAAGCACCTGGACCTTGTGTTCCAGATACTGAATAATGAAGATAAAACAGTCCGTTATTATAAAATTCGGGATGAAACGCTAGACCTATCAATCCCCGTTCATCATATCCGCCACCAGAAGCACCTAGCTTTATGATGTGTTGGCGAATATCTAAAAAGGTCCCTATAACTCCATAGCCGATGTAAAAGATTTCTCCTGTCTGGGTCGCAACAAATAATCTTTCGATTGAGTCACCCGGAAGCACCGCAGTCTTTAGAACAGTGGGTAAATTTATTTTACTGATAACGGGCCTTAAACTAACTTTTATCAACTAAGTTAAACCCTTTCTTATTGTTTTTCTTTATTAAGAATATGATTTGAACGATTCTATTAGTACCCAAGTCACGGTGCTTATGGGATTGGTTTCCTTGTATTTATATGGTAAGATTCTATAAATATATTATTTGTTAGGGGAGGGGATAAAATTGGGTAATCATCAGGTTCAGGGCTCATATAAATGGGTGGTATTAGCACTTTCCTTTTTTATGATGATTAGTTTTGCTTTATCTTTACAAGTTCTGCCACCACTATTTGAGCAAATCATGGAGGACATATCTTTTTCTAACTCCCAGGCAGGGATCCTAATGGGGGCTTATGCAATTCCCGGTATTTTTCTTCCTTTTATAGTAGCTTACTTAGCCAACCGTTTTGATATGAAAAAGTTGATCATCGCAGCGTTGATTATTATGATCTTAGGATTAGTAGCCTTTTCCTTAGCGGGGTCTTTTTCACTCTTAGTAGTGTGTAGATTAGTGGCGGGGATAGGAGCGACGGTGTTGGTAGTACTCGCTCCTCTCTTAATCACGATGTTTTTTGATCAAAAGAATATCGGGATTGCGATGGGTATTTTTAACACAGCCGTGCCATTAGGTACTGTCTTAGCAGCCAACCTTTTTGGTTCTTTGGGACGAATCCTTGGCTGGAGAGTTATATTGTACGGCGTTGCGGGCTTTTTAGGAGTCATTCTACTTTTAGTAATCTTTGCCCTTTCCTTACAAAAAAATGATGGCAGTACTCATTCCGATGATGTAAGCAAACAGTCGGCACCAAAGTTCAGAGGCAGTTTGAGTCTATGGTTCCTAGCTGCTATTTGGGTTTTGGCTAATTTTCAGCTTTTAGCTTATGTTACCTTTGGTTCCCAATTTTATCAGTCCCTCGGTCTCGCGAATCAACATGCAGGATTTTTGACAAGCTTAATTATGCTGGCCTCGATTTTCCTGGCACCGATCATAGGGGTGGCTTTCGATAAAACCGGCCGCAAAAAGCCCTACCTGATCACAGGGAGCGTCATTATCTTAATTTCTTTTGTTTTAATGGCCGCCCATTTCCCTGGTCTGCCCTTGTGGGCAGTTGCGTTGGGAATAGGTTTTGCTCCTATACCTGTTTTCGTATTTGCTCATCTACCTGAGACCGTTAAACCTCATGAGGTAGGAATGGGTATGGGGATGCTCACGATTGCTTCGAATTTAGGCACAACAATAGGACCATCTGCCCTTGGCTCAATCCTTGACAGGACAGGTGGCAATTTCTCAATTTCGTTTATGGTTTTGGCAGCGGTATCTATCATCATTATCGCTTTTTCGTTGGGATTAAAGTCCAGGAGTTCGAGAAGCGAAAGTCAGTGAAGAGGTCTGCATTCTTAAGTCAGCTAAAAAGCTGACTTTTTTATTTTTTATAAGATTCTCAGGAGTGACTATAATTCTGGAGGATTTTGCTAGAATAAAGAGAATATTAGAATTTATTATACTTTTTATCTAATTATCCATTTACGGGGTGTGATCTTAAAGATTAGGGAAAAGAATTATTTAGGAGGTATTCGCTTCATGGAATCCATTTTTTTCGTAGCTCTAACCCCCGGTATGGCCCAGATTGCAGAGAAAACAAGGCAAGATTTAAATTTATCTTTTCCCATTGAAGTCGTAAGCTTCGAAAAAGGCAAAGAGATCATCAAAGCCAATCCTCAAGTTGATGTGATGATTAGCCGGGGGCTGATGGTTGATTTGCTGCGCGAAAATACCGATAAGCCAATCGTTGGGCTTACCATGACCATCGACGAGATGCTGGAAGCGGTTCAGCGGCTCATCGCTGAAGGAGCGACGAAAGTGGGTGTAGTAGCCCATAGAGGATTTTTGGATATGGAAAGTTCAGACTTTACTTTAGGAGATTTAACGATTCATATCAGACCATGGAGCACCCTGGGGGATATACCAACGATACTGGAGCGGCTGAATAAAATCGGCGTTCACGCTATAGCAGGGGACAAAGGTGGTTACACTACTGCCGAAGAGCGAGGGTACATGGTAGAGTTGCTGGAGTCGGGGCCCCTTGCGGTGAGAAGGTCTGTAAACGAGGCTTTGAAAATAGCCAGAGCTCAGGAACGAGAGCGGGAAAAGGAGCATGAAAAAACACGTCGTTTTGAGCAGGTGTTATCGGAGCTGTATTCCGGTCTAGAACAATCCGCCTCGTTTGTTGAGGAACTGGCTGCATCTTCACAAGAGCTTGCCGCATCAAGTCAGGAATCCTCCGCCATTGCTCAAACAACCACTCAGGAGATGAATGGAATTACGGAAATCTTGGATGTCCTGCGACGGGTTGCCCAGCAGACCAATCTGCTGGGACTTAATGCAGCGATTGAGGCGGCTCGCGCAGGTGAACATGGTCGGGGATTCTCAGTCGTGGCAGAAGAGGTACGTAAGCTGGCGGATGAAAGTAGCAGGTCGGCTAAGAATATTGAACAGATGCTGAAAAGATTCCATGAGTCGGTGGTTCAGGTCCAGAATAATGTCGAAGCCAGTAGCTCGATCACCCAGGAACAAGCAAAAGCGACTCAAGTCTTGTCTCAGAATTTAGAAGTGCTTAGAGGAATAGGGGATAAGCTGAGAGTCATGGCCTAAAAAAGCTCTCGGAAGATCGAGCGAAAGGATTTAAAGAATTAGGCAAGGAGCACGAAAAGGAGAGAGTCGCGAATTACTTTAAACAAGTGATTCGGCGACTTTCCCTTATTATCGCTAACAGCTGGACGTCCCGCAGCCAATCTAGTCCATAGGTTTTCATTTTGTAGTTTTTCGGTAAAAATACAATAGTGTGCGCACAATTTTACGAAAATAAATAGGTTCTATTTCCAATATGTGCTATAATCGAACAGAATCACTTGAGAAGTAATGGAAGGTAATGTATTTTACACATAAATGAATATTACAAAAAAATTGAGTTGCCCGGTAATTGACAAATTGATTTAAAAAATATCGAAGATGAATTACAACATCTTAAGTTGGCGGTGATGAAATTATGAAATTGGATCCCTATAGCCCTGTTCCCTTACATGCACAGCTTACAGAGTATATAAAAAGTGAAATATTAAAAGGCAACTATACAGGGAAAATTCCCAGTGAACGCGAGTTTATGGAGGAATTTAATGTAAGCCGGACAACAGTGCGTGAATCCATTTCAACCTTAGTTCGCGATGATTTTCTTGAAAAAAGACATGGGAGAGGAACCTTTGTCAATTTACGGCCTGTTCATGAAATGTGGCATGGTAATTTAAAGTCTTATACCGAAAACATAGAAGCTGCAGGAATGAAACCTGGTGCAAAATTGCTTTTTTCAGGCATAAGAAGTAAACCGGAAACAATAGCCAGAAAGTTTAACAGTGAGTCTTTTTATTTTATCGAACGCCTTCGCTATGCGAATGATAACATCATGGCTATTGAACGAAAGTTTTTCGATCTGGAAATTGGTATAAAACTAGCAGAATTTGATCTTGATCAGGCTAATATTTATGAAATTTTAGAGAACTCCTTGGGTGTTACTCTTTGTGAAGCAGAGGAGACGATTACCAGTCAAGTTCCAAGTTTAGAAGATGCAAAGTTACTGGGTATAAGTAAATCTTCAAGTGTGCTTGTCACCGAACGCTCCACTTATAGCCCTGAGAAAAAGCTGATTGAAGTTGTCAACACGGTTTTTCGTGCTGATAAATATGCAGTTACAATAAAAATGAAACGTAATAATAGTCGTAGTAAAACGATTTCTGTAGAAGGTTAGTATAGCCTACAAATAGCTCCTTTATCATACGTAGGGATTTCCTTCTAGAAGAATTTAAATTGTAAAAAGCTTGAACACCCAATATTTGCAAGGTGTTCAGGCTTTTTTTACCCAGTGTGCATGGCGAAAATCTGGTGAGGAAATAGGCGTGGGGTTAATAATAATAAAAATCAGAAAACTCTATTGACACATAACAAAGAATAATAGTAAACTATGATTAAAGCAACTGGTAGTTACGTCATTACGTTACGACGTGATTAAGTGTTTCAATTATTTCAAGGAGGAAAGAAAAAATGGCAAAAGTAAAAATGACACCTAGCGAGGCAATTTGTGAAACATTAGTAGCAGAAGGCATTCAACACGTTTCCGGTATTGTCGGGTCCGCTTTTATGGATCTGATAGACCTATTTCCAACTGCAGGTATCGAATTCATATCTGTACGTCATGAACAATCTGCAGGTCATATGGAAGATGCCTTTTGTAGAGTGACAGGAAAAGCCGGCGTTCTTATCGGCCAAAACGGCCCTGGCATCACAAATATGGTAACTTCTGTAGCCGCCGCAAATTCTGCGCACACCCCAATGGTTATAATTTGTCCATCAGCAGGCACACCCACAGTAGGGTGGGACGGTTTCCAGGAAGCAGATACAGTTCAGATTTTTAAAGCGATTACCAAGGCGGTAATTCAGGTTCCTCATCCTTCCAGAGCTGCAGACTGCTTACGTACCGCATTCCGTATAGCATACGCAGAGCGTGGTCCTGTTCTCTATGATATTCCGAGAGACTATTTCTACGGGGAAATCGAAGAGCAAATCCTTGAGCCCCATCAATACAGAGTCAGTCAACGTGGCTGTGGGGATCTGGCATCTCTGGACAAAGCTGCGGAATTACTCCTTTCTGCAGAACGTCCGGTCATTATCTCCGGCCGTGGTGTTGTTGACACTAATGCCAGAGATATAGTTGCTAAAATAGCTGAACGCCTAACAGCACCGGTGGCATGTACCTATTTACACAACGATGCCTTCCCTGCCGATCATCCCCTTTGGGTCGGCCCTATCGGTTACATGGGATCAAAAGCTGCAATGTATAGCCTAGCCGAAGCGGATGTTATTCTCGCCCTTGGAACTCGGCTTTCAGTATTTGGTACTCTACCTCAGTATGATATTAACTACTTCCCGGAAAACGCGAATATCATTCAAGTAGATATTAATCCTCGCCATATTGCTCGAACTCATCCAGTGGAAATAGGAATTATTGCTGATGCGAAAGAGGCAGCTAAAGAGATTCTTAAGCGTCTGGAAGCAAAAATTCCTACCCCTAAAGTCAACGAAAGTCGCCTAGCTACAATCAAGGCACGGCAAAAGGATTGGGAGGATGAGATTGTAAGTTTAGCAATGGTTGATGGCAATCCTATCAATCCACGTCGCGGCCTTTACGAAGTTCAAAAGGCACTTCCTGAAAATGCTATTGTTGCAACTGATATCGGTAATGTATCGTCCACTGCTAATAGCTATCTGAAATTTACAGGTAAGGGAATGCACATAGCGGCATTAACTTTTGGTAATACTGGTTTTGCTTATCCTGCAGCCCTTGGTGCACAACTAGCTGATCGCTATGCACCTGTAGTTGCCATAATAGGGGATGGAGCATGGGGAATGAGTCTCCACGAAGTCAGCACGGCTGTTGAGCAAAATCTACCGGTCGTAGCAATTGTTTTCCGCAATGGTGGTTGGTGTGCGGAGAAGAAGAATCAAGTTGACTTCTATAACAATCGTTTTGTTGGAGCAGACATTCCAAATCCGGAAAGTTTCGTACCTGTTGCCATAGCAATGGGAGCAGAAGGCATTAGAGTTGATAAAGCTGAAGAAGTTGGTCCGGCACTAGAAAGAGCCTTAGCATCACGTAAACCAACCGTCATAGAGATAGTTTGCGATGGAACCCAATTAGCGCCCCCTTTCAGAAAAGATGCACTAAAGCTTCCTGTGCGTTTATTGCCAAAATATCAAAAACTGGATTATCGGAATTGGGATAAAAACTAATAAAAAACTCTTATAATAAGAGATAGAGTGGAGCATCACGTTAGCACCGGGGCTGATACAGAATGGTTGAATGACTTAATGTATGGGCCCCGTGATGCATATGCCAATATTAAGCTTGATTGCGATAGAGGGAACCTTCACTAAGCAAATTCCCAAAATAAATGTGGAAAAAGTGCACAAGAGTACTATAATGACTAATAAGTGAAAAATTTATTTTGTAAAACTATGAAATTTCATAAAGTCTAAAAAATTCAAACGTGCACAATTTAAAGGAGGTACAGATATGAGTAATGAAATGGCCAATAATGAAATGGTTAATGAAATAAACGACGATGAACCTTTGGCTTCACTGCCAAAGAAAAAGCGAACCATATTCTTCCTTATTTTGTATGCATTATTTGTCATCGATTTTATCGCTCGTGTTGGGATTAATGCTATTTTTCCTATAATTCAGGGGGATTTGCAATTATCTGACGGTCAAATGGGGAGTTTAGCTAGTATTGTGCTACTTGCTATGGCAGTCTTTGTATTTCCGGTTGCTTTTTTAGGAGAAAAGTATTCCACTAAAAAAGTAATCAGCATATCAGCTTTTGTATGGGGTATAGGCTCATTCTTTTCCGGTATTGCTAACAGCTTTATGCTTTTATTCGTCTCCAGGTTTATGGTGGGTATTGGAAATTCAGCCTATGCACCCTTATCAACCTCTATGGTTACCAGCATGTACAAGAAAAGTGACTGGGGAAAAAAGATTGGTATTTATAACACAGCCATTGGCCTCGGAACGGCTGCTGGAGCTTTAGTTTTTGCTAATATCGCGAATACATTCGGCTGGCGGTATGCCTTTTATGGAGTGGGCGCAGTGACATTGATATTAACAGTTGCGAGCCTTTACCTCACGGATGTGACCAAAGAATTAGGTAAAGGGAAAACTACTGCTAAATCCAAAAATAATGTGACAATCAAAAAAGCCCTTGCAATAGTAGGTAAAAAAAGGTCCTTGCTGGGACTGTGTCTCGGTGCTGGTCTTGGAGCTTTAGGATTACAGGCAGTATTGGCGTTTTTATCAATATACTTGGTGCGTATTATGAATATGGAGATAACCAAGGCCGCCGGAATCATAAGTATCGTTTCACTGATAGCTGTGGTATGTTACCCATTAGGTGGCATGATAACAGACAAATGGTATAAAAAAGATAAACGTTGCAGAGCTTGGTTGCCGGCAGTTTGTTATGCAACAAGTGCAATATGTCTTATGGCAGGTTTTTACTCTCGAACTTTGTTGCTTATCGCAGTAGGTATACTCTGTTATACCTTGTGTACTACCGCGATCCATGCTGCAACACAAGAATTAGTGCCGGCATCTTTTAAGGCTATTTCCTATAGTGTATGGGTACTCTGTGTCCAATTATTAGGTTCTCTGGGACCCGTATCGGCCGGATATCTATCAGAGGCCATAGGCTTGGTGAATGCTTTGGTCAGTATCCAAATTGTATTTGTTGTGGGGACGGTAGTTTTTCTATTGTCAGGTAGGAGGTATTTAAAAGACTATGAGCGGGCTAGAGAAGAAGAAGAGCTAGAGGTGTCCAGCGCTTGTGCGGAATAGTTACAATGTTAATATACTCCAAATACAGAGAGGGAGAATAGGTCATGTTAAATAAGGAGTTACTACTGAGAAAACTGAATAAATTAAGCGCAGATCAAGTTGTTATTAATGCCAATGTGATGACTATGAATCCTAAACAACCTCAGGCTGAAGCAATAGCTATTAAAAATGGTAAAATCATCGGAGTAGGGAGTAATGCTGAAATTAACCAATTTTGCAGTTTGCAAACAGAGATACTTGACCTTAAAGGGAAAACATTGCTTCCCGGTTTTATTGAATCCCATACCCATATGTCGATGTATGCATCAACCCTTTCATTAGTCGATTTATTTTATTTAAACACTCACTCTATTGAAGACATACAAACCAGAATTAAACAATGTGCTGAAAACACTCCGGAAGGAACATGGATTGTTGGCTGGGGTTATGATTGTGCCAGGTTAGCTGAAAAAAGACATCCCAATCGTTGGGATTTAGATAAGGTTGCCCCAAACCATCCGGTATTTGTTCACTGTTTTTCCGCCGGTCACTTTGGCACTGCTAATAGTTTGGCTTTAGAGATGGCGGGTATTACCAGAGATACTCCATCACCTGTAGGGGGTGAAATAATACATGATGCCAATGGAGAACCTACGGGTAATTTAGCTAAAGTTCCGGCCACAGCCATGGTTATGAAGAAAATACCCCCCAGAACACTGGCTGACTTAGTCAATGGTTTACGAAAGTGTAACGAGATCTATCTGAAGGCAGGAGTTACCTCTATTCAGGAAGCATGTCTTGGTGGCTTAGATCCTAACGAATTAATAGCGTATAATCAAGTCATATCAGACAATGAACTGTCAGTTAGGGTAACGGCAATGACCTACTACGAACTATTTGAAATGCTATTGAGCAAAGGGGCAGACCTTTCTGAACTGGGAGTATGCAGCGGTTGTGGCGATGATCGGCTAAAAATTGGACCGGTTAAAATCATTGCAGGAGGTTCCCTGCCTACCCAAACAGCTGCGCTGTTTGAACCTTACCTAGGCGATCCTTCGAATAAAGGAAACTTACTTTTTCCCCAGGAAAAACTTAATGAAGTAATATTTAAATACCATAAAGCTGGTTTCCAAATTGCTGTTCATGCTATTGGGGATCGGGAAATTGAATCAGTGATTGAAGCGTTTGAATCAGCCTTAACTAGACTGCCTCGAGCTAATCACCGGCACCGTATTGAACATTGTAAACTGGCCACTGAAGATCAGCTAGATCGTATCGCCAAATTAGGGCTTAATGTTACGTTCTATCCGGCCCATACCTATTATTTCGGGGACCAGTACCGTGATATATATCTTGGACCAAAAAGGGCTGCCCGGCTTAATCCCATGAAATCTGCACTAAATCGTGGAATTACCTTTGGGTTACACGGTGATAGTCCTCTAACACCGGTATCTCCTTTAGGACTAGTCTGTACATCAGTAGTCCGGGAAACCATGAGTGGTGATACTCAAGGGCCGGAGCAAGCCATTAGTTTAACAGAAGCATTAAAAGCTGTAACGATAAATGGAGCTTATCTTGTTTTTGAAGAGAATATTAAGGGTTCTATAGAAATCGGTAAATTAGCCGACTTTGTGGTTCTTTCTGAAGATCCTTACAAAATTGCTCCACGAGATATTAAAGACATACAAGTTGATTTAACCATAATTGGCGGAGAGATTGTTTATCAGCGTTTTTAATGTGCAAGTAATTACGGAGGAATTAAGACAATGCAAAATTTAAAGATTATAAAAATGATGACATGGGTTGAAGAAACCTATTGGGAAGGTATTTTGTTGGAAAAGCCGGCTAGAAAAGCAGTAGCGATGGCAGTAATCAAGAATCCAGTGGCAGGTCAATATAAAGATGATCTGAGTGAATTAACCGAAATTGGTGATTGTTTGGGTGCTGTACTTGCTGCTAAAGCAAGAAATGCTTTGGGAATCAAACCGGAGGAAGTTGAAGGCATCGGTAAAGGATGCTTGGTCGGTGAAGACGGGGAAGCAGAACATGCAGCGGCAGTATTGCACGTTAGATATCCGGATAAAGGCTTTGGCAAATCGTTCCGGGACGAAACTAATGGTGGGTTGGCCATTATGATGAGCAATGCCAAAGTTGGCGTCATGAATGATACACTGGATATTCCAATCGGCTATAAAGATGCAGCTTTTGTTTGTACCCATTGGGATACGATTTCGGTTAATGTTCCTGGAGCACCGAGGCGAGATGAAATGGTGGTTATTGGTGTCGTGACGGATACTCCCAGACCCAATGCGAGAATTCCAGGTTTAAGAATTAAAGATGTTGCTTTATTTGACGGCCAGAGATGAGTAAGGTCTTGATTCAAGCCCCTTCCGGCCCAGCTTCTAACCGACGGCCGCTGCCCGCATGCCGATAAAGTCGGCATACAGCCCTCCCTCGGCCATGAGCTGTTCATGACTGCCCCACTGGACGATCTTTCCCTTATCCAATACCAAAATATGATCAGCGCCGCGTACGGTTTTCAAGCGGTGGGCGATCATGATGATGGTTTTGTTTTTAGTCATCTGTAGCGATGGCCTCATGCAACCGGCTTTCATTTTCCGGGTCCACATTGGCGGTCGCTTCATCGAGAATGACGATGGGGGCGTCCTTTAAAATAGCGCGGGCGATGGAAATCCGTTGACTCGCCCCTCCCGAAAGGGTGGCGTCACCCTCACCTACCGTGGTGTCATATCCTTCCGGAAGCATCATAATAAAGTCGTCGCAGCGGGCCTTTTTTCGCTGCCTCCCGCACTTCCTCCAGAGTGGCATCCGGTTTTCCGAAACGAATATTGTTAAGAATCGTATCGTTGAACAAATAGACATTTTGATATGCCTTATGGCAGGTTTTTACTCTCGAACTTTGTTCCTTATCGCAGCAGTATTTTAGGTTTAAGAATCAAAGATGTTGCTTTATTTGACGGCTAGATAAGTTAAGGTAAGTTTCGAAGTTTAGGGAAGAAAGCAGGCTTCTTTGAGATAGAGCGAACCTTCACTAAATGAATTCCAAAATGAATGGGGGGAAGACACTATAATGATTTAGTAAATGCAAATTTTAACAAAACCTAAAACTCCATAAAATCTGAAAGAACAAAAAAATGAAACATTTTAAGGAGGGACTATAATGCAAAAAGGTATATTTTTAAGGAAACTAGTTGTTGTCGCGTTAGTTGCTGGACTTTCATTAGTTGGTTGTGGTGCTAAAGCATCCAGTGATAATGCAGGATCCGGAAACGAGCAAAAAGCAATGAAAATGCGTTTGACACAAACCAAATCAGATAATCATCCTGTTTCCCAAGGGTATGTTAAATTTGCGGAATTGGTTAAGGAAAAAACAAATGGACAAATTGTAGTTGATGTATTTAATAATGGTGTTCTTGGCAATGACCGCGAAGGGGTCGAAGCCGCACAGCAAGGAACCATTGAATTTGGCGGTTCATCCACCCCAAACATGTCGAGCTTCACCAACATTTTTACAGCTTGGGATTTGCCCTATATTTTCCAAACTAAAGAAGATGTTTACAAAGCCGTAGACGGTGAGCCAGGTCAATTAGCATCTTTGGAACTCGAAAAATCCGGTTTTAAGGTTGTAATGTATCCGGATTATGGCTTCCGTCAATTTGTTAATAATGAAAGAGAAGTTAAATTACCTGGAGATATGAAAAGTCTTAAGGTAAGAACCACGAACTCCCCGGTTGAGCAAGCCGATTATAAGGCATGGGGTGCTAATCCTACTCCTATAGGATGGACTGAAGTTTATACTGCACTTCAGCAAAAAACCGTTGACGGTGAGGGGAACTCCTATGGTTTGCTTTGGGAAACAAAGCACCAGGAGGTTTTGAAGTTTGCGAGCGAAATAAATTATAATTACAGCTCTGACATTCTGGTCATGAACAAAAAGATTTTTGACGGGTTAAGCCCAGAATTGCAAAAGGCAATATTAGATGCAGGTAAAGAAGCGGTTCAATGGCAAAGAGAGCTGGCTAATGTTAAGGAGGAAGAAGCCAAAGAGAACTTCAAGAATTTTGGTATAAAGATTTATGAGCCTACTTCTGACGAGATGAAGCAATGGAAAGAGAGCGTTAAACCGGTCTGGGACGAATTTGTAGTTAAAGGTAAAGCGGATCCGGAATATGTCGACCTTGTTCTAAAAACAATTGGCAAAACCAAGGAAGACATTTTTCAATAAATTGTCATAATGGATTGATTCAATGGAGGATCCCTTCTACCTTTATTAATGAAGGAATCCTCCAAAATTATCTCCGAATTATACTATATTGACCTTCAAATGGAATGATAAATGGAGGACTGTATCATTATGATCAAAGAAGAAGCTCAACAAAGTAAAACCTTTTCGGGATTTTTAAAAGTACTTGATCAAAGATTTGAAGAAGTTGCCATAGTCGCCGGTTTTTTATTCTTTACAATGTTGATTACCTTACAGGTTATTAATCGTTACGTATTGACATTTGCCGATATTGCCAATATTGGTGTATGGTCGGAAGAGTTAGCAAGGTATACTTTTATTTGGGTCTCCTATATTGGAGCTGCTCTGGTTATTAAAAAAAGAGCCAATATTAACGTGGATGCTGTTATTAGGAATTTACCTGCTTCTCTGAATCAAGTTTTGAATTTAGTTAGTTCATTATTAACTTTTGTTTTATTTTATATTCTGATTAAAGGCGGAATAGCCACTATAACTATGCAAGTTACAAATCATCAGGTTACTCCGGCAATGGGAATTCCTATGTACATACCCTATTTGGCCGTTCCCTTAGGAATTAGCCTAATGTTTTTTAGAACCCTGCAAAACGTTATTGAAGATATCAAACGAATGAGTTTTAAATCGATTTTACTCAGTATAGCTATTACTATTATACTGTTTTTACCTATTTTTTTGATTGAGAATATCAATGCTACTCTTTTGTTATTCGTTTACTTTATATTACTGATAATAATGGGCGTACCTATTGCATTTAGTTTGGGAATTGCCACTTTAGTCACAACAATAAACACTCAAGCTATACCTTTAGATTATTTTTCCCAGGCAGCGTTTAACGGTATTGACAGTTTTCCTATTATGGCCATACCGTTTTTTGTAGCTGCGGGAGTTATCATGGGAAGCGGAGGCTTGTTAAGAAGGCTGCTAAATCTAGGGAATGAATTAGTAGGTTTCTTCCCGGGAGGATTAGCTTTAGTAACGGTTATTACCTGTATGTTCTTTGCCGCAATAAGTGGCTCCGGGCCGGCGACGGTTGCTGCAGTAGGAACTATGATGATACCTGAAATGAAAAGGCAGGGATATAGTGTTGCTTTTAGTGCCGCAATAGTAGCTGCAGCCGGATCGATTGGTGTTATTATTCCGCCAAGTAATCCCTTTGTTATTTACGGCGTTGTCGGCCAACAATCGGTTGGAAAACTGTTTATTGCGGGTATTATTCCTGGAATTCTCATCGGTATCGTTTTAATGATCTTGGCTTATAGGACCTCAAAGAAAAATGGTTGGAAAGGCAATAAAGATCGGATCGATATCAAGGCAGTATTTCGAGCCGCCTGGGATGCCAAATTAGCCTTAGTCGTACCTGTTATTATTTTGGGCGGCATTTATGGAGGATATATGACTCCTACGGAAGCTGCAGCTGTTTCTGTAACTTACGGTTTGATCATTGGGCTGTGTGTTTACCGTGATTTAAAATTCAAGGATATATACAATTGTCTTGTTGAATCAGGTTCTACCACCGCAGTGATCATCATTCTTATGGCTATGGCTACAATCTTTGGACGATTTATCACTATAGAGAGAGTCGCCGAGGCCGTTGCAGCTATAGTTCTGGGCATCAGTACGAATAAATTTGTCGTATTGTTATTGATTAACATATTCCTTCTCTTTGTAGGAATGGTTATGGAGGCACTTGCGGCGATCATCATTTTAACCCCGATTTTATTGCCCATGGTCCTGCAGCTCGGTGTAGATCCTATACAATTTGGAGTGATCATGGTTGTCAATTTAGCGATTGGTTTCATAACACCGCCGGTTGGAGTTAACCTGTTCGTTGCTTCCGGAATATCAAAAGTAAGGATAGAAGAAATTGTTCGCCCAGCTATTCCTCTTATCTTGGGCATGATAGTTATCCTTTTACTGGTTACCTATATACCAGAGATTTCTTTATGGCTTCCCTCATTAATGAATTAAAGAGTGCAAAAGGAGGGGATACATTTGAAGCGGGTTTTATCTCTGGACATTGTAAATACCATAACTCACCAGATAGTGCAAATAGCTCTATCAGATGGCAAACCTCCTATAAGCATAGCTGTTTACGATAACCATGGTTTTTTAATGTTTTTTTCAAAGATGGACGGTGCGCCATTGCGCAGTATAGAGTTGGCAAAGAATAAGGCCTATACTGCCGCCAGAATGGGAACGACAACTGAAGCTTTTGATAAACGTCTTTTCGAAGAACAGCTGAATATTAATTATTTTTGTGATTCATGTCTCACGGCTATGCCAGGGGGCACTCCGATTGTCTTAATCAATGAATTGATTGGAGCAGTGGGGATTAGTGGACGGCATCCGAAGGACGATCAAGAATTAGCGGATAAAGCAGTCAGCTTCATTATTCAAGAAATATTAGAATAAATGGTTTCAAGACGCCTCAAACAGCCGGTCCAAGCCCTCCTTCGGTCATAAGCTGTTCATGGTTGCCCCGCCGGATGATCATGATGATGGTTTGATTTTTGGTCATTTCGACGATGGCCTCCTGCAATCGACTTTTGTTTCTGGATCCACATTGGCGGTAGCCTCATCGGGAATGACGGTGGGGGCGTCCTTTAAAGTGGCGCGGGCGATGGAAATCCGTTGACGCTCCCCTCTCGAAAGAGGCACCACCCTCACCTACCACGATGTAAGGAGGAAAAATGGAACATTCTTTAGGAACGTTATTACCATTATATTCAGTCATTCCTTTTGTCGGTATGTTGTTGTCCATTGCCCTCGGACCTGTTCTGTTTCCGAAATTTTGGCATCATCATTTTGGGAAAGTGTCAGCTGCCTGGGCAGCATTACTTGCTGTTCCACTGATCGTAGTTAATGGGAAACAAGGTGTTGATGAGTTGCTCCATTTACTGATAGCCGATTACGTTCCCTTTATCATTCTCATCGGGTCTTTATTTACGGTCGGTGGTGGAATTTTAGTTCGCACATCCTTAAAGGGAACAACTTGGGTCAATGCCGGGTTCCTGAGTATCGGGGCTATAGTTGCCTCATGGATGGGAACCACAGGAGCGGCTATGCTATTGATCCGCCCATTCTTGCGTGTGAATAAGGATCGTAAGTATAAGGCTTTTATGGTGGTGTTCTTTATTTTTATGGTTGCCAACGTAGGAGGAGCATTGACCCCATTAGGGGATCCGCCGCTTTTCCTGGGCTTTTTACATGGAGTCCCCTTCTTTTGGACTTTACGTCTCATTGCACCCATGTTTGTCGTGCTGGCCGGGCTATTACTCATTTATATTGCTTTTGATAAATACTATCTGGCTAAAGAACAAAAAGAAGGAAGCTTAGCCTTTGCTTCATCCTCTGATGATGGGATTGTAACCCGAGACATCTCCAGTGGAGGTTCAACGTCAGGAAAAAAGTTAGAAATACTAGGTGCTCAAAACTTTATTCTATTAGCCGCAATTATTGGTGTTATTCTTTTCAGTGGTTATGTTAAGATGAGCGAAGTATCTATTTTAGGGGTTCATCTTGGCTGGCAGGATGTCATTCGTAATCTGGTTCTTGTGGCTATTATGGTTATCTCTATGAAAATCACATCTAAAGCAGTTCGTGAGGAAAACGAATACTCTTGGGGACCCATCCTGGAGATTGTTTATCTCTTCTTCGGAATCTTTGTCACCATGGCTCCTGCTTTAGCGATTCTGAAGGCTGGAGAATCCGGAGCTTTGTCGTTTATTACCGCAGCAGTAAAAGAGCCGGCACAATATTTCTGGATTACCGGAGCATTATCCAGCTTTCTTGACAATGCTCCAACGTATCTGACCTTCTTTAGTACCGCTTTAGGTCAATTCTATCCCGGTATGGCTGAAGCGCCTGCAGTGGCTCAGTTCTTAGTCGACAAGCCCTTATATCTTCTGGCGATTTCTGCCGGATCAGTGTTCTTCGGAGCGGTCACCTATATCGGCAATGCACCTAACTTCATGGTCCGTTCTATTGCTGAAGAATCCGGAGTAAAAATGCCCAGCTTTTTTGGCTATATGGTGTATAGTTTCTGCATTCTGCTTCCCCTCTTTGGGATAGTAACCTGGCTTTTCTTTCTCTAACATTCGGAGGGGGGTGAATCCCCTTCTCAATGAAGTCCCGTTCAATAAGCGAATGATACCAAATAGAAACTCCCATGGAAACGGTCTATGTGAATTACAAGACCATCTCCCCGGGAGTTTTTAATGAACTCTATCCCTCCTTTGGAGTTTTCGAGTTCACTTGAAAGAATTAAAGGTGTTACTTTATTTGACGGCCAGAGATGAGTAAGGTCTTGATTCAAGTCCCTTCCGGCCCAGCTTCTAACCGACGGCCGCTGCCCGCATGCCGATAAAGTCGGCATACAGCCCTCCCTCGGCCATGAGCTGTTCATGACTGCCCCACTGGACGATCTTTCCCTTATCCAGCACTAAAATCTGATGAGCATTGCGCACGGTTTTCAGCCGGTGGGCGATCATGATGATGGTTTTGTTTTTGGTCATTTTGGTGATGGCTTCCTGTAACCGGCTTTCGTTTTCCGTATCCACATTGGCGGTAGCTTCATCGAGAATGACGATGGGGGCGTCCTTTAAAATGGCGCGGGTGCCCATAGGAGCCTGGGTCAGTTTTTGGCGATACGTCGCCACACTTCGGAAATCACTGGAGCTTTGCTGATTACTTTTTAAGATGATAGGGTACGGTTGCAACAACAACATTCTTTCGATGGAGCAAAACAGTGCGAATCAAGAAGCTGGATTGATTATGAAGAATATGATGCCATCCTTTTTTAGGGATAAATTCCGGAATGAGTACGGTTACCTGATAATTAGATCCCGTCGTCCTACGTTCAATGGAATCAATAAACTTAGTCAGGGGTTGAATAATGCTTCTATGGAGAGAATGCAAAGAGACCAACCGAACGCCTGTCTGCCATTGTCCCCATTTTTCCTCCAATTTTTTTTGTTCTTCTTTATCAAAAGATATATGGACGGCGATAATCTGCTGCGGGGATAAAGATTTAGCATAGTTCAGGGAGTTTTCAACAACCCGGGTGATTCCTGCAATAGGTATGATGATGATATTTCCCTGAATCGGTGTCGCCTCTTCACAGGTTGAAATGCGAAGTTGTTCGGCAATTTCATCGTAATGTTTGCGAATTTTTTTAAACAGAGTAATCATGATTGGAATGAAGATTAAAACGGGCCAAACTTGGTTGAACTTCGTTAAGAAGAAGATCAAAGTCACACTAAAACTGATGAGAGCACCTGTAGAATTGATCAGCAACTTGGGCAGCCAACCTTTGGGCCTTTCTCTAAACCATTTAACCATCATTCCCGTTTGAGACAAAGTAAAAGGAATGAATACACCGACCGCGTAAAGAGGGATGAGCTGCTCAGTACGTCCTTTAAAAGCAATGATCAGAAGAATGGATAAAAACCCAAGGATAATGATTCCGTTGGAGTAGCCGAGACGGTCTCCACGAATGGTGAACATTCTCGGTATAAATTTATCTTTGGCAAGATTAACCGCCAAAAGAGGGAAGGCTGAGTAGCCGGTATTGGCGGCAAGAATCAAGATAAGGGCTGTTGTTCCTTGAATAAAATAATAGACGTAATTTCGCCCGAATACTCCTTCAGCAATCTGAGAGACGACGGTTACCTCTTCGCTTGGGGCAATTCCGTAAAAATACGCTAAGAGTATAATCCCGGAAAAGAGGATGCCAAGCAAGCTCCCCATGGCAATCAGTGTTTTGGCGGCATTATTCGGAGCGGGTTCCTTAAAATTCGGTATGGCATTGGAGATCGCCTCTACTCCGGTTAAGGCCGAACTTCCTGAGGCGAAGGCTCTCAGCAACAAAAAAAGGCTTAATCCTGTCACAGTCGTCCCCATCGGTGTATGCAGTTCAGGTGAGACCTGACCCGTCAGAATAGTGTATCCCCCTACTCCAATCAAGATAAATAAGGCAACTACAAATAAATAGACCGGATAGGCTAAAATAGTAGCTGATTCCGTTAACCCCCTTAAATTGAGGAGTGTAATGAAAAGAACAAAGAAAACGGCGATCATCACATTATGAGCATGTAAGGCAGGAAAAGCGGATGTGATAGCATCCGTTCCTGCAGATACACTTACAGCCACTGTCAAAATATAATCGACCAATAAAGAACCTCCAGATATTAACCCCGGAGTGATACCTAAGTTATTTTTAGAAACCATATAAGCTCCGCCGCCGTGAGGATAAGCAAAAATAATTTGCCTATAGGATAAAATCAAAGCGATCAAAAGAATCAAAACTCCTAGTGCGATAGGAAGAGAATACCAGAAAGCGGCTGCTCCCACTGTGGCCAGAACAATCAGTATTTGCTCCGGACCATAGGCGACAGAGGATAAAGCATCTGAAGAAAGAATCGCCAAGGCTTTCTTTTTGTTTAGTCTTTGCTCTCCCAGCTCTGTTGACTTTAAGGGACGTCCGATTAAGAACCGTTTAAGGGAAGAGATCATTGTTATTTTCAGCTCCTTTTATACACGAAGCAAACAACCCATGATTTTGCTCCTGATGCTACCTTTATAGCACCTATGATATAAAGACAGTATTAAGGTTTTTATCCATCGTATAAAGATTTCATAAAAAAACGACTGAAGCTGTCATTACCCTTTAATTAAAGGATAATGACAGCTTCAACCGCTCAATGTATTGAATGCTTATTCTTCTATCATGCGATAGCCGACGCCGACTTCTGTAACAATATACCTGGGTTCTCCCGGGTTTTTTTCGATCTTTCTTCGAATATTGGCCATATTGACCCGCAATGCCTGGATTTCATTGGTATAGGGGCCCCATACTTCTTTCATGATAAAATCATGAGTAAGGACCTTGCCCATATTTTTAGAAAGCAAAACGATAATTTTATACTCGATGGGTGTAAAATGGACTTCTTTTCCCTCAAGTGAAATGCGTCTCTTCCTGTAATCAATCTCAAGATTTCCCACCGTCATCTTTTCGTTCTCTGCAGGACTCATCATGAAGTTCTTTTGACTATGCCGGATTTCTGTTCTGATTCGGGCGAGGAGTTCCAAGGTTCCGAAAGGCTTTGTGATATAGTCATCTGCTCCTAAATCAAGGGCTTCGACTTTTTCTTGTTCATTTCCACGTGCTGAGACGACGACAATGGGTATCTCTGTCCACTGGCGAAGTAATTTTAAGACCTCCGTGCCATCCATATCCGGCAAGCCCAAATCGAGCAGAATCAAGTCCGGACAATAGGAAGAAGTCATGGAAACGGCTTCCTTGCCTTTCGTTGCTCTGACTACCTTATAATCATTGGATGTTAACGCCGCTGAAATAAAGTTGCTGATTCTTTCATCATCCTCAACAACCAATATTAAAGGTTTATTGTTCAACGTCTGTCCCCTCCAGAGGTAGTGTAAACCGAAGAATTGCACCACCAGTTTTTTTATTGGCGGCCTCCATTTTTCCATGGTGTGCTTTGACTATAGACATGCAAATAGATAAGCCGATGCCCATTCCTCTTGCCGAATCAGCACTTCGTTTTTCATTGGGAACGCCACTTTCAAAGAGATAAGGAAGATTTCGCTCCTCTATTCCTGTTCCATAATCGATGACTTCAAACATTGCCTCTCGTTCGAGTTTTTTGACTTTAATCTCAATTGCTGTGTTTTCCGGTGAATGTTTGATTGCATTTTCGATGAGATTGATCATAACTTGCTTAATTAAGGTTCCATCCATAGGAACCAGCAGCAGCTCATCCGGTACGTCAACCCGTATTTTTTGTTGAGGAAACCGCTTGCGAATGCGGCTGACGGCTTCAGCTATAATTTCTTCCGCAGCCTCGGATGTTTTTGCGACATTCAGCGTCCCTTCCTTTATTCTCGTAACGGACAGAAGGTTTTCTACCATTCTTATAAGCCATTGTGAATCTTCTTTGATATTAGAAAGCAGTTGATATTGAGTCCGTTCATCCAAGGATTCACGGTTTTCGAGAATAGCCGAGCTTGCTCCTAAAATGGCTGTAAGAGGGGTGCGGAGGTCGTGAGAAATAGCCCGCAGCAGGTTGCTTCTCATTTTCTCTTTTTCCGATTCCACAAGTATTTTTCTCTGTTCATCCGATAAATGCTGTCTTTCCAGTGCTAACGCTACCTGTGAGGTGATGACTTGCAGCAAGGAGCGGCTATTGGAACTAAGCTCCCCCTTTGCACAGGATAAGCCGATCACGCCAAGAACTTTGCCTTGTGAGATAACAGGCATATAAAAAGCTTTTGAACCCATTGAGGTATTTGTACCTACTCCTGCGTCGGCTTTATGCAGGAATACCCATTGGGCCACTGTCCGTTCATTCTCTGATAACATAAAGGAAGCATCGCAATCCACTGGTGATTGCTTCAAGGTACCTTCTGAAATTTCAGGATTTTGCGTATAAAAAATTGCTGATCGCTCAAAAAGTTTTATCATGTATTGATTAATTAAATGGATAATACTTTCCAGTTTCCTGGTTACAAGAAGCTCTTTGCTGATTTCATACAAGAGCTCTGTGCGGTGCTCTCTTTCCAGAACAAGCAGGGCTTGGGATTGAGCACGGATTGTCAACGCACTGGTGAGAGAAGCCACAATCAGCATAATCAGAAAGGTTACTGGGTAATCCGCCTGCATAACATGAAAAGTGTAGTAAGGAGAAGTAAAAAAGAAATTGAATAGGAGTACACTTAATGCTGAACCCACAATGCCATAAACATATCCCCTGGTAATTCTTGAAATAATGAATACAGATAATATATACACCATGATAATATTTTGCTCACCAATATCCAGAGTACGCAGCCCCATTGAAAATAAGGTTGCGGCGGAGAGTAGTCCGATAGTTTTAAAGGTATCGGACCAGGACAAATAGATGTTTTTAGTGATCTGAGATGGATCGAAAGGGTTGTTTCTCATAATTTCACCACCATAAATTGAATATACTATACTCTTATTTTAATGTCTAAGCAAGATGAATCAGTAAGATTTCAACTGGCTCTTCAGCCGAGCCGGGGCAGAAAAAACTGCTGCCCCAACCAACGGAAAAACAACCCGAAGGCAGGGTGTGAGGGATAAAAATCGCTTTTCTTGCGCCCTGAAACGAATTTTGTGTGCAAGAGAAGGAGTTATAGGTAGTTTGTTGAATTGTTGAAATGTAAATAATAGCGAAAAAGGTAAGTTACGCTATAGATTGGCTTGAAAAATAGCTAACTTATGCATGAATTATTTTGTATAAAAAAGGATGTGAACCAATGAAAATTACTGAAAAAGATGTAGAGCAGTTGGCGCTCACGAGTCGCCTGGAGCTGACCGCTGAGGAAATAACCGCCTACACTAAATCTCTTCATGAAAGCTTAGACTATATGGAGGTATTGAAACAATGTGATACCGGTGCTATAGATCCGGCGGCCCTGGTACTCCCGATTATAAACGTGTTTCGAGAAGACAAAGTCCAAGCTGGTATGGACAAGGAACTTGTCTTTGCTAATGCACCTGAGGAAGAGGATGGAGCTTTTAAAGTACCCCGTATACTATAGACAGGAGGTTTTTCATGCAACTCGATACATTAACGGTTCATCGGCTTAGCGAACTCCTTGAGAAAAAGGAGATCAGCAGTCTGGAATTAACACAGAATTATTTAGAGCGGATCCATCAAATCGACAATGACCTTCAAGCCTTTGTGACGGTTACAAAGGATGAAGCTTTAGCCCAGGCCAGGCTTATGGATGAGAAGCGGCTGCGGGGAGAGGAGCTCTCTCCTCTGGCGGGTATTCCTATGACCATTCAAGACACTATTTGTACAGCAGGAGTTAAGACAACCTGTGCATCGAAGATGCTTCATCATTATATTCCTCCGGCAGATGCTACGGTTGTGGACAGATTAAAGAAAGCAGGCTCTGTATTAATAGGGAAATCCAATCTGGATGAGTTTGGCATGGGTTCTTCAACCGAGAATTCAGCATTCCAGAACACGAAGAATCCCTTTGATTTTGCGCGGGTACCTGGGGGCTCCGGTGGGGGAGCGGCTGCCGCAGTAGCTGCTGGGGAAGCTGCTTTTGCCCTGGGTTCTGACACGGGAGGGGATATCCGTCAGCCGGCGGCTTTTTGTGGAGTCATAGGATTTAAGCCTACTTACGGTTATGTGCCAAGAACCGGTCTGATCTCTTATGCTTCTTCTCTTGATCAGATCGGACCGTTTGCACAGGATATGACAGATGCGGCCCTGATCTTAAATACGATCTGCGGTCATGATGCCTGGGATTCAACATCGGCTTCGGTGGATGTTCCCGATTTCAGGAAGAGCCTGATCAATGATATTAAAGGTCTGAAAATAGGGTTGCCTAAAGAATATTTTGAAGCAGGAATGGTCCCCGAGGTGGCCGCCAAGATTCAGGAAGCGGTCCGTAAACTGGAGGAGTTGGGAGCCAGCTGTGTTGAAGTTTCTCTGCCTCATACGGAATACGCCGTCATAGCCCATTACGCCATTTCCTGTGCCGAAGCCAGCTCTAATTTAGCCCGTTATGATGGGGTGCGGTATGGTTTGAGGGTGGAAGGCGAAGATGTGTTGAACATGTTTATGAAGACCCGCAGCCAGGGATTTGGCACCGAAGTGAAAAGAAGAATCATGCTGGGCACTCATGTGCTGAGTTCTGCTCATTATGATGAATATTATACCGAGGCTCTCAAGATTAGGACTTTGAACAAACAGGATTTTGCTCGGGTTTTTGAACAAGTGGATTGTCTTTTAACCCCTGCCACTCTTACAACGGCTTTTAAAAAGGGTGAACTGACAGGAGATCCCTTGGCTATGGTTCGGTCAAAGAGTTGTACCCTACCGGCTAATCTGGCCGGCCTGCCGGCGATGTCCCTGCCCTATGGAGTAATCGATGGGATGCCCGTAGGCCTGCAACTGATCGCCCGCCATTTTGATGAAAAAACGTTGCTGAGGGTAGGTTATACCTTGGAGCAAACTACGGACCAAACTCGTCCGAAACCTAATCTAACCCGTCAATAAGTATTAATAGGGGGTCAAAATGAGTACATATGAAGCAGTTATCGGTTTAGAGGTTCATGTAGAGCTAAAAACCCAGTCCAAGTTGTTTTGCGGTTGTTCTACTGAATTCGGGAAAGAGCCAAATACTCAAGTGTGTCCGGTTTGCCTGGGACTGCCCGGTAGTACAGGGGTTTTAAATAAGAAAGTTGTTGAGTTGGCTACGAAGGCGGGGCTTGCTTTAAATTGCGAAATAGGTACCACTACTTGGTTTGACAGGAAAAACTACTATTATCCTGACTTACCTAAAGGTTTTCAGATTTCCCAGGTGTTTCGGCCCATAGCCTATAAAGGATATCTGGATATCGAGGCGGATGGACAGAATAAACGAATCAACATTACCAGAGCTCATATGGAAGAAGATCCTGGTAAGCTTGTGCACTCCGGCGGATCCATAACCACCTCTCATTCTTCTTGTGTGGACTATAACCGATCGGGTATCCCCCTTATCGAGATCGTATCGGAACCGGAAATCCGCTCAGGGGCAGAGGCTAAAGCGTATCTTGAGAAGCTTAAGGCCATCCTGGAATACACCGGTGTTTCAGATGTCAAGATGGAGCAGGGCTCCTTGCGCTGTGATGCCAATGTCTCAATTCGTCCGGTGGGGACCACCGCCCTGGGCACAAAGACAGAGATTAAGAATATGAATTCCTTCCGGGCTGTGCAGCGGGCTATTGAGTATGAAGTAGAAAGGCAGGTTGCAGTTCTGGAAGACGGGGATTCCGTTATTCAGGAAACACGGGGATGGGATGAAAACAAAGGTATCACCCTATCCATGCGTAATAAGGAAAACCCGGATTACAGATGCTTCATCGATCATGAACTCACTCATATCGAGCTGACACCTGAGTGGATAGAAGAGGTCAGAGCCACACTCCCCGAATTACCCGATGCTCGTAGGAAACGGCTTGTTGAGGAGCATGGGCTGCCGGTTTATGATGCGGGAATCATGACAAGTTCGCTGGATTTGGCCGATTTCTTTGATGCTGCGCTGAGGAAATTTCCAGATGCTAAAGTAATCAGCAACTGGATTATGGGCGAGCTTTTACGACTATTGAATGCCCACACTATGGAACTGAGTGAGGCTAAGGTTACCCCTGGCGGGTTGGCAAAGCTCCTTGAGCTGATTAAGAAGGGCACCATCAGCAACAAAATCGGCAAAGAGGTTTTTGAGCTGATGTTTAGCGAAGGTAAAGATCCGGAGCAAATCGTTAAAGAGAAAGGTTTGGTTCAGATATCTGACGAAGGACAGTTAACTCAGATTCTTACGGATATTATCGCCAAGAATCCCAAGTCGGTAGAGGATTTTCAATCCGGTAAGGAACAGGCTATTGGTTTCTTAGTAGGCCAAGTCATGAAGGCCACCAAGGGTCAGGCCAATCCAGGTGTGGTCAATACCATGCTTAGGGAAATACTAACTAAGAATTAATGAAGATTTTTTATAGCATCTGCTCGAAAGGCAGATGCTTTTTTATATGGCAAAAAGGCTATTCTGAATCGGATTACAGTATTTCTTAGATTGTGGATTAAGTTGCAAAGTGTTTTCAAAATATTAGACTATTTTAGAAGTTTAAGAAGGAAATAAAAGAAAAATGTTGAATTTTGTATAGATAAATCACTGAAACCTCATTAGTTGCTAGTTCTAACACCCTAATTTGAAAGGAGCATCAAGAATAACTTAAGGCTACTTGTTAAAAATAGAAGGCAAAACCTTGCAAATATAAGTGAAACTTTACACTATTAAAAGAAAGTTCTTAATTTTATTTAATAATGATGGACTACAATTATTGAAGATGCAATTAAATCATAGTTTCAGTCAAGATTTTAGCAGTCATATGCAGACATACTAAAAAGGTGGTAATAGACATGGCAAGCAAAGTTGGAAAAGGAAAGAATTTATCCAGACGCTCTTTCCTTAAATTTGCCGGAGGGGCTAGTATAGCCGGTGTCTCCCTAAGCTTAACGGGTTGTGGCCAACCCCTGACACCTGCCAGTGCGGTTGGCGGAGGCGGTTGGATGCCAACACAATACAATGAACCGGGGGGCTGGCCGACCAACGTTCGCGGTCGCGTCCCCATTGATCCGGAAAATCCTTCTATTATTAGAGACGACCAGAAGTGTATTCTTTGTGGTCAATGTATTGAAGTATGTAAAACGATTCAATCCGTATATGGAAATTATGAACTGCCTATTAAAAACGACATTGTTTGTATACATTGTGGACAGTGCATTCATTGGTGTCCCTCCGGAGCAATCTCGGAACGGGAGGATAGTGATAAAGTACTAAAAGCCCTCTCAGATCCCAATATCACGGTGGTAGTGCAAACTGCACCGGCAACGCGTATTGGTCTGGGGGAAGAATTTGGGATGCCTGTAGGGACAAATGTCCAGGGTAAACAAGTCGCCGCCTTGAGAGAATTAGGGTTCGACGTGATTTTTGATACCAACTTCACAGCTGATCTGACCATTATGGAAGAAGGGTCAGAGCTTGTTAAGCGTATTACAGGCGAATTGCATCACCCTCTTCCACAGCTCACATCATGTTGCCCAGGTTGGGTTAAGTTTGTCGAGTATTTTTATCCTGATCTCATTCCCAATTTATCCTCAGCCAAATCTCCCCAACAGATGGAAGGAGCTTTAGTTAAGACTTATTTTGCTGAAAAGAACACTATAGACCCTAAAACCGTCTTTTCAGTAGCCATCATGCCTTGTACAGCAAAGAAATTTGAATGTCAGCGCCCCGAAATGATTTCAGCCCAAACCTATTTGAAGGATAAACATGTTTCTCCTGATGTGGATGTGGTGCTCACCACAAGAGAGCTGGCCAGAATGATCAAGAGAGCGGGTATCGATTTCCCATCTCTTCCCGATGAAGAGTATGATCAACTGATGGGGATCGGAACCGGGGCTGGGGCGATTTTTGGCACCACCGGCGGTGTTATGGAAGCAGCAGTTCGTTCTGCCTATTACCTTATTACAGGACAACAGCCACCTTCCGCACTTTGGCAGTTAGCACCTGTACGAGGAATGGAGGGGGTTAAAGAAGCTTCTGTCCCTATCCCCGGCGCCGGTGATGTAAAAATTGCAGTTATTTCCGGTTTGGATAATGCCAGAAAGATTATGGAGCAAGTGAGAGCAGGTAACTCTCCCTGGGCTTTCATCGAAGTCATGGCCTGTCCCGGAGGGTGCCAATACGGCGGCGGACAACCCCGGTCATCGGCTCCCCCCTCAGATGGCGTTCGTAACACACGTGCCGCATCCTTATATAAGATTGATGCTAATGCAAAACTGCGCAACAGTCATGATAATCCTCAAATCAAGCAAGTTTATGAAGATTTCTTAACCTCACCGTTGAGCGAGAAAGCCGAAGAACTTTTGCATACCCATTATATTTCCAGGGCTGAAGAGTTTGATGCTAAAAAACCCGCAAGCCATTTATATGAAGTTTAGGAGGTGGAAACGATGGCAAAAGGAGTCCTTGTCGATATACCGAAGTGTATCGGTTGTGAAGGGTGTTCAGTAGCTTGTAAATTGTGGAATGAACTTGAATGGGATCAACAGGAAAAAAACAAGACGGCTTCGGACCGGGCAGCGGAACCTAACAATGGTCTATGGCCTGAAGAATGGACATCCATCAATCGTTATGATTTACAGAAGAACAGCTCTTCTGTTCGTAGATATGTCAAAACTCAATGTTTTCATTGTGAGGAGCCTGCATGTGTTTCAGCATGCTTCTCCAAAGCAATACAGAAGCTTCCCGAGGGACCGGTCATTTATGATCAGAAGCTATGTGTCGGTTGCCGCTACTGTATGATGGCATGCCCTTTTGACATGTTGAGATATGAATGGAAGAAGGCTGTTCCTGGAATCAGAAAGTGCCAGATGTGCCCAACGAGAGTTGCCAATAATATGGAACCGGCCTGTTCCTCAGTGTGCCCCACAGGAGCTCTTACGTTTGGGGATAGGGACGAATTGTTGGCAGAAGCAAAAAAGCGAATTAAAGAAAAGGGTTATATAGACAGAGTATTTGGAGAGAACGAAGCAGGAGGAACCTCCTGGCTTTATATTTCCGATACGCCGCTGGAAGAGATGAGATTCAGAACGGATGTAACACCCAACCCGCTGCCTTCTTACACAGAAGGATATATGAAAGCGACACCCATGATTGGGGTCAGCTGGGCTGCTATTTTAGCCGGGTTATTTGTCATTAATAACAAAAACAAGGATCCCCTGGATTGATACAGGAAAAGAGAGTGGAGGGAAGAACAGGCTATGGAAGTGATTACGACGTTCAAAAATAAGGCAGGGGAGAAATTAAACAGTACCCGATGGAAATTTAGAATGACCCCTATGAGATGGGTGTTTATGGCTATAGCAGCTGCAGCCCTGGCAGTCATCATCGTGAGGTTTATTTTGGGTCTGGGAGCTACGACCAACCTGAATGACCAGTGGCCATGGGGACTATGGATTTCCTTTGACGTCCTGTTAGGAGTAGCCTTGGCAGGAGGCGGTTATGGAACCGCCCTCATAGTATATGTGCTGCGTCGGGATAAATTTTATCCCATCGCCAGAAGTGCCATGGTGACCTCATTATTAGGGTATATCGTTGTCGTTCTCGGTTTATTGATTGAAGTAGGCCAATGGTTCTTTTTCTGGAGGCCTTATGTATCATGGGGGCATGCCAGTGTATTATTTGAAGTCTTCTGGTGTATTTCCTGTTATACCGTAATTCAGATCTTGGAGTTCAGTGAAGTTGCAACAGAGAAAGTGTTTAAAGGGGCACACAAATACCTTAAGAAAGCCATGCCTGTCCTGCTCATCGTCGGTATTACCCTGCCCACACTGCACCAATCATCACTAGGTCAGCTGTTTTATATCATGGTGGGCAAAGTGAATGTGCTTTGGTGGTCGCCCCTTCTCCCGGTGTTCTTCCTGTTATCCTCATTTTTTGTGGGGGCAGGGATGATTATTATCGAAAGCAGTCTGGCCGGGAAGGCGCTTAATCATCAAGTGGATACCTCGGTATTAAGAGGGTTAGTCAGGATATCCGGTGGAGCCATGATTCTCTATTTGATCTTAAAGATCGCGGATATGTCGGTCAGAGGAACCTTTGCCCATGCTTTTGCCTTTGACCTGCCCAGCATGATGTTCTTAAGTGAACTGGTTTTAGGTTGTATCCTCCCCATAATCATTGCCTTTAGTTCTTTATCCAGTACCCGCAAAGGCTTGATTGGGTTTGGAATCCTTACTGTAGCCGGAGTGGTTATGAATAGGTTTGATGTATTGTTCACAGGAATGGGAAGCTATCTGAACCAATACGGCGGACATTATTTCCCTGCCTGGACAGAGATTATCGTCAGCCTCGGCTTGGTTTCAATAGCTTGTTTAGCCTACCTGTTCATAGCAGAAAACTTTAATATTTTTGGGCATCATAAGTCAGAATCAGTGGAAGGAAAAGGGACGAGCGGTGATGCTGTAAAACAAGCGGCCTTGCCAAATTGCCACGAAAGCCAGGCCGGAAAATAATCATTCCCAAAAGGAGTGTCTTCGTCATTTATACTTGTCAAATGGTCTATCATCACCATAATTGCCTCAATACCAAAAAACCATATGTTAGTCTATGCCGGTTATGTATCGACTCCTGTCCTCATCAAGCGATTTCCGTCTATCGTGAACTGAATGCCAACCATTGCACAGAATGCGGAATTTGTATGGCTGTTTGTCCCAGTGATGGATTTGTCTACTATAATACCGATAAGCTCTACGAGTTTATACGAAATTCGGAGAAGATCGTGTTGAACTGTCCTCAAGCCATTCCAACAGGCTATGAAATTCCGTGTCTGGGGGTGTTCGACCGAGATTTGTGGATGACATGTTTGATGGTTGCCCGGGAAAAGGAGTTGACGATGGTCACCGGAATGTGTGCAGAGTGCCCGGATAAAAAAGCTTGTGGAATGAGTGTGCAGATTTTTAAGGAGGTCCATAACTCGTGGCAAGATCACCCAACCCTCAGGATTAAAGTCATACCGGGTGATGGGGGCGGTGAGCCGGTCATGGAAGCAATGTCGGCTCAAACCCGGAGCGAGGAAAAGGGATGGCGGGACATCGGCCGTGAAAAACTTGAAGCAATGCTTCCGGGGATCACTTCCGACGAAGCCTATCTTATTCCGAAGACACGACAGTTCTTAGAGGAAGTTTGGCAATCGAGAAAATCTGAGATTGAAGCACTCCCTATACCGGCCTTAAAGATAAATGAGCGGTGTGTAGACTGTGGTGAGTGTTCAGAGGTTTGCCCCCAAGGAGCTTTAACACAAAAAGAAAATGGAGAACCGTTGACCTTGATATATGAACCGTTAAAATGTGTTCGCTGCCAAAGATGCGTTACTATCTGCCGTTCTAAAGCTTTAAGTATGGAATGGAAGTCCCTGTCTTATCGTTTGTTTACAGGCAAAATTCTTTTGCACCAAGGGAAAGGGCCGTTTTAATGTTCTTTGTATGCTTTTTGCATTTTGGGCGATTTTCAATTAGACTGTACCCAAAGGAGGAATAATTAAATGACTAATTTTCCAAATTGCCCAAAATGTAACTCGGCTTATACATACGCCGATGGAAGTGGTTTTGTTTGCCCGGAATGCGGCTATGAGTGGACCTTGGAATCAAGCATCGAGAATAATGAAGATACTAAGGTAGTTAAAGATGCCTATGGCAATGTCTTAAACGATGGGGATACGGTTACAATAATTAAGGATCTTAAGGTAAAAGGAAGTTCATCATCAATTAAGATTGGTACAAAAGTAAGAAACATACGCTTGATTGAAGGGGACCATGACATTGATTGCAAAATCGATGGTTTTGGAGGAATGCAATTAAAATCTGAATTTGTTAAGAAGGCATAGAGGCGTAAGATGCTATTTGTGGCTGGATAGAAAAGGCCACCTTGAATGTTATTTCAAGGTGGCCTTATAGTAGAGGTGATATAATGGATTTCCAGTTAAAACGGAGTCAACAGTTGGCTGAGCATGTTATCGTCGTCTCTTATGATTCTTTTTCCGAAGAGAATTGGGAGATGGCAAAATCTCTTCCCAACCTAGAAAAACTTCTCCAAAGCGGTACTTACAGCACAAAGTTAAGGAGTGTCTATCCAACCCTTACGTATACGGTACATACTACCATAGTGACCGGCGTCTACCCTGATAAACACGGCATTTTTCATAATAACCCTCTTCAGCCCTTTATTCCTGAAAAAGATCAGAAATGGTTTGGAATTCGGGAGGCCATCAAAGCACCTACCATTTATGATGCCGTGAAGAAGAATAAAATGACGGCTGCCGGACTCTTATGGCCTGTTTCTGGGAAATCTTCGATAAAGTTTAATATGCCTGAAGTCCATGCCACTGGTGGGGAAAATCTGGCTTTAAAGGTATTAAAGAATGGTAGTGCTTTTTTCTGTCTGGGTTTAGAGTTACGCTACGGTCGATATCGAAAAAGAGTAGAACAGCCCTACTTGGATGACTTTACAACCTTATGTGCCGTGGATACTATCAAACGGAAGATTCCCAATCTTCTGCTGTTGCATCTTATAGAGCTAGATGACGCTAAGCATAAATATGGGACAGATAGTAAAGAAGTAAAGGATGCCATAGTCCGTATGGATAAAAGGCTGGGGGACATCCAGAGAGCGGTTGAGGAAGCCGGCATTCAGGAAAATACTGTGATACTGGTTGTTGGGGATCATGGTCAACTGGATGTCCGTTATAAAGTCTGCCTGAATAATCTTTTGCAGGAACAGGGCCTGATATTTGAGGAAAAGGGTAAAATGCAATGGAGAGCTTACCTGCAGAGTGCCGGGGGAGGGGCTTACCTTCATATTAAAGAAGGTGATGAAGAAGCCGAAGCCTTAGCATTTGCCGTTTTAGAAAATGCCTTGAAAGAAGAACAATATGGCATTGAAAAGATTTTTTATAGAAATGAGTTGGACGCTCTTCACGTGGATCCGTCCATAACCGCTATGGTTGAGGCCAAGAGGGGATACTGCTTTGATGATAGACTTGAAGTGCCCACCCTCCTGGATTTAGATGCCATAAAAATGAAATATGCCACTCACGGTTACTTACCGGACAAGGAAAATTATCGATGCAATTTTATCGCTTCAGGTCCCGGAATAAAAAAGAATCATCCCTTAGGTCCTCTTGAAATGGTCGATATAGCTCCGACCCTCGGAGCAATTTTAGGAGTGGATTTTACTCATGGCGATGGAAGGGTTTTAGGGGAAATTTTTGGTTGAATATGTTATATTTAAAGCAAAAAGGAGTGATCAAATGCTTCAAAAGATATTACTGGCTTTTGATGGTTCAAAAAACTCACTGAAAGCTGCAGAATACGCATTAATCATGGCCCAAAACAATAATGCTGAAGTAGAGATTGTTCATGTACGGGAATCGGTAACTTCTTATTCAACCCGAGTCATATACGATGCCGCTGAAATGGAAAAAGAGTTAGTTTCCGAGGCTGAAGAGATCATGGCACAGGCCATCGACAAATTTAAAGACACAGGAATTACCTTTACCACGAGTATACGAACAGGGGACCCGGCGGAAGTGATTTGTGAAGAAGCAGAAAAAATTGACGCCACAGAAATTGTCATCGGAAGTCGGGGGATGAATGCCGTATCCCGATTCTTTGTGGGCAGTGTAAGCTTAAAAGTCTTATCACATGCTCATTGTACTACTATAGTTGTGCGGTAATAAGCGGAATGGACGAATTGGATAATTTAGCAAAGCGCTCTTTATGACGGAGGGAAGTGAAAATTCTAACTTTCTCTTTGAAAGATAGCTGACTACTATACGACTGTAAATTTTTTATTGTTTATATTCACCTATAAGAAGTTGTTATAGGTTCGAAAAAATACTATTTAAGTATGGAATGGTGATTGAATGCGTATTGAACAACTTGAATATGTTAAGGAAGTCGCCAACTGCAAGTCCCTAGTTGAAGCAGCAAGAAGGCTTCATGTGACTCAGCCCTGTTTGACCAATGCAATCAACAGTTTGGAGGACGAATTGGGTATCGATATATTTGTTCGATCCAAAGCGGGAGCAAAATTGACACTGGCAGGTCAGGAAGTGCTTAGAATCTCAGGGTTGATTCTTGACAAGGTTGATGAGCTTTACAAATTATCAAGTAGACATCAAGCCCGTCAAGAAATCCATTTGGCGATTGCTCCTGCGGTGTGCAACAGTGCAATTTTGGAGATCATTGATGATTACCAAAAGTCCATGCCTGATGCACCGATCTATGTACATGAGACTCGTCCGGAGAGAATTTTTACGACCTTAACACGTTCAAACAGTTCTATTGGAATTTTCAACAATTCATGGTTGAATGCCATAGACCAAATGGAGTTCAATATTGAGCTTCTCTATGGAGATAAATTCTGTGTGTTTGCCAGTTGCAAGAGCCCACTTCGCGAGAAGAAGCACTTAACTTTAAAAGAGGTTTTGGAGCATTATCCCGTAGCTACACCAATTTGCGATCAAGACATCATAGCAGAGTATCTTAATCATCCTAAGTTGTCCATTCTTACCTCAGGTTTGTATAACTTTACCGACCGAGAAAGTCTAAAAAATTTGGTGGTCAGCGATAAAGCCATTGCATGTTTACCTTCAAGCTTTGCCTACCGCGACATATATGTAGAAAATGCCTTGTGGGCTCCCCTAAAGGTGATTGACTTTGAGGCTCCGGTCAATTTCTATATGGCGTACCCTCGGCGTAAATTGACCAATGCTGAAAGTGCATTTGTCCAGTGTATACGCACGTTTTATAAAAGATGGGAGTCGATTGCATAAAGAAATGTAATGAAGTCGGGATGAATTTAGCGACAGCTCCGTAAGAATGAATATTCTTTACGGAGCTGTTTGGTATATATCATAAATTTACAGATATTTTTTGAGGATTAGTTTTATTGAGATTAAAAGACGTTGATTGAATAGGTCCAATACATGTGTCGAATAATTAGAAAGAAAAGAAAATAAATATTAAAAAATTCAAAAAATATAAAAGGATTATTCAATTGAGTATCGAATATATATAAAAGTGAAGTTGTATAGACAACCGAACTAATAGGGGGAGAGCCTTCTTACTGTTGGTCCTTAATAAAGCTGAGTGAATTACCTGAATACCTGGCAAGGGCCCATCAGATATGAAATTTCAGAATTAAAACGGAGGTTGATTCTAATGATACTCATTGGTGAAAAAATTAATGGGGCGATTCCATCTGTAGCTAAAGCCATTGCTGCTAAAGATGCAGACTTTATTCGTAATCTCGCTAAAGTACAATCTGAAGCAGGTGTTGATTTTCTTGATGTCTGTGCCTCTGTGGATAATGATATCGAACTGGAAACCCTGAAGTGGCTTATTGATTTGGTACAGGAGGTTTCAGATATTCCTATCGCCATTGACAGCCCCAACGCTAACGTCATAGCTCAAGCCATTAAGTTCTGCAACAAACCGGGACTGATTAATTCCGTATCCATGGAGGGTGACAAGGTTGAAGTGATCTTCCCGATCATCGCAGATACAAAATGGGAGTGCGTCGCTCTTTTGTGTGATGATACTGGGATTCCTCAAGATACCGTAAAGCGTCTGGAAGTTTTCGCAACTCTTATGGATAAAGCAAAACAATACAATATTGCACCTTCACGTTTACACATTGACCCCTTAGTACAAATGCTTTGCACTTCCGAAGATGGTATCCTTGCCATTATGGATGTCATTAAGGAGATCAAAACTCAATATCCGAAAATTCATGTCACCGGTGGAGCAAGCAATATCTCCTTCAATCTTCCGATTCGAAGATTAGTCAATCAGGCTTTCATCGTATTGGCTATGAGCGCAGGCATGGACAGTGCAATCGTCGATCCCACCAAGCAGGATTTGATGGGAATGATCTTTGCTACGGAAGCACTACTTGGTCAAGATGAATACTGCATGGAATACATCGGAGCCTACCGTGAAGGTAAGTTCGGCCAGAAATAAAACATGGTTGAGTCCCAGGTTATCAATCTGTTATATTAAAGTTTAAGGCAAAAAATAATAATTAAAATAAGGGGGAAATTACAATGTCAAAAATTGCAGAAGTAAAAGCTATGGTAGAAGCAGGGAAAGCTAAACTGGTTCCGGGTCTCGTTCAAGAAGCCTTAGATGCAGGGAATCCGGCAGGTGATATTCTATCCGGCATGATTGACTCTATGGGTGTAGTAGGAGATAAATTCTCAGCCGGAGAGCTCTTCGTGCCTGAAATGCTCATGGCAGCAAAAGCTATGTCCAAAGGTGTGGATGTCCTGAAGCCCCACCTCACTGGTGAAAGCGCAACTTCTTTAGGTACCTGCGTTATCGGCACTGTAGCAGGAGATTTGCACGATATTGGTAAAAACCTGGTAGCTATGATGTTGGAAAGTGTTGGATTTAATGTGGTCGACCTTGGAGTTGATGTATCTGCAGAGAAATTCGTTAATGCTGTCAAAGATAACGAGAATGTTAAAATAGTAGCTTGTTCAGGCCTGCTGACGACGACTATGCCTGCTATGAAGGAAACGGTTAGTGTTCTTAAAAGCAGCGGCTTGACCGGATTTAAGGTCATAATCGGTGGAGCTCCTGTATCCCAGGCAATGGCTGACGAGATTGGTGCCGATGGCTTTGCTTCTGATGCGGGTGGAGCTGCGGTTAAAGCCAAGGAATTAGTTAATGCGTAAGGATAAAAATATTGAAATAGAAGTGGGAGGCGGGATAATATGCTGACAATTAAACAAAACTTGTTGGAAACCATTCGCGGTGGAAATCCTGATCGGTTCGTCAATCAATATGAGTTTATGGATATCATTTTAGAAAACCCTATAGATTTCATGGCTCCTCCCGGAGGAACGGTTAAGACAGGCTGGGGTATCACCTTTAGATGGCCGGAGGGTCAAATCGGTCAATTTCCTCTCCATGATGAAGAGCATAAAGTGCTCAAAGATATCACTAAGTGGAAAGAACAAGTAAAAGCCCCCGAAATTCCTGACACTGATGAAGCTTGGGCAGCTGCCGTCGAACACGCCAATAGAATTGATCGCAATGAAAAATTTGTCACTGCTTTTATCGCCCCTGGCGTTTTTGAAATGTGCCATCATCTCATGAGCATGGAAGACGCTTTAATGGGTTTATTCGAGGAGCCTGAGTTAATGCATGAGCTCATTGACTATCTCACTGAGTATGAATTAAAGCTGGCTGAAATCATTTGCCGCCGTCTCAAACCTGATGCAATCTTCCATCATGACGATTGGGGCAGCCAAAAGAACTCCTTCATTTCACCGGCTATGTTTGAAGAATTCTATCTCCCTGCTTATAAAAAAATCTACAATTTCTATAGGCAGAATGGGGTTGAACTGATTGTTCACCATAGCGACTGCTATGCAGCAAACCTTGTACCCTTCATGATCGAAATGGGAATTGACATTTGGCAGGGGGTAATGACCACCAACAATACTCCTGAGCTCATTAAACAGTATGGTGGCAAAATTAGCTTTATGGGCGATATTGACAGCGGAGTAGTTGACTTCCCAACCTGGACCCGGGAAATCGCCACCAGAGAAGTTGAGCGGGCTTGCACTAATTGCGGAAAGCACTACTTCATACCTTGCTTAACTCAAGGCTTAGGATTTAGCTCCTTCCCCGGTGTTTATGATTGTGTCAGTGAAGAAATCGACAAAATGAGTAAGAAAATGTTCTAAATAACATGTGGTGAATTTGTCTTGGATAAAAAGCCTTCGAAGCTTGTCTTCGAAGGCTTGCTTTTACAAGATGCATGGGAGAGGTGAGTTATGAACCCGGAAATTATGAAACTACTAGATTATTTAGAAACCCTTGGTGTTGCCCATAGTGCTCATATTGATACTAAAGATATTTCCTTTAATCCCGAATTCCGAAAGCAATGTGAGCAAAATGTATGTGGCAATTACAAAAAGAACTGGATGTGTCCACCTAACGTAGGGGACTTTGCAGAGCTTAAGGAAAAAGCTTTGCAGTATAAACAGGGCATAGTATTCCAGACCGTGCATCAATTGGAGGACTCCTTTGATTTTGAAGGGATGCAGGAAGGGATGGAAGAGCAAAACAGAATACTGAGAACATTTTTAGGATGGATCGAGGAAAATAGTCTGATCACGGACTTTCTATCCTTAGGTATTGGGCCATGTACGGTCTGTAGCCGTTGTTCTATTCTCGATGGCCAAGAATGCCGACTTCCTGATGAAGCAGTGGCTTCCGTAGAGTCTTACGGAATCGATGTCACATCCTTAGTGAAGTATTACGGTATACCCTATAATAACGGAATAAACACAGTGTCCTATATTAGCCTTGTCTTATTTTAGCTCTCCGCCTAAAAATAACCCTAACTTTAGCCAGCAGGATTGAACTGCTGGCTAAAGTTGTTTTCGTTATTCATAAATATAAAGAAGATGCTATGTGGTAATTTAACTTTCTGATTTTATAGCGTATACCAATCGTTCCTCAGGGGCTTCTTCAACAGGCCCGACAACGAGATAGTCGTATAAAGTCATATCAAACTTTTCACAGTTTAAAATGATCTCGCTCTTGCCTTCGGAGCCTTCGACCATGAACATGCGCAGATCCAGATTCGCTTTCCGGCCTTTACTGGTATAAAGCTCAAAGAATAGGGCATCGTTCAAGGCCGCTTTGGTTCGGTCGAAGGAGTCGGCACTGGTCAGTACAATCGAGTGCTTAAGGGTGGTATCCGTTAAGACGATTTCTTCCTCGGTACGTATATCTGTCAGATTAACAGACATAAAGGTTCCATCCTTATGCTTGTATTGGTGATCCAGCAAATAATTCTTGTTTAGCTCTCCAACAGAAAAATTCTTTTCCTGAGCAAAGCCTTCCAAAGTAAATAATTGATTAGAGCCTCCGAAGGAACAACCTGTTAATGTTATGACCATTACCAAGATAAGAGCTGTGATGATTTTCTTAGGCAAAACAATTCACTCCTTCAATCTTACGAGCTTCTATAGAGTTTTATCTATCTAGATTTTCGATTTTTAACGCTGTTTTCCTGCATATTCGACACTATATTTTTAATAGTTTGAAAAGATCAAGCCTTTCACTTTGCCTGGTAGCAAAACTGAAAGGTGGATACTTCTTAATCTGGTATAAATCGAATGAAAGCGTTATGATAGAATAAGAATTCTTACCTGGTGTTACAGAAAGGGGATTTTAACAAATGAAATCTTTTTTATCAAGCTGTACCACAGGGGGATGCGGAGCTAAAATCGGACCTGGTGAATTATCGAAAGTTCTTTCCTACTTGCCGGCTTTTCGGGACCCTAAGCTTTTGATAGGATTTGATGCTTCTGACGATGCGGCAGTTTATCAGATGGATGAGAACACAGCTATCGTTTCTACGGTAGATTTCTTTACACCTATGGTGGAGGACCCGCGAACCTTTGGGCGCATTGCCGCAGCTAATGCCTTAAGTGATGTTTATGCCATGGGAGGGACCCCTCTTTTTGCTCTGAATCTTGTCTGTTATCCTGAGCGAGAGGAAATCCAGACCTTAGGGGAGGTATTAGCAGGAGGGGCAGAGAAGCTCCAGGAAGCTGGAGCGGTTCTCTGTGGAGGGCATTCTATCTATGATCGAGAGCCCAAATATGGTTTGGCGGTCACAGGGTGGCTTAACCCACAGAAGATCTGGAAGAACAATACCCCCAAGCCTGGGGACCGACTGATTCTCACTAAACCCTTGGGGGTTGGCATTGTGATGGCCGCTCTACGGGGGGAAATGGCAGAAGCAGAGGCTGTTGAAGCAGCTCTTGCTTCCATGCAGCGTCTCAATAAGTATGCGGCTGAAAAAGCTCATGACTTCCCCATACATGCCTGCACAGATATAACCGGATTTGGACTCCTTGCTCATGCTCGGGAGATGGCCGGGGAATCTGCGACAATTGTTCTCTATCCTTCGGAGTTACCTTTTATTACTCAAGCCTATACTTATGCTAAAGAATATCTGCTAACCGCAGCCGGTCAACGCAATCGCAATTTCATGGTAGGAGCAGTGGAATTCGGGGATACCCCTTTTCCTTTACAGGAGCTAATGCTCGATCCCCAGACCTCTGGAGGGTTGCTTTTCAGTGTGCCTGGTGATTGTGCCCAAGAGGTTTTGCATGCCATGCAGGAGGTAGAGCCTAAGGCGGCGCTCATCGGGGAGGTAGTCACTCGCCAAGGTTTTCCCATTCTTCTTCGCTAAGGAAACGTTCACGCTGAAGGTACTTTCCCAAATAAAAAAACCACCGGCGGGTTGCTGGCGGATTCAGATAAGGAGGACGAATTCAATGACAACTATTGATGCCCTGGGACAAGTTTGCCCCATCCCTGTGATTCGTGCCAAGAAAGCCCTGGAGGAATTAGGTGAGGAAGGCGGAGTCGTGATCTTACTGGTAGATAACGATATATCACGGCAAAATCTCCAAAAGATGGCTGCAGGAATGGGATATCAGAGTGAATATCAGGAAAAAGAAAATGGCGTTATTGAGGTGACCATTGTTGCCGGAGAAGGCTGTGCTGTTGAAGGTTCAGGAACAGCGGTGGATTCAGGGCTTGTGGTCGCCATCGGACGAGATACTATGGGAGAAGGCAGCGAAGAATTGGGAAGAATTCTTCTCAAGAGTTTTATTTATTCCCTGACAGAGCTGACCCCACCCCCTACCCATCTTCTTTTCTTTAATTCAGGAGCCTATCTAACCGGTAGCGACTCTAATAGTATAGAAGACTTAAAAGCCATGGCGGATAAAGGAACCATCATTCAAACCTGCGGCACCTGCACCAACTATTATGGTATTACCGAGAAATTGGCAGTAGGAGAGATCGCCAATATGTATAGTATCGTCACCACTATGGCCGAGGCCAAGCGCCTAATTAATATTTAGGGCATACAGTGTTTATATCATCACCTTTCCTATTTACTCTTGTTTGCCTGGTCGTGTAAAATGATGGTATAAATCCCGGCCGGTAGGCACAGGATGAAGATAGTAAAGCAGTGATGGCAGTAAGGCGATGGAAACTTATAGTGTAAGTGAGGTAATATAATGGAAATTCAAGAACGAGTCGCGAAACTCAGAAAGCTGATGGAAGACAATGGCATGGATGCTTATATTATTCCCAGCTCCGACTCCCATCTCAGTGAATATGTAGCTGACCATTTCAAAAGCAGGCAGTGGATTTCAGGCTTTACCGGTTCCGCTGGGACGGTAGTCATTACTTTAAAGGATGCAGGTTTATGGACAGATGGCCGTTACTACATTCAAGCGGAACAACAGCTCCAAAATTCGGGAATTCGGTTGTTCCGAGCAGCTGATCCTAAAGTGCCCAGTTATACAGAGTGGATAAGAGAGCATTTACCGGAAGGAAGCGCCCTTGGTTTTGACGGACATGTCTTTTCAGCAAAACAGCTTAAAGATATGGAGAAGGAACTTGATGGAAAGATAGCCATAAAGTTTAACCAGGATTTGGTGGGACAATTATGGAAAGATCGTCCTTCCATTCCTGCTCAGAATATCTTTGTTCATGACGTAGGATACGCGGGACGTTCTCGGATAGAGAAGCTCAATGATCTTCGTCAGCAGATGAAGGGCAAGGGAGCCAATGTTCATTTGCTGACAGCCTTGGATGATATCGCCTGGCTCTTAAATATTCGGGGAGATGATGTTCCCAATAATCCGGTGACCATCGCGTATGTCCTGGTTGCTGAGGAGACCTGTTATTTATGTATCGACGAAGGAAAGGTCCCTGCTACGGTGAAAACCGAGCTTGAGGAAGATGGGATCCAAATTAAAGGCTATGCTGCTGTCACCGAACTTCTGCAGGGGCTTCAAGGGAATGATTCCATCCTTATAGACCCTGAGAGCGTCAACGCAGTCCTTTACCACGCCATCCATCCTCAAGTGAAAAAGGTAGAGGGAGCCAATCCCTCAACTCTGCTGAAGGCTATTAAAAATGAGACAGAGTTGGACAACTTAAGAACCAGTAATACTTATGACGGAGTAGCCATGGTTCGCTTTATCAAATGGCTTAAAACCGCCATTGGGAAGGAAGAAATCACAGAACTCTCGGCTGGAGATACTTTAGAAGCCTTGCGGAGGGAAAACAAGGAATGTGTGGGTTTAAGCTTCGATACCATTGCCGGATATAAGGATCATGCTGCCATGATGCACTACAAAGCTACTTCGGAAAACGCCTACACCTTAAAAGCTGAAGGATTCCTTTTGGTGGATTCAGGCGGTCAATACTTTGGCGGCACTACGGATATCACCCGTACCATTGTTTTGGGGCCGCTGACTGAAGAGGAAAAAAGAGATTTTACCCTGGTGCTGAAGGGACATATTGCCTTAGCTACGGTTAAATTCCTTTATGGCGCTACAGGATCTAACCTAGATGTCTTAGCCAGACAGCCGATCTGGAAATACGGCATGGATTACAAATGCGGTACAGGTCATGGGGTGGGCATGTTTTTGAATGTTCACGAAGGTCCTCAACGACTGAGCCAGATGCATAATGCCACAAAACTGGAAGACGGGATGATCCTGACCAATGAGCCCGGTATCTATAAAGAAGGAAAACATGGTATTCGCACCGAGAATATGATGGTGGTGATCAAGGATGAAGAGACCGAATTCGGTCAATTCATGCGCTTTGAAGCACTGACCTATTGCCCCATCGACTTAGCAGGTGTGGATCAAAGCCTACTGACCGATGAGGAGCAAACATGGCTGGATGAGTATAATAAAATGGTCTACGACAAACTTGAATCCTATTTGAATGAGGAAGAAAAAGCTTGGTTAGCTCAAGAAATCCGGATGTAGGGGGGTACCTTCACTTTTCCGAGCTTAGATTTTCGGCCAGGGAATCTAATTCTAAAGCAATAGCATTGGCTTGTTCTGTAGCAGCTGCAATATTACCGATAGCCTCAGCGACCTGCCCGATGGAAGAGCCGATTTCTATCATCTCAGTAAAGGTTTGAGAGCTGGCCGTTTGGATGGCATTCAGTATAGCTTCGATCTGCTTGATGGAAGCAGTGGTTTCGTTGGCTAGCTTGCGAATTTCTTCGGCAACGACACCAAACCCTCTGCCTTGTTCTCCCACACGCGCGGCCTCAATAGCAGCGTTGAGACCCAATAAATTAGTTTGATTGGCAATGCGTTTGATGAGGGAAAGAACATCGTCTGTTTTTTTAACCTGAGACTGCGATTCATTGACCAGATTAGTTAATGAATCGCAGACGGCAGAGATTTCTTCGGTCTGTGCGGAAATCTCTTGGATTGTGCTGGCTAGAACTCCCATACTTTGTGCTAATGATGTGGACATGTCCTTGAGATGATCTTGGCGGTCCACATTTTCCATTACGGCAATTGCCCCGATGATTTCCTTTTGCTTATTGCAAATCGGAAATGCTGTAGCAATAAAGGGAACACCCCACAAGGATTTATCGGATTTCACAACCACCCTGCGCTTTTCGTTAATTGCCCGATACAACCCGCTGCCTGCCTTTAAGGGAGCACCTATCGGGATTTTAAGATCCAATGTTCTTCCGGGTATGTAGACCAATTGCCTTTCGCGATCAGACATTCCAACACTGACATCACTGGTAAGCATGTCATTGATAAATGGTAAAACATAAGCGAAGTGGTTAAAGATTTCTTGATTTTCATCATGAGGTTGATTTTTCATAAGCATTGTGATTCTCTCCTTTATTTGTAGACTGAATATAAAAATACTTTCGACAGTCGACAGATTTAGTCCTGCAAAAGAAAGTAGGACCAAAGTCCTAAAGAAGTAAAGTCCCGCTTGGGTGACCCATCAAAGTTCTTATTAGTGCTTTACCTTTTAGAAGAGGTAAGGGAACTAAGCAATTGTATGTTGTAAAAAACCAATATAGGGATTAAAGTGGAAGATAAGAATTGATAAGGATTCAAATGTGTAGAAGAATTATGTGGTTTTTATAGGGGAGGAGAGAATAAAATGAAATTAATATCATGGAATGTTAATGGCCTGCGGGCTTGTCTAAATAAGGGCTTTATGGACTTTTTTGAACAGGAACAAGCGGATATCTTTTGCCTGCAGGAAACCAAACTTCAGGAAGAACAGATTCCTTTCCAATTGGAGGGGTATTACGCCTATTGGAATTTTGCTCAGAAGAAAGGATATTCCGGTACCGCAGTCTTTACAAAAAATGAACCGCTGAGTGTGTCCTATGGAATCGGTAAAGAAGAACATGATCAAGAAGGGCGAGTCATTACCCTTGAATTTGAAACCTTCTACCTGGTTACCGTCTACGCCCCGAACTCTCAAAGAGGTCTGGCTCGTTTAGATTATCGCATGACCTGGGAAGAAGAGTTTCTCAGTTATCTTAAAAGCCTGGAAAAGTCTAAACCGGTGATCTTTTGCGGAGATCTTAATGTTGCCCATACGGAGATCGATCTCAAAAACCCCAAATCCAACCGTAAAAACGCCGGTTTCTCTGATGAAGAACGGGCAAAGTTCAGTGGACTTCTTAAGAATGGCTTTATCGATACCTTCCGCCATTTCTACCCGGATAAAACAGATTCCTACACTTGGTGGTCCTATATGTTCAATGCTCGAACCAATAATGCAGGGTGGCGTATTGATTATTTTTGCGTCTCTGAAAGCTTGAAGAATGAACTTAAGGATGCCCTAATCTACGACAAAATAATGGGTTCAGATCATTGCCCGGTGGGCTTGGAAATTTTCTAATATAAATTATTAAAATTTTCTCAGCCTCTAAGCACTTTGAGGCTAAATTAAACAAGAAAATAAGGAGCTGACATCTCGTGAACTTATCCAGGTTCAAAGATGTTAGCTCCTTTTGCTTATTTAAAGAAATTAGTTATTGACATAGCGGTAACTAAAATATATAATTCCGATATGTCATAGTAAATATATATGAATTATATGAATAGACTTAGGGTATAGAAGTCCAGCAGATTTGACTGAAAGAGAGAACGGCCATGAACTTAAATTGGGAATTTATTCTTCAAAATATCCCTTTATATGAGAAAGCGGCATGGCTTACCTTAAAGCTTGCTTTCTGGGGGACATTGTTTTCTTTGCTCCTTGGCCTTATCTGCAGTGTAATAATCTATTACCGTGTACCTTTTTTAAAAACTATTGTGGGAGTCTATATAGAGCTCTCCCGGAATACCCCTTTGCTAATCCAGCTCTACTTTCTCTATTTTGGGCTAACGAAGCTGGGGGTGACCTTAAGTGAGACTACTTGTGCAATTCTTGGTCTTTCCTTTTTAGGAGGCAGCTATATGGCTGAGGCTTTCCGCGGCGGTATGGAGGCGGTGAGCAAATCCCAGATTGAATCTGGCTTAAGCTTAGGGTTTTCACGGTGGCAATTGATTCGTTATGTAGTATTCCCTCAGGCTTTGTCTTTTAGTGTCCCGGCCCTTGGCGCTAATTGTATCTTCTTGCTGAAAGAAACTTCCGTCGTCGGGGCTATCGCCATCCTGGACCTTATGAATGTAACCAAGGACCTCATCGGGATGTATTACCAGACCATTGAATCTCTCTTTATGCTGGTTGTTTCTTACTTGATCATTCTTTTGCCCCTATCGTTTTTCCTGACTTGGCTGGAGAGGAAGGTGCGTTATGCAGAGTTCGGCCATTGAGATGATCTTTACCTCACAAAATATAATGCGCCTGCTGGAGGGATTGCTGGTGACGGCACGAATAGCCTTCATCGCCATCTTAATTTCCACCTTTACGGGAATCCTCTTTGGTCTTCTCATGACTATAAAATCGAGGATGATCAAAGGGCTCTGCCGCCTTTATCTAGAAACCTTCAGAATTATTCCCGTCCTTGTCTGGTTATTCATCGGTTATTTCGGAATTACCGCGGCCTTTAATATCCATCTGGAGGGTGAGGTCATAGCTATTATTGTCTTTATTCTCTGGGGAACGGCAGAAATGGGTGACATCGTTAGAGGGGCCTTAGAATCCTTGCCACGACATCAGAGTGACTCCGGTAAAGCCTTGGGTTTAAGCTTTTGGAAGCTTTACCGATATATTTTAATTCCCCAGGCTGTAAGACGAATGCTTCCCGCCACGATTAATTTGGCTACACGGATGGTCAAAACCACCTCGCTTGTGGTTCTCATCGGCGTAGTGGAAGTTCTCAAGGTCGGTCAACAAATCATAGAGAACGCTCGTTTCACGGTACCCACTGCCTCCTTCTGGATTTATGGATTTATTTTTATGTTGTACTTCACCATGTGTTATCCGTTATCTCGTTTTGCAAAGAAGCTGGAAGCGAAGTGGAGCAGTTAGGGGTGATTAAATGAGTGTAGAGAAAAAGGAAGTAGTGTTGGAAATCAAAGCGTTGCACAAGGAGTATGTTGGCAAACCTGTTCTCAATGAGATTAATCTCCAAGTCCAGAGGGGTGAGGTTATTGTGGTTTTAGGGCCTTCCGGATGCGGGAAAAGCACCTTGCTCCGATGTCTTAATGGTCTTGAACCCATTCAAGGGGGAGATATTCTGCTTTCAGGTCAAAGCCTCATAGGAAAAAATGTTGACTGGAAAAAAATCCGTCAGCAGATCGGTATGGTCTTCCAGAACTATGATCTTTTTCCCCATATGACGGTGCTTGAGAATATTCTTCTTGGCCCCACGAAAGTTCAGAACAGGGGTAGAAGCCAAGTGCTGGAGCAAGCCAAGGTCCTCTTGGAAAGAGTCGGGTTATATGATAGAATAAACGTTTTTCCAAGGGAGTTGTCCGGAGGTCAGAAGCAGAGAATCGCTATCGTCAGGGCCTTATGTATGAATCCCGAGATTATGCTTTTTGACGAAGTGACAGCATCCCTTGATCCGGAAATGGTTCGAGAAGTTCTTGATGTTATGCTGGGTTTGGCCAAACAAGGAATGACCATGATTATCGTCACTCATGAAATGGGTTTCGCCCAGGCTGTGGCTGATCGAATCGTTTTCATGGATTCAGGTGATATTTGTGAGATTGCTGGACCTCAGGAGTTCTTTAATAATCCTCGCACGGATCGGGCTAGGCGATTTCTTAATATATTCCAATACTAGAGTACAAAAAAGCAAAGAAAGGTTGAGAGAAACGATGAAAAAGATGAAGAGATTATTGTCCCTCGCACTAGCAGGCGCTTTACTCCTTGGAGGGCTTGTGGGGTGCAGCCAAGCAGGAGCCAACCCAGCAAATAACTCAAATGGTACGTCCTCTGCAGGATCTTTAGAAGAGATTAAACAGCGTGGTACCTTAAGGATTGGAGTATTCAGCGACAAACCGCCTTTTGGGTATGTGGATTCCAATGGACAGAATCAAGGCTTTGACGTGGAAATTGCCAAGCGTTTTGCTAAAGACCTTTTGGGGGACGAATCCAAAGTGGAATTCGTATTGGTTGAGGCTGCCAACAGAGTCCCTTATCTCGAATCCAACAAGGTAGATATCATCATGGCTAATTTCACAGTCACGGAGGAAAGAAAGCAAAAGGTTGATTTTGCCAATCCTTACATGAAGGTTTCTCTAGGGCTCGTATCACCTGACGGGGCTCTGATTACCTCCATCGACCAGCTTAAAGGGAAGAAAGTTATTGTCAATAAAGGAACCACAGCTCAAGATTATTTAACCAAGAATCACCCTGACCTCGAACTTCTCAAGTATGATCAAAACACGGAAGCTTTTGAAGCTTTAAAAGATGGTCGAGGAGCCGCGTTAGCTCATGACAATACGGAAGTGCTTGCTTGGGCAAAATCTAATCCCGGCTTCACTGTAGGTGTACCTACTTTAGGCGGAACGGACACAATTGCTCCGGCAGTAAAGAAGGGCAACACCGAACTCTTAAACTGGATCAATCAAGAGTTGGAAGCGATTGGTAAAGAGGATTTTGTGGGGCAAGCTTATAAAAAGACTCTTCTCCCCGTGTACGGAGATGATGTAAAACCTGAAGAGTTAATTGTCGAAGGCGGAAAACTTTAGTAATAGAATAGGTCTAAGGATAATGAAGAGAAAGACGGTTCTCATCCTGCTTTTAGTTGGAGAGAGCCGTCTTCTAGTATGAAAAAGGCCCGGAAAGCTAGTTCTCCAGGATTTTGCTTTCGGCGTTCACTCCATAAGCTGCGCGGAGCAATCTAATCGCTCAAGACTTCCGCTGCGTCGGGTGCACCTGCGCCGCTAAGTATTCTCTGTGGTGAGGCGGCTTGGGCGAAACCCTCGCCCGGGTTTCGTGGCCAATTCGCTCCTCGAAAGCACTGCTTTCGCACTTGTTCTCAATGGCCGGTTGGAAACGTCCTGTTTCCAACCCGACTCCGCTGTAGTCTTTTCGCGAAGATTGCTACCCTGCTCGCTTAGAATCCGTTCTCTGCCTTAAAGCAAAATCCTTAGGCTGCTTTTCGGGTTTGAGGGGCGTGATGTGGGATAAGCTGCCTGATGACCTGAACAGCTTTTCATCATCTGCTGGTGCTGCCTCGCGGCATCGCCAGCCACCCTTAAAAAAACCCGGAAAAGAGTTGAAAAGACCCGCAAGTGTAGCTTTACGCACAAAAGGGAACGGCTTTAGCGGAAGAGCGACCGGGTCAACGAGGCTTTCTTAACGTAGCGAAGCCACCGGTTCACATGCAGAAAGCAGCGGGGTTTGGCGTAGCTGTTAAGAAAGCGAGTTGACCAGCTCTGGAGCTATAGAGTGAGCGTTGTGCGTAAAGCTACGCGACCCGAGCAAAAGCTTTTCCGCCTCTGCCCGTATGCCTACGACATGAAGGAATCTATTGTATTATATAGTGTGCTTCAATAATTTTGTTATAGAGCAGATTGACTTTAAAGAAAAGATATAATAATATAGTGCCAATGACGATTTTCATCGTCAGCAATTAAATACATCCCATTTCTTATCAAGAGTGGTGGAGGGACTGGCCCGATGAAACCCAGCAACCGGTATTCTGATGAATACAACGGTGCTAATTCCTGCGATGGAAGCATTGATAGATGAGAGAGGAACTTTTGGCGATGCCCTCTTTCTCGGAAAGAGGTTTTCTTTATTTTCCAAGTGTAATTGAAGGGAGAATACTATGCCGATTAATGTACCCGATGGCCTGCCTGCAGCAGAAATACTCACCAAAGAAGATGTCTTTATTATGGAAGAGAGGCGTGCCGAGCATCAGGACATTCGCCCTCTTAGCATTGTCATTCTAAATCTCATGCCCAATAAGATCGTGACGGAAACACAGATTCTTAGGCTCTTAGGGAATTCTCCTTTGCAAGTGGACATTACCCTTCTTTATCCGGAAACCCATCTCTCCAAGAATACCCCGGAAGAATACCTCATTAAGTATTATCAGACCTTTGACAGTATTAAAGATCAAAAATTTGACGGAATGATTATTACGGGTGCCCCCATTGAGCAGATGCCCTTTGAAGAGGTTGATTTTTGGCCGGAACTGCAGAAGATTATGGATTGGAGTAAGAGCAACGTCTTTTCCACGCTTTTCATTTGCTGGGGAGCCCAGGCGGGGCTTTATCACTTCTTTGGTGTTCCCAAGTATCCTTTACAAGCAAAAATGTTCGGCGTATTCCCTCATACCTTAAACTGCAAGGATATCCGTTTGCTCAGAGGCTTTGATGATGTCTTTTATGTTCCCCACTCCAGGCATACAGAGGTAAGAAAAGAAGATATTGTCAAGGTGCCGGAGTTGGAGATTCTTTCGGAATCTGAGGAGTCCGGAGTCTATCTCATCGGGACCAAGGGCGGTCGGCAGATTTTTGTTACAGGTCATTCCGAATACGATCCTCACACCCTAAAATCGGAGTATGATCGGGATATATCCCAAGGGCTACCCATCACTATTCCTCAGAACTACTATCCTGGGGATGATCCCATGAAGACCCCCATCGTCAAGTGGAGAGGTCATTCTAATTTGCTTTTTGCCAATTGGCTGAACTACTACGTCTATCAGGAAACACCCTATAACCTTGAAGAATTAGGCAATATCTAAGTTCTAGGTCTAATCATTCTATTGAGACTGTTAAGACCAACCATAAACTATGAGAAAGAAGGATGTCGGATGCTGGATTATACACGGGATAGAGAGGCTGCTTGGCAACTTCTCAATGACTATGTAAAAAGTGAGACCTTATTGCGTCACTCCATAACGGTGGAAGCTGTGATGCGCCATTTTGCCTCCCTTTATCAAGAAGATCCTGACCTTTGGGGAAATATCGGGTTATTGCATGATATCGACTTTGAGATGTACCCTGATCAACACTGTCGCAAAACCCGGGAGATCCTTACTCCCAAAGGATTGCCGGAGGAGTTCATCCGGGCTATTGAAAGCCATGGTTATGGTCTGGTCCATGATGTAGAACCCCGGGAGAACGTGGAAAAAGTTTTGTTTACCATCGATGAATTAACAGGCTTGGTCTCAGCCACAGCCTTGCTTCGTCCCAGCAAGAGCCTTCATGACCTGACCACCAAATCGGTCAAAAAGAAATGGAAGCAAAAAAGCTTCGCTGAGAATGTCAACAGGGAAGTCATTGAAGCCGGTGCCAACCGCCTGGGTAAGGACTTAAATGAAATCATCGAAGAGACCATTAATGGAATGCGCGCCATCGCGTCTGAGATCGGCTTAGAAGGCAATGTCGAAGCAGGGAAATAATTATTTTAGCCATAACACTTGACAAAAAGGCCTGTAATAGATTAGAATCATAACAGCGTAGATCTATAGTCCAACACGATGAAGGGACATCCGGTGCCGAATATGTGTAGAGAGCTGACGGTTGGTGCAAGTCAGTCATAGAAGCGAAGCGGATTCCATCCTGGAGTGGCCAATGATGAATTGTGACGGGTTCCGCCCGATATCGCGGACATAAGTTGGCCGATTACGGCAACATGGGTGGCAACGCGGGAATAACCTCTCGTCCCTGATTTGGGATGAGAGGTTTTATTTATTATCCGCGCCGCACTACCATAGTTTCTCCTTAACGACACGAAGGAGGAAGGTGGTAGGGCTTACTGCCCGTAAACCGTAAAGGCTGGAACTTGGGTGGCACCGCGGAATACCCGCCCCAAAGACTGGGGTGGGTTTTTATCTACCCTGGACAACCCAATATATGTTAACATTCATAAATATTTATAAATAAGGGGGATATTTCAAATGAAAAGAGTGTACAATTTTTCAGCAGGGCCGGCAGTATTGCCTGAAGAAGTTCTAAGAGAAGCCGCAGAGGAAATGCTGGATTACCAGGGAACGGGCATGTCCGTTATGGAGATGAGCCACCGTTCCAAGACGATTGAGGGGATGATGAATGAGGCCGCCCAGGACCTAAGAGAGTTGCTTAATATTCCTGAACATTATAAAATTCTCTTTCTTCAGGGAGGGGCGTCCCAACAGTTTGCCATGATTCCCATGAACCTTATGAAGAATCGGGTGGCGGATCATCTGAATACAGGACAGTGGGCCAAGAAAGCCATTTCCGAAGGAAAGCTGTACGGAAAGATTAATGTCATCGCTTCATCAGAGGACCAGAACTATTCCTATATTCCAGACCTTAAAGATTTAAAATTCTCCGAGGATGCGGACTATGTCTACATCTGCCACAACAATACCATCTTTGGAACCAAGTTTAATAAACTTCCTGATGTGGGGGATAAACCCTTGATTGCCGATATGTCCTCGAATTTTCTATCTGAACCCATTGATGTTACAAAATATGGACTTATTTTTGCCGGAGCCCAAAAGAATGTGGGTCCTGCCGGGGTCGTGATTGTCATTATTCGTGAGGACCTCATCACGGAGGATGTTTTGCCGGGGACCCCCACGATGCTCAAATATAAAGTCCATTTCGATAACAACTCCGCCTATAATACACCGCCGGTCTATGGAATATATATCTGCGGTAAAGTGTTCAAATGGCTCAAAAAACTGGGCGGACTGGAGGCTATGAAAAAGATTAACGAGGAAAAGGCTGCCATCCTTTATGATTACTTGGATGCCAGTGACATGTTTAAAGGAACTGTGGTGAAAAAGGATCGCTCCTTAATGAATGTTCCCTTCGTGACAGGCTCTGAGGAGTTGGATGCCAAGTTTATCAAAGAAGCCAAGGCCGCAGGTTTTGAGAACCTTAAAGGCTATCGTACAGTGGGAGGGATGAGGGCCAGCATTTACAATGCCATGCCGATCCAAGGGGTCAAGGATTTAGTGGAGTTTATGAAAAAGTTTGAAGCAGAAAATAAGTAAGAATTATAAAAAGAGGAGTGTTTTTAATGTTTAAAATCAATTGCCTGAATAATATTTCCGAAGCGGGATTAAAGCTTTTTACCGATCACTATATTAATGTAGACCGTTACGAAGATGCTAACGGTATCCTTGTCCGCAGTACCTCTATGCACGATCTGGAATTACCTCCTGATATTGAGGCCATTGCTCGAGCTGGAGCTGGAGTCAATAACATCCCCTTGGATAAATGCGCTGAAAAAGGAATCGTCGTCTTTAACACCCCTGGTGCCAATGCCAATGGGGTAAAGGAGATGGTGATTGCCACCATGATTATGGCTGCCCGGAATCTTGTGGGAGGAGTTAACTGGGTTAGCTCCTGTCAGACGGATCCCGAAGTTGCCAAACTGGTTGAAAAGAATAAAGCTAAATTTGCCGGAACAGAAATCAAAGGCAAGAAGCTGGGAGTCATAGGCTTAGGTGCCATCGGCGTCTTGGTAGCCAATGCCGCCAATAAAATGGAAATGGATGTTTGCGGTTATGACCCCTATATTTCTGTTGAACATGCCTGGAAGCTGTCTAAATATATTAAACCCATCAAAAGTGTAGAAGACATTTATCGGGAATGTGATTTCATTACCATCCATGTCCCCTTAACCGATTCCAACCGTGGAATGCTCAATAAACAAGCTTTTGAGCAAATGAAAGACGGCGTGATTATCCTGAATTTCTCCAGGGATACCCTGGTGGATGAAGATGCTTTGCTTGAAGCTCTCGGCACAGGAAAGGTTGCCAAATATGTGACAGACTTCCCTAACCCAAAAGTCTGCGGAGTGGAAGGGGTTATTGCCATTCCTCATCTAGGAGCATCCACAGCGGAATCCGAAGAAAACTGTGCGGTCATGGCTGTAGAGCAGATGATGAATTACCTTGAGCATGGCAATATCAAGAATTCTGTCAATTTCCCCAATTGTGATATGGGAGTATGCACCCAAGCCGGGCGGATTGCCATCAATCATAAAAACGTCCCCAATATGCTAGGTCAATTCACCTCTACCTTAGCCAAAGAAAATGTCAATATCTCGGACTTAATGAACAAAAGCAAAGGGTCCTATGCCTATACCCTTATCGATATCGAAACTCCGGCCGGTCCAGAGATGATTGCCAAACTCAGAGAAATTGACGGCGTACTGAGAGTCCGCGTCATAAAATAAGCTGAATTCAATTCAAGAGGAGGGAATACTTTGGCAAGGATTAGACCCTTTCAAGCCATAAGACCCAGGGAAGATGTAGCAAGGAAAGTAGCTGCCCTCCCTTATGATGTATACAACCGCGAAGAGGCCCTTGAAGAAATAAAAAAAGAACCCCTGTCTTTTTTAAAGGTGGATCGTCCGGAGACTCACTTTCCTGAGGATTTCAATCCTTACGATCCTGAGGTCTATAAAAAGGCCAGAGAAATTTTGCAGGAAATGATTCAAGAGGGGATTTTTATCCGGGAAACCAAACCCTGTTACTATATCTATGAGCTTACTATGGACGGAAGAGCTCAAACCGGCTTGGTGGGTTGCGCCGCAATTGATGATTATCTTCAAGATGTGATTAAAAAGCATGAATTGACCAGGGAAGATAAAGAGCTTGACCGTATTAATCATGTGGATGTGTGCAATGCCCAGACGGGCCCGATCTTTTTAACCTACCGCTCGCAAGCAAGTATTAATGAAGTGATTGAAAAAGTGAAACAGAAAACTCCTCTCTATGATTTTATGGCATCAGATGGAGTAAGGCATGTCGTTTGGGTTATCTCGGAGGACCGGGATTTGGAGAAGATTACTTCAGGATTTGCCGGAATTCAAAGCATCTATATTGCCGATGGACATCATCGTACCGCTTCTGCCGTTAAGGTGGGGCTGAAACGAAGAGAAGAGCATCCCAACTATACGGGTCAAGAGGAGTTTAATTTCTTCCTTTCTGTGCTCTTTCCAGACGATCAGTTGTTGATCTTGGACTATAATCGAGTGGTGAAAGATCTTAATGGTTTGAGCAAGGCCGAATTTTTGGAAGAAATTAAAAGGGGCTTTGAATTGGAGGAAAAAGGAAATACCCCTTATAAACCTGAGGAGAAGGCTACCTTTGGCATGGCGCTGGAAGGGACTTGGTATAAGCTGAGGGCTCGGGAAGAGATTCGTTCAACGGATCCTGTAGAAGGGCTGGATGTATCCTTGCTGCAGAATCACCTCTTAACGCCGATTCTGCAGATTATGGATATCCGTACAGATAAACGCATTGACTTTGTGGGCGGAATCCGTGGTTTACAGGAACTTGAAAAAAGAACCAACAGCGATATGAAATGTGCCTTTTCTCTATACCCTACCTCTATTCAAGAGCTTTTTGCAGTATCTGATGCGGGGCGACTGATGCCGCCCAAATCCACTTGGTTTGAACCTAAGCTGCGTAGCGGATTGTTTATTCACGAACTGTGAAGCAAGGAGAAGACTCGTTTGTTCCTTCACTATCCGAGGAATGAGAAAGCAGGGAGAAAAGCTCCCTGCTTTTCTACGTCTGAATCTCCTTGAGTTTTAAGATTTAAGATCTTACAATTGTAATGAGTGGTTATATCCCTATGTTCAAGGGCATATAAGCAAATTATAAGCAAATAGAGAAGGAGAATGGTAATGAATCAAGAGGATAAGAAGTTAAGCTGCACGGATTGTGCGCTCTTAAATTGCCATAAAAGAGACAAGACCTTTCCTCAATTCTGCTTAACAACCCATACTTCTGAAGAAACCGTAGAAGAGATTAATGAGTTATACCGTAAGGATGACCTTGTTTCCAAACTTTCCAATGCGGCAGCTGAAATCGAAGGGACCTATTATGGTAAACTCACTCGAGTAGAGGAAATAATAGCCTTTGCTAAACGAATCGGGGCTAAAAAGGTTGGTATTGCTACCTGTGTGGGATTAATGAGCGAGGCAAAAACCTTTGCCAAAATTCTTAGTGCCAAGGGGCTTGAAAGCTATGGTATCATTTGTAAAGTAGGTGCAGTCGACAAGACTCAAGTAGGAGTGCCAGAAGAGCTCAAGGTCAACAAGGGATGCCATGAATCCTTATGCAACCCTGTCCTTCAAGCCACTCTCCTCAATGAGGAAAAGACCCATCTCAATGTGATAGTAGGGCTATGCGTGGGGCATGATTCCTTATTTATTAAATACTCCGAGGCTCCTGTTACCACGCTTATCACGAAAGATAGAGTGTTGGGCCATAATCCGGCTGCGGCTTTATATACCAGCAGTTTTTACTATAGAAGATTACTTCAAGAAGGGGATATCTAAGTCAATACTGGCTCCATATAAAACTGGAAACCGATTCATAGAGCAAATTTACACCGATGAGTGATTTAAACCACATATTAAGTAAGAAAAATTGTGTATCCTAAAGGAGAGGCGCTAACTATCCCAAAGATAGTGATCGTCCCTCCTTTTTTGTATTTAGTATCAAGAAGGATTACAATGAGTAGATAGGTGAAGGCTTTGGAATATTGCCAGGATAACGTATAATGCTCATAACGTATGGATAAATAATCTTACAAAATGGACATATAAAGTTCTAGGGAGGAGGAAGATTATGAATGTCGAGGAATCCTTGCAGCTTCAGAACGAGCTATTGAATAAGCTGGTTCATGGTGGTGGTCTTAAAGAACTTGTAGACAGCACTTCCCACTTTGTCCGTAGAGAAGTTATGATCGCAAGCACTTCACATAGGGTTTTGGAGTCCTCCTTAACCGATGAGGAATTTGGTCAAGGGAAGTTCTTCGAGGTTTTACCTCTTAATCCTCCTAGTCCCGGACGAGTCCAGATCCAGGCAGGGGAGACGAGAATGGACGCTCTTGCCATTGAACTTAGCCATGCCTCCAAGCGTTTAGGCTTTCTCTATCTATGTGATCCGGGACCTGACGAGGACAACCGGCTTAAAGTACTGATTCACCAAGCTCGCAATATCTTTGTCCTGGAACTGCAAAAGGAAGCGGAACTTTTGGACAACAGCCGAAATTATCAGGATGCCTTTCTTTTTGATCTGCTCTATGGAAACATAGAAGATAATAATGATATTATTGCCAGAGCAAAGCTATGGGGCTGGGATCTGAGCCTGCCTCATGTGGTCACAGTCTTTGAACTGGAGGACTATGAGTCCTATTCTCAGGATCACTATCTTGTCACCACCCTGCATGATAGTATTCAATCCGTAGTTCAGCCTCTGGATAACGCCGTGATTCTCATGGAAAAAAACGAAGAAGTCATTTTAGCTTTGCCTATTGAAAGTGGGAAGCGCCGTGATTTTAAAGCGTATCTGAATATGATCATCAATCAAGTACTGGCTCAAACGGAGGAACGCCTGGCACCTCGAGTGATTCGGGTGGGTGTCGGTAGAAGATATGAGCAGCCATCAGAATTATTCCGAAGCTATCAGGAGGCCAAGGTGGCCGTTAAGCTTAGTGTTCTCCTCAAAGGGAAAGGCCCCACCGTTTATTTCCGGGAACTGGGAGTAGAAAGAATACTTTATAGCCATGATAAACAGGAATTATTAGAGTTTTATCGCGAGATGTTAGCTGAGTTAGAATCTCAGGACAAACAAAAAAATGAATTGACAGAAACTCTTGAGAACTATCTTACCTATCATTGCGATTTGAAAGCTACGGCCAATGCCCTTTTCCTTCATCCCAACTCCCTTCGCTATCGGCTCAAACGAATCGAGGAAATTTTAGACATGGATCTTGAGGATTTTGATACCAGAGTGTCCTTGGTTATTGCCTTTAAAATTAAGTACCTGGTCGATTTTAAGGAGAAATTATGAACACTGATCGGCAAATTTTCCATAATGTCTGCCCGCGCAATTGCTATGAGACTTGCGGGATTCTCTCCACTGTGGAAAACGGAAAACTTATTAAAGTTGAGGGAAATCCCAAGCATGGTTATACCCATGGTCGACTATGTGCTAAGGGCTATGCCTACACGGAATATGTATACAGCCCTCAGCGCCTAAAGTATCCCCTCCGCCAGTTCCCCAGAGGTTCAGGGAATTGGCAGCGCATAAGCTGGAGCGAAGCCTTGGAGACCATCGCCTTAAAAATCATTGAACTTCACGACCGCTATGGTTCTAACCTCGCCAGTGGCTATGACAAATACTCCGGCAACCTGGGAATTCTTCATTATGCCACAGAGGGAATGTTCAGAGGATTAGGATCTCACACCAAGATCCATGGTGATTTATGCTTGTCGGCTGGAGGAGATGCTTTAAACTATAACCGAGGTCAAGGGGCGCTTTGCGATCCGGAAGATATGGCAAAGGCCAAGGGAATCGTCCTCTGGGGAGTTAACCCTGCCCGCACCGCTGTTCATCAGTGGAGCTTTATCAATCGTGCCAGGGATAAAGGGGCTAAGCTTTTAGTCATCGACACCTTATTCACCCCAACGGCGGCGCAAGGGGATATTTACCTTCAGATCCAGCCGGGTACTGATGGGCTGTTGGCCATGGCCGTTCTCAAATATATATGGCAAGAGAGCCGTTTGGACCTGGACTTTATTCAAAGGCATGTTCATGGCTGGGAAGCTTTTGAAAGCTATCTTCGGGACGAGGTCTCCCTTGAAGAAGCCAGTGCCATAACGGGAGTACCTCTTGAGGGAATAAAAGATTTGGCTGAAATGTATCTGGAATCACCCTGTGCTACCTGGGTAGGTTTTGGTGTTCAGCGTTATTCCAATGGCGGACAGAGTGTACGAGGAATCGATGCCTTAGTCACTCTTACTAAGAATCAGCACCAACAAGGCGGCGGATTATACTACTACAATTGGCTCGATATTTTTCCTTTCAATATTAAAAACTTTCCCCTCCCCCCAGAGCAGGAAAAGGCACCGGTACGAAGTCTCAATATTATTCATTTTGCTCAAGAGGCTTTAGCTTTGAAGGATCCTCCGCTAAAGCTCCTCTGGTTGGCAAGCCATAATCCTTTCAGCCAAGGGCAAAATCTTCAACATTGGCGAAAACTTGTAAGTCAATTGGAACTCATCGTTGTGGTAGATTTGTTCATGAATGAAACCACGGCCCAAGCAGATATCGTTTTGCCTGCTGCCAGTCCTTTTGAAGAGTATGATTTGCATAGCAGCTACTGGCATCAGTGGATTGCCATCAATCAAAAGGCTATCCCGCCATTTTACGAAGCACGCAGTGACCTGGAGATCGCTCGTAATTTGACTCAAGTCTTGAATGGGCTCCGGCCAGACTTCTCCAGCTTTCCTTGGCAATTAAGTGCCTTGGACTGGATTAAGGCAGAGCTGACACCAGAGATCCTTAAACAGCTGGAGATTGACAATTGGGAAGAGCTTCTTCAAGGTCCCCGCAAATATAAACTAAAGGGAGTCTCCCGGGAAGTCCAAGGCTATCCTACGGAGACCGGGAAATTCCAGCTGATGTCGAGAGGTGCTAAAGAAAACCAATTGCCCGCATTGGTGCGTTTTAAAGAACAGAGAATTGAATCTCCCTATCCTTTGCGTTTACTCACTCCCCAAAGCCTGTTAAGGCTTCATTCTCAATATCGTGAGCTCAGCTGGCTGAACCTTGAACAAGAGATGGATGCAGTGGAGCTTAACCCTCAAGATGCAGAGCAACGGAATCTTAAAGAAAAAGATCATGTCATAGTGCTTAACGATCGTGGATCCTGTTTTCGAAGAGTGGAGATTAACCCCTACATCCCTCAAGGAGTCGTGGTTATGGCTCAAGGTGATACCACCAACCAACTACTGGCCGGTCAAAATACGGATATGGGGATTCATACAACCGGAGCCCGAGGGGCAGCTTTTTATGATTCTTGGGTAGAGGTGAAAAAGAAATGACGAAGATCAACGCCAAAGGGTTTCTGTTTAATGTGGATCGCTGCATAGGCTGCCATTCTTGTGTTCTCGCCTGCAAAAATGAAAACAAAACAGCGGCGGCGGTATCCTGGCGCAGAGTCACTGACAATGGAGGAGAAGGGCGCTATCTCTCTATTTCCTGTAATCATTGCTCAAGTCCGGAGTGCTTTCGTGTCTGTCCAGAGCATGCTTATATAAAAAGAAGGGATGGGATCGTTCTCATCGATTCTAATCGCTGTGCAGGCTGTCAGACCTGTGTGGGAGCCTGTCCTTATAAGGCGCCACAGTTTGACCACGCAGCCAACAGAACTGGTAAATGCAATTACTGCATTGACCGACAAAAGGCAGGCCTGCTTCCAGCTTGTGTAACCGCATGCCCTACAGGAGCTCTTCAAGTTCATGATTTCAATAAGTATGGTGAGAAGGGTACAGTCCCGACAGTAGAAGGATTTCCGGATATCCGGCTCACTAAGCCATCCATTCGCTTTTATCCTCCCAAAGAAAAAAAGAGATATTGGATTAACAATTAAGCTGGAAACAATCGAGTTAGGGGCTGTAGTCAATGAAATGATTAATTTCTTGACTACAGCTTTTTACATTGCTAGGTTTTCATGCGGCCTTGTGCATTAGTAACAGCTAGAAAAGTTCTTGTATTTGTATTGATTCTAAAAGTTCAAAGAAAATACAAAAAATATGTCGTGATTTTTGTAACTTTGTACAAATCGATTTCTGGGATAATGAGAGTGTAAAGGGGGGTGAAAAAATGAACAATAACAAAAGTATTTTACAAATTGAACCCTTACTTGAAACCCGAGTTATCATTTATGATCTGTTAAGAAGAGCTTTTCTGCAAGAACCCACTCCTGAATTTCTCGCATTCATAAATGACAGGAGTTTATTTGAGAACTTTCCTTTTCAGGAGGAACAGAAAGACATCGCGGAAGGTGCAGCGCAAATTCTTGCGTTGATTTATGAGAAGGATTTAACAAGCCTGGAGGTTTTTGATTCCTTGCATTGGGATTATACACGAATGTTCATCGGCCCCGACCGGCTCCCTGCCCCACTGTGGGAATCAGCTTACTTGAGCAAAGAACGGCTCCTTTTTCAAGAGCGAACTCTCCAAGTTCGGCAGGCTTATCTCAAATACCATTTTCTTCCCAGGAATTTTATGCAAGAGGCTGATGACCACCTTGGTTTGGAGCTGGACTTTATGTATCAGCTTACTTTGCAAGCTCAGGAAGCTATGAATGAAGAAAATATGGAGAAGCTGCAACAGATCTTTACCGATCAAAAAGATTTCTTAGAAAACCACTTGCTGCAGTGGGTTCCCGAATTGACCCTTAAGATAAGGGAAAATGCCCAATCCAGTTTTTATCCTGGAATCGCTAAGGTTCTCAAAGGATTTCTGACTCTTGATCTGGAGGCTCTTGAAGAGCTTATAGATAGTACCCAGTGTTCTGTTAAATAATTTGGAGGTGAAAAAGGTGGCTAATCTCATTGAAAAAGCAAAAAATTATACAATGAACAGAAGACGTTTTCTGGGATGGACAGCAACTGTTACAGCCGGAGCGGCAGCAGCAGTGACCCTTCCAGGGTGCGGATTGACTACCGTAGATTCCACCACAGCTTCAGCTAATCTGGCTGGAAAAGAAGGAGAATGGATGCCTGTAGCCTGTTGGCATAACTGTGGAGGGCGTTGCTCCAACAAAGCTTATGTGGTAGATGGTGTTGTGGTTCGTCAAAAAACCGATGATACCCATCACGATACTCCTGACTACCCACAACAAAGAGGATGTAACCGTGGACGCTCCCAAAGAATGCAGGTATTCGGAGTGGATCGCCTTAAGTACCCCATGAAGCGGAAGAATTGGGAGCCTGGCGGCGGCAAAAAAGAGCTCCGTGGCCGGGACGAATGGGTCCGCATTTCCTGGGATGAAGCTTATGAAATCGTCGCCAGTGAAATCAACCGTATTAAAGATCAGTACGGCAATCGTGGCATATTTGCTTCCAATGCCGGTGATTTCGGCCGACTCCTTTCCTTAGCCGGAGGGTATATTGGTTCCTGGGGAACCAGCTCCTGGGGATCCTGGCGTTGGGGCCCTGAAAAATTCGGTATGGCTGAAGGGTTTTTTGAGCAAAGCATCAACGACCGGATGGATCTGCGCAACTCTGAGCTGATCGTCATCGTAGGCGGAAACTCCTCCTGGAGTGCCGCTGGAAATCCCACCTATCATTATCTTCAGGCCAAAAAGGCAGGAGCAGAGTTTGTTTTCATCGATCCTATCTACTCCGATACCGTGGAATTGCTGGATGCTGAGTGGCTTCCTATTATGCCCAGCACAGACCATGCGATGTTCCTGGGAATGGCCTATACCCTGCTGAAAGAGGATAATCCCACCACCAATCCATTGGTTGACTGGGAGTTCTTAAATAAGTATACCGTAGGTTTTGACAGTGATCATATGCCGGAGGGTGCGGATCCCAAAGAGAACTTTAAGGATTATGTCCTCGGCACCTATGACAACACACCGAAAACCCCGGAATGGGCAGCAGAACTTTGCGGAGTACCTGCTGAGAAAATCCGCGACTTAGCATTAAAGATTGCCAAAAAAGATCGTGTGGCCCTCTTCACAGCTTGGGGCCCGGCTCGTACCCATAATTCTGACTCCTGGCCGCAAATGTTCATGACCTTCGGTGCCATGACCGGCAACATGGGCAGATCCGGCGCTATGACCGGAGTAAGCTGCCACTATGCTACAGCCAATGGCGGCCCCAGTCTTGTTCCTCCCGGAGCTAACGGACTTCCCCCCGTGGCCAACCCCATTAAGGAAACCATTAACGACAATGAAATGTGGCTGGCCATCCTTGATGGACATTATGTGGCAGGAAAAGGTGATGTCCGGGATGTTAATATTCAAATGATCTACCATGGCCCGGAAGCCCATCTCCAAACCCGTTCTGGACAAACCAAGGGAATTGAAGCTCACCGTCATGTAGAGTTTGTTCTTTCCACCAGCCATTTCTTAACCACCAACAGTAAGTTTGCCGATATAGTGCTCCCAGTGACAACGGAATGGGAAAAGGTCGGCGGTTTTGGCAGCTTCATCAACCGGGAGGCTCTCGTTTTCTGGCGTCAAGTTACCGAGCCCCTCTATGAAGCTAAAAGCGATATTCGTATTGCTTACGAATTAGCTGAGAAAATGGGCTTGGATGCCAAAAAGGTTCTGCCCATCGACGAAAAACAAATGTTCTACAACCAAATCGCCGGAGCTAAGGTGATTGGTGCCGATGGCAAGACCATGGAGACTTTGGTGACCTTGACCGAAGCCGATATCAAAGAAATTGGTGCCACAGGAACTCCCCAACAGGGCCGCATCTCCTATCAGGAGCTGAAGACTAAAGGGGTTTACCAGGTGGAGCGCAAGCCCGGAGATAATTTTGGTTTCATCGCTTATGAAGACTTTGTCAAAGACCCTGTGGCCAATCCTCTTAAAACGGCCAGCGGTAAACTGGAAATTCACTGTCAGGATTTGGTTGACTTCGTCAACGGCAAAGGTTTCACTGAAATCCGCCCCATTCCCACCTACAATCCGGCAGTGGAAGGCTATGAAGCAACCTACAAAGACTTCAAGAATAAAGTCAAAGGGGATTATCCTCTGCAAGTGATTAATCCTCACTACCTGAGACGTTCCCACAGTATCTTCGATAATGTATCCTGGCTGAGAGAAGCATGGCCCAACCCTGTATTCCTTGCGGCTAAAGATGCGGAAGAACGGGGCATTAAAGAAGGGGACACCGTCCTCATCTTCAGCAGTCATGGTAAAACCTTACGTCCTGCCCATATCGTCGAATGGATTGCCCCGGGAGTAGTCGGTCTGCCCCATGGAACATGGGTAGAAATCGATGAAAAGACTCAAGTGGATAAAGCGGGATCGGATAATATCCTCACCGGACCTATTCCCACCGGACAAGGAATCGGTGCTTGGAACTCCACCATTTGCCAAGTAGAAAAATGGAACGGAGAACCTTTGGAAGAAGACGTAAAATGGCCCCATCGGATCGTTTTATAGAAAGGAGTGAGTGATCTTGGCACAAAAAGGATTTTACTACGACCAAACTACCTGTATCGGCTGCAAAGGCTGTCAAGTAGCCTGTAAAGATAAAAACGACTCAGCCATAGGCGTGATTTATCGTCGGGTCTATGATGTCGAGACCGGAAAATTCCCCAATCCTCGTCGCCTCCATTTCTCCATCAGCTGCAACCATTGTGAGGAGCCCAAGTGTGTAGCTAACTGCCCCACAGGTGCCTTGGAAAAGCGCAAAGCGGATGGTATCGTCATTCATCACTATGATAAATGCATCGGCTGCCGCCTTTGTACCTGGTCCTGTCCTTACGGCGCTCCCCAATATAGGGAAGAAGAAGGAAAGGTCGGTAAATGCGATATGTGTGCTGACCTGTTGGCTAAAGGAGAAAACCCCGCTTGTGTGGATGCTTGCGTCATGAGATGCCTTGACTATGGAGATATTGATGAACTCCGCCAAAAGCACGGCCAAAATGCCGATGCTCCCGCACTGCCAAGCTCCAAGACGACCAAGCCCAATATCGTGATTAACGTTAAGTCTTAGGAATTGAATGGAGGTAATGCTATGACATTCGCAGAAGAATGGCCATTGATGACCTTTACCTTATTGAGTCAGCTGGCTATTGGACTATTCATCGTGCTTATGTTGGTCAAGACCAGCATAGGCAATCAAGATTCCCAGGCCTCCAAAGCAATTCGCGGCGGATTTACCGCTGTAGGTCCACTTACAGCGTTGGCTTTAGTTTTTTCACTGTTCCATCTCGGCGATCCCTTGGGAGCACCCCGCTCGATTTTGAATCTGGGGTCCTCCTGGTTAAGCCGGGAAATCATGACCGCCGGCGGATTCTTCGCTCTTTGGTTTGTTTTCTGGTGGTTATCCCGCAAAGGCAAAGAAAGCAACGCCTTAGGGTGGGTTACTGTTCTGATGGGATGTGCTGCAGTGTTCAGCATGGCCAGTATTTACAGCTCTTCCATTCGCCCTGCTTGGGATAATGTGAACACCTATATCGCTTTCTTTGGTGCAACCTTAGCCATGGGTGTCTTAGGTGCAGCCGGTGTCATTGCCTTTGGACTCAAAGGACAAACCTCTGCAGGATTAGCAAAAGCCTTAAAGAATATGTCATACCTCGGAGTTGCTGCCGTACTCGTACCACTGGCCTACCTTCCTGTCTTCATCTCAGGTTTAAATGGTGGAGGAAGTACAGCAGAAGCTTCTGCCCAAATCTTGAGTGAAAGCATGGGTGTGTTAGCAGGTAGAGGGGTACTTTCAATTGCCGGTGCAATCTTGCTGGTAGCCGCTCTGAACAAAGGAGCAAAGGGAAAAGCTCTTTCTACAAGCACCGTTTACCTTGCTTTGGCCTTAGTTATCGCAGGTGAATTCATTGGACGATATCTCTTTTACGCCATGGGAGTGTCTCCGATGATCGGAACCTAAGCTTCACTGAACTTCTTGATTAAGATGGATTTTTGAGCCGAAAAGCTCAGAGATCCATCTTTTTGCAGGTTCCTCCGCGCTAGCCTTACATAAACCAAAACTTTTTTATGAAAGAAAAACAAAAAGCACTTGACTTTTAGAATGATTCTAATATAATAGTGAGTGTAACGAGCAACAACATAGCTCACCATTTAATCAATGTAATATAAAAGGAGAGAATTGAAAGATGAAAAAGTTCGTATGTGCAGTTTGTGGTTATATTTATGAGGGTTCAGAGGCTCCGGAGCAATGTCCTCAGTGTAAAGTAGGTAAGGAGAAGTTCATTGAAAAAACCGAAGGAAATCTTCAATGGGCTGATGAGCATAGAATCGGAGTCGCAGAAGGTGTGGATCCGGAAGTTATCGAAGGTCTAAGAGCAAACTTCATGGGTGAATGCACTGAAGTGGGAATGTACCTGGCTATGAGCCGCCAAGCTGATCGTGAAGGGTATCCGGAAGTAGCGGAAGCTTACAAACGAATTGCCTTCGAAGAAGCTGAGCATGCTGCTAAATTTGCTGAACTCTTAGGCGAAGTGGTAGTAGCCGATACGAAGAAAAACCTCGAAATGAGAGTGGAAGCAGAATACGGTGCCACTCAAGGCAAAAAAGACCTGGCAACCTTGGCCAAGAAACTCAATCTGGATGCTATTCACGATACAGTTCATGAAATGTGTAAAGATGAAGCCCGTCATGGCAAAGCATTCTTGGGACTGCTCAACCGTTATTTCAAATAAGATTAGACAAGCGGACATAGGGAACATCCTTTTGGGGATAGTTCCCTATTTTTTATGTATATTAAACATGGGTGTTTTTTCTAAATGGATAGAATTACCTGGAGTTTTAGCCTGCTCGTTAAAATCTGTACACCCTTCACCAAAAAAATCTATGGTATAATCAACTATATTTTTTGGTTTCAATCTGTAAAACTTAACAGGGAGAAAACGTAAAACCTTAAGTGTGAGGGGAGATAAAAGTGAGTAAGATGATGAAATTTGAATCCGGGTTCAGTCAGGAAGAAGCTTTTGCCGAAGCCTCACGTTGTCTGCAATGCAAAAAACCCTTATGCCGTCAAGGTTGCCCGGTGAATAATGCCATACCGCAGTTTATCCGAGCCTTAAAAGAGGGAGAGTACGCTCAAGGTTTAGAAGCTATTTATCGTCACAGCTATTTACCGGCTGTTTGCGGTCGGGTTTGCCCGCAGGAAAAGCAGTGTGAGGCGAGCTGCATTTTGGCTCGAAAAGGCCAAGCGATTCGCATTGGTAAACTTGAGCAGTTTATTGCTGACAACGCTACCGATGTAGAGTTTCCTAAGGTAACCGCTACCATGGGAGCCATTGCGGTTATCGGCTCTGGACCGGCAGGATTAGCAGCAGCTGTCCAACTGGCTCAACTTGGGTATTCCGTCACTATCTTCGAAGGGGAAGCGGAACCTGGGGGGGTACTCGTTCACGGCATTCCAGAGTATCGCTTACCTAAGAATGTTGTACGTCGTGATATAGAGAAGATTAAAAATTTAGGTGTAGAATTTAAGCTCAATTCTTTAGTGGGTGTGGATCTCTTCCTGGACGACCTCTTGGCACAGGGGTATCAGGCGGTCTTTATCGGTACAGGGGCAGGGTTGCCCAAAACTCTGGAAATACCCGGAGAGCACTTGGAAGGAGTCATATCGGCACTGTATGTCCTGCAAACCACCAATCTCTATAAGTTAGGCCAGTTACCGGAGAATGAACTTCCTGTGGATAAAGGGGAAAAGGTGGTGGTGATTGGTGCCGGCAATGTTGCTATGGATGCTGCTCGCACTTCCAGTCGTCTGGGAGCGGAGGTAACCGTTCTTGCACGCAGAGGCTTAAATGATATGGCGGCCCGTGATATTGAGCGGGACGAGGCTATAGCTGATGGAGTCAAGATTCGCACTTATGCGGCTCCCTTGGAAATACTGGGAGATGAAAATGTAACAGGGATAAAATACGCCAACACCATAGTGTCTGAGGATGGCAAGGTCGTCATCAAAGAAGAAGAAAGTTTTATTCTACCGGCGGATAAAATTATTTTTGCCATTGGACAAAGGCCCTATGCTCGTATCGTGACCACCTCCCAGGGCTTTGAGATTAATAAGCAAGGGTTACTGATCTGCGATGAGCACGGCATGACCACCAGGGACGGAGTTTTTGCGGCAGGGGATGTGGTTCATGGCCCGGCTACTGTAGTCAAGGCTATGGGTGAGGGGAGACGTATTGCCATTGAGATGCATGCGTACCTTTTAAGGAAGAAATTACAAAGCGCCAAATGAATTTGTGGGATTTTGCTTGAGATTAGTTTTGTCTCAAGCTTTTTTGTAGGCAGCCAACGATCTTCTCTCTAAAATAGGTTTTAAAATAAAAGGAAATTCATATTGTTTCTTAGGAGTAAAATTTTGTGAATTTTTAAACCAGGAGTGATAATTAAGAAGGAATATGATTTTGATTGAAGAACTTTTTAGCTTTAAGAGCTTATAAAATTGGTAACGAGAAGACCATTACCATGATGGAGGAATGGGAATGCGACAAGATATTCAGGATGTCAAACTCATGGCTATACTTAACCTACTTAATCAACTTAGCAACAAAAACTCTCTCGAAGAGTACCTCAATGGAATTATCGATTTTCTCTCGGGATGGACCGGATGTGAGAATATTGGTATTCGGGTGCTTAGAGAGGCCGGCCTTGCCCCTTATGTAGTTTATCGGGGGTTCGATGAGGATTTTATTGCTTCTGAAAGTTGCATTTCTGTTCATGAGGATGAATGCGTCTGCTTGAGAGTTTTAAGGCAGCAGTTTAAAAATGAGGATCAGGATCATATTTCGGAATCAGGGACCTATTACGCTCAAAACTTCTTTCAATATGTAGAAGAGTTGAAGGAGGACCAACTTTTAAGTTTCCGCGGCATATGTGCCAATAAGAAATTCAAAAGCCTGGCCGTGATCCCCTTGCACCATCAAGGTAAGGTAGTAGGAGTTATACACATCGCCGATGTCAAGAGTGGAGTGTTTTCCCAGGAAGACATCCAATTCATTGAGACCATAAGACCCCTTGTTGCGGAAGCTATCTATCGGCACAATCTGGAGAAGGCCTTGGAAAGTACTGTCCGTCGATATGAGGCTGAAGAGATGGTGATACGCAAGCTGAAATTTGAAGAGAGATTAGCGAGTATTTCGGCCCGCTTTAACCAGCAAGAGGATTTTAAAGTAGCTGCAGAAGAGTCTCTAAAGGATATTTTAAAGCTATTTAAGGCGGAACAAGTCTGTCTGCATCTTGGTAGCAACTTAAAGGAATATGTCAGCGTCCATGAACATGGAAAATCGACTCATGGATGTTCAATCTCTCCAAAAACCTTTAAAGAGTTGAAAATCCACTGGGAAAAAGGCAATATCTTATGTCAGAAGCCTGCTCACCAGGCTGAGTTCAAAGAGATCGGATCTTTGGCCCATGAAGTGTTTAAGAAAGATTCCGTTTTAACCATTCCCCTTAATTTTAAAGGATCTTTGCTTGGAGTGCTTATCTTCGTCAACATATCCTCAGGTGGGCTGCCCTTTAAGGAGATTCTCAATCCTTTAAAACTTGTTACAGAAACCTTTGCCAATGCTGTAGAGCAGGGCAGGATTCAATACCAGTTAATGTGGTCGGAAAATCGTTACCGTACCATATTTAATCATTCCGGGAGTGCCTTCTTAATCGTTGATGAGAATTTAAAAATACTCCTCTCGAATCCCCAAGCGGAGAGACTTTTAGGTTTGCCCAGTGAAAAAATGGATAATATAGCCTATCTTACAGATTTTCTGCCCGATAACGAAGTGAGGCGTCTGAAAGAGTATAATCGAAAAAGACTCCAACAGGACTCCCATGTACCCCGTCAGTATGAAGTGAAATACAAAGACAATCAGGGTAACTTAAAAGATGTCATCGTTTCTGCAGAAGTCATCCCACAGACGATTCAGACCGTTCTCTCCATTATTGATATTACCGAATGGAAGAAAGCTGAAGCTGAGCTTCAATTCTTGAATTTGCATGATCGGTTGACAGGTCTCTATAACCGTGTCTACTTTGAACAGGAATTGCGCAAGTATGAAGCGGACCCCAGCAAAGAAGTCGGCTTAATCATGTGCGATGTAAACGGTCTGAAGCTAATCAACACCACCTTCGGAAGTGAAGCGGGAGATCAAGTCTTAGTGACGACGGCAAGGCTGCTGGACGAGTGCTTTAAGGACTATCTTGTAGCTCGCATCGGGGGAGATGAATTCGCCGTACTCATCGAAAAAAATGAGGATGTGGATCTCGAACAGGCCTGCCAGCTTTTTCGCAGGAATGTGGAAAAATATAATAAGGATCATGACGGTTACCCCTTGGACATCTCCCTGGGATACGCTTGCTCCGGATCCTGTGGGTTGAAGATGAGTGAGCTGTTAAGAAATGCCGATGACGCCATGGGTAGAGAGAAACTCCATAGCAACAATAGTACGCGGAATTCTCAAGTTCAAATACTCACAAAAGCTTTGGAGTTCCGGGATTTCATCACAGAAGGCCATGCTGAACGAGTACAAAATTTGATTATCAGCACGGGGCAGTTAGCAGGTTTATCCGAGCAGAGACTATCTGATTTGAAGCTCTTTGCTCAGTTCCATGATATCGGAAAAGTAGGGATTCCTGATCAGATACTGTTTAAGAAGGGACGTCTAACCGCGGACGAGTGGAAGATCATGAAAGAGCATTGTGAAATGGGTCATCGAATCGCTCAATCCACTCCGGATATTTATCCCATCGCCGATTGGATTCTCAAGCATCATGAGAATTGGGATGGTTCAGGGTATCCTTTAGGCTTAAAAGGAGAGGAGATTCCTATTGAATGCCGGATTCTTGCCGTTGCCGACACATTTGATGCCATGACCAATGATCGACCCTATCGAAAAGCCCAATCAACTCAAGCTGCCATTGAAGAAATTATGCGCTGTGCCGGGGCCCAATTTGACCCTCATATCGTTGAACTTTTTGTGAAAACAGTCTAGGGCCGGATTACTTACAGGTGAAAAGGCCTTGAAAACAAAATCCAATTCAGAAAATGATAAGAGCTCTGGGGGACTTCCTCAGGGAAAAGTTGCAATAAGAAAGGGAACAGTAATATAATTTATAACGATAGATGATAATAAAACGGTGTAGGCATCTTCGCGGTGGATAAGGTCGGCGGTGCCTTCAGGGTTTAGTATGAGAAGGGAGACTGGCACCATGGCGCGGATCAATGAGAATTACTTAAAACTAGCGGGGAGTTATTTGTTTTCTGAAATAGCGCGGAGAGTCAATGAATTTAAGGCTCAGAATCCTGAGGCTGATATTATCCGCTTGGGAATTGGTGATGTGACAAGACCCCTCGCCCCAGTCGTCGTTGAAGCCATGAAGAAGGCTGTGGATGAGATGGGTAACGTAGGAACCTTCCGGGGATACGGACCAGAACAAGGGTATGATTCCCTAATTGAGAGAATCATCGCCCATGAGTATGCCCCCCGGGGAGTTCAGCTGGGAATGGATGAAGTCTTTATCAGCGATGGAGCTAAAAGTGATACAGCCAATTTTCAAGAGCTCTTTGGAGTAGATAACATTATGGCCGTGACTGACCCGGTCTATCCCGTCTATGTGGACAGCAATGTTATGGCTGGACGGACCGGGATGTATGATAAGGAGAAAGGGATGTATGGTAAAATTGTCTATCTTCCTTGTACTGAGGAAGGGGGCATGAAGCCTAAATTGCCTGCCACACCTGTGGATATGATTTATCTTTGCTTCCCCAACAATCCCACGGGAGTGACCTTGACTAAGGAAGAGCTGAAGGAATGGGTTGATTACGCACAGAAAAACAAGGCCGTTATTCTTTTTGATGCAGCCTATGAAGCCTTTATTCGGGAAGAGGAAGTACCGCACAGTATTTATGAAGTAGAAGGAGCCCGGGAAGTGGCTGTAGAATTCCGCAGCTTTTCCAAAACCGCAGGCTTTACCGGAACACGTTGTGCCTATACCATCGTGCCCAAGGATATAATGATCTATGACTCCAAAGGTGAAGGACATTGCTTGAATAAGCTTTGGCTGAGAAGACAGACCACCAAGTTTAATGGAGTGTCCTATCCTGTACAAGCAGGAGCCGCTGCCATCTATACTGAAGAAGGAAAAAAGCAGATCCAAGCAACCATTGATTATTATATGGAAAATGCCCGTATTATCAGGGAAGGTCTGAAGGAAGCCGGTTTCAAAGTCTTTGGCGGTGTGAATGCCCCTTATATCTGGATGAAAACCCCTGGTAATTTAGGATCCTGGGAATTTTTCGATAAACTGATGAAGGAAGCTTATGTGGTAGGTACTCCCGGAGCGGGCTTCGGAGCTAACGGCGAAGGGTTCTTCCGCCTCACGGCCTTTGGGACGCGTGAGAATACCGAAAAAGCTATCGAGCGAATTAAGGCTCGGATGAAGTGAATTTGCTCGGGTCGCGTAGCTTTACGCACAACGAACCTTCGGGCGTGAGCTCCTGAAACCCACCTGCGCCGCTTAGTTCATCTTTGTGGCTAGGGCGGCTTGGGCGAAACCATTCACTGGATGGTTTCGTCACCGGAGGCTTTCTTCATCGGAGCTCACGTACTCTATAGCTCCAGGGCTGGTTCACTCGCTTTCTTAACAGCATCTGCAGCGGATAAGTACTCTCTGGGGTGTGCCGCTTTGAGCGAAACTGTCCACCGGACACTTTCGGAGCCAAACCTCCGGGTAATACCTGAGGTGAACCGGTGGCTCGTCTAAGTTAAGAAAGCCCCGTTGACCTGGCCGCCCTTCCGCTTAAAGAAAGCTTGGCTTATGGTGAGTGAAGCGAAGCAGAAGCCTTAGCTGCCTTATACACAGTGAAAGCCGTTCGCTCCTGTGCGTAAAGCTACGCTTGCGCGTCTTTGTTGGCCCTTCTTTTGGGTCTTTTCGAAAGAGTTGCACTGCTCAGACCCGAAAGACAGCCCAAGGATTTTGCTTTAAGGCAGAGAACGGATTCTAAGTGAGCAGGTAAGCAATCTTCGCGAAAGATTGCAGCGGAGTCGGGTTGGAAACAGGACGTTTCCAACCGGCTATGAGGCAGGAGCCGATTTAGCCACGAAACCCGGGCGAGGGTTTCGCCCAAGCCGCCACCCCACAGAGACTACTTAGCGGCGCAGGTGCACCCGACGCAGCGGAGGTCTTTCGCGATTAGATTGCTCCGCGCAGCTTATAGAGTGAACGCCGAAAGCAAAATCCTGGAGATTCAGCTTTCGGGCCTTTTTCAGCATAGCAAAAAGCCAGCCCTCTTAAATTAAGAGGGCTGGCTTGATTATTAGCGCAGAAAGTAGTTAAACTTCTCCCATAATTTTCCCCATATCAGTGATATCATACCCACCAATTCCCGCTACCTCATTGTGGAAAACCTCGGAATTCAAAATGCTCAATAAAGCCTGAAAATGGGGTTTTACCAAATCCTCCTTGCGAATAACGAGATCATAGCGTTCCTTGTGCAGAGGCACAAAATCTAAAGAGCTTACTTGCATAGCAGCCTTTTCAATCCCCAGCCCTACATCGGCTTCACCACGGGCTACTCGACTGGCAACAGCCATATGAGACATCTCCTCATCCTCATATCCTCGCACACTGTGATGAGGAATATGGGCAAGACGAAGCTGTTCGTCCAGAAGTACCCGTGCCCCGGATCCACGTTCGCGGTTAACAAAGCGAATATCGGATCGACCTAAGTCGCTCCAAGTAAAGATTTTTCTTGGATTTCCTTTGGCTACATAGAAGCCTTCCATGCGATAAACCAGATTGATGATGCAGGCCGGATGCCCGGGTAACAATCTCCTGACATAGGGAATGTTATATTCATTGGTATCGCTATCCCATAAATGAGTGGTAACCACGTTAGCTTGACCGCGGTAAAGAGCAATCAGGCCATCCAGGCTGCCGCTGTATTGGCGAAGAAAAAGGACTTGAGGAAATTGCTTATGCAAATGACGGGTTAAAATATCCAAGATGATATCTTGACCGCAGATTACCAAACTTTGATCCGGAAGCGTAGAACCTGGAAAGGCAGGATGCGTGTCAGTAGTTTTCTCCCGGCCGTCCGGACCGCTCGGTGGAGCATCACCTGACAGCGGAAGATTGATTGTATTTCCAGAGGACGAAGTCGAACAGTCACCCTTGGATCTGCGGATGTAATTTTCCAGATCCGCACTTTCGATGCGAAATTTACGGCCGATGCGGTAAGCGCTGAGGTCGCCGTGTTTAATCATTTCGTATACCGTAAATTTAGAGATTTTCAGAATGCTTGCGACTTCCTCAGGAGTATAAGTCACATTGGACAAGGAAATCTCTCCCCCCATAATTAACCTATTGAACAATAAGTAAAAGGCTAGCGAGTGTCTATTTACATCTTGATAACGATTATATCATAATATATAATAGACCTAAAGTTCGGTTATGTTTGTTTATGTTGATTGGTAAATGGTGTTTGTTGGCGTTGATCTAAACTTAAGTTCTAGTAAGAGTGCAATTACGTTTGGTTTATTCCCCTTTTCTTTGGTTCTATTCTTTTTGTTTGCGTTCTCTCAAGGTGTTTTAATACTAGAACGAATAGCTAAAACCAAAAAATATTGGGAACTTTGACGTTTTGACGCCAAAAGTCTATCAATTTACATAAATAATTGAATCGAAGAAAATAAAAGATAACTTTCAGGAGGTTTAAGGATGAAAAAGTGGATTAAGGCCCTATTGATTTCCGGTATGGTACTTTCTTTAGGTTTAACCGGGTGTGCCAGCAACACCGGTAACGCTAACAGCGGCAATAATGGGGGAGCACCCCAAGAGCCTGCCAAACAAACGGAGCTGATTGTTTCCGCAGCGGCCAGTTTGAAAAATGCCTTGGATGAGATTCAAAAGGATTATGCCGCGAAAGAGCCTAATGTTAAACTGACCTTTAACATGGGTGCTTCAGGAACCCTGCAGCAGCAAATTGAACAGGGAGCTCCGGCTGATCTGTTTATTTCAGCAGGAAAATCCCAGGTGGATGCTCTCTTGGAAAAGAACTTAATGGATAAAGACAGCGTTGTCAATCTGGTGGGAAATGATTTGGTTCTTGTTGTCGGTGCCAACGATACCAGTGTTAACTCCATACAGGATCTGTCCAAGGAAAGTGTGAAGCAGATCGGTATCGGCACTCCGGAATCCGTCCCCGCTGGCAAATATGCCAAAGAAGCCTTTACCTCCCTTAAGCTTTGGGATACCCTGGTGCCCAAATTTGTTCAGGCCAAAGATGTAACTCAGGTGTTGAATTATGTGGAGACCGGCAACGCCGAAGCGGGAGTTGTCTATAAATCCGACGCTCAAGGCTCAACAAAAGTCAAAGTTGTAGAAGCTTTCCCAGCTGACAGCCATAAAGCCATAACCTATCCGGCTGGAATTGTTTCGGCAACCAAGGAAAAGGAAGCAGCTAATGCCTTCTTAACCTATTTGAAAGGTTCAGAGGCTCAGGATATCTTCGCGAAATACGGTTTTAAAACCAACTTAAGCAAATAAAAAGCTGGAAATTATTTTAGATAAAGGACAAAATAAAGTACAAACACAGTGCATTTAAAGGTATAATCGGTCTTGGCTTTGTTTTTCTTGCTGAGGCTGATTATACCTATGGTTTTTACTGACTTCTGATAAATTTGAGGGAAAATTTGAGGGAATAGAGATGGACTTTAATTTTTCACCCATTATCTTATCTATAAAAGTTGCCGTGGCCGCAGTGGTAATTGTGGTTTGCTTTGCTATTCCCATTGCTACGTTGATGGCTAAGCGCCAGTTCACGGGAAAGGCCGTTGTGGAATCCCTTCTGACCTTACCACTCGTTCTGCCGCCTTCTGTGGTCGGATTTGTCTTGCTCTACACTTTTGGCAAGAACGGACCTGTCGGCAAGCTCCTGGGAGAGCTGTTTGGTGTGACGGTGGTCTTCACCATTTGGGGGGCGATTATCGCCGCAGCGGTGGTATCCTTCCCTATGATGTACCAGTCTGTAAAAGCAGCCATCGAGAGTGTGGACCCCCAATTGGAAAAAGCGGCGCGTACCCTTGGGGCCGGAGAGTTAAGGATCTTCTTCACCGTCACCATTCCTTTAGCATGGAATGGCTGTGTTGCGGGTTTTGTACTGGCTTTCGCCCGTTCCCTCGGCGAATTTGGAGCAACACTCATGCTGGCCGGCAATATTCCTGGTAAGACGTCCACGATGCCTTTGGCTATTTATTTTGCCAGTGAAGCCGGAGACGCCCGTCAGGCCTGGATTCTCGTATCGATCATGGTGTTGTTCAGCTTTCTGGTCATTTTCGGGCTTAATCATTGGGGAAAAGGTAAGGGAAACTCAACCAAGCCTGATGGGAGGATAGCTTAATGGTCAAGGTGCATTTCCAGAAAAAACTGCCCTCATTTACCTTGGCAGTGGATTTTGAGGTGGATAACCATATCCTGGCCATTGTCGGTCCGTCGGGAGCGGGGAAGACCACAGTCCTCCAGTGTTTGGCGGGGTTGCAAAACCCTACTCAGGGAGACATTTGGATTAATGGTAAAACCATCTTTTCTTCTGAGCAAAAAATCAATATCCCGGTTCGAAAACGCCGGATTGGTTATGTCTTTCAGGATTACGCACTGTTTCCTCATATGACCATCGAAAAGAACGTCCTCTATGGAAAGCCTAAGCCGGCGGAATCGACAGAAGCCTCTCATAAAGCGATAGGTGTGACGGGGCTTCTGGACATTCTTAAAATCGGTCACTTACGGAAGCGTTATCCTTCTCAAATATCAGGAGGAGAAAAACAGCGCGTGGCTTTGGCACGAGCTTTAATGACGGAACCGGAGCTCCTGCTCTTGGATGAATCCCTCTCGGCTCTGGACCCTGACACCCGGGCGCTTCTCCAACAAGAACTTTTAAAGGTTCAGAAGCAATGGCAGATTCCTTTTATTCTGGTCACCCATGATCCCCGTGAAGCCGAGATACTAGGCAGTCAAATCTTAAGGATTGATAAAGGTATGCAAGAAATTCTGAAACCCATAGAAGCTTAACCAGCTTTTACATTCCCTTTCTCTACCCAGAGGAGGGGATTTTTTCATATCTTAAACACTCACCCATCTCCCCGGGATTCAATACACTATTAGAGATAATGAAAATGCCGAGAGTAAAAAGAAGGGGGGAGGGGCATTGAGAAAGGTTGTGGAGCTGCATAACCTTGGCATGAAATATCAATCCCTCAATGGAGAAATCACAGCACTTGATGAGATAGAGTTTGATGTTTACGAAGGTGAGTTTGTCAGTATTGTTGGTCCCAGCGGCTGTGGTAAATCGACCCTTTTATCCATTATATGCGGACTGATTTCCCCCACAGCAGGTAGGGTTCTCGTGGATGGCGAGGTCGTCACAGGAACATCCCAAAAGATTGGTTACATGCTGCAGAAGGATCATCTTTTTGAGTGGCGGACAATTTTACAGAATGTCAAACTGGGGCTGGAGATTCAAAAAGCCATGACACCGGAAGCTAAGGCCTATACGGAGCACCTCCTGCAGACTTACGGACTTTACGAATTTCGTAATAAATACCCCAACCAGCTCTCCGGAGGAATGAGGCAAAGAGCAGCACTCATTCGGACCTTAGTAACCAATCCTCAAATCCTGCTCCTGGATGAAGCGTTCTCCGCTTTGGATTATCAAACCCGCCTGGCTGTTAATGAGGATATTCATACCATTATTAAAAAAGAGAATAAAACTGCCATTATGGTCACCCATGATATCGCTGAGAGCATCAGTATGGCGGATCGGGTGGTCGTGCTTAGTAAACGACCGGGGACAATTAAGAAGGTTTATGAGATTAGCATGAATTGTGAAAAGAGAACTCCTTTAAAGTCTCGGGATATGCCTGAATTCCAGATCTATTTTCAAGAGGTATGGAAGGAGTTGGATGTCCATGTCTAATAGCTCCCCGGAACATAGAGCCTACTTAAAGAAAGTCCGACAGGAAAAGATCAAGGTCAGAGTGACCCAGATTTTAATTCTCATCGTTGCCCTGGGCTTATGGGAGATCTGTGCCCGAGCCAAAATCGTGGACCCTTTCATTACCAGTCAACCCAGTCGGGTGCTCCAAACTATGATAACTCTCCATCAAGAGGGGGTATTACTTCATCATATTGCCATTACCTGTATAGAAACTGTGGTGGGCTTTATCTTAGGAACTGTCCTGGGAACCATGATAGCCATCATCCTTTGGTGGTCTGAATTTATTTCCAAAGTCTCAGAGCCGTATCTCGTTATTCTCAACAGTCTGCCTAAAATTGCCTTAGGACCTATATTCATCGTCTGGATCGGCGCAGGGCCGGCGGCCATCATCGTCATGACTCTGGCAATCTCCCTCATTGTTACTATTTTAGAAGTGCTCAATGGCTTTTTATCCATAGACCAAGAGAAAATTAAGCTGGTTCATACCTTTGGCGGAACAAAGATTCAGGTTCTCACCAAGGTTCTCCTACCGGCCTCTTTCCCCACCATCGTCAATGCTTTGAAAATAAATGTTGGGCTCTCCTGGGTTGGGGTCATTGTCGGTGAATTCCTCGTCTCCAAGGCAGGCCTGGGCTATCTTATCGTTTATGGAGGACAGGTGTTTAAGCTGGATTTGGTGATGACCAGTGTCTTCATCTTAGGCATAGCCGCAGCATTAATGTATCAGGGGGTGGTTCTGTTCGAAAAGCTCATTGTCAAGAATTCAGATTAGCTCATAGTTCTTCATATCCTTATATACCTAACCAGTGTCAAAAATAAAAGGGAGGGTTACTATGAAACGCCGATTAGGCTTACTTATGGTAGCAGTTTTTTTAGTGGTATCCTTGGTATTAACAGGATGTGGCAATACAGGTGGAAAACAAGAACGATTAACCAAAATCCGAGTATCGGAAGTCACCCATTCCATCTTCTATGCACCTCAATATGTGGCTTTATCTCAAGGGTTTTTTGAAGAGGAGGGTCTGGAGATCGAACTGACCAACGGTGGTGGAGCAGATAAAGTCATGACCGCCGTCTTGACGGGTCAAGTAGAGATTGGCTTTGCCGGTCCGGAAGCCACCATTTACGTATACAATGAAGGAAAAGAAGATAATGCCATTGTCTTTGCTCAACTGACCAATGGGGATGGCACCTTCCTTATTGGCAGAGAGCCGGAACCTGACTTTAAATGGAGCAACCTTAAAGGCAAAACGATTATCGGAGGGAGAAAAGGCGGTATGCCTGAAATCATCCTCCAATACGTTCTCCGCAATAACGGCTTGAACCCGGGAAAAGATGTTTTCATCGATACCACCATGCAATTTAACGCCATGCCAGGAGCTTTCTTAGGTGGTCAAGGGGACTATGTCATTCTTTTTGAACCTACAGGCTCGATGATGGAGAAGGAGGGAAAAGCTTATATTGTGGCTTCCCTGGGTAAGGAAAGCGGTGAAGTGCCCTACACTGCCTATTTCGCTAAGAAGAGCTATATTGAGGAAAATGCCGGTATCGTCCAGAAGTTCACCAACGCTGTCTATAAAGGCCAACGTTGGGTAGAATCCCACTCTCCGGAGGAAATTGCTCAAGCGATTAAGCCCCATTTCCCAGATACAGATCAGGAGATTTTAACCACGGTCGTAAAACGCTATAAAGATCAAGACAGTTGGAAAAAGGATCCCGTATTGAAAGAAAGGGATCTCGATATTCTGCAAAAGGCACTACAGGATGCCGGCGAATTAAGCAAAACTGCTCCCTATGAAAAAATCATCACGCCAGCCTTTGGAGAGACAGCAGTTAAAAATATCAAATAAAAGTTAAGAATTCTCGAGATGAGAGAACTATCTGAGTGAGTTCAAATAGTTCTCTTATCCGTGTCCTTTTCGGAGAAAATTAAGGTACAATCGAATGAAATATAGTATAATAACTATGTATACACAATAACCTCAACATCGTGTTTAGAGGGTGTTCTTATGTCTTTTGAGCTTATGATTCTTCTGATTTTCATACTAGGGTTGGGTATCTTATACAGTCAAAAATATCAACGGATCCTGGCTGATCGCGTGGAGCAAGTGCGGATTATGGAAAGTGCCTTTGAGCATACAGCTTTAGGGATGGCTATAATCAGCCCTGATTTTCGTTTTATAAAAGTCAACCAGGCCTATGCGGATATCGTAGGCTACACCCGAACAGAGTTACTTAGGATGGTTCCTAAGGATTTTATTTATCCGGAAGATCATGAGAAGGATACTCCCTATACTCAAGAAGTTTTTGCAGGTAATATTCACTCTTTTACTTCCTTAAAGCGCTATATTCATAAGAATGGCAATATCCTTTGGATAAGAGCAACGTTTTCCGCTGTGCGCAATAAAAGTGGCAATATAAAGTATTTTATTGCCCAAATACAGGATATGACGATTGCCAAAAAGGCTGAGGACGAGCTGCGCAAGTCACGGGATGATGCTGAAGTTCTGGCGCGTACCGACTATTTAACCAACACTCTGAACCGCAGAGCCTTTATCGAACGGCTCAAGGAAGAATTAGAACGAACCAGGCGGACCCAAAAAGGTTTTGCCATGATACTCGTAGATGTTGACTACTTTAAGAAAGTCAACGACCAATATGGACATTTGGCAGGAGATTATGTTCTTCAACAATTTGCGGAATGCTTGGGAAATATCGTAAGGGCTTATGATTTCATTGGACGCTACGGCGGAGAAGAATTTATTATTTGCTTACCGGATACGGGTATTGAGCAGGCTACCATGGTAGCGGAACGCATGAGGGAAAGTGTGGAAGCGCTTGAGGTAGACTATTTAGATTCCCTGATTAAAGTCACAGGCAGCTTTGGGGTAGCAGCTTATGACAGCCATTCATCCGATACCCTCGATGAGCTTATAGAAAGAGCCGATTCGGCTATGTATATGGCCAAGCATCATAAAAATACTGTTTACCAGTGGGTATCTTAGATAAATCTCTATTGATTCCTGGAAAATAATATGCTAAACTGTTCTAAACTGTTGATGGGGAAGTAAAACCGCAAGACCAGCCTTAAAGAGAGCCGGGGAAGGTGGAAGCCTGGCAGGTAACGGAGCGAGTAAATGGGCCCCTGAGGGCGGAGCGAAAAGCAATGAGTAGCTTACGACGCATAGCCAGCGTTACTGGGCTAAGGGTGTGATGGCACCCTGCAAGAGAGGATGTATGGTTTATTTCATGCATCAATTAAGGTGGTACCGCAGGTTTATACGCCTGTCCTTAAGTTAGAAACTTAAGGACAGGCGTTTTTGATTGGGTACGAGCCTAATCCCGGCCATTTCCGCGGATGGAGGGGATATTGCAGGGAAGAACCCTCAATCTTAATCAAAAAGAAAAAGAGTGGAGGAATCTTCAATGAAAAAGAAATTTGCGGGGATTTTAAGTGGAGTATTAGCACTATCTTTACTGCTCACAGGTTGCGGTTCCAAGGCTGCAGGACAAGGGAACACAGATGGCGGCAAGACAAGGGTGGGGATTGTTCAAATCGTCGAACACCCTTCCCTGAATACCATTCGCGAATCCACTATTGCCGAGCTTGCGGCCCAAGGATTTAAACATGACGAAAATATTATAATCGACTATAAAAATGCTCAGGGAGACCAAACCAATCTTAAAACCATTGCCCAAAAATTTGTTGAGAATAATTATGATTTAATTATTGCCATCGCCACTCCGTCGGCTCAGGCGGTGGTCAGTGAATCTAAAGAAATTCCTATCGTCTTCTCAGCGGCTACGGATCCCTTAGGCTCAGGGCTTGTCACCAACATGGAAAGACCCGGCGGTAATGTGACCGGGACCTCAGACCGGGTTTCTCCGGAGAAAATTATGGGCTTAGCCGAGCAGATCACTCCCGGAATCAAAACCGTTGGAGCACTTTACAGCACCAGTGAGACCAACTCTGTCTCCGTGATCAAGGATCTGAAAGACTATGCTGTCGTGAAGAACATCCAGGTAATCGAAGCTACCGTAACCAACAGCTCTGAAGTTCTGCAAGCAGTCAACTCCTTAACCGGCAAAGTGGACGCTATCTTTATTCCTATCGATAATACCGTAGCCAGTGCCATGCCCGCCGTGGCACAAGCCGCCAATAAAGCACAAGTTCCGGTTTATGTAGGAGCAGATTCTTTGGTAAAAGACGGAGGCCTTGCGACTTATGGTATTAACTACACCGTTCTTGGTCAAGAGACCGGGAAAATGGCCGCTGAAATCCTTAACGGGAAAAATCCTGGTGACATCCCTGTTAAATCCATGACCGATATGGACATCTACCTCAATCAAAAAACAGCTGATGCTATCGGCATAACCATCCCAGCCGACATCCTCAAGAAAGCTGCCCAAGTCTTCACTGAATAGCATCTACCCCTCCCCACCTTAACTTCCAGGAAGAGATCCGTTTGACGATAGTATATCCCTCATTTAACCTCAATGGTGCACAGGCGAGACAAGGGTCAATCGATTGCCTCAAGTCTCGCCAATTATTTATTAAAGGAGAGACCATCACCTATGAGTAACCTCGCCTTTCAAGGTTCCATCGAACTAGGAATCATCTATGCCATCATGGCCCTGGGGGTATTCTTATCTTTCCGTACCTTGAACATGCCGGATTTGACGGTGGACGGAAGCTTTGTCACAGGTGCGAGCATCTCCGTTGTTTTATGTATGAGCGGTCATCCTTTTCTCGGACTGATACTGGCATTTATTTTGGGTTGTGGTGCCGGATGCATTGCGGCCTTTCTCCACACCAAACTGAAGATCCAAGCTCTGCTGGCCGGGATTCTGGCCATGCTTGCCTTATACTCGATTAATTTAAAGATTATGAGCGGTCGCTCCAATATCGCTCTTTTAAATAAGGCCACCGTATTCAGCGAATTTGAGAAGGTCATGAGCGGAAAATACAGTCAACTGACCTTTGCCTTTATCGTGGTCATCCTTTGCCTTATCCTCCTCTTTCTCTTCTTAAATACTCGTTTGGGATTCCTGGTAAGAGCAACAGGAGATAATGACCAAATGGTAAGAGCCTTAGGTGTGAACACCGATCTGACGGTTTTTGTCGGCCTTGCCGCAGCCAATGGTTTCGTAGCCCTTTCAGGAGCCATGATAGCCCAGTACCAATCTTTCGTGGATGTGGGCATGGGTGTGGGGATGGTGGTCATCGGCTTAGCCTCCGTCATTATCGGTGAAGTGGTTTTTGGGATACGAACCCTTCCGCGCCGGTTAATCGCCGTAGTTTTAGGTTCCGTTCTCTATCGCCTTATTATTGCCGTTGCCCTGGAGTTGGGAATGCCGGCTACCGATCTTAAGCTTGTATCGGCAACCATCGTGGCTTTAGCCATGTCCACTCCTGTTTTGAAAAAACAATTTGCACTTATGAAACGCCGGCATTTTTCCCACAATAAAAGTGCCAAAAGGAATTTGCAGTGAAAGAGGGAACGATTGGAATGCTTAAGCTTATAGGAGTCAGCAAAACTTTTGGCATCGGAAGCAACAATGAAAAGCGGGCCCTGGATCAGGTAGACCTTTCCTTGCAGTCCGGTGAGTTTGTGACGGTCATTGGTGGGAATGGAGCAGGAAAATCCACACTCTTTAACTGTATTTCGGGAATGTATGAAATAGAGGAAGGTCAGATTCTTCTTGATGACCTGGATGTCACCTATCATCCCGAATATAAACGCTCCAAGCTGATTGGAAGAGTTTTTCAGGATCCCCTTAAGGGAACTGCTTTTGATATGACGATTGAGCAGAACTTAGCCATTGCACTGGCCAAAGGACAGCCCATCAGCTTACGTCCCGGGGCGACCAAAAAGGAATTGGCTTTTCTTAGGGAACGTCTGGCTATGCTGGATCTGGGCTTGGAGGACCGAATGAAGCACAAGGTGGGGCTTTTATCCGGAGGGCAAAGGCAGGCCTTAACCCTTCTCATGGCAACCTTGGTTAAACCTAAACTTTTGCTGCTGGATGAACATACGGCAGCCCTTGACCCCGCTATTGCGAAAAAGGTAATGGTCCTGACTCGTCAGATAGTAGCGGAGGATAAACTGTGCACTCTGATGATCACCCATAATATGAAAGCCTCTCTGGAATTTGGAACACGGACTATTATGATGCATGAAGGAAGAATCATCATGGACCTCCAAGGCGAGGAAAGAAGGCAAATGACGGTGGATCGCCTGATTGAGCAGTTCGAGAAGCGCAGTGGGACAGAATTGGATAACGACCGCATGCTCCTTGGCTAAAAATAAATAGAATCCTATAAAAAAAGACGAAATAATAAGCATGGCTCAGCTAAACAAGTCTATCCTGCGATAATGTGCCGGTTTATCCTTTTACCTCTTTAGCGTATTAAAGTAAAATAGCATCAAGATTATTGCGAGAGAGAAGGGGTTGTTCCTAATGAAGAAGTTGATAGCCGTTGCGATGACTGTCCTTATGTCAGGATTATTGTTAGCAGGTTGTGGAAGTTCCAGCAGTGCGGGAGGCGCCAATGAGCCGGGCAAGGCGAATAAAGAGCCGGAAAAAGGCGCCGTACAGCAAAAGATCGTCATCGGGTTGGATGATACCTTTGCTCCTATGGGCTTTAGAGATGACGGCGGCAATCTGGTGGGCTTCGATTTGGATATGGCCAAAGAAGTGGCTTCACGCCTGGACATGGACGTTGAGTTCAAACCCATTGATTGGAACAGCAAAGAAGTAGAACTCAACAGCAAAAAGATCGATATGATTTGGAATGGACTAACTATCACCGCCGAAAGATTGGAGAAAATAGCTTTTTCCAAACCCTATATGGCCAATCGCCAAATTATTGTTGTTCTATCCGGTTCAGATATTAAGACCAAAGCGGATTTAGCCGGTAAAGTTGTCGCTACTCAGGAGGGAAGTTCCAGTGTGGATGCCCTCAATGCCGAACCCGAAGTGACAGGAACCTTTAAGGAGTTAAGAACCTATGCGGATTTTGTGGCGGTTTTAAATGAGTTGGCCATCGGCCGGGCTGACGCCGTGGTTGGCGATGAACCCGTTTTAAAGTATTACATGAACAAAAAGCCGGGCACCTTTGTAGCTATCGAGGATGATTTTGGCGAAGAAGAATTCGGCGTTGGTTTACGCAAGGATGACACCGAGCTTCTCAGCAAGCTTCAAGGGGCCTTGGATGCGATGAAGGCAGACGGTAAGTCCGCTGAAATCTCCAAGAAGTGGTTCGGAGAAGATATCGTCAAGTAACAGGAACCGAGCGAAGGGTAGGGAACGCCTCTTATGTCTTTCCGAAGGGAGAGTCTTCCTTTTTCGAAATGGCATAGGAACAATTCCCTACACCTTTTTTCGTTAGCCAATGAAAATATCCTTTCATCTAAAGGTTAATTGTTGATTCCCTTTGAAAACTCATGAGGAGAGAAATCATGGACTATATTTTGCAAATACTGGGCCCCATGTTAAACGGCACAGTGGTCACTTTAAAAATATTCCTCGTCACCATAGTCATGTCCTTACCCTTGGGATTGATGCTCAGCCTGGGCCGCATATCCCGGTTTGGGGTGCTTCGCTCGGCGATAGGGGTCTATATTTGGGTCTTCAGGGGCACTCCCCTCATGCTTCAGCTCTTATTTGTCTATTTTGGCCTGCCTTTTATTCCGGTTATCGGCGAGATGCTTATTCTTACGGATTTTCAGGCCGCTATCCTGGCTTTCGTCCTGAATTATGCGGCTTATTTTGCGGAAATTTTCCGGGCGGGAATTCAGTCCATTGAACGTGGGCAATATGAGGGAGCCAGGGCTCTGGGCATGACCTATGGTCAGCTCATGCGCCGCATTATCCTCCCTCAAGTTATTAAACGGGTGCTGCCGCCGGTAAGCAATGAGACCATTACCCTGGTCAAAGACACCTCCCTCATCTATGTACTAGCCATGAATGATTTGCTGCGTACTACGAGAGCCTTGGTTCAGAGGGACTTTACCATGACCCCCTTTATCGTCGCCGGGGTGTTCTACTTGCTGATGACCCTGGTCTTGACCTGGGGCTTCCAAAAGCTTGAGAAACGCTATGCGGCCTATGACGAATAGGGAAAGAAGGTGAGTATAATGAAGATGATCAGTGCCCTGAATATTGAAAAGAACTTCGATAAGCTGGAAGTCCTCAAAGGAGTCTCTCTGGAAGTGTTCAAGGGAGAAGTGGTAGCCATCATTGGCCCTTCCGGCTCTGGAAAGAGCACTTTTTTGCGTTGTCTGAACCGACTGGAAATGATTGATGGAGGAAGCATCACCATTGAAGAGGATGAATTGGTTTCCACCACTGAGGAAGGAAAAGTAGTCTATGCTGAAGAAACCCAGGCACGCATGATCTGTCGCAAAATGGGCATGGTCTTTCAGCAGTTTAACCTGTTTCCCCATCTCACCGTTTTGGAAAATGTCATTGAAGCACCCATAACAGTTAAAAGAGTCAAAAAGGATGAGATCATCCCCGAAGCCAAGGAGCTGCTTCGAAAGGTGGGGCTCCTGGATAAGCTGGATTGCTATCCTTCGAGGCTGTCCGGCGGTCAGAAGCAGCGGGTGGCCATCGCTCGTGCTTTGGCTATGAATCCCGACATTATGCTTTTCGACGAGCCTACGTCGGCACTTGATCCTGAATTAACCGGTGAAGTGTTAAAGGCGATGAGGCAGTTGGCGGAAGAGCATATGACCATGATTGTGGTGACCCATGAAATGAGCTTTGCCCGTGAAGTAGCCAATCGTGTTATTTTCATGGACAAAGGAGAGATTGTCGAACAAGGGGAACCGGAAGCTGTGTTTGGAGCTCCCAAGCAACAAAGGACCCAGGCCTTTCTCAATCACATGAGCGCAAAATAGGGAGCATTAACTTAGAAAACTTAACTTAGAAAAGTGTGTTCAAGCCAGCAAAGAATCATTGCTGGCTTGCTTTTTATGTTATCCAGTACACTAGGGAAAATGCGGTCGCTGAATACATAATAATCCGTAGCGAAAAAAGGATTATTTAACTACATGGCGAATAATCAGATAAGCTAGTAATTACTTACTTATTATTAGAATAATTTATAAGTATAGGAAAAAATTCTCTTATTTTTTATATTGATAAGTGACGTTTAGAACAAGCGTAAGGACTAATGTGTATGTTGGAGAATATACTATCTATTAATATAATATCTTATGCCTAACACCAAATTTCTAAGTATCCAGAATTCTATACTACGTTTAAAGCCGAAAGGGAGTGAGTAGCTTGAAAAAAATTGTTCAGATCTTTACCAAGCTGTTCATGAGTCATGCTCCTTTGATTCTCTCCCTATTAGGTGTCTTGTTATGGCTTTTAGTCTATTTTATTTACTGGTTTTTCCCTATGAATCAAGCACGCTGGGTTTGGCTGTCCGTCGTAGTCATCTTAATTTTTAACGGAGTCAGCTTGGGTGAATTTGTTAAAACCTTAGCGGTTAAGGGCTATACAGACTCCCTAACAGGATTGCCCAATAAGGGCTTTATGTACCTTCGTCTTAACATTGATATGGAAAAATACGCAAAGCAACAAAAAGAATACTCTCTAGCCATGATTGATATCGATCGCTTTAAGAACATCAACGATACGTATGGTCATCTTGCAGGGGATAAAGTGATTAAGGAAATTGCCGATATTTTACGTAAAAATGTTAGGGCCAGCGATGAAGTCATACGCTGGGGCGGAGAGGAATATGCGATCTTATTACCTGAAACCAGTGAAGAGGGGGCGGCTAATCTTATTGAGAGAATCCGCAATCTTGTAGAGAATCATGATTTTGGCCCGGAGATAGCTTCCCAAAAAGTAACTATTAGTGCGGGAGTGGTTTCTTACAAGAAACTTGAAGAAGTAAAAGTGAAAGAGAATAGACTCACCAACAACACTGATCTTATTGTGAATTTCTCCGACCAAGCTTTGTACCAAGCAAAGAAGACTCGCAATACAGTCTGTCGCTTTAGTCAAGGAGTTACCGCCTAAGTTCCTTCACCACTGATGAGGACCTTCGAGGGACTAAATCCTGAATGAAACAGGATTTGGTCCTTTTATTATGCTCTTAATTAAAAAATGTGGCGAGTATCAATGTCGTAATTTGTCGCAAAAAGAATTATCTGGAAATTAAAGATAGTATTGACATATTTATTGGAGTATTAAATAATAAACCAGGATGGAAGAGAGTGAGTACTTACTTACCCAACTGGAAGGTCTGGCTTAAAAATCAATGTGGTAAGGGGTTTCCCAATGAAAGGATCAAGTGATGAGGAAGAGTAATTTATCAGTCCGTAATAAAACAATTGTTAAAAATGAAAAGAAACTCAACCTCTACGAAAGTCAAGCATTAAAGACCCTGCAAAGACGCTTTCAAGTTTTAGTGCAAGATTCTCATGAGGTGTTTGAGATTATCAACTCCGATGGAACCATTCAATACATTAGCCCTGCTGTTCAAAAAATTCTAGGTTATCAACCTGAAGAACGGATAGGTAAGCTGGCTTATGGGCTTCTTGAGCCAACAGAAAAATATAAATTTATTCAGATGATGGACGTAGTTTTTAACCACCCTAATCAAGTGGTACAAGAAGAAATAAAGATTAAGACCAAAACAGGACAGGAGATTACCTTGGCATGCGATATGCGTAATGAGCTGTCAGAACCCTCCGTTCAAGGAATTATTCTTAACTGGAGGGTGTCTTCCTCACATTGTAGCAGAGAGGATAGTTCAAATGCTTCGGAAACCATAGATGAACTAACCAGGCTTCCTAATCGGGCTGCTTTCGAATCTCTTTTAGATCAGCAAATGGCAGAGGCCAAGAAAGGCCAAATCCTGGCTTTGATGATTGTGGATATTGATCGATTCAAGTATATCAATAGCTATTTGGGATACGAGCATGGGGACCAATTGCTTGCACAAATCAGCCAGCGCCTGAGATTGGTACTGACGGATAAGGTATTCCTTTGCAGATTTTCAGGGGACCAGTATGCTTTAATGGTTACCCAAGGAAATAAACGGGATGACTATACTTATTTGGCTGAGGAGATTCTGCGTCTATTTGACTCTCCATTTATAGTAAATGATCATAAATTGGATGTCAGTGTGAGCTTGGGTATTAGTATATATCCTCATGATGCACAAGATAGTGAGACCCTGATTAAGTTCGCTTATACTGCTTTATTAAGGGGCAAAACCGCCGGTAAAAAACGATGCCAATGTTATTCTGCAGATGTGGATCATAAGAATTGTAGAGAATTTCTATTGCGCAGTGACATGCAGAAAGCTCTCGCTGAAGGTCAGTTTGTGGTGCATTACCAACCCATGGTCAACCTGCATACTAATGAAGTGCTTGCAGTCGAGGCATTACTGCGTTGGGAGCACCCCATATGCGGAATGGTTTCTCCTGCCGAATTTATCCCTATAATGGAAGAGACGGGTTTTATTGTGGATGTGGGAAAATGGCTGGTAGAAGAAGTATGCCGCTGTCATAGACAATGGAAAAAAGAAGGACTGCCTCCCCTTAAAGTATCCATCAACTGTTCCTCTGTTCAGTTTGCAGAAGAGAGCTTTGTGGAGAGCATCCAAGCCATCCTTCATAAGATGGGATTTGACCCCCGTCACCTCATTATAGAAATCACTGAAAGTGTACTCATTGAGAATGCCAAGAAAGTTATTTCCGATCTACAAAAACTTCAGGAAATAGGGATTATGGTTGCGGTGGATGATTTTGGGACAGGCTTTTCCTCCTTATCCTATTTACTTACTTTTAATATTGATATTATAAAAATCGATGGCTCCTTTATACAGAACATCCCCACGAACAAAACCAGCACCATTATTACCCATTCTGTGGTGAACTTAGCCCGTGAACTCAATATTAAATTGGTGGCCGAGGGAATTGAAAGCCTGGAGCAGCTTTCCTATTTGAAGCGGTTTAAATGTCACACGGGTCAAGGGTATCTCTATAGTAAACCCATTCCACAGCATAAGCTTATTGAAGTTATAGCCAATAAGAAGTGCGAGCCGAAAAAAACTCAAAGGTTCTAGGGCTTTAAATTAAAAGGAAACTGGAGGAACTGCGTGTTGAAAAGTATCAGAACGAAACTCGTCATTTATTTTTCCATTCTTGTACTGCTGTCATCCTTAGCCCTAGGTTATCTGTCTTTGTCAAGGGCCAGCGATGCTCTTACAGCTGAAGCAGAAAAAGCCTTGACTTCACTTGCCGACGATGCAGCCAGACTTACAGAAAGCCGTCTGGAGATCCAGAAGAAAACCTTAGAGATGATCGCCTTAAGAGAAGATATTCAAACCATGGATTGGCAGGTACAACAACCAATATTGCAGAGACAAGTCCCCAATACAAATTTTCTTGATATTGGGGTAGTTCAGTTGGATGGGACAGTCAACTATTCCGATGGGTCAACCAGTCAACTTGGGGACCGGGACTATGTGAAAAAGGCCTTAAAAAGAGAAACCAATGTATCCGACTTAATTATCAGCAGAGTAACCAATGATCGAGTTATAATGTATGCCACACCTATTATACATGATGGACAAGTGGTGGGAGCACTAATCGGGCGCCGTGACGGCAATGCCCTTAGCCTTATTGCTGAGGATACGGGATATGGCCAAAAGGGTTATGGATATATGATCAATAGTCAAGGAACAGTCGTTGCCCACCCGGACAGTGAAAAAGTACGGAATCAATTTAATCCCATCGAAGAAGTCAAAGGGGATCAAAGCTTAACATCCATAGCAGTTTTGTTTGAAAATGTGCTGAAAGAGGGTCGAGGAGTTGGTTCCTATACTTTTAATGGCCAAGATTTATACGCAGGATATGCCCCTATCCAGGGGAGTAACTGGATCTTCATTATTACAGCGGGTCAGGAAGAAGTTCTGTCAGCCATTCCTGCTCTCCAGAGAAATATTATCATCGCCGGAGTGGTCATTTTACTCGTAAGCATTGGCCTTGTCATCTTAATCGGGAATTCCATGGCTAAACCCATTATGAAAGTAGCAGAGTGCGCAGAGAGAATTGCCCAATTGGATGTGACTCATGATGTACCCGAAGCATTTCTTAAAAAGGAGGATGAGATTGGAACTTTAGCCAAAGGAATTCAGGTTATTACCTCCAGTCTCAGAGAATTTATCAGGGATGTCAGAGAGTCCTCTGAGCAAGTCGCTGCAGTGTCTGTGCAACTAACAGGGTCAACCCAGCAAAGTGCTGCCGTCGCGGAAGAAGTATCGAAAGCAATTAGTGAAATTGCCAAGGGAGCATCAGAGCAAGCCGGCAACACAGAAGAAGGAGCGGTGAAAGCAGTCCGCCTTGGCCAAGTCATAGAAAAGGACCTTGAGTTAGCTAAAGCTTTAAATACCGCATCCTATAAGGTTTCAACCGTTGTGGATGAAGGGTTGAAAGAGATTGATAACCTGACTCACATCTCCGAAGAAAACAACGAAGCTACTCTTGAAATCCGCCAAGTGATTTATAAAACCAATGAAAGCTCTCAAAAGATCGGGCAAGCCAGCAGTGTGATTGCTTCCATAGCGGAGCAAACCAATCTTTTGGCCTTGAATGCAGCCATCGAGGCAGCTCGGGCGGGAGATGCCGGACGAGGCTTTTCCGTGGTAGCCGAAGAGATTCGCAAGCTGGCTGAGCAGTCCTCAGCTTCCACCAAGTCTATCGATCTTATGGTAAAGGAATTGCAAGATAACTCTCAAGATGCAGTCAAAAACATGGAGAAAGTATCCATGATATCTAAGCAACAAACTGAAAGCGTCATGACCTGCCAGGATAAGTATCGGGTGATTGCCCAATCCATGGCAGAAGCCATTCAAGCTGTGAATGAGTTAAATGCATCCGAAGCAGAGATGGACAAAATTAAGGATGAAATCCTGTTGACTTTACAAACTCTCTCCGCAATCGCTGAAGAAAACTCTGCCGCTACGGAGGAAGTTACCGCCTCCATGGAAGAACAAACCGCATCTATCCAGGAAATCGCTGCTTCCAGCGAAGGACTTTCGGATTTAGCTCAAAGTCTTAAAACGGTCATCATGAAATTTAGGCTATAAATACATTAAAGAAGGGTTATGTGTGCTGACAAGATAAGGAGAATTAATATGGATATTAATCTTATACATAGAAAAGAGAGCTTAGTCATTATGGCCATCTCCCTTATCAATGAAAAGGGCTTCCAAGGCTTATCCACAAGAGAAGTGGCCAAAAGGGAAGGAGTCTCTGAAGCTACCATCTTTAAGCATTTTAAGTCAAAACATGAACTCGTGTTAGCCGTTCTCGAGCACTCTTCCCAATATGATAATGCTTTGTCTGAGTCAGCCTTAAAAAAAGACTTAACTCCCAAAGAGAAGATTCTTCATTTAATTGACAGTCATATGACCTACTGTGAGAACTATCCGGAAATCACAGCGATTTTTCTAGCCTACAGTGGATTGTTGTATGAAAAAGAGCTCAGGGATAAGGTTATGGACATCATATCCCGACGGCTAAAAACCATCCAATCTTTAATCAAGAGTTCCATTGAAATCGGTGAACTTAACCCATCCGTTTATAGTGAAAGCTTAGCCAATATTATTCTGGGGATGATTCAACAGATTATCCTTGAGTGGCGAATGGCAGGGTTTAGCTTCTCATTAAGGGAGTACACCATTACTTCAGCGACCATGCTTTTGGATGCCTTCACCGCGACACACGAATCCAAATCATAGAGAGGAGATAGAGAAGGGTGGATCCCAGCCTGCATTTAGTGGATAATATCCCTGCCCTTATATGGAGTAACGATCGGGAAGGAAAGCATGACTATGTGAATCAAGCTTGGTTGGAATTTACGGGGCTTACTTTTGAGGAAATCCGTGATGATGGTTGGGTGAGCAGCATTCATCCTGAGGATTACTCGAAGACCATGGATGTGATGGAGCATAGTTGCAGACATAATGCACCCTTTGAAGTAGAGTACCGGTTACGTCGCTATGATGGAGAATATCGTCATTGTCTGAATCGTGGTCAACCCTATTATGATTCCCAAGGAGAACTTGCAGGGTATACCGGTGTGGTCATAGATATTACGGATCGGAAATTGGTACAGGAGGCCGAAAGAGTATATCAGATTGTTTTCAGCCATGCTCGGGATATTGTTCTGATGATTGATGAGGAGGGACAAATACTTGATGCTAATGCAGCGGCGATTAATACCTATGGGTATAGCCGTGAGGAGTTAATATCCTTAAAAATATTTGACCTCCGTACAGAGCCCAATTTTGCTTGGCAGCAAATATTTACTGCCCTGGAAAAGGGATGCTTTTTCGAGACGGTACACTTGCGTAAGGACGGAAGCAAAATTCCTGTAGAGGTGAGTTCTCAAGGCATTCTTTGGAGGGATAAACGAATTCTAATAAGCATCATCCGTGACATTACAGAGCGCAAAGAAGCAGAAGTTATTATCCGTGAAAACGAAGAGAAATTCAGAGAGATTTTTAATCGTATCACAGACTGTGTGTTTATCCATGAAGTTAAGGACGATGGACAAATTGGACGAATTCGAGAAGTCAATGATATGGCTTGTGAGCTTATCGGGCTGACCAGGGCTGAGATTATGGACTTAAGTAATGAAGTCATCCAAGCCAAGAGCCCTATGACCTTGGCTAATGAGTTCACTCAGAAATTGTTAAGTAAAAGTCACCTGGTTTTCGAGGGAATGCTTTTGACCCAAAAAGGGAGGGAAATCCCTGTGGAAGTCAAAGCTCATTATACTGTTTTAAACGGCCAAAGGGTGTTGCTTTCCATTGCCAGAGATATTACCAATCAAAAGCGGATCCAACAGATATTATTAGAAAGTCATAATAAATATCGCCAGCTTTTCGATAATATTACCGATGCGGTTTTTGTCCATGAACTAGAAGAAAATGGACATCCCGGGCCATTGATCGAAATTAATGAAAAAGCCAGCAGGCTTATGGGATATAATGAAGAAACCTTCAAACTTTTTATAGGAGCTTGTATCCGACCAGCCTCACCCCAATTGACCTTGGATGAAATGTGGGAAGGCCTTAAGAAAACCAATTCAGTAAGTTTCGAAGGGGTATGTACCAACCTGAAGGGTGAGGATATTCCAGTCGAAGTCAATTGCCATACCTTTAGATTGAACGGCAGAAATGTCATGTTGACTCTTCTTCGTGATATTACCGAGAGAAAGCAAATCGAACAGGAACGCAAACAGGCTGAAGTGGAACTTCAGCAGGCCAAAGAGAAGGCTGAAGCCGCCAATCGGGCCAAAAGCGAATTTTTGGCCAATATGAGTCATGAAATTCGTACACCTATCAATGGGATCATTGGTATGATTGATCTGACTCTCTTAGCCTCCTTAGAGGATATCCAAAAGGAGAATCTAAAGATTGCCAAGAACTGCGCCTATTCTTTGTTCAAAATTATCAATGATATTTTGGATTTTTCTAAGATCGAAGCCGGAAAATTAACCGTTGAAGAGATTGAATTTAACCTTAAGGAAATCATCGAGCAGATTATAAAAACTCATAGCCCTGAAGCTGAGCGTAAAGACTTAGACTTAGTCTATACCTTTTCAGCGAACCTTCCCGATTACTATAACGGGGATCCGGAACGCATTAAGCAGGTGCTTAATAACCTGCTGAGTAACGCCCTCAAATTTACTGAACGGGGGGAGGTCTCCCTTACGATCAAACGCTTACAATGGGACAAGGACTTTTCGGAGTTTAAATTCACTGTTAAGGACACCGGGATTGGCATAGCCAAAGAGGAACAAATAAATCTTTTTGAAGAGTTTAACCAAGTGGACGGTTCTATTACCCGCAAATATGGGGGAACCGGCTTAGGGTTAGCTATATCAAGAAAACTGGTCGACATGATGGGCGGGAAAATCTGGGTTGAAAGTGAAAAAGGGAAAGGGAGTTCTTTTTGCGTTGTATTGAAGTTAAAGCACTGTGACAAGGACGCTATAGGCTTCAAACCAGCCCGGAATATAGATGAGCCAAAGGTGACATCAACGGCAGGATCTTACCGAATCCTTTTAGCTGAAGATCATGCTGTAAACTCCGTCGTGATTACGGAAATGCTCAAAACCCAAGGGCATGCTGTGGATGTCGCCATGGATGGAGAGGAAGCATTAGCTCTTTATCATAAGAATTCCTATGATGTTATTCTTATGGATATCCAGTTGCCTCGCTTGGACGGGATCGAAGTAACGAAAAGAATCAGGGAAAGTGAAGGGGTCCAAAGCCATACCCCCATCATTGCCATAACCGCATATGCCTTGAAAGGGGATCGGGAAGGATTTCTGAATGCCGGAATGGATGAATATATTCCCAAGCCCGTGATGATGGAGGAACTGATCATGGTCTTGGATAGAGTGGTCACCAAGTTCGTTTCCGGAGATGGACAGGTCCAGCAGGAAGAGGTTGTCATTACAGATGAAGGAGTCTATTTGGCAGGCATGCCCTCTTCCTTAGAGAGAGTCAACGGGGAACTTGAGCTCTTCGAAATGGCCTATGATCTTAAAAAATTGCGAATCGCCTTAAACAATGGAGACAGCGTGGCCCTAGAACATATAGCTCATCGCATAAAAGAACGGTGCTCCGTAATCGGAGCCCATAGATTAAAGGCTCTTGCCTTTAAGATCGAGCTGGCTGCCCGACGCGGAAATCCTGAGGAGGCAAAGGAATATATGTATTATTTGGATAGTGAGTATAAACAATTAAGTGGAGGAAAAGTTGAATGAAAATACTCGTAGCTGAGGATGACTTAGCCAGCAGTGCCTTCCTGGCCCAATTCCTCGCCCAATACGGAGAGGTCGATCGGGTGGTGGATGGTTTAGAAACACTGGAGGCATATTCCTTATGTCGGCAAGAACTTAGGCCTTATGACATCATCTTTTTGGATATTATGATGCCTAAAGTCGATGGAGTCACGGTCTTAAAGGCCATAAGAAATTATGAAACCAAAAAAAAGATTAAACCTGAAAATAAAACAAAAGTTATTTTGACCAGTGCCTTATCTGAAACGGATTATGTCAAAAAGGCTAAAGAAGTCGGTTGTGAGGGTTGTTTATCCAAGCCTATCAATACACAAGAAGTACATAATCTATTGGTGCAATTAGGAATTGTAGATTAGAACCATTTTATCAAGCTTATTTGACCTCCTATTGAGACTCTGTTCAAAGATGATTGTCGTTAGGAACTTCATTGATAAGAGGTAAAAAACAACTAGTGTGAGTTTTATCACACTCGCCAAAAACTGAGGTCACAGAATTGTTTTTTACCTTAGGATAAGATAATTCCAGACGGTTGGAACTGTACTAACTGTCAAATGACAAAATTGATGAACACAAAATCATATTAATTATGTATAGGAGGATACGAAAAGATGAGTATGTTTTGTTTTCAATGTCAAGAAACGGCTAAAGGAACTGGCTGCACCATCAAAGGAGTATGTGGAAAGACTGCAGATGTCTCCAACTTACAGGATCTTCTGATCTATGTCATGAAAGGAATCGCAATCAACAGCCTTCAAGCTCGTGAATTAGGAATTGTTCGTCAAGATATAGACAAATTCGTTATGGAAGGCTTATTTGCCACCATTACCAACGCTAACTTTGATAACGCTCGTTTCGTAGCTCTGGTTCGTGAAGGTCTTGCTTTACGTGATAGCTTAAAAGCTGACATCGTCAAAGCTGGAGGAGTTCTTCCTGCTAACCTTCATGACTCAGCAACTTGGACTGCTGATTCCGCAGAAGAATTTGACCAAAAAGCAGCACAAGTGGGTATTTTAGCCACTGAAAACGAAGATGTACGCTCCCTCCGTGAACTTTTAATCTATGGACTCAAAGGAATGGCTGCTTACGCCGAGCATGCCTTCGCTCTTGGCTATGAAGACAACAGCATTTTTGCCTTCATGATGAAAGGCTTAGCGGCTACTACTGATGACAGCCTCTCTGCGGACCAATTGGTCGCTCTGGTTCTTGAAGCCGGAAAATACGGTGTAGATGTTATGGCTCTTCTGGATAAAGCCAACACCACGACCTACGGCAACCCGGAGATCACCAAAGTCAATATCGGCGTGCGCAATAACCCCGCTATCCTCATCAGTGGTCACGATTTAAGAGATTTAGAAGACCTCCTGAAGCAAACAGAAGGAACCGGCGTGGATGTTTATACACATGGTGAAATGCTTCCCGCTCATTACTACCCATCGTTTAAGAAGTATGATCACTTTGTCGGTAACTATGGAAATGCCTGGTGGAAACAAGATAAAGAATTTGAATCCTTCAATGGAGCCATTCTTCTCACCACCAACTGCTTAGTGCCCCCTAAGGATTCCTATAAAGACCGTCTCTTCACTACCAGTGTCGTGGGCTATGAAGGTGTAAAACACATCCCTGCCCGTGAAGAAGGAAAAGTCAAAGATTTCTCTGCAGTTATCGAGTTAGCCAAGACCTTACCGGCACCTACAGAGATCGAAACCGGAGAAATCGTCGGCGGATTTGCACATAATCAAGTCTTTGCCGTAGCAGACAAAGTCGTCGATGCTGTAAAATCCGGTGCCATCAAACGCTTTTTCGTCATGGCAGGCTGTGACGGACGGATGAAGAGCCGGGATTACTATGCAGAATTCGCTAAAGCCCTTCCCAAAGACACCATCATCCTCACTGCAGGCTGTGCAAAATATAAATACAACAAACTGGAACTGGGGGATATTGGCGGTATTCCAAGAGTCTTAGATGCCGGACAATGTAACGACTCCTACTCCTTGGCCGTCATTGCTCTTAAGCTTAAAGAAGTCTTCGGTCTTGACGATGTCAACCAGCTCCCCATCTCCTACAACATTGCTTGGTATGAGCAAAAGGCTGTCATCGTACTCCTGGCACTCCTCTACCTGGGCGTAAAGAACATTCACTTAGGACCCACCCTGCCTGGATTCCTCTCTCCCAATGTAGCCAAAGTTCTTGTAGAGAACTTCGGAATTGCCGGTATCACCACTGTCGAAGACGACATGAAAATCTTCATGGGTGAATAATCATCCTACTCAATACCTTCCCTCACCTAAAGCAGGAGGCCTAAGCCTCCTGCTTTTTTTTCTTCCGGAGAATCACTTGACCAATCTGCGATTCCGGTTAGCGGCCATGGAATTTTGGTTCGCGTTTTTCCAGGATAGAGGTGATGGCCTCTTTTTTGTCTTCTGTACCCATGCAGAAAGTGGAGCCGGCTTCTTCATACATCAGCCCTACTTCTAAAGGAGCATCCACAGCCAGGTTAATGGCTTTTTTAGCAAAGCGAATGGCATAAGGAGGCATATTGGCAATCTGTTCAGCCATATTAAAGGCCTCATCCAATAAATTTTCCGACTCTACCACAATATCCACAAGTCCGATGCGAGCTGCTTCTTGAGCATCGATCCGCTCGGAAGTGAAGATAAGGCGTTTGGCTTGGCTGGGGCCGACAGTTCGTGTCAGACGTTGCGTTCCTCCCATATCCGGGTTAAGACCAATACGCACTTCGTTAATGGAAAAGACAGAGGAACTTGAGGCAATGCGGATATCTCCACATAGGGCCAGCTCCAAACCACTTCCCACGGTGATGCCATTGATTGCCATAATGACGGGTTTAATAAAACGATCCCAACGGGTGTTAATGCCTTGATAGCGATACAGATCACGTGAGATAAAATGAGAGTTAAGCTTGGCTAAAAGAGAGAGATCGGCACCTGCACAAAAGAATTTATCCCCTGCTCCGGTGAAGATAACCACCCGGATCTCATCATCATAATGAAGGTCCTCCTGAATTTTCTCCATCTCCTGGTAAGTATCTAAGGTCCAGGAATTTCCCTTATTGGGACGGTTTAAGGTAACAAGGGCTATAGCCCCTTTTTTCTCCACTGTAAAATCATTGTATGAACTCATCGATGCTACCCCTCTCATGGGTTGGTGAACCCATTTATTTAGTATCTCAATTTTCCCTATCGCTGATGGTATCCGGCTATGCAGCAAAAGCCTGAAGGCTGAATCTCCAGGATTTTGCTTTCGGCGTTCACTCTATAAGCTGTGCGGAGCAATCTAATCGCTCAAGACCTCCGCTGCGCCGGGTGCACCTGCGCCGCTAAGTAGTCTCTGTGGGGTGGCGGCTTGGGCGAAACCCTCGCCCGGGTTTCGTGGCTAAATCGGCTCCTCGAAAGCACTGCTTTCGCACTTGTTCTCATAGCCGGTTGGAAACGTCCTGTTTCCAACCCGACTCCGCTGCAGTCTTTTCGCGAAGATTGCTTACCTGCTCGCTTAGAATCCGTTCTCTGCCTTAAAGCAAAATCCTTGGCCTGTCTTTCGGGCTTGGGGGTTGCAGATGAAAAGAATGACCCCAGAAAGGACACGAAAAGACTCGCAAGCGTAGCTTTACGCACAAGAGGGAACGGCTTTCACTGTGTATAAGGCAGCTAAGGCTTTCTGCTCAAAGGTTTGGCGACGAAAGTGTCCGGTGGACAGTTTCGCTCAAAGCGGCACACCCCAAAGGGTTCTTATCCGCTGCAGATGCTGTTAAGAAAGCGAGTTAACCAGCTCTGGAGCTATGGAGTACGTGTGCTCCGATGAAGAAAGCCTCCGGTGGAGGGTTTCAGGAGCTCACGCCCGAAGGTTCGTTGTGCGTAAAGCTACATGACCCAGACAACACTTTTCGTCCTCTACCGGTGCCGCCCAAGCTGCATCCGGCTTAACCCAAACTAAGGGCGGCCTTATACCCGGTATGAACCGCATCCAACACTTTGGCGGGTTTAATGGCATCTCCGATCTGATGTAAGGTTACATGGGTGGGTAACCTATCCTGGAGAGCCTTCAGTAACTCCTGGTTAGCCACAGAGCCAACGGCTGACACCACAGTATCTCCGGGAATCAAGCTTTCGCCTTCCGGACCCTCCACCCAGACTCCGTCGGCACGAACTGCTTTTACTGCAGTATGAGTCAAAACTTTTACTCTATGACGTTGAAGATCAGCCAGCATTGCCCATCGGGTGCTTGAGCCCAGGTCGCGGCCCACGCCTTTGGTCATTTCCACCAAAGTAACTCGTTTTTTTCCTTGGAAAAGCAATTTAGCTAAGGCTTCTGTATTTTCCGCTTGATTGACGATCAAGAAACGGAGAGTTTCAGCATCCAGGGTTCCTTGACCGGCTAGGTAGAGGGCTGTTTCCACTCCCACCGAGCCGCCGCCGACAATCACTACATTTTCACCCGTCTCTTTTCCGGTAAGGACATCCCAGGCCTGGATAACCTCTGCCCCTTCATCTACCGGGAAGGGAGGATTCATAGGCAGAGCACCGGTAGCGAGAACGATATCCGTAAAGCCTTCCTCCTCAATACTTGCGGAGAGATTCTCCAGATTGGCCTCTTGATTAGTAAAGAGCCTGACTCCCTGGACCTTGCAGGCCTGAACCAGATATTCCGTAAACCGATTGAAATCCTGGCGATCCGGCGGTGCCGCAGCTAAATTGAGCTGTCCGCCCGGTTGGTCTGATTTTTCCCAGACCGTTATATCATGTCCCTGTGAGCTGGCTACCCGTGCAAACTCCAGCCCGGCAGGACCGGCCCCTATCACGAGAACTTTTCTAGGGGGTGAGGAAGTCCCTCCATTGATGGTATTACCGGTGTTCTTCGCGCCCTTACCCTGAGCCTTTAGCTCAGCTTCCCGTCCGGCTTCCGCATTGACCAGGCAAGCCACGGGCTTCCCGCGGAACACATGATCCAGACACCCTTGGTTGCAGGCCACACAGGGGCGAATGGGGGAGGGATCCAATCCCTGGGCTTTTAAGGGTAAATGGGGATCCGCCAGAATTGGCCGGGCAAACCCCACCAGGTCTGCATCCCCTGAAGTAAGGATATCCCGGGCCAACTCAGGGGTAGTAATGCGATTAGAAGCAAAAACCGGTACTGAAACCACTTTTTTAATTCCCCTCGCTAAATATCGGAATGCAGCCGGGGGAACGTTCATAGTAATCTGAGGGACGACTGTCTCATGCCAGCCCCCTGTTACATTAATAGCATTAATCCCAGCTTCCTCCAAAGCTTTAGCAAAAGTCTGCGCCTCCACGTTGGTATGCCCGCCCGGAATAAAATCATGACCCGCGATTCGGGCAATGACAGGAAAGTCAGGCCCTACCCCTTGGCGAATGGCTTCCACAATTTCCAGCGCAAAACGCATCCGATTGGAAAGATCCCCACCATACTCATCCGTTCTCTTATTGGTCACCGGGGAGAGAAATTCGGAGATGAGATATCCTGTCCCTGCCAGAATTTCCACGCCGTCGAAGCCCGCCTGTTGAGTACGGACAGCAGCCTGGGAGAATTTCTGGACCAGTTCCTTAATTTCTTCCACAGTCAATTCATGGGGGATTTCTTTCGTTAGTTTAGAAGGGAGGGGAGATGGGGCAACGGGTTGATTTCCAGTTAATAGAGAAGATGCATAATTTCCCGCCTGATAGAGTTGGGTTACGACCTTAGCGCCTTCTTGGTGGACGGCCTCCACGAGCCTTTGCAATCCGGGAATGAAGCGATCCTCATCCAATTGAACCATTCCTAAGGTATTGCCGACCCGATCGATGCCGCACCCGCCGATGATGACCAAACCTACACCACCCCGCGCGCGAGCTCGATAGAATTCAATGAGCTGATCCGTGACCTCCCCGTCAGGGCAATAGTTAAGATGCATGGCGGGCAGCACCATACGGTTTTTCAGCTCCATTTTTCCGATGTGAATCGGTGAAAAAAGAGGATCTTGATTGGACATAGCTTGCACCTCCAAAAATGAATGACCATTCATTATCGAACAGCATATCACGAAAAGGCTTTGAAGGAAACATTTTTTTATGAATAATCAGATAATTAAGGAAATATAAAATATTTTAAAAAATAGTATTCCGTTTTGTCCGGGGATTTGATATTATATATTATAAAAATGAATGAGTATTCATTCAGGAACCAGGAGAAAGGGGAAACGAGATGAACATATTGGTTTGTCTAAAACAAACATTTGACACCGAAGCGAAGATTGTGATCAATCCACAGGGTCAAATTGATTCTACCGGAGTGAATCTCATCATGAATCCCTATGATGAGTTTGCTGTGGAAGAGGGAATCCGTCTCAAAGAAAAATTCGGTGGAGAAGTAACGGTACTGAGTATGGGTGGTCCCAAAGTCAGTGAAGTGCTGCGGACAGCCCTGGCCATGGGAGCGGACAAAGCGGTTGCCATTCAGGATCCTGCTTTAGAAGGCAGCGATGAATTTGTTACTGCGGTCGTTCTCGCTAAAGCTGTTCAAAACATCCCCTACGACATCATTCTTTCCGGACGGATTGCCATTGATGACGGTTCGAGCCAAGTGACCACCCGTCTGGCAGAGCTGTTGGGAGTGCCGTCGGTTTCAACAGTTACAGAGTTGAAGGTAGAAGGCATGACAGCTACAGTGTCCCGTGACATCGATGGGGGGAGCGAAGTCCTCGAAGTGCCCCTGCCGGCCGTAATTACCGCCCAAAAAGGCTTGAACGAACCCCGCTATCCATCCGTGGCAGGAATTATGAAAGCTAAGAAAAAGGAATTGAAGACGTTGACCCTGGCTGATCTCGGATTATCAGCAGCTGAAGCCGGTACACAAGGGGCTAAGATGAAGGTGGTCAATATAAGCTTACCTCCCGCTCGCCAAGCGGGCCGCCTAATCCAAGGAGAGCCTCCGCAAGCTGTTGCCGAATTAGTCAATGCCCTGATGAATGAAGCAAAAGTAATTTAATTGAAGGAAAATAAGGAAAGAGAGGATTGAGAAGGATGCCTAAGGGAATTTTAGTTGTACTTGAGCAGTATAACGGGGAGCTTCGCAAGGTCTCCTTGGAGCTCCTGAGTGAAGGACGACGTCTGGCGGACATGGCCGGATTGGACCTCACAGGAGTACTATTGGGCCAGGGAGTTAAGGATTTGGCTCCTGTGGCAGCTTCCTACGGTGCAGATAAAGTGGTGGTTGTAGATGACGCAGCTTTAAAGGATTATACCACCGGTGCTTACACCTCTGTACTTAACCGTGTGATCCGGGATGAGGATCCCGAAGTGGTGGTTATGGGGAATACCGGAATTGGCAGGGATCTGGCTCCACGCCTGGCCCAGCGCTTGGGAGTGGGCTGTGCATCGGATTGTGTGGCCGTTGCAGTGGATTCTAATTACAAATTACGTTTTAAGCGTCCCATCTACGCCGGTAAGGCCTATGCAGAAATGGCTACCGAGGCGCGCCCCATTCTGGCCACCATCCGTCCCAACAGCTTCAGCGTTGCTGCACCGAACTCAGACCGTCAGGCAGAAGTGGTGGAAGTTGCAGCAAGTATTGATGCCGCTGATCTCAAGGCCATAGTCAAAGAAGTCATTCGTCAGGCCTCCAGTCGTCCTGAACTTACCGATGCCAATGTTATCGTTTCCGGCGGACGTGCTATGAAGAATTCGGAAAACTTTAAAATTCTTGAAGATCTCGCGGATGCCATTGGAGCCGCTGTAGGGGCCTCCCGGGCAGCTGTTGATTCAGGTTATCGCGAATATAAATTCCAGGTGGGTCAAACTGGAAAGACAGTTTCCCCAACACTGTATATCGCTTGTGGAATTTCAGGAGCCATTCAACACTTGGCAGGAATGGGTTCCTCCAAAGTCATTGTAGCTATTAACAAGGATCCGGAAGCAAATATCTTTACTGTGGCAGATTATGGTATTGTCGGAGATCTCTTTGAAATCGTTCCTTTGCTTACAGAAGAGTTTAAGAAGCAGCTGGCCTAAGCCATTGTAAACACTTAGTCTGCAAAGAATGAGAGAACAAATGGATCTGCGACTCCGGATAGCCATACTGAGTAGAAGATAGCTTGACAAGCTTGATAAAAAGGATGTCTAATTAAGTCAAAAAGCTAGAAAAGGAGACGAATTATGGCTGTTTCCCGAGAAGACAAATATGAAAGAATTTTAGATGCAGCAATAGAAGCATTTGCAGAGGTTGGCTATCATTCGTGTCAAGTGTCGAAGATTGCTCGAATTGCAGGAGTAGCTGACGGGACAATTTATCTCTACTTTAAGAATAAAGAAGACATCCTCATACGTCTCTTTACCGAAAGAATGGGAGATTTTATCCAACTCATTCGCAGTAAGATGGAATCTTGTCAGGATACACGAAGTCGTCTCAGGGCAATTGTTCACACCCACTTAACCCATATGGAGAATAATCGTGCTCTGGCAACTGTCACCCAGGTGGAATTAAGACAACCCAATTCAAGCTTGTATAGTGCTATTGCAGTTCCGCTTAGAGAGTACTTTCGATTAGTCGAGGAGGTGATTGAAGAAGGAATAAAGCAAAACGAAATTATTCCTTCACTCAATGTACGTGTTGCACGCCAAATGGTTTTCGGCACCATCGATCGAGCGACTACAGATTGGATTTTCGCACGGTCTGAGCGGTCCTTGAGCAAGGAAACAGACTGTATGTTGAAGTTGTTCTCGGGGGCTCTTGGATTGCCAAAGGAATAGGGGAAGAGGGAGATAAGGTGGAAAGGTAGAGGCAGAGAGATTAGAGGAAGAGATGTAATTTGGGCTTAGAGAATAAAGGGGTAAAATAAGGATTTTAAAAATTTGGATTAAAAAATGTAAATTTTCTCAGAGAAAGCCATTAATTTAGAGGATCTGAGGGCTTTCTCTAGAAGTAAAAGACTGAATATTCATAAATTTAAAAATCAAAGAACAAAGGCTATTCAAAGAAGGAGGATGACTATGCCTATATACAAGGTAGCGGTTTTAGGCTCAGGGGTTATGGGAAGCACCATCGCAGCCCATCTCGCCAATGCCGGGATTCCCAGTTTACTGCTGGATATAGTACCCCCTAGTTTGTTGCCGGAGGAAGAGGCAGCCGGACTGACCTTAGAATCCCCCAAGGTTAGAAATCGTTTTGCCGCGTCCAACAAAGCCAAACTTATCAAGATGAACCCAGCTCCTTTATTTGTTCCGGAATTTGCGGATCGTATCGAAGTCGGTAACTTTGAGGACGATCTGGTTCGTTTGAAAGAAGTGGATTGGGTCATTGAAGTGGTTGTAGAGCGCTTAGACATAAAAATTGACCTTTTTAAGAAGGTTGCCCAGAATGTCCGCCCAGGAACCATAGTAACCTCCAACACCTCCGGTATTTCCCTAAAATCCATGACGGAGGGACTTCCTGAAGAATTTACTAAGACCTTCTTTGGTACCCACTTCTTTAATCCCCCCCGTTATATGAAGCTTTTTGAATTGATTCCCGGACCCAACACGGATCCTGCGGTCATTCAAGAGATGGAAGAGTTTGCAGAGCGGGTGCTGGGCAAAGGGGTCGTCTATGCTAAGGATACCCCCAACTTCATTGCCAACCGCATCGGAGTCTTCGGATTAGCTGCAACCATTAGGGAGATGCAGCGTTCCGGCTTAACCATCGATGAAGTGGATGCCTTAACCGGACCGGTGATGGGACGTCCTAAGTCCGCCTCCTTCCGGACCGTGGATATGGTGGGCTTAGACACCTTTGTTCATGTAGCCAATAACGTAGGGGATAATGTACCTGAAGAAAAAGAATTCTTCGTCATGCCGGATTTCATTCACACCATGATCAAAAACGGCTGGTTGGGAGATAAAAGCAAGCAAGGCTTCTATAAAAAAGTAAAGACAGCAGAAGGCAAAGAGATTCAGGTTCTTGATCCCAATACCATGGAGTATGTTCCCAAGAAGAAGGTCAAATTTGCCTGCCTGGATAAAGCCAAGAATGCGGGCGGTCTTAAAGATAAGATGAAAACCTTAGTCAACGGCAAAGATCCTGGGGCAGAATTCGCTTGGAATGTCTTAAAGGAAGTTCTCCTTTATGCAGCCCGTCTGGCTCCCCAAATCGCCGACGATATTACAGCTCTTGATGCCGGCATGAAGCTGGGCTTCAACTGGGAAATGGGTCCCTTTGAAACTTGGGATGCCTTAGGCGTTAAAGCTACCGCGGATCGTATCGTAGCTGAAGGCGGTACTTTACCCGAGATCGTGGAAAAACTGCTGGCTGAAGGTAAAGAGTGCTTCTATCAAAAGACTGAAAGCGGGGACACTCTATACTATGCTGATGGGGAGTATAAGGAAAAGGTCGTCAGCCCCTATTCATTCTCCCTTAAAAAAGCTCATAAACAAGGCAAAAAGATCTTCGGCAATTCCGGTGCCAGCTTAGTTGATATGGGTGACGGAGTAGCCTGTCTGGAATTCCATTCACCGAACAACTCCATCGGTGGAGATATCATGAATATGATCCACAAGTCTCTGGAGGAAGTGGAAAAGAACTACTTAGGTATGGTGATTGGCAGCCAGGGTAAGAATTTCGCCGTCGGTGCCAACTTGATGCTGATTATGATGGAAGCAGAAGAAGGCAATTGGGATGACTTGGATCTTATGGTTCGCGAATTCCAAAGAGGAACCATGGCCCTTAAATACGCCAAGAAACCTGTCGTAGCCGCTCCTTTTGGCATGACTTTAGGCGGTGGAACTGAGATTTGTCTCCATTCCCATGCTATCCAGCCTGCGGCGGAGACCTATATGGGTCTGGTCGAGTTGGGTGTTGGCCTTATTCCCGGCGGCGGCGGAACCAAAGAAATGGCCCTGCGCGCCATGGAAGGAATTCTTCCCGGTGTGGTCGTCGCTCCGGACTATTTCTTCGCCAAACGCTTTGAAGTGGTAGCCATGGCCCAGGTTTCTACCAGTGCGGAAATGGCTAGAAAGCTCGGCTTCTTACGGGCAAGCGATCGCTACAGCATGAATGCCGACCATATTCTTCTCGATGCCAAAGCCCGTGTCATTGATTTAGCAAGAGATTTCCGTCCCATCATTCCCCAGAAGGTCAAAGCCGCAGGACCAGGAGTCCGCGCTTTCCTGGAAATGGCTCTGTACGGCATGAAAGAAGGGCGCTATATCTCCGAGTACGATGCTCACTTAGGGAAAAAACTCGCTTACGCCATGACCGGCGGCGATATTCCAGCAGGAACCTTAGTGGATGAGCAATATCTTTTGGATGTGGAAAGGGAAGCGTTCTTAAGCCTCGCTGGGGAGCCCAAGACTCTGGATCGCATCCGACATATGCTCACCAAGAATAAGCCATTAAGGAATTAGGAGGTGAAGGATAATGAAAGAAGCATTTATTATTGAAGCGAAACGTACTGCCATCGGAAAGGCCGGCCGGGGATCTTTAGCGCACATGCGTCCGGATGATCTGGCAGCTTTTGTTATTCAAGATGTTTTAAAAAGTGCTCCCAATCTAAATCCCGCAGATATTGATGATTGTGTCATCGGTTGTTCCTTTCCTGAAGGAGAACAAGGGATGAACATGGCTCGGGTGATTGCCCTGCGGGCAGGTCTCCCTATCGATGTCTCCGGACTCACCATCAATCGCTTTTGTTCCTCAGGACTGCAAGCCATCTCCTTAGCAGCGGACAGAATCCGTCTGGGAGAAGCCGATGCTATGTTAGCCGGTGGAGCAGAAAGCATGTCTGCAGTCCCCATGGGCGGCGGCAAACCGGCCCCCAACCCTTACATGATGGAGCATTGTCCGGAAGTCTACCTCTCTATGGGACTTACTGCCGAGAATGTAGCCAAAAAATATGAAATTACTCGGGAACAACAAGATGAGTTTGCAGCATCCAGTCATCATAAGGCTCACGCAGCTCAAGTCAGCGGCCGTTTTGATGAAGAGATCGTTCCTGTTCTTATCTCCAGTGGTAAAAAGGGAGAAGTATGGTTTAGTAAAGACGAAGGAATTCGTGCCGATAGTACCGTGGAATCCCTCGGCAAACTAAAACCCGCCTTCAAAAACGGTGGATGCGTTACGGCAGGGAACTCCTCTCAGACCAGTGACGGTGCCGCAGCAACGCTCCTTATGTCCGAGGAAAAGGTCAAAGAACTGGACCTGAAACCCCTTGCCGTATGGCGCGGTTTCGCAGTCGCAGGGGTTGAGGCGGAACTCATGGGAATCGGCCCCATCAAAGCCATCCCCAAAGTTCTTAAGCAGGTGGGCTTAACCCTTGATCAAATCGATCTGTTTGAGCTCAACGAGGCTTTTGCCTCCCAGTCCCTCGCCATCATCAAGACCCTGGGTATCGACCCGGCTAAGGTCAATCCCAACGGCGGCGCCATCGCCTTCGGACACCCCCTCGGATGCACCGGAGCCAAACTTACTGCTACCCTGCTCCATGAAATGAAACGCCGCGGCCTTAAATACGGCATGGTCACCATGTGCATCGGCGGTGGTATGGGAGCCGCAGGAGTCTACGAGCTTCTATAAGGCCACTGTTCACGAGCGTTCTCCAGGATTTTGCTTGCCCCGTTCACTCTATAAGCTGCGCGTACCCGTTCTAATCGCTCAAGCTTTCAGCTCCGTCGGGTTCCCCGCTAAATCGCCATCCTTGGCTCTCTAGCGGGTTGGAAACGTCCTGTTTCCAACCCGACTCCGCTGTAAGCTCTTCGCGAAGAACGGTTAACTGCTCGCTTAGAAGCCGTTCTCTACTGTCAAGCAAAATCCTTGGGTCTTCTTTTGCGATACGGTGGGATAGGAAGATAGGAAGACGGGAAGACAGGTTTCCCGCCTCAGCTTAGACTTCAAAGAATTACCTGATCTTACATGCAGAATAAGCGTAGCTTTTCGCACAAGAATGAACGATTTTAGCGGAAGGGCGTTCAGGCGAACAAAGCTTTCGTAGCGGTAGCGGAGCCATGGTTCACTTCAGGTATTACCCTGAGGTTTGGCGGAGTTGCTGCGAAAGCGGGAGCGCCAGCCCTGGAGCTAATGAGTGAATGATGTGCGAAAAGCTACCTGACCCAAATAAAGAGCAGTGACCCCAATAAAGAGATAGAACGACCCCAGCAAAGATCCCAAATGAAGCCCCCAAAAGATCCAAAAACCAACCAAGATTGAGAGAGGAGAAAATACTATGGAATTGGAATTAGGCCTTAAAGGCGGCGGCTTCCTGCTTGCCGATGTAACTCCTGAGCAAGTATATATCCCAGAGGAATTAAACGAGGATCATTTACAGCTTAAGAAAATGACCCGTAACTTCGTAGAAAAAGAAATAGGGCCCAAGATCGAAGCTCTCGAAGAACAGGAAGATGGCCTCATCCGCGGTTTTATGGCTCAAGCCGGTGAGTTGGGACTTCTCGGCTTAGAGATCCCCGAAGATTTAGGCGGCATGAGCATGGATAAGTTCTCAACAGTTGTCGTCGGTGAAGAGGTTCCTCGTGGCTCTTCCTTTGCCGTAGCCTTCGCCGCTCATACCGGAATCGGAACCCTTCCCATCGTCTACTTCGGTACTCCGGAGCAAAAGGCAAAGTACCTCCCCGGCCTTGCCTCAGGGGAAAAAATTGCCGCTTACTGCCTTACCGAGCCCGGATCCGGTTCGGATGCCCTAGGGGCCAAGAGCACAGCAGTTCTTAATGCTGAAGGAACCCACTACATTCTCAACGGAACCAAGCAATTTATCACCAATGCTGGTTTTGCTGATATCTTCCTGGTTTACGCTAAAGTGGATGGTAAGCTCACCAACTTTATCGTTGAGCGGACTATGCCGGGTGTATCCTTCGGACCGGAAGAGAAGAAGATGGGAATCAAAGGATCCTCCACCCGTCAAGTTATCCTGGAAGATGTTGCCGTTCCTGTAGAGAATGTCGTCGGCGAATTGGGCCGCGGCCACGTAGTTGCCTTTAATATTCTGAACGTTGGACGCTTCAAACTGGCTGCTGCGGCTATCGGAAGTGCTCAGCTTGCTTTAGAAGTCACTCTGAAATATGCCGGCGAGCGCAAGCAGTTTGGTGTTCCCTTAAGCTCCTTCGGTGCTATTCAAACTAAGTTTGCCGAGATTGCTACCCAGACTTATCTGGCAGAAAGTGTGGTCTATCGTACTGCCGGTCTGATGGAAGAAGCCTGCAAAGATCTGGATGTCACAGGCGATTGCCGTAAAGAAGCCGGCAAAGCCATCGAAGAGTATGCTATCGAGTGCTCGTTAAACAAGGTTCTGGCCTCTGAGGTTCTGGATCTGGCAGTAGATGAAGGGGTACAGATTCATGGTGGATATGGCTTTATCGCAGAATATCCCATTGAGCGTATGTATCGGGATTCCCGCATTAACCGTCTCTTCGAAGGAACCAATGAAATCAACCGCTTACTCGTCCCCGGCACCTTGCTCAAACGGGCTATGAGCGGTGAACTGCCACTTCTGGCAGCTGCAAAGAACGTCAGCAAAGACCTCATGTCTGCCGGCTTAGGTTCAGAGGAAGAAGGGCTGGCGGCTCTTCTGGATATGACCCAAAAGGCTAAGAAGCTCTGCTTAATGGCTGCTGGAATTGCAGCTCAGAACTTAGGAATGGAGCTAAAAGATAATCAATATGTTCTCCTTGGTATGGCCGAAATGATTCTCCAGGTCTACGCTATGGAAAGCGGCGTTCTCCGCGCCTTGAAAGTTCAGGATATGGATGTCACCGATGACCACAAGCTCTTTGTGGAAAAGGCTGCCACCTTGGGAGCTTACAGTGCTATGAATATCATCGAGCAACACGCTAAAGAAGTCATTTGTGCTGCTGAGCAAGGTGATTCCCTGAGCACTGTTCTGGCAGGAATGCGTAAGCTCTTACGCCGCCCCAATGTTGATATGATCGGACTTCGCCAAGAGATTGCTAAGCTAGTGGTGGAAAAGGGCAAATACCCAATCCGCTAAAATTCTTTAATAATGAAAGCGAGCTTAGGAACTCAAAAGAGCCTAGGCTCGCTGTCCACTTAAGCCGGAGAAAAAGAGAAGACAGTCGGCTAAATATTATAAAGAAAGAAATAGATGGGGAGGATTCAATATGTCAACATGGGTAGAAGAGTACCGCAGGAAGCTGACCACTCCGGATAAAGCGGTAGGGGTAGTGAAGAGTGGAGATTGGATTATCTATTCCTATGCAGCCAATACCTTGCCTGTTCTCGATTTGGCCCTTGCCAAGCGGACTCCTGAACTTCGGGACATTCAGCTCTTAGCTGGAGTAAGTATGCGCCCTCATGCCGTCGTTAAAGCAGATCCCAGAGGTGAACACTTTACTTGGGATTGTGTGCATTTCAGTGTTATTGACCGGAAGTATTATGAGATGGGCCGGGCTTTCTATGTACCTTTAAGATACTCCGAAGTTCCACGCTACATCCTGGAAAACATCAGCCATATTGATGTGTTCATGGTTCAGGTAAGTCCTATGGATCAACACGGTAATTTTAACTTTGGCCCCACGATTTCTCACTATCCGGCAGCTGCCGAAAAAGCAAAAATTGTCATTGTCGAAGTCAATGAAGATATGCCTATTGCCCATGGAGGCTATGGTAATTATATTCATGTCTCAGAAGTGGATTATATTGTCGAGGGCGGTCATACCGGCATGCCTCAGATTCCGACCACGCCCATAACGGATGTAGACCGGAAAATTGCCCAGTATGTTCTCGACGACCTTCGGGATGGGGACTGCATCCAATTAGGAATCGGTGCTATGCCCAATGCCCTGGGTCAGATGATAGCGGCCTCCGATCTCAAGGACCTGGGTGTCCATACGGAAATGCTGGTGGATAGCTATGTGGATATGTGGGAGGCTGGTCGGATATCCGGACGCAAGAAACAAATCGACAAAGGACGGATGGTATATACCTTTGCCGGAGGCACCCAAAAACTCTATGATTTCATCCATAACAATCCTCAAGTGGCAGGCTATCCTGTGGATTACACCAACGACCGCTTTATAGCCAGCCGCAACGATAATTTAGTTTCGATTAATAATGCTTTAGAAATCGACCTCTCAGGACAAGTATGCTCAGAAACCATTGGACCCCGTATGATTAGCGGTGCGGGGGGACAATTGGATTTCGTGGATGCAGCCTATAACTCCAAAGGCGGCCGCAGTTTCATTTGTATGGAATCCACCTTTACCGATGCAGAGGGGAAGAGGCATTCCCGCATTCGTCCGCTGCTGACCGAAGGCGCCGTAGTCACGGATACCCGTCCTATGGTGCAATATGTGGCCACTGAATACGGTATGGCGAATTTGAAAGGCGGCACGACCTGGCAGCGTGCAGAGCGGCTCATCGGCCTGGCTCATCCAGATTTCCGTGAAGATCTGATCAAAGAAGCTGAGAAGTTAAAAATCTGGAGAAGATCTAATAAATAAATCCCTGAATATTTAATGGATAGGGCCAACGAATAGTGTAGTTAAGTCGCCAAAAGGAGGTCGGAATGTATGACTCCTACGCGGGAGATCTATTGGAATATTGACTATCACCTCATGATATACTTCTTTGCAATCATCATGCTGGGGTTCTTTGTTTATGGCATTGTCCGACGTTACCGCCTTTGGAAAATTGGGCAACCGGAAGCTCGATGGAAAGACAGCTGGCAAGGGATAAAGGACATCCTTATCTACGGCTTTGGACATAAGAGAATTCTTAAGGACTTTACCCCAGGGGTCATGCATCTGGCTATTCTGGTAGGGTTTATTTTTCTCTTTTTTGCTACAGCTATCATTACGTTGCAAGCAGATTTTGGGATTAATATTTTCAAAGGTGCATTATATGTCTTTATTAAGATAACAACCAATCTCTTTGGACTGTTGGCGACGATTGGGGTGTTGTATCTTTATTACCGCCGCTATATCAAACGTCCGGATAAATTGGACAACAAAAAGGATGACCTCATTGCCTTAACCCTTGTCTTCTTAATTTTAGTCAGTGGTTTCTTCGTTCAAGGTTTCCGGATGGCTGGAGAGCATGATCCCTGGGCCGTTTACGGATTTGCAGGCTATTGGATGATTGAACCACTTCAGGCTATGTTTAGTCAGGCACAACTTTTGACTATGCATAAATTCACCTGGTGGTTCCATATGTTTGTTGCCTTTACATTCATAGCTTATTTACCTTACTCTAAGCTCTTCCATATTTTCTTGGGGCCGATCAACCAATTTCTCCGTAAGCGGGAACCCATGGGTGTCCCCGCTCTGATCGACTTTGAAGACGAATCCCAGGAAACTTTTGGCCTAAGTGAGTTCAAGCAGCTCTCCTGGAAAGCCATTTTCAACTCGGATGCCTGCATCCGCTGCGGACGTTGTCAGGATAATTGTCCTGCCACCGTCAGTGGAAAACATCTTAATCCTAAGCAAATCATCCAAGATATTAAAGTTCGAGCCGAAGAAGAATATAAGGCGGTTGGCCAAGCTAAAAAAGAGGCAAAATCTGCAAGCAAACAGGCAGGTGTGATGGCTTCCGGCGAGGCAGCCACTGCGGTGGACGGAACGGCTGCCTTGGAGATACCCCCGGGTCGTTCTCTAATCGGTGAAGTGATCCAGGAACAAGATATTTGGGATTGCACCACATGCCGTTCCTGCGAACAGCAATGTCCTGTCTTCGTAGAGCATGTGGATAAAACAGTGGAAATGAGAAGAAATCTTGTGCTTATGGAGTCCCGTTTCCCCAGTGAGGCCCAGCTTGCTTTCCGCAATATGGAGAACAACGGTAACCCTTGGGGCATTGGTTGGAACAAGCGGGAAGAGTTCCTGAAAGGGTTGGATGTTCCCACCCTGGAAGAGAACCCCGAGGCTGAGATACTCTATTGGCCCGGTTGCTCCGGGGCTTTTGATGCCCGTAATCAAAAGGTATCTGCTGCCCTTGTCAAGCTCCTCAGAGCGGCTCATGTGAATTTCGCCATTCTCGGCAATGAGGAAAAATGTTGCGGGGATTCAGCCCGCAAGCTCGGCAATGAATTCCTCTACCAAACCTTAGCCGCTGAGAATATTGAAGTGATGAACGGATACGGCGTCAAAAAGATTATTACCCAATGCCCACATTGCTTCCAAACTCTTTGCCATGATTACCCTCAATTGGGCGGTAAGTATGAAGTTGTTCATCATACCACCTATCTTAAAGAGCTTTTAAACAGCGGAAGGCTCAAGCTTAAGGATCTGGAAAGCCTGGGTAAGGATCTTAAAGTGACTTACCATGACTCTTGTTATTTAGGACGGTACAATGAGATCTACAGCGAGCCACGGGAGATACTTAAAGCGGCCGGACTAAACGTTATTGAGATGAAACGGACGAAGGACAAGAGCTTCTGTTGTGGTGCCGGCGGCGGACGGATGTGGCTGGAAGAGCATGGGGGAGAGCGGATCAATGAGCTGCGTACGAATGAAGCAATGGCTACCGGGGCTGACATAATAGGTACAGCCTGCCCCTTCTGCCTAACCATGATCAACGACGGCATCAGCGCCAAAGAAGAGGCCGGGGAAAAGACCAAGGCTCTGGATATTGCCGAAGTTCTCGCCCAAAGGGTTTAAGTTACAAATAAGAATAGATCCTGAATCAAAGTAGCGGTAAAATAATAGGTATCAAAGCGTTCAAGGCTAAATACAAAAGAGACGGTCATGGATCCATGACCGTCTCGGCTTAAATTCAGTTAAATACACTCAGCATACTTAAATTCCTTCGCACTGATCACATTTGACTAAGAAAACTTCACCATCCTTGCCGGAATAGCTGATGGTCTTTTTGCATACTGAGCAGACCACTTGAAATGGATGTTTCACCTCTTGCTCATCTTTGGGCTGAGCTGTTTGATGTAAGGTTTGCGAGTTCATCGAGAAGAAGGCCTCCTTAGAAGTAAAAATGGATAAACTTATTGTACTACATGTTGCAAACATATACAAATCGACGCTGAATGAACGAAGAGGGATTTGAGGGGAGATATGAGATGAAGCTAAAAGAAATTGCTCCTGAAATCTTTTGCCTAAAGGTTTCAATTGATCTAAGTGAAGAAGATGTTAACCTGTACATTTTCCGAGGTGAAGTGCCCACTATAATCGATTCCGGTACGAATACCCCTGAGGTTTATCAAGCCATTCAAGAAGCTCTGCAGGAATTAGGTATCCAGCGCTTAGAACAAGTCCTGCTCACCCATTGGCATGTGGATCATGCAGGGGGAGCCGAAAACTTAAGAAAAGACGGTGCTCGAATCCTGATCGGGAAGCGGGATTATGAAGAATGGGCTGATTTTTGCAGTGGCGAAAGTCTTAAGGTCTTTGAGAAATATGCCGGGCATGTTTGGGGAGTACCCCAGGAGCAACTAGCGATAATTTCAAAATACAATAAAAAATTAACCTATCTCACTACACTGCCTGAGGAAGTTGAAAAAATAGAGATCGGAGCAGTGCTCAAAGCCGGTAACAGTACCCTCAAAGCCATCCTTACGCCCGGACATACTGCAGGTCATCTTTCTTATTATGAAGAAGACTTAGGGCTACTCTTCTCCGGCGATTTTATCCTGCCCGATGTGGTCCCCTATCCGGGAGCATGGCTGGAAAATGGAGAGGTAGTCAGTGGATTACCCAGCTATATGCGTGCCTTGGATCGGGTAGAATTCCTAGGAGCAAGAGCTTATTTCCCTGCCCATGGAGATTCTCGGAGAGCCCCAGCATCTCGCTGTATAGAGATCCGCAATCAAATACTCAGACAGGTCGAACGTTACACACCCACCGGCTCAGTCTATGAAGGAGGCCTGGAATTAAGCAAAGGTAAATTTAACCCTATTTCAGCTTTTGCCTACATGCATTATGTTTTCGGCTGGAGCTCCTTAAAGTCCACCACAATCACCCAAAGAACATCTTCAATGAGCCGGTAATACGCTAAGGCCTCTCCACTGGGGAGGTCCTTTTTCATACTTATAAAAAACATGGTATACTAAAAAAGATTAATTACTGGCTCGTCTGTTATCTTGAGACCATGGGACAGGTCAGTTGATCCCATCGGCTCCTTGAGCCGGAAAAAGTCAATAGCTGCTAGCAAGGTGAAAAAAGATGATAAATAAAGATCAATCCCCCATTCTGAAAGAAAAAAGAGCCCGTGGCGGGACCTACCGCAAAGCCAATATTGCCCTTGGCCTTTCTGCTCTCGGCTTATTTGCAGCCTATCCATTTCAAGGCACCACCTGGGGAGGATTATTGACAAGCGGTTGTTCAGCAGCCTTAGTAGGGGGACTGGCAGACTGGTTTGCAGTCAATGCCTTATTTCGGCGTCCCTTGGGAGTGCCGGCGGGAAAGGTATTCCGCACAGAGATTATTCCCCGCAACCGGGAACGGATATTTCAAGCATTGAGATCTATGGTAGAAAATGAACTGCTTTCCCATGAAGTTTTAAAGACCAAAGTGGAAACTTATGATTTTTCCGCCCCTGCTACGGCCATCTGGAATACCTTGGATAGAGATTCCTTTCAAAGCATTCTCACCCAGTGTCTGCAGCAGATCCAGGAGAATCTAGACGACAGCATCAAGGAATTGCATAAAGAGAGCTTAGCTCTTTTAAAACAGAAAAGCATACGTGAAGAGCATTTTATTCCCTTGGCAGAAAAAGCCTTCCGCAATATATTAGAAAGCCAAGAAGGGAAAAGGGCTGTAACGATCCTTCTCGATAATCTCAGTTACTGGGTTCAGGAGACCGAGATCCATCTCTGGTTGACCCATTGGCTGGAAAAGTCCATTGATCGCTATATAAGCAAAAATCCCTCCCGGAAGATTTTTGGGCTGTTTTTGCCTGACCCTTCTAAGCTGGCCCACAGTCTTCAAAAGCAGGTCGCCGACTATCTGTTGGAGGACCAAACCCATGCTGAGGTTTTAGAGTGGCTGAAGCTTCAGGTTAAGGAAGATACATGGGTCATATCAGGTGTTTATCCCAAGCTAATAGAGAGCCTCACCACAGGCCTGATGCAAAAGCTTCATACTCCAGAAAGTGCCCTTTCTTTAAGCGAGCAGCTTCTGCAAAGCTTAGACGAAGGTGTTCTTTCTCTGAATGAAAACCCAGAAAAACGCCATCGTTTTAACAGATATGTCCAAGGTCTAGTGGTTCCTTTCCTTGATAATAAACATGAGAAAATCGGAGAGATCGTCTATGAAGGACTCGAAAACTATTCAAATGAGATGCTCGTGGAATTGATTGAATCCAAAGCCGGAGATGATCTGCAGATGATTCGGATTAATGGTTCTGTGGTCGGAGGCCTGGCGGGTATGGTGATCTATCTGGTAAGTCAATTCTTAGTCTGAGTTTGAGATAAGTAAGTTATGAGTTTTAGCTCTGGAGGATAAGTATGAATTATCGTCGTAAAGCCAATAGTGTTCTGGGAAGTGTTTTTATACTATTTCTCATTACTGCAGGATTAAAGCACGCCTATCCCACAGTTCCAGGGATTCATTTTTTCTTCTTTGTTACGGAAGCAGCTCTTGTTGGCGGGCTGGCGGACTGGTTTGCAGTGACCGCCTTGTTCCGTAAACCTCTGGGCTGGCCCTATCATACTGCCCTGATTCCCCGCAATCGGGAGAAGATGGTAGAAGCCATAGTGGCCATGGTTCAAAATGAGCTGCTGAGTGAGAATCTCCTACGCCAAAGAATACAAGGATTCCGCCTCAGTTCCTGGTTGATAAATACAGCAGAAAAATCCGGTGGAGCATCATTTCTTGCCGAAAAGTTGAGCTCGGTTTTAATAGAAGGATGCAAAAATCTCAAGATACCTGAGTCAGCTGCAGCCTTGGAATCTGTCATCAGGAACAAGCTCATGGAGTCAGGCTTAGCTAAAGACCTTCTTGCTCAACTTTGTATACTAATTGAAAAAGATGAGCTTGACCCCTTGCTCAATGAGGGAATCGAGAAAGGTATAGACTTTGCCACAACACCCCAAGCCAAAGAGCTTCTGATCCAAGTTCTCGGGCAAATTCAAGAAAAAAAAATAGGCAATGGGGGCAAACTACAGAGAACGATTCTGGGGCTATTTCAAGTTACCGATGGAATCAACCTGGATGAGGCTGCCGAGGACTTGCAGATTGAGCTCATCCTCCATCTAAGAGAGCTCCAGGCACCGTATCATCCCGCAAGAGGTCAGTTGAAGGAACTTATCCTTGAGAAACTTCAAGCCTGGGAGAGGGATCCTGGTGCACTCAATACTTTGGAAAGCTGGAAGAACACCCTGTTTACAGAAGCTAATTTACAGCCTTTTCTGGGAAGCATCCTGTTGCAGGCTCAAGAAAGTCTAAAAGAGGGGAAACTTCCTTCTGGTCAAGGGCTTTTGAATGTTCTTGAACCGATGCTGGAAGCTTGGTGGTCCGAGATAAAGAAAGACACCCACTTCCATGCCATCATCGATCAGTTCGTTCAAGAACTTTTGGCTCAAGCATTGCAAAGGGAGCATGCGGTGATCGGTCAAACCGTCCGTGAAACCCTGCAGAGCTTAAGCAATGAGGAGCTCAGCTATTTCGTCGAAGACAAAGCAGGCAACGATCTCCAGTGGATCCGTATTAACGGATCCCTCGTGGGAGGAATTGTCGGGGGGATTCTTTTTTTGATACTGAATTATGGATATAGTCCTCTGCTGAAATTAATACAGTTATATTAAATATAAATTTTATTTGACTCCACAAAGCTTGTAGCATTACAATTATATAGACCGACCGAACAGTCGGTTCTGAACTGAAGTTGAATTTAATAAGCTATACTATTTGGGACCGAAAAGGATAGGCCGCTCTAAGCGCTTACCGGGAAATGTCCGTTCAGAGGGGAGGGATATGGGAATTAAATCAAGAACGTCCTTGTAACAAAAAAATATTTACTCGACAAGTAAAATTGCGGTTGGATTCGCTTTAAAAGAGAATCAAAACGGAGGATCCTTAAAGTGAGAAAAGAAGAAAAGCGTATAGAAATCCTCAAAGCGGCTCTCAAAGTTATTTCCGGGATGGGATTTGAGGGAGCCAAGATGGAGGATATCGCCAGAGAGGCGGGGGTAGGGAAAGGTACTATTTACGAGTACTTTGAGAGTAAGAATGCCTTATTGCTGGAAATGATTCAATATTGCACTAAGTGCTTTCAAGAAGGATTGGAGAAGACCCTGGCAGAAGAGGAAGACATGCTGGGAAAGATCCGGAATCTATCTATGTATGGTGCAGAGTTTCTGAACGCTCATGCTGTGCTTATGAACTCTCAAATCGTCCATCAGGCCCTACCCAAAGACATGGAGACACAGATGAAGAGAGATTGGAACCTGATCTATCAAACTATCGAAGATGAGGTTAGAAAAGGGATACATATCCAGGAGATTCGTTCTGATATCGATCCGGAGATGGCCGTTGCAATCATCGTCGGAGGAGTGAATCAATACACATTCAAGAAGCTTATGGAAGATAACTTCACTCCTCGGGAGATCGATCATACAGGGATCGCTAAGACCATTCTTGCAGGTCTCATTCCCTAAGACCCGCCATCCCTTAGTATTTATCAATATACATCAATTAGTTTAATTTTATTAAAAAAAGAACATTAGCCTTGCACATCAAAAAACATAGGGCTTAGACCCAAATGGAGGATTATAACTATATGAAGTTAAGGTTTCGTTTATTATCGACTGCCCTAATCATCGGTTTAACCCTAACAGTTACAGGGTGCGGTTCCCAAGCAGCACAGACAGTAGTTGAAGAAGAATCTTATATCCCTGTTGAGGTTCAGTCGGCTACAGCCAGGACCTTAGTAGAAACGGCAATTTTCAGTGGGAAAGCAATCTCAGATCAAGAGGTTTCCATCGTTCCCAAAATGCCGGGAAAAGTGACGGGCATTAATGTGAAGGTAGGAGATAAAGTCCAGGCAGGACAGGTTCTCTTCACTATGGACACCGTCGATCTGCAGAAATCAGTCGATACAGCAATGATTGCCATAAAGAGTGCGGAGCTTTCTTATCAGATGACCAAGGACTCCCTGGATTCTGCCAAGGAGAATCTTGAACGGCAAAGAGCCCTTTATGAAGCCGGAGCTATTTCAAAAGTCCAGTTTGAAGGCATGGAAGATCAAGTCACCTCATTGGAGAATAATCTTAAAGCAGTTCAGCTTCAGATGGAGCAGGCTCAACTGGGCTATAACCAAGCTTATGACGCTATGTCCGATATGACCGTAACGGCACCTGTCAGCGGAACCATTGCCGCTCTTAATGTCGTGGTGGGACAAATGGCCTCTCAAGCCATGGCCGCCGTGACGATTACTCAATTGGATGCCCTTTATGTTTCCTTAAGTGTTCCTGAGAATATTGTGAATACCCTTAAAGTGGGACAGGAAGCGACCGTTATCATTAATTCCGCCGGGGAAAAGGAGATAAAAGGTGTTTTAACCAGCCTTGCTCCGGCAGCTAACGCACAGACCGGTCTCTATCCTGTTAAAGTGACCATTGAGAACACAGAAAACCTGGTTAAGCCGGGTATGTTTGCTAAAGTAGAGATTCCCACCAAAACCAAAGAGAATGTCCTGGCCGTCAACAGTGAAGCCGTTGTCTTGAAAAACGGAGAATATATTGTCTTTGTGGTTGAAGAGGAGCGCGCTGTTGCCAAGAAAGTACGTTCCGGACTCGATACCGGAGCTGAGGTGGAGATCCTCGAGGGCCTGCAGACAGGAGAACAAGTGGTTGTCAAAGGACAAACCTTAGTTGAGCAAGGAAGCAAAGTTAAGGTGGTAGGGGGGAGCGAATCTTGAAACTAGCGGAAGTCTCCGTCAAGCGCCCTGTTACCATTATCATGACGGTTTTGATCGTCATTCTATTAGGAACCGTCTCTTTAACCCGTCTTCCTATTGACCTCTTTCCGGAGTTTGAACTTCCCATGGCCATCGTCATGACGGAATACTCGGGAGTTGGCCCTCAGGAAATTGAAAAGCTGATTACAAACCCTATTGAAGGAGCAGTATCTTCTGCCGAAAATATTGATATAGTAACCTCCACCACCACAGAAGGGTCGTCCATCGTCATGGCCTCCTTTAAAACGGGAACCGACATGAACTTTGCCACTTTGCAAATGCGCGAAAAGGTCGACATGATCAAATTTGCTTTGCCCGAAGGGGCCGGTTCGCCTATGGTTCTCAAAATTGACATCTCTATGATGCCCATTATGCAACTGACCATGACCTCAGAACATGCGGATTTAGCTCAATTGCAGGCCTTGGCTGAGGATGAAATCAAACCGCGGATTGAACGGGTCAAGGGGGTTGCCTCAGTCTCCGTCAGCGGTGGTTATGATAATGAAGTGAAAATTAAAACCCATCAGGAAAAAATGCAAGGCTATGGTTTAAGCATCAACACCCTGGCCGGTATCCTTGCCGCTGAAAACCTTAATTCCCCTGCCGGAGAAGTTAAGAAAGGGAACCAGGACTTAACCATCCGTACGACGGGAGAGTTTCAATCCCTGGAGGAGATAAAAAATCTCCTGATTCCTCTCAACACAGGAGGGCAGGTCAGGTTAAAGGATATCGCCGATGTTGAAATTGGACACACCGATGTAACCACCATTTCCCGCACGAATGGTTTACAAAGTGTCAGCATTGCGATTCAAAAGCAATCCGGAGTCAACACCGTGGCTGTGGCAGAGGATATCACCAAGGCTATCGGGGGGTTAAAGGCAGAATTCCCGGAACTGACCTTGGACACAGTCTATGATGAATCGGTGTACATCAAAGAAACCATTAATACGGTGTTCAAAGAAGCGCTTCTTGCCGGTATTCTGGCCATCGGCATACTCTTTATCTTTTTCCATAACCTGCGTACCACCTTTATTACAGCAACCGCCATCCCCATTGCCGTTATGGCGACTTTTGCCTGTCTGTATTTTATGGACGTCAGCATCAATATGATGACCTTAGGCGGCTTGAGTCTGGCTATGGGCCGTCTGGTTGACGATAATATCGTAGCCCTGGAAAACATCTACCGGTTCCGCGAGGCCGGACATTCCAAATTTGATGCCGCAGTTAAAGGGGTTTCAGAAGTAGGGATGGCTATTACGGCATCGACTCTGACCACCGTAGCCGTATTTTTACCCATCGTTTTTGTTGAAGGCTTAACAGCGACTCTCTTCCGGGATCTCGCTCTGACCGTAGGAATATCCTTAGGTGCCTCCCTTCTCGTATCCCTGACACTGGTCCCCGCTTTATCCGCTAAAATTATGAAGGTTGGGGAGATCCCTGTGGGCCGAAAAGGACTTAGAGGCCTTTTTGACGGCTTTGGCCGGGGCTTTGATAACGGATTCACCCGGCTTGAAAAAACCTATCGGCGCTTCCTTCACTACGCTCTTGGTCACCGCAAAACCATCGTTGTGGGATCCATCCTGATCTTTGTTCTCTCCGGGGCTTCCACATTCTTTCTGGGAGCGGAGTTCATGCCTTCTTCCGATACGGGGCAAATTACCGTTAGTGTGAAACTGCCTGATGGAGCTCAATTGGAAGATACGGATGCCGCCATTGCCGAAGTGGAAAAAGACCTGGAAGGAATTGCGGAAGTCCAAACAGCATTCGCTCAGGTTGGAGGGGGAGGACTCATGTCCTTCGGTGGTGCATCAGGGAATTCAGGTTCAATTTCGATCCAGCTGGTTCCGCTCATGGAGCGGGATCGCAGTGTTGATGAAGTGGCCGAGGAACTTCGTGCTTTGACTAAGGATATTCCTGGAGCAAAAATCGAAGTAACGGTGACCGATATGATGTCTATGGGAACAACAACACCTATCGATATTGCGATTAAGGGAGATGAACTCGACCAGCTGCAACAGATTGCCACAGATATTCAGACTATGGTGGTCTCAGTAGAAGGAACCCGGGAAGTAAAAACCAGCATGGGGGAAGGAATTCCTGAAGTCCAGGTGGCAATTGACCGGGAGAAGGCCTCCAAATACGGGCTTACTGCCTACCAGATTGCCAATGGTTTGAAAGGTACTCTTTCCGGGACCACCGCCACAAGATATCGCTATGAAGGAAAAGAGATCAACGTGGTCATCACAGGAGATGATACCTTCAAGCAATCCTTATCCAATTTAGAGCAAACCCCGATTACAACACCCCTTGGTACGGATGTACCTTTAAGCCAGATCGCCGAGGTGACCATTGAACGTGGCCCAACAGCCATTGAACGTTCAGGCCAAGCTCGTGTCGTTCATGTGAGCAGTGATATTGTGGGCAGAGATCTGGTCAGCGTTACCAATGATATTCAGGCAAAACTTAAAGACTATCCTCTTCCCAATGGCTACACCTATGAAATGGGAGGGGAAAATGAAGAGATGGTTAAGTCCTTCCAAGACTTAGGTATGGCTTTAATCCTGGCTATTGTCCTTGTCTACATGATCCTGGCGGCTCAGTTTGAATCACTGATCCATCCGTTCACCATCATTTTTTCACTGCCCATGGGCTTTTCAGGAGGAATGCTCGGCCTCTTTATTACGAGGAGTACGATCAGCGTCCCCGCCTTTATCGGGCTCATTCTTCTTACGGGTATCGTAGTAAGTAATGCCATTGTGTTGGTCGACTATATTAACAAGCGGCGTGAGATGGGAGATGGCCGTGAAGAAGCTATTGAGAATGCCGGTCCCATCCGTTTGCGCCCCATTCTCATGACCTCACTGGCTACCGCGCTGGGCCTTCTTCCCATGGCTTTTGGTATAGGAGAGGGTTCAGAGACTATGGCTCCCATGGCTATCGTGGTCATCTTTGGCTTAACCCTTTCCACCCTTTCCACTCTCATTCTGGTTCCGGTAATCTACACCATGAATGACGACTTTAAGAATTTCTTGAAAAGAAAGGGTAAAAGAAAAGCAACCCCAGAACCCAGTGAAACCGTCACAGCCTAGGTGAATGAATAATGGGTGAATAATGAGGACAGGTTCCTTGATTCACCCAAGTTAGCAAATTAAAGAGGAGGGCAAAGCGCCCTCCTCTTTAATTTGCCTATTTAAGCATTATTCTTCATCTTCCCGATACTTACCAAGTTCCAGCTCCACCTTGCGCAGGTGTTCATAAGTCAACTTACGGGCCATGTCTGCATTTTGGTCCCGTATCATTTCATAGATACTTCGGTGATCTTCAAAAAGCCGGGACGACGTCCCTTCGGTAGTTGCCGACATCCAGAGGGCCCGGGTTACTTGCAAAGTCTGTCCCATAATTTCCTGGACGGTATTCATCATACGGTCAAGGAGCGGATTCTCACTGGCCTTGGCCAAAGTCAGATGGAATTTTAGATCCAGGGTCTCACTGTTTTTAGCACCCGGCAAATCTTCTTCCATCTGCTCGATGAGCTCTTTAAGCGTTGCCAGTTCTTCCTCATTGCGGCGAAGTGCGGCTAAGCCCGCAGCCTCTACCTCCAAAGCCTTGCGGACCTCAAGAATATTTTGAAGTTTATCCTTTTCCAACAGGAGGATAAAAGTTAATGGTTCAATAATAGCGTTGGAGGGATTAGCCTTGACATAGATACCTCCCCCTTGGCGAATCTCCAAAATCCCCGTCAAGCTTAAAGCGGCTAAGGCCTCCCGGACCGAAGTTCTTGAGACCTGGAAACGTTCCGCTAATTCATTTTCTGTAAGGAGCTTATCTCCTTGAGAAAGTTCACCTTTCACGATAAGCCCCTTAATTTGATCTAAGATAATTTCGGTGGTTCGCTTGCTTTTAATTGGTCGAATATCCATATTTTCTACCTCACAAATTCAGATCGTTTGTTCGATATCATTGCTCGATTTTGTTTAATAATTCTTACTTGTGTAAAAATTATATCATATTGCATGGGGAAGAGGGTAGTTAATTAATCTTTATAATTCCGGAGGACCACGTTTCATCCTCTGCCGATGCCGCTTGCGGCATGGGGGGGCTACCCTGAAAAAGACCTGAAAGCTGATTCTCCAAGATTTTGCTTTCGGCGCTCACTCCATAAGCTGCGCGGAGCAATCTAATCGCTCAAGACCTCCACTGCGTCGGGTTCCCGGCTAAATCGGCTCCTCGAAAGCACTGCTTTCGCACTTGTTCTCATAGCCGGTTGGAAACGTCCTGTTTCCAACCCGACTCCGCTGCAGTCTTTTAGCGAAGATTGCTTACCTGCTCGCTTAAATTCGTTCCCTACCTTAAAGCAAAATCCTTGGGCTGTCTTTCGGGTCTGAGCGGTGCTGCTACCCGATCCAAACAAGCTTTTTCATCCTCTGCTGGTGCTAAAGCCCGAAAACAGAGCTGAAAAAGACCCGCAAGCGTAGCTTTACGCACAAAAGTGAACGGATTTCACTGTGTATAAGGCAGCTAAGTCTTCTGCTTCGCTTCACTCACCATAAGCCAAGCTTTCTTTAAGCGGAGGGGCGGTCGGGTTAACGAAAGCTTTCTTAACGTAGCGCAGCCACCGGTTCACATACAGAAAGCAGCGGGGTTTGGCGTAGCTGTTAAGAAAGCGAGTTGACCAGCCCCGGAGCTATAGAGTAAACGTTGTGCGTAAAGCTACGTGACCCGAGCCGTTTTTTATTCCTCTGCCGGTGCCGCCAGCGGCATGAATAGCTATCCTAAAACTTATAAGAAACTTAAAACCCTAAATGCTAATCTGAAAATGCTAATAAATGGGGTAAAATCAGAAAGTTTTTTTTAGTCACAAAGTTCTTTTTTTCCCAATGTAGGAATTTATCGAAGGATACCGAATAATATATAAAATAATACAACGTATCATAGGATGGTCAGACCAATGAATTTTTACTATTATAATCTCATTAGTTTAATTCCACATAAGGAGGATTTATTGTTATGTTAAAAGCGGAAGCTTTGAATGAACTCATCCAAGTCCTGGGCAAGGAGAATGTGGTCACGGAGCATGAAGAACTCCTGTCTTACTCTTATGACGCCACCGCAGCGATGCCTCGCCAAACCCCGGATGTCTTTATTACTCCAAAGACCACAGAACAAGTCTCTGAAGTCATGAAGATTGCAACTAAGTATGATCTTCCCGTTTATCCACGGGGATCAGCCACTAACCTCAGCGGCGGGACTATTCCTATCGAAAAAGGAATTGTCATGTCCATGCTTCACATGAACCAAATCATTGAGGTGGACGCTGAGAACCTGACGGCTACCGTCCAACCCGGTGTCATCATTCAAGACTTAAACGATGCGGCATTAGAGCATGGTCTTTTCTATCCTCCCGATCCCGGTACAGTAAAAACCGCGACCATGGGCGGTTCTGTTTCAGAATCCTCTGGTGGCCTTCGTGGACTGAAATACGGTGTGACCAAGCACTATGTTATGGGCATGAAGCTGGTTCGCGCTAATGGGGATATCATCAAATGGGGCGGCAAAACAGTGAAGAATGTTACCGGTTATGATCTGACCGCTTTATTCACTGGTTCAGAAGGAACTCTGGGTATCATCACCGAGATCCTTGTTAAACTTAACCCCGTACCCGAAGCCAGAAAAGCACTCCTCGGAGTATTTGATGATATCGATAAAGCAGGAAATGCGATCGCAGCCATTATCCGTAACAAGGTTATTCCCGCGACCCTGGAAATCATGGACAACATCACCATCCGCACAGTAGAAAACTTCACCCATGCCGGACTTCCTGTGGATGCAGAAGCAATTCTTCTTTGCGAAGTAGACGGATATAAGGAAGCAGTAGAACGTGAAGCAGCCCTGGTTGAAAAGATTCTTAAAGAACAAGGCGCTGTGGGAGTAAATGTGGCGAAGACCGACGAAGAGCGGGATAAAATCTGGCTTGCCCGCCGGAATGCTCTTCCTGCCCTGGCTCAACGGAGACCCACCACTGTACTGGAGGATGCTACCGTACCCCGCAGCAACATTCCCCATATGCTCAAAGCCATTCGTCAAATCGCCGACAAATACGATCTCCTCATTGGCACCTTCGGTCATGCCGGCGATGGTAATCTCCATCCCACGATTCTGACCGATGAAAACAATAAGGAAGAAATGGAGCGCGTCGATAAGGCTGTCGAGGAAATCTTCCAAGTCGCCGTATCCTTGGGCGGAACTCTTTCCGGTGAGCATGGTATCGGCATGGCTAAAGCCAAGTTCTTACCCTTGGAATTCGGTGAGGCCGGTGTAAAGCTTCTGAAAGATATCAAAGAAGCATGTGACCCTGATTATCGCATTAACCCTGGTAAAATGGTGAGGAGGGACTAAGGTGAGTATTTACAGTTCACTTGACTCCATCCAAGACGAATTAAATAAATGTATGAAATGCGGAAACTGCCAAGAAGTTTGCCCCATCTACAAAGAGAACCGCCGGGAGGTCTCGGTGGCACGGGGGAAAATCAGCTTGGTTCAGATGGTCATGAATGGTGAGGTAGAGATGACAGAAGGCATTGCCGACCGTCTATCCCTCTGTACCACCTGTATGGCCTGCAATAAGATTTGTCCTTGTGGAGTTCGCTTTGATAAAATTATTCTGGCAGCCCGGGCCGAAGCCGTTCGTAAAAAAGGCCTCCATCCAGTCAAAAAGATCGCCTTTACTGCCCTTAAAGCCAACCGTCTCTTTGACTTTGGCATGAAGATAGGAAGTACTTTCCAAGGGCTGGCCATGAAACGTGTTCATGGCAGTGATAAAGGAGCTCGTCTCCGTATTGATATCGGGATTGGCAAGGAAAAGATCCTCCCCAATCTTGCTCCCCGCCCCTTAAAGGATGAGCTTCCTGAAGTCACTAAAGTAAAAACGCCCAAAATACGGGTGGGCTACTATATCGGTTGTATGACCAACTATTTCTATACCGACATGGGTAAAGCTGTCGTCGATGTCTTAAAAGAAAACGACTGTGAAATTGTCGTTCCTAAAGACCAAGGCTGTTGCGGTACTCCCGCAGCCGTCAATGGGGATGTGGAATCTGCCAAAGCTTGCGCTCGCCGCAATCTGATGGCTTTTGAAAAGCTGAACCCTGATGTGATCATTTCTAACTGTTCCTCCTGTGGAGAAGCGTGGAAGCACACCTTCCCTCAGATTTACGAAGAGGATCCGGAAATGAAAGCTTTAGCAGACAAATGGGCAGCTCGAACCTATGATATAGCGGAATTCCTCATTCATAAGGTTCCCTATAAAAAAGAGGGCCTGGGACCTGTTAAACGCAAAGTAACCTATCACGATCCCTGCCACCTAAACCGTGGTCAAGGGGTCAACAAAGAACCGCGTGAGATCCTCAACTCCATTCCCGGTCTTGAATTTATCGAAATGAAAAAACCCGATCGTTGCTGCGGAATGGCAGGATCCTTCTACTTGGTTCATCCTGATCTGTCCAGTCAGATCGGCGAAAAGAAAATTGCGGACATTGCTCAAACCGGCACCGATACAGTGGTCACCGGCTGCCCGGCCTGCCGTTTACAACTGACCAGTGGTGTTATGAATGCCGGCTTGCATGAAAATGTTATGCACACTGTTCAAATTCTCGCTGAATCCTACAAAGCAGGTAAAAAAGGAGCAAAGCAAGCAGCCCGTTAAGGGCTCCCGGCCTTTGCCCTCCATAAAATATTCAATGAGCTGAAGACAATTCAGAGGAAAAAGTCGGAATTTAAGCAGTGCAAACTTCGGTTTGCACTGCTCTTTCGCTTGGCTGGAAAGTTATCAAACAGAACTGGACACAAACCCGAAAATATATTTAATTCGATAACAAAAAAGGAATATATAGAGTGTATCAAGAACTCTTTGACAAGAACTCTTTGAATAGAGTTCTCCATATGCTGGAATATACTTTAGAATATTCTTTATAACATGCATCAAGATCAGATGAAGGGGTGCAACGATGGAATTAACCTCGGCTATAGCCAATAAAATTGTAGATTTTATTTATGAACAAAGTGGATACCATAGTATAGTGTGCGATCCCTCCGCCCGCATTATTGCAGACTCAGCCAAAACCCGGCTGGGTGTGGTGCACGGAGGAAGCCAAAAGATTTTAACCGGTAATCAGGATACTGCAGTCGTTACTGCAGTAGATGCTGAACAGTCGGGAGGAAGCCTGAAGGAAGGATTCAGCCTGGCCATAAAGCTCAATGGAGCCAAGATTGGGAGCTTTGGCATTGCCGGACCTTTAGCTATTGTTACACCCATTGCCAAAGTGGCCACCGGTATGGTCATTACCACTATTCGTGATGAAGAAATAAAGGACACCATTCGGGATCAGGTCCAGAATCTTACGGCCTCAATTGATCAAGCAGCTGCAGCTATAGAAGAAATGGTCGCTTCCTCCCAGGAGGTAGCCTCGATTGGGATGTCGGTGGCAGAGGAAGCCCAGAGGGGCCATGAACAGGTTAAAGCGACGGAAGAAATTCTTGATTTTATTCGACGGGTCGCCAACCAAACCAATTTACTGGGGCTCAATGCCGCCATCGAAGCCGCGCGGGCGGGGGAGCAGGGACGGGGTTTCCAAGTGGTGGCAGGAGAGGTGCGAAAGCTTGCTGAGGACAGCAGCCGCTCAGCTAATGACATCCAGGTCATTCTGAAGAATTTTCGTGATACCATCGAAGCCGTCGCCGCAGGCGTGAGCCAAAGCGGCAAAATCAATCTGGAACAAGCCAGCAATACTCAGGATATTGCCGAAATGGTAGAAGGAGTAAAAAAAGTCGGGCATTATCTAAGTAAGCTTGCCGATGAGCTATAATTTTGTCGCTAATTTATATTTGACCTTTATTGACCTTTGTACTAAAATAAGAGTATCGGGAAAGGATATAGTGAGAACAACTAAAGAATACTGGTTAAAGAATTAGACAAGGGGGATTCTTAATGGGCTATTTAGTACCAATGGTCATTGAACAAACCAATCGTGGAGAACGTTCCTATGATATTTATTCAAGACTTCTTAAAGACCGAATTATTTTCTTAGGGGGACCGGTTACCGATGACGTAGCCAACCTAATCGTCGCCCAGATGCTCTTCCTGGAAGCTGAAGATCCTGAGAAGGATATTTTCTTATACATCAATAGTCCAGGAGGATCCATTTCTGCCGGTATGGCTATTTATGATACCATGCAATACATTCGTTCAGATGTCCACACCATCTGTGTCGGTTTGGCAGCAAGCATGGGGGCCTTCCTCTTGACTGCTGGGGCTAAAGGAAAGCGTTCCGCTCTTCCCAATGCCGAGATCCTCATTCACCAGCCCTTAATTGGCGGGGGAGGGATTTCCGGTCAAGCCACAGAGATCGAAATCCATGCCAAGCATTTACTCCGGGTCAAAGAACGTATGAACCGCATTCTCGCTGAACGTACAGGCCAAACCATCGAACGCATCGAAGCGGATACAGATCGGGATCGCTATATGACAGCAGAGGAAGCTAAGGAATACGGTCTTATTGATGAAGTCTTTGAAAAAGCCAACAAACCCGAAAAATAAAGACCACAGTAAAGCAAGGGAATAGTTCCCTTGCTTTACTTTTTTCGATCTTCTTGATGTTATTGGGTAAGATATTGGATAATATATACAAGATATCTAAACCTAGCTATAATTTACATAGACATAGCTGTTTATAATCATAGACAACTAAATCTGAAAAGGAGTAGAGGAATTGAGCAGACGACAGATCAGAAAAGCCATTATCCCGGCAGCAGGCTTGGGAACACGGTTTTTGCCCGCCACCAAAGCCCAACCCAAAGAGATGCTCCCCATTGTGGATAAACCCACCATTCAATACATCGTCGAAGAAGCCGTTAACTCTGGAATCGAAGATATCATCATCGTTACCGGACGCAATAAACGGGCTATTGAAGACCACTTTGACCGCTCCATAGAATTAGAGACCTTTCTTCAGAAGAATGAAAAGGAAGAACTTCTCGACATGGTTCAAGACATAGCGCGAATGGTGGATATTTATTATGTGCGGCAAAAAGAGGCTTTAGGCCTGGGCCATGCTATCTATTGTGCCAGAAAATTCATAGGAAACGAACCCTTTGCAGTCCTCCTGGGAGATGATATCATTCATTCCGAAGTACCCTGTCTCGGTCAGATGATGCATATCTATGAACGGCATGGTGCCAGTATCGTCGGCGTTAAACAGGTGCCTCTGGAAGATACTTCGAAATATGGAATCGTGGATGCAGTCCCCCTCGATGATTCTTTATACAGGGCTCAGGACCTGGTAGAGAAACCACAGCCCGAGGATGCTCCCAGCACCCGATTAGCCATTATGGGCCGCTATATTCTTAATCCTGAAATCTTTGGCACCCTGGAAAATATCCCTCCCGGCAAAGGGGGAGAAATCCAACTTACAGATGGCTTAAAGGAATTGGCTAAGTTCCAGGAGATTCTCGCTTACGAATTCGATGGCCAGCGCTATGATGTAGGGGATAAGCTAGGCTTTGTACAAGCCACCATCGAATACGCCCTGCGTCGAGAGGACCTTTCTGAGCCCCTTATGCAATACCTTAAACAACTGGTCAAGTAATATAGAATTTGCTGTTCTTTTTTCGCGAAAGCTTGTACCCCTAGGTAAACTCATGACAAATCGGACAAGCTGAGGGCGGAAAAAAGGTCGGGACTTTCAGGAAAAGCGACAGGTTTTACTCCTAAAAATTGGTAATATGATTAAGAACTATATTCCATTTTAAAGGAGGGAGATTCATGGAGTTCGACAAAAAGAAGGTCCTTACTCTGGCGGGAACCCTCGTATTGGCCGGTGCGGTGGTTGTCGGCGGAATCTATGGACCGAGTGCCTGGAAGGTCTTTATGAATAAGGCAGCGCCCGAAAAAGATTCTGTCGTTATTCAGACTCCTCCTGTTGAAGGCGCGAACCCTCAGGATCCTAATGTCACCGAAAGTCCGCCTGGACAATCCTCTGGGGTTAGCCCTGCTGTGACAGTGACTGAACCGCCAGGGATTAATGCCACTCCACAGGGAGATGTCTCAGGGCCAAAGAAATATAAAGAGCCCGATACAAAAGACATCAGCTTAGCCCCATCTGTCGCCGGCTTTTTTGGCGAGAATGGCTTGAGCCAAGATGCCCAGAACCTGGTTTTTGGTGCGGCTTGGAATGTCCATCAGTATGTGGATGGATATTTATTTGGACCTAATGCAGGTCCTCAGATGAATGAAGAAGATATCAAGCGCTACATCGTATTCCACAAATCCCTGTGGGATCAACGCTTAAAGAGTGAGACCAATCCAATGGCACAATTTAGTGAATACTTTAGTGCCTTGCTGAATCGTGGAGCCGATGCTTTTAATGCGAAGGACAAAGTTCGCATCGAGCAGTTCCATCAGGAGCTTCATGATTTGGACACCCATCTCATGCGTGATGATCAGAGTTCGAAGATTTACGGGGCCACTCCATTTGCCACGAAACGGTAAAGGATTCGACTTTTTACATGGACTATAGGAAGGAAATACACTATGGAAAAAGTAAAGAGTATGTCAAACACTGCGGCTGATTCTTCACGAAAGATCGAATGCAATACCGTGACGGGCAGAGGACCGTTCGACGTAACGATGAGCAAAAGCATTGAGATAGAGTTCAAATCAAGGGGACAACTGAATATGGCATGGGAAGAACGCTTTGTCGCGTGAAGAAAAGCCCTAAGGGGTTTTGGTCTGCAGCAGGATTCTGATTAAATCGATGCTGCAGGTATCTGGAAAAGCAACGAAAGTGCGCACCAGCCGGCGTAACAATAGGCTGCATCACTTAAGAAAGGATCTATGCTAAGTGAGAAGATCTTCTCCATGGGGCAAGACGGCTTTAAGCGCTTAAGACCGGAATGCTCACAATGGTTAGAGAGGTTGAAGCGGTGAAGTAGATTCGCTTCAGGGTGAATACAATGGAAATAATGCGCGCTTTAAAAAAAGAAGATCTGACCGACGGGTCAGGTCTTTTTTCTATTGAGAAGAATAGTGCTATAGTGGACCTTGTATTGACTTATACACGGTAATACTATATATTTAGATTTAGATATTTAGATAATTATCTAAATATCTAAATCTAAATATCTGAGGCAAGGGGGGATAATATGTCTCCACTCAACGAAACCTTCAAAGCTCTCTCAGACAAAACACGCCGTCAGATTCTTAAACTCTTGCGAGCAGAGGATTTAACAGCCGGAGAAATTGCCGATCACTTTGATATGACCAAGCCGAGCATTTCTCATCATTTAAATATACTGAAGCAGTCTGATTTGATCAGCGATCGCAGGCAAGGGCAGAATATCTATTACTCTCTTAATACTTCAGTTTTTGAAGGCATTATGAGTTGGATTCTGGAATTTACGGTCAAACAACCTGAGGAACCGGGGTTTCAGCATGATGAACATGACTTTGCAGAAACACCCAAAACATCCGAGACCAAGAAGTAGAGCATTCAAATCAAAGCCATAGGGGGAAAATGTATGGAAAATACAAACACCAATCACCAAGGAAGCCTTTCCAAAATCATTTCCGGCATACTTGTTATCATCAATATCATTGTTGGCATATGGGCCTATCCCCAACTCCCTGAGCAAGTTCCGTCCCATTGGAACTTTGCAGGACAAGTGGATGGTTATTCCGGTCCTTTTGCAGGGGCATTTCTTTTACCGCTGATCATATTAGGAGTCTACATTATATTTTGGATCATTCCCCGGATCGATCCCAAAAGGGCGAATTATCTTAAGATGGGAAGAGTTTTCTGGATTGTCAGCACCACCTTGGTCGTGTTCTTGTCCCTCATGTATTGGGGAACCATAGCCGTAGCAATAGGCTATTTTGAGACCTTGCCTCGCTGGTATTTCTCAGGAATAGGCATCATCTTTATTCTACTGGGCAACTATTTTGGAAAAATCAAATTCAATTATACTTTTGGTATCCGGACTCCCTGGACCTTGGCCAATGAAGAGGTCTGGGCAAAGACCCATCGTTTTGCCGGACCTATCTGGATAGTCGGAGGAATACTCATGGCTTTGACCGGACTTCTCCCCGCGGCGTGGACGGTCCCCCTTTTTGTCATCGTAATGTGTCTCATCGCTGTGGTTCCTATGGCCTATTCCTATCTCGTCTATCGCAAGCTTAACTTCTAAAATATTTTAGTGCTTGTGTCTAAAATCTCTTTTCCCTGGTCAAGCTATGAATAGAATCCAGGAAAAGGAGATTTTTGTTATGCGTAAGATGTATTTACTCATTGGATCTGTAGCCCTTGGAGTAGGCTTAGTCATCGGAATCGTAGGCTATGCCCTGGCAACAACACCGACGGATGGAAATTCACGACTGACTTTTTGGAATAAGGAGAACGGTTTGTATACTTCTGAATTAGGGGAGGGGGCTCCCCGGACTGGATTGGATGTACTATATCCCCATAGTCCGGAAGAAGAAGCCTTAGATCCCACAGAAGCAGGGTCAGAAGAGGTGACCATTCCCAGCACTGCCTCAAACAATGTATCTGAAGACTTAGCACAAGAAATCCTGGCCGACTACAAACTCAATGTAGCCGCATTGTTTGAAGCATGGAAATCCTCGGATATGGTCGCTTTCCGTAAACAACTGGAAGAGGCTTATACAGGAGAACTTTTTGAAAAGCATGCTCGCCAGGCAGAACCATTCATTGTCCAAGGAGTGGGGATGGAAGTCAGCTCTATCCTCTTTGATGAGGTAAAAGTGGATACCGCTACGATGACCTCCGCCACACTAACAGCCACTTACAATTATGTCGCCCATGACTATGATATCGGCAATCAAATGGCCATAGGTGAAAGCACCAAACATCAGGTCAAGGTACGAGTTAATATGGTAAAGAAAGATACCCGTTGGCTCATTACAGGGGAGACTGTTTTAGAGTCATAAACCTCTCTTACCTATAGAGAATAAGAGTTTAGCCCAGGCATCGATTTCTAAATTTAGGAATCGATGTCTGGGTCTGTTTCATTCGTTACAGGAATTTGCTAAAATAGAACTGAAAGACCACGAAATGTTAGGATGATGGGGAGGGCTTAAGGTTGGAAGAGAAAATCTTAAGCATCTTAGGTGAACTGCTTAAAGGCCAAGAGGAATTAAGAAGCGATGTAACAGCCTTAAAAGACGGGCAAGAGGAATTAAGGAGCGATGTAGCGGCCTTAATAGTTGGACAAGCGACTTTGAGGTCGGAAGTGACTCAAATTAAACTAACGTTAGAACATAAGACTAATGTTAAGATCCAAGCCTTATTTGATGCGCGAGAAGTCCAGAAGGATGTCAATCAACAAATTTTTGCCGAATTGGATGAGATTAAAGGAAAGATTGACCGTTTGCAGATAGAAACAGCACATGTAAGAGTTGCTAAATAATAAGTATGAAGGCTTAAATAATAAAGCATGCCATTTAATCGCATGGTTTTGTTCCCCGATTGAACAGAACCATGCGTTATTATTTTCCGCGAATCTCCGGCCCCGAGGAAGGAAACAAGGGGAAAATGTTGAAATAAGTACAAATCGACACGAATTAGGAGGAGTCGCTGTGATCCGACGCTATGCCATAACCGGTGTTATGATGTGTGCTTTATTAACTACTCAAACATTTGGTCAGCCTGTTGTTCTTTATGCTGCTACGGAAAGCACGGGGAGCTTATCCCAAGCAACGAGCACTACCTATGTCAATCCATCCTATGAGGACATCAATCAAATCATCGAAAACATTGCCAAGGAAAAAGAAATTCCCAGCATTATACTCAAAGCGATCGCCTTTAAAGAAAGCTCCTGGCGCCAATTTGATAAAGAAGGTAACCCCATACTTTCCAGGCTGGAGCATCCCGCCATTGGGATAATGCAGGTGGCAACCTATAATGATAATGACCAAGAAACCATCGATAAGCTTAAAACAGACCTTGAGTTCAATATCCGCATGGGTGCCGACCTTCTCAATGAAAAATGGCGCTTTACTCCAACCATCGGGGATGGGGATCGCAATAAACTGGAGAATTGGTATTTCGCCCTTTGGGCCTATAATATCTGGACGGACAAAAACAACCCCAATACTCTCGCAGCAACAAGTCCCGGCACCTTGACTTATCAAGAGAAGGTCTTTAGCATTCTGGCTCAGCCGGAAGGTTTCTTTGCTCAATACATCGAGCCTGTGGTAGTTACCCCCATTCCCACAGAGCTGCTTCCCGTTGCGGGAGTTCCGGCTAAGGATAGTGTTTGGGCCACCCCAGAACCTATCCATTACGGAGATCTCAATACTTCAGGAAACCCCGGCGATGAATCCACCGACCCTAATAATTCCGACAATACGGAAGAACCCCCCGGCGAAGAAGAAGTACCCGACCCACCTCAAACACCTGAATCTCTGGAGTTTATCCGTTTAGCTGGTGAAAACCGGATTGATACAGCTATTGAACAAGCGTTAAGCGGGTGGCCGGCCGGAGCGGCAACTGTCGTCCTGGCTCGGGCCGACCATTTTCCCGACGCCTTAGCCGGTGTTCCTTTGGCAGCTCACTATGATGCGCCTATTCTCCTGACTTCAAGTCAAACCCTTGAAACCCGGGTGGAAGAAACCATCATGGCCTTAGACCCGGAAAAAGTGATCCTGCTTGGCGGAGAAGGAGCCTTGAGCCAGGGCATATCAGACAAACTGAAAGACTTAGGCTGGGGCAGTGACCGACAAATACGGGTCAGCGGACTCAACCGCTATGGGACTGCGGCCGACATTGCCCTGGCTACAGTGGAAGTATCCCAGGACCGGTCGGCAGGTTCAATAGAAGCGGTGGCTATTGCCACCGGAGAAAACTTTCCCGATGCGCTCAGTATTGCTTCCATCGCCGGCATCAAACAAATGCCCATCCTCCTTACAGAAGGAAAGACCCTGCCCAAGGAAACCCTGGAAGCCCTAAGGACCTTAAACCCTCAAAAGGTGTACTTGATTGGGGGCGAAGGGGCTATTAACTCATCGATTCAAGATAAAATCCAGGAGCAGCTCAGTCTTTCCTCCTCACAGCTGGTTCGTTTATACGGAAATTCCCGGTATGATACGATGGCAGCAGTAACGGAGGCTTTTGCGGCCGAAAGTCAGGGCTTATGCTTTGCCACAGGGCAGGAATTCCCGGATGCTTTAGCCGGTGCTGCTTTAGCTGCCCGCCTGAAAGCCACGGTCATTCTTCTGCCCAAAAGCTCCATCGAGGATTATCCCCGACTCAAAAATGCTATCGCCCGGCACCCCCGTAACATAGAAGCCCAACCGTATATCTTTGGGGGAGATGGCGCAGTATCCCCTGAGCGGATTGAAGAGCTTAAAGAGCTATTAGGGAATACTTATTTAGCCGGTAATCTACTCGAAAAACCATAAAAATCGCCATGTGGAAGCCTTACGGAAGCTTGTACTCACCCCTTGATATCAGGGGTAATCTCTCGCCCGCATAGACAGGGGTATGTCATGTTGTAAAATGGCAGAAACTATAGTAAACTGAAGAACGGTGCAAATAGTTTGCAGGGAAGGGATTATTTTTACCATGAGATTGCGCAAAAGGACTCTACTACTAATGGCTATAGACGCTGTGTTAGTTAACCTCGCAGCGTTTTTAAGCTTTTATATTCGTTTTGCTGTTGATGGGGATGGAACTATACCTGAGGAGTATCTGCTCACACTGACTCACTCTGCGTGGACAGCCACCCTGATTTATTTAGCCGTGTTTTATGTCTTTGGCTTATATAACAAGCTCTGGCAGTATGCCAGCATCGGGGAGCTACTATCCATTATCTTTGCGGTCACTGTCGCTACAGCAGGGACGGTCACCATGGTGTATTTTATTGCTCCCATGCGTTTTCCCCATACGGTATCCGCCCTTATGTGGTTCAGCACCCTCTTCTTAATCGGCGGCTCCCGCTTCATCTGGAGAATTCTTCAGGATAATATTTTTACTCCCCATGTACCCGGTTCTCAGAATCAAGTCTTGATCATCGGAGCAGGGGATGCGGGAGTGATGGCAGCCCGGGAGCTAAAAAACAAAAACTACCGCGAAGGCCGTCCTGTGGGCTATATAGACGATGCAGCCACAAAGCAAAGACTCCAGCTCATGGGGATTCCCGTCTTGGGTACCCGCAAGGATATTCCTCGAGTCGTTAAAAACCATAATATTGATAAAATCATTATCGCCATGCCTTCGGTCTCAGGGGAGATTATCCGGGAGATCGTAGGAATCTGCGAAAAAACCGGTGTGGATCTAAAGATCATGCCTGGAGTGTTCGACGTGGTCAGCGGTAAGGTGGATACCACCGAAATCCGCCAGGTTCAGGTGGAGGATTTACTGGGACGTGAACCCGTTACCGTAGACCTGGAGGATGTAGCAGGTTATCTCACCGGTGAAGTGGTCCTGATTACCGGTGGGGGCGGGTCCATCGGCTCCGAACTCTGCCGGCAGGTCACCCGCTTCAACCCAGCCAAACTGGTGATCGTAGGTCATGGAGAAAACAGCGTCTTTGACATAGAGCAGGAGCTGCGCTCGGAAAACCCAAGTCTGGATGTAGTCACGGAGATTTTGGATATCAAGGACCAGGAAAAGGTCCATATCGTCTTCCAACGCTATAAACCGGGTGTGGTGTTCCACGCCGCTGCCCATAAACATGTCCCTCTCATGGAAAAGAACCCGGAAGAGGCTCTGAAGAATAATGTGATGGGTACCAGCAATCTGGCCGAGGCGGCTGACGCCGTCAAGGTCAAGACCTTCGTCCTGATCTCCACCGATAAAGCGGTCAATCCCACCAGCATTATGGGGGCTACCAAGCGGGTGGCAGAGATGGTGATACAGAGCATGGACAGGCGTTCCGACACGAAGTACGTTGCGGTACGCTTTGGTAATGTGCTGGGCAGCCGGGGAAGCGTTATTCCCACCTTTAAGCGTCAGATTGCCAAAGGGGGGCCGGTCACAGTAACCCATCCCGATATGGTTCGCTATTTTATGACCATCCCTGAAGCTTCCCAGCTGGTGATTCAAGCCGGTTCCATGGCTCAAGGGGGAGAGATCTTTATTCTTGATATGGGTCAACCGGTTAAAATTCTGGATCTTGCCCGAGATCTCATCCGTCTCTCGGGGTTTGAGCCGGAAGTTGATATCAAAATTAAATTCACAGGGATGCGCCCTGGTGAGAAACTCTTTGAAGAACTCCTTACCGCAGAAGAAGGGACTTCAGCGACGAAACATAAACGGATTTTTGTGGCTAAACCCAATAACATTAATGTTTCGCAGCTTGAGGAACTCATTCACCTCATCCGTGAGCGGGGCTCCTATCTCACCCGGGAAGAAGTTATCGGACAGTTACAAGCCATCGTGCCTACATTCAAAAAACAAGCTTCCAAGGCAGTTGCCAATCAATAAGGGGGAAAAATTTCATGTTGCGTATGAAAGAAGTTATTACCAGTGAAGATGTTTTAGCAAAAAACCTGAAAGAAAAAATCCAGGATCATTCCGCAACGGTGGGTGTCATCGGTCTTGGTTACGTAGGACTCCCCTTAGCCGTAGAAAAGGGAAAAGTAGGCTTTTCAGTCATCGGGTTTGATATTAATCCTGCTCGCGTAGCCAAAGTCAACGCTGGAGATAATTATATCGGCGATGTCAAGGACGAAGAACTCCGGGAACTGACCCAGAAGGGAGCCATTACTGCTACCACAGATTACGCAAGACTGTCCGAGTGCGATGTTGTCGTCATCTGCGTTCCTACCCCTCTAACCGTTACCCGGGATCCGGACATCTCCTATATTCAGGCCTCTTCCGAACAGATTGCTAAATACCTCAAGCCCGGACAACTGGTGACCTTAGAAAGCACCACCTATCCCGGCACCACTGAGGAAATCATTCTACCCATGCTCGAAAAAAGCGGTCTTAAGGTCGGTAAGGATTTCTTCCTGGCCTTTTCCCCGGAGCGGGTTGACCCGGGGAACAAACGCTTTACCACCAACAATACCTCCAAAGTTGTAGGAGGGATGACCCCAGTCTGCCTGGAAGTCGCTTATACCTTCTATGCTCAGACCATTGTCAACGTGGTTCCCGTATCCTCACCCGCCGCAGCGGAACTCACCAAAGTCTTTGAAAATACTTACCGTGCCGTTAACATCGCTTTAGTCAATGAGCTCATGCTCCTTTGCGATCGCATGGGGATCGACATCTGGGAAGTGGTGGAAGCCGCAGGAACCAAACCTTTTGGGATTCAAACCTTCTGGCCCGGCCCAGGGGTGGGCGGACACTGCATCCCCATTGACCCCTTCTACCTTACCTGGAAAGCCCGTGAGTACGACTTCCACACCCGCTTTATTGAGCTGGCCGGAGAGATTAATGTTGAAGTCTCCTACCATGTCATCAATAAAGTCATTCGTGCCCTCAACCAGGAAAACAAAAGTCTCAAAGATGCCAAAGTCCTCATCCTCGGGGTAGCCTACAAAAAAGACATTGATGATGTCCGTGAGTCCCCAGCCCTTAAGATAATGGAACTGCTTCGGAAAAATGGAGCCAATATTTCCTACCATGACCCCTATATCCCCGTCATCGAGCCCCACGGCGGCTCCACAGTTCATCTCGAAAACACTGACCTAACCGACGAAGCCTTGGCTTCCGCAGACTGCGTTCTCATCCTTACCGACCATAGCGCTATAGACTATGAGCGAGTCGCTGAAAAAACTGCCCTCATCGTCGACACCCGCAACGCCACCAGAGACGTAGAGAACAACAGAGAAAAGATCGTTAAAATATAAGCAGGTGCAGGGGAATCGTAAGATTCCCCTTTTAATACAAGCAGACTGCACTCTGGGAGTGCTATAATAGATAGAGTCAAACAGTAAGGAGTGAGATTATGGATAAGAAAATGCGTTTTGCCATTATCGGTTGTGGAAGAATCGCCCCCAAGCATGCTGAGTCCATCGTGGCCCTGGAAGAGGCTGAGTTAGTGGCAGTCTGTGATAGTGTCCCGGAAAAAGCTCAAGCTTTTGCCGATAAATATGGAGCCAAGCCCTATACCTCTTACCAGGAAATGCTGGAGAAAGAAGAACTTCATGTGGTGACTATTGCTACAGAGTCGGATCTTCACGCCCCCATCGGCATCACTTGTGCCAAAGCAGGTAAGCATGTCATGGTAGAAAAGCCTATGGCCATGACCTTAGAAAGTGCCGATGAGCTGATACGCATCTGTCATGAAGAAGGGGTCAAACTGTCGGTTATCCATCAAAATCGTTATAACAAATCCATCAAGCTTATGCGCAAAGCGCTGGAAGAAGGTCGTTTCGGAAAACTGACCCACGGACAAGCTACGGTGCGCTGGAACCGTAACGATGAATACTATGCTCAAGCCCCTTGGCGTGGGACCAAGCTCCAGGATGGGGGCGTTCTCATGAATCAATCCATCCATAATATTGACCTTCTCCAATGGACCTTTGGCCCCGTAGAGTCCGTCTTTGGCTTTACCCGCACTGCTCTGCGCAAAATCGAGATGGAGGATGTAGGAGTCGCTGTCCTTAAGTTTAAAAACGGTGCTCTGGGTGTCATCGAAGCCGCATCTACTATCTATCCCAAAAATATCGAAGAGACTCTGAATATCTTCGGGGAAACCGGCTCCGTCATGGTGGGCGGAATCGCTGTCAACCGCATCGAGACTTGGGAGTTCCCTGACAGTGAAGAGGAGAAAAAGCAGATCTTTGCCGGCCAGGAAAATGATCCCCCCAATGTCTACGGGTTTGGCCATCGGGAAGTTATGAAGGATATGATTGCTGCCATCCGCGAGGACAGGGCACCGGCTATTCCCGGGGAAGAGGGACGGAAAGCCTTGGAGATTATCCTGGCTATCTATAAATGCCAGGAGACGAAGGAGCCTGTGGTATTCCCCTTGTGTGAGTAGGGTTTATATAGTCATGGTTGGGTCGTGTAGCTTCTCTCATAACGCTCTCTCAGTAGCTCCGGGGCTGGCGTACTCGCTTCAGAAGCAGGATGCGCCAAACCTCAGGGTAGTACCTGATGTGAACCAGTGGCGATCCTAAGCTACTGAAGCATTGTTTGCCAGACCGCCCCTCTGCGAAAATCGTTCGCTTTTATGTGAGAAGCTACGCTCACGGGCCCAGATGGGATTGCTTTTAAAGACTCTGGAAATGAGGTCGTTTACATATGTCGGATCAAGATATAAGAGATGATGATAACAGATTATGCCCCCAAAGCCCTTTTGCCTCCATCGATCCTACAGCTACTATTCCTTCCGGTGTAACGGTTTCTCCCTTTTGCGTGATTCAGGCTAATGTTACATTGGGAGACCATGTCACCTTGGGTGTGGGCTGTGTTATCGAAGAGGGGGCTGTCATCGGTGCAGGTACTTCTCTCGGCCATCATGTTACGGTTGCCGCCGGAGCGACCGTGGGAGAAGGATGCCAGATAGCCGCTCATGTGAGCATCGGCTCCGGGGCTTCCATCGGAGCACGGACTCGCATCGGGGAGCATACTGCAATCTATCCTCGAGCAGAGTTGGGCGAAGAGGGGTTTATTGGGAGCAGTGCTTCCATCGGTCGTTTTCCTAAAGCGGCAGCTACCAGTACAGTGAAGGCACAGGCGGATCTGCCTCCCCTAAAGATGGGGAACGGTTACACTATAGGATGCTCGGCAGTCCTCTATGCCGGAACGGCCTATGGGGATCAGGTCTTTTTGGGAGACGGGGCTTTGGTTCGGGAACGCTGCACCATCGGCAGGAACGTAGTTATCGGCAGCGGTGCGGCAGTAGAGAACGATACTCGCATCGGAGATTATACCAAGATTCAGACCGGTTCTTACATAACCGCCTATATGGAGCTGGAAGAGCGGGTCTTCATCGCCCCTATGGTGACCACCACCAATGACAATTATATGGGTAGGACGGAAAAGCGGTTTGAATCCATCAAAGGAGCAAGCATCGGCCGCGGTGCCCGGGTGGGTGGCGGATCTATCCTTTTACCGGGAATCAGGGTCGCCCCTGAGACCTTTGTGGCAGCAGGAGCATTGGTGACCAAGGATACCGAGGCCAAGCGCGTGGTCAAAGGATTCCCGGCCAAGGATTTGCGGGAAGTGTCCGAGGACGAGCTTCTTCCGGAAGACTAGTATATCAATAAATAAAAAGTCAAGGGTTCTCACTTGATGAGGTGACACCCTTGACTTTTTTTAGTAGGCATTCTTTCCTAAAAGCACCACAAAAATGGTCTTCCAGAGAATCTTGATATCTGACCATAGGGACCAGTTCTTCACATACTGGACATCATAGTTTAAGGTCTCAGAGAGGGTCAGGGCACTGCGGCCATTGATTTGGGCCAGGCCGGTGACTCCGGGAGGCATATTCAGCCTTTGGCGCTGTTCAGAAGTGTATTGCTCCACGATCTCCGGCACCTCAGGACGAGGGCCTACCAAACTCATGGTACCATTGACAATATTGAGCAGCTGGGGAAGTTCATCCAGACTGGTCATACGCAAAAAGCGGCCACTTCCCGTAATCCTGGGATCATCTTTTTCTTGGAAGACGAATTCATCCGCGTTGAATTTGCCTTCCTTTTTTAATTGCTCAATCTTAGCTTTCATCACCCGATCCGCATCCGGTACCATGGTACGGAATTTATAAATAGTAAAGTGCTCTCCCTTAAGGCCCACCCGCTGTTGGCGAAAGATCGCCGGGCCCGGCGAATCAACCTTAATCCAAATCACAATGAAAAGCCAAAGTGGGGAGATGAGAATGAGCAACGGTATGGCTATGATGAGGTCTAAAAGGCGTTTAAAGCCCATCAATATGCCTCCTAACATCTATGATAATTCAGTTCTTTCCAGCTGCTTAAGCCAATTGCGAATGAGGCTGTCCCAGGAATAATGCTCTACCACATAGGCTCTGCCTTTGAGGGCGAGTTCCTGGCATAGGGAAGGATTATTCTTCAGCTCGAGGATGGTGCGGGCCAGAAGCTCAGGATTCTCGGGCTCCAGAACCACTCCGCCCCCGCTTTCCTTAACGATCTCAGCACCTTCTCCTTCGCCCACATAGATGAGAGGCTGCCCACTGGCCAGAGCAGGGAAGACCTTCGAGGGGCGTACCCCCTCAGAGAGCTTGTACCGTCTTAAGGTGGAGAGATTAATGCTGCTTAAGGAATAATAGCGGGGTATGACCTCCAAGGGCTGAAAGTCGATAAAGCGTACATTAGGCAGCTTTTTCTCCTGGGCTATGGCTTCCAGCTTGGGACGTTCCGATCCATCCCCCACGAAAAGAAAGAAGACCTCCTCATCATTGCGTAAGATGTCTGCCGCTTCCAAAGCCGTCTCTATCCCGTGGGCGTAGCCCATGGTTCCGGCATAGAGTATTACGGTCTTGCCTTCAAGTCCCAGACTCTTCTCCAGCTCCCGATCCTTTTCACGTGATTGAAAAAGCTCCGTATCCACGCCATTGGGGAGAAAGAGGATATCCTCGGGGGGGACGTTTTTGCGCCTCAGCCCCTGCACAATCCCTTGGGTTTGTGCAGATAGCTTATACGCTTTTTTGTAGAAATATCCTTCCAGCCATTCGGTGGCCCGGATGATGGTTTTATTGGTGACCAGACCCAGCTGCACAGCGGATTCCGGCCAAAGATCAGAGACATTGAAGATATAGGGGGCCTTTTTCAGCCAGGAGGCAGTCATCGCTGAGAAGCCGATAAAAAGAGGGGGGGACTCCACAATAATTAAATCCTGTTTTCCTGAGCGGACAATGCCATAGAGAGAAGAAAAGACAAAGGAAAAATAGTTGAGGAGACGCAGCCAGAACCGGCCCCTCCGCACCGGATAGATCCAGGTCCGGAGCACCTTGACCCCTTCCATCTCCTCCCGCATGAACCTCTTCCCTTGGTATTCTTCAGGGATGATTCCGGTGGGATGATTAGGGAAGGCAGTGACGACGGTGACCTCATGGCCTTGATTATGCAAGCCTTTAGCCAGTTCCCAAAGGCGTACTTGAGCGGCTCCTTTTTCCGGGGGGAAGTATTGGGTTAGCAGTAGAATGCGCATGGTGGGTATCTCCTAGATTCTTAAATTCGGGGGATAAGTACTTCTCCAGGATTTTGCTTTCGGCGTTCACTCCATAAGCTGCGCGGAGCAATCTAATCGCTCAAGACCTTCGCTTCGTCGGGTTCCCGGCTAAATCGGCTCCTGCCTCATAGCCGGTTGGAAACGTCCTGTTTCCAACCCGACTCCGCTGCAGTCTTTTCGCGAAGATTGCTTACCTGCTCGCTTAAAATTCGTTCTCTGCCTTAAAGCAAAATCCTTGGTGGTTTTTCAAGTATCTGTTTAAGTATTCTTTTCAAGATGTTTAAGTTAAAGAGACCCTTAAGCGTAGCTTTACGCACAAAAACGAACGATTTTCACTGTGTATAAGGCAGCTAAGGCTTCTGATTAGCTTCACTCACCATAAGCCAAGCTTTCTTTAAGCGGAAGGGCGGTCGGGTCAACGAGGTTTTCTTAACATAGCGCAGCCACGGTTGACATGCAGAAAGCAGCGGGGTCTGGCGACGAAAGTGTCCGGTGGACAGTTTCGCTCAAGGCGGTATTCCCCAAAGCATACTCATCCGCCGCAGATGCAGTTAAGAAAGCGAGTTGACCAGCCCTGGAGCTGATGGAGAGCGTTGTGCGTAAAGCTACACGACCTGAACGATCCTTTTCATCCTGCCGCTGCTCTCTTACTCACCGATACCCATACCGATAGCTTTCCTGCCGTAAGCGCAGGAAGACCAGTCCTGCACAGCTGAGCCAGAGGATGGGATCTTCGAAGAAGCGGCCTTCTCCTTGGGAGCTGATGAATACGGTCATGGCCCAGAGGAAGTAACCGGCGGCCACAGAGTATTTTTCGTTGGTTTCACTGAATACGCTGAGGTGGGCCCGATTTTGATTATATAAGGTATAAAGGCGGCCTAAGATGGCTACCCATATGGCACTTAAGACAAGAAGCCCCAGGATTCCCAGCTCAGAGGCTATGGTCAAGATGGTGGTATGGGATAAGGTCGCTCCATCCGGGATATTCTTCAGATGGATGTAATCCTGGAGAAAGACCGTTTGGAAACTCCCTAAGCCTGTTCCGATCCACGGATGGTCCGTAAAGATGGCGATACCGGCTTGCCACAGGTATAAGCGCTGCGGACTGGACACCGTAAGATCCTGAGTAAGCAAAAGCATTCGCTCCCAGATCTCAGGGCGAATCAGGAGAAGAACCCCGGCGCCTAAGGCACAGACACCCAAGAAGCCCAGAATGCTCTTTTTATTGGGCAAGAAGAAAAGGGCTAAGACCAACACCATTCCCAAGGTCAGGATACCTCCCCGGGAACCAGTCAAGAGAAGCTGGATGAGTAAAAGGGGGAAGCAAGCCCAATAAATAAGCTTAACCCGTCGGTTATGGGTAAAGATCTGAAGGACAAAGTTAGCCACGATGCCTAAAACGAGAAAACGGGCATAAATATTGGGATCGATAAAGGTGGTGTTAACCCGTAAGGTATGTTCTTTTAATAAGTTCTCTCCTTGCCAGATGAGATTTCCGGAGATTCCTTCATAAAGAGCCAGTGGCAGCAGGGCCAAGGCTGTGAGATGAATTCCGTGGAAAGGCAAAAGAATAGTGTCTTGATCCAGAAGCAGGGCAATCGAGAGAAACACGGCGAAAAGCACCAGGAGACGCAGGGTCTCTTTTACAGTATTGCCCATATCTGCCGAATATACTAAGCTCAAGGCCCCGCAGGCTATATAGAGCAACAGAAGCAGGGTTACCGGGTCCTTGAAGATGGTAGCAAGCCTTGCCCGTATCTCCACTTCAAAAAACAAGCGTAAAACAGCCGCCAGAATGATGCTGATGCTGGTAAAGCGCGTCAGAGAGACTTCCCCCAATACCTTTTCCAGGATACCGAGATCCGGATACCAGGTGCTGGAGATCTCCAGAGCCACTGCCGCACCCAGTAAGGGAATCAGCCAAAGGGGCTTTTTCACAATGAGAATACCAAGAGAGAGGAGGGTTAACAGCAGCACTGCCCACTGAATCATTGGTTATCGACCTCCTGTCACACGTCTTACAATGTACAAACCGATTCTTCGAAAATCCTTATCCAGGATGGCGATGGCTAGGCAAAACACGACTCCAGCCACGGAAGCGGAGAGCAAAGGGTGAAAATCAATCAAGAGCCAAGCAGTTCCTGCCATAAGCATAGAAGAGATCAAAGTGCCGGGCAGCTGCCGCCAGATGCGAATCTTATAGACATTCTTCCTGATCAGGTAATAATAGGCGAAGAAGATAAAGACTTCAGCAATGATGACAGCATAAGCAGCCCCATAAATCCCCAGCAGAGGGTTCAAAGCGTAGGTTAGAACCGTAAGAAGCAGCAAAGCTAACCCCTGGACCACTGTTCTTTGCATTTGGCGGCTGGTGGTGGTGAGAATATCCCCCAGAGAAAAGCTCATACACTCTAAAGCCAGAAGCCAAGCTACAATCATGAGGATAGGAATGGCTTCATTGAACTTCCCGTCATATAACCATTCCATGAGGGGGCCTGCCAGAACAAACATCAGCATACTACCGGCAATCCCCACAGCGGAGAGAACCTTAAAGACCTTTTCGATCACACCCTGATGTTGACTCCGGTCCGAATCCCCCAATTGATAGAGGATGGGGTAGAGAGCGCTGGTCATGAGACTGGGAATAAAAATCAAAATAAGAACCAGCTTATAGGCTGCCGAGAAAATCCCTACTTCTACATTGCTGACGGTTAAGGAGAGGATAAGAATACTAAACTGGGTAAAAAGATAATAGAAAATCCGATGAACACCGAAAGGAAGCCCATCCCGAACCATTCCAGTCAGGTTGGGGATATCCGTCCGGGGTCTGATTTCTTTCCTGAGAGCCAGATAAAGGAGTATTGTAATGATGATGTAACTGAACAGATGGGTAAAGGTAATGGATACCACACCTAATCCCGCTACAAGAACGATGATGGTAAAAAGGGCTATCAATACCGTGGTCAGGAATTGAAAGGACGCGGAGAGGTAGATTTTTTGCACGGCCTGATAATAATTATAGATGGATTGATTGACGGAGTTAAAGCATACGGCAATTCCCACAAAGACAATCATCAGTCTTACGGTTTCATTGTACCCTGCCGGAAACATAAAGACCAGCATGGCCAGGTAACATAAGATGCAGAGCAGGGTCTTCAGAAAAAGGGTGTTGCCGAAATACCGGGGCAGAACAGAAGGATTCTTGGCTCCTTCCTGAACCATCAGCTGGCTGATTCCCAACTCGGAAAAGAGGATGAAGGTTCCTACATAGGCATAGGCTGTGGAGTACTCCCCGTAAGATTCCGGGCCTAAATAGCGGGTAACCAGGATACCCAGGACAGCGGCGATGGATTTGGCCAGAATACTGGAAATTCCTAAAGCGGTAGCATTTTTAGCAATGAGGCGAGTATCCATTAATTTCACTTCCTCACTTCAAGACGAGCGTAGAGCTTAAGGAGCCGTTCCTCCATCTTCCCCCAGTTATAGGCTTCTCTAACGGCCTTGAGACCATTAGCTCCCATGTCATGACAAAGCTTGGGGTCGGAAAGCAAGGTGTTAAAGGCCTGGGCAATCTCCTCCGGTTGGGTAGGATCCACGATCATGCCGCTGTTATAACTGGTAAGGAATCGGGTGATAGGCGGCAGATTGCTGCCCACCACAGGGATTCCGCAGCTCATGTACTCAAATTGCTTGATAGGGATATTCTTGTAATACTTCGGTAAGGGGAGAAGGGTTACGGCACCGATACGGGATTTGCGAACATAATCTTCCACTTCCACATGGGGTACCTTACCAGTAAAGAGTATATTATTCTCCAGGTGATGTTTTTTGATATAGTCATCCACCAGTCTTTGGCCTTCCGGATCGTTAAAAGGACCGACGAAAATCATCTTGATTTCGGGGTAATCTCCTTTGAGGAGGTGAATGGCCTGAACCAGATGATAGGCACCGCGTTCTAAGGTGATGCCCCCTTGGTAAATGACATCATATTCCTTTTCCAGCTGGATGTCTTTTGGCTCAAATTCTGAGAAATTATAAATCACATCCACATGGGAGTTATAAGGATCAAAGCGTTCCTTTACCGCATCATCCGCCGTAATGATCTGATCGAACTTTTTGGCTAAAACGATCTCGCTTTTATCCACGACAAAGGTGGCTAAAGGTCGCAGCAGCCGGGGGACCTTCTTGGACATGCTCATCATATCAGGATAATGCTCGTGGACATCATAGATAAGCTTGCAGTGAGGAAGGGTCTTTTTAATCTTATTTACTTTATAAATTAATTCAAAATCATGAAAATGATAGATATCGGCTTTAACTTCAATGGCCTTTGCCACTACCGTATCTCCCAGTTGGAATCTGCCGTAGAGGGAATTGGCCCGTTTCACGCCCAGAATGCGAATTCCCTGTTCCATATACTCTTCGCGCTCATCCGGAACGATTAAGGTGATATCATCATACTTTTTTCTCAGGGTCAGGGCTTGCTTGTAGAATATCCTGTTATCCAGGGCTTGGTGCCCTGTGGTGAGAATACATAGTTTCAAAGGTGCTTACCTCCGTTTGTTTGGGGTCGTTAGTTCGGGTCGCGTAGCTTTACGCACAACGCTCACTCCATAGCTCCAGGGCTGGTGAACTCGCTTTCTTAACAGCATCTGCGGCGGATAAGTATGCTTTATAGCTTGCCGCCTTGAGCGAAACTGTCCACCGGACACTTTCGACACCAAACCTCAGAGTAATACCTGATGTGAACCAGTGGTTCCGCTATGTTAAGAAAGCCTCGTTCACCCGACCGCCCCTCCGCTAAATCCGTTCGCTCATGTGCGTAAAGCTACGCTTGCGGGTCCTTTTTCAGAGCTTTTCCCGGAGTAGCCGACCCTGCCGCTCAAGCGGCGTCGGTAAAGACGGAACAAGCGGCCCAGGTCAGGCGACTTGCCCCACACTTCCACAACGCCCCGCTTGCTCAGCCCCAAAAAGTAGCCCAAGGATTTTGCTTTAAGGCAGAGAACGGATTCTAAGCGAGCAGGTAAGCAATCTTCGCGAAAAGACTACAGCGGAGTCGGGTTGGAAACAGGACGTTTACAACCGGCCATTGAGCAGGAGCGATTTGGCCGGGAACCCGATGGAGCGGAGGTCTTGAGCGATTAGATTGCTCCGCGCAGCTTATGGAGTGAACGCCGAAAGCAAAATCCTGGAGAATCAGCTTCCTAAAAGACCTACTCCAACAGCCCTCTATATAGATCCAGTGTCCTCGCTGCATTATGCTCCCAAGTGAATCCTGCCAAGACCGTAGATTTACCGGCTAGAGCCAATTTCCGGGCATAGTCGGGAGACTTCAAGAGGGAGTCCAAGGCTTCCACCAGGTCACTCACTTCATGAGGGCGGACGAGAAGTCCGTTTGTTCCATGCTGGATGACATCTTCGATCCCTTCTCCTTTGACCCCTATGACCGGAATGCCTGAGGCCATGGCTTCGATATAGACAACGCCGAAGCCTTCCTGCCAGCTGGGCAGGCAGAAGATATCTGCCTGGACCATCTCTTGGAGAGCTTCCTGGTGAGGGAGCTTGCCAAGGAAGAGAACATTGCTTCCCAGATGAAGGCTTTCCGCCAAGGCTTCGAGACTCTTTCGCTCCTCCCCATCTCCCACGATCCTGTAGGTTAAGTTGGGATAGGTTTTCACCAAAGAAGCCAGGGCTCGGAGGTTTAGGTCGATTCCCTTGGTCTTTTTGAGATTAGAGACACTGAGGATGGTAAGTTTATCACGAGCTCCATTATCATGGGCTCCCAGTCTCACTTCGGCCTGGTTAAGTTCAGCAAGATGGATTCCATTGTTAATGATCTGAATTTTAGGGTAGTAAGGTTCATCCTTAACCAGGTTTTTCAATTTCGTGCTGACGGTAATCACTCTGTCCGTACCCTGCAAGACTTCCTCCAGCCTCTTCCGGGAGGGTTTTCCTCTATGCAAAGTGGATTGAAAGTCCTGCCCATGAATGGTAACTACTGTGGGAACAGGTATTTCTTTTTTCAGGCAATAAGCAGCATACCCATCAGGTAAAGCCACATGGGCATGGACCAGGTCGAATCTAAAGTCTTTATAAATAGTCTTAACCAAATCCCGCAGGCCCAGATACATAAAATATCCGGAATGCTCTAAGAGATAAGAACGGGGAAATTCTATATATCTAGGATAGAATACCTCAATCCCATCCACCCTGTCCTTTGACGGAATGGAGGCGTAAGCCTGCCACTTTTTTTTCAAAACAGGGAGAGGCCAAGGGGCATAGGGGACAGGAGAAATGACTTTGACCTCACAGCCTCCTGCTACTAAAGCCTTGACCTGCTCGTGGACGAAAATTCCGTAGGTGGGATTCTGGGTTGAAGGATACATATGAGAAAGTACTAAGATCTTCATAATGGAACCTCAGGCTTCTTTAGAATAATCCTCGTTGTTTCTTAAGGGAATTGTAGACCAGTCCGATCGTGATGCAAAAGAGAGTCATGAGCTGAAGATTGTAAAAAATACCTGCCATAAAATTATAGACAAAGATGGAAGGTAAGACGGCTACATAGGCAGCGATCAGCTTTGAGGGCAGGTCGAAGGATCGCCCTTGTGCCAGTAGGTGGCGTTGATCTCTAAGATAGATAAACCCTTTGATAAAGGGCAGAAGGAAGAAGCTCAGATAAACTGCCAACCCTACAAAACCATAGCGTCGGGAAAAGAGGGCATATTCATTATCCACCAGGGTGGTCATAACATATTTCTGGGTACCCCAGCCCAAAATAGGAGATTGGGTCATGGTTCCCACAGCTGTTCCCCAGCGGTCCATATGCCCTTGGAAAGAGGTGCTGTTGGAGAAGTTCAGTCCCTCTGTGAGCCGGTAGAAGAAATCTCCGGAGGCCGTTGTAAAGAGGATCATGGTCAGGAGAAACAAGGCCCCTATTTTAATGAGGACCTCTTTACTGTGTTGGTGATAGACAAAGGCCCAAGCACAAAGAACGATAAAAAGCAAAGCGATACCAAAGAGAGCCGTTCGGGAGATGGTGAGAAACTCCAGCTTGATGACCAAGCCGATGAGAATAAAGAGCAGCCAAGGGAATCTGCCCCTATGTTCCCCGAAGAAATAGTGAACCGTGAGATAAGACAGAGTGATCACTGTAAAGATACCGAAAACATTGGGGTTATCGAAAGTTCCCAGAACCCGGGCCGGGTTACCCAGGATGAGGGTATCCCAGTGGAGGGGATTGAAGAAAGGAGATATCCAGGTATTCATATTAAATAGGTTGAAATGTTGTCCCCAGCCAAACAGGATCAGAAAACCCAAAGCTCCTAAGAAGACATTCTTTAGAAAAGCGAATTCGCCTCTCTGTAAGTCAATGGACAGAACGAGAGTGATAATCAAGAAATGTTTGAAAAAGGTCACCAATTCCATCACATCTCTTAAACCATAGTAGCCGGCTCCCAGAATCACCACGCCATAAACATTGGAAATGGTATAGGAAAGGGTAAGAAGCCCCAAAAGTATCATAACCCATTTGAGTACCGGCTGCTGTGCCTGAATCTCTTCCCGGGCATCGGGGGAGAAACGAAAACCCCTAACCATAAAGGCTAAGAGATTGAAGCCGAAGATTCCAAACAAGAGTACTTCATCCACGCGAATATTGGGTAGAGCAGGGTGAACCTCAAAGGAAGGGAGAAGCATAGCAGATAACATAACCAGTACCAGTACAATCAAACGACTCTCATTTCGCCGGGTCAGTCCATTATTCCAAAACATAGGGCCTCCTCAATCATGTTACTTATTTTTTCTAATGTTAATTTACCCTAAATAAAAAATATCATGAAAATTAGCCTAACACCTCAAAAAGTATTGCGGCAATCTCCTCTTGCTGTCCTGAGGTCAACTCCGGATAACAGGGAATAGCCAGGGCTTGCTGACAAGCTTCCTCCGCTATGGGGAAGTCTCCGGCTTGATAGCCCAGATAAGCTAAGGCGTTCTGCAGATGAAGAGGGACCGGATAATAAATGGCGTTGGCCACGCCTTTCGACTTTAAAGCAGCCATGAGTTTTTCCCGCTGAGCAGTTCTCAGCACATAAAGATGAAAGACATGCTTCTTCTCCGCATCGGTATGAGGGAGGATGATCCTATGAGCGTCCGCCAAAGGAGCCAACAGTTGATGATAGAGAGCGGCCTTTTCAGCCCGGGCATTATTCCACTGATCGATGTACCGGAACTTAACTCGGAGGATGGCTGCCTGCAGCTCATCGAGACGGCTGTTGTACCCGATCTGATCATGATAATACTTGGTCTTGCAGCCATGAAAACGCAGCATGCGAACTTCCTCGGCCAAGGCATCGTCGTTGGTGACGATCATCCCGCCATCTCCATAACCTCCCAAGTTCTTGGTGGGGAAAAAGCTAAAGGTCCCCGCATCCCCAAGAGAACCGGCTTTCCGTCCTTGATATTCTGCCCCTATGGCTTGTGCCGCATCCTCGATTACTTTTAAATCGTACTTTTGAGCCAGAGCCAGGATGAGATCCATATCCGCCATCTGGCCAAAGACATGGACAGGGATAATTCCCTTGGTCCGTGGGGTAATCTTCTCTTCCAGCTTAGCCGCATCCATATTCAAGGTATGAGGTTCTACGTCTACAAACACCGGTGTAGCACCCACCAGAGCGATGGATTCCGCGGAAGCAAAAAAGGTGAAAGGACTTGTAATCACCTCATCCCCAGGGCCTATGCCACAGGCTTTTAAAGCAATTACCAAAGCATCCGTCCCATTGCCCACAGCTACGGCATGCTTGGTTCCGCAGTAAGCGGCCATCTCTTCTTCAAAGGTCTTCATCTCCGGACCAAAAATAAATTTACTCGAATCCAGAACCGCCAAGACAGCCTGGTCCATTTCCTCTTTAATAGAAAGATATTGTGCTTTCAAATCTAACAGGGGAATAGACATAGTATTCTTCCTTTCATCGTATAATGTATAATACGTCCAAAATTCTACACTTAAGGGTACAACGAATAAGAGCACATTTCAAGGCGTGAGCCAGGATTTTTAGACCAGAAAAGATGCTGGGTCGGTGTAGCTTTACGCACAACGAACCTTCGGGCGTGAGCTCCTGAAACCCTCCACCGGAGGCTTTCTTCATCGGAGCTCACGTACTCAATAGCTCCAGGGCTGGTCAACTCGCTTTCTTAACAGCTACGCCAAACCTCCGGGTAATACCTGATGTGAACCGTGGCTATGCTACGTTAAGAAAGCTTTGGTGACCCAGCCGCCCTTCCGCTAAAGCCGTTCGCTCTTGTGCGTAAAGCTACCTTTCAGGTCTTTTCTGGGCTATTCAGGATTGCAACGATTATTGACAAACGGCCCTGGAATGTAATACCGTTGTATTACAAAAGGGGGCAGCCTGATGATTATTTTTATAAGACTTAGTCCTGCTGAAGCCAAGCTTATTAAGGGATATGCAAAAAAGAAAAATCAAAGTGTATCAGATGTGATGAGAAAGGCGATCCTTGAACAGATAGAAGACGAATATGATCTTGAGTTGTATGAAAAAGCAATGACAGAATACCGAAAAGATCCTGTGACCTATTCCCTCGATGAAGTGGAAAAAGAATTAAAGTTTTTATAGAAAGCAATAGTATAAAGGGAGTGTCCAACTACTTGTGAAGTAGCCAATGACACTCCCTTATCTGTTTGAGTTATCCTTCTAGCGCAGATGCTGATGGAGCAGTGGATATAGCTCTTTCGCCGTATTCTCATCGACCCAGCCCATAGCCCAAGGCCCTACTCCGGCCAGTCCAAATTCATTGATGATGGAGAGCTTAGCATTCCAGCTGGTATAATCATCGAAAAATACGGTATGTTCCACACCCTTCCCATCAGTGTACTTAAAGGTCGGTGTCCCTACAGGATCCTGATCATTGTATTTGGAGTAAGTGATGGTCGCTCCATAAGAGTCAGCGATCTCTAGTGCCTTGGAATAACCAAAGGCTGTGGAATCATAGGTGGGATTGCCGTTGGCATCTTTTCCGGAAACCACCCAATCCCGTCCATAATAGGGAACTCCCATCAGGACCTTGCTCATGTCCACTCCTTGACCTTGGATATAGGTCAGAACCTGCTTAATCCAGGGATAAGGGGCGATGGGTCCGGGTGCGGAGGTCCGATAATGATGATCATAGGTCATTACATGCATATAATCCACGGCATGGGAGAGCGCTTTATAATCATAGACATCCAACCAATATTGAGAAGAAGACATGCGGGGCATGACGGCCATAACCACAAGTTTATTCATAGGATGTAACTCTGAGTAGAGGGATTCCATAAAGGCGGTCAAATCATTTCTTACGCCATCATAGGGATCCTTTGCATCCCCATAATCCAAAGGAGTCTCAAAATCGATGACCACTCCATCCGCGTTCGTGTTCTTAAGAAGGGTCACAATCTCTCCGATCAACTTTTCCCGGGCGGATGTGCTTTTCAGGAGAGTGTTTAAGGTTGCTCCGCTGCCATTAACCAAAGGGAGCACTTTCATGCCCAGTCCATGAGCCATATTGGTCAGCTGTTTATAATTGCTGGACCCTTCATCCCAGACCAGCTTCAGACTTCCATCCGTACCGATGGACCCGCGCCAGTTAGGAGAGACATAGTCTACATAGTCCGTGGCCTTATTGGGAATCAATGAGAGCTGGCGAAGATAGGTCTCATAGCTGGCATAACCATCCCAGTACTGCAGGGAAATCTTCGGATTCACATTCCCTGTACGAATGATGCTTTCCATCCCATAGCTGATAGCTCCCCAGCCCCCCAGGAGAGTGAAGGATGATCCTTCGTTACGGCGGGTACCTAGGTAGCTCATGCCCTCTTCGCTAAAGGCCTTTTGAGGAGCCAGGACGATAGGGTTATTGTTCTTTGCTGCCAAGGCTGCTCCCGCCAGGGCATCGGGGAATTTGGTCCCAGTAGCTACATAGACAACCTCTGTACTGAAGCTTAAGTTGTTGAGGATTTCCATATTGGTTTCGTAACGGTCGGCACCGGACAAACGGTCAACGGTGTAGCCCAAGCCCTTCAGTTGCGCTTCCACTTCGGGAAGGATGACTCCCTCTCCGCCGATTAAAGTCACTTTGGAGACGCCGAGGGTTTGCAGCGTTTCCAGAGTCACTTCAGGAACGGTTTTCTTCTCCGTTAAAAGAAGAGGAATCCCTTGAGCAGCAGCATAAGAGGAGATACTTAATGCATCGGGAAAATCACTGCCCGAAGCTAAGAAAACCTTTTCAGCCTGGGGAACGACTGCTTTAGCGATCTCGCCGGCAGTCCCATAACGATTCAGCCCTTCAAGGCGTTCCACCGTTAAGCCCTGATCAGTTAAGGTGTTCTCTACTTTCTTGGATACAGCCCCCGGGCTGCCCAGAATAGTGACCTTGCTTGCTCCCAGACGCTGGATCTCTCCCAGCACACCTTCTGTTAACTGAGCCGTCTCAGTCAGGAGAAGGGGGCCATTGACCAAGGAACTCTTCGCCAAGACCACACCGGACAGGGCATCGGGAAAATCATCTCCCCGGGCCAGAACCACCGCATCGGCATACTCCCAACCTGATTGGGAAACTTGAATGGCTGTATCATAACGGGAAGTCCCCGCAAGACGTAAAGGCTGAGTCATGATGGTCTCCGCTTTAACTTCCTCAGGTGCTTTGGGAGGTATCATTGGACTTGTGAATAAAAGGGTGAATGCCGTCAGAGTCACAACGGCTATCTTGATTTTCTTTTTCATCTTTCTCTCCTTCCATACTTCTCATCTCGTAAACTTAGCATCATATAAACTTGCGAACCCCAGTTGCCATCACTTCATCAGCGTACTCAATTAATGAGTGATGTTCTTAACATAGACTACAGCAGAACACAAAATCTGACAGGCACTTTAGTCCTTGCAAGTAATTCGTTATAAAAGGACAAATACCTTGTAGAAATAACAGGGAAATCACAAAGTTAATAAATTCTTAACATCTAAAAGAGGAAGAAAATCTTAATTTTTTCTGTCTATTACTTTATGGTAGACTGAGTCTATTGGTCGAGATTTCCAAGAGGATTAAAGTGAAACCTGTCGAAAGTCCCAAGGATACTTAGTCAAATAAGGAGGGTTTTTCTGTGTGGCCACGACGAAAAAAATGGAGCCTGGTACTGGGTGCCGCCTTCAGCCTCTGGCTGATGGGGCAGGCCAGTGTTGATGCGGCTCCTTTAACGGCAGATGTAACACGCATCTATGGAACAACACGTATCGAGACCGCCATACGGATTTCCCAAGAAGGTTGGAATGAGGCGAATACCGTCCTCTTAGCCCGCTACGATGATTTTCCCGATTCCTTAGTCGCGGTTCCTCTTTCCAAGCGCTATGACGCCCCCATACTCCTGACACCGTCCCGAGGTCTGGATGAAGGAGTTCTGGCAGAAATCAAGCGGCTCAACGCTCAGCATGTGATCCTTTTGGGAGGGACGGGAGTCATGGGAAATCCCGTAACAAAGGCCTTGGAAAAAGAGGGATTGACCTGGGAGAGAATCGGGGGTGCAGATCGTTATGAGACCGCCGTGATGGTAGCGGAGCGCTTAGGCGGGAACGGTCAAGTGATTCTCACCAGCGGGGAGAACTTTCCCGATGCTCTCGCTATCGGTCCTTACGCAGGGATGACAGAGACGCCCTTGCTGCTGACTAAGGCCAAAGGCCTCCCCGAGGCCACCCGGCTGAAGCTGGAGGAATTGGGAGCTTATCGGCTGAATCAGGAAGCAGAATCCGTGACCAGGACCACAGTAATCGGGGGAGAAAAAGCGGTTTCTTCGGAAGTGGTGGCAGGGCTGACGGGAATGACCCGTATCTCAGGGGACAATCGCTATGATACAGCGGCCAAAGTGTTCTGGTTTACCCAGGAGGAGTTTGGGCAGGACTTTGCTTCCGAGAATCAGAGAAGTTTTTTGGTGACAGGGGAAAATTTCCCCGATGCTCTGGTGACAGGGGCTTTAGCGGTTAAACAAAATGCCTACTTATTTATGTCTTACAAGGAAGATCTGCCGGCAGTGACTTACTCGGCGCTGGGCAATGCTGCAGCCGCTCAGCTCTTGGTGACCATCATCGGCGGGGATACAGTGCTTTCAGAACGGGTCAAGGGAATCGTGGAAGGGACCATACAACCCCCCTATCTCCTGGCGGGTCTCACCATCGTGGTCGATCCGGGCCATGGCGGCAAGGATGTGGGAGCGGTAGGCGCCAGCGGCTCTTATGAAAAGAACTCCACTCTGCCCGTGGGGCTTAACTTAGCGGATCTTTTACGGCAAGCAGGGGCTAAAGTAGTGATGACCAGGACGGGAGATACCTCGCCTGCCGGCGCCGATTATACGGAATTAAAAGATTTACAAGCCAGAGTAAAAATAGCGAATCAGATTCCGGCCGATCTCTACGTCTCTATACATAACGATGCCTTTTCCAACCCCGAAGCCGGTGGGGTGACCACCTATATCTCTGCAGATAATCCCAAAGCCGAGGAGGGAAGAAAGCTTGCTTCTGCTGTTCAGCAAGAATTGATCAAGCAGGTTGGGCTTCAGGATCGCAAGGTTAAAACCGCTAATTTTTACGTGATCAAGAATACCACCATGCCGGCCATCCTTGTTGAACTGGGCTTTATCTCCAATCCGGTAGAAGAGAAACTTATCACAGACCCGGAATTTCAGAAAAAATCTGCTCTGGGGATATACCGGGGAATTCTCATTCACAGGGGATATTAGCTTAATCAGAATGGGAATTAAGAAAAAGTTAATAAAAATATTTACAAAGGGTATGGAAAAAAACTTCGTTTTTAGTTAGAATTTAAACATGCGCTCGTAAAATGAACTTCTCCAAGATTTTCTAAGAAATTTTTTTGGAGAGATGCAGGAATATTAAATCCGGCATCGAATAGTTTATTACGAGTGTAGAAACTGTGAAAGGTTTCTTCATTAGGTTTGTCTAAAGGGTAAGCCACCCGCGAGGCGTAAGCTTCTCAGGGGGGACGCCCCCATTAAGGGGTGGGATGCCTTTAGATATTGCGCAATGTCTAAAGATTTGCGGCTTATTTAAGGGGGTGAGTGACGACCACTGATCAGCAAAGGTGAGGAGTCTGGCACATAGCTTCTTAGATTAAAAAACGTACATGAGCGCCGCGACTCCGGAAGACAAGAAAAACGTTACCACAAGAATGAGAGGAGAAATTCACTACATGAAGAAGACAAAAAAGGCTTTAGCCTCCTTAGCTATCGCCGGTATGGTACTGTCAATGGCTCCAGCCAGCGTATTCGCTGCTGACGATTTTGTTCGTCTTGCTGGTTCCGACAGATACCAAACCTCGATCAAAATTGCAGAAAAAGCGTATGCCTCTGCAGATACCGCAGTTGTTGCTGCTGGTAACCCCAATAACCTCGTTGACGCTCTTGCTGCAGCTCCCCTTGCAGCTCAAGAAGACGCTCCGATCTACCTGACCGACAAAGCTGACATGAATGACGATGTCGTCAAATCCATGAAAGCTCTCGGTGTTAAGAAAGTTGTTGTAGTTGGTGCTGCTGCTAGCAAAGCTGTCGTTGACGAACTGAAAGCTGCCGGCTTCGCAGTTGACGAAGTTAAAGGTGCTGACCGCATCGCTACTGCTAAAGCTATCAATGCTAAGTTGACTGCTCCTGAAGGAACCTTCGTTGTAGGTTATGACGGCGTTGCTGACGCTATGTCCGTTGCTTCCTACGCAGCTGCTAACAACTTTGCTATCGTTGTTGCTAACCAAAGCGGTACTGTAGACGCTGGTGTTAAAGCTGACTACATCGTTGGCGGAACCACTCGCGTTAAAGACATTGCCGGTGCAAAACGCTTAGCAGGTGCTGACCGTTATGACACCAACAAACAAGTTATCGCTGAACTCGATTTCGATTTCGGTACTGTCTATGTTGGTAACGGCCTCAGTTTGGCTGACGCCCTCGTAGGTTCTGTGCTTGCTGCACAAACCGATTCCCCGATTGCTTTGACTGATGGAAAAACTGTAAAAGCTGATATCGCTTCCAACCTGGAGAAAGACAGCGTTTTGGTTGCTCTGGGCGGAACTGCAGCTGTCAGCAATGCAGTAATGGATGCTGTGAAGAATCCTCCTTCCACTGGAGAGTTCAAAGTTGAGAGCATCACGGCATCTGCAGCTAATGCTGTAAAAGTAAAATTCAGCAAGGCTCCCGCTGACACCGCAAAAATTAATTTTGAAGTAAAACAAGGACAGTCATCTTCTGCGGTGGCAGTAAACGTTACCTGGAATGAAGCTAAGACAGAAGCTGTTCTGTCTAAGTCTTCCAACTTTGTATCCGGAACTTATACTGTCGGCGTTAAAGAAGACACTAAGGAACTCGCTTCCAAAGAAGTTACCTATACCGAGCAAAAAGTTGCTAAGATTGAGATTACATCCACTAAGCTGGGTGTGGTAACAAGCACGGTGAACAACCAGCAGGTACAAACCGGATATGCAACCTATAAGATCCTGGATCAATACGGAGTGGATATCACCAACTCCGCACTGGCCAATAATGTTGACTTCAAAACTGGTGTAGGTACGATTGAGGCCCGTAAAGGTTTAATCAAACTGGCTGCATCTAATAATCTGAACCTTCTCAGTTTTGCAGGTGGGATTGTGATTACAGCCAATGATATGACTTCTGGTGTATCCACCACCGCTACTCTGGCTGCTACTTCCCAAATCGGTACCTTAAGCGATATCACGCTCAACAAGCTGGTCAGCGCTGATGGAACAGAAAAGGAATTGACCGCAGCAAGCCTCACTGATGTATTCTATGTAGACTATACTGCTACGGATATCAGCGGCAATGCCACCAATAATTTTGAGCTTGTTAAAGAAGGCTTGATTTTGAGCGGCCAAGACAAAGATGAAATAACTACTTCCAACCCCGATGTAACAGTCAAAGTCGTCCAAGATCCCAAGGATTCCAATAAAGCGATGATTGAACTGAGAACTACCGATAAGACGATTACTGTGGACACACCTGTGATTATCACAGCCATGACTTGGACGGGCAAAACCTCTCAGCTTAACCTCACCCTGAAAAAGCAAGCCGAAGTCGCTAAGATTACCTTGCTTGCTCCGAACGAAGCGGTAGCTTCTAACGAGTCCGCAACCATCCCCTTTGTGGCTTATGATCAAAACGGCAAAGAAGTAACCAAGTTCGCTGATCTGAAACCTTATGTTCAACTCAATACAGATGCAGCCTACTGGGATGAGCAGATTGACGGTACTGCCGTAATCAAAACTGTAAAAAAAGAAAACAAAACCTCGAATCCTATTCCTCAGGTCATCACGGCTACCGTGAGCAGAACCGGTCACTACAGCACACTCACAATTAACATCCAAAAAGCAGCTGTAGCTGACGCTTTGGCACTGGATACCACTGTGCTTAAACCTCTGATGCAATCAGCCCAAATGACAACCAATGGCTCAATTGATGTTCCTAATGGAGCAGTGCAAAAGATTGACTTTGGTTACGATGCTGGCGGTTTAGCAGTGAAAGATCAATATGGTAGAGACATTGATATGACAACTGCTGATGCTGATAATGTCGCTAAAAATTACTATGTTAAAGCCGAAATAGCAAACAAAGACATTGTTACGGTAGTTAATGTTAATGATGATAAGCAGCTTGAGAATAGTACAGCTAATCCGGATGCTACTGTTGATGCCAACGGTAACTACACAGATGGTAGCTATATTGCAAAGCCAGGTGAAAATCAGATTGTATTAAGAGCTAAAAAACCTGGAACCGTCACTGTTCGTTTTGCGCTGTATGGTAAAGATATGAAGGTAAATGCGGATGGCTCTAAAGAAGATCTCCTCATTGACACCAAATCACAAACCATGACAGTGGTAGCAGATTCAGACATCAAGGGCTATACTATCGACAGTGTACCGAATGCTATCTATGCAGCTAATAATGTCATAGATACCACTGCTAATACAGCTCGGGTAGAAGCATTTGCAGCTAATCCGAAGATCTATGGTACAACAGCATCGGGTGCTAAGGTTGTTCTGAAAGGAACACCGATAATTGGTGCAACTGTAAACAGTCCTTACTTCACAGTAATAAAAGGTGAGAACGGCGGTGTAGGTTATAAAGGTGTCAAGGTCGTTGGTTCCAAACTGCCTGATACCATGACAGAAGCAAGTGCAACCCTTTCTGTTACTGTAAAGGGTGTAGATGGTGCGATTAAATCCGTATCAACCGATGTGAAATCCTCTAAGGTAGCTCCAGTTGCCAAAGACATTGTCTTTGTAGCTCCTACCGAATTACCTGGTGTCACACTTGATGGTGATACCCTCACTATTGATACTTCTAAGGGTACTACCTTAGCCACTCTGTTCGGAACTACTGGCACTGCACCTGTCAAGACACTGGCAAAATACGATAACGACGGCAAAGCAACTACCTCTAAGATCCATTTCTATGCTGTAGACCAATACGGCAAGAAAGGCATGAAGCTTTCACAAGTTCTTGTGACAGCGAATGACGATGGTGTAGTTACTAACCCAAGAAATGATGGCAGCTTCGATAGTGCCAGTGGCACAGGATCCTTTAAAGTTAGTGCTGTAGTCGGCGGTCTTGTCAAGACCATTAAGATCGTAGTTAGGTAAGCATTAACCTTAGCAAAACTCTAGTATTTTAATCTATGGAAAAGGGAACCTTGAATGCAGTAATGCGTTCAAGGTTCCTCTTTTAATGTGTATTTGCCCTGTTTGACAGATGACAAAATCTGATACATGTTCTTGCCAACCGGTTAGTAATTTTGTTTTTTAAATCGCCATTAAGCATTATTTCCATTACATATTTCATGTTTTCTGCCGCTGGATTTGTTTTTCTGCTATAATGAATTGAGTAGAGAATGATGGTATCTGTCATCAGGGGAGGAAAGCTGTGAAAACTCAAAAAAATACTAAACCAAGTGTGCAATGGTATTATCTGCTGCCCCTTATTTTCGTGATGGCTGCAGTTCCTTTAATCGTTCACTTGAAAGTTATCCCTCTGTCGGGAGTCAGCCTTGCCTATTGGAACGGTAGTGCGGAGAATTATGATTTTTTTTCTTACTATAAGGGAATCGGAGTAATTATTGCAGCGCTCTCAGGGGCTTTTCTGGTGATCGTACGGGTTTTTCAGAATACCCCCCGTTTAGTGAAAAAATCCCTTAGACCCTATTACACAGCAGCCGTACTGTATTTTCTTCTCATCACAGCTTCCGCTGTGGTTTCGGATTTCCGCAGTGTGGCCTTGAGTGGCTTTCCCGATCGTTATGAAGGAATGTATGTCTTAGCGGCCTATCTGCTGATCTTTCTGGTAACCACGGCGTTGGTATCCGATGAGAAGCAGGTCAAGCTGATTCTCGGCGGCTTGCTGGCGGGGGCTTTAGTGATCGGCTTGATCGGATTGTTTCAATACATAGGGTATGATGTTTTAAAGTCTGATATTGCGAAGAGCTTGTTTCTATCTGGAGAGCATAAACAGATTGGGGAGCAGTTGACTTTCAAATTCGACAAGAATGTTATTTACGCTACCTTATATCATTATAATTATGTGGGCAGCTATATAGCGATGCTCTTTCCTCTGTGCTTCGCCTTGTTGGTCTTAGTCAAAGATAAGCGCGCTAAGGCTGGCTTAAGTCTTATGACTGTTTTAATGGGTATTGTTTGGTTGGGGTGCAATGCCCGTTCAGGGATTGTGGGCGGTGGACTGGCCTTGCTGGTCTTTTTAATAGCTATCAACAAGATGATCAGGAAGCACTGGAAATATTTCGGAGCCGGCTTGCTGGTGATGATTGCTTTGGCCATAGGATTGAATCAGCTGTCAGGAGGGTATTTAAGCACCAGGGCCATGTCCCTATATACCGATACCAGGGCTTTGATCGGTCTGGCCGGGAACGCGGAGTCCCAGGAGGATAGTATCCCTTTAAAGGCTGTGAACATTAATGGGAAACAGGGAACGATAGTGACGGACTCCGAAACACTTAATTTTACATATGATGAGGACCGGCTTGTGTTTATGGATAGTGAAAACAAGCCTATCCTTTACACTTATGACCGGGATCAGGGTACAATGATGTTCAGTGACCCGAAGTATACAGATTATCTTCTGACTGTTGGGCAGTTGAATGGCAAAGGGGCTTTGAAAATTCAAAAGGGGGATATTCAACTCTTTTTCGGCTTAGAACCGGAGAAGCTCACTTTCCTCGGTCCAAATGGCAGGGAAATCAGCCTGGAGCCGATTGAATCCTGGGGCTTTACCGGCTATGAACGCATCGGTTCTTCCCGGGGTTATATTTGGTCTCGCTCCCTGCCTTTATTAAAAAATACACTATTTCTTGGCTATGGGCCGGATACATTTGCCATAGTTTTCCCTCAACACGATATTTTGGGGAAAATGTATGCCTATCATGGGGATATGTGGCAAATTGTAGACAAACCCCATAATCAATACTTACAGATTGCCATCAATACTGGCATTATTTCCCTTTTGGCCTTTCTCTTTATTGTAGTATACTACCTATATCAGAGTTTTCGCTTATATGTCTCTAATCCGTTTCGGGATTTCCTCTCCCAGGCGGGAGTTGCCGTTTTTATCGCTATTGTGGGCTATCTTGGTGCAGCATTTTTTAATGACAGTGTGGTTTCCGTCGCCCCGGTCTTTTGGTGCCTGCTGGGCTTAGGGGTAAGTATTAATCATATGCTCAAGGCAAAGCCAAGTGAAGGAGCCATGAGCTGGGAGGATGTGAAAAAGGTGATTAACATGAAGATTCTATCCAGAAAAATAACCGGCATTTTGCTTGGTGCGGTATTGCTCATATTTTCTTTAGACCAACAGGCCTATGCTTCCACAACGGTGTCCAGATTATCCGGCAGCGACCGTTATCAGACTGCGGTGGCTATCAGCCAGAGCGGCTGGCCCGATGGCGCTGATAATGTGGTTATAACGACCGGCCAAAACTTTCCCGATGCTTTAAGTGCGGCTACCTTGGCCGGTAAAAATGGGGCACCGATCCTTCTGGCCGGGCCCAAAGGATTTAGCCCGGAGACCTTGAGGGAGATCAAACGCTTAAGCCCGAAGAAAGCTTACATCGTGGGCGGATTAAGTGCGGTTCCCAACAGTGTAGAAAGTCAGCTATCTGCTAATGGGATTACTTCTACCCGTTTATCCGGTAAGGACAGGTATGATACGGCTATGGCGGTAGCACGATCGGTAGGTATGTCTAAGGGAATAATTATTGTTCCAGGGGAGAGCTTTGCCGATGCTTTGTCGGCGGCACCCCTTGCCGCTGCCGAAGGGATGCCGATTATTCCGGTTCCTTCAGACGATATGACCAAAAATCAAAAGAGTTACTTTGCCCGGGCTAAGCTTAGCAGAGTCATCATTCTTGGCACCGCAAAGGAAATTCCACAAGTCATCCGGAGCCAATTTGCCGCTGCTGAGAACATCACAGGAGCTGATCCCTATACTAGAAATATTGCTCTGCTGCAGAAATTCAGCGAGAGCCTGAGCAAGGATCGGGTCTTTATCGCCACCGGACAGGCTTACCCGGATGCTCTGGCTGCGGCGGCCTATGCACAGATGAACAATAATCCCGTTATACTGTTGAATGGCAATCAAATAAGTGCGGCTGCGGACAAATATTTTTCGACGCAGGTGATCGATGAAATTACAGTATTGGGAGGGGAGGGGGTCATTGCTTCAAGCACTGTCCAGCGCTTAGCTAACCTAACCCCGACTGTTAGCGAAGTAAAGAGTATCGATGTTGCCGTCAAGGAAAATCAAAGCTATACCTTGCCTAAAACGATTGAAGCTAAAACCAGCCAGGGAAATTGGGCACAGGTCCCGGTCACATGGAACTTAACGAATGTATCCACAGCCAAGACAGGAACTTATTATTATACTGGTTCCGTAAAGGGTTATGATGGTACCGTTGAGTTGGTCCTCACTGTTGAGGCAGGTCCGGTTAAAGTAGATACCTTCGGTGCCGAGGTCATTCGCGGTAGCGATTATTCCCTTCCGGAGACAGTAACGGTGAGCATGAGTGATCATAGTATCAAAAAGTTGCCAGTACAATGGAGCAGCACACCTACAGCAACGATCCTCAATAAAGCCGGTACATACACATTTCAGGGGACAGTAGAGGGAACTGATCTGACGACGACTTTAAGCTTGAAGGTTTCTGAGGATAAGGCGATTGAATTTAAAGACGGAAGTCTGGAGTGGGCCGTAAAATACACATTAGGCAAGCAATCTTCTCCACAGCCGGCCTATCTGAGCGAAGTACTGGAGCTTACCAGCTTGAACCTTGATGGCTATGGGATTAGAGACCTTACTGGACTGGAGGCATGCTCGAACTTGCGCACTCTGGATCTAAGAAATAATTTTCTAAAAGGGTCTAATTTATCTACCCTGCAGAGACTCCCTGATTTGGAGTACTTGAATCTGCGCAACAATGACCTGGAGCAAGTAGATACCGTAAGAAATCTGACTAAATTAACTTATTTGGATATAAGCCTTAACAAAATTAAAGATTTTGCACCTATCAGAGATTTAACCCGTTTGACGTCATTATTTCTGAAAAGCAATGAAACCCAGGACTTTAGCGCGACTCGCTCATACTACCCTATGCTTAAGGAGAAAGATTTCACATTATAAGTTTTTAACTAGCGAACTTCGCCCAGTGTGAAAAGACAGGATGAGAAGAGAGGAGATCATTGTGAGAAGGATTAAAAAAATAGGACTTCTGTGCTTGGTTCTTGCCCTGCTCATTTTCCCCGGGCAAGCGCTGGCGGCGAGTAATCCTGCTGTACCTACAGCGCTGAAAGCAGTGGTAATCAGTTCGAGTCAAATCAACTTATCGTGGGAGCCAGTCAGCTCGGCAGCCCAGTATTACATCTATCGGGCCAATTCCTCTTCGGGAACCTATACTTACATAGGAGCCAGCGATACCCCCAGCTATATCAGTGCGGGACTCAAAGCCAATACCCGTTACTACTATAAGGTTCAGGCCATTACAAACAGCGGATCCAGTGACTACTCTGCTGAAGCTTGGGCGGTAACGCATTCAGAGTCAGGACGTATCGCTCCGGTAGAAAATAATCGTCTTTCAGGAAGTGATCGCTATACGACCGCTGCTGAAATCGCTGAAGCAGGCTGGAACACTTCTTCTTATGCTATCATTGCCGGCGGCGAGAATTTTCCCGATGCTATCTGTGCTTCCCCTCTAGCGGCCAAATATAAGGCCCCCATTCTGTTGACACCTAAGAATAGTTTACATGTAGAAACAAAGAAACAATTATTGGCTCTTGATGTAAAGGATGCCATTATTATTGGCGGCACTGCTGTAGTCTCTGAAAAAGCAGCTGACGCTATCAGGGACTTAGGAATTAAGGTGACCCGGTTGGCAGGAGTGGACCGCTATGAGACCTCGCTCAAAGTGGCTGAGGCCATAGGTGATTTCGATGAAGCGGTTATTGCTTCCGGTTTGAATTTTCAGGATGTTTTATCTATAGCACCTATCGCGGCAAAAGAAGGCATGCCTATTCTCTTGACACCTAAAGATAGCCTGGGGAGTGATCTAAAGAAGCTTTTAGATAGACATTGCGAAAACACTTACGTTTTAGGTGACTCCGGGAGCATCAGTAATAATGTATATAGGCAGCTGCCCTCTCCGCAACGCTTGACAGGGACGAACTGGTACGACATGAATATCAATATCATTGAATTCTTCAGGGATAGGTTGGATTTGCACACTTGTTATTTAACGACAGGGGCAGCCTATCCGGACGCCTTAACCGGCTCAGCATTAGCCTCTTTACAGGGTTCTCCGGTTATCTTAGTGGGTAGCTCTTTAACTAAAGATGCCGCTGCTTTTTTCCAGGATTACTCCTCTGCGATCCAAAATGTCGTAGCTTTCGGTGGGGCGGAGGCTGTATCCGAGAAGCTTTTGGATACGATCAGCTCGGAGATTGGTACGGTCACAACAAGCAATCAACTGATTACCAATCTATCGGCGACACCCCAGAGCGCAAGCCAAATCTACCTAACTTGGAATAAGGTAAATGATGCTGTTGCTTACCATGTCTACAGGTCATCTTCCTTTTCCGGAACCTATACTAAGATTACTGCCACGACCACGCCTTACTACTTTGACACCTATCTTTCCACAGGGACCACTTATTACTATAAAGTACAGGCAGTCTATAATGGGGAAACCGGACCCTATTCGGATGCTGTCCCGGCCACCACTCTAACAACTAGCGCTGTCTTGATGCAGCCCACCAATGTCAAAGCGGAAATCAGGGATACGAATCAGGTTTACCTTACCTGGGATGTCGTAAGCAGTGCGCTCCATTATAATGTCTACAGGGCCACATCGCCGACTGGAAGCTATACAAAGTTAGTTTCAGTGAGTACACCCTTCTATACCGACTTGAATTTGGCCTCAGGGATCACTTATTATTATAAGATTCAGGCGGTAAATAATACTTCATCAAGCCTTTACTCCAATAGTGTTCAGGCTCAGACCTGGCTTGACCATAATGTCTTAACTGCGGCAACCAATGTGTCTGCGACGGGTTTGAGCCCGAGTCAGATCCATGTTAAATGGGATGCTGTGGACAACGCCACGTTTTATCATGTTTACCGTTCCACCTCCTTGACTGGGGCCTATGACCTTGTGGCCACTGTGGGAAGTCCTTTCCATGTCGATACCAACCTTACTTCGGGTACTGCTTATTTTTATAAAATTCAATCTGGGAATACAGTAGGAGTAGGTTATTACTCAGAGGCAGCCTATGCTTCGACGATGTACGGCTTCAGCACCCTGGGGGTGCCTGGGAATATCAAGGCGACGCCCTTGAGCTCTGAGCAGATCTTCCTGACCTGGGACAGCGTTGCCAATGCCAGTTATTACAATATTTACCGAGCCGCCTCAAGTACAGGAGCTTACAATTTGGTGGGCACAACAGATTCCCCCCATTTTACAGATACGCATTTAACAACTCAAACGACCTATTATTATAAGATTCAACCATGTAACAGTACCACCACCGGGGATCGCTCCGGCCCGGTGTCTGGAACGACGAAATAGCACCTTGATAAGGAGGAAATTACTTGAAGAAGGTCATAGCATCGATTGCCCTGGTCACATTGGTTCTGGCCAGCACGACTCAAGTCGCCTTTGCTGCTGCGGAAGAGAGCTTGAATATTGAAAAGGCGGCTATAAAAGCCGTTGAAAATTCTCAGCCCCTTAAAACCGTTAACCAGCAAGCCGAAGTCATCCAAAAGAATTATGTCAGCGTCAAAGGACAGATGAATCAAACCAAGTATCTTTTACCGTACAGCAATTCCTACTCCCTGGTGAAAGCGATTATCCTCTACCCCTTGCAATTGAAAAGTGCCCTTGAGCAGGTTAACAACACTCAAGTGGTCGTAACCAATGCCATACGCATGGGTGCCTATAGCGGGTATATCGAGCTTCTTAAGGCCGATTATGCCTTGAACACCCAAAGTGAGCTGATGAATTCCCTTTACGAAGATTACAAAAAAGCTCGTCTTCAAAAGGAACAGAGTATGCTTACGGATGCTCAGCTAAGGTTAGCGGAGATTGCTTACGAACAAACACGGTATAACTACCTGAACGCTCAAAACAGCAAAGATTCTGCCAAGATGGCTTTGAACAATATGATGAAAGAAGATATTGCCAAACAGTATGCTGTATTGCAGGACAATAACATCAAGCCATCGGCACAGGTGAGAGCGCTTGATGACTATGTTCAGCAAGCCCGGACGAATCGAGCCGAAGTCCTTAATGCCCAAAGCACCCTGGATATTTTAGAAGAGCAATACCGCCTCGGTATAGCTGAAATCCCGACGGATTATGAGTTCTATAAGCAACAGCAAGAATATGAGATAGCCAAAGCTGGAAACGATCTTGAGCTTGCCCGGATCAGTGTTCAGCAAAATGTCACCGACCTTTACGCCGGACTGGAAAGCTCTATGAAGAAGATGGAAGCAATGAGCTATCTTGCCGATCAAGCCGAGCAGAACTATCAAGCTGCCCAAATCCGCTATGAGAATTCGGAGATCACCTTTATTGAATTAAATAAGATAAAAGTAGCAAAGGCTCAGGCTGATATCAATTTAAAGAACGCTGAACTGGACGCCTGGCTTATGCAAGCCATGATGGAGTCAGCCTGCGGTGCGGGATTTCAACCTTAAACATTAGGACAACAAGGAATTAAACACGGGGGTGCCAAATTGAAAAAAATTAATAAAAAAACAATAGCCGCAATTTTAACGGCTTCAATGGTCTTTGCGGCCAGCAACGTAATTGCCAGTACCAATACTTCATCCAATAAGATCCTCCTGGCTGAGGCCGGTGAACCGGCTCAGACAACCCAAGAGCCCGATAAAAGCGGGGAAACAAACACAGTCCCCCCCAAAGCTGAGGATACTTCCACCCTAAAGCTTTCTCTGGAAGACGCCCTAAAATTGGTTGAGACAGGGAACAGCACCTGGAAGTTGACGAAGGACAAAATTGCTATCTACGAAAGACAATACGAACAAGCACTGGGGCTGCATAACGCCAATTATGATGAAGTGGATGAGGATTCAGCCAAAAGGAAATGGTTAAATCATAAAAAAGCTCTTTGGACCTTAGAAAATGCCAAACATGACCAGGAAGAACAATTGAAGGATCTTAAAGTACAGATCACGAATCAGTATCAGAATACTTTAGCCTCTCAACAGCAAGTGAAAACTTTAAAAGCCCAATTAGATAATGTGGATACCCTTATCGGGCAAGTCAAGCTGCAAGTGGATCTAGGGATGGGCATCCAATCTCAACTATCGACTTTGAGCGCTCAGAGAAGCTCGCTGGAAGCAGGTCTGAAAGCGGTTCAAAATAGCATAAACAGTTCTATGATAGCTTTGAAACGGGATCTGGGAATTAACGTCGACCGCGACGTTGTGCTGACCTCAGATCTGTCTCCCTACAGTAAATTCGACGATTCCAAACTTAAAGACCGAATTGCGAAAACGATTGAAAACGACTATGACAAAAAACGATATGAACAAGATATAGAATTGACCGAGATCGAGTATAAGATCGCCTTCCGCTACTCCAATATGACGGCAGCCGATCAGTTTCAAATCAGTATAGAAGACAAGAAAGCGACTCTGGAAGCTCTGCCTGTTACCAAGGAAGTCTCTTTGCGAACGGCGTATAATAATTTGAAGTCTCTGGAGAATACGATTCAAGCGGCTCAACTGACAGTTGAAGCGGATCAAATCGAGATGGATATCCTCCAGAAGAAAATTGAGGTAGGGACTGCCAGCCCCCTCGAAATAATTGAACCCCAAAACAAGCTGCTTAATGACCAGTATACATTGCTGCAAAATATCAACTCGTACATGACCGCAGCAGCCAGCTTTGAAAATAGTCTGAAAAAGTAGGACATATAATAACAGCCCCCTTGATAGATGCTTTTCCATCTATCAAGGGGGCTGATTATGTGAATTTGACAATTCCAAAGCGCTATTAAATTGTATAAATTATTTGCCAAATAGCTTATTTACCACAGTGTCACTGACAACCCCTTGGAGTCCAAACACGTAAACATCATTGGTTTGTTGAAGGGATTGAGTTACGTATTGAGTGGTTACAGATTTTAAACTATTATTATCCACCAGTACGATAGCGGAGGAAAGGTTCGCCGCAAGCGCTGAGCCGGAGAGAGCATCAGGAAAATCAGCTCCTGTGGCTATGCAGATTTTTTCCAGATCCAGGCTATCTTCAAACTTCTTGAGGATATTGATATTTCTTTCATATTTGTTAGTGCCGTCGATTCGCTCTGAACCGGGAAGTTGGTTTTTCACTTGATTGCTGATGAGGTCCGTTCCACCTAAGACATAGGTTGTATAAAAATTATTTGAGTTAACAAATGATTTGACAGAGTCGGGGAAAGCATTTTTATCCGTCAATAAGATAGGGATGCCTTTTTTGGCGGCAATGGGAGAGACAGATAAGGCATCGGACCACTCATAGCCGTTAACAAGGACTAATTCTCCTGACCCAGAGCCTAATTTCTTAGCGATCGCGACAGAAGTCTCATAGCGGTCTTTGCCTTCCAGTCTTTCCGTGAGGATTCCCATACCATTGAGTTGATTTTCGATAGTTTTAGATATCGCACCGGTACCGCCGCAGATAAAGATTTGGGTGGGTTTCAAACGGGTAATTTCATTTAAGGTCACCTGGGGAAGTGTTTTATCTGTAAGCAAAATAGGTGCATTATACTTCTGAGCTAATGGGGCAGCGCTCAAGGCATCAGGATAATTGTTTCCCGTTGCTAAAACTAGATAAGCTGAGCCGTTTGGCCACCCTTGTTTGGCGATTTGAACCGAAGTTTCATACCTGTTGGCTCCGCCCAGTCTGATGGGGTTGACACCGCTGGCGGTCACAGTAACTTTACAGGTGGCACTGCTTGAACCATCGGAAGCAATAGCCGTAATGACGGCAGTTCCCAGACTCACTCCAGTTATTACTCCTCCTGATACGGATACGATACCGGGATTAGAGGACTGCCACATTAAATAGGCATTGGTGGGGAGGGCTGGTGAAATGTTAGCGGTTAACGTTGTAGACTTGCCAATACCTAAAGTAGCCGTGCTTTTATTTAAAGTGATCGAGGTCGGGGCATCATTGATCGTCACAGTGCACGTCACGCTGCGCGAACCATCGGCAGCTGTCGCTGTAATCACTGCTGTGCCGAGTTTTTGAGCCATCAATACCCCATTGAACACTTGCACAATCTCGGGATTTGAGGATGTCCAATGGACGGCTTGACTGGGTGAAACAGTGACGGTTAAGGTCTCTGTAGAACCGACACTAAGCACAGCCGATGATTTATTGATTTCCATGGTTGAATCAGGTTTTTTGACAATAACATAACATGAAGCGTAGCTACTATTTCCGGAAGGATTCATAACGTTGATATAAGCTGTCCCTTCATTGAGAGCCATTAGAAGCCCATTAAAGACCTTGACTACATTCGGATTAGAAGATATCCAAGTTAAGTTTTGATTCGTGGTACCGGAGGGAAGGACAGTCGCAGTTATGGTATCGGTTTGGCCAACGGTAAGCACTATCGTACTTTTATCCAGACTTATTGACGTAGATGGAGTATCTGCTGATACAGGAATACTCATAGATAGAAGTGAAAAAACCAGCAAGAAACAGAGTAAAGACATTGAACATTTTTTCTTCATATAAATCCTCCTTGAATTGGGTGAGTGATATTTATCCATATCGTTGATTTGGCATGATATGGGTATTAAGAATTAAGCACTTCGATTTTTTGTCATAAGTTCGCCTCATCATAAAAGTCTTTCTAAGTATACTCGTAATTCCCCTCCTTGCGCTTAAGTTTATTTAGGCAATGGTTCTTGGCTCTTGCAAAATAATGATACAGTGTATGTTCTACGTAAAAAAGTTAAATCCTTCAAAAATCGACACATTTACTCTACCTAATATTTGCTACATAGAAAATTCAATATATATGAATAAAAATACATTTTAAAGTTGATCGTTTATTTTTGATGGCTTCCATAGTTTTCGTTTATTCCGACAGCAGAAGAATTCAGCAAACGGATAACCCACAGCTTTCAGAGAGTTCCAGATTTTTGAGTCTCTTGAGATGGTAATACAAACGAAAAAGAAAAGGACTTTTTATGTAATTGTCGAATAGGAAAGAAGTGTTGCTAAATGAAGAGGTATTAAAGACAATTATCGGAGAGAAGTAAATGATCAGGGAAAACCAGAAAACACTGAATAAGATTCAAGTCATTCTTGATCTGAGTATGGTAGTCATTGCCTTAGTTCTAGCTTATTGGCTTAGGTTTTTGAATTATGAAGGAGACCATCTGGAATTTGAAAGCTATATCCCTACTCTGGCCCTTCTGGTTCCGCTCCATTTCTTTCTTTATTACTTTTTGGGCCTTTATGAAGCAAGGCGTCGGAAGAGCTTGTCCTTTGAAGTAGGGAAGATCATACAGGCTAACTTCCTGAGCACCATGATTCTCTTTACACTTCTCTATATTATCAAAGAGATTCACTATTCCCGCCAGGTTCTTATCTATTTTGTAATTCTTACAAGTATCTTTACCGTAGCAGAGCGGGTGACGCTTAGAGCAATACTCAATAATATCCGTGAAAAAGGGTATAACAAAAAACACGTTTTAATTGTCGGTACGGGAAGATTGGCTAGAAGGCTTGCTAATGCCCTCAAAGAAAATCGATATCTTGGCTATGAGATTATTGGAATTGTTGATGAGACTACATCAGTAGGTAAAAAACTGGCTGGAGTCACAGTAATTGGTGGAATCAGCGATCTGGAAAATATTATTATAGAAAGCAAGATCGATGAAATCTTTATAACAATCAGTACAAAGGATTATGTCATCTTTAGAAATATTATTAAAATCTGTGAAAAAAGTGGTGTTCGTACCCAAATCGTTCCGGATTATGCCCGCTTTATCCCGGCAAAACCTCAGATAGATGAGGTGGATGGTATTCCTCTCATCAATATACGACATGTTCCCTTGGACAATTTTTTGAAGGCATTAGCTAAGAGATTTTTTGATATTGCCGTATCCTTTGTAGGATTAGTCATTTGCTTACCCGTATTTCTAATTATAATCATCGGTATTAAGGTCGATTCTCCCGGGTCTGTCATTTTCTCTCAGGAGAGGGTTGGGTTAAATAAGAAGAATTTTATGATGTACAAATTCCGTACGATGAGAGTGCAGACTATTGAGGAATCGGACAAGGAATGGACTACAAAGGAAGACAATCGCAAAACAAGGCTGGGAAATGTATTGCGCAAAACCAGTCTTGATGAACTGCCACAGCTTTGGAACGTCCTTAAAGGGGATATGAGTCTGGTGGGACCTAGGCCGGAGCGCCCTTTTTTTGTAGAGCAATTCAAGGAGAAGATCCCCCGATACATGATTAAGCATCATGTACGGCCGGGTATAACCGGCTGGGCGCAGGTTAACGGCTGGCGGGGAGATACTTCGATTCGCAAGAGGATTGAATGTGATATCTACTATATTGAGAATTGGACGTTTATGTTTGATTTAAAGATATTAGTTGTGACGGTATTTAAAGGGTTTGCGAATGAGAATGCGTATTAAAGAAAGCGAGAGATCAATGGTAAACGAACCGATTCGGATAGCGCAGGTCATCGGCAAGGCTAACTTAAGCGGAGTCGATACTGTTGTAATGGAATACTATCGACATATCAACCGCGAGAGGATTCAGTTTGATTTTATTATAGATGGATATGACGAGACCCCAGTCGATGAAGAAATCCTCCAATTGGGCGGATGTATCTATAAAGTAGCTCCTTATGAACAGAATGTGTTTGAAAGCGTAAACCAATGGTCTAAAATATTTAAGGAAAACCGCTACCAGATGGTCCATGCCCATTTGAATACTTTAAACGTGTTTCCGCTCTATGCGGCATGGAGAGCAGGTGTTCCTGTTAGAATAACTCATAACCACAGCACCGCTGCGTCGGGTGAAGGAAAAAAGACGAAAATGAAATACGTCTTGCGTCTGTTGGCCAGACTTTTTGCCACGCACTATTGCGCTTGCTCAGCTTTTGCTGGGAAATGGCTGTTCGGGGAGAGCTTTTATGACTCAGGGAAAGTGCGTTTGATTAAGAATGCTATTGATATAGAAAAGTTCTCGTACAATGAACAGGTGCGTAACCGAATACGGCGAGAGTTCCATCTTGATGGAAAACTTGTCGTTGGGCATGTAGGAAGATTTGTTTACCAGAAGAACCATGATTTTCTGATTGATATATTTAGTGAAATACATAAAGAAAATGCGGATGCAGTTCTGGTCATGGTTGGCTCTGGGGAGTTGGAACAAGAAATCCGACAAAAGGCTGAATCCTTCGGCTTGACAGGTTCAGCCTTATTCCTGGGAATACGAAACAATGTCAATGACATCCTGCAAGCCATGGATGTCTTTCTCTTCCCATCTCACTATGAAGGCCTTGGAATGGCGGTTATCGAAGCTCAGGCAGCCGGGCTACTGACAATTGTATCCGAAGCTGTGCCGAGAGAAGCGAAGATTACAGACCTGATGGAGTATTGCAATTTGTCTCAGCCTGCTTCTGTGTGGGCGGAGAAGGTGTTGGCGCTGATCAAAGCTGGATCTTATGAGAGACAGACACAGAACGAAGAACTGGAACAGGCGGGGTATGATATAATAGAAGAGGCAAACAGGCTGCAAGGTTGGTATGAAGCAGTTTCTATAAAACAGAATATATAGAGATTGGACGTGTTAGAGATTTGGGGTCAAAATTGAAATATATTGCAATATGGTCCATTTTAACGGCTTTACTATTGTTTATTTTCATTTACAATACATGGCTGGTTTTTGAGAATGAGACAGACCTGCACTGGAAAAGTATGCGGCTATTTACAATCAGTGGGTTTATGTCCTTGACAATTATTATTATTGTTTCGGCGATTTATAAATGGAAAGCCATAACACCGTATTTAGCTAAGCTATTTAAGTATCAACCTTTGCTTTATCAATTGGTCAGGAGGGACTTTAAGGCTAAGTACAAGCGTTCTGTCCTTGGAATATTGTGGACGATTCTTAATCCACTGTTTACCATGATCATCTTGACTATTGTATTCTCGACTCTGTTCCGATTTGATATTGAAAATTACCCAGTCTATTTATTAAGCGGGCAGATTGTTTTTTCTTTTTTTAGCGAGTCTACCAATATGGCGATGACTTCGGTCCTGAACGGGGCAAGTATGATAAAGAAGGTAAATATGCCGAAATATATTTTTCCGCTTTCACGATTATTGTCCAGCTTGGTGAACTTTACTTTATCGCTGGTGGCTTTGATACTAGTCATGGTACTCACGCAAAGCTCTTTTCATCTAACGATGCTTCTTATGATTGTTCCAATTATCTATATTTTTATCTTTTCTTTGGGAGTTGGGTTGATATTGTCAGCGGCAGTTGTTTTTTTTCGCGATATGATGTATTTATACGGAATTTTGATTACAGCTCTCACATATTTAACGCCGATATTCTATCCTATCAGTATTATTCCTGAACATTTCCGGCTGGTAATATCCTTGAACCCCATGTATCATTTTGTAGAGTATTTTCGAACAGTATCCATTTATGGCGGAATGCCTACTATCTGGCAGAATATTGTCTGCTTGACTCTTGCTTTTGTATCTGTCGCTGTTGGGCTTTTCGTTTTTTATAAAAAACAAGATCAATTTATTTTGCATATTTAGGGTGAACTTATGAGTAATGATATAGCTATAAAAATAGAAAACATATCTATGCGTTTTAACTTAAGCAGAGAACGTGTTGACAGTCTAAAAGAATATTTTATTCGTATGCTGAAAAGGCAACTGTTCTTTGATGAGTTCTGGGCACTGCGGGATGTATCGCTGGAGATAAAAAAAGGTGAGGTCTTCGGACTGGTTGGCTTAAACGGAGCTGGGAAATCAACCTTGCTTAAATTGGTAGCCGGGGTATTGAAACCTACGTTGGGAAATATAAAAATTGAAGGGACAGTCGCACCGCTTATTGAGCTGGGAGCTGGCTTTGATGCCGATCTTACTGCTAAAGAAAATGTTTTTATGAATGGTGCAGTAATGGGATACAGTGGGAAATATATGCAGAAACGATATAAGGAAATTATGAACTTTGCAGAGCTGTGGGAGTTTGAAGATGTTCCTCTTAAGAATTTTTCATCCGGTATGTATGCACGTCTTGGATTCTCAGTCGCTACAATGGTAAATCCGGAAATCCTAATTGTGGACGAGATTCTAGGTGTCGGGGATTATAAGTTCCAAGAGAAATGCAATCAACGTATCAATGAACTCATGAGTGGTGGGACAACAGTGTTGATGGTATCACATTCCAACGATATACTCAAAAAGTACTGCGCTAGGGTTGCCTGGTTGGAAAAAGGTATATTGAAGGAAGTGGGCCCGTCAGAAGAAGTCTGCAGTAAATATGAGGCGATGTGATTGAATGGGAAGTAGAGAAAGAGTTTTTACATTGGCTTGGGAGTTTCCCCCGATGATGTCTGGCGAAAGCGTGGTATGTTTCCGTACGCTGAAACATTCGAGACATACTTTTGATGTGTGCTGCGGCCAGGTACCCGGATTGGAAGAGGGGAAGATAACTGAAAATATTCAAGCTTACCCTATCAAAGGAAAATATTTTTTTTGGCCTATACGAACTGCAGTGCTCTTTAAAAAACTGGACAAAGAGAATGACTACCAGGTTATACTGTCCAGGGTAATGCCCCCCAATGGCCATCTTGCAGGCTTAATAATTAAATTGTTAAAACCTAAAATTAAATGGGCGGTATATTTTTCTGATCCTGTTTGGAATTCGCCGTTTATCCAGTTTCCTATTCCATGGAAAAAGGACAATAGGCATAGGCCAAGTTATTGGCTTATGAAACTATATGGAATACCAGCAAAGATAGCTGTGACAATGTCCGATTTGCTTGTTTTTAATAATGAGAGGCTTGCAAAGTATATCACTGGAGCTCAGTATGAAAAATACCGTTCTAAAATATGTATTGCTCCTTATGGACATGAGGGCGTTCGGCAAAAGCCACCTAGGAAACCGGACGGAACATTTGTGATAGCTCATGTGGGACAAGTTTACGGCAACCGCACATTAGCGCCCTTTGTAGCGGCTTTAGAGCTGCTTTTAGTGAAACACCCCAAGCTGTTCTCACGGCTAACCGTCCGCCAGATCGGTTTCCTCTGTAAGGCCGAAGCGCAATGCATTCGTAATTCTGCGGCAGCTTCCGCCTTTCAGATTGTGGGCCAGATTCCCTATGAAGAAAGTTTAGAGGAGATGTACCGAGCGGATTGTCTGCTGGCCGTCGACCCACTGTTTGACAGTCCGGAGAAAAACATATATATACCGTCCAAACTATACGACTATATGTCTACGGGAAAGCCTATTTTTGCCATCGGTGATGAGGATAGTGCGACGGGGGATATAATGAAACAGATCGGCGGGCGGTGTGTACGCTGTCAAACGAATGATATTTACTCACATTTGTTGCAGATTCTTCGAAACGGCTGCGAAAGCGGCGCGGAAAGATATGGCCGATTTCGGCTCGGGGATCGTGCCGCAGAGATGGACGGACGGATTCAAGATTTATTTTTGTAAATGGGGGGAACGAATTGAAGCTTCCGCAAAAAGATGCTGCACCTTTGTCAGAGGTAGAAGCGTTCGAGCAAACCTGTTGCGAGTTTACACGGTTGTTATATGAATATTCACAGGAAGAATATCGGCTCCACCAGGCTGAAGTGAAGGTGTACCAAAACCGTATCGCTGAGATGGAAACCCGGTGTCGTGAATATGAATCGCGATTGTTCGAAGGGGGAGCCTACAGGGGAGAGTTGGAGAAGAAATTCGCTAAGCAGGACCGCAAAAGGCAAAGATGTGCCTCCAGAAAAGAGCGCATTAGAAAATTTTTTTTTCAAATTGCTCAGTCAGTATTTAGACTCGGACGCAGGCTTAGCGGCCAGTGGGGAATAAAGGACCGCTTGAAAGGAACCACGCTGTTTAAAAGGCTTTACTTAAAAGGCACTATTGATAGACTGAGAGGGTAAGAATACCAGAGGAGAGATGCTATGAAGATTATGCTTTTTACGGATATACCTCCCTGCAAGAACTACACTGCAGGAATTGTGTTGGATATCCTATGTGGTTTTCTGCTTGACGCAGGGCATCAATTGTGCTGTTTTGTTGTTAAAAATCCCGGTGTTGATGCACGAATCCCCTCCGACAAGCTGGATAGAATGGACTTTGTCATCGTAGACAAACCGCGCGAAGATTGGGGAAACACTTCCTCAGATCCGGAGGTATCCCGCCAGGGAAATAGCCATGTAACTCATTTTGAGTTGCCTCCTATTGCTGAGAGGGCGGCAAATTTTGCAAAAGCCCAGGGGGTCGAGTTGATTTGGAGCGTCATACAAGGGCAGGTTATGATCCAGCTGGCGCAGCCCGTGTCAAAGTTGTCAGGCATACCATATGTATTTCAGACATGGGATCCGCCTGAATGGTGGCTCAGTGCCAATAAAGTAGATCCGGAAACCTCATGCATAACCATGGAAGCCTTCGCTAATGCTATTCGGGATTCAGAATGTTTCATCGCCGCATCTTGGGCCATGGGGGAAGCTTATCAACAACGCTATGGCTGCAAAAAGAGCATACCAGTCATCTTGGGATTTACGCCGGAAAAGGTTGTCCCTGCGGGTATGAAAAAAAAAGATGACTTTGTCATCGCTCTAAGCGGTCAGATCTATGCTACTGCGGAGTACGAAGCCTTAGTCGAAGGGCTGAATCGTCTGCGTTGGTCTTATCAAGGAAAGAAAATCGTACTTCGTCTTTATGGCAGGTACTTTCACTTACATTTCCAAAAGGGAACAAATATTGAAGTCCGGGGTTGGATGGAACAGGATGAATTGTTGCCGGAGTTGGCTGACACCGATCTGCTCTACTGTCCCTATTGGTTCAGCGAGGATTTCAGGGAAGCGAGCAGCCTGTCTTTCCCGAGTAAACTGTCCACTTATCTGAAGACTGGTGTCCCGGTGCTGATGCACGGGCCGGAGTATGCATCTCCTCGTCGCTTTTTAGAACGCTATGATGCAGGCTATATCTGCACAACACTCGACCCGGACGGAATTGCAGAACAGATAAGAACTATCATGGATGCCGGCGATCGAGATTTGGTGGCGCAGAGGGGATATCAGGCATTTCTTGATAATCTGACCTTAGATATTATGCGGCGAAATTTCTTTGAGGCTCTGGGTTTAGTATCGGCGGCTCCAGAATTTCACGTTCTTTTTTCGCGAAAGAGGCTTTCTTCCGTCGTGCATGTTAATAATATTGATTTGCTAGGAAATCGCTTTAATGGTTATGACATGATGCAGGTCATAAATCGTCTTCCCGGCATTTCTTGCCGCCAATTTGTTATGGAAAAAGAAAGCGAGAACAACAATGTCATTTCTCTTTGTGATCGCCCGGCGGATGTCTGGCTGAGAAATAGGATCCGCCTTAGTGAAAAAACGCTCAGTCTACGCGGCGTGCTGTATCCGTTCCTTTATAAAATGATGGACCATAGTGCTTTTCAGGATGCCGATATTGTCCACTACCATCTTATGCACAACGATATGGGCGCGCTACCGATCTGGACAGAGATAACGGCCAAGAAACCGTCAGTTCTTACAGTTCATGACGCATGGCTATTGAGCGGCCACTGCATTTATTCTATGGGGTGCGATAAATGGCTGACAGGTTGCGGTGGTTGCGAGAAACTCGACATTAATTTTTCTATGGAAAATGATAATACAGCGTTGATGTGGAAATTGAAAAAACTAACTATGGAGAAAGCTGATCTGGATATTGTCGTTGCATCCGATTATATGCTCGACCTGGTCAAAAGGAGTCCGATCACCCGTCATTTTAAGCATATCCATAAGATACCATTCGGTATCAATACTGATCTATTCTCTCCTGTCGATAATAAAGAGAACCTCCAGAAAATGTTCGGTGTGAAGAAAGATCATTTCGTTATTTCCTTTAGAGAAGACACTTCTCCTTACAAAGGATTGGAATGCATCAAAAAAGCACTTCGTCGTCTCAAACCACAAAAACCTATTACATTGCTTACGGTGGGCAATAAGAATCTTCTGGCCGAATTTAAATCCCAATATCAAATCATCGAGTATGGCTGGCTTAAAGATGATAGCTTGATGGCGCAGATCTATAAGGCGAGCGATTTGTTCCTTATGCCATCTGAGGCTGAAGCGTTCGGGATGATGGCAATTGAGGCCATGGCCAGTGGAATTCCAATTGTGGTATGCGACGGGACTTCACTACCAGGCGTAGCGTTTGCTCCGGAATGCGGCATCAGCATCCCTCAGGGTGATAGCGATGCCTTGTGCCGGAATATTGAGCGCCTGATTGCATCGCCTCAGGAATGTGAGGAAAGAGGTATGCTTGGCAGAAAGCTAGCACTAGAATATTATCGTTTTGAAGACTATGTGGAGCGGCATTTGAATCTTTATGAGGAAATTTTGGAACGAAAAAGCATGAAACAATAAGGTTAATAGAGGAGATGCCTATCGTGAATAAAGAAAAAGAGTATCTTGCGTTGAAAAAATGGGATGGTAAAGAAAATCTAAACTACCCTATACATGTAATGATAGAAGTAAGTAATGCATGTAACATCAGATGCGCCATGTGCAATATCTTTTCGCCGTTTTCCAGCTGTGATATTTATCCTTCAAAAGATGATGCATTCATCGATGTTTCATTGATAAAGAAAAACTTTAGCTTTATTAAGCATGCGTATTATATCTCTTTGTTTGGATACGGAGAACCATTAATTCATCCACATTTTACTGAAATACTGAACATATTGAGCAAAAGTAAAGCATTTATGACGTTTTTTACAAATGGCCAACTTTTGTCACCTGAAATGGCAAAATTATTAGTCGATAAAAATATAGGTAAGATTACTATTAGTTTTTCAGGGACAGATAAAGAAACATACGAGAATATTTATATAGGCGCAAGATTCGAAAAGACATTAGAGAACATAAAGTATTTATCTACCTATAAAAAAAGAGAAGGTAAGCTTTATCCAATTATAGAAGTGAGCAGTGTGGGCTTCCAAAAACATGTAGAGAAGTTGGATGAATTTGTAATTTTGATGAATGAGGCTGGAGTTAATCATATTAGATTAAACCCCCTGTATGAATATTCTGACTCTATTCCTGAATTATACCGCCAATCTTGTGTCGTGACGCCGAAAGAAAAATCGATAATCGATAAAGCAAAACAATTTTGCCAAGATCATAATATTTTTTTTGAGGATAATTTATCTGGATATTATAGCAGTATAAATAATACTTTTACTGAAGAAGAATTAAGGGATATTTTATCGGGCAGTACGAATGAGGACAAGGAAAAAACTGACCTATATTCATTTAAGAACAGCTTAAATCTGAGGATAAAGAAAAATACTATGCCGTTTCACGAATATTACAAGAGAGAAACACATTTTTCCTATTGCGATCCAGATGGTTGTTATACTGATTATAACTTTAAATGTTATGCTGAAGAAGAGTTACGGTGTACACAGCCCCATACGGTCATGTATATCAGACAAGATGGTTCTATAAAGCCTTGTTGCAATTTTCCGGTTCCGGAAAAAAGCGACAAGTATAAATTATTAGGAAGTTTAAAAAGCGAAAAGGCAAATAAGGTATGGCGAGGAAATAGTTTTAAGATATTAAGAAATAATGCGGATCATTTTTGCTATCCAGAGGCCTGTATGAATTGCATTAAAGTTAAGGCTCAGCCGCCTGAGAATGCATACGAAGATATACTTGCAACATGGAATGCTTATTATTCTTGTGTATATAAATCCAATTAAATGGACTGTACGAGATAACAATTTAGGTTATAGAGAGGTATAAAAATGTTTAGGAAAAAGACCTTGAATAATAAGCAAAAAGCTGCGATGGTGCTCCCAAATTCAGCAATTGAGAATTCTGCATGGTATAGCCACTACCTAAATTTAAAAGATAATATTATAAGGTTTCAACAACTTGGGCTCTTTTCAACATCTGATTTTGAAGGAAAAAGGGTTCTGGATTTTGGTGGATCAGCCGGCCAATTCGCCGTAGCACTCCTTGAGCAAGGGGCTTCGTCAGCAATAGTTGTGGATACAAGTTTACCCCTTGATATTTATCAAAAAACATTAAAGTCAATGAAAAATCTCAAAGCTTACAATATAACCATTGAGGATCTCGCGATAACTCAGCCAGCTTCAGTAGATTTTGTAGTTGCCCATACAGTCACTGAACATATCAGTAATCTGCCTTCAGTATTTACATCAATTAGGAAAATAATGGCCCCAGGAGCAGTTTTTCTTATCGTACATGATAATTATTACCATCCCTCTGGTGCGCATGATAATTTTATGCTCAATGTTGGGAGGAATGGACTTTATGAGTATTTGGGGCCTAAATGTTGGGATACTGAGGTCCGTTGTTCTTCTTCTTTGAGTTGGAGACAAAAGATGAGAGAACAATTACCTTGGGTATGGAATGATGAGAATGAAGCTTCTTTAGACCCGAGTGCCTGTGAAAAGTGTTCTTTTTATAGAAGGTCTCACCCATGGAGTCATTTGCTTTGGCAAAACGAGTTTCTCAATGTATTTCGTGAACCAGGTTTTTCAAGCGGAAAAGAAGAGTCAATTATCAATAAAGTTACGCCATTTCAATTAACCCAATACTTGATAGAATCAGGATTTATCATCGAAATATCGCAACGTATATATCATAATAATGAACCCCCCGAAGTATTGCTTAAAGAGCCTTACTGTTTTAGCTATCAAGATTTGAAGACCCTTAATTTACTCATAAGAGCTAAATAAAAACTATAATGGATTGGTTTTTTAAGCTGAGTACTTTTAGTACGTATTGCACTGAAGGAATTTTGCTGATTTATAAGCAGGGTATCTCGGTTATTGCAATAAAAAGCCGGCGGGATCAGTATAAGCTTCACATGTGGTATGAAAAGACACTAATACCGGGAATAAAGTGTGTGTAGGAGGTTCTTTTTTGTGGATAACCGAAAAGCTCGGATCGACAGTATTATCGCCGATAAACACAGCAGAGTCCTTGAAATTGGTCCATTAAACTGGCCACTAGTGACTAAGGACATATATCCGAACAGTTTTTATTGTGACATCCGCAGTACGCAGCAGGTCAAAGCGCTGTACTCAGGTAATGACTATCTGAATATCACGGGAATTCATGTGGACATAGACAGCATTGTCGATATTGATTACGTCCTTAAGGATAGCTACCGGGAAACGTTTGCGGGTGAAGAGAAGTTTGACTATATTGTAGCATCCCATGTTATTGAGCATGTTGAGGATATCCTCTCTTTTTTCCAGGACATTACTTCTGTGATTAAACCCGGGGGTAGCATCTGCATCTATTATCCGGACCTGCGCTACTGCTTCGATCATTTTCGGCAAAGCGCGTCTTTCAGAGATGCATACGATGTTTATATGCGAGGGTGCCAGGAAACATCGCGGATGGTTTTAGACTTTTATTTTAAATCTATTGCTGAAAATGATCCCGCCGTGTTTTGGAGGGCGGAAAATCTAGAAGAGTTGCTACCTGCGAACAGTGCCGTCGATGCCATAGAGGCATATCGCAAATCCCTTGCTGGCGTGCGCCCGGACGACGTGCATTTTTGGCCTTTTACAGACCAAGGTTTTTTATACTTTTTATGTGATTGCATCCGTGCGGGGCTCATGCCCTTTACCTGCGTGCAGTTTTCTCCCACACAGGAAAATACACAGGAATTTTTTATTGAGCTAAGGCTTGATACAGATCCAAAGAAAGATCGTGGACACGAAATCGCTGCGTTAAAAGCATGGATCGCTTCACTTCCTCCGGACTTTCAAAATTCAAAACAGCTGACCCTAAGTCGAGAAAATCCTGTACTAATAGCGCAGAACCAGGAGCTTTCCTCAACAAACGAGGCTTTGAGGAAACAGAATTTTGAGCTAGCTGCACAAAACCAGGAGCTTTCCTCAACAAACGAGGCTTTGAGGAAACAGAATTTTGAGCTAGCTGTACAAAACCAGGAGCAAGAGAGCAATATCGGATGGATCACAATCCAAATGCGTGAACAGGCGGCAAGAAACGATGAACTTGTCTCCTTACTTGAGGAAGAACGTGAACAGGGTTGCAGACTTTTACAGGAGCTCCAATCCGTTAGAAGTTCGTTCCATTCAATTGAAAACAGTACAATATGGCGTGTCACAAGACCGGCCCGCATAGTGTTAGACTTTATTAAGAAGCTTTTTAATAGAAATAAAGGTGAGTGATAATGATGTTTGAAAGGAAAACCTTATTGATAACAGGAGGCACTGGTTCCTTCGGTGAAGCGGTACTTCGCAGATTTTTGGATACTGATATTGGTGAAATTAGAGTTTTCAGTCGCGATGAAAAAAAGCAGGATGATATGCGCAATAGATATAAGAACTCTAAGCTTAAGTTCTTTATTGGGGATGTGCGGAATTACAACAGTATATCCCAAGCTATGGTCGGAGTTGACTATGTTTTTCATGCTGCGGCACTCAAGCAGGTTCCTTCCTGCGAATACTTCCCATTGGAGGCGGTTGACACTAATGTAATCGGAACTGAAAATGTTTTGAACGCTGCTATCAATAAGCAAGTAAAAAATGTTATCTGTCTTTCTACAGATAAAGCGGTATATCCCATTAATGCCATGGGGATTTCCAAAGCCCTTATGGAAAAAATCGTTGTTGCCAAAAATAGGATTGCCTCAAGTAGTAATACAGTTATTTCAGTAACACGCTATGGTAATGTCATGTGCTCAAGGGGATCTGTTATACCATTATTTATTAATCAGATTAAGTCCGGTCAGTTGATTACGATAACTGATCCGAATATGACTCGCTTTATGATGTCTCTGGACGATGCGGTTAATTTAGTTCTCTTTGCTTTTGAGAACGCTAAAGGCGGGGAGATATTCATCCAAAAGGCACCGGCCTGCACCATAGAGATACTTGCCCAGGCAGTTGGGGAGTTGTTTGATTACTCTGGGCAGCCACAAATTATCGGCACCCGTCATGGCGAAAAACTTTATGAGTCTCTGCTTACGCGGGAAGAGATGGCTAGAGCGGCTGATCTGGGAGATTACTATATGATCCCGCCGGATGACCGCGATTTGAATTACAACCAATATTTTACCGCAGGGAAAACGGAATTTTCCTTGGCGGATGATTATACATCCCACAATACAATAAGGCTTTCCAAACCCGAAATGATGGACATGCTGCTGGGATTGGATTATGTCAAACACGCAATAAAAGGCGAGCTTAACGAGGAAGGGTATTAAAATGAAGGTAATGACCATCGTGGGCACACGCCCCGAGATAATTAAATTAAGCTGTGTTATAGAAGAGTTAGATAAATATACGGAGCATATCCTTGTCCATACCGGTCAAAATTATGATTATGAACTTAATGAAATTTTCTTTGCAGGAATGGGTATCCGCAAGCCAGATGTTTTTCTTAATGCAGCAGGAGAAATGGCTGCAGAAACTATTGGGAATGTTATTATCAAATCTGATGAGATTATAAAAGAAATGCAGCCTGATGCCCTTTTGCTGTATGGGGATACCAATTCCTGTTTAGCTGTGATATCAGCCAAGAGAAACAAAATTCCCGTGTTCCATATGGAAGCCGGCAACCGTTGCTTTGACCAAAGAGTTCCGGAAGAGTTGAACCGCAAGATTGTGGACCACCTTTCCGATATAAATATGACGATCACAGAACATGCTCGGCGCTACCTGCTGGCGGAAGGGCTTAGCCCGGAAACGGTGATCAAAATCGGTTCCAGCATGAAAGAAGTCATCCAGCGCCAGAACGCGTCTATTCAGGCATCCACTGTACTTGAGGATTTATCTTTGAGCAAAGGGGAATATTTTGTTTTGTCTGCCCATCGGGAAGAGAATGTGGACTCCAGGGTGAATTTCCGCAATCTGGTTGATTCTGTTAATGCTGTAGCTGAGAAATATCAGAAGAGGGTGATTGTATCACTTCACCCTCGAACCAGAAAACTGTTGGAAAAAGAAGACTTTCAGTTCTCTCATCTGATTGAATTAATGAAACCCCTTGGTTTTGCTGATTATATCACCTTGCAGACCAATGCCTTCTGTGTCCTAAGTGACAGCGGGACAATTACTGAAGAATCTTCTTTGCTTAAATTCCCCGCGATTACAATCCGTCAGGTTCACGAAAGGCCGGAGGGAATGGATGAGGGAACGCTCATCATGAGTGGCCTGGAAAAGAATAATATTCTGAACGCGATTGAGGTGGTAACTTCGCAATATTCCTCAGGTATGCAAAATTTTCACATTGTTCCGGATTATGATACCGATAATGTCTCAAAAAAAGTGGTCCGCATCATTTTAAGCTATACCGACTATATTAACCGAACTGTCTGGGGAAGGGGATGACTGGAAATTGAAAAAAGTAGCGGTACTTGGTTCCACAGGAATGGCAGGCCATGTAATTGCCTTATACTTGGAAGAACAAGGTTTTGATGTCTATCGTATGTCACGCAGCGAAAAAAACTCCGATAAAAGTATTTCACTTGACGCCAATAATATTCCCGCGCTCAGCCATTGGCTGGATGTAATTTCACCGCAAATTATTGTCAACTGTATAGGTCTTTTGCAAAAGGAATGTGATAAATATCCGGAGAAAGCAGTTCTAATTAACTCCTATCTGCCTAGGTTTCTGGAAAGTAAATATCTCTCCACAGCAGTTCGCATAATCCACCTCTCTACGGACTGCGTTTTCTCTGGTAAGCGTGGCAATTATATAGAAAACGATTTTACGGACGGCCCAACGATGTATGACCGCAGTAAAGCTATGGGAGAAATCAATAATTCCAAAGACCTAACTTTCAGAATGTCTATTATCGGTCCGGATAATGATATTAATGGCGCAGGCCTGTTCAATTGGTTTATGAAACAAACAGGTACAATTAACGGATACGGCAAAGCAATCTGGAACGGTGTGACCACTATTGAATTGGCTAGAGGTATTGTCGCGGCAATAGGGCAGGGTCTCTCTGGTCTTTATCAACTGGTTCCGGAAGAGCCGATAGATAAATATAATCTTTTATTGCTTGTCAAGGAAGCTTTTCAAAAAGAAGACATTGCTATCGCTTGCACTGAGGATGTAAGAATAAACAAAAGCTTAATTAACACCCGGTCAGATTTTGATTTTTACGTAAGTAGTTATCCCGATCAGATTATGGACATGAAGGAATGGATTATGGCACATCAGCATTTGTATCCCCATTATGAGAGATATTTATATGGAAAGAAATAGCTTGGAGAAAAGGAATTTTATTAGTATAGCTATTGTAATGCCGGATATGGAACTTGGGGGGGCGGAAAAATCTTTTTTAACTTTTATTGAGATGTTTAAAGGAAAAAGTGTTTCTGTCTCTCTTCTTTTGTTTCATCGCACAGGCGCATTGCTTTCCCATGTGCCGGATTGGGTAAAGGTGATCGAGTTACCAGGAGCGGGAAGACTGGATAGATTAAGGAAAAAAGGTTCCAATTTCCTGGCTAGGTGTGGATTAACTCGTTTTTATGATATATTTAAACATTTTTACCATTTATTTGGCAGCGGAGCCAATTTTGGAAAGAAGTATAAGAACATTGATTATGATGTAGTAATTGCTTATAAGGATGGCACAGCCACCTGGTTTGCTAGAAATATTATCGCAAGGGTAAAGATTGCATTTTTCCACACTGATTTCGTAAGAGCAGGATATAATCCAATAAAAGAAAAAAAAGTTTATGATAGTTTTGATCAGATTTACTGTGTTTCATCTGCTGCCAAGAAAAGTTTCGTTCAAGCCTTACCAGCCCTTGCAGAAAAAACATCTGTTTTTTATACAATTATTGATCAGAAGAAATTACATAGCTCAGTAAAATTTGGCCCTTCCTTTTTAGATGATTTCAACGGTATAAGAATATTGACAGTAGGACGATTAAGTCACGAAAAAGGGTTGGACAAAGCGATAAAAGCTCTTTCTCTGCTAAAGGTAAATGGCTATTATGTAAGATGGTATATTGTAGGAGAAGGTTGTGAAAAAAGCAATCTATCCAAATTAATTGCTGCTAATCATTTACAGGATGACTTTATTTTTTTGGGTGAAGTAGAGAACCCTTATCGCCTAATGGCAGACTGCGATATTTATGTACAACCGTCAAACTATGAGGGGTACTGTCTTGCAATAGCTGAAGCACGTGCTTTATATTGTCCAATTGTTGCGTGTGATTTTTCAGGTGCTAAGGAGCAGATAGTAAATAGAGAAACTGGTATTATAACCGGAATGTCAGCCGAAAATCTATATGAGGGAATTTCTCAATTAATTAGAGACAATGACTTAAGGGAAAAGATAAAAAACAATTTGAAAAAACCTATAAGTCAAGACGCAAAACAGTTTGACGAGCTGTATGATTTTATAACTCGAAAATTAGGACTTTAAGACAAACCGTATAAATAGGCAAGCGAGCCAATCATTAAAGAAATTATCTTGGCCCCAGCTGCTAGGAAAACTCGAGTAGGTCAAGCCAAATTGCCGGTATTAGGCCATACCCGTGAGCAGCGATATCTGGCACAGGTAATCAAGGCAGGCGGAGCTGATATCATGGTGGTAGCCTGCATTTCGTCACTCTGCTTAGGACAACGTAGTAGTGGCACTGGTGAAAGGCGGGATACGTGCATATGCCTGACATGGAACAACGGATGAGGAATATAATTCATATATCAATCTGGTCTGGGCTGTAAATCAGATTTATATTATTGATGACGGTGGAGACATTGTATCGAAGCTTCGTACAAGTGAAAAATCAATGGATAAATATGAGCCTTTTTAGTTTTCTATGTTTACAATGACGTTCAAAAATCCTCTATTATAATCACTTAATTAACAAAATTATGGGGCGTTGCGCGATTAGTAGGCTGTGTTTTTTTAAAGTTAGATAATTGAATTAATAGGAGTGTATAGATTGAACAAAAAACTATTTACATCAGAATCCGTTACTGAAGGACATCCCGATAAAATCTGCGATCAAATATCGGATGCTATACTGGATGAAATCCTTAGGAATGACCCTATGGCAAGAGTTGCGTGTGAAACGTCAGTAACTACCGGCTTGGTTTTGGTCACCGGTGAAATTACAACGGCTTGTTATGTAGACATTCCCAGTATTGTGCGCAAGACGATAAAAGAGATCGGCTATACCAGAGCAAAGTATGGTTTTGATGCCGATACATGTGCCGTTTTAACGTCGGTCAGTGAACAATCGGCTGATATTGCTCTTGGCGTGGATAAGTCTTTGGAAGCAAAAACTGGAAAAATGAGCGATCATGACATTGAGGCGATTGGGGCCGGAGACCAAGGAATGATGTTTGGTTATGCCACCAATGAGACTTCTAGTCTAATGCCCTTGCCCATCGATTTGGCACATCGATTAGCTCTACAGCTAAGTTCGGTGCGTAAATCTGGACTTCTCGACTATCTCCGCCCGGATGGCAAGACTCAGGTTACTGTCGAATATGTAGATGACAGGCCTGTACGGGTGGATACGATTGTTATCTCTACACAGCATCATCCTGACGTAGCGCAGGAGCGGATTCGTAAGGATTTGCTTGAGCATGTAATTTATCCTGTGGTGGACCGTGATTTATTGGATGAGGGAACTCGATACTTTATTAACCCTACAGGTCGCTTTGTAATTGGTGGCCCTCAAGGAGATGCAGGTTTAACCGGACGTAAAATCATCGTCGATACCTATGGTGGAATGGCTCGTCATGGGGGAGGGGCTTTTTCCGGAAAAGATGCCACAAAAGTTGACCGCTCAGGGGCCTATGCAGCGAGATATGTGGCCAAGAATATAGTGGCTGCTGGGATTGCCGACCGCTGTGAGATTCAATTAGCTTATGCTATTGGTGTAGCTCAGCCGATTTCGATTATGGTGGACACTTTTGGAACGGGGAAAATCTCCAATAATGATATTATTACGTTAATTAGAGATAAGTTTGATTTGCGTCCAGCGGGTATTATCAACAGTCTGGGCTTAAGACGCCCCATCTATCGTCAAACGGCAGCCTATGGTCATTTTGGTCGGGCGGATATTGATTTGCCTTGGGAAAATACGGATAAAGCTAAAACACTATGCCAACAGATAACGTTGGATTAATGAAGCTTTTAGGGAAACACATTTCATTAGACTGAGGAGGTGTCCCGACGATGTCGGGAGAAATTATGGAATCATTAATTCGTGATATTTCCCTAGCTCCAATGGGGCAAATGAAAATTGATTGGGTTGCGGCGCATATGCCTGTTTTAAATGCATTAAAAAAAGAATTTGAAAGGGATCTGCCATTTACCAATCAACGGGTGGTAATTTGTTTGCATCTTGAGGCCAAGACGGCTTATCTTGCGAAGGTAATTCAAGCCGGAGGGGCTGAAGTAGCTGTGGTAGCCAGCAATCCCTTATCGACTCAGGATGATGTGGTAGCCGCTCTGGTTGCGGGTGGGATAAAGGCTTTTGCGTGGTATGGTGCGACGGATGAAGAATATCATAATCACTTGAATCGGGCACTGGATTTTGGACCAGATTTTATAATTGATGACGGTGGGGATCTTGTTTCTACCATTCACACCAAGCGCCGAGAATTATTGAGTAAAGTACGTGGTGGAGCAGAGGAGACAACCACTGGAATTTTACGTCTTCGGGCTATGGAAAGTGCCGGGGATTTGAGCTTTCCAATGATAGCTGTCAATGATGCTCAATGCAAATATTTATTTGATAACCGCTATGGAACGGGACAATCCGTATGGGATGGAATTATGCGGACGACCAATTTAGTGGTAGCAGGGAAGACAGTTGTAGTTGCGGGGTATGGCTGGTGTGGTAAGGGTGTAGCCATGCGTGCGAAAGGATTAGGAGCAAGAGTCATCGTTTGTGAGGTTAATTCAATCAAGGCGAATGAAGCATGGATGGATGGATTCGAGGTTATGCCGATGGTTGAGGCTGCCCCTTATGGAGATGTTTTTATTACTGTGACAGGAAATAAAGATGTGATAGTAGAGGAACACTTTCAAGTGATGAAACCTGGGGCGATTATGTGTAATGCCGGTCATTTTGATGTTGAAATCAATAAAGTGCATTTGAGCAGTATGTCAAAGTCTGTTCAGGTAGTTCGGCCTAATATCGAAGAATTTACCTTACAAGATGGGAAACGCTTGTATTTGCTTGCGGAAGGAAGATTGGTTAACCTTGCGGCAGGGGATGGTCATCCGGCCGAGGTAATGGATATGACATTTGCTTTACAGGCCCTTTCGCTTAAGTATGCAGCACAAAATGCGAACATATTAGCACATGTCGTTCACAATGTTCCGGAAGAGATTGATCAGAGAGTAGCCGAGCTAAGGTTGGAATCCCTTGGACTTAAGATTGATCATTTATCTGAAGGGCAAAAAGCTTATTTAGAGGCTTGGCATGATTAAATAGCGGGTCAAGAGTTGCGATCCAGTAACCATGAGAATTTGAGGTAGTTCGTAGAGCCTCAAATGGTGGGAGGAGTGGAGTTCAAAAGAAGAGTTTTTGAACTCCACTTTTGTTGTTAAGGATAGTATTTTCATCAAAAAGTACTTTTAGTGCCCTTGGTCTCTTTCTCTATAGCAAGACTTGATATGAGGGCAACGGATGCTACCCTATTGCTTGAGGATGTGTGCGATTTTGGGTGAGTTGTGAAGTAGATATCTCACTTGCCAAAGCATCCAAAATGAGTTACCCTAAAAAGGACTCGAAACCTAGTAAAGGATGTGAGTGGTACTATGCTAAAAAAACTATCGATGGGTTTAATTATCCTTGCCCTAATTTTTGGGATCGGCGGATGTGGCAAGTCTAATGTTGAAAATCAACCCCAAAATCCCGCCGCCGGGCAGACCCAGCAAAACGAGCCAGTGAAACCAGAGTATTTGACCCCCATTCCGGAAGGGACACCTCTTGGTGAATCCAATATGAAGCTATCGGAACAGATTATGGCTCAGAAAGATGTGTTGGGTACACAAATCTATGAACAACAGGAAACCGTCTTTGGGGATATTACCTTTAATGCTGGAGTGGACAAGGCCTATGCCAATCAGTTGATCAAAGAGCTTCTGACTCAGATGAAGACCAATTATCCGGGAAGGCCCATCATAGCTCAAGCGATCACTGACGGTCAGGTCATAGATTCTGTCAGTTTCAAACCATAATAATAGACCATAATGTTTATACACAAAAATTACCCAGCCACCTTGTGGTTGGGTTTTGAATATTTTTCTGAGGTGGAATATGAAAAAGATCTTAGTCTCAGGTGGTGCAGGGTATATCGGCAGCCACACGGTTCGGGCTTTATCCGAAGTAGGGTATGGGCCTGTGGTGCTCGATAGCTTAATCACCGGCCATAGAGAAGCTGTTCCCGGGAATATTCCCTTTTATCTTGGTAATATAGCTGATGAAGATCTTGTTTCAGATATTATAATGAAAGAAAAAGTTAGTGCAGTGATTCATTTTGCCGCACGGAGCCTGGTGGGGGAATCGGTACAGAAGCCGGATCTCTATTTTGAAGAGAATACGGCGAAAACCCATCGCTTTGTGAGTACTGTGCTTCAATGCGGCGTGAACAACATTGTTTTTTCTTCCACGGCTGCCACTTACGGCAATCCTGAAAAGGTTCCAATTCCGGAAGAGTCGAAAACAGAGCCTATTAACCCTTATGGGGCTTCCAAGCTTATGATTGAGCAGTCTTTTTATTGGCTGGAGCAGGCTTATGGCTTAAAGTGGATTGCGCTGCGCTATTTTAATGCGGCAGGCGCGGCTTTGGACGGCTCTCTGGGGGAGGATCATGCGACAGAGACCCATCTGATTCCTCTGGTTCTAAAAACAGCCCTGGGACAAAGAGAGGCGATCTCTATTTTCGGTACTGATTATGATACCCTCGATGGAACTTGTATCCGGGATTACATCCATGTTTTAGATCTTGCAGAAGCCCATATCCGAGCTTTGGAAGCTTTGGAACAAGGGGTGCCCTGTGGTGCTTATAATGTGGGAACAGGAACAGGGTATTCCGTGCGGGAAGTGATCGCTATGGCCAGGAGAGTTACCGGTATAGATATTCCTGTTCTGGAGGCTCCCCGAAGAGAGGGAGATCCGGATAGTTTGGTGGCCAAAGTAGGGAAGATTCAAAAAATACTGGGGTGGCAGGCTCGCTATAGCGATCTGGAGACGATTATAAAGTCAGCCTGGCAATGGCATCAAAAACATCCTCATGGATATGGAATTTGATCTTGGAGATAAAATTAAATGAAAGATAGAAAAACGAAAAGTAAATTGATTCTTATAGTATCATGGGCAGCGGTCTTATTTTGGATGGGCCTGATCTTTTATCTGTCGGCTCAAGTGGCATCACAGTCCGATGAGCTGAGTCAAGGGATTGCCGAGAGGCTTTTTGGTGTTATCGCTAAGATTATTCCAGGGGTGAATGGGGATTTTCTCCTATCGAATTTCGTCGTTCGAAAATCGGCTCATTTCCTGTCTTATCTGATGCTGGGTCTGTTGACCACAAATGCTTTAAGAAGAAGTGGAGTCAAGGGGGTAAGGCATCTTGTTATAGCTATAGGGATCTGTGTGCTCTATGCTATCAGTGACGAAGTGCATCAACTCTTTGTTCCGGGGCGCAGCGGTCAGATTAAGGATGTGCTTCTCGATAGCGGGGGAGCCATTGTGGGCACTGCCCTGCATAGGTTGTTCGAGAGGAGAGAATAAGGCATGTTCTTTAATTGGGGATTTATGAAAAAAAAAGTAAAGGAATTAAGGAAAAATCAGTACCTCACTGCCAAGGAGCTGGCCGATAAACTTCATATTGATACAATTGATGTCCTCAACATGGATGATAAGAGGCTCAAGGATATTGAGGAACCCCTTAAGTCGGAGATGATTCCCATCCTTAGAGGGGACTATATGGATAGGCTACCCAATTAAGGGTTTTTAGAATACTTAGCTAGGATATCGCCCCTTATGCAAAGAAACAAGCCTTTTGGCTTGCTTCTTACAACGATGGACTGTCACCATTCGTAGGTGGAATAGGTTTGGACACCTTTCATATTGGTAGTGACGACAGGGGGCCAGTCTTTGAGCCGTTCCACCATATATGAGGCCAGCTGTCCGGCGTTCTGGCTGCATTTCTCCTTAGTCTGGGGGTCAATTCTGGCGAGTTGCTTCAGAGCGTTCAGCAGCTCCTGGAAGGCGTCAGCGATGGTTTGGCAGCAGGCGGTGCATTTTTCCTCATAATTCGTGACGAGGGAGGGTGCGGTTGCGGGCGCAGGTGTAGGTGCAGATTCGTTTTTAGTACTGCTTTCCCACCGGGGCTTGACGGTTCTGGTGACATATTGGATTTGGATATCCCCTGAATTTTGGGGCGTGGGCCGGGCTGGGGATTCAACTTGGAGCTCAGACTGGGGTTCTGCCTGAGACTGGGGCTGTTCTTTGGCCGGAGTAGGTGCTCTCTGTTCTTTGACGGCCTGACTCAGCTGTCGGGCTGTCATATTGCCCACATCATTCTGCACTGCAAATTCTTCCCGCTCTTCTTCAGGGAGACCCAGGAGTAAGAGCGCTTGAGAGTAAGTCAAATTCCCAAACGTGGGTCTGTTGACAAAAGCACAGATGCTTGTCAGCCAACATCGAGATATGACAAGTAAGTTTAAGATTAGATCATTTCGAAATTACTCATCTAGATGACTCGTCTCAAAACCGGCGTTTTTTCACCATCACTCCCCTTGGACCCTGGAAAATCAAAGGGTATCTCCTTCGACATGGTATAATGGTGTAGGGGGTGGCGCCAATGATGAAAGAGGAAAAACAGAAACAAAACCGGATGCTTTGTGTCTTTATGGAGGACCTCGTGCCGAAAGGGCACTTTCTGCGCAAGCTGGACGCAGCCATAGATTTCAGCTTTGTCTATGACATCATGAGACCGTTATACAGCGATAAAGGACGACCCTCCATTGATCCGGTTGTTCTTGTAAAAATGCTCTTGATCGGCTACCTCTACGGAATAGACTCCGAACGGAAGCTGGAACAAGAGATCCTCGTCAATATCGCCTATCGTTGGTTTCTAGGTCTTGACTTAGAAGATAAGGTTCCGGATCACTCTGTCTTTTCTCAAAACCGCAGACGCCGGTTCAAAGATACGGAAGTGTTTCGGGAGATCTTTAACACCGTGGTTGAGCGTTGCGCCGAAGCAGGACTCATCGGCGGTGAATGCGTTGTCATGGATTCCACCCATATTAAAGCCAATGCCGCTAACGGACATGCAGAGAAAGTCCTTCTTGTGGAAGGTCCCAATGACTACTGGCTCAAGCTCAACGACGAGCATGGCGGTCATATCCGGCAAAAAACAGAAGAGGCAGACATGACCCTGACCGTTAAAAAAAAGTCTCTCTCTGATCCTGAAGCCGGGTGGATGCACAGACATCCCAAGCCGGCAGGCTTTCACTACCTGTGCCATCAAAGTTCGGACATCCGCTATGGTATCGTAACCGACGTCCATGTCACGCCGGGGGATGTGACCGACGCCCCCTATTGTGTGGAACGGATAGCTTACCAAAAGAAAGAATGTCGACTTCCTTTCCGCTATGCGGGATTGGATAGCGGCTATGATACAGTGGCAGTTCATCATGGATTACATCAGCTTGGAATAAGAGCCTATATCCCTGTCAATCCCGGTCATACAGCCCATTGGCGTAAAGAAAGAGGACTATTTACCATTGAGGATTTTCACTATGACGTTCAGAATGACCGTTATATCTGTCCTAACGACTGCACACTGCGTTACATAGGTGTAAGAAAAGCACATTACAGAGTGGGTAAAAACTATGTCACACGATCAGAAGATTGTAAAAACTGTCCTTTGAAAAGCCAATGTATTGCCGGGAAGGCGAATTACAAAGAAGTCAGACGGGATTTCTATCAAGAAGATCAGGAACGCCATCACGCCTTAGTTGGAACAGCCTTATACCGCTACGTCATGCGCAAGCGGCAGGTAATATGTGAAGGGAATTTTGCTCTTCAAAAGCGATGTCACAATCTAAGGTTCACTCGCAAGCGAGGCATTGAGAAAGTCCAGGAACAATGCCTCTTTTCGGCAATAGCCCTGAACCTGAAAAGATTGGTGAAGTATGGGACAGCACCGCTCAGGCCAGCTGTCTCCTATCCGCAAATTAAGCTGAGGATAGTAAGTCTGCAGAGAAATCTCTCAGTTAATTATTGTTGATGGTCCTTAATCGCTATGATTTACCCTATTTGTCAACAGACCCACGTTTGGGAATTTAAGTCGTCATCTGCTAGGGAGAGAAGTTTAGGTCCATATTCTTTATATAGGTTCATCAGATTTTCAGCCGTGCTCTTAGAATAATTGACCGACTCCTTAAGCCATTTCAGCCATTCCCCATGGTTGAGCAATTCTTTGGCTTCTTTCAGACGCCGGCCCACCTCGATGGCATTCTTCAGCAGCATTTTTCTGGACTCCTGGTTAATGGCGTTGATTTCCATCGCGATGACAAGGGGTGTGCGTTCAGTGCTTGAAGCATTCATGAGTCGGCCCGTCCTTTCCTTTGTGAATCTACTTATAAGGTATGTGGACGGGGTGGGAATGGTGAGGAATTTCAGTTTGTCCATCTTTTAAAACAGGAGAAACCATGATATACTTTTGCCTAGAAAGTAAAGCAACAAGGAATGCATGTTGCATGTTGTAGGCCTGCGAAGGGCAAAAGGGGGAAATATCGGATGTCGGATGAGGAGCTTGAGTCCTTTGTACGAAAGGAGCTAAGCGACATTAGACGGGATATAGCCCATATGCAGCAAATGACGACAGACTTGATTCGGATTGTAGGCAATACCAACGGGATGCTGGAAGAAGTTCAGCAGGATGTCAATGTGATGAAGCAGGATATTGATGTAATGAAGCAGGATATCGAAGCAATCAAGCAGGAGCAGAAGAGAATGAGCGATACCCAGGAGCAGCGGGGAAGAGTCTTGGAAATGCTGTCCTACCGTTCCTTAGCTCATGATGCGGATATCAGGGATTTGCGCAGGGTAAGGTAAATACCGACGCAGCCGACTTATTTTAAAAGGACAATTTGGGGCTTAACCTCCAAATTGTCCTTTTGCTCATTAAGAATCCTCTTTCACTAAGAGGAGATTAGCAGAAGTGTATAGAATATTCAGGCTTAGGAAATTTGTCAAATCTGACATAAACGCAGAATCGAAGGGAGTCTAGCAACTTTGATCTTTATACTGGATAATTTTGATTCCTTCACTTTTAACCTGTATCAATACTTCGGGGAATTGGGAGAAGAGGTTTTGGCACTGCGCCGTGATCAGTGCACCATTGAAGACATTGAAGACCTCAGGCCGGAGCTGATCGTTATTTCCCCTGGGCCGTGTGCACCCCGGGATGCGCAGTTTACTTTGACAGTGATTGATTACTTTAAGGGAAAGGTCCCTATCTTGGGAGTCTGTCTGGGGCATCAGGCTATCGGAGAGATTTTTGGGGGGGAGGTTATTCGAGCGAAAGCACCGGTTCATGGCAAAGTGTCTCAGATTCACCACGACGGACAAGGTGTGTTTTTCCAGCTTCCGAATCCTTTGACGGTTACCCGTTATCATTCCCTGGCTCTGCATCGGGAGAGCTTGCCTGAAGAACTCCTTATCACCGCAGAGACGGCTGATGGTGAGATCATGGGGATTCGCCATCGGGAGTCGCCCATTGAAGGAGTTCAATTCCATCCGGAAGCTATTCTGACGGAGAAGGGGCATGACCTTCTGGAAAATGCGGTCAAAAATGCCCGATCCTGGTGGAAGGCACAGCACAATTCACCATGGATCATTCAAGAGCTGGATATAGACCTTCAGCCTATTGAATTATTAGAGGCCTTTGAAGAAAGTGAGTATCCCTTTTTCCTGGATAGCGGGAAAAACTATGCCGGACTGGGGCGGTATTCCTTTATGGGAGCGTTTCCTTTCCTGCAAGCCAGTGCTTACGGGGATGCAGTAGAGGTGAAGCGCTTCGATACCGAAGGGGGAGGCGGCAAGGAAGGCCCAAGCCCCCTTATTTGGCAGGAATGGCTCGCCTACCCTGAGGGAGAGTCCTTAAAGATTCTGGATGATTTGGTGGAACGCTATCAGGTATCCAATCCCACAGAATTTCCTTTTGTGGGGGGAGCGGTAGGCTTTTGGACCTATGATTTAAAAGATGAGCTGGAAGAAATGCCCCAAAGTGGGGTCAATGATCTGGACCTGCCCTTATGGCGGTTTAGCTGGTATGACGGGATACTGGCTTATGATCATGAGAGCCATCGTTATACCTTACTTGCCTGCGGGATGACGGGGTCTGGAGAGTGCCGGAGGCCGGTGGCCCAGGCAAGGATGGATCGGCTCTTTAGAGTGATTGAAGGATTCCTGGAAGAGCGTGAATGGCAGGAAGGCAAGGAAGAGGCCATAGGAAATTATCAAGGATATGGTGGAAGCAAGGATATGGGGCAGCTGCATGATAGGGTTCATCACACGGTGAGTAAGGAACAGTATCTGCTGGATTTGCAGCGGGTTATCGATTATATCTATGCCGGAGATATTTATCAGGCCAATTTGACCCAGCGTTTTCAGATTCCTTACACCAGGGAGCCCTTAGAATTATATAAAGCCCTCCATGCCCATAATCCCGCTCCCTTTGCGGCCTTTTTACCTTATGAGGATTTCCAGATACTCAGCAGTTCCCCGGAGCGCTTTGTGCAGATTAACGCCCGGGGGGAGATTGAGACCCGTCCTATTAAAGGGACCCGTCCTCGGGGCAAGACTCCTGAAGAGGATGAAGCTTATGCCAGGGAACTAACAGAAAGCACGAAAGACCGGGCTGAGCTGACCATGATTATCGATCTCCAGCGCAATGATTTGGGCCGGATCTGCCGCTACGGTTCTGTAAAGGTTACGGATTTGATACGTCTGGAGCAATACCCTACCGTGTGGCATTTGGTCTCGACTATTGTAGGTAAGCTAAAGCCCAATCTGAAGGTCAGTGAGATTCTGAAAGCAATTTTCCCTGGAGGCTCCATCACCGGAGCACCGAAGATTCGGGCCATGGAGATCATTGATGAGCTGGAGCCTTATAAACGGGGGCTTTATACAGGAAGCATCGGCTATATCGGTTTTGATGGGGCCTGGGATACCAATATCGTGATCCGGACGATTCTTTTGAAGGATGGTCAGGCTTACTTTAATGGCGGCGGGGGCATTGTGGCTGATTCCGTCCCTGAGGAGGAGTATGAGGAGTCCTTGCAAAAGGTCAAGGCTTTGATAAAGGTATTATCGGGAGGATGTTAACTTGCTGGATAAAGATGATCGGCTGGCTCTCTTTGGTTATGGTATTTTTGAAACCCTAAGGGTCGATGGCCCACATATAGAAGTTCCCCGGCTCCATTATGAACGAATGAGCAGGGGAGCAGAACAGTTGGGGCTTAGTATGCCGGGTTATGAGGTTTGGCTGGCAGGGCTGGAGGAAAATGTACAAAAGAATACTCGAATAGCCGGCACTACCTTTGCTCTGAGAGTAACCCTAAGCGGGGGAGCGGGACAGGAAGTGCCTCCTCGGTGGCTTTATCATACTCGTCCTCTTCCCTATACGGAAAGGGATTATGATGAAGGAATACCTATCACCATTTTGAGTCATCCCTGCAATGAATATTCCCCTCTGGTACAGCTTAAAAGCACCAATTATATGGAGAATATCCTGGCCAAGAAGGAAGCTGAGGAGAAAGGAGCCAGAGAGGGGATTTGGCTTAATACCAAGGGTTACTTAGCGGAAGGGACCATGAGCAACTTGTTTTTCATCAGAGAAGGTATTCTCCACACTCCTTCTCCGGATTGTGGCTGCTTGCCGGGGACTCGCCGCCAAATGATCCTTGAATGTGCTCAGACGCTGGGAATTCCATGTGTGGAGGGGGAGTTTCCTCTGGAGTTCCTAGAAGATGCTGAGGAGGTTTTTTTGACGAATGCCCTAATGGGAATAATGCCCGTCAATCAAGTGGACAAACGAAGGCTTCCCTTGAAAAATTCAGTTGAAGAATCCCTAAGAATGCGGATCGGCGAGTTCTACCAGGAGATAAGATATGAATACAGAGTGTAAAGCGAAGAGCTCCTCTTGTCGAAGAGGAGCTCTATTTTCATTTCCTTATTCGGAGGATCACATCAATCAGTTCATTTAACAATTCAGGAGTCAGTCCAGCCTCCTTGGCCTTCCGGAGAGTCTGCAGATAGGCAAGATCCCCTTCTTTGAAGTAGAGGGAGGATTCCTGATTGCCATGTTTGGCTGCGTATGACGTAGTGACAGGCGTCTCTGCCAAAAGCGAAGCGACAGGAACATCCAAGGCTTTGGCTAAGCGGTAAACGGTATCTATGCTGGTAGATTGGCGCTTGCCGGATTCGAGCTGGCTGATCAGACTACGGGCGACACCGGATTGTTGGGACAACTCGGCAGCACTCAGGTTTTTGCTTTTTCGTATTTCTTTAAGTCTTTTTCCTAGTTCAAGCACAAGCTACCCCTCTTTAAATCACGGTAATGAGTAAAGATCAATGATACGCTTCCATTCTTGCTGAGGGTTCAATATCCTCTTATTATTTACAAGATTGAACATAGTGTGCTATACTATTCGCAAGATTATACATCGTGGAGGAGATATCATTTATGCAGAGGGATAACAACTTGCGGGAATGGCGTTTAGTCAATGGTATGACGTTGAAGGATCTGGCGAAGAGAACCGGCCTTGATTATGGGTATTTAAGCCAACTGGAAAAGGGATTGCGTAAGGGGACCCCCAATACCTGGATTAAAATCGCGAATGAACTCAAGGTGCCTGCTAAAGCCTTCTTTCCTGATGAAGTTAAGGAAGCCGGAGCTAAGTATTCCTGCTTTGGTTAATGAAGTTACAGAATGCCGTAAGCATTGTAATATCAATTTAAATCAGCAATAATGTATCCAATTTTAAAATGAAAAATAAGATTAAAAGGAAAGAATCCGACGACCTAGTGTATCGGATTCTTTCCTTTTAAAATATTGGCTTTATAGTATATTATACTTCCGCGTCCGCTTCAGTTCCTGATCCACTTTCAGGTTCATGGGGTTCGGGTTGGGGAGGTGTTTCCGTTCCCTGCGGAGTCTCAGGTGCCGGCTGCTCCGGGGTTGGGTCCGGTTTAGGGTCTGGTTTAGGGTCTGGTTTAGGCTGTACAGGCAGTGCCGGTCCTTTGACGATGATCTGGTTGGAGGGGATATAGGAACTTTTGCCCAGGCTTTGGGTCTCCACTACTTGTCCGTTGACCTTGACCGTGCGAGTAGCAGTAGCGATATAGCCATTCTGGCCGTTTTGCTTGATGATTTGGGTTCCGGGGGCCAGAGTCGGGTCCTGGATAATTTCGGTTTCAAAGGGAATCACTTTTTCCACTTGATTGGTGATGACGACTTCCTGCCCTGAGGTTTTTTTACCATAGAACTCAATGGTCACGGAGCCGTTGGTCAGTTTGGTTCGGAGGAGGAGATATCCGCCGGTATTATTCCTCATCTTTAGATCTATGGCCCCATAGACTACGGTGGCATCCTGGCCAAGGGGAACATAAGCCACAGCTAAACCATGGTTGACTCTTTCTTCGATCTTCAGATTGGCTAAAAGTCCAGTATTATAGAGAGTGCTGGAGACTTGGCAGATGCCGCCCCCCAGGCCGGGGACGAATTCACCGTTGACCACGATAAGGGCGTCCTGATAGCCTTTATCCCCGGTTCGTTCTCCGACGATTTCGTTAAAGGATATGATTTCCCCGGGTTCTATAAGGGCTCCATCCAAAGCCTCAGCAGCAAGACGAACATTGGCGGTACGCTCGGTATTGGAGGCATCAAACCAGGTAGTATGGCTGGCAATAAGCCCATCGATTTTGTTAGCTTCCAGATCCGCTGCCCTGAGGGCAGGGGCCACTTCTTGAAGTTCTACTTTGATAGGTGCGGGATCTTGCAAGATTTCCAGCTCTTTAATCTGGTTTAAGATGACATCTGTTTGGACGGCCTGTCCTGGCTGCTCGGGCTGAATCTCCATGAGATTTTTTTCGTTAATTCTAAAGGAAGCGTCCACGGGTTCTTTATTGAATACGGCAAGGCTTCCGGAGATGGTTTCAGAGAGGGTTTGCTCATCCCATTGCAGCCCCAGTTCAAAGCGGGAACCCTGAGCAGCGTTTACCTTTTGAGTTCTGGCAAAAAGGGAAGCTTTTCGACCAATCTTGTAGGCTTCATTAAGTGGAGTGTCCAGATCTACCTTAGGGTTCAGAGTGGCCAGGGGAAGGGAAGTGACTTCTCCACCTACTTGGAACTCTAAGGGTTCTCCTAACCACCTTTCGACAGTATCATTGATCTTGTTCTGGGCCTGTTCTTTGGTGAGGTTGCCCACGTCGATCCCTGAGATAGTGATTCCTTCACTAAAACGGTGATCATCCTTGGCATAGAGCATAAAGTTAATACCGAAAGTAATGGCCAGGGTGAGGCTGATAAACAGCAGGGCTAATACTACATATTTCTTGGTTTTCAAGTTTTTTCCCCCAAATTAGTTATAATTACTCCTCTATAATAATTCCACGCAAAAAAAGAATTTCCTCCATGCAAGTAATTCATGGGCTGCCTATTTTTGTAATGAATCATTCTGAGTTTCCGCACTATTATACTACCATGCAAAAGAGGAGTGTCACCAGACTAGCTTTAAAAGTAGTTGGTGACACTCACTTTACCTTCGACGGGATCTCGATTTTCCATAAGCAAGATTTTTGCTGAGGGAGCTGTTATCCGAGGAGGACTCAGTTTGCTCTTCCTCAAGGGGATCTAAGGGCTTCAAAATATCATCCATATCCATATCTGTTTCTGCTTCTTTGTCAGGACTTGCCGCAGCCGAGGCTTCTTCGGCGGCATGTGTGATTTGCTTTGCATCCTCTAAGAGGCGGCTTGTCCCAATAAACTGGGCCCCTTGGTCGATCTTAAGCTGCTTGCTGAAGATATTTCCTTTCATGCGGGCGCTGGAACAAAGTTCCAAGGTCTCCTGAGCGACGATATCTCCCCGGACCTCTCCTGAGATGCTGATAGCGCTGGCCTTTATATTGGCATCGATGACAGCACTGGGACCGATGATCAGGTCTCCGTTCAGGACAATGTGTCCTTCGATTTTTCCGTCGATGCGGGCATTTCCTTTTAAGGTCAGTTTGCCATTAAACTCTGCATCGGCGGCGATATAGGTGGTCTCACTTGAACTGGCTTGAAAAGTACTGGAACTGCGTTTCGGACTTTCTGGTTTACCCCACATGCGTTCATTGCTCCTTTGTAAAATCAGTAAATTGTAGAGGATCTACGGTCTTGCCATTGATCCGGGCACCATAATGAAGATGAGCGCCGGTGCTGCGACCGGAGTTTCCACTATAGGCGATAAGGTCGCCTTTTTCTACTTTTTCTCCCACTTTAAACAGCAAACGGGAGTTATGGCCATAGATGGTTTCGATTCCATCCCCGTGATCGATTTCGATTAAGTAACCGTAAACCCGATCATAACCGGACACTGAGACCACTCCGGAAGCCGTCGCATAGACCTCAGTACCGTAGTTACAGGGAAGATCCACCCCATTATGAAACTCTTTGGAATATCCGCCAAAAGGATTGCGGCGATAACCGAACTCTGAGGCTACGGCGGCTTCAATCTTTAAGGGAAAGATGCTGGGAGTGTGCTTGATTTCCTCTTGGTTGTCCAAGGCCAGGTTATAGTAATCCTGAAGCAGGCTCAATTCCCGGGAGATTTGTTCCGGATCACTGATGAAGGTCTGAGAAGCAAAAGGAGATGCCGTTCCCCGGCTTAATTCCGCGGATGCCGTAGTCTTCGTCCCGGTGGTGGAAAAGGAAGGGGTCTTACTGGGATCCAGATTCAAAATGGACATCAGCTTGAGCTCCAAATCTTGGATTCGGGAAATATCCTGAGTCACCTGGAGAGACTCCTCCTTAAGGCGGGCGATCTCTTGGTCCTTGGTCTTATTTTCTTGTTGTAACTGCTCCAGAGCGGCCAGTTGGGCTTGCTGGGACTGTACGGTATGCGAAAGGTAGAGATTATAGGAGAATAAGCCAACCATGAGCAGAGCAAAGGAGCACAATCCGGAGATGACGAGGCGTTTGCCCTTAAGGGTAATTTGAAATTGTCGAGCAGGGCCATGGTCTGGGGGTATCATTAAAAAGGTATACTTGTTCTTCACGAATACAGACTCCTCCATAACATGATAGTGAGACAAGGAACCTATCCTCTTGTCTCACCCTTGTTTCCTTGTCAACTCGGGGGAAGGGTTGTGTCTTCCCTGTCTGTGTGGATATTTTCTGAGGGGACCATATCCTTTGGTACGTTATGATCTTGAGGTTCGCTTTTGGCTTTGGCTTCTTCTTTAGCCTTGGCCTTAACTGTTCCTTTTAAGCGGAATTCACGCCAGATAGCCATGAAGAAGACGATGAGGGCCCCGGCTAAAGCCGACCCTAATATAATAAGTACTAAGGGAACCTCGGCTACATACCAAAATAAGTTTATGGCTACGGGGGCTGCATTCTGTACTGCAAAGATGGCGACCAATAAAGCAACCAGCAGGGTGAATATCAGGAAGATCATTTAAGCACCCCTTTCTTTAGTCTTATTCAGCATTCTATATAAAATTAGGAAACCATCCTTCATTTTCGACCTTATCCTTTGAGAATCCTGCCATAAGACGGAAAACCTGCAAATTTTTCTTCGATTCTGCTTAGTATGGCCTGGTTTTGGCTAAGAAATCAACTTAATAATAATTTACGAAATATTTCCCATGTTTTAATAAAGTGTGCAGGAATAACTATAAATTAGCGAGAAGATATAAGGTCAATAGCTATAGCTGACTTTTAATATAGAAGGCAGCCCAGTAAGGGAACACCGTTGGCTGCCCCTACGCTGTCTACCGATAAAAACCAATAGTTAATAACGTTATAGATAAGAAGTGGTACTGTGAGGAGTTTAGAGTGAAAGAGGAGAAGAAGCGAAGACCCTTGTCTTGGAACTGGACCTTGAATGTGATGGACTATGATGAATCCACCCGGCATATTTTTGCTCAAGTCTTTGAGTTTGCTCAGGAAGGTATTTGTATCACCAATCCTCAAGGAGATATCATCTACGTCAATCCTGCTTTTACGAAAACCACAGGCTACACCTTGGAAGAGGTTCTGGGGAATAATCCGCGAATACTCAAATCAGGACGTCATCCCCGCGAATTCTATACGGAGATGTGGAGGGATTTGACGGAGAAAGGTCAATGGCAAAGAGAGATTTGGAATAAGCGGAAGAATGGGGAGATCTACCCGGAATGGCTGAACATCCATGCGGTTCGCAATGACGAGGCTGTGCTCACCCACTATGTAGCTATTTTCCGGGATATCACCGAGGATATGCTGATTCGCAAAGAGGTTCAATTAGCGGGAAAGATTCAGAAAAACATTTTGAGGTCGGATTTCTCCAACGATAACCTTAAAATGAAGAGCATCTATCTCCCCTACCACCATCTGAGCGGAGATTATTACGATTATCGTTGGGATGAGAAGAACCAGATTCTTAAGGGGTTCCTCTTTGATGTCATGGGTCATGGAGTAGCCGCAGCGTTACAGGTGACCGCATTAAGAGTTCTCTTTCGCCAGGTGGTAGGACGCAAAATCCCTCTTGCAGAGAAGGTGGAATGGGTGAATCATGAGGCGAAAAGCATTCTCCCGGAAGATAGTTTTGCTGCTGCTATCTTTTTCGACATCGATATCGCTCAGGGTAAGCTCAGTTATGTCATGGCCGGGATCAATCATCTGCTATATTATTCTTCGGAGAATGGACAACCGGGTATCAGGGTTTTAAGTCAACCGGGCCTCTTCTTGGGAATTTCAGAGCATGCTGAGTTTGAAGAGCATGTATGTCCCCTTAAGATAGGGGATGGAGTGATTTTTCTTACGGATGGTTTTTATGATTTGGTTCAAGAGAAAGAATGCCCTCTTCAAGTGATGACCATAGAAAGCACCATGCATTGGCTGGATTCCTTATCCTTAAGAAATGAACTTAACGACGATGCCACTGCCTTAGGGTTTATGGTTAATGCCGGGTGCTGTCTAGAAGCATAAAGAAGATAAAAGGTGGGTGAGGGATATGCGGCATAAGCTTATGCGCAAGACCTTTCATTCAGAGCAGGAGTTTCGCCATTATCGGGGACAGTTGCATCAATGTTTGGAAGAGGCCTTAGGGTGTAGGGGTGAAAGGGCAACACTGTCTGAAAATGAAATAACCATGCTGGAGGTTGCACTGAATGAAGCAGTGAACAATGGGTTTAAGTACGCCCTGGACAAAGTCTCTGCCCCTGCAGTAACCCTAAGCATCTATGTGCTCCACTCCAAATTTCTTGTCATTCGGGTCAAGGATAATGGGAGCGGGTTCCGAGCGGATCAAGTGATGGCTAAAGTCTGGGCCTTAGAGGAAAATGAGGAAGAAGAATGGGAATGGGGAGAGTCCGGCCGGGGGATTTTTATCATGGAAGCGGTTATGGATAAAGTTCGTTATAATGCCAAGGGCAACTCAGTCATGCTTTTAAAAACACTGGCTTAAATGGGGAGGAAGGATCATGTCAATAGATATCCGGGTGGATAAGCAAGAGGTTTTTGTGGAACTAGAAGGTAAGATTTATGTAGAAGACGCTGCCGTCATGAGAGAGAAGCTTCTCCCCCTGATTGAACAGGGGAAGTCTCATTTTGTCTTTGACACTCACAGGCTGAACTATATTGACAGTTCAGGTCTGGGTGTATTGGTGGCAATTCATAAGCGGGCTATTGAGCGCGGCGGCGGGATTATTGTTCAAGGACTCCAAGGTGCAGTTAAGGAGCTTTTTCATTTAACCCGCCTGAATAAGGTGTTTGAGATACGCTAAGGGGTATAATGGCAGAATGAGGTGATAGCATGAAAATTGGGGTCCGGTTTCGCGTTTTGGGAGCATTTATTGGAATTATCTCCATCTTTTTAATATCCATCGTGATCACCAATTATTTGCAGATTAAGGTGAATGACGAGGTGGATGATATCTTCGGCCATACCACGTTGATGATCTCAGCTCAATCCATGAAGACTGAGGTTAGCCGTGCCCGGAATGAAAGTGAATTCATGGCTGCCAAGACATGGCTTGAAAAGATGAGGGAGAACGAGCATTTATCTACTGAGGATCAGCAGGATTTAGAGAGAATCGAAGCCATGCTGCTTACCTATGAGATCACACCTCTTACCCAAGCTTTGGATACCTTGATCGAGAGACAAGCGGAAGTTTTGAACACGAATGAAGAATTGATTCATAAGAATATGAATACGATGACTTTGGTAAGCTGGGGCGGGACCCTGGTTGCAGTCCTGGCGGCTTTGTTCCTGGCCTACTTAATAACTCGCTACATTTTAAGGTCGATTAACGAATTGCAAGAGACCATGAGCAAGGCAGGATTAGGAGATTTGACAGTTTTTGCTCCTGTGCACTCCAGTGATGAATTCGGGGATTTGAGTGCAGCCTTTAATGTGATGATTACCCGTCTATCCGATGTGGTGAAGAATGTCCGGGAACTGGCGGAGAACCTGGCGGCGACCTCAGAGGAATTAGCTGCCACCAGCGAAGAGGCGACGGTAGCCGTAGCTGAAGTCAGTGAAAGCATGCAAAGTGTCGCCGATGAATCCGATACGGGGGCTAAGTCCATCGTGGAAGCCTCTCAGGTACTGTTAGAGCTTTCATCCCTGACCCAGATCGCCAAAACCCAAAGTCAATCTGCGGCAGTGAATTCCCAGCAGACTATGGATACGGCTGAGCAGGGCAAAAGCACGGTGGATGATGCAATAAGCCGGATGCATACCATTCATTCCAAGACCTCGGAGACGGAAGAATTAATGCAACAACTCAGTGAACTTTCCAAACAGATCGATTCCATTACGGTAACCATTACTGGGCTTGCGGATCAGACCAATCTGCTGGCTTTAAATGCAGCTATCGAGGCTGCCCGGGCAGGGGAGTCCGGTCGTGGCTTTGCCGTGGTGGCGGAGGAGGTCCGGAAACTCGCCGAGCAGTCCACTCAAGGAGCCAAAGATGTGGCAGGTTTAGTCCAAAAGGTCCTGGTTGGAGTGGGTGATGTGGTCCAGGCTACAAATTTGACCCGCCAAGAGGTAGAAAATGGGGTTCAGATTATGAATCAAGCCGGTGATGCCCTGAATGATATCTATGGCGCCGTCCAAAAGACTGCTGCGGATGTTCACTCCAGTGTGGAAGTTACGGATTCTGAAGTGGCCAGCTCGGAAAGAATCGTGGCTTTGATTAACTCGGTGGCAACCGTTATTGAGAATACATCCTCTCATGCCCAACAAGTAGCCGCATCTTCTGAAGAGATTAATGCTTCACTGGAGACGGTGGCCACAAGTATCCAGGGTACCGCTTATATGGCTCAGGATTTGAATCAGAAGGTGGAACATTTTAAGCTGGCTGATTCCAACCTAACCACGGTGGAGATCTTGGAAAAAGCCAAAACCGACCACTTGCTGTGGAAATCCCGGATTGTCAACATGCTTAAAGGAATTGAAGAGGTGGCTCCTGAAGAGGTTACCTCTCATCAGCATTGTCGATTAGGGAAATGGTATTTCAAAGAGGACAATGCTCTAAAGGATTATCCGGAATTTAAGGCCTTAGATGAACCTCATCATCAAGTACATAAAATGGCCCAGGAGGCGGCTAAGGCCTACCATGAAGGCGACCTTAAGCTGGCTCAAGCCTGTCTGAAGAAGCTGGATAAGCACTCTGACAAGGTGATCAAATGCATCAATAGCCTGATTGAAAAGGAAAAAGCCAAAGGAAAATAAGGCCGTGCAAATGAGACAAGGAAAAAGTGCCTTGTCTCATTTTGATGAATAAGATAGGCTCATTTAGAAAAGGCTCAAGTGTGAAAGATAAAGTCGGAATTTTGAGCAATCATCCCCTGACGAGTCTTCTCTAAGCTTATTAATCTACAAATATCCTACGAAATGCGGCCTAATAACCGATAATCAGTGATTAGACATCGACAATATTTTCGATATTTATTTTCATATTTGGATTAAAATAGGTTTCAGCACTTGCGACTCCGCTCCAGGAAAAGGGATTCGCTCATAGGATAGGATTAAGAATTTGCCAATGCCAGTGTGACGAAAATTACTCTCATAATATGCATTGCATCAACATTCGTGCTTCTCCTATCTTGTAAACTGATTGTAAGAGAAAGGAGTGGTTCAGGTATGATGGCCAAAATAATTAGAGAGAGATGCATTGGTTGCGGAGCTTGTGCAAGTGTATGCCCCAAGGTTTTTGATATGGACGACGAAGGGTTGGCTATTGTCATAGCGACTCCTGTCCCTGAGGATGAGGAGATCAGCGCACAAGAAGCAGCAGATAGGTGTCCCGTAGAAGCTATTACCATCGGGTAGAAAGTGGTCGAATGCTATGGAACATACAAACTTACTCAATGAAATTGAAGATCTCAGACGTCAACTTTATGCCTTATCCTACGATAAGGAGCTGGCGGACCCTGCGGTGGTCCGGATGAGCCAGGAATTGGACGGTTTATTAAATCTATATTATCGAACCTGCCTTTCACGAGACTATCGGAAAGTTGGATGAAGGAATGATTGACTAGCCCCAGAGCATCGTGTGCTTTGGGGTTTTTTGTTTGCCTGATTGATTTTTGTAACAAGATACTTTTGATTTCCATATAGGTGAAAGAAGGATTGTTTCGGTTTTCCTAGAACTATTTTTCCTAGAACTATCTAGTATTTTACTGTGAAGAATAAGGAGACGATGAAGTATGTCAGATTATCCGGGAATCGCTTGGGTGAATGGTAAATTTTCCAGCTTGCAAGAGGCACAAATCCCCTTTTTGGATCGCGGGTATTTTTTTGGTGATGGAGTCTATGAGGCGGTCAAGGTCTGTGAGGGTAAGCTCTTTGCTTTAAAGGAGCATTTGGAGCGTTTCGAAAGGAGCATGAAAGAGATTCGTATCACCCCCCCTAAGACTACTGAGGAATTCGCGGCCCTAGTCTTAGAGAGTGTGGAAAAGGCAGGAATCCCCAATGCCATGGTGTATCTGCAAGTTACGCGAGGAGTGGGACCCAGAATGCATGCTTTTTTGCCGGAAAGTGAGCCCATGGTTACCTTATTTGTGGCCCCTATGGCCTCTGCCGAAGAAAAGGTCCGTGAGGATGGAGTAAGCTGCATTATAGTACCTGATGAGCGATGGGCTCATCCTCATATTAAAACCCTTAACCTTCTGCCCAATGTATTGGCCAAGCAGGCCGCTGCAGAGCAGGGTGCTTATGAAGCGATTTTAGTGCTGGGAACAGAACCGGGCGGAGGGCTGATTACTGAGGCCTCCAGCAGCAATGTGGCTGCAGTCATCGGGGGTAAGGTTGTGACACCACCTCTTAATGGGCGGATCCTACCCGGGGTAAGTCGGGCGATTATGCTCGAGACTGCCCGTGAAGCTGGAATCGAAGTGGAGGAAAGGGAGATTACTCTTGAAGAATTGCGTAGTGCTGAAGAGATTATGCTCACAAGCACAGGGTGTGAGGTCTTAGGGGTAGGGAAATTGGATGGTGTGACAGTAGGGAAAGGAGGAGCCGGTCCTATAACCAGAAGATTATACGAGATCTTTATGGCTGGATGGGAGAAAAGATTAACTTAAGAAAATGCCACCATTGATGTAAAGAGCCGTGAGAAGGGCACAACCTTTAGGGTTGTTTTTTCATCAAACAAGCTATAGACTAGGTCCCGGGGGTTAACCCTCGGGATTTCTTTTTGTACTGTCAGAAAGTATAACTTCGTTGTATACTTTCCTCCAGCATAAGTGCAACCAACGACTTCGCCTTTCTGGATGCATGTTTAAAAAGCACGGCGAAGCCGGGTTTTCTTTAAAAATAGAATGACAAAGAAGAGGGGATAGAGTGAGTGGAATAAACTCTTCAAAGCTGATCCAATGGTTCAATCAAGTCAAGAGGGATTTGCCTTGGCGGAAGACAAAAGAGCCCTATGCTATTTGGGTATCTGAGGTAATGCTCCAGCAGACTCAGGTAATTACAGTTATTCCATACTACTTACGGTTTATGAAACGGTTTCCCGATCTTTTTGCTCTGGCTGAAGCAGAGCAGGAGGAGGTGCTGGAGCTATGGCGGGGTTTGGGGTATTATTCACGGGCCAGACGCTTGTGGGAGGGCGCCCGCTATGTGGTGCAAATGACGGAGGGAAGAATGCCCGAGAACTATGATGCGCTCCTCACGATTAAAGGTGTAGGTGAGTATACCGCGGCAGCCATTGCCAGCATTGCTTATGAAGAGCGGGTTCCGGTGATGGATGGGAATGTAAAGCGAGTGCTGAGCCGCATTCTCCGTTGGGAGGAAGATGTGGAGAAGGCTAGGTCAAGGCGCTTTTTTCTTGAATATCTTAAGGAAGTGATACCCGGAGATTGTCCAGGAGATTTTAATCAAGGAATGATGGAGTTGGGAGCAACGGTATGCACTCCTAAGAATCCACGATGTGAGCAATGTCCCCTCCAAGAGGATTGTGAGAGCTTTGCCCTGGGTGACCCTCAAGTGTACCCTGTGAAAAAAAGCAAAGAGAAACCTACGGAAGCTTTTCGTCCCACCCTAATCCTTCTTCACCGAGGGCAGGTTCTTCTGAAAAAGAGGCCCACCACAGGGCTTTTGGCCAATCTATGGGAGTTCCCTGGAGAAGAGATGATGATACCCTCACTGGAAAAATTCAGAGAAGGTAAGGAATGGTATGGACTTTATAAAAATCAGATATCTGATCCAACCTATGATGAGATCGTCAAAGAACTGCTTAGCCGTAACCCAAGCGTGAAAGGTCCTTTAGTTCATACCTTCAGTCATCGACGCTGGCAGATGGTTTGGGTGGTTCTCGATCTTGACGATGTAATAGATAAGTCATCAGAGGTCAGGGCGGGTAAGGATTCCCAGCTGAAGGAAGATGGCTTGTGTTGGATGGATGTAAAGGAACTGGATAGAATCGCCTTACCCGTGGCTTTTCAAAAAATCTGGACTAAACTACAGGAAAGATGATGTGGAGGATATTTTTAGAGGAGACCCTCTTAGCTGACAGGATTCACAGAAGGTACGTCGAATTCTAGTTGAGATAAGGGGGATAAAGTGATGACTAAATTCAATATCTTTTGCAGCAAATTGAGTCAATCCAAAGCCAAAGTACGGAGAATGCTTACAGCTTCCGCTTTGGCGCTGATCTTAAGTATATCTGCTCCGGCTGTAGCTTTGGGGAGCCCTATAGACGATGTGCGCTACTTATTGGAGAATCAGTATGTTGATCCGGTGGATCCCTGGGTGCTCAACGCCACCAGTATTGAAGAGATGCTTAAGCGCTTAGATGATCCTCATACGGTCTTTTTTACGCAAAAGGAATACCAAAAATTCCTTGATTCCATGGAATTGAGTTTTACGGGGATCGGAGTATATATTCAGCTGGAGCCAAGGGGTTTGGAGATTGTCGGTGTCATTGAGGGATCACCGGCTAAGGAAGCCAGGCTCAAAACAGGGGATATTATTGTTGAAGCAGGAGGACAGAATCTGGCAGGACTTTCTCAGGATGCGGCTACCGGTTTTATCCGGGGGCCAGAGGGGAGTACTGTGGATATCGTGGTACTGCGGGGAGAAGAGCGCCTTAGTTTAAAGGTAGCCCGCAGGGCGGTTGAAGTCCCTACCGTGAGCGGAGAGATGCTCGGTGAGGATATCGGCTATGTGGCCATAGAGTCCTTCGGCGAGTCCACGGAGGTACTATTCGGACAGGTTGTCAAGGAACTGGATAAGCAAGGGGCGGATGCCTGGGTCGTGGATCTGCGCAATAATCCGGGAGGGTATTTGGACTCAGCCTTAAGTCTGGCAGGGTATTTTATTGGTGAGCAGACAGCCTTGCAGACGAAGGATCGCTCCCAGGAGTTTACTCCTTACAAGGCTGAAAAGCATGAATTTATCTTTACTGAACCGGTGATCTTTTTAACCGATGAGAATAGTGCCAGCGCCTCAGAGATATTAACGGCAGTAGTTAAGGACTACCAAAAGGCAGCGGTAGTAGGAACCAATACCTATGGTAAGGGTTCTGTACAGACGTTGTATCAGCTCTCCAATGGAGATGTTCTCAAGATCACGGTGGCTAAATTCTATTCTCCTTATGGAAAGGAAATCAATGGGGTAGGAATTCGTCCTGATGTGGAGATTCAGGAAAATGAGCCCCTGAAGATGGCGGTATTGATGTTGGACGGAGCTACCCAAGTGGATGCAGAAGGAAAGCAAGTTACGGACCTTATTCAATTCACTGCCGGGGGCAAGGATTGGAACCTCTCCCTCGAGCAAGCAAGAGAGCCTGAATACTGGTCAACTTATCGGGAGTTCATCCAAAACAACGCTTTCCCCGGAGGGTTTTCCTGGCGGAATAGCTCAGTGTGGACAACTTTTTCCCAAGGTGAACAGGATGCCTTATGGCCTTTATTTTATCCAGACTATCAGGGGATGAATGAACTTAAGGATCTTTCCGTGGATAAGACCTTTACTGTGCGGTTTACCGCTCCCCTAGATTTTAAGAGTGTGACCAAGAATGCCTTCGAACTGATTGAGAGCGAAAGCGGCAAGCGTATTCCCGTGAAATTCGAGAAAGTGGATGAACGCTCGGTTAAAGTGATTCCGGAAGGCCTTCTCGAACCTGAAAAAACCTACTGGCTTCTTACTCATCAGGGAATTGCCGCTCAGGATGGCTCCATTCTGAAAGAAGGAGTACTAACCGTCGGAACCACTGGAAAGGCTCATTAGGTTCCGGGTTATTGGTTATGATCGACAGGTGTGTTAACGGAGGAGTGAGTGGATGGAAAAGAGTCGTGGTAACGCAGGGGTGTGCAGCTCAAAAACGGTGACCTTACCCCGTTTAAACCGACTTAACCCCTCTTTAGAAAGTACGGCTCTGAAGATTATGGAGGAGTCGGGAGAACTGGCTCAGGCCATTGGGAAGTTTCGCGGACTCAATGGAGAGCGGTTGAGGGTCGAGGAGACTGAGGCGATGCATATGGTCGCTCAGGAGCTTATCGATGTGGCCCAGACGGCGGTAACGATGATGTTTGTTTTAGAGGAACAGTACGCTATCGATATTGAAAAGATTTTAAAAGAGCATGTGGAAAAGTTAAAGCAAAAAGGCTATTGTGATTAAAAAAAGAAACCGGATATCCTGACTACTGGTAGGTAACAGGAACATCCGGTTTCTTTTATTTTTAGCAGTGTTTTTGAGGTTTTTGGGCTGGTGTTATAAAAAACGTCCTTCTTGGGAAAGACTAGAAATAATTCATGAACTCAAGAGGTGATTTTGTTTGCCACACCGAAGATGCCGAAAAACCACGGCAATTTTCCTATGCTGGGTAATGACATTATTCTGGTGTCAGGGAATGGTGTATCCAGTCAATGGAGAATTAGGTACGAATACTTTTGAAATAGTCGATATTGAAGTTTTGGATGCGGCCCAAAAGGACATTGTGACAGTGCATTCCGGGGAGGAAGATAGTAAGGTTCAAAGCATTGATTTTCAAAGGGTTGGTGTCAACCAAGACGAAGCAAAAAATACTACTTTAGAAAATAATGATAGTCCAGCAATTGAAGAAACTGTAACAGCCCAGGAGACAACTGCTTCCAGTGATGAGTCAGCTCTCCAGGGAGATGCTCAGGTAATCGTAGTACAGAGTGGAGAGACGTTATCAGGAGTCGCTCATAGGTATGAGACAACGATTGCCGAGATCATGAAACTCAACAAGATCAGTGAACCCAATAGTATTATCGCAGGTCAAAAATTGCAGATTCCCGTCAAGGGAGGTGCAATTGCCAACATAACCACGGAACCATCCCGTGGGAAAACTCAAGTCACTCAAGAAGAGCTGGAGCTTCTTGCTCGTGTGATTCATGCTGAGGCAAGGGGGGAGGATTTTGAGGGTCAAGTGGCAGTAGGAGCAGTGGTGCTCAATCGTGTTAAAGATCATCGTTTCCCCAATACGATTCACGATGTGGTGTACCAGCCGGGTGCCTTTACAGCTGTCATTGATAAGCAAATCCATCTTACCCCCAACCAAAGTGCTTATCTTGCAGCAGAGGCCGCTTTAAATGGCGAGGATCCGACGGAGGGCGCGATTTATTATTATAACCCCAGGACAGCCACGGACCGTTGGATTAAGACCAGACCTGTGGTGAAAACCATCGGTAACCATACATTTAGTATCTAGGCGAGTAAAACAAAGGGTCATATACCTTGTCTCAATGGTTTAAAGTTAATGCAATCAAAAAAGACACTGTTGCAGAGAGGGTGTCGCAAAACTACTTTATTTTAAAGTAGCAGGCGACGCCCTCTTTTTATGTGTATTCGGGAATGGGGATTTTATATCTAACACCAAATATCAAGGTGGAACATATTCTAAAGGGAGAAGTTTGTCGTCGGGAGGGAGAAATGTGAGATTTACCTGGGATCAGGGAAATGGCTCTTATGGACAGACAGACCCCAGAGTACCCCGTCGGCTTGATACCTATCAGGGAATGCCTATGGGAGGGATGCCCGGACAGAGTTCAGGCTGGGGCCGAGGCGTTAGTCCAACAACTACGGCTGGGGGAGGGTATAATTATGGGGCGGCCCCGAGTGGGATGACTCCAGGTGGAATCGCTCCCAGGGGAATGCCTTCTGCCGGGATGCCTGGGGGAATTCCGCCGATGGGTACGCCGTCTGCTGGGATGCAAGGCATTGGTCCAATGGGTCCTGCGCCGGGAGGAAGCATTCGCAATAATTTGGGGGCGGGGTTAAAACAACGGGGCTTTTTCCAAAAGGATGGCCAAATCAATAACTTACGTGGAGGATTTTTTGGTGCCAAACCTTACAAACCAGTGACACAATCCCAAGGAGGAGGAAATATGGCAGGTCCTTTTGCATTCTTAGGCAGTGGGAATGGAGCAGGGGCTTCCGGGCAGCATCGGCAACTGGTTTTGGAGGCTGCCCAGGCGGGAATGAACGCTAATGGCATTGCTTCTATTTCGAGCGATAATGTATTTTCGTGTATAGCTAATTTGCCTTCGCCAAATGACTTGGTAGGACGCGGCGGCACGTATGCAGCGTATCTCGTGGATAACAAAGGCCAAACTGGATTCCTGGCCGGTGTCTTAAGACCCGTGGGCAATGGAGTATATCAGGCCCAGTTTCGCAGTCAAGTCCCTCTCCATCACTATAGCCGGGTTATTATTACAGCAGAAAACTCTCAGCAACTAGGCCATGTTCCGCAAGGGCCCATTGTCTTGCAGGTAAGACAAGCACCGGGACCGGTCCGTTTCCTGGCCCCGATTAAGAAAGCAGGAGGGTCCGTATGGAATAAGGTTACCGGGTTGGTTCAGAGGCGTTCCGCAGCTCCGGGGATTGTGGAGGGGGGTATCTCTCAAGGAGAAATGACTTCTTCCGGGGCAGAGTTTTCCGCCGGCATTCCGGAAGCCATTGGCGGAGGCAGTCCATTAGGAGATTCCATCATAGAACCCCTGCAGTAACGGGCAGCAAGATTAAAAGCTTATGTAGGATACCGCGGAGATGTAATTCCTGGCTTTTGGGTTAGTGGGGAGCTCGGTTATGCCTGAGCTCCTTTTTTGCGTATATGAACAATTCATAGGAAAAATGAGATCATAATGATCATGAGCAGAAAACCTATACTGCTTAAGCTGATGATTATCCCTAAAGTTCTAAAACTAGTTGAGGATAATATGGGGTTTGCGGAAAAAATAATGAGAAAAAAGAGGGAAAAGGCAATAAAGCTGGCTCCCGCTGCCGGTGTGTTGAAAACAAGACGAAGATTTCCTCCATTACTCATAAACTTTCCCCTCTATTGTTATTGATATTGGCTTGTTCGGTTAAGAACTGGGCTATTATAGTGATGAGAGCGATGATTAAATTACCTGGGACCCCGGGGATTTCAAATAAAGGAACGTTGAATACCGAATCCGGTGTGCCCTCGAAGTTTCCGAAAGGACCGCTTATGGAAAGGGAAAAGCTCAAATTGTCGGGGAAAAGGGGCTCACCCACCCCGGACGCCGCCGGGGGGGAGACTTGAGAGGCGTCACCGGGACGTATAACCTGACCTTGAGATGTCTTCTGGACGAGATCTGCCAGCTGTGCCAGAGTCAGGGTGATGGTATGGGACTCTTCCGGCGCCTTATGGGGGGAGGGGGGGTTAACCAAGGAACGCTTAACCAGGAAATTCATAAGAATATCTAAGCCTGCTACGACCAAACCAGCATAGGGCAGCCTTACTCTGCCTAGGGGGAAAAGGGCAGCGGTGATTGGAAGAAAGGGGAGATTTCTCTGTATAGGGCTAGTGACGAGCAGGGAGAAGGAGAGGGGAGTGACAGGCAAGGGGCGGATGGATTCATTTCCTAAGGCCAAATCACTCACCTCCTTTTCATGAATTGAGAGCTTAGAAGAACCAGGTGTTGAGGATAAGAAACCCCCCGAGGGCTATGACAATCAAAAATGCTAGGAGGGTGATGGGATGAACGATCTGGATTTCGAATTTGGGACCGCAATAATCTGGAGGCCGCATAAGTGAGGTCCCCTATTATTATTCGGACAGACCGGGAATTTTTAGTCCCGGGGGAAGCTTTAACCCTGGAGGCAGCTTCATATCCTTGGGAATTTCCAAGGTCTTGGACTGCTTACCCCCCCCTATGGATTCCAAGACCTTTTGAGCCATGTTCTTGATTTCGTCAGGTAGGGGGAGCTGATCAGCACTGGGCATACCATGGATGGTCGTGGTTATGGTGAGATTAACCATGGCCATAACCCGTTCAAAGCTTTGTTGGGCTTGGAAATAGGTGCGAATCAGGGAGTGTTTGTTCATGAGGCGGACTTTGAGGTCGATAAGGGCCAGGGCATCTTTTTCTGGAATTACTTTACTTATCATCTGAGTCGTAACGATTTGGCTTTCTTTTTCTTGATATTGGATAAATGCTTCGTTGGCTTCAGGGTCAGCTTTGATGGCTGCTTCTGCAGCGAGAATAGCTTGTACTTCGGGGGTTTGTTTGAGTGCTTCTCCAAGTTCCCTAGCCTTGTCAATGTAGCTCATTAATAGGGCACCTCCTTCGATTCCTTATACTAAAGTATGCTTTATAGGGAGTGAAGGTGAGAAGGAAGAATTTATCAACTAATTCGTGAAAAAACTCTTTATTACATATTGACAGATCAAAAGGAATCATATAAACTGAGCTCAGTGGTAACACCACATACAACATACCACCGAGACGAGTGGTAAAAAGTAAAAAGGAGGAAACGTGATGAGCAGCCATAAATTCTTATTGCATGAGGCTCAAGACGATGTTGGCGTCGCCGTGCAGGATATTAAGGCCGGCGAGGAAGTCATGGGTGTGGACATTCATAGTGGGAAAGAATGTCATGTCAAAGCAAACCATGACATCCAACTAGGACACAAGATTGCCCTAAAGGGCAAGAAACAGGGTGAAAGCTTAATAAAGTATGGTGAAAATGTGGGCAAAGTAACCCAGGATATTAAGGTAGGGGATTGGGTACATACCCATAACTTAAAGACTGCGAGGTGGGATTATGGAAACTAAGATCTTAGGCTATCGTCGGGACAATGGGCGTATCGGTATTCGTAACTATGTTCTTATTCTACCGGTCGATGATTTGTCCAATGCTGCTTGTGAAGCAGTTGCCAACAATATTGCCGGAACCCTGGCACTTCCTCATCCCTATGGCCGTATTCAATTCGGAGCCGACCTTGAGCTGCATTTCAAAACCATTATCGGAGCGGGACGTAATCCCAACGTAGCGGCTGTCGTCGTCATTGGTATTGAGCAAAATTGGGCGAAACGAGTCGCCGATGGCATTGCCGAAACCGGTAAACCCGTAACATACTTCGGTATTGAGGGTCATGGTGACTTAAAAACCATCGAAATGGCTTCCCGCAAGGCCCATGAATATGTAAAATACGCTACATCCTTGGAAAAAGTAGAGTGTGAATTGAAAGATCTGGTGGTGAGCTTCAAGTGTGGTGAATCCGATACCACAACCGGTCTCGCTGGAAACCCAACGGCAGGTGTAGTGGGTGATCGTTTGGTAGAAATGGGCGGAACGGTTATCTTTGGTGAAACGCCTGAAACAACGGGAGGAGAGCATATTCTTGCCAAGCATTTCGCAACACCTGAACTTGCTCAGGAATTTTTAAGAGTCCATAAGGATTACCTGGATATGATCGAATCCAAAGGAGCCGATCTTTTAGGAACACAGCCAACCCAAGGGAATATTGCCGGGGGTTTGACAACGATCGAAGAAAAAGCCATGGGCAATATCCAAAAGGCCGGCAAGGCCCCGATTATCGGTCTTTTGGAAATGGCAGAAGAGCCGACAAAACCAGGGCGTTATTTCATGAATACATCAGCAGCGGCAGCTGAATGTGTCACACTCATGATGGCGGCAGGAGCAACCCTCCATATTTTCATAACGGGTCAGGGCAATATTGTGGGCAACCCGATTGAGCCTGTGGTTAAAATGTCAGCAAATCCTAAGACTTGTGAATTTATGTCCGAGCATATCGATGTGAATATCAGTGGGGTGCTCAGCAGAGAGCTGACTCTGGATCAAGCGGCAGATAAAGTGATGGAATGTGTAGTGAAAACGGCACGTGGCTGCTTAACTGATGCCGAAGTGCTCAATCACAAGGAGTTTGTGCTTACCCGTCTCTATCCCAGCGCTTAAAAATATGGGTCATTTGTTCGAGAATGGAAAAGGGGAAATTTAACTCTGAGTGAGGCAGGGGTGAAAGTGTGAAAACAATTGAATTGCCTTATGGGCATGGGACACAATCTTGCTCGATACCGGATGATATTGACTGTGTCTATGGTAGATTAAAATCGGTAGAGCCTAGTGTTGAAGCCGGCGAACAGATTTCTGCAGCTTTACTAAATTTAATAGGAGATATCAATTTTGATAAACTAAGAAACGCGAAGTCAGTGGCTATCGCTGTGAGTGATATGACACGTCCTGTGCCCTCTCGCCTCATTGTGGAGAAGCTGTTACCCTGGTTAGCCGAATTTGGAATCTATGAAGACCAAATTACGGTGCTTGTGGGTGGCGGATTGCATCATCCTGCAACTCAGGAAGAGATGAATTATATATTGGGTGAGGAATTGTCAAAAAGAGTGGGGCAGGTTCTTCCTCACGATGCAGATGATAGGGCCGGTCTAACTTTTTTGGGCACATCTCCCTTAGGAACTCCTGTATATGTCAATAAACATTTTGCTCAGGCGGATTTTAAAATTGTTACCGGTATGGTTGATGCCCATCAATTTATGGGATTCACAGCAGGCGTTAAAGGTGCGGTCATTGGCTTAGGCGGGAGAGAGACGATTACAGGAAATCATGTCCGGCTTTTTCAACCCGGTGCTGAACTGGGGGAAATGAAAGGAAATCCTGCGCGAATCGATTTAGAGGATTGTGGCCGGATTATTGGTGTTGATATGATTGTCAATGTCGTACTCAATACTCAAAAAAAGGTCGTTAAAGCTGTCGCCGGTCATCCAAGAGCAGCCCATGGTGTTGCAGTTGAATTTGCTAAGAGTATTTTTGGTGTATCGATGAGTTCAGCTGACATTGTCATTGCATCCCCGGGAGGGTTTCCGAAAGATATCAATGCCTACCAGGCTCAGAAAGCCTTAACGCCTGCCTTACAGCTGGTTAAGCCGGGAGGAACCATCATATTAGTGGCTCAATGTATTGAAGGGGCTGGAGAAGAAAGCTTTGAAAAGACCATGTCCTTATATGATGATCCGTCAGACCTTGTGACCTCCTTTAAAGAAAAAGAGTTTGTTATTGGTCCCCATAAAGCCTATCTTTGGTCCAGAACGTTCCTAAAAGCGAAAACAATCCTGGTATCTGACAAAGTATCCCCGGAATTAGCCAAAACGCTCATGGTGAAGGTTACTAAGAGCCTGCAAGAGGCCATTGATGATGTTATCCCGGATTATACAGCTGATTTGAAAATAACGGTATTACCGAATGCCAACTCTGTCATTCCTATAAAGGCATGAGGTTTCATAGACTAAGTGCTTCATTCGGAGAAGCACTTAGTACTAAACTGTGGGCACTTTGTTTTAAGTAACGTGAAAGATAGTATTAGAACAAGTGCCTAAATAGGTAAGACTAAAAGGAGGAAGGGAATGGGTGAGAATAGTATCGCCGAATTTGACGACAAGAAGATGACTGGAAAGATTCCGTTTGCCAAAAAGACAGATTTTAAAGTAGGAATTACTTTTCTGATTTTATCAATCTTTATTATTGTCCAAGCGAGACAAATGCCTAAGAGCATGCCGGGTGTGGATTTCGGACCGGGGATCCTCCCCCTGGGGTTAGGTGTTGTTCTTACCGTTCTTAGCATTATCTTGCTTATTCAGTCCTTTGGTGAGAAGAATACGACAACTTCAGTGCTTCGGCGGAAGGATGTGCTTCCTGTTGCAGGATTGTTTTTGGTCTTGGTTCTTTACCTGGGGTTGATGGAGATCCTTGGATTTGGTATAGCTACATTTTTGCTTGTCACGTATCTGGCACATAAACTTGGCAAATATGCTTTATGGAAATGTGCCCTATTGGGTGCGCTTACAGGGATGCTTATCGTTTACCTGTTTCGGACTTTGCTGGACCTTCCTCTACCCATTGGCTTTTTAGGATTCTAAGGTTCAATCATAATAAAATGACTGCTTACGCGAATTTCACACAAGTGAGGTGAGTCTGTGGACTTTTCAATGTTAATCAATGGCTTTCTTACTGCTTTAACACCTGAAAACTTATTGTTTGGTTTCATAGGTTGCTTAGCCGGAACATTAATCGGGGTATTACCCGGATTAGGGCCTACATCAGGAATTGCCATTTTGCTGCCGTTAACAACAATTTTGCCACCGATTCCTGCGATTATCATGTTATCAGGGATTTACTACGGGGCAATGTATGGAGGGTCTACGACAGCTATCCTGGTTAACATTCCCGGCGAGGTAGGTTCTGTGGCAACGGCCCTGGATGGTTACCAACTGGCTAAGCAAGGGAAGGCTGGTCCGGCCCTGGCGACCGCGGCAATTTCGTCTTTTGTTGCGGGAACACTCGGACTGGTTGGACTGACTTTTTTCGCACCGACTTTAGCAAATGTGGCTCTTCGATTTGGTCCTCCGGAGTATTTCGCGTTGATGATTCTGGCTTTGAGTGTGGTCATTAATCTTACCGGTAAATCGCTGGTTAAAGGCTTGATTTCGGCTTTAATCGGGTTCCTGATTGCTATGGTCGGCATGGAATCTGTGACTGGCTATTCGCGCTTCACTTTTGGCAATATCAACCTCATGTCGGGGATCGATTTTATAAGCGTGATCATTGGTTTGTTTGCGGTAGGAGAAATATTTTCTAACCTTGAGCATATCGGTGCTCCTGTCTACAATGCAAAGCTGCAAAAGCTCTACTTAACGGCAAAAGAGTTCCTTTATATTTTACCGACAATGATTCGTTCAGCGGTTGTTGGGTTTTTCTTGGGATTATTGCCGGGATGCAGTCCGGGGGTTACCTCTTTCATGTCCTATGACATTGAAAAACGTTTCTCGAAGCATCCGGAGACCTTTGGTAAAGGTGACCTGAGAGGGGTGGCAGCTCCCGAGGGGGCAAACAATGCGACAACCAGCGGTGGCTTTGTACCATTGCTATCCTTTGGCATTCCTTCCGGGCCGGCCTTGGCTGTTCTTTTAGGCGGGTTCATGATGTATGGACTGCAGCCGGGTCCCACGCTTTTCGAGAAGAATGCTGATCTGGTCTGGGCTGTCATTGCTTCTATGTATATCGGCAATGTTATCTTGATTATCCTGAATCTTCCCTTGGTCCCGTTATGGGCCAAGCTTGTCAAGGTACCCTATGGGATCTTAGCGCCGATGGTCTTGGTCTTCTCTTTTATTGGTGCTTACAGTGTAAGATTCAAGCTGTTTGATGTCGGTGTGGCCATCCTCTTCGGTCTGGTTGGCTGGTTATTTAAGAAAATAGAGATACCCACAACGCCTTTGATTCTATGTTTGATTTTAGGAACGATTTTTGAAACCTCCCTTCGTCAATCGTTGAACATGTCTCATGGCAGCCTGGCAATCTTTTTCACGAGACCTATTTCTCTGGCTCTGCTTGCTGTTGCTGCGGTTTTACTGGCAGCCTCATTGTATACTCGCATTAAAAACCCGGAGGCCGTTCAAGACGCTTTGGCTGAGGAGTCTGAGTAATCATTATGCGGTTAAATAAATTAAGATATGGGGGTAAAAAGATGAAAAGATGGACCAAGTTGACAGCTGCCCTGATTACAATCGGTGCCTTGCTTCTATCAGGTTGCGGAGGTGGTACCCCGGTAACAACTACTGAAGAGAAGAAAGCAGACTTTCCCAAGAAACCTGTAAACATGATTATTGCCTTTACAGCTGGTGGCTCAAGTGATGTCCAGGCTCGCATCGTCGACAAGTATTGGAAAGAAAATTTCAATAATCAGCCCTTAACCTTCGATTATCAGGTGGGTGCCGGTGGACAAGTTGGTTTCACAGCGATTACGAAAGGGAGGCCGGATGGATACACCATTGGCGGGATCAATGTTCCCCACATCAATTTGCAGGCGTTAAGTCCTCAAGGCACCTATAAGATTGAAGACTTCGCCTTCATTTGCCAAGTTGTTAATGATCCGAATCTTTTGGTTGTTCAAGCCAATAGCCCGATGAATACTATTGCCGATTTCGTAGCTGAAGCCAAGAAAAAGGATGGCAAAATGACCATTGGAGTGGTGGGAACCTTTACCGCGCACCATATCGCAGCATTGCAGCTCATGGATTTGCTCGACATCAAATTAACCCTTGTTCCTTTCACCGGCGCTGCTGATGAGAATGTAGCGCTGATGGGCGGCCATGTGGACGCTATGATCGGAAACCTCAATGATGTGATGAGAGATGTGAGCAAGTATAAATTCTTGGCCATTGCCTCCGAAGAACGTCATCCATGGCTGAAAGATGTTGCCACTTTCAAAGAACAGGATGTTGACTTCATTTCCGATATTCGCCGTGGCTTTGCAGCACCGAAAGATATCGATCCGGCCGTATTAAAGGTGCTACGAGATGGTTTTGAAAAAATCTGTACGAACCCGGAATACATTGCAGAAATGGAGAAAATCGGACAACCCCATGAGTATCTGAATGGTAACGAATTCGCAGAAATTGTCAATACCTATACGGAGACAGTCACACCTCTTGTAGAAAAATATGGACTTAAATAAAAGCAATTAAACAATTATTGTTAATGAGAATGGATTATTGGGCAAAAATCCATTCTCATTCCTTTTGATCGTTACCCATGAAGTACGGCATTATTGAGAATTTAACCGTAAAGAATGGTTTAATGCTACTGTAATTTGGAAAAGAAAGTGGGATTAGTAGAGATGGGATGGTTTATTAATTTAAAAACAAGTAGAAAACTTTTTATCTGCTTTTTACTTATGGCCCTATTAATCCTGACTGTTGGCATAACCGGGCTGATTAACCTGGGTAAAGTCAACGATAACCTCAAAAGAATTACCCAGGATGGCATCCAGCCTATTCTAATTTTGGAAGACTTGAATAAGAGCTTTGCCAAAGGGGCTGCGGAGATGGTCAGCGTAGTCTGGGAGAGCCAGGTTTCGGAAGATCCTGCAGTGATCGGCGATTCCCGAAGGGTTATTGCCCAGTCCATCGAAGATAACGAACATAACGACCTGTTGATCCAGCAGTATCAAATGCTTAACTTAACCGAAGAAGAAAAAGAACTGTTAGCGGAATTCAAAAGTGAGGTAACTGTTTACCGGGACTTGAGAGAAAAGGCGATGACAGCAGTTGAACTGAAAAACTATGCCTTAGCCGGTGACTTTAATCAGCAAGCCGGTCTGCAGCAGGCTAAGGTGGAAGGAATCATCGAAAGCATGATTCGTTGTTCCTTGGCATACAACGAAGATCTTCAGCGTGCTTCGGAACAGGACTTTGCTGAAGCCAGAATGATTATTATGATACTGACGGCTTGCGGTTTTGCTTTGGCCTTGTTGCTCAGCCTGATCCTAGGCAGGATGATCAGCCGTCCGATTCTAGCTGCAGTTGAGCAAGCCAAATTATTTGCCCAAGGTGATTTTTCTACGGATCAACAAAAAAGTTTAATCAGGAGGAAGGATGAAATTGGCCGATTAGCCCGAGCCTATGATGATATTGACAGTAACATGAGCCGCCTCCTGGAACATGTTAAGGAAGCTGCCGAAGACCTTAAGACAGTGGGAGCGGAATTATCGGTTTCGGCTGAGGAACTGAACGCTCAGGGACAAAACATCAATGCCGGGGCAGAACAGATTGCGGCAGGAATGGAGGAGACGGCTGCCTCTGCGGAAGAAATGCTGGCCTCGGGGACGGAGATCAGCAAAGGTGCCGGTATGCTTGCCGGGAAAGCCTCTGAGGGCAGCAGAATCGTCCAGGAAATCGAGAAGAAGGCCCAGATGATGCGTGAAAATGCTGAAGCTTCAAGAGGAGCGACCCTGAGCATTTATCAGCAAAAACAAGCAGAAATCATCGCAGCGATTAAAAACGGTGAAGTGGTTCAGGAAATCAGGATCATGGCTGAAACCATCGACGGTATTGCTGAGCAGACCAATCTCCTGGCTTTGAACGCCGCTATTGAAGCAGCCCGGGCCGGAGAGCAGGGAAGGGGCTTTGCGGTTGTCGCAGAGGAGGTACGGAAGCTGGCCGAACAATCGGCACAGACTGTGGCTGGAATTCATGCAGTGATCAGTAAAGTAACCGAAGCATTTGGCCATCTTTCCCGAAATTCCTCGGAAGTTTTAAAGTTTATTGAGGAAAAGGTCATTCCTGATTATGAGATGCTTGTGGAGGCGGAAGGACAGCACGCTAAAGATGCCCATAAGGTAGGAACGCTGGTGGAAGACTTTGCTGCGACTTCAGAACAAATGCTTACCGCCATCGAACAAATGAGTAACGCCATCCAAACTGTTTCGGCTTCAGTCCAGGAAGCCACCGGCAGTTCCCAGGAAATCGCTCAAAATATGGGCCAGATGGCCAAAGTTATGGAGCACGTGGCCAAGGCCGCCCAGATTCAGGCCGAACACGCTATAAACTTGAATACCATGGTGGAGAAGTTCAAAATTTAATAATCTATTATGTCCATCATGGCCCAATAAAGCCCCTCGTTTGATTGATAGCTATAGCTTATCAATCCTCCTTAATCGTTAACTATCACATCAGATTAACTATAGTATATAATTTTTTTAAAATAGAATTTAAGGGGCAATAAACTCAAAAGTAAATCGTTTATTGCCCTTTTGTTGCGGGAAGTGGTATTATATATTACCAGAGAGTATTGTAAGGGTGGTATAGGTAGTGTTTGAACCAGTTAAAACACATGGTAATTTATCCGAGGAAATTGTGAAACAAGTTGTCCAGAGTATCAGTAATGGTGAACTTAAGCCAGGGGATAAGCTGCCTGCTGAACGCGAAATGTGCAATGTGTTTTCAGTAAGCAGAACAGTAGTTCGTGATGCCTTGAAAACTTTGGCAGGGCTGGGAATGGTTACGATCCGTCATGGCTTAGGGGCTTATGTTAATGAGGTGGACGAACAAGTCGAAGATGTATCACGGTTAGCAGCACTGCTTCAGATAACCCAGGGTACCTTTGATGAGATTTTTCAGGTTCGGGTAATATTGGAAGGGTATGCAGCGTTATGGTGTGCTCAAAATGCTGATGACAAGGATATCGAAGAGCTTGGGAAAATTGTCAAGAGGGGAAAAGAGCTGGGCTCTGCAAGTGGTGGCAAACTTGCTTTACTTGATGCAGAATTCCATCTTAAGATCGCTGAAGCATCGGGCAATAAAGTCCTCAAGCGTTTGATGATTAACATCCTAGACTTAACCGGAGAAATCAGAGACAGTAGCTTTAAGATTCCCGGACGTCAATATTTATCTGTTTTAGAGCATGAAACGATTTATGAGGCGATTAAACAGCGTAATCCGGATTTGGCGTTTCAGGAAATGATCAAACATATTGAAGCTGTAAAAGAAGATATCCATTCCAGCGCACAGATGAAGGAGAATGTCGGGAAGGAATAACAAGGATAGGATGATGGATCATGAGGCGGTTGCGGGAACTTAATGGGCTGGCTGAAAAATGGGGAATCTCTATACTAAAGTAACCCCTAAGGAACCCCCTCAACCGGAGGATAATTTGCTCACATGTACATGAGAGAAATTCTCTATGAATGGAGGGATTGGGGGAAGATTCGTAGAATACTGCCTTATTGAAACTTTACTAAAGGGGGATGACCACACGGTATGCGGACGTATCGGATTGAAATTCGTTTAATTCAATTCTCGGTGTTTTTGAGTGTGCTTATTGTGATTGCCGGCTTTTTGGGATTATGGAACGGTAAGGCCAATGAGCAGGCTTCCACTCCCCCCCAGCAGGAAGAGCCGGCCCCCACTTTGGAGAATACTAAGATTGTGGCCATAGGAGATTCCTTTACCTTTGGTTATCCTGGTAATGCAGAAAGTGCTTGGCCGGTGGTTTTAGGCCAAGCACTGCAGGTTGAAGTGGTGAACAAGGGGAAAACAAATCAGACCGCCCAGGACCTCTACTCCCGTTTTGATGCGGATGTGCTCAATGAAAAGCCGGGCCGGGTGATCATTTTTGTGGGGAACGGCGATGCCCTTCGGGACATACCGCTTGAGACCTTCCAACAATATATTCAGGCCATGGTGGAAAAGGCTGAGAGCAATCACATTATTCCGATTCTCGCCTTGCCCTTACCTTATACAGGGGTTCAAAACACGATTAAGGAATTCAGAGAATGGGAATCAAGCTATGCCCGAGAGAAGGATATCCTCGTTTTAGATTTTGCTTCGGTACTCATGGATACCGATAATACTTACCTGGAAGGCTTATCTCAGGACGGCAAATACCCTACCAAAGAAGGATATAAGCGTATGGGAGAATACGCCTCGCGAGTACTCCATTAGGGGGAACGAGGGGATAGGTAATCGTCCCGCAAAGAAAAGCTTCCGTCAGCTAGAACTGATGGAAGCTTTTTTAGTGAAGAAAGCTTATCCCTGCAAAGAAGAGGTACCCCAGGACTCCTCCCAAAAGAGCGTAGCGGGGATGGCGTTCACGGGAAAGAGGCCAGAGCTCTGCAAAGACCAGGAAGGTCATAGCCCCTCCTGCCAAAGCGAGAAAAAAAGATATGGAATTTTGCACTCTGTCAATGGCCAACAAACCGATAAGAGCACCTAGAGGGGTGAAAAAAGCGATACCAAAATTCAAAAGGAGTATTTTCCAGCTTTTCATTTCAGCCATTTTTAGGGGAGCTGTGGTGGCCATGCCTTCCGGCAGGTTGTGTAAGGTAATGGCAATTGCAATGAGAAATCCCAATTCCCCTGTGGCCTCTTGCCCGATGGCGATGGCCATACCTTCGGGGAGATCGTGAAGGGCAATCCCTGCAGCTACTAAGAGTCCGATGCGCTTTAGCCGTTGGCGTCGCGGAAGGGGTAAGGAGGGGGAGGAAGAGTTAAGTTGTTTATCGGCCAGCTTCATAAAAGCTAAACCGATGATAAAGCCAAGAATGACTTGTCTTAGAGGACCAATTTGCCAGGCGGTAGGGAGAAGGTCTAAAGAAACGACAGCAAGCATCACACCTCCGGCCCCGGCAAGTAAAGTTGCCAATACCTGCTCTTTAGGGCGCCCGAACATTAACACCAGAAGGCTTCCTAAAGTTGTGGCAAGTCCGGCAATGGTACTGACCCAGAGAATAGGGAGCCAATCCTCCATGATCTATTCCTCCTAAAAAAGTAAGAACCTAAGTCTACTTTATGAAAAAAGGGACTAAACTATGTCTAAACCCATACTCACCTTGGACATAATGGACATTAGAAGGATTTTGTTTAAAGAGGAGCGAGGGTTTTGAGTGTGAAAGGTTTTAATCATGCTGATGATCCGAAAATGGTAGAAATACTACTTATTGTTTTCCTGGCGGTTCTTTTTCAGGTGGAGGTTTTTCAATCGTCCTTTGCCTATGCCCGATCTGTCGAACAGTCCAAGGATTTGCTGGAGATAGCTCAGATGGCAGGGAGTGGAGAAGACCTTATTCGTTTTCATGTGGTAGCAAACTCAGATTCAGAGGAAGACCAGGCTCTTAAGCGGGCAGTACGGGATGCGATTCTTAAGAAGATATCCCCGCAGCTTGCCCAATCCCAATCCCTGGAGCAATCCCGCCGGATCTTGACGGAATTGCGTCCGCTTATGGAAGAAATCAGCCGAAAGGTTATTGGCGCTTGGGGCAGGGATTATGCAGTAAAAACGGAATATGGAAATTTTATTTTTCCGACGAAGTCCTACGGTTCTTTGATTCTTCCCTCAGGTGAGTATGAGGCAGTACGAGTGGTCATAGGTGAAGGAAAAGGTTCCAATTGGTGGTGCGTGCTTTTTCCTCCTCTATGCTTTGTGGATATCGATCATTCGACAGCACAGCCAGTGGATGGGAGACCTGGGATACCTTATGAGGAGCCAAAGGTAAGGTTCTGGATCGTGGAAAAGCTTGGTCAGCTCTTCAAGTCCATAAGGTTCTAAAAAAGAGGGCTAATTTACGCGTGTTGGCGTAATTAGCCCTCTTTTCCGTGCATTCCAGGCTTCTATGCAGCTTGGTCTATTGCCCTGTCCTCCTGGCCCCTCAGAGGCCGAGAATTTCTTTGAGTTTGCGGGATTGGGTACGGCTGACGGGAACTTCGCTGCGCTCATGGTCGTCCACCACGATAGAGTAGGTTCCGTTAAAATAGGGGATGAGTTCTCGCATGCGTTTAATATTGACCAAGTAACAACGGTGGGTACGGAAAAACATATTCGGGTTAAGACGAGCTTCCAATTCTCTCAGGGTAAAACGGGTGAGATAGGATTCTTTTTGGGTTTTGGCAAAGACATTGTCTTTATCTGTATAGATATAAATAATTTCCTCAGGACGGAGGAGAATAGTTTTACCCCGTTGCTCGACCGGGATGACTTCCAGAGGACGGGTGGCGCTATTTTCTTGAAGATGTTTGGGAGGATGGTTGTTGGTGGCGGGTTCGTCAGGATCTGACAGGGGTGATGAAACAGATGTATTAGCAGTACCATGTTGAATGAACAGTTTTTTGATGGCTTGATCAAGGCGTTTGGGATTAATGGGTTTTAATAAGTAATCCAGGGCGTTTACACAGAAGGCATCTACGGCGAATTCTTCATGGGCTGTGATAAAGATGATGGCTGGGGAATTCTCTTTCTCTTTGAGCTGTCGGGCAAGGTCGATTCCTTTAAGTCCAGGCATATCAATATCTAGAAAAACTACCGAATACTCCAGGTTATTGATCAGTTCCAGAGCCTCGATGGCGTTGGCGGCTTCTCCGATAACCTGAAGCTCCGCATAGTCTTGGAGTAAATAACGGAGCTCTTTGCGGGCGGGGGATTCATCGTCGACAAGTAATGCACGTAACTTCAAGAGTCCCACTCCTTTCTGAGGTGGTATAGGTAAAAACAGTTCTTTCTTTTTCATACTATTCTGATAATATTTCGAGATTCCTTCTTTCACTATGAAAATTAAAATAGGAAATTTGCTAGATGACGTGTACTATTTTTTGGGACAAAGCATAGCATTAAGTAGAAGAAGCCTATATCTAGTGAGCGCCATAGGGATCCATGAAGTCAGATAGGAGGAAAAAGAATGAAAAAATATTTTCTCTACTTAGGAGTGCTTTTAATAACGGCTCTGCTTGGAGGGTGCGGAACCCTGCAAACTCTGGTAAAAGAAAACAGTGAAACCACTTCTTTTGCTGATTGGATTGGTAATGCAAATGAAGAAGTAAATGTCCCGGCGACCAGTAATCTTGGGGATGGTAAAATGATCAGTCTTTATTTCCCTGATTCGACGGGCAAGCAACTTATTAAGGAAGAACGGAGTATTCCGAAAACCTTAAGTTTAGCCCGGGAAACGGTGAATCAATGGTTGATGGGACCTGCAGTTCAAGGAGAGGCTCAGGCAGCAGTGGATTCCGCCACAACCTTACTGGATATCGCCATAAAGGATGAAGTGGCCATCGTAGATTTGAGCCGGGAATTCACTCAAATCCACGGTAATGTCAATCAGGAGGTCGCGGTGTATGGCTTAGTGAATACTCTCACTCAATTTCCTACGGTTCGGGAGGTCACCTTCAGAATCGAAGGCAAATCCTTGACTCAGCTGGGCAGTCTTGATGTGACCCGATTATCTTACCGCGAGGGATTGGTCAAAGGCGGAGGAACTCTCTCGGGAAGCAGCAGTAATGTAGTATCTCCTGCACTACCCTCCAATACCGTAGATTCCCCCAGTGGGATCAATATTTTCTCTTCTCAGCTTAAGACCAGTTAAATACCTTAGAAGATGTTTCGGTATATAAAACCACGTTTCATTATTTTGGCAAAAAAGAAGAAATCGATAATTTAGTTTGAAAAATATTATAATACAAATTTTCCTTTTTGGGTAGTGCTAAAAGAAAATATTCTACTTATCCAGGCTTTAGGCGGCCTGGATTATTCTATATAGCCAATGATTTTTATAATCAGTAAAAGTGTAAAATTTCTTAAAAAGGGGCTTGGGGGCATGTTTTTTTTCTCCGATCTATGCTAGAATGAAGAAAATAAAAAGATTGAAAATTATAAATATTTGTACTAGGGGGTAGGGGAATGGAAGTTAATGAGGAGTTAAGTAGAGAACTTGAGGAGGCCATACGCCGTTCGAATACTGTCATCTATCGTAGAGGGCAAGCTCTTCTTGCCGAAATGGGAATTTCAAATCCTCAATTCAATACTTTGTTAGCCCTTTATGAATTTGGGCCATTAACCATGGGGGATTTGGGAAAGCATTTGTTTACTGCCTGTAGCACTGCCACGGATTTGGCTGATCGTTTAGAGCGGGATGGCTTAGTAGAAAGGATTCGCGATTCTAAGGATCGCCGTATTGTCAGGATGCATTTGCTTTCCAAGGGCAGAAAGATTGTTGAAGTGGTTATGAATGAACGCTATCGTTTCTTAGAAGAAGTATTAGCGGAATATGCCTTTGAGGAGCATCGCCTGATCCTTGCAAGCCTCAAACGCTTGATTGATAGGGTGGAAAGAACGGATAAGACCCATCCCGTAGAGCTTGAAGCAGTCCAGAATATGAAGAAAAAGTTAATTTTAAGTCCGTCCTAAAGGTTTTTTATAATTAGGTGTCGAATACTCCGATTCATGTAGTTTTCTCATGTAATTTTGAGATTGAACAACCATTCATTAAACAACCATTCGCAGAGAGCATCGTGTAACATACGGAGGAAATCGGCATGACAAGCTGGGACATCATCAAGTACATTGAATGGATTGAGAAGAAGGATCCTCTAACCTGCAGTCATTGCAATAAATCGGCTGAGTATGCAGTATTTCTGGGCAAGACCATAGCTCTCGCAGCTGATGAATTGGCGGTATTAAGTATTGCTGCACCCCTTCATGATTTAGGTAAGATTAAAGTCCCCGATGAAATTCTAGGGAAGCCGGCTTCTCTGACCCAGGAGGAATACAAGGTTATCCAATGTCATCCCCTTTGGGGCGCCGAGATGATCTTAGACAATGCGGGGAAGAATCTTGACTGGCTGCGTGTGGCTGAAGTTATCCTTAATCATCATGAACGATTTGATGGATGTGGATATCCGGCGGGTATAGGCGGAAAGCAGATTCCTTTTCTGGCTCAGATTGTTTCCATCGCCGATGCCTATGATGCGATGATATCAAATCGTCCCTATCGCAACGCCATGTCTGAGGAACAGGCTAAAAGGATTTTGCAGTATGAGAGCGGCAAACAGTTCCACCCCGACTTAGTGGAAGAATTTGTAAAGTTAATTGCATGAATTGAGTGAAAGCGAGGATGTAATCCTCGTTTTTATTTCGCTATCAGACTTTTATGCAGTGGTTTTTTAGATAAAAAGAGAGTAGCATATTAATGGAAGTTAAGCAGATAATTAGAATGAGACCAAGGGGAGGAATTGAATTGGGACAGCGTATGATTGGGATGTTTGATTCGGGAGTGGGCGGCTTGACGGTCATGAAGGAGATATTGGCCCAACTTCCGGATGTTCAGATCATTTACTTTGGAGATACGGCTCGTGTACCTTATGGGAATCGGAGTAGGGAAGAGCTGATTCATTTCGGAGAAGAAATTATATCGTTTTTGATTCACCAGGGAGCTGAAGCTATTGTGGTGGCATGTAATACCAGTTCGGCCAATGCGGTGCCGGTGTTAAAGGAATATTATAATTTGCCCTTGATTGGGACGATCGAACCGGGGGCGAGAGCAGCGGTTCAAGCAACTGCAACGGGGAACATCGGACTCATTGCCACGGAAGCTACAGTTCGCAGTAAAGCTTATTCCTCAGCAGTGAGACGGGTATTGACTAAGGGTATTTTACCTAAAAAGACTGAATTACGAGAGGCTTGGCAAAAGGGCGGACATTCCATTGAACTAGTGAAGGCCCAGGCTTGCCCTCTTTTTGTCCCTTTAGTGGAGGCCGGACTTTCCCATTCACCGGAAGCAAGAGGGATTGCCCGTACTTATCTGGCTCCTATTCAGGAAGCTCAGGTGGATGCGTTGATTTTAGGCTGCACCCATTATCCTTTCCTTGCACCTGTTATCCGGGAAATTCTCGGGGAAGAAATAACTTTAGTAGATCCGGCTCAGGCCATGGTGGAGGAGTTAAAGGAAGTTCTCGAACAGTTGGGACATAACCAAGAAAAAGGACAAGAGATGAATAAAACTTCTAACCATCATCGCTTTTTTGTAAGCGGAGATCCGGTGTTGTTTGAGCAGGTGGGGAATACTCTGCTTCCTGGTCAGATTCACAGTGTAAAACAGGTGAGCTGGCACCAATAGACCATCGGCCGCTCATAGGAGGGATGGAAAGTGGAACGGAAAACATTAGTTCTTGGGGTTATTGGAGCAGATGTCCATGCGGTAGGGAATAGAATCTTGGATTATGCCTTCACCCAAGCAGGATTTAAGGTTATTAATATTGGGGTGCTGGCATCTCAAGAAGAGTTTATCCGGGCAGCCATTGAGACAGCTGCATCGGTGATTATGGTGTCTTCCCTTTATGGACACGGAGAGTTGGATTGTCGGGGACTCCGGGAAAAGTGCCAGGAGTCAGGCATCGGAGATATTCTCCTCTATGTGGGAGGGAATCTCGTAGTAGGGAAGCAAGAATTTAATAAGGTTGAAAAGCGCTTTTTAGAGATGGGATTTAATCGCGTGTATCCCCCTGGGACTATGCCTGAGGTAGCTATTGAGGATCTGCGCAAGGACTTGGGGCTATAGGGGGGGATAAATATGCCTGAGATCCTTCTGATCGATTTTGGGAGCACGTATACTAAAGTCACCATCGTGAACCTGGAGAAAGAGGAAATCATCGGGACGGCGGCGGCTGGAACCACCATCGAAAGTAATATTATGGAAGGGCTCAACCATGCTTTAGCTCAGATCCCCGAACCTCCAGAGGGATGGAATTTTATTCGGAAGCTGGCCTGCAGCAGCGCTGCCGGTGGATTAAAGATGATAGCCAGTGGGTTGGTCAAGGAATTAACTGCCGAAGCCGCCCGGCGGGCTGCCCTGGGAGCAGGGGCCCGGGTGCTGGAGGTTTTTAGCTATGAATTAACTTCTGAGGATATCGGAAAAATTGCTCAGGCTCGACCAGATATCCTTCTCTTAGCAGGAGGGATAGATGGAGGCAATAAAGAAATTCTTTTAAAAAATGCGGAAAAGCTTCTGGAACTGCCTTTTTCACTACCTGTAGTGGTGGCTGGAAATAAGGCCGTCTCTTCCCAGGCGGCGGAGATACTGCGCTGTAAACACGATCCGGTGGTTGTGGCGGGAAATGTTATGCCGGAACTTAATGTGCTGGAGGTAGAATCCGCACGGGATGCTATTCGGGGGATTTTTCTGGATCGGATTATCCATGCTAAAGGACTGGACAAAGCGGAGGAACTTATTGAACGGGTGATGATGCCCACTCCTGCGGCTGTTCTTTCCGCTGCGGAACTGTTGTCTCAGGGCTATGGTGATGAAAAAGGTTTGGGTGAGCTTTTGATCATTGACGTGGGGGGAGCCACTACAGATATTCATTCCATTGCCGCCGGAGATCCCAGCAAGCCAGGAGTGATGCTTAAGGGGCTGCCGGAGCCATTTGCAAAGCGTACGGTGGAAGGGGATCTGGGGATGCGCTATAGTGCAGAAGCCTTAGTGGCAGCCTCAGGAAAACGGTTGAATCAGATTTTGGGTTGGAGGGATGAGGAGATACAAGAACAATTGGAGTTGTTCCAAGCTGATCCTTGGCGAGTTCCTCAGAATGAACGGGAAGCCTCTTTTGATACGGCTTTGGGAAGGATGGCGGTGGAACTGTCCATGAAGCGTCATGCAGGGACCCTTGAGGTAGTTTATACTCCCTTTGGCGCCACTTATGTTCAGCAAGGGAAGGATTTGACTCCTTTGCCGGTGGTAGTAGGAACCGGCGGAGTTCTTCTGCATCATTCTGAACCGTTAGAAGTCTTGCGCGGAGCCCTTTTTAATTCTATGGAACCTACTTTTCTTAAACCTCATAACCCGGATTTCTATCTGGATCAAGACTATATATTAGCTTCCATGGGGCTGTTGCGGGAGGTTAACCCCCTCGTTGCCTTGCGTATGCTGAAGAAATATTGTGTGAGACTCTAAGGACAGAGGAGGTTATACCGGTGGATTTAGCTAATCGAACTATAGACCCGGAAGAGTTTTTCCGTCAGCGTCAGGAGGTGCTGAACCAATGGACCACTGGGAAGGATGTGGATTTCGAAGAAGCGGTAGCTTACCATAAAAGCTTGCCCCAAAGTAAGGTCTTTGGCCACAAGCTGGCGGAGGGTAAAGCTAAGGGAATCACCTTTGCTCAGCCTCGGGCCGGAGTGGCCCTTCTCAATGAACATTTGGAGCTGCTGCGGTTTTTAGAAGAGGAAGGGGAGGCGGATTTTCTCCCTACCACGATCGATTCCTACACTCGGCAGAACCGATATGCTGAGGCTCAGACAGGAATTGATGAGAGTCGTATGGTGGGGCGTTCCATGCTCAATGGTTTCCCGGCAGTGAATCATGGGGTGGCCGCCTGCCGCCGGTTGATTGAACATCTCAAAGTGCCGGTACAGGTCCGTCATGGCACCCCGGATGCTCGCCTATTGGCGGAGATTACTTTAGCGGGAGGGTTCACCGCTTACGAAGGCGGAGGGATCTCCTATAATATTCCTTATGCTAAAGAGGTTTCTATCGAGAATACTATTAAATATTGGCAGTATGTAGATCGTTTGGTTGGGATGTATGAGGAAAAAGGTGTCAGTATTAACCGGGAGCCCTTTGGTCCCTTGACCGGTACCCTTGTGCCCCCTTCTGTATCTCATGGGGTGGCAGTGATTGAAGGAATCTTAGCGGTTGCCCAGGGAGTGCGGAGTCTGACCTTAGGATACGGTCAATGCGGTAATCTCCTCCAGGATGTGGCGGCGATTCGGACTTTACCCTTATTGGCAGCCGAATATCTCAATAAGCTGGGATATTCTGATTTTGATATTACTACTGTATTTCATCAATGGATGGGAGGCTTTCCTCAGGACGAGGCTAAGGCTTATGGGGTCATCTCTTGGGGGGCTGCAGCTGCAGCCTTAGGGAAAGCCACGAAGGTTATTGTCAAATCTCCTCATGAAGCCTTTGGTATCCCCACGAAGGAGGCTAATGCAGCAGGACTCCGAACGACGAAGCAAATTTTGAACATGCTGAAGGACCAGAGCTTGCCTATGACTGAGGATTTAGCCTTAGAGGAAAAGATGATTATGGAAGAGACCCGAGCTATTCTGGATCGAACTCTTGATTTGGGAGAAGGGGACATTGCTGTAGGTACGGTTCGTGCCTTCCAAGCGGGAGTTATCGATGTACCTTTCGCACCCAGCCGTTATAATGCTGGGAGGATCCTGCCGGCCCGGGATTCCCAAGGAGCTGTACGGATACTGGATTTTGGGAATCTGCCTTTCCATGAGGATATCAAGGAGTTCCACCGGGAGCGGATCGCCCTGCGTGGACGGGATGAGGGTAGGGATCCGTCCTTCCAGATGGTTATTGATGATATCTATGCCATTGGGAAGGGAATGCTGGTGGGGAGGCCAAAGATATGAAAATAGTTGAGGTTATCGCTTCGCCGGGTCTGACGGGGTTTTACTTTGATGATCAGAAGGCGATTAAAGCCGGGGCGGGTCATGATGGGTTTGCTTATAAGGGGGATCCGATGACCCCTGGGTTTAGCGCTGTTCGTCAACGTGGAGAATCGATTTCAGTGATGCTCATCCTGGAGGATGGGCAGGTGGCTTTTGGGGATTGTGCTGCGGTCCAGTACTCAGGAGCTGGGGGGCGTGATCCGCTCTTTTTGGCTAATGATTTTATCCCGATTATTATGGAAGAGCTTCGTCCCAAGCTTGTGGGGCAGGAATTGGATTCTTTCCGGAAGCTGGCGGACAGCATAGAATATTCTCAGCGGCCTAATGGGGAACGCTATCATAGTGCTATTCGTTATGGGGTAAGCCAGGCGATTCTGGATGGGGTGGCTAAGGCGAAAAAAGTGACGATGACGGAAGTGATTCTCGAGGAGTATCATCTGCCTTTGGTGGTGGAGCCGGTGCCTATATTTACACAGACCGGGGATGAGCGGTATGAAAATGCGGACAAAGCCATACTCAAACGAGCAGGGGTGCTGCCTCATGCTCTCATCAATAATGTGGAAACTAAACTGGGTAAGAATGGCGAGTTATTGCTGGAGTATGTGAATTGGCTAAGGGATCGGGTGATTGGTTTAGGGGACGGATCTTATCGGCCCATTCTGCATATTGATGTTTATGGAACCATTGGGATGGCTTTTGAGGATGATGTGAAGCGAATGGTGGAGTATTTTGTGGATCTGGAAAAAGCTGCGGAGCCCCTTCATTTGCGCATTGAAGGTCCCATGGATGCAGGAAGCAAAGAAGGACAGCTTAAGCAGCTTAAGGAATTACGTGAAGCCCTTAAAGGGGCGGGAGTAAAGGTCGAGGTGGTTGCCGATGAATGGTGTAACACCTATGAGGATATTGTGGAATTTGTGGATACTCAGGCGGCGGATATGGTTCAGATTAAGACTCCGGATCTGGGAGGGATTCAGAATACCATCGAGGCTGTGCTTTATGCCAAAAAGCTTGGGATAGGTGCTTATGTGGGGGGGTCCTGCAATGAGACGGATGCGGGTGGTCGAACTGCCGTCCATGTAGCGTTGGCGACCCGCCCCGATCAGATGCTGGCTAAACCTGGAATGGGTGTGGATGAAGGGTATATGATTGTGCATAATGAGATGAAGCGGACGTTGGAGCTTTTGCGGTATAAAACCGGATTGAAATCTTAAGACTAAGCAAAATCCTTGGTATTTCTTCCTGATAGTTATAAGATAATAATATAGGGCTTTATAGACTGTAGTTCATGAGGAGAGGCTTGGAATTAAATGAATAAAATTGGGTTGACCACGACAGTGCCGGTCGAGGTGATTTATGCAGCCGGAGATACGCCGGTGGATTTGAATAATATTTTTATCTCGGATACTAGGGAAGCCATGGCTCGGATTGCGGAGGCCGAGCTGGCCGGGTATCCGCGGAATGTGTGCGGATGGATTAAGGGCTTGTATGCGACGGCTCTGAAGAGTCCGGAGATTAAGAAGATCGTGGCGGTAACCCAGGGGGATTGCAGCAACACCCATGCCTTGATGGAGACTTGGTCGGAAGAGGGAATAGAGATTATTCCTTTTGCTTTTCCTTATGATCGGGATGGGGACATGCTTAGGCTCCAATTAGAGAAGCTGATAAAGACTCTTGGGACCACTTGGGATAAGGTGAAAGTGCAAAAGGTTCGTTTAGATAAGGTTCGTCGGCTGGCTTGGGAGATTGATCGATTGACTTGGGAAGAGAATAAGGTCAGAGGCTTTGAAAATCATCTCTACCTGGTTTCTTGTTCAGATTTTAATGGGAATCCGGAAGGCTTTGCCCGGGATATGGAGGGATTCATTGCCGAGGCAAAGGAACGGGAGCCCCTTAACCTTAAATACAAAGGACGTAAGAAAAGAGAATTACGGATCGGGTTCATGGGGGTCCCGCCGATTATGCCGGACCTCTATAATTTCTTGGAGGATCATGGGGCGCGGGTCGTCTTTAATGAAGTGCAAAGGCAATTCAGTATGCCCTTTGTAACAGAGGATATAGTAGAGCAATATCAACTTTATACCTATCCTTATAATGTCTTTGGACGTATCGAGGATGTGGCGCAAGAGGCAGAACGGCGGCAATTAGACGGGCTTATCCACTATACTCAGAGCTTCTGCTATCGTCAGATTGAGGATTTGATTGTCCGCAGACGTTTGGATTATCCGATTCTCAATCTTGAAGGTGAGAATCCTACGGGTTTGGATGCCCGGAGCAAAATGAGGTTGGAATCCTTTTTGCAAATGCTCCGCGACTAGTTCTTCTCTGGTGGTAAAAATTGTTATATAATTTAGGAGTAAGATCATGGCAACAGTATGTGGAACTGATCTGGGAAGTCGAAGTGTTAAGATTGCGGTGATGGAAAATTCTTTAGAGGGGTTGCCACCGCGGATTAAGCGCTTGGAACGACTGGATACCATTGGGTTTTATAGGGAATATGGCCGGAAGGTTCAGGAGAAACTGGCCGTTGACTTTAAAGCCTTGGGCCTTCCCGAGGTGGATTTTTTGGTCTCTACAGGCTATGGACGCAATACCTTGGAGGTAGCCGGTGGAGAAACTATACCGGAATTAAAGGCTCATGTGAAAGGGGCAATCTTTCAGACAGGGCTAAAGGATTTCACTTTAGTGGATCTGGGAGGCCAGGACAGTAAGATTATTGCCGTAAAAAAAGGCCGGATGCTGGATTTTCAGACCAATGATAAATGTGCGGCTTCCTCAGGGAGATATCTTGAGAACATGGCCAATGTTCTGGGGATGACTCTTGAGGAGCTGGGTGAGTATGCAGCAGATCCGGTGGAATTAAGCTCTACCTGTGCAGTCTTTGGGGAAAGTGAATTAATCGGAAAGATTGTCGAGGGAGAGCCTATGTCCCGCCTGGCGGCGGGAGTCAATGAGACCATTGTCAAACGTATCCTTCCCCTTCTTCGTTCTTATACCAGCGATGTCATCGTGTTCACCGGAGGAGTGGCTTATAATAAAGCTGTCCGCGAGCTCTTGCAGGAGGGGTCCGGTAAGGAGATCGTAGTTCCTCAGGAGCCTCAGTTCAATGGAGCGATTGGGTGTGCGGTCTATGGGATTGAGGAGCTAGAGGAAGAAGAGGAATAAAAGGGAAGTTTGTTTTAAAGAAGCGATGAAAAGGGGCAAAGAAGAAAGAGGATATGCGGGGGGCATAGGGGGAAGGAGTAAAAAAGGAGGTTACTAGGAAGATGCCAAAGGTTATCCATGTGGAGCAAATCACTGAGGCGGTGGAAAAGCTTTGTATCGAAGCCAACTATGATCTTGGGGACGATATGATGCTGAGGTTCAAGGAAGCTTTGAAGACTGAAGAATCTCCCTTGGGCTGTGAAGTGTTCGAGAGGTTAATCGAAAATGCCACTATTGCTCATGAGGAGAGGGTTCCCATGTGCCAGGATACGGGCATGACGGTGATCTTTGTGGAGTTGGGACAGGAGGTTATGGTCACCGGTGGAGCTTTAAAGGATGCTTTGAATGAAGGTGTCCGGCGTGGGTATGAAAAGGGATACCTGCGTAAATCCATGGTGAAGGATCCTTTTGAACGGGTGAATACCGGAGATAATACACCGGCTATTATCCATTATGAAATCCTACCTGGAGACCAGTTGAAGATTACTGTCGCACCCAAAGGGGCAGGCAGTGAGAATATGGGTGCTCTAAAAATGTGTAAGCCCTCAGAAGGGTTGGAGGGGGTTATACAATTTGTGGTGGATACTGTGGAGAAGGCCGGTGGGAATCCCTGCCCTCCCATTATCGTAGGTGTAGGTGTGGGTGGAAGCATGGAGAAAGCGACCTATTTGGCTAAAAAATCCCTCCTGCGCAAAGTGGGAGAACCCAATGAAGAAAAGCGCCTAGCAGATATCGAGCAAGAGATACTCAAAAGGGTGAACAAATTGGGCATTGGCCCTCAGGGATTTGGGGGTACGAATACTGCTCTTGGGGTTCATTTGGAAGTCTATCCTACCCATATTGCTTCTCTGCCTGTTGCGGTGAATATCCAATGTCATGCGGCCCGTCATAAAGAAATTGTCCTAATGGGCAGACAGGAAGGGGAGGAATGAAAATGAGTGAAACACTTTATTTAGAACTTCCACTAACCCAGGATAAAGTGGCTCAACTCAAAGTGGGTGATAGTTTGCTGCTTAGCGGTATAATCTATACCGGTCGTGACGCAGCCCACAAAAAGATGGTGGAGGCTTTATCCCGAGGAGAGGAACTCCCCTTTGACGTACGCAATCAGGTCCTCTATTTTGTGGGGCCCACTCCACCTAAACCGGGTCAAGTCATTGGTTCGGCAGGTCCCACCACCAGTGGCCGGATGGATGCTTACTCCCCTAAGCTGATTGAACGAGGACTGACCGGCATGATTGGCAAGGGATTGCGCTCTGAGGAAGTTATTGAGGCCATGAGGAAGCATGGAGCGGTTTATTTCGGAGCCATCGGCGGGTCAGGGGCTTTGTTAGCGAAACGAATTGTATCGGCAGAAGTTATCGCTTATCCGGAACTGGGAACGGAGGCCGTCCGCAGGCTGGTGGTCAAGGATTTCCCGGTGATGGTGGTCATTGATAAGGATGGCAATAATCTTTACGAGTCTGGAAAGGCACAGTATCGAAAAGAGTAAGTTGAGTTTGAATAAGTGGGAAATATGAATGCCCCAGGATTTGCTCCTGGGGCATTCCACTTAATTTTTTTCAGCATTATTGGAGTCGAAAAGAGAGCATTGCCGGCTATCTGGAGAGATTCTCCAGGATTTTGCTTTCGGCGTTCACTCCATAAGCTGCGCGGAGCAATCTAATCGCTCAAGACCTCCGCTGCGTCGAGTCCACCTGCGCCGCTAAGCAGCTTTCTATGGCATGGCGGCTTGGGCGAAACCCTCATCCGGCTTTCGTGCCCAAATCGCTCCTGCTCAATGGGCGGTTGGAAACGTCCTGTTTCCAACCCGACTCCGCTGCAGTCTTTTCGCAAAGATTGCTTACCTGCTCGCTTAGAATCCGTTCTCTGCCTTAAAGCAAAATCCTTGGGCTGCCTTTCGGGCTGAAGCGGCGCTGTGTGGGATAAGCTACACGACCCAGACAAGCTCCTTCATCCTTTGCCAGCGTCATCCGCGGCATGGGGATCAGGTCAACAGCCCGGATGGATGGTTCCATCCCTATGCTGTTCCTCGCTGTGATGTCCCTCTGATTCATGGGACCCTGCTTCAAGCTTTCTATACCACAGGACATGGCGGTGTTTCGCGTAGCCGCGGTCGATATAGCCTGTGAACATTCCAGGAAGGAGGGCGCGATTTTCCTTAAATATAAAGGCGGCTAGGTGACCGATTATACCAAGGATAAGCAATACGGTGCCAATATTGTGCAGCATGGTATTCCAAAAAAGAAAGGAATGAGGCAGATCTACACCCGGAACATTTTTATACATCTTAATCAAGCCGGTGATGATGAGCAAGAGTACATTAAAACCAATAAAAAAGTAGGCTAATCTCTGTTCGGCCAGGTATTTGTCGGAAGGAGGTTCCTGGCCTTTGGTAAACATGGCTTTAATGATCAGGTAGGATTCCTTGATATCACCACGGCGGGGGAAGATATCGAATTGCTTACGAATAAAGGCATTAACGATGTGGAAAAAGACGACAAAGATAAGGAGAACAGCTGCCAGGTAGTGAAGGCTGATGGTAATGAAGTAGTCACCCAGCCATTCTGCTCCGGGAAGCTTCGTGACATTATAGCGGTTATAGAGAGGCATTTGACCAAAGCCTGTCAGAATCAGCAAGAAGATTGCAAGAGCAGTTGTCCAGTGGACAAAGCGGTTAATCAAGCTTTGTCTCAAGATCGTTTCTCTTTTTGACTTACGGGTTGTTGTGGTCATGTTTTTCCTCCTCTCCTGGGTTGACAGGGTTTGGGGATGAGCTTTTGGCGCTATCACCGTTCAAAGTACGATAGGCAGTGATACCGGCTGCAGCTGCTCCGGCAAAAGGTGCCAGGAGTGCACTGTAGAATAATCCCTTTTCGCTTTCGAGATAATTATCGACCTTGACGGGCATGCCTGGCCGGCCAGGAGAATTGTCTTCCTTTTGTTTTTTATCGGCCTTTATGGCTTGGTCAATTTTTTCAAAGGGAACGCTGGAAATGTATAGGGTGGAGGTTCCTCCATTCTCCAGATCGCCATACACATAGCCGCCAATATCTTGAGCTTTCTTGCGGGCCAGGGCTTGTATCTCCTCACGAGGTCCGATGGTCAAGGCTTCCCGGGGACAGGCCTGGATGCAAGCGGGTTTCTTCCCTACGGCTAAAAGATCGCTGCAGAGATCGCATTTATACATGACCCCGCCCCCTGCCAAATCAGGAGCAACCTGGAGGTATAGTCCCACTCCCGCTTGGCGCTGGGGGATACCCCAGGGGCAGACATCACGGCATTTTGCCCCACCAAAGCAAACCCCATCATCGATGGAAACAGCCCCGGTGCTTTCCTTGGAAATAGCGCTAAAGGGGCAAAGTTTCATGCAGGTGGGGTTATCGCAATGCATGCAGCGCCTGGGCACATGGACCTCGTGTTGGATACCGTTATGCTCCACTTTGACTTTATCGACGAAGGTCCAATTATAGGGGGTGAGGCGGGTGGTGAGATCTCTTTTGTCAGACCAATCCTCCACCTTTTTTTGGGGCCAATAATACTTAAGCGGTTTTTGAGGTTCGGGGAATCGCTCTTGGTTGTGTTGACGACAAGCGGTCACACAAAGAGGGGTTGAACTGCCTGGACAGCCATCACACCGGGTTAGATCGATTAAGGTTCCAAGCTTTTCTCCATGAAGCTCTGCAGCTTTAGCTGGATTGCTCATCCCGGTTGCTGTCAATGCCCCCAGTAAGCCGGCCGCGGTAGCCCGCTTGAGAAAAGTTCGGCGGGAGAAATTGTTTTTCATACAGATACCCCCTATAGGTATATATTATCATTGTTTACTTTTTATCATACTTCAGGCAATATTACAAGGAAAAATTTAAAAACTGCCTGTCCTTTTTGACGGCTCTTATGACAAGAAGTTTGCCTTGCGGAAAGTCATAAATCAAATAAAGTGGATAAAATTTAATATTCAATAGATAAAAATAGCGCCTCGGATTTCTGCCGAAGTGCTATTTTTCTTCATAATAAAGTCATAAATCCAGATGATCTGCCATAGATATACACCAGTTGTGGAAATTTTAATTCCTCAACTGATGAAAAAGGCATTATTAAAAAGAGGTGTGTTTATGTTGTGCCAAAAAAATCTTGATCATGTGGATAGTGGGGTAATCCATGTCGAAGACAGTCGAGGGCTAAATTGGAGTAAAGATGCCGAGAGTATCATTATGGTGACCCAGGATAATACTGAACAAAAGTTTATCAGTGAAACGATGAAAAGAATGGAAGAACTGCATATAGTGGGTCAGCTGGCGGCCAGCTTAGGTCATGAGATACGTAACCCCATAAGCGTAGTTAAAGGTTTTTTGCAGATTCTAAGGGGGAAAAATGAACTATTCCGCTATACGGAATATCTTGATATGATGATTTCTGAGGTGGACCGGGTGGATTCAATGATGAATGAGTTCCTGGCCTTTGGGCGGTTGGGCGGAGGCGATCCAGCCCATTGTAACCTGAATGATATCATTCGATCCATTCTGCCCTTGCTGCGGGCTTACGCCAGTGAACTGGGTAAACGAATTTTAATAGAGTTGGAAGAGATTCCTGATCTTGAACTCAATGAGAAGGAAATTCGACAAATGGTTATGAACTTGGTGCGTAATGGCTTGGAAGCTATGGCTGTGGGAGGAGTACTCACGATTCGCACCTTTTACGCGGATAAGCAGGTTGTTTTGGCTGTTCAGGATCAAGGGGAAGGAATACCGCCCTATATTCTAGAGAAATTGGGGACTCCTTTTTTAACGACGAAGGACAATGGGACAGGACTTGGCCTTTCTGTGTGTCTGCATATTGTGGCTAAGCATCGGGGAAGTATTGATGTTCAAACAGGCGAAAATGGAACCGCATTCTTCGTGAGGTTTCCCTACAAATCTTAAAGAATTCGACCAAATACTCTAATTTGTTCACGAAAACTTCACACTTTCTTAAGAAGAAGTTAAGAAATGTTTGCTATACTTTTACTAATGATTGGATTCTGGGCAAATCAGGCTTAGAAGGGGCCGGAATGAGAGGAGATGGCTGGTTTGAATGTCTGCCCAATGTGTAATTCGAGAGAGATTGGTAAAATAAATCGGGGAAGATTTTTTTGTGGTGAATGTTGCCATGAGTGGACTATTGAGACTGAAGGACATATAACGGTATATAGAATCACCAGTGATGGAACCATCGTACGCTTGCGTAAGGGAAATAACCCTACCAATCTATCAACAGCTGCATGCTGATTAGCTTTTTGTTTTTTAAATGCTATTTGTTGTTATTGGTAAATTATAATAACAATCCTTTTAGAAAAAATCCTGTAGACTATATGTTCTGCAGGATTTTGGTTTTTTGAACAGAATGTTATATACCATAGTGCTGAACTGTTCGCACTCGAAAAATAAGATGCATGAAAGTTATAGGATAAGACTAAATTTTGAATGAAGAGGGGAAATATACATGATTAACCTCCATCAATTTGACCTGAATGAGTCCATAAAGCTCTTAAAATTAGAACAGGACCAATTGCAGTTGTTGAGAGAATTTAAGCCTATTATGGAGCAGGATGTGGACCAAATCGTAGAGCAATTCTATGCCCATATCACTAAGATTCCTCAACTCAATGGGATAATCAATGAGTTCTCTACTGTGGAACGGCTCAGAGGCTTACAGAGAAACTATCTCCTTTCAATTTTTCCCGATACCGTCGATGAGGAATATATCATGAGTCGGGTAAGAATTGGAAATGTACATAAACGTATTAATTTGCCACCCTTTGTCTATTTAAGCTCTTATCAGACATTTTTTGATTTGATTCTACCAAGGATTTTTGCTCATTATCGGAAAAAGCCGGATCAAGCTTTGCGGCTAAGCCTAGCCATTCTGCGTATCTTCAGCTTTGACCAGCAAGTGGTTATGGCCAGTTACATCCAGTCCTATATAGCGGATATTGATAAGAAAGAGGAATTGGAAAAAGCCTATGAGGAGATTGACCTTTTGCAGCGTCGGGTCAGTGAAGCAAGCCAGGCCCTAGCAGCCACTTCAGAACAGACGGCTGCTTCGGCAGCTCAGATGCATGAGGCTACTGAGCAGATTTCACAAAATGCCGGAGACGCAGCAGACTTTTCTCGTAAAGTGGATAGCTTGGCTGAGGAAGGGGCTCAAAAGATTCAACAGATTTCCGAGCGTATTTTGGGGTTAGCAGGGATGTCGGAAAAGATGCAAGAAAAGATGTCGGAGCTTGACCGCAGTTCAGCTCGGATCGCCAATATTACGGATGTCATTAAAGAAATTGCTTCTCAGACCAACCTCTTAGCCCTTAATGCAGCCATTGAAGCAGCCCGGGCAGGAGAGTCCGGCAGGGGTTTTGGAGTGGTAGCAGAGGAAGTGAAGAAGCTTGCCAATAATTCTGAGCAATCGGTTAAAGAAATCAGCAGCATGATTACTGTAACTCGGCAAAATACTACGGCGGTGAGCAAGGTAATTGAAGATACGACGAAGGCTATGCATGAAGCAGCTGCTGAAGCTCAGGAAGTAGTTGCTCGTTTTGGGGACATCATGACCGCCATTCAATCCAGTATTCAGCAAGTTCGTGAGATCGCCACCCAGATCGATGCATTGACCATGACTGCCGGTCAGATTGGGGCTGCTTCCGAAGATGTGGCGAATTCAGCAACTTCTCTGGCTCAGATGGGGTTAAGGGAATAAGGGGTAATAGAGGTTAAACTAAGCAATAAATGAGATATAAGGGCACTCAACTGGGAAAGAGGGATAGTGTGCGATCAGAGGCATTATATATTCGTAGAATGTGGAATTTTTCTAAAGCATTGGATCTTGCCTTGATTGACGAGGAGGTTGAGAAAGGGTTAAATATCCCCATTGGCTTAAGGCATGGGGAAAGAGTCGGATATATCTCTTTAAAGATTGGGATTGCTTTGGGGCTGTCCCACAAAGAGTTGATTCAACTTCTCATTGCGGGTTTGATGCATGATATTGGCGCTGTGGGAGGGTTTCATAAATTTCATGGTACTCCTTTTTGGGTGAGGGAACATACCCTTTTGGGGGCAGAGATTGTCCATCGTTTTCCGGACGGGGATGTTTTATCTGAAATTGTCCGCCATCATCATGAGGCTCCTCACTCAAACTATGGTGTGTTGAAGACTGAACCTTCTCAGGTCAGCATTAACTCTAAGATTATTTCTCTCGCTGATAAGGTAGACGTGAAGCTAAGTCGCAAGGTATTGAACCGTGAAGAACGTGAAAAGTTGATTCAGTGGGTCAAAGAGTATGAAGGAAAACTGTTTTATTCGGAAGTTATCCCTGCTTTTTTGGGAGTGGCAGCTACCGAGGCTTTTTGGCTTGATCTGGAGCATCAAGATCTGCTGCAGGTCTCCCTGGATCTTCTCTTTGATGAGTGGGATGTCTGGTCAACTCCTAAAGTGTGCAATCAGGATACCCGTGTCCTGGCCTCAACCTTTGCGGATTTGATTGACCAAAAAAGTTCGTTCACAGCCCGTCATTCCCGCTCAGTGGCCGACACAGCCAAAAAACTGGCAGAAGGTCTCGGATGGGAGAAAAAGGCCCTGAAAGAGATTTGGATTGCAGGTATGGTTCATGATTTGGGCAAGCTGGCTATACCAAAAAAAGTACTTGATAAACCGGGTCCGCTGGATTCCCATGAGATTGAGCTCGTCAGGACCCATACCTATCACACCTATCACCTTTTGGCTGGGGCAGGCTTCCCTCATCATGTGACTCAATGGGCCGCCTACCATCATGAACGTTTGGATGGGAAGGGGTATCCCTTTGGCATTGGTGCTGACAAATTGGACACAGGCGCCCGTTTGATGACCATAGCGGATATGTTTACAGCCTTAACTGAGGATCGGCCCTATCGGCAGGCACTCAGTCCAGACGAAGCCCTCGCCATTATCCAACGAGGGTCTGGGACTGCAGTGGATCCGGTTCTTGTAGAGCATGCCCGAAGGATGTTAACCTAAAATCAGTGGGACAAGGGAGGGACCCTTGTCCTATTTTTATTATGAAGATCGTCCCTTGTTGTGAATTGTTATTTTGCTAAATCCGGGTTATGATACCCATTGAGGAGTAATTTCTAGTGCGTATCCGTATGGCGAACTCCCAGTGATGAAGAAGGTGTCAATGTGTTTTATGCTTTTGAATTAGAGCAATTTCTCGGTGATCTGTTGCCTATGCGGGATGAATTATTCCTGGAGATGGAAGATCAGGCGCTCAAGGAGACGATTCCGGTGGTAACTCCCCCTGTGGGGAATTTTTTGTCCTGGCTAGTTAAGGTCAGCGGAGCATCCCAAATCCTTGAAGTGGGAACAGCCATCGGCTATTCTACCCTGTGGCTGGCTAAGGGGTTGGAGGGGCGAGAAGGAAAGATTGTAACCCTTGATATGAACATGGATCGGGCCACTCGGGCTATGGAGTATTTTAGGCGTGGAGGGGTAGCGGAGAAGATTCAGGTGGTCATGGGAGATGCACGAAAGATTTTGAAGGATTTTCCAAAAGGCGAATTTAATTTTATTTTTGTGGATGCGGCCAAAGGAGAATACCTTGATTATTTAGAGCTGGTAACTCCCTTGTTAGGTAATGGGGGTATTATGGTAGTGGATAATGTCCTGTTTCGGGGTTGGGTGGTACCCGGTTCCGAATATGCTCCGAAATATGAGCGTATGGTCAGCCATTTGCGGGAATTTTTAAAGCTGTTAACCCAGAATCCGGAATTGCAAACCAGCATTCTGCCTTTAGGGGATGGACTCGCCGTAAGCGTTCGCAAATCTCCTTAATGCGAAAACTATGCTTTTCAAATAGATGCTTCCTGTCTACAATAGAAGAGTAAGTATTGGTCTTGAGGGGTGGTGGCGAAAATTTCCAAACTTTTTGTCCATGACCATTTAATGCAGGCAGTATATTTTGCTCCGCGGGGGAAAAAGCGTTTGCTATTTTTGGGGATGAATCTCCAGCAAAGGTATCTAAGCCCTGAGGATCGATTGATTGGTTTTCTCGGTGATGCAGGGGCGGGAAAGTCTTTGCTCATTCGCGGTATGTTTCCTGGCTTGGAATTGACCAATGATGACAATGGAATTAACATACGTCCCCTCCCCTTGATGGATGATGCAGATCGCGGTCATTTTCGCGGTCACACTTACCATTTGGATGTGCGGTTTGAATCGGCTTTTACCCAGCCGTGGAAAATAGCCGAGGCTGTCAAGGCAGCCCTCGATAAGGGACGAAGGGTGGTTGTGGAGCATTTCGATTTGATCTATCCTTTTTTAGATATTAATGCAGAGGTGCTTATTGGGGTGGGGGAAGAGGTTATTGTAACCCGTCCCACGGTTTTTGGTCCGGAGCCTGCCAGTATAGCAGAGATTGTTTTTGAATCGATTAAATACCGACGCATGGCCCATAGTGCTGAAGATATTACTTCGATGATACTTGAGGAAATGGGTCTGGAGCGCCCTGAGGTTCATAGCGATATTAAGCATGGCTTTGTTTTGGAGTTTCCCGAAAAACCGGACATCGATTTGGATATTGTCGAGCGACGGGTGTTGGAGCTGATTGATGCGGATTGGCCCATTAGTTATTTTGATGATGAACACATCCGGGTAGGCGAGATGCTCTACCCTTGCACGGGGCCGCGGATTCATATTAAAAGAACATCAGAAATCAAGGGATTTCACTTGCTCAAGGAATTTCGCTTCGATCCGGTGGAACATCTCTATACCATAGCTGGAATTGTGGGGGAGGCTGAAGGCCCTAACCGTTCTCTCCTAACCTTATGAATTGAACGTTTAAATTTCTGTTAAAATAATTAGGATTTACCAATAGGTTTGTCATGATAGGTTAAAGCTATGGTGTCGGATAACGAATGAAAAGAGGACGAATGAATGAAGCGTTTTAATGGCCGGGAGGCCTTTGAACTAAGACCGGTTAAGCTGACCCGGGGGTTTACTCATATTCCCGAAGGCTCTGTGCTTATAGAGGTTGGTCAGACAAGAGTGATTTGTACCGCTACCGTTGAAGAGAAGGTGCCGCCTTTTAAAAAAGGCACGGGTACGGGCTGGGTTACGGCAGAATATTCCATGCTTCCCCGAGCTACTCAGACTCGGAATCCCCGTGAGTCCAGCAAGGGTAAGTTGACCGGCCGGACTATGGAGATTCAGCGTTTAATCGGGAGAGCCTTACGTTCGGTGGTGGATCTTAAAAAACTTGGGGAAAGAACCATTTGGCTGGATTGTGATGTGATTCAGGCTGATGGAGGGACCAGGACTGCTTCCATTACCGGAGCCTATGTGGCCTTAGTGGATGCGGTGAATCATCTGTTAGCAAAAGGAGTGCTCAAAGAAGACCCCATTCTTGATTCTCTGGCTGCGGTTTCTGTGGGAAAAGTTAATGGCATGGCCCTTCTGGATCTTGCCTATGAGGAAGACTCTAAGGCAGAGGTGGACATGAATGTGGTGATGACAGGGCAAGGGAAATTTGTGGAGATTCAAGGAACTGCTGAGGATATTCCCTTTGGCCGGGAGGAATTAAATCAGTTTTTAGAGTTGGCGGAGAAGGGTATTCAAGAACTAATGGAAATACAAAAGGCTGCTTTGCAAGTGCTTTAATCGCTGCTCTATCACTCTTTGATATTCATTGAGGAAGGGACCGTCCCTTGCTCAAAATTGAAAGCAGGTTTGTTTTATGAAAGTTTTGTTAGCGACACAAAATAGAGGGAAGGTCAAGGAACTTCAGGATTTACTTTCCGGAGAAGAAATTGAAGTGCTTTCCTTAGAGGATCTTGATCATTGGGAAGAGGTTGAGGAAACGGGGTCGACCTTTGCGGAGAATGCAGCCATGAAGGCAAGGATAGCTGCCCAACGTACGGGACTGGTATCTCTTGCCGATGATTCCGGTTTAGAAGTGGATGCTCTCCAAGGGGCGCCAGGGGTCTATTCGGCTCGTTATGCCGGAGAGCCCAAAGACGATGACAAAAATAATGATAGGCTCCTTCAAGAACTTGAGGGGGTGCCGGAAGAACAACGGACGGGGCGTTTCCGCTGCGCTTTGGTGATTGCCGCTCCGACAGGGGAAGAGTACTTGACGGAGGGAACGGTGGAAGGACGTATTTTAAACGAGCGTCGTGGGAAAGAGGGCTTTGGCTATGATCCACTCTTTTATTTGCCTGATTTTGGCCGGACCATGGCACAATTGAATCTAAGCCAAAAGAATAAAATCAGTCATCGGGCTGAGGCATTTCGTCAGGCTGTTCCCATACTTAAAGAGTTTGCACAGCGAAATGAAAAAGCTTAAGCTATCTTTTTTATCCTGAAGTTACATATTTTACAGCACTGCATGATGTTGACTTTTTTAAGATTGTGATATAAGATTATTCCTCAGTCAATGATTTCTTAGTGATTTGAAATTTAGAGTAAGCTATTGAAGCACTTAAAAACTTTAAAAAATGCTTGACTATGAAGAACGAATCGGATAGAATAATCATTGTCACGAAAACGGGGTATAGCGCAGTTTGGTAGCGCGCCTGCCTTGGGAGCAGGAGGCCGGGGGTTCAAATCCCTCTGCCCCGACCATTTTAATTTATGTTCGAGGTTCTAAGATCGAGGTTCGCAGGATGTTGGTTTGAGCCTTGACAGTTCGTATTCTTGGGCTTCGGAGAGTATCCCATTTTTGGGCGCCTGTAGCTCAGTTGGATAGAGCATCTGCCTTCTAAGCAGGTTGTCGGGAGTTCGAATCTCTCCAGGCGCGCCATTTTAATTTTGACATGGTGGTTGTGGCGAAGTGGTTAACGCACCGGATTGTGGCTCCGGCACTCGGGGGTTCAAGTCCCCTCATCCACCCCATATGATTATTCAGCACTGGAGGAATCCGGTGCTTTTTTGTATGAAATTATCTATTTAAATAATCATTACTTGACTTAAGTTTTTAAAAAAGTCATACTAAGCAATAGGTGGTAATTCGAAACGGAGTTTCGATTGATGAAACTTTAGCAGCTGATTGGAGGATTTTGCTGTGGCAGAAAAATATGTACAAACTTTAGAACGTTCGTTGGATATACTCGAGGTTCTTGCCCATACTGAGGAGCCTTTAGGGGTTACCGAGATTGGTAACCGTATTAGTCTCCATAAAAGTACGGTACATCGGATTTTGCAGACCTTGTGTTATCGGGGATATGTTGAGAAAGAAAAAAACAGTGAACGCTATAAGCTGGGGATTAAAATCGTGGAACTGGGGATTCGCTTCTTTAATGATCTGGAGATTCGTAAGGTGGCCGGACCTATCCTGGAAGATTTAGCGAAATCGCTGGATGAAGTGGTTCACTTAGTTCTTCACGATGACGGTGAAGTGGTCTATATCGACAAAAGAGAAAGTTCCCATGTGGTAAGTATGCGCTCTAAGGTCGGACGTAGAGCCCCTATGCATTGTACAGCTGTAGGGAAGGCACTTCTTTCGACAATGTCTGAGGAAGAAGTCATGAGAATTCTAGAGACTAAGGGAATGCCTGGCTTTACTCCCAATACCCTGATAGAGTCTGCAAAGCTCTTGGAAAATCTGGAAGAAATCCGCAACACTCAGATTTCGGTTGAGTTTGAAGAAAATGAGATCGGGATTATTTGCTTGGGTACTCCTGTCTACGATTTTTCGGGACGGGCCATTGGGGCTATTAGTGTCTCCGGTCCGGCAGCGAGAATGAGAGAAAAAGGCATTGAGCATATAGGACAAGAACTGAAACGTAGCGGGGAAATTGTGTCCGCAAAATTAGGATACAGCTACTATAAAAAGTAGTTATGACAGAATCCTCACGCGGGTCGGCGTCATTCGGCGAATACTGCCTCGTCAATATATCGTCGAATGCTTCGGCGCCCAATTTTCTTAAAATGTTTAGAAAATTTACTCTTGACGTTTAAGGGCATAGATGATAATATAACCACAAGAATTATTGAAACATTGTTTTGCATAATGAAACAAATTCAATAATTCTTACCACTATTTTTCTACACCCATTTTCTTTTTTTTAATGTATTTATGAAACGATGTTTCATAATGCGGGACAAAATAAAATAGGATTGAAAAGATTGAAAAAGAGGAGAGTGACGGAATGAATGCTATGAGATTACCTTTACCAAGCTATAACCCAGTGAAGCAATGCCAAGGATGTTCCCAATACGACGAGAATAAGGTAGCGGCACAGATTCTGTCCTACCAGCTTGCTTATTACTTGCTGAAGCGCTACTCGGGAACTTGGCAGGTTAAGAAAGATGAGATTCTCCTGCAATTAGAGGGTGCGGATTCCCCCATGCATTTTGAACTGCATACAGGCGTCTTAAGATATAAAACTCTGCGGACCTCCATCGTTTCAAGGTACAGCGTAGATCATGGTCTGAATGAATTAGCTGAAGACATTATCAAAGATTTTGCTTTGCCAAACAGCCATGGTGACGTTCAGGATTCTTTATTCGGTCTTTTCGTCAAATTGATTGAGATCTTTCACGCCCGCTGCGGTCTGAGAATAGCCCAATGTGAAAAGGGGCAGAATCTGGCGGGTTGGGAGTTAACTCTAGGTGATGAAACTCTCCGTGGTTGGATTAGCGCCGATGGGGTAGCGGAGAATCGTTTCGGAGAACGGTATAACCTCAAAGAATGGTTCAATCTGCGTCCTGAAAAAATGGCAGCTTATGCCTTTGGCTTCTATCGTTTCTGCGAAAATTATCCCTCACCCATCAAACATATAAAGTAATGATGTCAAAACGAGACAGGTGTATCCTTGTCTCGTTTTTTTGTTACACCAACTATGGGTTTTTCTAATAATACGACTAAATACAACAAAGCTTCTAAAATAAATAAACTTTTTCACAATGGGTTGAAAGAAAATACGGATGAGTTATAATAGTCTCAGTAACTTGAATTGTTACGCAATTTTAACTATTTGATTCGGTGGTCTGACCATCTAACAGTGAAGGGGGAAATTAAAAGTGGGGGTTTTAGCAGAAGTCTATGAAATGCTAAACACGTGTAACAGATGTGGTTTCTGCCATACTGCTTGTAAAACATACAAAGTGGATGGTGCTGAAACTATGGTTTCACGGGGAAGAGTCCAACTGATCAAAGCAGTCGCTGATGGTGTAATTGAGCCTGACGCAGATTATGAAGATTCCATCAACAGTTGCTTGCTTTGCGGAGAATGTGCAGTTGCTTGCCCAAGTGGCGTCAGTGCCAAAGAATTGGTCATGGCGGCCCGGCGTGATTTGAAACTTAAACATGGCGTTAAACCTTTCGTTAAGTCCTATGCACTTAAGACCTTAGCAAACCCGAATAAGCTGGAACGAGCCTTTAAACTCTTTGGTGGTCTTGGTAAAAATGTCCTTAATAAAGTCGACGGAATGGATTATTTCCGTGGTGTGGATATTAAAGGCATGAATGTGGCTAAAGTCCCATTTTTAAATCAAGTCCCCGAAAGAATTCTCGTAGCTCAACCCAAACATAAAGTTGCCTTTTATGTGGGTTGCTTCTTAAACTTTTCACTTGATGATACCGCTCATTCGGTAGTTAAAGTTTTAACTAAAAATGACTGTGAAGTCATTATTCCTAAAGAACAGGTCTGCTGCGGATTGCCCCAGTATGCTTATGGGGATTTTGAGACTGCAAAGGTGAATGCCCGCAAGACCATTGACACATTTATGGCCAAAAATGTGGATGCTATCATTACAGCCTGTGGTTCCTGTGCAGCAATGCTCAAGGAAGACTATCTTAAACTCTTTGCCGATGATGCGGCTTATCTCCCCAAGGTAAAGAGTTTCTGCGCTAAAGTCAAAGAATTCTCCGAGTATATGGCGGAAATCGGTGTTGATGAAAGCAAATTCCATAACTCTACTCCGGTTAAGGTAACTTACCACGATCCCTGCCATATGGTTCGGGGAATTAAAGTTACAGCACAGCCTCGTCAGATGTTAAAGAGCCTGCCAAGAGTAGAATATATCGAGATGTTTGAAGCCAACCGCTGCTGTGGAGCTTCCGGATTAGTTCAGGCATTCTACCATGAAATGTCCACCAAGGTTACTCGAGAGAAGGCCAAGAACATTCAAGACAGCGGAGCGGAAGTGGTGGCTACCAGCTGTCCAGCATGTATCATGAGATTGCAAGGCGGAGTCAGCATGGCCGGTCAAAGACAAAAAGTAATGCATGTAGCTGATTTGATGGCTAAAGCTTACGAGGACTAGAATCTTGAAGATAAGTCTGCTTCTAATGTAAATGAGTGGAAGGGCGGGTAGTCATGAGCAATACAATTAGTGAGTTAAAAGGGATTGTGGGCGATAATTACGTCTTGGACAATCCTGCAGATATGGCACAATATCTTAAGGGGGACGGTAAGCCGGTGGCTGTTGTTTTCCCTGGAGATGCCAATGAAGTATCGAAAGTTGTAAAATATGCTAACACACAAAATCTTAAGATCTCAGTTGCCGGACTGGTAGCTGATACGAAGGATTTAGAGGGCGGAATTGCTCTTATCATGAATCGCATGAATAAGATTCTGGAGATCGATAAGAAGAACTTCGTCGTCACGGTAGAACCCGGTATGCTTCATCAGGATTTTATCCAAAAGCTTGAGGCTGACGGATATTTGTTCCCGGTTGAGCCCTATGCTTTGGATACCAGTTCCGTGGGCGGCTGCTTTGCCATCGGGGATTCAGATTCCAAATCTTTTAACTACGGACCGACAAGAACATTTATGATGGGCTTTGAGATGGTTATGCCTACCGGTGAAATAATGTTTATCGGCAATAAATGCATTAAAAATGTTTCCGGTTATGATTTTATTCACTTTGCTGTCGGCAGCCAAGGGACCTTTGGTATCTTTACTAAAATTTTAATTAAGCTTTTACCCCAACCTGCTGCCAAGAGAGCCATTGTGGCCCGGTTTGATTGTCTTCAAAAAGCCAATGCCACCTTCAATACCCTGATTAAACGCCACATCCATCCGGATCGGATGAATCTTTTGAGCAAGGATCTGGCCCAAGAGGTTCTTCCGGGAGAAGGGCACCTGGTCCTCATCGATTTGGAAGGATTCAATAAATCCGGCACCAATTTAGCGAATGAAATCGTGGCTATCCTCACCCTAGGCGGTGGTACCGATGTCTCGATCATCGAGGATAAAGAAGCTTATGAGAAGGTTATTTGTGGCTGGCTTAAGGTTCGTCAAGCGTTGAACAACGCTCCGGAGAATGTACTGGAATTTGCTGTTGGTCCTATGAAAATGCCTCAGGCTTTGGCACAATTAAAGGGAATTCAAGGGGACCTGAACAGCGGAGTCGTGGTGGAGGGGCTCTTGGGAGTTGCACGTTTGGTTCTGCCAAAAGATGCCGACAAAATGGCTTTAGCTGCAAGTGTCAACAAAATGGCCATGTCCTTAGGTGGCAATGTTACCGGCCTCCTTGGTCATAAACTGATGTGTGAAATGTTCAATGACGGAGAGATGTGGTCGGAAACAACTGGTCTCCTCAGTGAACTTCGCAGAAAATTCGACCCCAACGGGATTCTTAATCCAGGTGTCAATCTGTTGGCTTAATAGAGAAGGAGGGCTGAAAATGTTATCTCAAACGATTGTTGATCGACTGAAAGAGATTGTCGGAGAGAAAAACGTGGTGACCAAACCAACAGAACTCTTCGCTTATGGTTATGATGGTACATTGCTCAGCGGCGATGCAATGGGCGCAGTTTTTCCGGAAACTACGGATCAAGTGGTTGAGCTCGTTAACTATATGAATGAGCAGGATATCAAGCTAGTTCCGCGGGGTGCCGGTACCAACGTCAGCGGCGGTACTATTCCCTCGGAAAAATCCATAGTCATTAACTTTACCCGCATGACCAAAGTTCTGGAGATCGATACGGAGAACTTCGTCGCCGTGGTTGAACCCGGGGTCGTTAACTTTGACCTTCAGCAAGAACTGGAGAAGGTCGGATTTTACTATCCCCCCGATCCGTCTTCTTGGAAAGCTTCGACTCTCGGAGGAAATATCGGGGAGTGCTCCGGCGGACCTCGTTGCTTCAAATATGGGGTAACCCGTGATTCTATTTTGGGATTGGAAGTGGTCCTTCCTAACGGAAAGGTGATTCGGACCGGCGGACGGAACTTCAAAAGCGAGCCGGGTTATGATTTGACTCGCATCATTGTAGGTTCTGAGGGTACTTTAGGATTGGTCACTAAGGCTTATCTTCGTATCTTACCGAAACCCATCACCAAGAAAACCATGCTGGCCATTTATAATAAAGTCGAAGATGCTTCGCAAACGGTTGCCGATATCGTAGCAGCCGGAATTATCCCTACGACTTTGGAAATGATGGATAATCTTCTGATCAATACGACTGAAGATTACTGCCATGCAGGACTTCCCCGGGATGCGGGAGCTATTCTGATTATAGAGATTGACGGATATCCGGAAGATATGGATGAGCAAATCGAAACCATCCGTGAAGTTACGAAGAAGGCCAACGCCAGAGACTTTAAGATTGCTCAAACTGCAGCTGAAGTGGATCAAATCTGGCTTTCCCGCCGGGTTGCTTTCGGTTCGGTGGCTCGTGTTAAACCTTGCTATTCGATTCAAGATATCACGGTACCTAGAAGTGAGTTCCCACAAGCTATTGAAGGAATCCTTAAGATCGCCAAAGATTACGATATGATCATCGGTCTGGTAGCTCACGCCGGAGACGGTAACCTCCATCCTTTGGTGCTCTTCGATCAACGGAATGCCGACGAGGTTGAACGGGTTCATGGTGCAGAAGAAGCCCTGAGTAAGCTGGCTGTTTCTCTGGGTGGAACCATGAGTGGTGAACATGGCATCGGTGTGGTCAAGAAAAAATATCTTGATGTTGAATTCACTCCGGAAGCCATGGAGGCTTTCCGTAAACTTAAGAGAACCTTTGACCCAGCCAACCGCTTTAATCCCGATAAGATTATTTCCATATAAATTAAGATCTCAAGGGAGCTGTCCCTCGATCCGGAAAGGATAACAAGGGCAGCTCCCTTTATTTCCCGAACATCTTAAAAATAAATTTTGTCTATCTTCTCTAAAGGATCTTTTACAAGAAGAGGAATGTGATAAAATACTCATAGAAGTATAGACACATCCTAAAGGCAGGAAAAATTCATCATGTAGGAGTTGATTATTATGGAAAAAAGACTGTATGATTTAACAAAATTAGCTAAGTTTGATCCTAACGTGCCTCAGAAAGTTGTTGTTTATCAATCGGAAAAAACTCTCGCGGCCATGTGGTGCCTGGAGCCTGAGCAAGAAGTGTTTCTACATATGCATCCCAATGCTGATGATGTGTGGATTTGCCTGGAAGGGGAGTCCGGCGTGTATTTTGCCGGGGATGGCAAAGAAGTTCCCATCTCGAAAGGTATGGCCGTTCTCGCTGAACCGGGACAAACTCACGGCATGAGGAACACCGGCAAGGATCGTTTTGTCTTTATCGGTGTGGCAGCTCCCGTTCCTGTTCAAACGGAAAGATTGGATAAGTAAAGAAAGAATATATTTGGTTTCGATGAAAGTGTCCATGATATTTATGCTCTCGGTGAGTGGATTAGGTAATCCATATACTCATCCGGGAGCATTTTTGCTTTTTGTGCCTGAGTGTGGTGGTAAGGATAAAGATTTGCATAGTTGTCCCCCTAAAAAAGCTATTAGGTTCCCGTAATATAAAATGAAAGCGCTGATACCGAATTCGGAAAAACAAATTAAATAGTAGGAGAGGGAAAAATGAAAAAACCAATAGCACTTGTCTTAGCAGCCGCCCTTTTGGCGCTGCCGGTGTCTCCGGCAGTGGCCTTTGCAGATACAGCTACAGAGAGCACTATAAAAGAAGATACTACTATCGTCGATTCCGATGGTAAAGAGATAGGGCCTGGAATTCTTCCGGACTCGCCTTTCTATTGGTTGGATGAACTTGTGGAAAAAGTACAGGTTGCCTTGACCTTTAATCCGGAAAAGAAAGTCAAGCTTATTGATAAACACGCTTGTGAGCGATTAGCAGAGATTTCGGCCTTGGCTAAAAAGGCAAGTGTTGAAGAGGTAAAGGATACTGCTTCGCAAGTAGAAAGCGAGACGGCTACTTCCGATGAATCAACTACCAAAGAGGATGGCGGATCAGTATCAGAAGACTCCGGTGAGGGAACCGCTGATTCAGCGAAGGAGTCGAATAATACTACAGATAAGGGTCAAGAGACCAAGGAAGAACAGACTGCCACAAACCCGAAACTTGAGAAGAAAATCAAGGCCTGCGAAAAAGCGCTGGATCGCTATAATAAAAAAATCGCGGATGCCCAAGGATTCTTGGAGCAGCTTGAAAATCCGGAATCAGAAGAGTATCAAAAACTTCAGGAAGCCCTGGCTAAAGTTAATGCTAACAATGTACTGGTCTTAGGCAGTCTCCTGGATAAACTTCCTCCCCATGCGGCACAAAGATTGGCCGTAAATATTGTCCGCTCCATGGAAAAGGCAGTGGAGAAGATGGAAAAAATGGAGGAAAAAAATCAAGAACCTGTGATGGAAAAGGATAATCAGGATGGAGAACCGTCCAATAATGATTCTGCTACCCCCGCGTCTAAGGAAAAAGCCACTCCAGTGGTGCCTACAACCGTTTTTCAAAATAAAGAGGATATCAAGAAAGCTGATAAAATAACCAAAAAAGAATATAAAGCACTGGCTAAGGAAGCCAAACAAGCTTTGAAGCAGTTTCAGGAAGAATTGGGTCTGCAAGGTCCGGATAAAGCAAAGACCAAGGATCACGACTTGAAGCAAGAACAAAAAAATGCTGTCAAAGATAAGACCAAGGAGAACACTAAAGATAAAGATACCAGCATAAAGTCTAAAGATAACGCCCCAAAAGATACCATACAGCCAGTAAAGATCCAATATCACAAGAATAACAACCCCTACGATCAAAAAAATCATAAGGATTGGCAAGACCACGGCCGTGACGACGGCTGGGGTAATGGAAAAAGAAATCTGAATCGGAATTAGGTGGTTCTTGTATGACTTTTTCCATAAGGTATATGCCAAACAAAATATAAGCTGTACAAATTAGACAAAAAGCGCAAAGTAAGCTGTCACAGCAAGATAGCTTGGAAAGTAACAAAGACGGCTTCCGGCAGATCAGGATCTGCCGGAAGCCGTCTTTTGTCCCTTTACGCAGAGCATAATGCATAGGAATAGAGGAGTTATAGTTCCTCTATAAAATAGTGCAATAGACTAAACTGAAAAGTAGCTGAACAAATGCTGATTACTTAATAACTAAAAACAACCATAGTATATACTATGGTTGTCAGATTTCAATATGGTGCGAGAGAAGGGACTTGAACCCCCACGGTTTCCCGCTGGAACCTAAATCCAGTGCGTCTGCCAGTTCCGCCACTCTCGCATTGAGTATTACTGTCTGATTATAGCTTAGTTTTTTCTAAATGACAAGCTTTTTCAAATCAATAATTAAAATTGCTAGAATATGGATTAAGAAAAACTTAAGTTTGAGATTTGCTGTTTATGAGTTAAAATGGGAATGTAAGTTAACCCAAAGGAGGATTTTGCGTGGGGGAGTTAAGGGTCTTAGTGTTTTCGGCAACCTTTGGAGCTGGTCATCTTCGGGCCGCCGAAGCGCTGATCGAAGCTATACGTGAAAAATCACCGAAAGCGGAGATTACTCATTTGGATTTTGGGGCATTTATCAGCAAAACATTAAATGCGATTGTCAAGAATACTTACATTGAGCTTATTAAGCATACACCAAAACTCTATGGCATGTTTTATTACCGAACCTCCAAGATACGGCCCCATTCCCTTATCCAGCGTCTTATAAATATATTAGGTCGCAAAGAATTTCTGGACTATATCAAGGAACTTAATCCTGATGTGATCATCTGTACCTATCCGGTGATCGCTGGTGTCTTGGGTGAGCTTCGTTTTAAGGGCGTGATTCATGCTCCAGTGGTCTCTGTGGTCACGGATTATGGGGTCCATAGTCAATATATCCAGCGGGGAGTGGACCTTTATATTGCAGGGTGCAAGGATGTCTATGAGGATTTGATCGCCGGGGGAATTGCTCCGGAACGGATCCGGATTACAGGAATCCCTGTCAACCCAAAGTTCGAGAAAGAACTTGACCGTTCAGAGATAACGGAGAGACTTAACCTCAAATGCATACGTCCGACCATCCTTGTGATGGGAGGAGCCTATGGAGTGCTGGGAGGCTCTAAGCACATCTGCAAGTTCTTACTGGATTCGTCATCTCCACTGCAAATTCTTGTGGTTTGTGGCCGTGACGAAAAGCTTTACCGCTCCTTGGAAAGTTTACAAGGGCGCAATCCCATGGTTTGTTATGGATATATTAATAATGTAGAGGAGCTTATGAGCGTTTCCGATTTGATTATCACCAAAGCGGGAGGGCTCACTGTATCGGAATCCTTGACGAAGAAATTACCCATGGTTATTTATAAGCCGATCCCAGGTCAAGAAGAGGAAAATGCACACTTCTTAGAGAGGATTGGAGCGGCCAAACTGGCAAAGACTGAGGAAGAGCTGGAAGAAACGATTCAATATCTTCTTAGTCATCCTGAGGAGATTGAGAGAATGCGTCGATCAGCGGCCAAGGCTTTGCCCGGTCACGCTGCAGATAGGGCTGTGGACGCGATCTTAGCTCTCGTCCAATAATCTCTGGGAACTGCCTTATAAGCCTTGATTTATCTTTCGCTGTCTGGTAGAATGGTCAGGTAAATTTGCTAATTTAAACCTTTGGAAAAATTCTCTCATGAAATGGATAACCCAATCTTTAGGTGTCTTTAGGTGTCTTTAGGTGGAGTAAACTTCATCGGAAGAAGTTTCCTTTATGGAAATACTTTGAGGGGGAACGCAAAGTTCCCCTTTTAGGTCATGTTCTAAAGGAACAGGGTGGGCATAAATGACGAAAAATGTCAAGTTTGCCTCAAGGGAATTTCGGACAAACTAGCTTCATCATATGTTTTCGGGAACGCAATTAGATTTTCCTTATACCATATATCTTATTCCAAAGGAAGTATTAAGGGGGAGCACATATGACAGTCAAAATGGAGAAAATAGAGAAGAATACTGTTGAACTCGAAGTTACCGTCGATGCGAAGGTATTCAGCGCTGCGGTAACAAAAGCGGCCAAAGCTTTGGCTAACAAAGTAAATATCCCTGGTTTCCGCAAAGGAAAAGCTCCTCGGAGCATGGTTGAACGTTACGTGGGAGCTGCTGCACTCTACAATGATGCAGTGGATGATATCCTTGGTGTCGAGTACATGAAGGCTGTTAATGAAGCTGGGATTGAACCGGTGGATCGCCCGGACGTGGATCTCGTTCAAATGGAAGACGGCAAAGATCTTATTTTCAAGGCCAAGGTCACTGTGAAGCCTGAAGTCGAGCTGGGGACCTATAAAGGTTTGGAAGTTGAGAAGACTGCGGCTACCGTTACTGATGAAGAACTTGAACAAGAGCTTAACCGCAAGCAAGAACAACATGCTAAAGTGCTTAACCTTGAAGAAGGCGCGGCTCAGGCTCAAGATACCGTGAACATCGATTTCGCCGGTTCTGTGGATGGTGTAGCTTTCGAAGGTGGAACGGCTGAGGGGTATGATTTGGTCATCGGATCCGGCTCGTTTATCCCGGGATTCGAAGAACAATTAATTGGCGCACAAATCGGACAGGAAGTTGATGTCAACGTTCGCTTCCCAGATGAATATCATGTTGCAGACCTACAAGGTAAGGATGCTTTGTTCAAAGTTAAGCTTAATAAGCTTAAGAGAAAAGAATGTGCAGCTTTGGATGATGAATTCGCAAAAGATATTAGCGAATTTGAGACACTTGATGAATTGAAAGCTGACTTGAGAGACAAACTTATGACAGCGGCAGAACAACGTGCAGAAATGGAATACAAAAATGCAATCGTTGCGAAGGCTGTAGAAAATGCAAGTGTTGAGATTCCGGAAGCCATGGTCAACAACCGAATCGATATGATGCTTGATGACGTGGCGCAAAATCTTTCTTATCAAGGACTGGATTTAGAAACCTATTGCCACTATACAGGAACCAGTATTGATACCATGAAAGAAGAACTTCGTCCTCGTGCTTCTGAAAACCTTAAAACCGAACTTGTTTTGGAAGCTATCGCTAAAGCAGAAGGAATTACAGTATCTGAGGAAGAATTAAACAGTGAGTTGACAAAACTTGCAGAACGTTATCAAACCAGTCCGGAAAATTTTAAACAGGCCCTCATGGCACGTGGTGAAATGGGCATGTATCGTCAGAGCTTAGTTTCCGAAAAAACGGTAAACTTCCTCGTCGAGCAGGCATAGCCTATGTGCAGAGGTATTCTGTGCTAAAGAGGTGAGAGGATGGCAAAGTACAACGACGAAAAGAACCAGCTTAAATGTTCGTTCTGTGGAAAGACTCAGGATCAAGTAAAAAAGTTGGTTGCTGGCCCCGGAGTTTATATCTGCGATGAGTGTATTGAACTCTGCAATGAAATCATTGAGGAAGAGCTCAATGAAGACTTGGGGATGGAGATAGGGGATATTCCAAAGCCTAAAGAAATTCGGGCAATTCTCGACCAGTACGTGATCGGGCAGGACGAAGCGAAGAAAGCGTTGTCTGTAGCCGTGTATAACCACTATAAACGAATTAACCTGGGTATGAAAATTGATGATGTGGAACTGCAAAAGTCTAACATCGTAATGCTGGGACCCACTGGATCCGGTAAAACTTTGCTGGCTTCAACCCTAGCCAAAGTTTTGAATGTGCCCTTTGCTATTGCGGATGCAACCTCCTTAACTGAGGCCGGTTATGTGGGTGAAGACGTTGAAAATATCCTCCTCAAGCTCATTCAAGCCGCAGATTATGACGTGGAAAAAGCTGAAAAAGGAATTGTCTATATCGATGAGATTGACAAGATAGCCCGCAAATCGGAGAATCCTTCTATTACTCGTGACGTTTCAGGAGAAGGTGTCCAACAGGCCCTTCTCAAAATCCTCGAAGGAACTGTAGCCAGTGTTCCCCCTCAAGGTGGTCGTAAACATCCCCATCAAGAGTTCATCCAACTGGATACCACGAATATCTTGTTTATCGTGGGAGGAGCTTTTGACGGGATTGATAAGATCATCCAGAATCGCATCGGGAAAAAGGTTATGGGCTTTGGGGCTGAGATTAAGAAGAAGAGTGAGCAAAACATCGGAGAGACCCTTAAGGAGCTTCTCCCTGCGGACCTCCTCAAATTTGGTCTCATTCCGGAGTTCGTAGGACGTCTGCCGGTCATGGTCAAACTGGATGCTCTGGATGAAGAAGCTCTGGTGCGCATCCTGACAGAACCCAAGAATGCTTTGGTCAAGCAGTATGAAAAGCTTCTGGAGCTGGACGGAGTAGCCCTCGAATTTAAAGAGGAGGCTCTGAAAGCCATCGCGGAGGAAGCGATCCGACGCAATACGGGAGCCCGCGGTTTAAGAGCTATCGTGGAAGAGATCATGCAGAATGTGATGTATGATTTGCCTTCCCGCAACGATGTGACCAAATGCGTGGTTACCAAGGATGTCATTCTGAAGAAGGAAGAACCTCTTCTGGTGACTATCGATAAAAGCAAGAAAAACAAAAAAGAAGAATCAGCATAATGCAGTGAGGCAAGGAGTTATCCTTGCCTCATTTTCATTTGAAGAGCAAAGTGGATAGATACTTGCTAGCTGTAAATCTGGGCGAGGAAGGAACGCAGGATATGTGGTCCTTCCGGGGTTAGGATACTCTCCGGGTGAAATTGTATCCCATAAAAGGGGTAATAGCGATGGCGAATCCCCATAATAAGATTGTTTTCAGTGCGGGCAGTGACGATGAAGAGGGGGCTCAGACCAAGGGGATCAATCATGAGTGAATGATATCTTCCTGCCAAAAACCCTTGTGAGCATTCCGAGAAAAGGGCTGCTTGATCATGATAAATGGGGGATTGCTTGCCATGAATAACTTCGGGAGCGACGGTTATTTCAGATCCAAAGGCCTGGGCAAGAGCCTGGTGTCCGAGACAAACTCCCAGCAAAGGGATGGGCCAACCTTTTTGGGCATGTTCATTGAGGAGGCGGATGACCTCGAGAGAGATTCCGGCTTCATTGGGAGTGCAGGGTCCTGGTGAGATGACCACCCCGTCAGGACTTGCGGAGAGAAATTCCGCCCCGGATAATTCATCGTTTTTATAGACTATGATTTTTTCCCCCAATTCGCCGAAGGCTTGAACCAGATTATAGGTGAAGGAGTCGTAGTTATCTATGATGGCCAGCATAAGGGGCCTCCTTTCCTAGATGACTGCGGATTTTACAAATCTTCCACGACCTTGAACAAGACTCTCGCCTTATGTAGGGTCTCCTCGTATTCCCGTTCGGGAATGGAGTCAAAAACAATTCCAGCCCCGCTTTGAACGCTGACTTGATCATCCTTGACAGTCAATGTTCGTATGGTGATACAGAAATCCAGATCCCCATTCCAGCGGTAGATGCCGAGGGCCCCGCCGTAGGGGCCCCGGCGGGTAGGCTCCAATTCCTGAAGGATTTCCATAGCCCGGACTTTAGGAGCACCGCTTAGGGTACCTGCAGGCAGAACCGCTTGCAAGGCGTCCAAAGAATCATAAGCGGCCCCCAGCCGGCCCTCAACAGTGGAAACGATGTGCATGACGTGAGAGAAGCGCTGGATGCTACAGAATTGACTGAGGCAAATGCTCCCATATTCAGAGACCCGGCCCAGGTCATTTCGCCCCAGGTCGACAAGCATGGCGTGTTCGGCCATTTCTTTAGCATCTTCCCGAAGTTCTTGTTCGAGCTGCTCATCTTCCAGAGGATCTTTTCCCCGGGGCCGTGTCCCGGCAATGGGACGGGTTTGAATTTGGGATCCCACCGAGGAGAGCATAAGCTCCGGGGAACTGCCTACCAAGGTTTCCTTTTCTCCGAACAGGCAAAAGAGCCAAGGGGAAGGATTGAGAATCCGCAGCTTTTGATAGGCAGACCAGGGATCGATACGCCTTTTCAGGGTAAAACACTGGGAGAGTACAGCTTGGAAAATGTCTCCGGAACGGATATACTCTTTGATCTTTTCCACATGGGATAGAAACTCCGAAGGTTTGAAATTGGCATGCCATTGGATCGGATCGGTCAGGGGATTGTGCGGTTGTTCCATGGAGATTTCCAGTGCCGTAACCTTCGACGGGGTGGTTTCCTGAAAGTGATTTTGGCTTAGATAGTGATTTTGAGAAATCCAGCGGTCAAGGTTTTTCGACCAATGATCATAGAGCTTGATCAGTTCCGAGTCATCTTTGGAGAATATCTCAAGGATGACTTTTTGTGAACCGGGAAGGAGGACCAGATTAATGGGACAAAGGCGAAAAAAGTAGTTGGGTTTCGCGGTAGTAGCTTTGGGCTTTTGCCAGAGAAGCCCCCACTCATAATCCAGGTAACCGATGATGCCGCTTTCACAGGTTTTTTCCGGGAAGCTTTTTCGGCAAAAATCCCTAAGGTGGTCTAGAGGATCGGGGGGGAGACCAGGTTCCCAGGTCTCGGGGGATAAAATCCAGCCCTCACCGAATCCATAATAGGTCCGTTGATGATCTTCCTCATTTCCTTCCAGGAGGGCATAGCATTTTTCGCCCAGGGTCTCTGAGAATTGGCGGAGATTCATTACCCAATCAGACCTTGTTGAAGGAAAGGGGTCGAGGATCCATTCTTTTTGGATCATTCGCATGCAATTTCCTCCTTAACCGGTGTCTTTCTCAGTGAACCAATCCAGGTGTAAATATCTTGTTCACGGCATCTTAACTCTTGCTCAGGGAGAGGGCGGGAATCAAGTTCAGCAAACTTTTTGACCAGAGCACTGCCTACAATGACTCCTTGGCAGGCTTGGCTCAATTTATGCACTTGGGCTGAAGATTGGATTCCGAATCCCACATAGCACGGGGTGGAAAGAACGGTCTGGAGAGAGTGAATGAATTGCAGGGTCTGCAATGGAATTTCCGCATCCCCTCCGGTTATCCCGTTACGGGATAGGACGTAGACAAAGCCCTTTTGTTCCTGGGCAAGGTCATGAATGTGGTTGGGCCGGCTGGTCTGGGCAATCATAGGGATAAAGGCCAATCGGTCTTGCAGAAGTTCATAGGCTCTTTGCCGGAAAGGTGTGCTTTCCCGCCAAGGCAGATCGGGCAGTATCAAACCATCGACCCCGGCTGTGAAAGCGTCATTGAGGAAACGGTCATAGCCGTAATGGAGCAGGGGATTGAGGTAGCTCATTAAAAGCAGGGGAGTGTCCTGATTTTCTTTGCGGAACCGGGCCACGAGGTTTAGGACCTTTTTAAGATTTATCCCCTGCTGAAGGGCTCGTAAGCCGGCAGATTGAATTACAGAGCCATCGGCGATGGGGTCACTGAAAGGAACGCCCAGTTCAAGGATATCGACCCCCACCTCCCCCAGGCCGGTTAACCGGCGCAGGGTTGTTTCGGAATCAGGGTCCCCGGCCATAAGATAAGTGATTAATCCCATGCCCATAGGGTTCATAGGTGTTTTAAGACGAGCTCTGGCAAGGGATGTTTCTAAGCGATCAGACACGGCATTCCCTCCTTAGTTAATCGTGAATGTATTGAGCAAAAGTTTCCATGTCTTTGTCCCCCCGACCGGATAAATTGACGATGATGTGTTTTTCGGGGGAAAGGGTGGGGGCGATTTTAATGGCGTAGGCAAGGGCGTGGGCGCTTTCGAGGGCGGGCAGGATTCCCTCTGTGCGGGCAAGGAGATGGCTGGCCTCCAGGGTTTCGGCATCTGTTACACTGACATAGTGGACGCGTCCAGTGTCTTTCAGGTAGCTGTGCTCAGGCCCGACGCCAGGGTAATCGAGACCGGCTGAAATGGAGTGGGTGTCGGGAATCTGACCATCCTCATCTTGCAAAAGATAGCTATAAGCCCCGTGAAGGATGCCGGGACGGCCTAAAGACAAGGTGGCTGCATGTTCTCCTATGCCCGGGCCTATTCCCCCGGCTTCAACCCCAACCAGTCCGACACTTTTGTCGACCAAAAAGGGATGGAAAAAACCGATGGCATTGCTCCCCCCGCCCACACAGGCGATGAGCAGATCAGGAAGGCGTCCCTGGAGATTTAGGAATTGAGAGCGGGTTTCTTCACCGATAATCCGCTGAAGATCCCGGACGATGGTGGGATAGGGATGGGGACCGGCGGCAGTCCCAAAACAGTAGAAAGTGCCCTGGGGGTGAGCAACCCAGTCTCTTAAGGCTTCATTGATGGCGTCCTTTAAGGTTTTTGATCCTGTAGTGACCGAGTGGACTTCGCTGCCCAACATTTTCATGCGCAAGACATTTAAATGCTGTCGTCCTACATCCTCCTCCCCCATGTAGATCGCACAATTCAAGCCCATAAGGGCACAGGCGGTAGCAGTGGCTACACCGTGCTGACCAGCCCCTGTCTCTGCGATGACTCGGGTTTTTCCCATTCGTTTGGCCAAGAGAATTTGCCCCATGGTGTTGTTGATTTTATGAGCACCGGTATGATTAAGATCTTCCCGTTTGAGATAAATCCTGGCCCCGCCCAGGGATTTACTGAGCCCTTGGGCATAGTAGAGGAGGGAAGGGCGCCCTACATAGTTGGCTAAGAGCTCTTCCAACTCTTTCTGAAAGCCGGGATCTTCCCGGGCTTCATAATAAGCCTGTTCCAGTTCATCCAAAACAGGGATGAGGGTCTCGGGGACATAAGCCCCCCCATAGCTGCCGAAACGGTTTGGTTGAGGTATAAAGTCTTGGTCCTTCAGAATCATGATTAAACCCTCCCTTTAGCTAAGCAGATGCTCTGAGTTTTTCCAGTATGCTTAGGGCTTTCCCGGAATCCAGACTCTCGGCAGCCAGGACAATCCCTTCTTGGATGCCGGTCACTTTGTTGGCGGCGTAGAGAGCGGTTCCGGCGTTAAGCAAAACAATATCCCGCTGGGGCCCTTTCTCCCCATGGAGAATGCGGAGGGTAATCTCCCTGTTTTCTGCGGGTGAACCCCCTTGAAGGTCACGAAGGGAACAGAGGTCGAGACCATATTCTTCAGGCCGGATAATAAAGGGCCGTATTTCCCCGCCATCAATGAGTATGGCTTGAGTAGCCCCTGTCAGAGTCACTTCATCCAGACCGTCCTCACCGACAGCCACGACAGCCCGTTTGATGCCGAGAATTTGGAGGGCTTTGGCCATTTTAGGGAGTAGAGAGGGAGAGGAAACCCCGAGCAATTGGTAAGAGGCACCGGCGGGATTGAGCAGGGGACCCAAGAGATTAAAAATAGTTCGGACACCGAGTTCGCGGCGTTCGGCGGCGACTTTTGCCATAGCGGGATGATAAATCTGAGCAAAAAGGAAGGTCATGCCGATGTGCTGGAGATGGCGTTCACTGGATTCCGGGGTGGTTTTGAGAGAAATGCCTAGCTGCTCTAACACATCGGCACTGCCGCAACGGCCGGAGGCAAAGCGGTTTCCGTGTTTGGCTACCGGAACTCCGGCCCCGGCGATGACAAAAGCTGTGGTTGTGGAGATATTAAAGGTACCGCTGCGGTCTCCTCCGGTTCCACAGGTATCCAGGGTCCCTTCAGGAGCTTTTATCTTAAGGCCGGCATCCCTTAGGGTTTGAGCAAAGGCCGCGATTTCTCCAGGGGTTTCTCCTTTAAGACTTAGCCCCAGGAGCAGTCCCCCAATCTGAGCCGGGGTTAGTTTCCCGGCCAAAAGGTCCTGGACTACGGTAAAAGCTAACTCTGCAGGGAGATCCTGCTTCAGGGATAGGAGGTTTAGGGATTGACGAATCGCCTGGGTCATAGTGGTGGCTCCTTTCTTATTCGTGAGATAAAGTGTTGGATTTTTTCACGATTTTTGCGACCATCTCGCTCTACTCCGGAGCTGACATCCACCCCGTAAGGCTGGGTTAAACGGATGGCCTCCAGGACGTTGTCAGGGCTGAGCCCCCCGGCTAGAATCAGAGGATAACCAAGGTTCTTGACTCTGCGTAGAAGATCCTGGAACTCTGGGGTATGCCAGGGGAGGGGGGCCCCTGTTCCACCTGCCATCCCCTGGAGGGCCGAGTCCAAGAGAATCCCATGGAGGGAGGCCGGGGGGAGCCCCCTGAACTGGGCAAGAAAAGATTGGGAGGTGGGATCCGCATCCGAGGCAGAATCAGGTACGGGGGGAAGAGAGAGTGCTTTGATCTTTATTACGGGCAGGTGGTGATAGAGTCTAGGATCCTCATTCCCATGCAATTGAAGGGTATCTAAGGGGCACCCGCGGATAATTTGGCTGACATTTTTGGGAGATTCCTGGGCGAAAACTCCAACTTTGCCTATCCAGGGGGGTAAGCGAAGGATAATCTCCCGAGCGGTCTCAGGTTTGATATAACGTTTGCTGTAGGGGACGAAGATGAATCCCAGGGCATCTGCACCGGCTTCAACTGCCCAACGGGCTTCTTCAAAAGTACGGATTCCACAGATTTTTATCCTGGGCATGTCCTCACCCCCAGACCTGCTTCACGCAGGGAGCGGATATGCAGGGCAGGATCAGGGGACAGGAGGCAGGATTCGCCTACGAGGACTGCCTGAGCGCCATACTTGGAGACGAATGCAGCATCTTCGGGAGTATGAATTCCACTTTCGCTAACCAGGATGCAATTAGGTGGAATCAGGGGGCTAAGGGTTTGGGTGCGTTCAAGATTTATCCGGAAAGTTCGCAGGTCCCGGTTGTTGATGCCGATGATCTTCGCTCCAGCTTTAAGTGCCTGGGAAATATCCTCTTCATCACGGCATTCTACCAGGGCTCTCAATCCCAGTTCGTGGGTCAGGTGAAGGAGATTGGATAGTGCGGCAGCGTCCAGAATCCCGGCAATGAGAAGAATTATATCCGCTCCCATGACACTGCTTTCGATAACCTGATATTCAGAGAAGATAAAATCTTTACGCAGGAGCGGAAGGGAGGTTAAGGAGCGGATTTTTTGAAAGTCCTCAGGTCCCCCAAAGAAGAAATTTTCCTCGGTGAGTATGGAGATAAGAGAGGCTCCACCGGATTCATAAGCCTGAAGAGTTTCTTCGAGGGAGAGACGCCAAGGTATAATCCCCTGGCTTGGGGAGGCGCGCTTGATTTCGGCAATGACATGGAAGGAATTGGGGGTAAGCCCTTGCTTTTCGGGACAGATGGCAGGGACTTTGTCCTTTAATTGCCGTTTAAGCTCTGAAAGGGGAGTTTGTTTTTCAAGATTCCGGAGCCTTTTTCTTTTCTCATTGAGAATTCTTTCGAGAATGTCCATGGGCAATCACCTCCGCAGGGGAATTTTTATACCAAAAAAAGCCTTCTATCCCAAAGGACAGAAAGCTTCTGTGGTGCCACCTTAATTTGTACTTGTGTGTCCACAAGTACCTCTATCAAGTACGGAGAAACATTGTCTTCATCTGGCCGCAAAGATAACGGACATGCAAGTTACCGTTATTCATCCAGAGGAGGGCAGCACTTTGTTTTAGGTAATAAAAAAACTTTCCGTCCTATGAAAAGGACAGAAAGTACTTCTGTGTTGCCACCTTAATTTATATGGGTCAGCGAAATCGACTGGAGTAAAAAAAGTTGTCCCATACCTCTAACCGGATGCGGAGAGAATTATCAATGCTCTCGATACCCGTGTTTCTGTAACGGGAAACCCCCGGCTTACCTACTGGACATCTCTATCCTGAGATTCAAGATAAAAAGTCGTTCAGCTTGCGCTTCAAAGACCCATTCCACCAAACAGTCTGTATCAGCTCCCACCAACGCTGACTCTCTTGGACATTCCGGCTAAGGTGTACTCTTTCTTGTCATTAGCATTTACTGGATAAATTTACTGTTATTATAGAGTGCTCAAAAATAAATGTCAAATAGTATTTTAAAAAGTTTTCAAAAACTATTCTCTGGCAATACTACCAAAGGTAAAGTATTTGCTTCAGGAGGGAATAGAAAGTATGGTTGGATTGACTGGAATTGTTATGATGGTGCAGCTGATCTTTGCTGTTATTATTGGCTTATATTTTTGGGGATTGCTTAAATCCCAGCAGGGGAACAAGGTCTCCATTGAGCGGGAGTCCAAAAAGGAACTGGAAAAGTTAGAAAAGATGCGCAAAATTGCTCTTACCACCCCCTTGGCGGAAAAGACCCGGCCGGCTCATTTTGAAGAGATTGTGGGTCAGATAGAGGGGATTAAGGCTCTCAGGGCAGCTCTATGCGGGCCCAATCCTCAACATGTTCTGATCTATGGTCCTCCGGGTGTGGGAAAGACGGCGGCTGCCCGCCTGGTTCTTGAGGAAGCGAAGAAAAACCCCATGTCCCCTTTTAAAGAGGATGCAAAGTTTATAGAAATCGATGGAGCCACCGCTCGTTTTGATGAGCGGGGAATCGCCGATCCTTTGATCGGTTCGGTTCATGACCCTATTTATCAAGGAGCGGGTGCCATGGGCATGGCCGGGATTCCCCAGCCAAAGGCGGGAGCTGTGACCAAGGCTCATGGCGGTGTTCTTTTTATCGATGAGATCGGGGAACTGCATCCGATTCAAATCAACAAACTGCTTAAAGTTCTTGAGGATCGAAAGGTCATCCTGGAGAGTGCCTATTATAGCTCAGAAGACACGAATATTCCGGTTCATATTCATGATATTTTCCAAAACGGGCTGCCGGCAGATTTTCGCATGGTGGGAGCGACCACACGGAGTCCGGAGGAGATTCCCCCGGCTATACGTTCCCGGTGTATGGAAGTTTTCTTTCGTTCTTTGCTTCCCGAAGAAATCGCTCAAATTGCCCGAGGTGCTGCGGCGAAAATGGAAACACCCATTACTCCCAGTGCTTTGAACGTAGCTAAGCAGTATGCTACCAATGGGCGGGAGGCAGTAAATATCGTTCAATTGGCAGCCGGTGTAGCCCAGACAGAAAAGAAATTGGAGATCAATGCGGCGACAGTGGAGTGGGTTGTTACTTCAGGTCAGTATGCACCCAGGCCGGAACGTAAAGCGCCCTTGGTGGCGGAAATCGGATTGGTCAATGGTTTGGCTGTTTATGGCCCTAATATGGGAATGCTTATCGAACTGGAAGTTACAGCTCATCCCGTAACTCCTGGCACCGGGGAGCTTTTGGTTACAGGAATCGTTGAAGAAGAGGAACAAGGAAGCAGCTTTAGGAAGACACGCCGTAAAAGTATGGCCAAAAGCTCTGTGGAAAATGTGCTTACAGTGATTCGGCGGCAATTAGGAATACATCCCCATAACTATGATATCCATGTCAATTTCCCAGGGGGAGTACCTATTGATGGGCCTTCCGCAGGGATTGCCATTGCCACAGCTGTGGTATCCGCTATTCGCAAAGAGAGGGTGGATAATTACTTAGCCATGACAGGGGAATTATCCATTCGAGGGGGAGTTAAGCCTGTAGGTGGAATCGCGGCTAAGATTGAAGCGGCCCATCAGGCGGGATGCCGCAGAGTATTTATTCCGAAGGAGAATTGGCAGGAGCGCTTCAAGAATTATGCCGAAGGGTTTGAAGTGATTCCTGTGGAGGCCCTTAATGAAGTGTTGGCAGGTGCTCTTTTAGTTGAGCAAGGCAACGAAAAACCAGAGAAGCATGCAGCGATCGATGAGATTTTATCTCGTCTGGATATTAATCCTAAAACCCCTTCCAACTCTGTTAATTTGCCTGACCAAGGGCACTCATGCTAGAATATATCTAAGGGAGAATGGCACACTAACGATAGTGTGCTTTTTTCGCACTACCAGAATGAATGAAGCTTTGCCTAAACGTATCATCGGGTAAAATAATAAAAGCAGGGTTTTCTTTAGGGAGGAAATTATATGAGCAAAGAGAGAGAATTACCATTGCTCCCCTTGAGGGGGATTTTAGTCTTTCCATATATGGTCATTCATTTAGATGTGGGGCGGGAGCGGTCTATGGCAGCCATTGAACAAGCCATGATGGATGAGCGGCTCATTTTGTTGTCTGCTCAGAAAGAGACTGAGATTGATTCTCCTAATCCTGACGACATCCATACCATCGGTACTTTAGCTGAGATTAAGCAGCTTTTGAAGCTGCCTGGGGGAACCATGCGTATCCTCGTGGAAGGAAAGAACCGGGGAAAAATTCTTGAGTTCATAACGGATGAACCTTATTTTAAAGTTCGGGTCGAAGAAGCGGAAGAGGGGGTCCAAGAGATCACCCCGGAAATCGATGCTCTGACCCATGGGGTGATACACCAGTTTGAAGAGTATGCCAAGCTCAGTAAAAAAGTTCCCCAGGAAACTCTGGGAACGGTTCTGGGGGTCAATGATCCTGGGCGTTTGGCGGATATTGTGGCAAGCCATCTGAATCTTAAGCTGGGAGATAAGCAGGCTATCCTGGAATCTCTGGAGGTTGCTGAACGGCTGGAGCGATTGGCAGAAATCATCATGCGGGAAAATGAGATTCTGGAACTGGAGCGCCGCATTGGTCTGCGGGTGCGCAAGCAGATGGAAAAAACTCAGAAGGAATACTATCTCCGGGAGCAGATGAAGGCTATTCAGAAGGAATTGGGAGATAAGGATGAAAAGCAGGCCGAAGTCGAGGAATACCGGGAAAAGGTCGCTCAGGCCAAGCTTCCGGAAGAAGTGGAAGAGCGGGCTTTAAAGGAAATCGATCGACTGGAAAAAATGCCCCAGGCTTCCTCGGAAGGGACAGTAGTACGTACCTATTTGGATTGGATTCTGGCTCTTCCCTGGACGAACATGAGCAAGGATAAAACAGATATTAAGCGGGCGGAAAAAATACTGAATGAGGACCATTATGGTCTGGAAAAGATCAAGGAGCGGATTCTCGAGTTCTTAGCCATTCGCAAGCTGACGCCCAAGATGAAAAGCCCAATTATTTGTTTTGTGGGACCGCCGGGAGTAGGGAAAACTTCCCTGGCTAAATCCGTAGCCCGTGCTTTGGATCGGAAATTTGTGCGTATGTCTTTGGGCGGTGTCCGGGATGAAGCAGAGATTCGTGGACACAGACGGACTTATATTGGTGCTCTTCCCGGACGGATTATTCAGGGAATGAGAACGGCGGGGACTGCCAATCCAGTCTTTCTGCTGGACGAAATCGATAAGATGGCTTCGGATTTCCGGGGCGATCCGGCGGCGGCATTGCTGGAGGTTCTAGACCCTGAGCAGAATTTCAGTTTCTCCGATCATTATTTGGATTTACCTTATGATTTATCTCATACTTTGTTTATCATGACGGCCAATTCTTTATACACTATTCCCAGGCCCCTTTTGGACCGGATGGAGGTTATCTCCTTAAGTGGTTATACAGAGGATGAGAAGGTCAACATCGCCAAACGATATCTTGTACCTAAGCAGATGAAAGCCCACGGCTTAAAAGCTAGCCAACTTGAGCTTGGTGACAGGGTTATCTTAAAGATTGTTCAAGGCTATACGCGGGAATCGGGAGTGCGTAACCTTGAGCGTCAAATCGCCAACCTGTGCCGTAAAGTAGCGACCCGGGTCGTGAAAAAGGAATGGAAGGCGGTGGAACTGACGGAGGAGATACTGGAAGAGCTTCTGGGAGCATCCCGTTATCAGTTCGAAAAAGCCAGGCTTAAACCGGAAATTGGCGCAGCCACAGGGCTGGCCTATACGGAAGTGGGCGGAGATGTTTTAACCATCGAGGTGATTCCTCTGCCCGGAAAAGGTCAGCTGACCTTAACCGGTAAGCTAGGGGATGTGATGAAGGAATCGGCTTATGCAGGCCGGACCTTTGTCCGCTCCCATTCCCGCGAGCTGGGTATTCCGGATGATTTCTATGAAAAGACCGATCTTCATATTCACGTTCCTGAAGGAGCGATTCCTAAGGATGGTCCATCCGCAGGAATTACAATGGCTACGGCTATGGCTTCAGCTTTAGCCAAACGAGCAGTGCCTTCCGATTTAGCCATGACCGGTGAAATCACCCTGAGGGGCAATGTTCTCCCTATCGGTGGAGTGAAGGAAAAAGTTCTTGCCGCTCACCGGGCAGGAATCAAACAGGTTATCTTGCCTGAGCAAAATAGCAAGGACTTAGAAGAAGTCCCGGAAAATGTGCGCAAGGAGCTGGAATTCCATTTTGTCAGTCGGATGGAGGATGTTATCAAGATCGCCCTTCTCCCGGTAGCGGAATCTGAAGAATACTTAAGCTCCATGAATCGCTTCCCGATGTTTGGGCAGGGAGATATTCCTCCCGACCCTACTCCTGAGGACCGCCCTATCTCCTAGTGTGGAGCATGGGGAGAGATTGAGGCCTTGTTTTATCTAAGGTCACAAAGAAAAATTGATAAAAATTATAAGGCAAAAAGGGTGGGACAAGGGAGTGAGCCCTTGTCTCATTTCCCTGACTGCTGTTGTGTGTGAATATAAAGCGGGACCTTTTGACCTGACCCCTTGGTCCCGGAAGGAGTATGTGTGTGATTACTATTCGCAAGGCGGAATTTGTTACTTCTGCAGTGGATATTAAAGGGTACCCGGAGTTGACCGGACCTGAGATTGCTTTAGCAGGTCGCTCTAATGTGGGCAAGTCTTCATTGATTAATAAATTTATCAACCGGAGGAATCTCGCTCGTACGGGGAACACTCCGGGCAAGACCCAAATGCTTAATTTTTACCGCATCAATGATGAGTGGTCCTTTGTGGATTTACCGGGGTACGGATATGCCAAAGTCTCCAAAGAAATCAAAGCGAATTGGGGCAAGATGATGGAAGAGTACTTCTCCCGACGGGAGAATCTGAGAGCCGTAATTCAAGTGGTGGATATTCGTCACGTCCCCAGTGTTGAAGATCAGGAGATGCATGCATTTTTACGGAATCGGGGTATTCCGGTGCTCGTGGTGGCCACCAAAGCGGACAAAATCTCCAAAGGACAATGGGGAAAGCACCTGAGTCAAATTGCTAAAGCGTTGCATATTCCTGATTGGCATATGATCATTACCTACTCTGCTGAGACAGGCCTGGGAGTTCCTGAGCTTCATGAAGCAGTCGAAGAGATTCTCTCTATGGATGATGGAACAGAAGAGTATGACGAGGCAGAAGACCGGCAACAAGATATCTAAAAATGTTTTATAGTATATGAGTGTTATTGATAATGAGAAGGCTTCTCTCCGAATATACATTATTGGGATCGATTACCCTCCACGGTAATCCCAAAAGCGTATGTAAGGAGCGGAAGCCTTTTGAGTGATTTAGTGATGTTATTAATCGGTCTGGGGATTATCTTAATGTCGGCCGAAGTGTTTACCAATGGTGTGGAGTGGTTGGGAAAACGTCTCCATCTCGGGGCAGGGGCGGTAGGGAGTGTGCTGGCTGCTGTAGGGACTGCTTTGCCGGAGACTATGGTTCCCATCATCGCTTTTTTGGGAATGGGAGGAGGAGATGCTGCTGAAGTGGGTATCGGAGCCATTTTAGGTGCTCCTTTCATGTTGATCACCCTGGCTTTTTTCATTTCAGGTGCAGCGGTTCTTATTTTTCGACGTAATAACAAGCCCTTGTTCATTAATACAGCGGTTATTAAACGGGATCTTTCTTTTTTTCTTTTGGTCTATAGTTTGGCTATATTCGCCTCTTTCTTGCCCGCCAGAGAGCTGAAGCTTGCTGTAGCCGCCCTTTTACTTCTGCTTTATATCAGCTATGTCATAAAAACTGTGCGCAACAGTCTCGGAACTGAAGACCACGGCCATTTGGCACCTCTTTACTTTGCCCAACGCAAGACGAACCCTTCCCTGGTCATTATTTTAACCCAACTGATGTTTGCCCTTTCAGGGATGGTGGCAGGGGCTCATGCTTTTGTGGATGCGGTTCAATCGGTTGCTCAAGCTACGGGAATTCCTGCCCTTGTGCTATCCTTAATCATTACTCCTGTCGCTACTGAGCTGCCTGAGAAATTTAATAGTGTCATCTGGTTAAAGAGAGGAAAAGATACTTTGGCCTTAGGAAATATCACCGGAGCCATGGTTTTTCAAAGCTCCACTATTCCAGCCTTAGGTATTGCCTTAACAACCTGGCAGCTGGAGCCTTTAGCTTTATGGAGCGCCATCCTGGCCCTTGGTTCTGGATTGTTTATCTACACCACCTTGCGTCGGCGGGGTACGCTTTGTCCTCTCCATCTTATGATGGGAGGCGGGTTTTATTTACTCTTTATCATAACGCTTCTCCGCTTCCCCCTTCATTGAAGGGAAGGGTTTGTGAAGACTCACACCCGCAGAACTGCATTTTTGCTTGGGCTAAACACTGATAGTGGCGTTCTTCGTCCGCAGCTAATTGAAGGAGGATAGTTTGGATTTCAGGCAGGGGGATTTTTCGTGCCAAATCTGTGTAATGCTTTACGGCAGCAGCTTCGTCCTTCATGTTATAGTCTAGAATATCACAAAGCTCTGTGGAGTAATTAAGATAACGGGAACGCCAGTCAAACCAACGTCCTTTGCTGAAGGATCCATAACGGGGATCCACCCCTAAAAAGCGAATGCACCAAGCCAACTGCTCAAGGTGGCGGAGTTCGTCATAGGCAATGGGGCGTAGGAGCTCATCAAACTCGGGCCGATCCAGGATGGCAGCTTGATATAGGTAAGTCGTAACTGCCGAGAGTTCAGAATCTTTTCCGGCATAGATATCGAATAACCACATAGCATAAGTAAAGTTGGGCTCAGATATTTCTCCAGGCACTGTATCCTTAAACTCATAAGTGGGGAGTAGAAGGACTTGACCGGGATAGATGCGATCAGGATGTTTAAGATGGTTGAGATTGATGATATCGGACATTTCGATTTTATAGGCATTAGCGATTTTATAGATACTGTCCCCAGGTTGTACAACATAACGGGTATAGTCCATGGAGATTCCCCCTTTCTGTTAATCACTATATTCTTAAGGAGGATTGGATGGGAGAAAAAGTTGATGACAAAAAACACCAATAATTTCTCTGGATGGTGTATTCAGGTATAAAGAGGACAGGTCCATCATAGATATGATGTAAACGAAGAGAAGGGAGCGAAAGGCTCATGGGCAATTCGATTCTCAAAGGAATTAGTGCCGCTCTGGGTGTGACCGTTATAACTTTATTTGCGGGGTTGATTTGGACAGCCCTGGAGGTCGGTGGATTATCCACAGGGACTTTGGTGGACATTGGATTGGTAGCAAGCTGTATCGCTGCAGGATATGTGACGGGAAGAGAAAGTGGACAATGGGTCCTTGGCGGAGTTTCTGGTTTAGGGTATGTCTTGTTTTGCGTGATTTTGGTGGCCCTTTTTTTGGAGTTAAGGGCCTGGGGAGTTATTCAGGTATTGGCTGAAGGAGGGTTGATCGGTATTCTTTCGGGTGCTTTCGGAGCGGGCAGTGGAGGTAAGTCCTCTCGCCCGGCCGGTTGGAGGAACCCGAATGTATCTTCATGGGGTAATAGTTACAGCAGCAGAGGAGCTTATAGCAGCGGTGAGATTTACAGAGGCTCTTATGATTATTCCCGGACTTATAGAGATGAGGATGACCATGGAAATGATTGGGATGATTTGCTTGGGGAAGATTGGGAGGCGTCTTATGAGGAACCGATTGTCAAGGGGAATAGAGCCAGGAAAGAGAGTCGATGGGGAGAAAAGCAAAAACCGGATATGGATTTGTGGGAAGAGGAGCAAGAGCGGAGTAGGAAAGGCAAACTTCCCAAACAGCTAGGATTAAGCTTTGACAGGGAAGCCGGTTCAGATGAGGATGAGTGGGAAGATTGGCTGCGGGGAGAAAAAAATAAATCTTCTTCCAGTTGCCGTAAAGCATGGTGGGAAGAAGAGGTTCTTTAGTATAGAATCTGACAAGGGTAATAAACTATAGATTATTAGAAACTGTGCGGTAAGGATAGTCTTTGAGATGGAGTACCGGCATGAGTAGAGGAATGGTCTTGTGGAAAATACCCTTTTCTTTTTTACCCTTGGGCTAGCGGTCAGCTTTTTAGGTTGGCTGCTTTTAGGATTTATTTTTTTCTTCTTAGGAAAGCGTTTTTTTCGAACTGGGGTGCAGAGAATTTTTGACCTCATCGTTAGGCGTTTGATGGAGGACAAATATTCTGAGAATCTTATGGAACTCTGGAGCGCTGTGCGGAGGACATCAGTCCAAAATATCCTTGAAATCGCTCTTAGAGCGGAGGAAGGAAAATTGATCGGCCGTCCTCTGGGAAGTCCTAAACCCTATAATAATTTTGATAACCTAATGTTTATACCGGCTCAATTGGTCAGACTGCCTGTGGAAAGCGATGTTCCCATTGATTCGGCGGTTACCCTGGGACCCAGGGCGGAAAAACCTATGCATTTGTCCATTCCTTTGTTAATTGGGGGAATGGGCTATGGTGTCGCCTTAAGTGAAGAGGCAAAAGTTGCTTTGGCTAAAGCGGCTAATGAGTGTGGCACAGCCACCAATTCCGGAGAAGGTCCCTTTCTTGTTGAGGAAAGAAAGGCTGCGGGTAAATTCATTTGGCAGATAAGCCGCTATGACTACGGCAGAAATCCCCAGGGGATAGCTGAAGCAGATATGATTGAGGTGCAAATGGGTCAAGGTTCACGACTCGGAGCTCATACCCTGTCTCCCCAGGAAATCAAGGGAAAAGCTCAGAAGCTCATGAAAGTATCACCGGTTGCTTCCCTAAAGGGATATGCCAATCTGCCGGGGATTAGCTCTCCGTCGGATTGGCCGCGCTATGTTCAGGAACTGCGCAATGAGGTCGGTGGTAAACCCATCGGAATCAAAATTATGGGTGGAGGAAGATTGGAGGCGGATCTGGCTGTAGCTATTGAGGCCGGCTTTGATGTGATTTGTATCGGTGGGGCGCAAGGTGGGACTGCGGCGTCTTCTCCTACGATCACCGACGATTTTGGTATGCCCAGTATTTACAATCTTGTACGGGCTCAACGCTATCTTATGGAGCAGGGGGTAAGGGGGGAGGTCAGCCTGATTGCATCAGGAGGATATGATACTCCGGGTAAATGCTTGAAGGCGATTGCTTTAGGTGCAGATGCTGTCAACCTGGGCACAGTCCCATTGTTTGCGTTGGTGCATAGACAAATCGGCAAAGTTATGCCTTGGGAGCCTTTGACACAGCTTGTTTATTATAACTCCAAATATAAGGAACAATTGAATGTGGATTTAGCTGCTCAAAGTGTAGTGAATGTTATTCAGTCGTTTATGCTTGAGATGGAAGAGGGAGTCAGGGCTCTGGGTAAGAAGTCCATACATGATCTTGGGCCTAATGATCTGGTGGCGTTGGATGATTGGACAGCAGAGATAACCGGAGTTCCAAGAGCGTGGTGAGCAAAATAAAAAACTGAGACAAGGAATCCCTTGTCTCAGTTAGTCTTTGGTGTTAATTTAGGATGAATTTGCGAGCTGCATGTTGGAGCTCTTGAGCCGTCTTTGAAAGTTCTTGAGCAGAAGCGTTGATCTCTTGCATGGCTAGCATTTGCTCAGAGCTGCTGCTGGCTACTTCCTCTGTCTGAGCGGTGGTCTCTTGACAGATAGCGGCAACTTGGGTTACCTCATGGGCGATGATATCTGAACTTTGAGTTATGCCACTGGATAGGGCAGAAATCTCTTGGATCTGCTCACTCAGGATTTGAGTGCTTTCCTTAATCCGTGTGAAGGCCTGTTGTGCATTTTGAATGGCATTGGCTCCGCTTTGAACCACTTCTTTTTCCGAATTCATACTGGTGATAGCTTCGTCAAGGCTGGTCTTGATATCGAAAATGATGGTTTCGATTTGGGCACTGGATAGGGTGGATTGTTCAGCTAGCTTCCGAACCTCTTCAGCGACAACACTGAAGCCCCGACCGTGTTCTCCGGCCCGTGCAGCCTCGATGGCTGCATTCAGTGCTAAAAGGTTGGTTTGATCCGATATGGCTTTGATAGTTTCCACGATGGAGCCTATGACGGTGGATTTTTCACCAAGGGCGGTGATGATCTGTCCTGTGTTATCCACAGAGTCGTGAATATGTCCCATCTGAAGATTGACCATGGTCATGGCGGTATCTCCGTCCTGAGCAAGCTGTAAAGACTGTCTTGAAGATTGATCCGCAAGATTAATATGCTCTTCAATCTGACGAATGCCATGGGCCATGGATTGGATGGAGCTCATGATATTTTGGACGCTATTGGCTTGTGTCTGAGATCCGGATGCCACTTGATGGATGGAGGATGAAACTAGTTGAGCTGATTCACTGGTCCCTCCCGATTGAGTGGACAGAACCTGAGAAGATTCGGCAAAAACGTCGGCGCTATGGGTGATGTCTCCGACCAAGGAACGAAAATTCTCAGCCATTTGATTCAGAGATTTACAGAGGGCCCCCAGTTCATCTTCCTGTCCCATGCTGTATAGGGTTGCAGTAAGGTCTCCTTGAGCCATTTTTTCAGCGAATTGTACACCGTGGCGTAGTGGAGTTGCTATTAAGTAAGATATGTAAAGTCCGTAAACAAAGATTATAAGTCCTGCTATAACAAGTAGAACTAGATATATAGTGATGTTTTGCTCCAGGTTGGCCCCTGTCTTAACCATAAAGTACACAACCCCGCCGGCTAAAAGAGTAATCAAAGCATTAATGCCGAAGGCCAGGCTGAGCTTTGCCGATACGGATAAGTTAAACCACCAGCGTACTATGCTGGAATGCTTAAAGAAGAACTCGCTTATTCTGTCTAAAAAACTGTTCATTTAATGCCTCCTTTACATGAATTTTGCCACGAAAAATTCAGGAATTATTACAATAAAATACAAGTGCCGAAGGTACTGCCAAAAATGATATGAAAGGAATTGAGAAGATGTAGGATTCTTTCACTATTAGTATACAGCGAGGTTATAGAAAAGAGAAAGGGAAAAAGTGGATTGGAATTATTGGAAAATTTAATCGTCTCTATTGTATCATAGGTTTTTGTAATTGTGGAGTACTGGTTTTGTTAATAGTTAATGACTTTTAGCACATAGGTATCTAGATTCGTAATGCAGAGTGCATCCGGAGAGTTTTAAGATGTATAATCTTAGCTGTGAGACAAGCGCGAACGCCGTACTTTTGGGGTTTTCTTTGACATGAGTGCTTCTGATGGATATAATAAATTATATTATAATTGAGTGTAATGAAACCCTAAGAGTGTGAGGAAAAGTTAACCAACGGTTCAGAGAGAAAGACACTTGCTGAGAGTCTTTTCCGCTTGGAGACTTGGGTCGTACAGGAGGGGCAAGGATGAACAGAGTAGTCCTTGACGGTTTGCCCGTTATAGCATTAAAGTGCAAGAACTTTGCTTGGAAGGCAGGGCTTCTTGAAAAAAGGTGGTACCGCGAGTCTTTCGTCCTTTATGGGATGAAGGGCTTTTTTGGTTGTATGGCTATGAATGCTGCTAAGGAATAAGTGGGATAGTCTGTCTTCAACCGTGGCAACCGGTGGGGCGGCAGTGTCTTCGGGAGTCTGTATATTTGAAAGGAGCGCTTACACATGTCGGAGGATTTCAAAATGGAAAAGGTATATGATCCAAGTCGGGTTGAGGGAAAATGGTATCCCTATTGGGAGGAGAAAGGGTATTTCCACGCGGACGTGGATAATACGAAGAAGCCTTTTAGTATCGTCATGCCCCCGCCGAATGTAACTGGGGCCCTTCATCTTGGACATGCCATCGATAGTACTATTCAGGATATCCTTACCCGTTTCAAACGAATGCAGGGCTACGATACCTTATGGCTTCCTGGTACGGACCATGCGGGTATTGCCACTCAGGCAAAGGTGGAAGAACAGCTGGCCAAGGAAGGGACCAACCGGCATGCCCTTGGCCGTGAAAAATTCCTGGATAGGGTGTGGGACTGGAAGAAAGAATATGGAGGACGAATTACTCAGCAGCTTCGCCGGCTGGGTGCCTCCTGTGATTGGTCGCGGGAGCGGTTTACTATGGATGAAGGATGCTCTAAGGCTGTACGTGAAGTCTTCGTGGATCTTTATCATAAGGGCTTGATATACCGGGGGAATTATATCGTCAACTGGTGTCCTCATTGCCATACCACTATTTCTGATATTGAAGTGGAGCATGTGGATCGAGAAGGACATCTTTGGCACCTTCGCTATCCTATTAAAGACAGTGACGAGTATTTAGTCGTAGCCACCACACGTCCGGAAACCATGCTGGGAGATACTGCGGTGGCAGTTCATCCGGAGGATGAGAGATATCGGCATCTCCTGGGCAAAACCATCATCCTGCCTTTGGCTAACCGGGAAATCCCCATTATTGCCGATGACTATGTGGATCGGGAATTTGGGACGGGTGCGGTAAAGATCACGCCGGCCCATGACCCTAACGACTTTGAAATGGGCTTGCGTCATCAGCTTCCTTCCATCGCCGTCATGGATCGGGAAGCCAAGATGAATGAACAGGCCGGCAAATATAAAGGAATGGAACGCTATGCTGCCCGGAAAGAGATTGTCAAGGATCTTGAGGCACAGGGTGTGCTGGTCAAGGTAGACAGCCATCAGCATGCCGTAGGGGAATGCTATCGCTGCTCCACGGTGGTGGAGCCCATGGTCAGCAAACAATGGTTTGTTAAGATGGAACCCTTGGCCAAACCGGCTATGGAAGCGGTACGGGAAGGGATCATGGAATTTGTGCCCGAGCGTTTTGCCAAAATCTATCTGGGTTGGCTGGAAAATATCCGGGATTGGTGTATATCTCGTCAGCTTTGGTGGGGGCATCGGATTCCTGTCTGGTACTGTGAAGATTGCGGGGCGGAGATTTGTGCTAAAGAAGATCCAGAGACCTGTCCGCAATGCGGATCCAAGCATATTGTTCAGGATCCCGATGTTTTGGATACTTGGTTCTCTTCAGGGTTATGGCCTTTCTCAACCATGGGGTGGCCAGAGAAAACTCCCGAGCTTAAGCAGTTCTATCCCACTTCCGTTCTCGTAACCGGACGGGACATCATCTTTTTCTGGGTTGCCCGTATGGTCTTCATGGGTCTGGAATTTATGAAGGATGTGCCTTTCCAAAAAGTCATGATTCATGGCCTGGTTCTAGATGCTCAAGGCAGGAAGATGAGCAAATCCTTAGGCAATGGGGTGGACCCTCTGGAGGTCATTGACCAATACGGTGCGGATACCCTGCGTTTCATGCTGATTACAGGCAACACTCCGGGCAATGATTTGCGTTTTCATCCGGAACGCTTGGAGGCGACCCGGAACTTTGCTAATAAGATTTGGAATGCTTCTCGTTTTGTTCTTCTTAATCTTCAGGATTATGAGGAAAGCCCCCGTGGCCAGCTGAAACTTGAGGACCGCTGGATTCTTTCCCGTTATGAAAAGACTGTAGGTCAAGTAACGGATGCCTTAGAACAGTTTGATCTGGGTGAAGCAGCCCGTCTTCTCTATGAGTTTATTTGGAATGAGTTCTGTGATTGGTATATTGAACTGGCTAAAGGCCGCCTCTATGATAAGGAGCACCCAGAAGCCCGTCATACGGTTCAATCCATACTTCTGGAAGTTCTGGAAGGTACCATGAGACTGCTCCATCCCTATATGCCCTTCGTCACGGAGGAAATCTGGCACAATCTTCCTACCTCAGGGGAGAGCATTATGATCCAGTCCTGGCCAAAGGTAGAAGGCTATCGGGAGGATGACATTGAGAAACAGATGAACCAAATTATGGATGTGATCAAAGCGGTTCGGAATATCCGGGCGGAGATGAGTGTTCAGCCGGGTAAAAAAGCCGAAATCATCTTGGTCGCACCTGAGAAGGCTGCTTTTGAGGTTCTGGAATTAGGCCGGGAAAGTATTCGGCTGTTAGCAGGTGGTTCTACTGTGGATGTAGTCCCAAGTCTGGAAGTCAAGCCTGCTCAGGCTGCCAGTGCTGTTCTTGAGGGAGTAGAAGTTTATCTTCCCTTGCGCGGACTATTGGATCTGGACAAAGAAATCGCCCGGGTTGAAAAGGAAATTGCCCAGGCCCAGCAAGAGCAAAGTCGTTTGGAAGGAAAGCTCAACAACCAGGGCTTTGTAGCGAAAGCGCCGGAGCAAGTCGTTGCTAAGGAGCGGGAGAAGCTGGAAGGGATCAATGGGCGGATCGCTGCATTGAGGGTTCGCCTGGTGGAGTTGAAAGAGGCGTAAGGCTCGGTTGGTGTTCCTTTGAGGAGCTTTAAGCGGGGCGAATAGTGAGATGAAAGTGAAGGCATGCTGGCTTCTAGTGAGGTTGGCATGCCTTTTTCATGGATGCTTGCTTGGACGTTCAGTAATCAAAGGGTCTCCAGGATTTTACTTTGCACCGGTCACTCAGTAAGCTGCGCGCAGCTGTTCTAACGCTCAAGTTTCCAACCGCCCATTGAGCAGGAGCGATTTGGGCGGGCACCCGACGGAGCGGAGGACTTGAGCGATTAGATTCCTCCGCGCAGCTTATAGAGTGAACGCTGAAAGCAGAATCCTGGAGACAACCTCTTACAAAGCCACCGCCAACTCTTGAAAATCTTCTGCAAAAATTGCAGGAAAACCATCCTTTATAGGGAATTACCGCATAGCAGAGATGTGCATAATAACCATGTACCCCTGTGTTTAAGATGAATGGAGAAGGACATATCAGCAATAGAAAGATTCAAAGGAGGACATAGAAGTGGGGAATAAGGAGATGACCGAGATAACTGAATATGAATTAAAGGGAGACCAGAAAGAGGTGTCCCCCTTAGATCTTGAATACCAGGAAGCTAAGGATTATCTGGTTAACCTCACGAAATTTGGTATGAACTTTGGATTGGGCCGGATTGAGGAGCTGCTGAAACGTGTGGGTAATCCGGAAGAACGCCTCAAGGTCGTTCATATCGGAGGTACCAATGGAAAAGGATCTACCACCATGATGATAGCTGAGATCCTCGAAGATGCCGGATATCGGGTCGGGGTGTTTACATCTCCTCATCTTCATGATTATAGAGAACGGATAACTATTAATGGTGAGATGATTCCTAAAGGTGAAGTCACCCGCCTGGTTCAGACTCTTCGCCCTCATCTGGAAGAACTTGTGCAAAAGGGTGTGGAACATCCTACGGAGTTTGAAGTGAATACGGCTATGGCATTGATGTATTTTGCAGACCAAAAAGTGGACTTAGTTCTCTTAGAGGTCGGTTTAGGTGGCGCCATTGATTCTACGAATGTGGTCAAGCCCCTGATTTCTGTGATAACCAATGTGGGTATGGACCATATGGATTATCTGGGTGAAACCTATGAGGAAATTGCCCGTGTGAAGGCCGGAATTATCAAAGCGGGTGCTATTACCGTAACGGCGGCTAATCGTTCTGAGGCTTTGAAAGTCATTCGTGAGAAGGCACAAGAGGTAAACTCTCCCTTATGGGTGGTGGGCGATGATGTACGTTGGGAGATCCGCTGGAGCGGGGAATTGGAGCAAGAATTTGATTTGATTGGGCTCCGAGGAGCTTATAAGAAACTGCGTTTACGTCTTGTCGGAGAGCATCAAGTGGTCAATGCTGCTACTGCTGTTACAGTCTGTGAGCTTTTGAAGTTCGAATGTGGAATGAACCTAGAGCGAAGAAATATTTATGAGGGACTTCGTACAGCAGTTTGGCCTGGTCGCTTGGAGTTGCTTTCCCTGAAGCCGAAGGTACTTATTGATGGAGCACACAATGTGGATGGAGCTAATGCTTTGGCAAAGGCATTGGAAGTTTTTCAGCGCCGGCGCTTAGTTCTTTGCCTTGGGATGCTGGGAGATAAGGAGCGGGAAAAAGTTGTGGATATCCTCGTCCCTTTGGCAGATGAGGTAATCATTACCAAGCCCAATTCTCCGAGATCCGGAAATTGGGAGTATCTCCATGAGTTAGTCAAAGAAAGAGGGAAGCCTGTCCTGACCATTGAAGAGCCTCGTCTAGCAGTCGAAGAAGCTTTCCAGCGACTGGATAAAGAGGATATGTTATGTGTCACGGGATCCCTCTATATGATTGCGGAAGCAAGGCAGGCTTTACTGGATGTTTTGCACAAAGTATAGAAAGAACTTATACAAGTAATAGTCAAGTTTTATTACGATTATGTAAAAAATTTAACAGAAACTTAACAATGGCGGTTAAAAAATTTGCTACAATACTACAGGAATTCCATGCAAAACGACTGGAGGAAAGAACATGTTTGGCTTATCTTCAAAAGAAGACAAATTTTACGCCTTGTTCAGGGAAAGTGCAGAAGTAGCCTGCATCACGACAAAAAAGCTTGAAGGGCTGATTTGTCAGAATTCTGTCTCTGATGCAGAGGCTGAAATGATGCATGATCTTGAGCATCGAGCGGACAAGATTACCACAGAGATTGTGGACCGTTTGAATTCGACCCTTATCACCCCATTGGATCGTGAAGATATCTATACCTTAGCCCAAAACCTTGACGATATCGTGGACTTAAGTCAAGGCGCAGTAGAGCGCATGGTTCTTTACCATACGAAAAAGCCCTCCATCGGAGCCCAGGAAATTGTTCGTACTATTGTTAAAGCCACAGAACAGCTGAAGACCGCTTTTTGCTGTTTGAACAGTATTCACTTTAAAAAGAGCGAAATTCTGGCGGCTACAGAAGAAGTTTATCGTCTTGAATCAGTAGGGGACAGCTTATATCGCCAAGAAGTGGCCCGGCTGTTTGAGCAAGAGAAGGACGCTATTGAGATCATTAAGTGGAAAGAAATCCTTGAACACTTAGAGGATACACTGGATCAGTGTGAGGAAATCGCAGACCTCCTCAAAGGAGTTGTATTGAAGTATGATTAGTTCCAGTGCGTTACTCATTGTTGTCGTATTTTTCGCGCTGGCTTTTGATTACATTAACGGTTTCCACGATACGGCTAACGCTATTGCGACAAGTGTGTCTACTCGTGCTCTCACTCCAAAAAGGGCAATAATAATTGCGGCAATACTCAATTTTGTTGGAGCATTAGTTAGTACAGGAGTAGCTCAGACCATTGCCAAAGATATTGTAAATCCTGAATTTGTTACTCAGGAAATTGTAATCGCAGCTCTCATAGGAGCGATATTTTGGAACTTAGCCACCTGGTATTTTGGAATCCCCAGCAGTTCCTCGCATGCTATTATCGGAGGAATGATTGGAGCCGCTGTATCTAAAGTAGGCTTCGGAGTGCTGCAGGTTCAAGGGATAATGAAGATAGTTGCAGCCTTATTGATTTCCCCCATTTTTGGTATTATTTTAGGTTTTATTATTATGAAAACTTTATATCTTATTTTCGGTAAGGTCGCACCTTCTAAAGTCAACCAGGGGTTTCGCAAGATGCAGGTGCTTTCTGCCGGGTTGCTGGCGTTTAATCATGGTTCCAATGACGCTCAAAAGTCCATGGGTATTATTACCATGGCCCTTATAGCGTCAGGTCTACAAGATCCATCCAATCTTAATCCGGCTTTATGGGTAAAATTTGCTTGTGCTTTGGCGATGGCTTTAGGTACTGCTGCAGGGGGATGGAAGATTATTCGGACCATGGGCGGAAAGATATTTAAGCTGGAGCCTATCAACGGATTTGCTGCAGACTTGACATCCTCTATTGTTATCTGGACTGCTACAGCCTTTCCGGGTTTGCATTTACCTGTGTCGACTACTCATGTTGTTTCCGGCTCAATCATGGGCGTAGGGAGTGCTAAGCGTATATCAGCCGTGCGTTGGGGAGTAGCCCAGCAAATGCTCATTGCCTGGGTGGTAACGATTCCTACAGCGGCTATAACCTCATTTTTGTGCTACAAACTTATAACATTAGTGCTATAGAAATATTATTATTCTATAGATTTTTAAAGGGACCGTAAGGTTCCTTTTATTATTAATTATTATTAATTGTTAATAAAATATTAATAAATTGCTAATCTATATAGCACGACGGTTTTTGATTTTTGAGTGCAGGTCTCTTTAATAGGCATGATAAGCGCTTTTTGTACATAAAGTGATACTAGCTTAGGTTGTCCGAAAGAATATGAAGTTTTTGTTAAATGTTATTGAATCGGGTGCTTTTGTGAAGCGGAGAAGTTGACAGCTATTATGGAGGATGATAGTATGTATAAATATAATCCCTGGATTAATAAGGGAATAGGACTAATTGGTTGTGCTGTCATTGTATGGATGACCTGGTTTTTTGGGTATACTTATGTTAAGTTAGTCACACAACCCAGGGGTCCAGACATACCTTCCCCGAGTCCTGTGGATCAGAACGAGTTTTTTCTAACTTTGGACACAATAGAGTTTTGGACATGTCAAACGGGGGTATTTAACTCCGAAAGCAATGCTCTCAGGGAAAAGGAGGAATTGCAGCAATTAGGCTGGGATGCCCAAATTATCTCGAGAGATCCATTTATTGTCGGAGTAGGTTTTGCCTACTCTAAGGAGGAAGTGCTTCCTATTCAAGAATTGTTGAAAGAGGGTGGAGTTGTTTCTATTCCTAAATCAGTTACCAGCCCTGAACGTGCTTTTCGTATTCGTGGTACAGGAGCAATTCAGACGGCCAAGGTTCTTGAGGGAGTCAATACCTTTTTGAAGACACCTTATACTGACCGGGAAAGCAGGCTTTCAGAGTTTGAGAACCTTATGGTTTTGACACCTCGTGCTTTAATTAATCTATACGAGGTTTCAAGATTATCGATTAAGGCCGAAAGAACTTTACCGGTGGACCTGCGAAAAATGATGTCATTGAACCTCTATGGTGAGTATCTTAATACCTTAGAGATGCTTCAAAAATAAATATATTTTTTGTTTTAAATAGTTTATAAAATCCATTTGTTAACATTAAAGCCTAGTGATATAATGTACTTACGCTAATTATTATTATCATTTAAAATTTAAGGAAATTGAAACGGGGGATTAGCTTGAAAACACTTAAAATCCCAGAGGCAACGATTATACGTCTTTCAGTCTATTCACGTCATTTAACAGATGTGGATCGTAAAGGAATCGTTACGATATCTTCTGGTGATATTGCAGAGGGAGTTGGAGTTAGTCCAGCTCAAGTTCGAAAGGATTTAGCATACTTTGGTGAATTCGGAACTCGTGGTGTGGGTTATAATGTTAAGGACTTGCACCGCCATATTTTGAAAATCCTTGGCTTAAGCCAGGATTGGAGTGTATGTCTGGTTGGTATGGGTAACTTAGGTTTAGCGCTGACTACATACAAAGGCTTCCGTGAGCGTGGATTTATTATCACTAGTATTTTTGATAATGATCCCCAAAAAATCGGGACCACGGTCAATGGCGTAGAAGTGTTGCCGGTGGATAGACTCGAGGAAGTAGCTAAAGCTAATAAGACTCAGATTGGCATCATTTCCGTACCGTCTCCCTATGCCCAGGAAATCGCTGATAAGCTTATTAGTGCCGGGGTTCAAGCCATTCTTAACTTTGCCCCTGTGGTACTCAATGTCCCACCGGAAGTTGAACTTAGAAATGTGGACTTAGCTGTGAATTTGGAAGTGCTGACATTTAATGTGGGAACCCGCCGCTCTTAAGAAGAATTGTCCCAATCTTATGGATATTTGTGCATAGGAAACTTTGTAGATGAGAATATAAAATGTAGATTCCCGAAAAGTAAGGCAGCAGTGTCTTACTTTTTCCTTATCATGATGATTATGTTTCTCATAAATCAATCCGTAAAAGAGGAGATATTATGTTACGTAAGGAAAAAGACCTGCTTGGAATTATGGAAGTACCGGAAGATGTTTATTATGGAATTCAAACGTTAAGAGCTATTGAGAACTTCCCTATTACGGGATATCGGGCTCACCATGAATTAATACGCGCCTTAGGTCTGGTTAAGGCTGCAGCTGCCCAGGCCAATATGGACATCGGTTCTTTGAACCGTGTGGTCGGCGAGTCCGTAATCAAAGCTTCGATGGAAGTTGCAGAAGGTGTCTTTAATGATCATTTTGTGGTGGATGTCATTCAGGGGGGAGCAGGGACTTCCATCAATATGAATGCCAATGAAGTGATCGCTAATCGGGCTATAGAGATTTTGGGAGGACAAAAAGGGGACTATTCCCGGGTTCATCCCAATGTCCATGTCAATATGGCTCAAAGTACCAATGATGTTTTCCCTACGGCCATCCGTATTGCTTGCCTTAATGTGGCCGATGATCTTCTTTATGCTTTAAACGAGTTAAAGGGTGCTTTCCAAGAGAAGGCCAAGGAGTTTGACGGAGTCATCAAGATGGGGAGAACCCATCTTCAAGATGCGGTTCCCATTCGCTTAGGACAGGAATTTGCAGCCTATGCACAAATGCTGAAGAGAGATATTCGCCGGATCGATGAAGCGTCGAGGTCCTTGCACATTGTCAATATGGGCGCAACAGCCGTGGGTACTGGGCTGAATGCTGATCCGGTTTATATAGAGAGAGTCTCCGAGAATCTGAAGAAGATTACGGGATTGCCTCTTTTACGAGCGGATAATCTAGTGGATGCTACACAGAACACCGATGCATTTTTAGAGGTATCCGGTGCACTTAAAACCTTGGCGGTCAACCTCTCTAAGATTGCCAATGACTTACGGCTGATGGCTTCTGGTCCTAGAACAGGTTTTGGAGAGATTAATCTTCCTGCCATGCAGCCGGGTTCTTCCATTATGCCAGGAAAAGTCAATCCCGTTATGGCTGAGGTGGTCAATCAGGTATCTTTCCAAGTTCAAGGAAATGATTTTACAATAGCTTTAGCCTGTGGTGCCGGACAACTGGAGCTCAACGTGATGGAGCCCGTAGTGGTCTTCAATCTGCTCCAATCCCTGGATATACTCCGAAATGTTATCAAAGTCTTTAAAGAGCGCTGTGTGGATGGGATAACCGCCAATGTGGAGCGTTGCCGTGACCTGGTTGAAAACAGTGTGGGTGTAGTCACTGCAATCAATCCTCATGTAGGATACGAGGTTGCCTCCCGGATCGCCAAGGAAGCCATCGTGACCGGTCGCCCGGTGAGAGAGATTGTCCTTGAAAGAGGACTTTTGACCCCTGAGGAGCTGGATATTATTTTGAATCCTTACGAAATGACCGAACCAGGTATTAGTGGCTCAGAGTTACTTAGAGGAATGCTTCCTCGTGGTCATTAATGGTAAATTATTAATATTAAGTTAATATTTTTGCCCGCCCGTCCCCTTGCGTATTATTAGTCGAAATGCTAAACTAAAAAGTGTCGAAAAATCAGCCAGGAGCAACAGTGCCCTGGCTACATTTCTATGGGTGAAAGGGGGCAAACTATGCCGGCAGGTCGAACTAATTCGGGGGCAGGCCGTACCATACTTCTTATTTTGTCAGGGGCGGCCATTGGAACATTAATAGGCTATGGGTTCGAAAAAATAGCTTTCTTAGCACCTTTTCTGCGCCCAGCCGTCATCGATTTCCCTTCTCATACCTATTTAGACTTCTTTTTTATCACCTTTTCATTTGGATTCCGTCTGAATATCACCTTTGCTACGGTTATAGGGGCATTGGGTGGTTACTATCTAGCTAGGAAGTGGTAGAATGCTCGTACTGGCTTCAGCCTCTCCCCGCAGGGGAATGCTCCTGAAAGAAGGGGGTTTTTCCTTTGTGCGAGTGGAAGCAGATGTTTCAGAAGTACTTTCCCAAGGTGTTTCTCCTGAATCAGCGGTAAAGGAGCTGGCTTTGCGTAAAGCTCTGGCTGGGTTGAATCATTGGCTGGATCGTGGCGGAAGTATGGAGGATATAATTCTTGGAGCCGATACGATTGTTGTCCTAGACCATCAGATTCTTGGCAAACCCAAGGATGCAGAAGAGGCGGAAGATATGCTGACAGCATTAAGCGGACGGGCTCATGATGTATACACTGGAGTGGCATTGATCAATGGAGCAGGCCGTCAAGAATGTGGTGCGGTACGCACAGCAGTTGCTTTTCGTTCACTGACCCATGAGGAGATACTGGAGTATATTGCCACGGGGGAGCCTATGGATAAGGCGGGATCTTATGGGATTCAAGGCTTGGGAGCCCGTTTAGTGGATAATTATCAAGGATCTTTAAGCAATGTGATTGGATTACCCATGGAGTATGTTAAAGAGCGGCTGAGTGTGTGGGGGATGGGACTTGGAGATATCGCCCTGCATGAGGTGAAGGATGGATTATCGCCGGTTGAAGGATCTTCCCGAGGAATTACTACCTCGTGAACGGTTGTTTCAATATGGACCAGATGCCCTCTCTAATCGAGAGATTCTGGCAATTTTGCTGAGGACAGGGGTCAAGGGCGAGAATGTCCTGGATTTTGCTGAACGTCTTTTAACTGAGACTGGAGGATTATCAGGATTAGCTCGCTTAACAGTTCATGAGTTGACCCGGTATCGTGGTATGGGAACTGCCAAAGCCGCTGAACTTAAGGCGGCGTTGGAATTAGGACGGCGTTCGGTATCTTCTGATCCTATGGTGCGTCCTGTTATCAATTCTCCTCAAGACATAGCCTATCTGGTCATGGAAGAAATGCGCTATCTGGATCGGGAGCATTTCCGAGTAGTGAGCCTATCGACCAAGAACCATGTGCTGGGGATTAGCTCCATTTCTGTGGGCTCTTTGAACTCTTCTTTGGTACATCCTAGGGAGTGTTTTAAAGAGGCTATCCGGCGTAATTCCAATGCGATTATTCTTTTGCATAATCACCCCAGTGGGGATCCAACCCCCAGTCGTGAAGATATTGATGTAACCCGTAGATTATCCGATGGGGGGCAGATCCTGGGCATCGAAGTCCTTGATCATGTAATTATCGGGGACAATCGGTACATAAGCTTGAAAGAACGAGGAATATTATAAAGGAAACTTAGGATTGAGGTAAGAAAATTTTGGATGGGCCGAAGGCCCCCGAAAGAATAGAATGCACCTCGTATTATTTGAATAGCAGATAGTATTTGCCCAGCGGGCGCAAAGGCCACGGTACTTTGCTTTCGGGCAGGTACAAATGCAAAGGCAGTACATGATATTGTTATAACGGAAGGGGATTAACCATGTTTTTTGGTAAGGATTTAGGCATTGATTTGGGAACCGCAAATACGCTGGTTCATATGAAAGGGAAAGGCATAGTTTGTAATGAGCCTTCTGTAGTTGCGATTGATATTGAAAAGAAGACCCCGCTGGCTGTGGGGGATAAAGCAAAAGAAATGATTGGCAGGACACCGGGCAATATTGTAGCTATTCGGCCTTTAAAGGATGGCGTTATCTCGGATTTTAATGTTACTCAGAAAATGCTGAAGTATTTTATTACGAGGGCCTTAGGTACTGAGTCCCCTTTTGCTCGTCCCAGGGTTGTAATTTGTGTGCCTTCAGGGGTAACTCCTGTGGAAGAACGTGCTGTCAAAGAAGCTGCGTTGGCTGCGGGAGCGAAGGATCCGGTTATTATGGAGGAGCCTATGGCAGCGGCTATCGGAGCGGGTCTTCCCGTAAGTGAACCCACAGGCAATATGATTGTGGATATCGGCGGGGGAACAACAGAAGTTGCGGTGATTTCTTTGGGTGGCATCGTTACCAGTCGTTCTATCCGCGTTGCTGGGGACGAAATGGATGATTCTATTGTCGCACATATTAAGCGCCGCTATAATTTAATGGTAGGGTATCGGACTGCAGAGGATATCAAGATGGAAATTGGCTATGCTTATCAAGCAGAGAAGGGTAAGACTTATCAAGTCAGAGGACGAGATTTGCTGACAGGACTGCCCAAAACCGTGGAAGTTACCGCTGAAGAAATCCAGGAGGCCCTGCAGGAACCTGTGGTGGCCATTGTCGAAGGGGTAAAGTCCTGTTTGGAAAAAACTCCTCCCGAGTTAGCCGCTGACATTATGGATCGAGGTATTGTCATGGCCGGAGGGGGATCCCTTCTCCGCAATCTGGACAAGCTTATCGCTGATGAGACGGGAATGCCGGTGCATCTCGCTGAGGATCCCCTGTCTTGTGTCGCCCTTGGTACAGGAAAAGTATTGGAAAATGCGGAAATTTTCCGCAGGATTGCTGCTTTGCAAAAAAGCTAGAGTTTGAAGCGGGGAGGAAGTCTTGGTGCGGAAAAGAGTGACTGGAACGGGAATTATGGTTCTCGTTTTCTTCCTCGTGTTAGGCGTCTTAGTAAGTATTCGGCTAACTGGACTAGGAAGCCAATTTCCTAACCCCATAGGCGGGGTGTTGCAGCGAGTTCTAAGCCCTGTAGAGGGTGTTATCCTGAGAGTGGGCAATAGCTTAAAGGAGAACACACGAGTTTTTTGGAATTTTGATGAAGTTCAAAAAGAGAATGAGGAACTAAAGACCAGAGTTGAACAGCTTACAGGAGATAATCTGAAGCTTAAAGAGCAGGTTTTAGCAGGGCTTCGCTATAATGAACTGGATTCGAAAATGTTCAGGGGTCCTAATGTGGATAAGTATCAAAAGATTGGTGCCAGTATTATTAATCGCAATCCTAATGCCTGGTATCAAACCATTACAATTAATCGGGGAATTGAAGACGGTGTATCGGTGAATGACCCGGTAATCGTTGCGTTAGGTTTGGTCGGAAAGATTGTGTCCGTGACCCCTACTACTTCAGAAGTTCTTTTAATCACAGATAGCGAAGGCCAAGTCAGTGCCTTGGTTCGGGGAAGTACCGGTTCGCCGACTTTTGGGATTGTTGAAGGGACGTACAAACGAACTTCGCGTTTAGAAGCGGAAGGAAATCTCCAGATGCTTTTACGTCGTGATGATAATGTCAATGTTGGCGACTTGGTGCTCACTTCGGGCTTGGGTGGGGTTTATCCAAAAGACATTCCTATTGGTAAGGTAGAGCAGATTCAATTGGACGGTTCGGGTTTGTTGAAAACAGCATATATATCGCCTTTGGTGAATTTTGATTCCCTGGAGGAAGTTTATATTGTAGAAAAGTCAGGGGGGCAGTGACGATGCGGCGAAATATCCTCATTATCGTTATGCTCCTTTTCAGCTTAATTCTTCCAGGAACTGTTTTTTATTTTTGGTCCTGGGGCGGGATAAAGCCTGACTTGGTGTTGTTATTTACCATTTACATGGCCCTCCATCATCGTACTTTATCGGGAGCACTTTGGGGGGGGGGAGCAGGAATGATCGCGGATTTTTATCTGGGCAGACATTTTGGTATGTATGCTTTAACCCTAACTGTGGTGGCCTTATTAACGGATTGGCTTTCCCAGCGCTGGTATCGAGAAAATTACTTTTTGATCGCTTTGTTGGTTTTTTTGGTTACCTTTGTGGGAGAAGGGGTTATTGCCTTTTTGAATATCCTGGCAGGAGCCCGATGGTCTTTAGGTGATGCGTTCCGTTTAGTTATTGGCGTTTCTGTGTATAACGCTGTTCTGGTGCCTCTTACCTATCCGTGGATTCATCGGTCATTTACACGGGGGTGGCTGAAGTACAGGCCGAAGTATGATCGGTAAGGGTTTGTATAAAATCCTAGAGACTGCTCTGGAAACTAATATTCAAGTAATTAAAGAGATTTCTTAAGGAGGCGAAAAAGATGGAAGAAGATAAAGAACGCAAACCCTATACGCGCCGTCTCTGGTGCCTTAGCGCCGTCGTGTTTCTCGTGTTTCTGATTCTCGGCTTTAATCTTTGGCGCTTACAAATCGCAAAAGCTTCCTATTACGAGACGAAAGCCCAGGGCAATATCATGAAGCTTGTATCCATTCCTTCCAATCGCGGAGACATTGTGGATCGTAATGGGGAGTTGCTGGTTACGAGTGTTCCTCAGTTTGCCCTGACCATTGATTGGATGGACCTGCAAACAGCTCCGATAGATAATTGGAAGGAAGTGGTTGCTCGTCTGGCAGGCTATATCAAGCCCTATTGGCCTATCAAAGAGCAAGGTGTGGAGAATATTACGGAAGATATTCTGGTCATGATGCAAAACCAGCAATGGGAGCGTTATCGATCGGTTACGGTTTTGAGCGATGTGCCGGATCCACTGAAGGCTATTATCGCTGAGCATAAGGATGAGCTTCCTGGTGTTAATATTGAAGCACTGCCTGTACGCGATTATCGCAAAGCTACCCTGGCCGGTCATATCCTGGGTTATGTTCGTGAAGTAAGCAGTGAGGAAGAAATTGCTTCATTTAACAAAAATCCGCAAGCTCAAGAGGATGGATTTAAATACACTCAAGGTGACCAGGTCGGAAAAATGGGCGTGGAGAAAAGTTATGATTACTGGCTTCGCGGCAAAGAAGGGGTCCAGCAGGTCATCGTGGACAATAATGCCCGCCCTATTGCCAAAGAAGTCATTCACCCTTCTGAGCCCGGCAAGACTCTTCAACTGACCATAGATGCCGGGCTGCAAGCTGTGGTAGAGAAGACCTTAGATGATGTCTTCAGAGAGTATGTGCATCCAGAGCATCCTGATTCTAATCAAGGTGCCGCAGTGGTCATAGAAGTTAAGACGGGAAAGATCCTGGCGATGACTTCCCATCCTAATATGGATCCTAATGATCTGACCGGGATTATCTCTGAGGAAATTGCCGAAAAATATTTCCAAGCGAAAGATGCGGCCTCTTATGACCGGGCTTTAGCCGGAACCTATGCGCCGGGTTCAACCTTTAAAATGATTACAGCAATGGCCGGTTTGCAATCCGGCGTGGTTACTCCCTATGAACAGTTTAACAGCTCCAATGTGGCAGCCACTTTAGGGACACAGCATGGTATTCAGGAGTGGTCTCCAGGGGGATTCGGATTAGTGAATTTGAATCGAGCCATGGCAAAGTCCTCCAATACTTATTTCCAAGCGGTTGGGCAAAGAGTATTTAATAAAAATGGAGAGTTGCTGAAGCAGATTGCCAACGAATTTGGGCTCGGTGTCTATTTGGGTGTAGATATCCCTGGTGAATCCAAAGGGAATGCTCCCTCACCTGAATGGAAAAAGGCAACCTTCGGGCCCCAATATGAAAAGAAAAGGGATAATGACATTGCTAAAATCGAAGAGGAATATAAGGTAAAGCTTGCGGAGGCTAAGGATGAGGCTGAACGGAAGAAGTTAGAAAGCCAGAAGAAGAGCAAGATCAATCAAGTAGAAGCGGATTATGCCTATAATATCCGCTGGTTTGTAGATTGGCAATATTTCGAGACCTTTAACACCGCTATCGGACAAGGGGATAATGCTTATACACCCCTGCAACTGGCTAATTTTGTGGCGACCATAGTCAATGGTGGAAAACGGATGCAGCCCTATGTTGTGGAAAAGATCCTGGATCCTGTGACAGGTGAAATAGTGTATCAGAACGAACCTATAGTTAGAAACACAGTCTCGGTTTCCCCGGAAGTATTGCAGTCGGTTAAAGAGGCAATGAGCAAAGTCACCAGTGGAGAAGGAACTGCAAACTGGCTTTTTGCTGATGTTCCGGAGTTCAGTGGTGGGGGTAAAACGGGTACGGCCCAGCTTGGCTCTAAAAACACAGTAGCCGGGGAGCTTTTTAATGGAGTCTTTGTGGCCTTTGCTCCTTATGATGATCCGCAAATAGCCTTCGCCGGGGTTGTTGAATACGGAGGTCATGGAGGGGAAACTGCCGGAGCTGTAGCTAAAGCTGCTTTTATGGAGTATTTTGGATGGAAATCTAACAAGTGAGATGAATTTGGAAGTAATATAACGAAACTATGGAAAAAAACGAGGAAATTCGCCTTCGTTTTTTTTCTTTAGGCGAGAGGGAAAACGGGAAGCACTGTAGAATTAGTATGAGCGTCAATAAATGGCGTGATTTTTCAATGCCCTTAAACTTTGGACAGGCTTTCAACAAGGCAGGGTGCCGGAGGCCTCAAAACATGGAACAATTGGGGGATTAACTGTTGACACGGACAGAGCATATTGCCTTAAAAGGCACTCGGGAAGGCCTCATTTTATATCTGGATCCCGAGGCGGATTTTTCGGTTTTGATGGATGAACTTAAAAAGCTGCTGGAGAACTCCGACCAATTCCTTCAAGGAGCAACGGTTCGATGCTACGGAGGGGAGAAGGAGTATTCTCCAGAACAACAGGAAGAGTTAACCTTTTGCTTGGCCGAGCATAGTCTTACTCTTAAAGGGTGGCTTACGGCCGCAGAAGTTTATTCTAGTGTCCGAAGGGCGCCGGCCGTTCAGGAAGAGCCTCAACGGGTTCTGGAAGAGGGTATGGAAGAAGGTCCAAGCTTATTTGTGGAGCGTACGCTACGTTCAGGGGCTAGCATTCAGTATGAGGGTCATGTAATCGTTATAGGTGATGTTAATCCAGGTGCTGAAATTGTGGCAAGTGGGAATATTGTTGTGATCGGTTCCCTAAAGGGAGTCGCCCATGCAGGTGCTAAGGGTAATCGAAATTCCACGGTGACTGCTTATCATTTAGTGCCAACTCAGCTTAGAATTGCGGACCTGGTGACTCGTTCTCCAGAAGGCGAACAGGAATGGAGGGGCCCAGAATGTGCTCGGATTAAAGATGGTCGTCTTGTCGTCGAAGGGATTCAGCTCAATGGACTCAGGGGAAAAGGAATTATTCGTTAATCATATTGATATGAGACTCCATTAATTTTAAGAAAATATGAAGGAAATATTGGAAAGGTAGGTTGAAATATGGGTGAAGTCATTGTAGTAACCTCAGGAAAAGGTGGAGTCGGCAAAACTACCACTTCTGCAAATATCGGAACAGGGCTTGCCGCACAAGGACTTAAAGTGGTTTTAGTGGATACAGATATCGGTCTGCGTAATCTGGATGTGGTCATGGGCCTTGAGAACCGCATTGTTTATGATATTGTGGATGTAACCAGTGGGACATGTCGATTAAAGCAAGCCTTGATTAAAGACAAGCGTTTTGAGAATTTATATCTCCTTCCGGCTGCCCAGACCAAGGATAAGACTTCAGTAAGTCTTGAACAGATGAAGGAGCTTTGTGACGAATTAAAGAGAGAATTTGACTATGCCATTATTGACTGTCCTGCAGGTATTGAGCAAGGATTCCGTAATGCCATAGTTGGTGCTGACCGTGCCGTAGTAGTTACAACACCTGAGGTTAGTGCCGTTCGTGATGCGGATAGGATTATTGGCCTTCTGGAGGCAGCCGATTTACGCAGTCCGCGCTTAATTATTAACCGGATCCGCCCCCATATGGTGAAACGTGGCGATATGATGGATATTTCCGATATCATTGATATCTTAGCTATTGAGCTTCTGGGAGTTATTCCTGATGATGAAAGCATCGTCATTTCTACAAACCGTGGCGAGCCAGCGGTCACGGATCATTCCTCACGTGCTGGAGAAGCGTACCGACGGATTACACGAAGAATCCAAGGGGAAGAGGTCCCATTGATGAATCTCGATGCACCTGATGGATTCATGGATAAGGTAAAAAAGTTCTTCGGTATGAAATAAGTGCTTGGCACTCAAGAGGAGGAATAGGCCATGTTAGAGTTTATTAGTCGAATATTAGGAAAGGAACCCGCTTCGAAAAACGTTGCAAAAGAACGCTTAAGGCTTGTCCTCGTACATGACCGGGCTACTATCTCACCTCACATGCTTAATCAGTTGAAGGAAGACTTGATCAAAGTCATTTCAAATTATATGGAGATAGACGAAGGCGCTTTAGAAGTCAACCTTAACCAAGATGACCGTGAGGTGGCCTTAATCGCCAATATTCCCGTTATAAAAATGAAACGGGATTATTCTGTTAAGGGGTAAGAGATTCCTGGCTGATAATAGAGAAAGTGCCGTAAGACAGTGGTCTTACGGCACTTTTTAATGCGTGCTGATCCCTCTTATCGTAAAGTTTGTGGCCAAGACTTTGGCATAGCTGCCCCTTGTGTTATAATGTAAGTTGTAATTTTGTGGTGAAAAAGGGGTACTTTATTTATGCTTGACCGTCGAATGTTGAAGAATATCGACTTTCTTTTTATCCTGTTTGTTTTTTTGCTCTTAGGTTCGAGTCTCCTCATTCAAAGTACAGCTTCGTATAATATCTACGAATCGCGGCCTTTCTACCTCCTGAAGATCCAATCAGTGTGGATTGCCACTGGACTTGTTTTATGTACAGCCATTGCTTTATTTGATTATCAAAAGCTAAGGCGTTTTTCCTGGTGGATTTATGCCTTTAATATTGTATTGCTATTAGCGGTTTTTGCTTTCGGAGAGGAAGCGAAAGGGGCTCAACGCTGGATTCCGATTACGTCTACTCAAAATATTCAGCCCTCGGAATTTGCCAAACTGTTTATTATTGTGACGTTTGCTGATTTTTTGTCTAAGCGTCAGGGAAAGCTCAATCGGTTCCGGGATTTCATTCCGCCCTTTTTGTATATGCTTGTTCCGATGCTCCTTATCTTAAAGCAGCCCGATTTAGGAACAACCTTGGTATTTGTGGCGATTTTTATTGGAATGATGTTTGTAGCGGGAGCCAATCCGTGGAAGTTTGGGGGATTAATCGCAGGTGGAGCAATTGTTGCAGCGGTTGCGCTATGGATTCATTTTTCCGACAATCTGCCCGGCTGGCTGCAGTTTGCCAAGGGATTCTCTTTACCCCTTCAAGATTATCAGTTGAAACGTCTTATGGTCTTTCTCGATCCGGCGGCCGATATCAGCGGGGATGGCTACCAAATTATTCAGTCCATATGGGCTATCGGGTCAGGAGGATTTTGGGGGAAGGGCTATCGACAAGGGACACAGGCTCAACTTGATTTCTTACCTGAGCATCACACAGACTTTATTTTCTCTGTAGTCGGTGAAGAATTCGGTTTCATCGGCACCATTACCCTGTTGTTTTGCTTCCTCATCTTTTTACTTAGGGCAATTAATATTGGGATGAAGGCAAAGGATGTTTATGGAACGCTGATTTCAGCCGGGGTAGTGTCCATGTTTACCTTTCATATTCTCGTCAATGTGGGTATGACCTCGGGAATTATGCCGGTGACAGGGATTCCTCTTCCTTTTATCAGCTACGGAGGTAGTGCCATGTGGACCAATCTTATGGCCATAGGCTTTTTGCTCAGCATCAATATCAGGCGACAGCGACTTATGTTTTAGAAAAAAGGTACTGACGGCTTATGGCTGGTCGGTACCTTTTTTGGTGCTCTGGGGGGCTGCGCCAGCAGAGGATGGAGGCTTTTGCCGGGCTGTGCCGTTTAGTTGGTCTGGGTCGCTTAACTTTAGTCGGCCCGGGTCGCGTAGCTTTACGCACAACGCGTACTCCATAGCTCCGGGGCTGGTTCACTCGCTCTCTTAACAGCCGAGCCAAACCCCGCTGTTTTCTGCATGTGAACTGTGGCTCGTCTAAGTTAAGAAAGCCTCGTTCACCTGACCGCCCCTCCGCTAAACCCGTCCGCTTTTGTACGTAAAGCTACGTCTTGCGGGTCTTGCGTTAGCTTTTCGTTAGGGCCCAGGGTTGCCGACCATGCCGCTCAAGCGGCTCTGGTCGGGCAACTTGCCCCGCATTTCCACAAAGCCCCGCTCGCTCAAACCCAAGAAGCAGCCCAAGGATTTTGCTTTACAAAAGGGAGCGAATTTAAGCGAGCGGAAACAAAACTTCGCGAAAAGCACGCAGTGGAGAAAGGTTGGAAACAGGACGTTTCCAACCCGCCATTGAGCAGGAGCGATTTGGCGGGGCACCTTTCGGAGCAGAGGGCTTGAGCGTTAGTTTTGTCCGCGCAGCTTATGGAGTAAACGGTGTAAAGCAAAATCCTGGAGAATCAGCTTTCAGGTCTTTTTCAAAATAGTTCTATGACGGGCCTTTACTGCATAGATTTAAGCAAGTGTACGAGCATGATTTTGGATAAGGCGGGGGAAAAGCATGAATCCATATGAGCGCTGGGATGATTGGGAATGGGAAAAGGCGGCTCGGGAGGTGGGCCGGGAAAAGGGATTTAACTACGGGGAGTGGCCTCGGAAGCGATCCTATACAACCAAAAAGAAGCGTTTGGGTCCCTTGTATCAATGGACCGACTTACAGAAAAAAGCGACTCTTTCTGTGGTGCTCTTCTTAATGATCTTCTTCGCTTCCAAGGGAGAAGATATATTATCTCAAGTGGTTTATTCCGCTTACCAGGGAACGGTGCAAAGCAGCAATTATTACGCATCCCTTAATGGGATGGCCTTACAGGTTTTAGGGATGAGCATGGGCAATAAGAGCACTCCCGTGGATGCAGCTATGCAGGGGAAATTCATCCCTCCCGTGTCAGGCAAAGTCATGGCCGGTTTTGGAGGAGGAGGGGAAGGGCAAGCCGGTCTGCACAATGGGATTGATGTGGCCAGCGCTTTAGGTATCCCCGTGGTAGCTCCTTATCAAGGAGTGGTCACCCATGTAGGGGAAGATCCGCAGCTGGGAAGGGTGGTTAAGCTCGATTTTGGCAATGGTTGGACTGGAGTGCTTGGCAATTTCGGAGATATTGCAGTGAATGAGGGGCAGAAGGTGGATATAGGGCAGGTGTTGGGCACAGTGGGGCTGTCAGCTCCCCTAAAGAAGACATGGTTGCATATAGAACTTCGTAAGGATGGAGTACCTGTAGATCCCTTGCCCTACTTAGTTCCCGCTAACTAGAAGTCGTGGAAGCTGAAAAAGAGATGCCGTGAGGGAAATGGAAAAGAGAAGGAAGAGAAAGTAATGGAGATTGCTCGTATTCAAGGGCTTAGCATAAAAGTACATCCGACATTTTGGTTGGTCCTGCTTGCTTACGGAGTCCTGGGATTGTTTACTCAGGCTCTTCTTATCTTCCTTCTGGTCATGGGGCATGAATTGGCTCATTTACTGACTGCCAAGGCCTATGGCTTTCAGGTTAATGGGTTGGAACTCTATCCCTTTGGTGGAGCAGCCCATTGCGAGGACCTCTTTGAGGGAAGGAAATTCGAAGAAAGCATGATCGCTTTAGCCGGACCCGTCTTTAACCTCCTTCTCCTTTTTGGGGCGCAGGCCTTGCGCTGGGAAGGAATCTGGACAGGGCCTGTAGCAGAAAATTTTGTCCAGTTTAATTTTTGGCTGGCTGTCTTTAATCTTACGCCGATTCTCCCTCTGGATGGGGGAAGAGTGATTCGCGCCCTATTCAGCGATGCCTTTGGATTTGTTCAAACCACGAAGTTCTTGGCACGGGCAGGTCAATTCTTTGGAATGATTCTTGCCATTTCAGGTTTGACCATGCTTGGGAAGGGGGCTTATGAGGGAATTGCCACTTGCTTCCTTTTGGCGGGCTTCTTTTGGGTATCCGGACAGAAGGAAATCTCCTCGGCCCGAATTACCTTCCTGCGTCAAATTACCCATAAAAAAGAGGAGCTTCTCCATAAAGGAATGATGAAAGGCAAAGCTGTCACCGTGACAGTAGAAACCCCCCTCATTCGTATTGTTGAAGAATTAACCCCTGACCGTTATGCCTTGATCCATCTGCCCGGAGGTGAAGCTTTTGGAATTGAGCGGACTTTAACGGAAACTCAAGTGGTGGAAGGAATGCTAAAGAAAGGCATACATTGTCCTGTGGGGAAGCTGTAGAAAGTAATTTTTATCCACGGTAAGGATAAGTCAATTAAACTTCAGGTTGAGTCAAAACTCCATCTGAACTTTCCTATATTGGTAGATAGTATAACTCTAAGATGTCCTGGTTTGTGCAAATCCTCCAACCTTGTGATATAATAAATAATTACCAACTAACTCGCAAAACAAGGAGGACTAGCTTTTATCATGACCGATTATAATGCGGCGGATATTCGTAAGCAGGTAGAACGCTTCCTGACGAAGGTATTAAAGCCGAGCAGATATCTTGGAACGGAGTGGAATGCGATTCATAAAGATTGGGATCAAGCCAAGGTTCGGATGGCTTTTGCTTTCCCAGACGTCTATGAAGTGGGAATGTCCCATCTTGGTCTGAGGATTCTCTATCATTTGGTAAACTCCGATGAGGATTTTCTTTGTGAACGAGTCTTTGCGCCTTGGGTAGATATGGAAGAGAAGATGAGGGAGGGTAATATTCCCCTCTACGCTTTGGAATCCTATCGTCCCTTGCAGGAATTTGATGTAGTAGGATTTACCTTACAATATGAGATGAGCTTTTCTAATATCCTCAATATGCTGGATTTGGCCGGGATCCCCATGCGGGCAAAGGACCGGGGACCGGAGCATCCATGGATTATTGCCGGTGGTCCTTGTGCCTATAATCCGGAGCCTATCGCACCATTTATCGATTTCTTCATGATCGGTGAGGCGGAGGAGACTCTGCCCCAACTCCTTCATCTAATTCAAAAGCAGAAGGAAAATCCAGTCTCCCGGGAAGAGTTTCTCTTAAAAGTAGCTCAAGTGGAAGGGGCTTATGTTCCGGAATTTTATGAGATTCATTACAAAGAGGACGGACGAATCCGGTCCATAGAAGCGGATATCCGTGTACCAAAGATTGTACAGAAGGCTATCGTTCGGGATTTGGATCAAAGCTATTTCCCCACCAGCCCCATCGTCCCTTATATGGAAATCGTGCATGATCGCATGATGCTTGAGGTCATGCGTGGATGTTCAAGAGGCTGCCGTTTTTGTCAAGCGGGAATGCTCTACCGCCCGGTGCGTGAGCGTTCGCCGGAAACTCTACTGAGGCATGCGGAAGAGCTGGTTAAGTCCACAGGCTATGAGGAAATCTCTTTAACCTCCCTTTCCACCGGGGACTATAGCTGTATTCAACCGGTTATTCGGGGAATTCTAGATAAATATAGCGAGGATAAAGTTAGTGTATCCCTACCTTCTCTTCGTTTGGATTCCTTCGATGTGAAACTGGCAGAAGAAGTTCAAAAGGTGAGAAAATCCGGACTTACCTTTGCTCCGGAAGCGGGAACCCAACGCTTGAGAGATGTGATCAATAAAGGGGTCACGGAAGAGAATCTCTTTGATGCGGCGGAATCCGCCTTCAAAGCGGGATGGTCCAGTATCAAGCTCTACTTTATGATTGGTTTGCCTTCGGAGACTCAAGAGGATCTGGACGGGATTGTGGCCATGGCCAAAAAGGTAGTAGAGCTGGGAACACGTTTAGGCCGGCGGAATGTGAATGTCACGGTGTCCACAAGTTCTTTTGTCCCCAAAAGCCATACTCCTTTTCAATGGGAACCTCAAGAAGGAACGGCTTCATTGGAACAAAAGCAAAAATATTTGCGTCAAAAGTTGCGAGATCACCGCATTAAGTATAATTACCATGATGTAGAAACAAGCTATTTGGAAGCAGTTTTTGCCAAAGGAGACCGACGTCTTGCCGATGTGCTGGAATTGGCCGTCCGGAAAGGCTGTAAGTTCGATGGTTGGAATGAGCATTTCAAATATGAAACTTGGCTGGAATGCATTGAAGATTTAGGGCTAAATCCTCATTTTTATGCTCATCGGGCTATGGATTATGATGATGTGCTTCCTTGGGATCATATTGAGAGCGGTGTGAACAAACGTTTCCTCATGAATGAACATCATAAAGCGCTGAAAGAGTCAAGGACACTGGATTGCCGGTATGTGGATTGCACAGGGTGCGGTATCTGTCCTGAACGAGGGTTACAGATTGATTTGAAAGGGTGAGGACCTTGAGGGTAAGAATCGCCTATACTAAAATTGAAGAAGCAAAATATATTGCACATTTGGACTTGGCCAGAGTTTTTGAGCGGGCTTTGCGCAGAGCAGGTGTCCGCTTGGCTTATTCGGAGGGGTTTAATCCTCACCCGAAGATCGCCTTCGGGTCCGCTCTTGCAGTGGGTGTTGAAGGTGAACAAGAGTATGTGGATATTGAATTAGCGCAGGAAATTGATTTAAAAGAACTCTTGGGTCGCTTGCAGGAACAGCTCCCCTCGGGTATCCGTCTCATTGAAGGCAGATATGTGACCCAGGCAGCCAAAGCTTTAATGGCGGTATTAAATTCGGCCAGTTATCAGGTCATTGTCTCCTTGGGACTGCCGGTGAGCGAAGAACGGCTGCAAGAGAGCATTGGGGCTTGGTTGGCAAGACAGCAAGTACCTTATATACGGTATAGCAAGAAGGGCAGAGTCGAAAAGGATATAAGACCTTGGGTTAAGGTGTTGACAGGCAAGATCCAAGGAGATGAAGCTATCTTTGATATAGAAGTTGAAGTGGGGAACCAAGGCAGTGTCCGACCGGAGGAGGTTCTGGGCAGTCTTTGTGATTTGGAAAACCTTCCCCTGGATTTGGAGCATCTGCGCATTAAGCGGACTGGAATTTATGTAAGCTATGAAGGACAAAAGTTCTCCCCTTTGGACGAGGCTTTCGGGAAGTGAGGAACCACCTGTGAAAGAGATTGTTCTGCAGGGCCAGGCCCAAAGGATGCGGGCGGCGGTGCTAGAGGATAGAGAACTGGTTGAGGTTCATGAAGAGGAAGGTTCGGTTTCCCGATTGGTCGGAAATATCTACCGGGGACGGGTCATTAATGTATTGCCAGGCATGCAGGCGGCATTTGTCGATATAGGTTTGGAGAAGAATGCCTTTCTCTATGTGGGAGATGCTGTCCCGTTTCAGTATGAGGAGGATGAGAAACTTCCCCTACCTCATGAGTTGCGGGTGGAACAGGTGCTTAAGCCCCGCCAAGAGATGTTGGTTCAAATTACTAAAGAACCGGTAGGCTCCAAAGGGGCAAGAATCACGACAAATCTCACCATCCCCGGCCGCTATGCCGTCCTGATGCCTAACACTGAATACGTGGGTGTCTCGCGGAAGATTACGGAAGAAGAAGAGAGAGAACGTCTACGGGAGATTGCCCGTGAAGCTTGTCCGGAGGGGAAAGGAATCATCGTTCGGACTTTGGCCAAAGGAATCGAAGGTAAGGAGCTGGCCGATGATTTCAGCGAGCTTGTGGCCTTATGGGAGCGCCTAGAGAAGAAAATTCCCCACGTCGCTATACCAGGTTTGGTTCATCAGGATGTGGATTTGGTTTCCCGGGCGATTCGCGATTGGGTGGATCAAGAGGTAAAAATCATTACGGTCAATCAACCCGACGTTGCAGTTGGGATGCACAACGCTTTACTAGAATTGGGCCATCCAGCTGCGAACCATGTGCAATTGGTTTATAAAGAGGATATCTTCTCTGATTACGGCATTGATGATAAAATCCGCCAGGCTCTTCGCCCTAAGGTATGGCTGAAAAGCGGCGGGTATTTAGTTATTCAGCAAACGGAAGCCTTGACGGTTATCGATGTGAATACCGGCAAATATGTCGGGGATAAATCACTTCAAGATACGATCTTGCACATCAATCAGGAGGCAGCCCTTGAGATTGCCAGACAACTGCGTTTGCGCAATTTGGGTGGGATTATTGTTATCGATTTTATCGATATGACTTCTGAGGAAGATAAAGAACAGCTTTTGAATGTGCTCGAAAAGGCAGTAGCACGGGATAAATTAAAATGCCAGGTTATGGGTCTGACTCAATTGGGATTGGTGGAAATGACACGCAAGAAAGTTGGACAAACCCTTGAGGTAAGGTATGGACATCCCTGCTCTCATTGTGATGGTTCTGGGAGGATATAGATGGTGCCTCGGATTAAAAAGTTAATTGCCCAAAAATAAGCATAGGAAAACTTAGAAGCGATTGACAGCAAAGACCATTTGGTGCTAAAATATCTAAATGTGGTGACTTCTCACCGCAACCGCACGAAACAGGCATTTTAACAGGTTTTTGTGTCAAGATTTCTTTTTTATAGAGAAATTGAAGCAGACCGGCCTGACAAGGCGAGTCTAGGCATGGGAGGTGTAAATAATGTACGCAGTGATTGAAACAGGGGGTAAGCAATTCCGTGTTGAAGAAGGCAAATTCCTCTTCGTGGAAAAGCTTAACGCAAATGTGGGAGATACCGTGACCATCGATAAAGTTCTCTTAGTAGAGAAAGACGGTGCTGTCAAAGTGGGTACTCCGGTTGTAGATGGTGCCAAAGCTCTTCTCAAAGTTGTTGAGCATGGTAAAGGCGAGAAGATAGTTGTTTTCAAGTATAAAGCTAAAAAGAACTATCGTCGCAAACAAGGACATCGCCAACCCTACACTAAGGTAGTGGTTGAAGCTATCCAAGCTTAAGATGAAACATCAGGGTATTACTTTGAATCTATGGTTGGACGACAATCAACAGATTCACAAGTTTGAATTGTGTGGGCACGCAGGATATGCCGAGTACGGATTGGATATTGTCTGTGCCGCCGTATCTGCGCTTGGTATCTCAGCGGTCAACGGCTTGGAGTTTTATCTTCCTTGTAAACCGGAGATTGAAGTGGACGACCCGCAAGGGTTTTTAAGCTGTACTCTCCCTGAATTAGAGCCTGGGACACTGGAACATGCCCAATGGATTTTAGGTACCATGGTTTTAGGTGTTGAAGGAATTCGACAAAGCTATGGTGAGCAATATGTAAAAATTAATCGGAGGAGGTGGACTCCATGTTAAAAATGAATCTGCAATTATTTGCCCATAAAAAAGGGGTAGGTAGTTCTCGAAATGGTCGTGATAGTGCTGCTCAACGTCTGGGCGTGAAGCGTGGAGACGGTCAATTCGTTACCGCAGGGAACATTATCGTTCGTCAACGGGGAACGAAATTTCACCCTGGAAAGAACTGTGGTTTGGGTAAGGATGACACCCTCTTTGCAACGATCGATGGTTATGTAAAATTCGAGCGTAAAGATCGTAGCCGCAAACAAGTTAGCATTTATCCTGAGCGCCAGGCTGCTCAAGCTTAACTTCGGAAATCACAATCGCACCCCTGGGAAAATCCCGGGGGTTTTTTGTTACATAGAAGCTGTTTTGAAAGTGGAGCTGGCAAGTAGAGTTACGTTACAGACGCTCGGAAATTACGTTCGCAGAGCAAACTAAGGGCGAGGCCAAGAGAACTAACCTGAGGATTTTGCTTTATAGCAGAGAACGGATTTAAGCGATTAGATTCCTCCAGCGCAGCTTATAGAGTGAACGCTGAAAGCAAGCCCTGGAGATACAAGCTCGACATACATAATAAACTTAGAAAGGATTGAAGATAGTGCCTGGTAAATCCTCCTTAGAACGAACCCTTCTGGCTGAACAATTGGACCACTACCGGCTGCAGCGCCACGACTTTCTCAACCATTGGCAGGTCATTATGGGATATCTGCAGTTAGGCAAGGCGGACCGGGCTTTGCTCTATATGCAGGAGGGAGTCTACGGGCTGGAAGCTGAGCAAAACATCGGGCAGATCCCTCAAGAGATTGTCGGCGCTATCTTGCTGGGCTTTGTTATAGAACTGCGCAAGGAAGGCCTTTGGGTTGAAGTTCAGCTCGATAGTGCTTTGAAAAAGAATGACTTTTGGCAAGGCTTTTGGCAAGAGGAATATGAAGAAGTCTTATACGGGTACACTAAGGAATGCTTAGCTGCAATTTTTCAGCGTTATAAAGGGTCAGAAGAGCCTGTCGTTGAGATCAAATTAGGGACCGGGGAAATATTTTGCAGGATTTCTTTGCTGGATGATGATAAAGTAGTATGGGAACAGAGCTGCTGCCATGAAAACTCTCAACTGGAATTTGTGGCACAATAGTATTACATAAGCTTAGGGATCAGAAGGGGATATAGCATGTTTTACGATCAGGCAAAAATCTATGTTAAAGGTGGAGACGGCGGAGCCGGAGCTGTGGCGTTTCGCCGCGAAAAATACGTTCCTGAAGGAGGTCCTAGTGGCGGCGATGGGGGTCGGGGCGGCAAGGTTATATTTGTTGCTGACGAGGGACTCAGGACTTTGGTGGATTTCCGCTATAAACGCCATTATAAGGCCGATCGGGGGGAGCATGGACAGGGGAAAAATATGCACGGGAAAAGCGGGGAGGATATGAGTGTTCGCATCCCTGTGGGTACCGTTATTAAGGATGCAGACACGGGGGAAATCCTCGCCGACTTGATTGAGCATGGGCAAAAAGTTGTCGTTGCCAATGGGGGAAGAGGCGGTCGAGGTAATGCTCGTTTTATGAGCAATACCAATAAAGCTCCCACCGTAGCTGAAAATGGGGAACCTGGAGAGGAACGGAATCTACTTCTGGAACTGAAGCTTTTGGCTGATGTAGGGCTTGTAGGATTTCCGAATGTAGGCAAGTCCACGATTATTTCCCGAATATCTGCGGCTAAGCCCAAGATTGCGGATTATCACTTCACTACCTTGGTACCTAACCTTGGAGTAGTTGAATTGGAGGATGGGGAAAGCTTCGTTGTGGCTGATATTCCCGGACTGATTGAAGGAGCTCACACAGGAGCCGGATTGGGCCATGAGTTTCTCAGGCATACTGAAAGAACTCGTCTGATTTTTCATGTCCTGGATATTGCAGGTTCTGAGGAGCGGGATCCACTGGAAGATTTTCGAATCATTACAGAAGAGCTTCGCCGATACAGCCAGGAGTTGGCCAGTCGCCCTATGTTGATCGTGGCTAATAAAATGGATATTCCCGGTGCTGAGGAAAATCTGCAGCGCTTGGAAGAGAAGCTGGGGGAAGACTACCGTATTTTCCCGGTATCTGCAGCTACAGGAGAAGGACTAAAGGAATTAATTTATGCAGCCGCTCAGATTCTGCCTGAAGTTCCTGCACCCCAGATTTTTGTGCGGGATGAGGAACAACATAAGGTGACCTATGCCGAGGCTCCTCATCGCTTCGAACTGACCCGCGAAGGGGATTTCTTTGTTGTTTCCGGTAAGGAGATTGAAAAGCATGTACAGATGACCATGTTCGATAGAGAGGATGGACTTTATCGCTTCCAAAATATTCTCAAGGCTATAGGAATTGAACGTGCTTTGTTGGATGAAGGAATAAAAGTTGGGGATAAGGTTCAGATTGCCGGAATAGAGTTCGAGTGGGAAGAATAAGACAAGATAAGTTAGGAGGTTTTGCAGTGTTAACCGGAAAGCAAAAAGGTTTTTTACGCTCCATGGGCAATGAGATGGATCCCATCTTACAGATTGGTAAGGGAGGAGTTACTGAGGCTGTCATTACACAAGCCGATGAGACCCTGGAGGCTAGAGAATTAATTAAAGGGAGAGTGCTCCCCAATAGTGTAGAAGATGTACAAAGGGCTGCTGAAGAATTGGCGGAACGCACCTCTGCGGAGTTGGTTCAAGTTATCGGGAGAAATTTTTTGCTCTATCGTGAGTCGAAAAAGAAACCCCTGATCGAGTTACCGCGGTAAAGGAAAGTCCAGGTGGAGTTTTAATTTCATCTGAAGTTTAGTTAACTTATCCTCCCAGAGGATAAAGTGCTATAATGGGGATAAAAGCAGTAGGCAGTCGAGGAAGCAGATGAACATGAATGTTAATGTTCAAACCAAAAGAATAGGAATTATGGGGGGGACCTTTGACCCTTTGCATTATGGTCATCTGGTGGCTGCTGAAATGGCTCGCCATGAATTTGCCCTGGGGAAAGTGATTTTTATCCCCACGGGTAATCCTCCCCATAAAATCGGTCGTAAGGTAACCTCTTCCGGGGATCGCTATGAAATGGTCAGACGTGCTATCATGGACAATGAATTTTTCGAAGTCTCTGATATAGAAATCCGGCGTGAAGGTTATTCCTATACGGTGGATACCCTCGAGGCTATGCATGGACTCTATCCGCAACATGAGCTTTATTTTATTACGGGAGCAGATGCATTTCGTGAAATTTTTACTTGGAGAGAAGTACAGTCCGTTTTATCTCTTTGTCATTTCATCGGGGCTTCCCGGCCTGGATTTGACCCCCATGACTTTCTTGAAGAATTGAAACGGGGTTATCCGGAATTTCTGTCCCGTATGCACCTTTTTGATGTACCTGCTTTAGCCATATCATCAACCGATATCCGTTCCCGGGTAAAAGAGGGGAAATCCATTCGTTATTTGCTTCCTGAATCCGTTCGTCTTTATATTGAAGAAGTAGGTTTGTATGGTGGTTAATTGCTGGATTACAAAATCAGGCAAGTATAGTTCTGAAGCTTTTGCTCATACTAAATTCGAATCCAATAAGCAAGAGGTGACAGCAAATATGGCAACCCTTTATGTCGGAAATTTACCCTGGAACACTACATCTGAAGATCTCAGCTCTTTCTTTGGCCAGTATGGTCAAGTGATAAGCAGTCGTATCATTACGGATCGCGAGACAGGGCGCTCACGAGGTTTTGGCTTTGTTGAGGTTGAAGATGAGGATGCAACACGCATGGCAGAAGACCTTAATGGGAAAGATTTCGGCGGCCGTCCTTTAACGGTCAATGAGGCACGTCCTAAGCAACAGATGTAAAAAATCATAGTTCTGGAAGACCCTCCTGCCCAAAAAGTCAGAAGGGTCTTCTCGCCGTATATTTATCTTGAAAGCGGGTTTTGGGAATTTGGATATTCAGGAAGCCTACAATCTAGCTTACAGTTCTATGTCGGAGAGACGGTTTAGCCATACCTTGGGTGTTGCCCAGTGGGCTCAAGAACTGGCCCTAAGGCATCAGGTGGATGGGCAGAGGGCTCAAATTGCTGCCTATTTGCATGATCTCAAAAAAGAAATGGATTTTGCCCAACAGATTGCTATGGCGAAAGAATGGAACTTGATTAACTATCCTGAGGATGAAGGCAATCCTCATATTCTTCATGGTCCCCTGGCAGCCTATTGGCTGGAGCATGAATATGGCTACAAGGATTTGGAAGTATTAGCGGCTATAGCTCATCACACTTTAGGAACCCCGGAAATGGGAAGCCTGGAGATGTTGATTTATAGCGCTGATTTAACGGAACCTCAGCGTTCCTTCCCCGGTGTAGACAAACTACGTCAATCCTTGTATGATAATCTTGAGAATGGAACACTGATGTGTGTTGAACATACCTTAAATTATTTAAGAAAGTGTAAGCGGGGCATACATCCTCAGACACAGCTTACCTATGAAGATTTAAAAAGGAGGCAAAAATTTGCTGACAGATAAGCAATTGCATGGCGCTGTAAACATTGTTGAAGAAAAAAAAGGCCGGGAGGCCATCCTGCTTGACCTCAAAGGGATATCCATGGTCACAGATTATTTCCTTATCGTAACCGGGAATTCCACCACTCAGATCAAAGCGATCACAGATAACCTCTCGGAGAAGCTTCCCGAATTGGGAGTGACTATTTTAAGGGTAGAGGGGCTGCAAGAGGCTAAATGGGTTCTTGTGGATTGCGGAGATTTAGTGATTCATGTTATGACTCCGGACCAGCGGGAATTTTACAATCTAGAGCGGCTCTGGGGAGATGCGAAAGTTGTCACCTTTAACTAGGAACACAGGTAGGGACCGCGGGGACGAAAACTTGACATTATGCCGAATTTTGGATTATTATATAGGAAACTTCCTTCAGGTGGATTTTTTACACCGTCTGAGGGCTTTAGTTGAGTTCCAGAAGGTTTGTGAAAGAACATAACCTGTTATACTATATTTAGTTCTAATTTTAATAGGTTTTTAAAAGCGATGAAGGGGAGCAAGCCCAAACTACCTCATTTTAGAGAGGCAACGGTCGGTGAGAGTTGCCGTGAGACTTTGGTAAGCACTCGCCCTGGAGCTGTACTCAGGTAATAATGAGTGCCGGTGCGAACCGTTACGATCGATAAAGTGCAGTTGAAATTGGGTGGTACCGCGGGAAGTTACTCTCGTCCCTTTAGGGATGGGAGTTTTTTATATCTTTATTTTCATCTCTATCATGCAAGTTCGGAATTTTTAAGGGGGAAAATGACAATGCAAGAGAAGTATCTTTTTTCAGAGATTGAACCCAAATGGCAAAAAAAATGGGTGGACAGAAAAGACTATAAAGCTGAAGATCATTCGGATAAACCCAAATACTATGCGTTAGCTATGTTTCCTTACCCTTCAGGAAATCTTCATATGGGACATGTCAGGAACTATTCTATCGTGGATGTCATCGCTCGCTTTAAACGGATGAGCGGTTTTAATGTTCTGCATCCCATCGGCTGGGATTCTTTTGGTTTACCGGCAGAAAATGCGGCCATTAAGAATCAGACCCCGCCAGCTGAGTGGACTTGGAAAAATATCGCCAATATGAAGGGGCAGCTTCAGGAAATGGGAATCTCCTATGATTGGGATCGGGAGGTTACCACCTGTCATCCCGACTACTATAAATTCACTCAATGGGTCTTTTTAGAGTTTTACAAACATGGCTTAGTCTATAAGAAAAAAGCTGGAGTCAACTGGTGTCCTTCTTGTGCCACCGTTCTTGCCAACGAGCAAGTGGTGGATGGAGCCTGTGAACGTTGTGACACCGCCGTTACCAAAAAAGATCTGGAACAATGGTTCTTTAAGATTACGGACTATGCTCAAGTGCTCCTGGACGATCTGGAAAAGCTCCCCGGTTGGCCTGAGAAAGTGAAAACCATGCAAAAGAACTGGATTGGCCGTTCCGAAGGAACCGAAGTGGAATTTTCAGTGGAGAACCACCCGGATAAAATTCGGGTCTATACCACCCGGGTGGATACGATTTTCGGTGTAAGCTATGTGGTCTTGGCACCGGAACATCCTTTAGTTCAAAGGCTGGTTGCAGGTACGGAATACGAAAAAGACGTTCAAGCCTTCATCAATCGGATGAAAGGGCTTAATGAAATCGCCCGGACCTCCACGGAAACAGAAAAGGAAGGCCTGTTTACCGGAGCCTACTGCATTAACCCTTATAGCGGGGAGAAAGTACCCATCTGGATTGCTAATTATGTACTTTTTGAATATGGAACCGGAGCAGTCATGGGTGTACCTGCCCATGATGAAAGGGACTTCGAATTCGCTAAAAAATATAAGTTTCCCATTAAGACGGTGATCCTTCCCGAGGGAACTCCTGTGGAGGAAAAGGATACCCCTCTTCAAGCAGCTTTTGTGGAAGAGGGAGTTATGGTTAATTCAGGGGAGTATAATGGTCTTAAGAATATGGATGCCTGGGGGAAGATGTGTGACAAAGCTGAGCAGAATGGCTTTGGGGAGCGGAAAGTGAATTTCCGCCTGCGTGACTGGCTTATTTCTCGTCAGCGCTATTGGGGAGCGCCCATTCCCATGATCTATTGCGACCATTGCGGAATTGTTCCCGTACCTCAAGATCAACTCCCTGTCCTGCTCCCGGATGATGTGGTCTTTAAAGCTGGGGAAAATCCCCTGACCACCTCGGAGAGCTTTAAACAAACCACTTGTCCCACCTGTGGCGGTAAGGCCCATCGTGAGACGGATACCATGGACACCTTTATGTGCTCCTCTTGGTACTTCCTCCGCTATACTGATCCTCAAAATGATGAGCTGCCTTTCGCTAAGGAAGCTGCGGATCATTGGATGAATGTGGATCAATATGTAGGCGGAGTGGAGCATGCTATTCTCCACTTGCTGTACTCACGTTTCTTTACTAAGGCATTGCGGGATTTTGGCTATCTTAAAGTCGATGAGCCCTTTGAAAATCTCCTCACCCAGGGCATGGTTTGTCTGGGCGGAGCAAAAATGTCTAAATCCAAGGGCAATGTGGTAAGTCCTGAGGAAATTATCTCTAAGTATGGTGCCGATACGGCCCGTCTCTTCATCCTTTTCGCAGCTCCGCCTGAGCGGGATCTGGAATGGAGTGATCAAGGGGTAGAAGGATGCTATCGCTTCCTCAATCGGGTTTGGCGCTTAGCGTCTCAATACGAAGAAGTCTTAAAAGAAAAGAACTCAGGGGCAGGGGATAACGGCTCCGTCTATGATTTTGGAGAGCTGGACAAGGCTGCCAAAGACATGCGCCGTCAAACTCACCAAACCATTCAAAGAGTTACTTCTGATGTCGGAGCGCGCTTCAACTTCAACACGGCCGTCAGCTCCATTATGGAACTGGTCAATGCTCTTTACCTCTACAAAGAGCAACCCAATATGAATTTCGCTGTGGCTCAGGAAGCATTGGAAAGCATTCTCATCTTGCTTGGTCCTTTTGCCCCCCATATTACGGAAGAAATCTGGAGCGAGTTGGGCCATGAGGAGAGCATTCACAGTCGGGAGTGGCCGAAAGTGGATGAAGGGGCTCTCGTCCAGGAAGAGGTCACCGTAGTCCTTCAGATCAACGGCAAGCTTAAGGACCGGATTCAGGTACCGGCCCAAATCTCCGCGGCGGAATTGGAAGCTCAGGTTCGGCAGCTGCCCAGGCTTGGAGAATGGACTCAAGGAAAGCAGATCGTTAAGATCGTAACTGTGCCGGGCAAGCTGGTTAATGTGGTTGTGAAGTAGGCTCAGAGGCCTGTTGGAAGCGTAACAGGGCATTATTTCAGGTGGATTACTGAAATAATGCCCTGTTTTTCTTTTTTTTAAAAATATAGCTTGTCTTCTTTCCTATGCCCAATTTTGTGCAGAAAGGAACAAGAAAGGGTGTTACTCTTAAGCTGTAATTGTGAATTGGGTTACAATTTGGAAGGAGGAAAACGATGAAAAAGTATGGAAAAGGATTTGCCTTGAAGACTGTAAAAATTACCCGGCGTACGTTCATTAAAGGGGTAGGGGCAGTCACGGTAACCAGCTCCTTGGGAATGTCCGGCGCCCTGAGAGGTGACACCCGGCGGGCAAAGGCCACGGAGGCAGATGAGTCGGTTAAGTATATCCATAGCTGCTGTACCGTGAACTGTACCTCTCGTTGCCATCTGAAAGGTCATGTGAAAAACGGCCGCATTGTTGCTGTAACTCCCGGGCTTTTACCGGGGCGGGATGATTATCCCAATGCCTGCCTTCGTTCCATGAGCTATGCCCAGCGTTTACAGGACCCTACGCAACGAGTACTCTACCCCATGAAGAGGGTTGGGGAGCGGGGAGAAGGAAAATTCAAACAAATTAGCTGGGATGAGGCATTTGAACTGATTGCATCTAAACTGCTGGAGACCAAAGAGAAGCACGGTGCCCATGCCGCATCCTTCTTTACGATGTCGGGAAATCTGGCGAAACTGGCCTGGGAATCCACAACCCGCTTAGGTGCTACCTTCGGAGGAACAACTTATATCACGGAAGGGTTAATGGGGGACCATGGTGCCAGTATGGGGATGAACTTGGTCTTCGGGCAAGCACGCGGAGGGCACGATACCCGGGATTATATGAATTCTAAGTTGATTATTTTGTGGGGACGAAATATAGCTGATACTCATACCAGTGAAATGCGTTATATTATCAAAGCCCGGGAAAATGGGGCAAAGGTCATTGTCATTGACCCCCGTCAATGCAGCAGTGCGGCTGTTGCCGATCAATGGATACCCATTCGTCCTCAGACAGACCCTGCTTTGGCTTTAGGGATGATGAATTATATGATTTCCCGAGACTTACATGACAAGGCCTGGTTGAAAGCCAATAGCTGCGGACCCTTGCTGGTACGGGAGGATGACGGTCAATATCTGCGGGTTAACGATGGCTATGCGGTATGGGATGAAAAGACTAAACGTGTTGTTCCGGCGGGAACAGCGGATGCTGAGCCAGCTTTGACAGGAGAATACGTCACAGCCGAGGGTGTGAAATGTCACCCTGCCTTTGTGGATCTGGCAAAAGAAGCGGCCAAGTATACGATCCCTGTTACTGCTGAGATTTGCGGGTTGGAAGAAGCAATGGTCGAACAATTGGCCTATGAATACGCTACCATGAAACCGGCAGGAATCCGTATGGGGCAAGGAATGCAGAGGGTATATAACTCATTTGCTCCTTTTCGCACGGTAGCCACTTTAGCGGCCGTAGCAGGTTATATCGGTATTTCAGGCGGAGGAGCTTCTCATATGGGTGGCACGGCTTCGATCAATCCTATTCCCGGGGTAACTGTTCCCGACTTTAATTTCGCAGAATGGTCCAATACCGGGGGTGCTCCTTTTATCGAGAAGAACAGTTCCCAACTTTATAATATGATTGAAAATGAGGAGGTAAAATTCCTCTGGATTGGAGTATCTAACTTTATTAATCAATCACCGGATGCCAATCGGGTGATCGGAGAAATTCTCCCGAAGGTTCCCTTCATCGTCAATGTGGATCCTTTCTGGACCTGGACTACGAAATATGCGGATCTCGTGTTGCCCGGTAAAACTCACTGGGAGGTTTGGGATATCCTGGTTCGTTCCCCGTGGGTCATGGTGGATCAACCGGCCATCGAAACTATGGGCGAAAGCAAATCCGATTGTGAAATTTGTTCTGAGGTAGCCAAACGGGTTGGTCTCGGTCATCTCTGGAACAAAACCGATGAAGAATGGATCCGTTCCTTTATGACCTCTGAGCATCCTGCCTTTGCCGATTTTGACTGGGATACCTGGGTGAAAGAGGGTATTTTTGCAAGGCCGGATGGGATATATGATGCAGTGTTTGCCTTTGAAGATCAAAAATATAAAACGCCTACAGGCAAATTCGAGTTTTATACAGAACGGTTGAAGAAATACGGTCAGGAGGTTCCCGCTTATACCAGGATGTTGGAAGATCCCCAGGGAGAATTGGGAAAAAAATACCCCTTAGTGTGCATCAACTACCACGACCGGGTAAATGTTCATACTCAGCAAATGCTCTACCCCGCTCTGAAGATTGTCGCCTCTGAACCAGAAATTCAGATCAATACTGTGGACGCTGAGGCCAGGGGAATTAAACATGGAGACATCGTCAAGGTCTTCAATGACCGGGGCTACTGTATGATCAAGGCCTTTGTAATGGAAGGGATTGCTCCAGGAATTACAGCTATCCCTAATGGATGGACACCGGATCAATATATCGAGGGAAATATGCAGAATCTGACTCATTTCACTATTAACCCTGTGGAAGAATTTATCAGCCAGACCAATTCAGCTTTTTACGACGTGTTAGTTGAAGTAGAGAAAGTATAAGGAGGAGTGAGACATGTCAGAAAAACAATATGGAATGGTTATAAACACAACCCGGTGCATTGGGTGCCAAACCTGCGTCGTAAGTTGTAAAATCAATCATCAGATTCCCGGCGAAGTCTATTGGAACAGTGTTGAGACGATTGGGAGTAAGAATATGTATCAACCGACGGGGAAATATCCCAACCCCGTATTAGCTTTCCGACCACGTATATGCAATCACTGTTCAGAGCCTGCCTGTGTCAAAAACTGTCCCACCGGGGCCATGCATAAAGACCAGGATGGTATTGTTTCTGTTAATCGGGATGTGTGTATCGGTTGCGGATATTGCAGTTGGGTATGCGGATATAATGCCCCGCAGTTGGATCCGGAGAAGAAAGTGATGAGCAAATGCACTTTCTGTTCTGAACGGCTGGAGAAAGGGGAGAAACCTTATTGTGTGGAAGCCTGTCCGGCAGAAGCACGTATTTTTGGGGTAATCAGTGATCCCCATAGCGAAATCTCCCGGCTTATTGCATCGAAGCATGCTCAACCCTTGTTACCCAATCTGGGGACAGTTCCTTCCATCTATTATATATAGGAGGTGTAAACATGGCAGAACTGAATTTTTCTTTGGTGATTTTCACCTTATTGATCGGCTTGTGCACAGGAACCTTCCTTATCTACGGTCTTGGGCGGCTTCGCAATAATAGCGCCCTGGCGGCTGTGGAAAAATCATCCCTACTGCTGATGGTTGTGCTTTTGATCTGTCTGGGGGTTGCTCTGTTAGCCTCTGCTACCCATCTGGGGAAACCCTTCCGCTTTATGAATGCGTTCCATAATCCAGGCTCGATGATTGCTCAAGAGGGGCTTTGGTCCATGGCTCTAGGGGTAACGCTACTCATTGCTGCCCTCATGGCCTTCAAGGGAAAAATCATACCTAAAGGGCTTTATCCTGTAGGAAGTTTGGTGTCTTGCGGCCTTCTGCTGGTTTGTTCTATGGTCTATGTCAAGGCCGTTGGGTTCCCTGCCTGGAGTAGTGGTGTGACCATCATCTATTATTTTGGCAGCGCAATCTTACTGGGAGCAGCCGTTGTGTTTTTGTTCAGTATGCTTCACGGCGAAGAAGGCACGGAAAAGAACTTAGCTTTCACGGCTCTCACCGCTGTATTTCTGCAGATGATTGTATCAGTGGCCTTTTTCGTCCATCTGAAGTTTGGAGTGATGGATGTCACTTTGCCCACAACTTTGGGTATGGATCTTCTGCGCTGGGGAATTGGCCTCATTGCCCCTGCAGTCATTGCTTACCTGACATGGAGCGGTAAGCTCAAAGGAAAAAGTGTAGCTTGGTCCTTTTTAGCTTGCGTGCTGGTTGGGGAGGCGATCTCCCGCGTCATCTTTTTTATGCAAGGAATACATCTGTGAAGAGATAGTCTACTTTTAATTAGAATGTGGAAGCAGGGACCTTTTTGGTCCTCTGTTTCCACATCCAGGATACTATTTTATCTTTAGTTGCATTAGGGCTTATCGCCTGGCTATGGCAAGAAATATGGTATAATCAAAGCAGCTAATGGTTTCTTTTTTGCATCAACTGCAATGTCTCAGCTGATGAGGCCGATAAGGAGGCAAGGATATGGCTAAGATTATGCGGCAGTTTCTTAAAGATGGAGATCTATGTCCAAGTATTCGTGGAATATTCTCGAATAAATTAATACCTTGTTCTGTCCGCCAATTAAGAGAAGGAGAAATTCTTTGGCATGATAATGAACCTCATCCCTATTGTTATCTTATTGAGAGGGGCATGATCAAGCTCCATGTGATTAACCGCGACGGAAAGGAAAAGGTCTTATTCTACTATACCAACGGCTCTCTTTTGGGATTCCAAAGTCTTTCCAAAGAAAAGATGACCATGACCACAGCAACGGCAATACTGCCTACGAGACTTTATGTCACTGAATTTGCTCTCTTTTATAATTTTATCTTGGAAAACCCTGAGTATTTGTCTGCTCTCACAAGTTATATTTTTCACCATATGGCTATAGAAGCGGAGGAAATTGTTAATATTTCAATCTATAGTGCAGCAGAACGGCTGGCAGCACTTTTTGTTCTTTTAGCGGAAGAGTACCCTGAAAATTCGAGAGGAGAAGTGGTCATCCCTTTTAAAAATGAGGATTTGGCAGCTATGATCGGTGCCTGCCGCAATAGTGTAAGCAATGCCTTATCAGCATTTAATAAAGATGAATTGATTGTCAGGCAAAGAGGGAGTGTTACCATCACAGATCTGAAGAGGTTGAAAGAGTACGCTCTATAGCCGTTCGGCATCAGAATGTACTGTAGGGCCATAAAAGGGGAGATGGCATGAGGACAGAAAGGGGAGGGGGAGGGTTCAAGGATTTCTTAATCCTTTTAGCTTCCGCTTTTCTTATATACACCTTCAATATTGTATTTATGGTTGTAACCCCGCTTCTTTTAACAGATTTGGGAGGGTCGGAGGCACTGGCAGGGCTTCAAGGGACCCTTTTTCTAGGTATGGCGATCTTGTTGCGCTTCTTTTGCGGTCCCTTGGCCGACACTTACGGCAGACGTATGGTTATGGTTTTGGGAAGTGGTGCCTTTTTCATTGGTGCAGTTTTGCTTATGCATGCTGTAGAGATATGGCAGGTGGTTGCCCTACGCCTGGTTCAAGCCTTTGGATTGGCAGCTTATTTTCCTGCCGCTTCAGCAACAGCTGCCGCTTGTGCCGGTGAAGAACGCAAAGGAACTTATATCGGTGTATTACGCATGGTATCCTCTTTGTCTATGATGGTGGGGCCGGCTTTTGGTATTATGCTTATCCAAAGATATAGCTATGACGGCTTTTTGAAAAGCATGGCTGTCTTTGCTCTATTGGGTATGGGAGCACTTTTTTTTATTTCAACAAATTTAATTGAACCACAGAAAAATATTTCTCAGAAGGACATCCAGTATAAAAAGAATCGAAGCTTCGGAACATGGTTCCAGGTTCTTTCGATACTTAGAAAATCTCCTTTGACCATAGCTTTGACTTTTGCCGCAGCTCTAAGCTATGGAATTTATATGACCTTCGCTGTTCCTTTTGTGATAATCCATACAACGATAGCTAATGGGGGCTTCTTTTTTACTCTTTTTTCTTTAGGGGGCCTTATGGCAAATGGAGTTTTTGGCTGGTTTTCAGACCGATTAGGACATTTTCGGTTGACTGTCAGTGCTTTTTTAGCTATGGGGAGTGGTATGATTTTATTTGCATTATTGCCATATGTCTCTTTATTTGTTTATCCGGCTGCCTTGTTAGGAGGGGTGGGTTATTATGGCTGCATCGCAGTTTTGATGGCTTGGTTTGCTGAAGAGGTAGATCAGGATAAACATACCACAGCTTTCTCGTTGCAACAGAACGCTTTGGACTTTGGGATCGCTGCGGGAAGCGGTGTATTTGGGATTTTATTGAGGGTTATAGGAAATACAAGCATCCTTTATGGTGCTTTAGGGGTCCTCTATTTGTTTTTGGGCTGGTTCCAGGCAGGAAAGAAAACAAGAAAAATCCATATCACTTAGGAGATGGTTAGTAATTCCGAGGATTGGGGTGTTTTTGTTGGAACGGAAAATCGCCGTTTACGTGTCTGGGGCGGTAGAGAGCCGGCCATCATGGAGCTGGCCAATGTAGTTGTGAAGTAATTTCAATTTCATCGGTGGTGCTGCTTAAGCTGCATCAGAGTCTGATAAGGGAAAAAGCTGTTGCAAAATGAACCGTAAGTTCGTTAAACAACAGCTTTTTTTTCTTCAATCTCTAGTTGGTGATTATGATAGGATAGCGTCAAAATAAGCAGAAATGCATTATTTATTAAATTCCTTATTTCTGTTATATTCAAGACATCAGAATTATTAGAATAGACGGAAAACAAGGAGGGCCAAGCAGCACACTATTTTGACAAAATCATAACACATTTTGCATAGGAGGAAGTCAGATGTTCAAATTTACTGCTCAACAACATGTTTATGACATCAACGGGGTTAAAGTTGGTGGTCAGCCGGGGGAATACCCAACAGTACTCATTGGTAGTATTTTTTATCGGGGTCATAAGATCGTCTCAGATGGTCAAAAGGGGGTTTTCGACAAAGAGGCAGCCAAAGCTTTGCTGGATCAGGAAGCCGAACTAAGTGCAGAAACAGGTAATCCATTTATCATTGATGTATTGGGAGAATCTGTTGAAGCACTTACGAAATACGTAGAATTTATTTTAAAAAATACTACTGCTCCCTTCCTCTTAGATAGTATTAGCCCAGAGGTTCGGGTAGGAACCTTGAAAAACCTGGGCAAGGATCCCGAGATTCAGAAAAGGTTGATCTATAACTCCATCGAAGAACATTATACCGAAGAAGAACTTGCCGCCATCAAAGATGCGGGAATCAAGACAGCCGTCATCCTGGCTTTTAGCAAGAAGGCTTTAAAACCCAACGCCAGAATCGATCTTCTCCAGGGCAAGGACGATAAAGAGGGACTGATTGCGGCGGCTAAACGGGCCGGCGTAGAGCAATTCCTGGTCGATCCGGGAGTGTTGGATGTGGCCAGTTCAAGCTGGACGACGGAAGCGATCAATGTGGTCAAAGAGCAGTTCGGCTATCCCGGTGGCTGCGCACCATCCAATGCAGTCTATCTCTGGAAGAAGATGCGTTCCAAAGGAACACCCTTCTTTGAAGTGGCTGGGGCTGCGGTCTTCACTTACCCGATCACACAGGGTGCGGATTTCATTCTCTATGGTCCTATGATGAACGCGCCTTGGGTTTATCGTGCTATAGCAACCACAGATGCCATGATTGCCTATAACAACAAGCTGACCGGGGTTAAGATGGGAACGACAGAGCATCCTTTGCTCAAAATTTTCTAAAACTTATTTTCTTGACTTAACTTGACTTAAAAATTTCAAAAAAGGGGTGGGTCAATTGTTACCTAAGTACAATATCCTGACCGAGGACCAAGTTCAAAAAATCCACGAAAATACCATGAAGATCCTTGAAGAAATCGGTATCGAGTTTGAATACGAACCGGCTTTGGAGGTTTTTCGCCGGGAGGGACAAAAGGTCGAAGGCAAGAGAGTCTATTTGACCCGTGAATTCGTGGAGTCCAAGCTCAAATCTGCACCTGCAGAGTTCATCCTTCACGCTCGCAACCCCGAAAACAATGTGGTAATCGGCGGAGATAATATTGTCTTCATGCCTGGTTATGGAGCACCCTTCATTTACGAATTGGATGGCAGCCGGCGTAAAACCACATTGCAGGATTATGAGAATTTCGCCAAACTAGCCGGGGCTAGCAAAAATATGCATCTCTCCGGCGGCACCATGGCAGAGCCCCAGGACATTCCAGATGGCATTCGCCATTTGAAGATGCTTTACAGTTCGATTAAAAACTCGGATAAATGCTTCATGGGAAGCGCTGAAGGAAGAAAAAGAGCAGAAGATTCCATTGAAATGGCAGCCATTCTTTTCGGCGGTAAAGATGTAATTAAAGAAAAACCGGTTTTAGTCTCCTTGATTAACTCCTTAACACCGTTGAAATATGATGAAAGAATGCTGGGGGCCTTGATGGCTTATGCAGAAGCAGGTCAAGCCGTGGTCATTGCTTCACTGGTTATGGCAGGATCTACCGGGCCTGCATCTTTAGCAGGCACCTTATCCTTGCAAAATGCCGAGGTCTTAGCTGGAATCTCTTTAGCCCAAAGCATTAACCCGGGAACCCCTGTTATTTATGGTTCTACTTCTGCTTTAAGCGATATGCGCAGCGGTAGTCTTTCCATCGGTAGCCCCGAATGCGCTCTCTTTATCTCGGCAAGTGCTCAATTGGCTCGTTATTATGGAGTACCCAGCCGTTCCGGAGGGGGGTTGAATGACTCCAAGGCCGTGGATGCCCAAGCCGGTTACGAGTCTATGATGACACTGATGGCAACGACTCTGACAGGTATCAATTTTGTTCTTCATACGGCAGGAATTCTCCAATATTTCATGGCTATGTCCTATGAGAAATTCATCATGGATGATGAATTAGCGGGTATGCTTCTCCATTATATGAAAGGCTATACCTTTGATGAAGATGGCATGGCCTATGACGTTATAGCCAAAGTAGGCCCTGGGGGACATTTCCTGACCCAGAAGCATACGCGCAAAAACCATAAGAGAGAGTTCTATACCCCAACTCTCAGCGATCGAAATGCCTATGATGGTTGGGCAAAAGATAAGTTAGAAGCGAAGCAGCGCGCTCATGCCCGCTGGCAGCAAATTCTGGCGAACTATGTGCCCCCTGCCTTGGACCAGGAGATAGATGCAAAACTTCAAGCCTTCATTGCCCAACGGAGTGAGGTCCTTGGAGGAGAATAAACAAGTCCGAAAAAATGAAAGATGACGGGAGGAATTATCATGAGTTTATTGGATGATCTGAAGCAAGCGATTATTGACGGAGATGAAGATATCGTAGCAGAACTTTCCCAAAAGGCTATTGATGAAGATCTTGACTTAGTGGATACAGTTCAGTCGGGCCTGGTTAAGGGAATTGAGGTTGTTGGCACAGCGTGGAAAGAAGGGGAGATGTTCTTACCGGATGTCATGATGTCGGCCGAAGCGATGAAAGTTGGTTTGGCTATCCTTGAACCGGAAATTGCTAAGAAAGGAGTGAGTGAAGGGGAATCTAAGGGTAAAATCGTCCTTGGCACTGTCGAGGGGGACATTCACGATATCGGTAAAAATATAACAGGAGCTATGTTCACAGCCGCAGGGTATAAGGTGATTGACCTTGGTACAGACATTAAAGCGGAAGGCTTTGTTGATAAGGCTCAGGAAGTAGGAGCTGATATCATCGGAGCCAGCGCCTTGCTGACCACCACCATGATCAAGCAAAAGGAGCTGATTGAATACCTGAAAGAGAAGAATTTAAGAGATAGCTATAAAGTGTTCGTAGGCGGCGGCCCCACCAGCCAGGTATGGGCAGATGAGATCGGTGCGGATGGATGGGCGGAGACAGCGGACGATGCAGTTGAGCTTGCCAATAGAATTTTAGGCAAATAGAGAGAGGGCATGGGTCAATATTCGTTGCTTCGATATCCGTTAGAACAAGGTAATCAGCGGCGTTGACTACACATCTGCCGCTGATTTTCTCTCAATAGCAAGTTTTTGCACATGTTGAGGAATTTGGAGAGGTGAGTGAATATGGGAGTTGACAAGAAGCAAAATACCGTATTATATATTTCTTCAGCCATTGCTCTGTTGTTTGTACTGTGGGGTGTACTTTTACCTGATAACATGGCGAATGTGGTCAATAAAGTATTTGGCTTATTAACCACGAATTTCGGTTGGCTTTATCTTTTAGCTGTTGCAATTTTTATTATCTTTGTTTTTGGTATAGCCATCAGCCGTTACGGAAGAATTAAGCTGGGTGCTGATGACGATAAACCGGAATTCAGTAATTTCCAATGGTTTGCCATGCTTTTTGGCGGGGGTATGGGCATTGGTTTGGTCTTTTGGTCCGTTGCGGAACCCATTATGCATTTTAACAGTCCGCCTTTCGGAGAACCTGGAACTGTAGAGGCTATGCAAACTTCCATGCGGGTCGTTTTCTTTCACTGGGGTATTCATGCCTGGGTTAATTTTGCAATCGCCGGTTTGGCCCTGGCTTACTTCCAATTCCGCAAAGGACTGCCCTTCCTGATTAGCTCGGCTTTCTATCCGCTCATTGGCGATCGGATTTATGGACCTATTGGTAAGGCTATCGATATTCTGGCAGTATTCGCTACTATTTTTGGTATTGCTACCAGTTTAGGTTTGGGTTCCAGTCAGATAGCCACAGGAATAGAGTATATTTGGGGAATCCCGGCAAGCTCCCTGACCATTTCACTTGTCATTGCCGTGATCACAGGTATCTTTACCTTGGCAACGGTTTCCGGCCTGCATAAAGCCATGCAGTCCATCGCTAATATCAAAGTCTGGTTATCCGTCGTATTTATGATTTTTATCTTCTACTTTGGCGGCAAAGTCTTTATCCTCAATACCTTTACGCAAAGTTTGGGGGATTATTTACAGAACTTCGTCGGTCAAACCTTCTGGATGACTAATACGGATTGGGTAGGCGGCTGGACGATCTTTTATTGGGCGTGGTGGATTGCCTGGGCACCTTTTGTCGGCCAGTTTGTGGCACGGGTTTCGAAAGGGCGGACCATTCGGGAGTTTGTCTTTGCCGTAACCTTACTGCCGGTTGGTTTCTCCTTTATCTGGCTGGGCATTTACGGCGGAGCGGCCTTTAACCTTGATCAGATTTCCGGAGGATTTATTCAGGCTGCTGTAAATGCCGATTATACCACTGCTTTGTTTGCCCTACTGCAACAGATGCCCCTTTATGCCATAACCGGTCCCTTGGCCATCCTGCTTATCGTGACTTGCTTTGTGGGTGCTGCCGACTCAGCTACCTACGTTCTGGCTATGCTGACATCCAACGGGGATATGGATCCCAGCAAGAAGCTGCGCAGTTTCTGGGGGATTATGCAAGGCGCTATGACGATTGTGCTCATTATTGTGGGCGGTACAGCTGCCTTGAAAGCTCTTCAGACCGCCTCGATTGCTTCGGCCTTTCCTTTTATGCTCATCATGCTGGTTATGTGTTATAGTATTCTTAAAGCTCTCAGGAGCGATCATCCTTAATGCTCCAAGGTAATAGAGCTTAAACCAAAGGTAAAACACTCAGATTTTGTATCTGGGTGTTTTACCTCATCAGGAGAATCACTATGAAAATTAAACTGATCGGCTGTCATTCCACAATGAACGAGGTCAAAGCTTTAAAGAACGATGGGTTGATGGATTGTGAATTTCTTGATTTTAATTATCATGCTCAACCGGCTGAACTCCATAGGAAAATTCAAGAGATTATTCACGCCAGCCAGGATTATGATCTTATTGTCCTGACCTACGGCCGCTGCTCCAATACCTTGGTAGGCTTAATTTCTCCGGCCGTTCCTATGCTGATACCGACTACTCATGATTGTATTGGCCTTTTGATGGGTTCCAATGCTCGTTATCTGGAGCTTTTCTGCAAAAATACCAGAACCTATTTCTTTAGCCAGGGGTGGCTGGACTATGGCCGTACTCCCTATGACGAGTACCTTGAATATGTGGAAAGGTATGGAGAGAAAAAGGCCGGGAAGATCATCCAGGCCCTTTATGGACACTACAATAAAGCTATGCTGATTAAATCGGTAGGTATGAAAATGCCGGATTCCTATTACGGAAAGCTTCAAAAAATAGCTGATTTCTTCGGCTGGGAGATTGAGGAGATGGAAGGTGATGCCGGTCTGCTGAACGCTTTGGTTCGGGGTGAGAAGCTTGAGGATGTCGTGTTCATTGAACCGGATCAGCCTGTGACCCTAAAACATTTTGCTGAGGGTGAGCCGAAGTAAGCAAAAAGCAGGGGAGGGAGACTGGTGATTATCAGGATAAAGAATTACGGAGAGGTAGAGATAGAGGACAGCAAGACTTTGTTGCTTAATTTGATAGAAAACCACATAAGAATCGATAATATTTGCAATGGTAAAGGAACATGCGGCAAGTGCAAGGTTCGCTTTATTCAAGGGGTGCCTGAAGCAACTCCCGCCGATTTAAGATATTTATCCACAGAGGAGCTTGAGGAGGGCATCCGCCTTGCTTGTCAGGTCAAGCCCCAAAAAGGGATGGAAATCAATGTGAATCTGCCTAACTCATTCGATCGGAAGAACACTGTGTTGCGTAGGGATGACCAAATTACTTTGGATCCCGGATTAAAAGGGATTTTCCTGACGATACCGCAGCCGAGTCTGGAAGATGAGCGAGGGGATTGGGATAGGATAGTTGATGAATATAGAAAGGTGATGCCGGAGCAGAGCTTAGCTCTTCCCTCTCTAGGAGTTCTGGAGAGACTTCCCAGGATTTTAAGGGAACAAAACTATAGGATAACCGTGGTCACTTGGCAAAATAGGGTGATCGATATTCAATCGGGAGATGGGGCGGCTCTGCATGGTCTGGCTATCGACATCGGTACCACCAGTGTCGCCGTGGCTTTGATTAACTTGAAGACAGCCGAAGTTTTGGGAAGTGTATCTACTGAAAATGGGCAAACGGCCTTTGGGGGCGATGTCATTTCCAGAATAGCCTATGCCGGAGAAGGGGTGAAGAACCGCCTTCAGCTCACCGAAGCAGTCCGCAGTACCATCAACACCCTGATCGATGGGCTGGTGCATCAACATAAGATTGCCCGTAAATCCATCTATAAAATGACGATTGTTTCCAACACAACCATGAGTCATCTCTTTTTGGGGCTCGATGTGTCCAATCTTGCTGTGTCACCTTATGTTTCTGTCTATAATCAGGCTCTCGAATTTTTTGCTCAGGATTTGGGCCTGGGAAGCAATCCGGAAGCTGTCGTTCAGATACTGCCCAACATTGGGAGCTTTGTGGGCGGGGATACCGTAGGAGCCCTCATTGGTGCGCCTGAAGTGCTGGCTCAGGGAAATCATCTCTTGCTCGACCTGGGCACCAATTGCGAATTGGTTCTAAAAACCGAAAAAATGATGCTGGCTTGCTCTACCGCAGCAGGTCCGGCCTTTGAAGGAGCAGGCATTTTCCATGGCATGAGGGCAAAGCCCGGTGCTATTGAAGGAATAAAGATCAGCGAAGAGGGTGTGGAGCTCAGAGTCATCGGGGATGAGGAGGCCCTCGGAATTTGTGGTTCAGGCTTGATCGATGGAATCGCCCAAATGCGCCAAGCCGGTATCATCAATAGAAAAGGAGCTTTCGTTGATCCTGCCCATAAGGATTGTAGCTTATCGGATGAGTTAAAGTCGCGAATATGCAAGAAAGAGGATTACTGGGAATTTGTGTTTGCTTTTGGCCAACAAAATAAAAAAGATATTTCTTTAGGTCAAAGAGATATCGAAGCCTTACAACTGGCTAAAGGTGCAGTATGTGCCGGGATCAAAACGCTGGTCAGCCTGGCCGGCATTTCGCTCCAGGATTTGGATTCCATCGTTATGGCGGGAACCTTTGCTACTTATCTTAAGAAAGAATCCATTCTCAGCATTGGGCTGACTCCCCATACGGATCCTGAGAAGATTAAGATGGCAGGAAATGCAGCCCACCTGGGAGCTATTTGCGCTCTTCTCAATCAGGGAACCTTTGCCGAGGGGGCAGAGCTTGCCCGCCGGATTCGACATGTCGAACTTGGCGGGGACAAAACCTTTACGAGTTTTTTCATGAGAAGTATGTATTTGGAACCAACCCTTCCTTAGTCTTTTCTAAGGAAGAGTTTATCATAATTTTCCTTGAGATAATCCCTTATCTCAAAGGCATTTTCAAAATAATAGTCTGCAGCAATTTCTTTGGCAAATTCCTCAGTAACCGGAGCACCGCCTACAAAGACCCTTACGCTGGGACTTTGTTTCCGTACCTCCTCTATGACACTCTTCATAACGCCCATAGTTGTTGTCAGCAGGGCAGAAATCATAACGATTTCGGGTTTTTCTTTGCGAACAGCATCGGCAAACCTTTTGGGAGTAACATCAACCCCAAGATCTATGACCTTAATTCTGAGGGACATGACCATGGTCTTAACGAGTGTCTTGCCAATGTCGTGCAAATCTCCGGCCACAGTCCCGACGATGACCTTGCCAGGCTTATTGGGGCTGCTGGAAATGAGATACGGCTCCAATAGACTTAGCCCGGCGTGCATGGAACGGGTCGCCATGAGGACCTCGGGGATGATCACGTTGCGCTCACGAAACTTATCTGCGATTTCGTTCATACCGGCAATCAATCCTTTTTCCAGGATGACTTGGGCTGGGTAGCCCATGGATAAGGCTTTATGAGTTAAATCGTAAGCCGTTTCAGCTTCTCCTTCCAGAATGGAATGCTTCAATTCATTAAGGATCATCGTTTACTTCCTTTCACCTCTTAGAATAGGCTGTTCCTATAGATTAAGGGCGTAACTCCTATATATTTGCGGAAAACTTTTGCAAAATGGCTCTGGTTTTGAAAACCGACGGCCAATGCTACATCTTTAACGCTGAATTCGGGTTTTTTCAAGAGTTCCACGGCTTTCTCCACACGGACGCGGGTTAAGTAATCATTAAATGTACAATCCAATTGCTGCCGAAAGAGCCTTGAAAGGTGAGAAGGACTGATAAAGAGGTGCTCGGCTGCATCCGTAATCGTTAAGGGCTTGGCATGATTGTGAAGAATGAAGGAACGAGCATCCTTGACCAGGCTTAAGTGTTTTTTATCGGCTAAGATAAAGATGTTTTCCAGAAATTCATTAACAATCTGCTTAATGAAGTAGATAATCTCCTCTACCCGCTCCACATTCTCAAGTTTTTTGTAGAATGAACTAAGAATGGTCACGGCTTGTTCAGCGTCGGTACCTCCCTCCACGGCGGCCCGGGATGTTAAAGCAGCTAACTCAATGATTCTGTCTTTGGTTAATTGGGGCTTACCTGTGGATTTCGTGTAGATTTTAATAATTAAGTTCTCCAAAGTAGAAAAGGCTCTTGATTTATCCCCGAGCCGAATGTATTGAAGAAATCTCCTTTCGTCTTTTAAGATGGATTCATAAGAAATATCCGTTCTCCCGGGGCCCTTTTTTCGCTTTAGTATTTGGTCATGGAGCTGTTGTTGTAAGACCTTGTAGGCCTTCTCTTCCTCTAAGGCACGAAGATTATTTTTGAGTATATGACTGACCACTACAAAGAGAAGGTTAGCAGCGGCTTGGGCCTGGTCAGCGGATATGATGGGGAGATTGGGAACAGCCTGATTTAATTCCTCTGGGTCGATTTTAATACCCTTGCTGATATCCTGTAATTCCTGAATAAAAAAGCGATCCGGCTTCCAGAGGAGAACTTGACCACAAATAATGCTTCCCAAAGTAATGTCTTTACTAAGGATGGGAACAGCCCAGATAACAAGGCCCGCATGGCAGCGGAAGAAATAGGGTTCATCCCATTTGACGGCTTCACTGGTTGCCCGTTTATAGGAATCGATACAGCGCTTATTGCCCCGGGGATTGTTACGGATGCATTGGCAGAAAGGGGACCTGTCTAAGCTCCCTGGAATGGAAAAGGTCTCGCCGCGATAGTTGACAGCCTCGATTCTAAGGCCTGTGGCCTGTGTAAAATTACCCAATATATTTTCCAGGTATGAAGGATCAAAGAAGCCTTCCAGACTTGACCGATTCATCTTGATCACCTATGTTTCTTGAAATTTCAAAATAGAATGACAACAGGTGTCTATAACATACTATAGGCTAGTTCAAGAGAAAAATCCAGAGATAGAGGGGAGAATTGATATGGAAACCGAAGCAAATCCTAAAAACAATAAGGTTCTCAATAGGCAGCCCAAAACCTCCAATTGGGCGCTATTGGGGAATATCGATCCCTATGTGTTTATCATTTCAGCTCTGTTAGCGGTGGGTTTTCTCCTTTGGGGTGTGGTTGATTCTGAAGGACTGAGCCATGTCTCGAATACCATTCTTGATTACATCATTCAGCAGTGGGGCTGGTTGTTCATTGTGGGCATTCTTTTTTTCTTGCTTTTTTGCCTTTACTTAGCCTTCAGCCGCTATGGCGATATCAAACTGGGAGGCCAGGATACATTACCGGAGTACAGCACCTTCTCCTGGTTTGCCATGCTTTTCGGTTGTGGCATGGGAGTAGGGTTGGTATTTTGGTCCATTGCTGAACCCATTAATCATTTTCTCAATCCTCCGGCTTATGTGAATGCCCTTAGCCCATCCCAATCAGCGGAATGGTCCTTAGCCATCTCTTTTTTTCACTGGGGACTCAGTGCCTGGGCTTCCTTTGTCCTAATCGGGCTTGCCATGGGGGTCATCATTTTCCGGAATAAGATGCCGATGCTCTTGAGCAGCTGCTTTTATCCACTGTTAGGGGATAGAATCTATGGTCCTCTCGGCAAACTGATTGATATTATTACCCTTTGGGCGTCGCTTTTTGGTATGACAACCACCATAGGCCTGGGTACCAAACAGCTTGCGGCAGGAATTACCTATAATTATGGCATTCCTCAGGGTATTCCCTTGTTGTTAGGGATATTAGCTATCGTCATTATCTGTTATCTGATTTCGGCTTGTACTCCCAACCTGAAAGGAATAAAAATAGGTTCGGATCTTAGTTTAATAGCTACCGGGGGTCTTCTTCTCTTTGTCTTTCTGTTCGGCCCCACGAAATTTATCATGGATATGTTTGTCAACAGTATGGGAGTTTATATCCAGAACTTTTTTTCGATGAGCCTCTGGACGGATCCCGTGGAGCAGAGCGGCTGGCTGGGGAGCTGGACAATATTCTATTGGGCTTGGTGGATTGCCTGGGCCCCCTTTGTAGGCATGTTCATCGCCAAGATCTCGAAGGGGCGCACTATCAAAGAATTTGTCTTAGGCGCTTTGATTGCCCCGACCCTTCTGGATATGATCTTTTTCGGTATTTTCGGAGGGACTTCCCTGCACTTTGAGCTTAATCAAGGGTCCCAGGGCATTTTAGCCAACGCCATTAGTGTGGATATTTCCAGTGCGGTATTCGTCTTATTCGAACAGTTTCCCTTCCGGGATATCACCTCAATCATTTTGATCTTTGTCATCTTTACCTTCTTTGTCGTATCTGCTGATTCATGTACCATTGTTCTGGGTATGCTCTCCAGCGGAGGGAACGAAAACCCAAGGATTCCCTTAAAGCTGTTTTGGGGAATAGCTATGGGAGCCGCTGCAGGGCTTCTGCTGATGCTCGGGGATGGAGGATTGGATGCCCTGCAAATGGCCTCGATCCTTGGCGGATTTCCCTTCTTGTTCATTATGTTTGCCATTTGCTACAGTATCATTAAAAGTTTAAAAAGGGAAAAATCGACAAACCTTGTCGGAATTCGAGAGAGGAATTGAAGTGAAATGTGGAGAAAAACCCCATATTACCTAGGAGATGGTGAGTAACTCCGAAGATTATGGGGTGATTTTGTTGGAGCGGAAGATCCGTTACATTTGGTGGGGAGTCTTAGGTCTTTTGATCGTGGCAGCGGCCTGGAAGTTTATCCTGCCTCACAACTCGACCGTAATTGCTGAGAAGGCTGGAGAAAATCGGGAAATCGTCGTTTACGTGTCCGGGGCGGTAGAGAAGCCGGGGTTGGTTCATTTGCCGGTTAATGCCCGATTAAATGACGCTTTGAAGCAGGTATGCCCTTTGCCTGAAGCGAACGTAGATCAGATCAATCCGGCTGAGAAGCTAAAGGACGGTCAGAAAATCATTGTGCCTTATAAACCGGTGCCGCAGCCTGTTGCTCCACCAGTGGCTGTGTCCCAGGGGCAGATGGCTGAGAGTAATCCCAATGCAAGTGACCTATCAAGCTCTACTGCGACAGCGAACTCCATGCAACCTGGGACCAATCAAAGCGGAAATACTCAATATGTCACACAAACGTCTTCCAACCTAATCAATATCAATACAGCGGATATTACAGAATTGGATAAATTACCAGGGATCGGACCTGTGTTGGCGGAACGAATTATTCAATATAGGACGGAGCACGGTCCCTTTCTTCAACCTGAGGATTTGAAAAAGGTTTCCGGTATTGGAAATAAGACCTATGCAAAGATGGCCGACCTGGTTACGGTGGGACCATGAGGGATCCGTGGATAAAAAAATTAACCGCCTCACTGATAGGCGGTTTAATAGGAGTTTACACCCCAGAACCCATGTGGTGGATGGTTCTGGGGATTTTTCTATGGGTGCTGCTTCGAATCGTCTTCTGGAGACCGCGGGATTTCTTTGGACCTGAGCTGTGGCCTGAAATACTAATCCTTTGTGCAAGTATCCTGGTGGGTTTTGGATTTGGGCAGACGGGAAAATTTGAATTGGCTCCCCCTCTTACCTTGAGTCCTGTTCAGGTTGTGGGGGAGTTGAAAGATTGGTCTCTTCATGAGGAAGGAGCGGCAGGGTTATTTGAAGTTCTGGAACCTATCACTGTCCAGGAGTCCGCCCTTGCACAAAAAAGTTATAGTCTTCGCGTGTATTTTGATTCCGAGGGGAATCTTCCTGAAGGGTGGGATCTTGTCCGACCGGGGGATACGTTGGAATTTACGGCGAAAATTGAGCAGCCCAAACCTCCGGGAACGCAGGGACAATTTGATTATCCTCTGTATAATGCTGTTCGTGGTCTCTCGGGATGGATTACAGCCCAAGGCGAGGCAGATATATTAAGGCCTGGGAATCCTGGCTTAAGCTGGCGGGTTCGGAACCATGTACAGGAACTTTTAGCACTCTATCCTCAAGACCAAACCGGGCTGTTAGAAGGAATTGTGTTTGGGGATACAAGCAGGATACCTGAGGAAGCCTTGGAAAGCTATCGGATTACGGGTGTATACCATGTCTTTTCAGCATCCGGTTCTAATGTGGCCTTTTTGCTTCTCCTTTGCTGGAACTTTATGTTCTTTCTGCCCCGCTCCTTGCGAGTGGGAATAACTATTGCCGTATTGGCTTTTTATGCCCTGATCTGTGGAGGTAACCCACCGATTCTGCGGGCAACGATCATGTCGGTTTTTGTTTTGTTAGGAAGATTAGGAAAGGGAAGAGAAACTGGAAGGGCAAATGGTTACCGGGGTCTCTTGATCGCGGCTTTTCTGCTCTTTATTTGGCAACCATTAATCCTTAAGGACATTGGGTTTCAACTTTCATTTATGGCCACCTGGGGAATTCTTGTCTTAAGTAATAAATTGGAAAAAGGGCAATGGGTTAAGGGCTGGCCCAAGTCTGTAAGGAGTGCTTTTTCCATGACCTGTGCCGCCCAAATTGCCACCTTGCCCTTGATGATTAGCGTTTTTCACCGATTATCCCTTATCGGCATCCTAGCCAATCTCCTGGCCTTATTTGTCCTGGGGAGTATCTTTGAACTGGGAATCCTCGCTGTTTTTCTATCCTTCATCCCTCAGATTGCACTGCCCCTATTTCAGGTCAGTCTTTGGCTGTTGAATGGAGTAAGTGAATTTCTTATTCAATTGGCCCGGCTTCCCTGGGCGGATGTATGGGTGGTGAATCCCGGTACTCTCTTTTGGGTATGCTGGTACGGCTGGCTTCTCGTGCTTCTTGTCGGGAAGGCAAAAATTGGCTTTATGCTCAGAGTACAGCTAGGGAATTTGTATCGGGACAGCCTGCCTTGGGTTGCACGAGGGCTTATTTTTATAAGGCCTCTTGTGGTAGCCATGCAAAAGGTAATGCCCCCTGGCTTGGTTAGAGTATTTGTCGCATTTAGAGAAAGAGCACAATTTGCAAGACTGGGGATCAAAGGGGAAAGGATCCTGGCAGTGCTTCTCCTGCTCCTTTTCTTATGGAGTCCCTGGAATGCGCCGGATGTTCTTCAAGTAACTTTTATTGATGTGGGTCAGGGTGATTGCATTCTCATTGAGACACCGGGAGAAACTCGAATTATGGTGGATACAGGGCCCAAGACCGGCACCTTTGATGCAGGGGAGCGGGTTATTGTACCCTATCTCCTTCAGCGAGGAATTAAACAATTAGATGCCCTTATCCTGACTCATCCTCATGCCGATCATGTGGGTGGGGCTGGTGCTATTTTTGAGACCATTCCCGTAGGTTGGGTCGGAATTCCTGAGGACGGGTTAGAATGGCTCAGCTATGAATCCTTTGAGGAGGATGGGGCAGGGGATAACCTGCGGAATGGTTGGGGAGAAGGCGGATTGGACTGGGATCTAATCAGGATGCTGGAGAAGATGACCATTAAAAGGTTGTCCCGTGGAGATAAAATGGCCTTGGATTCTAATATCACCCTTACCGTGATCGCACCCGGCAAGGTATTGAGGGGGACCAAATCGGATGAGAACAATAATTCTCTCGTTTTGCACTTGGAAAATTCAGCCGGACAGAGTGTGCTCTTGACGGGGGATATGGAAGAAGAACAGATGGAAGAAATTTGTAGATCGGGACAGAACTTTGAAGCGGATTTGCTTAAAATTCCCCACCATGGCAGCCGCTATTCCTTAATGACAGAGATGCTGGATCGGATTAATCCCCGGGCCGTGGTGATTCCCGTGGGGAAGAATTCTTTCGGACATCCCAGTCCCCAAGTTCTCGAATACTGGGGAGAGCGGCAGGTCCCCGTTTATAGGACGGATGAGGATGGGACCATTCAGATAAGATTCGATGAGATATCCATGGAGTTTATCATCGGAAGAGATTAACTTTGAACTCTTTGGTTTTTACAAGCTCTGACTAAGTTATTTAATAGAATGGCTGTCGTAACTGAACCGACCCCTCCCGGCACAGGAGTAATCCCTTTGACCCTGTCCCCAACAGCATCATAGTCAACGTCACCGCAAATCTTGCCATCCCCGGCATCATTAATTCCTACATCGATCACAATGCTGTTTTCTGAAACATACTTCTCATCAATCATTCTGGCCCTGCCCATGGCAGCAATGACAATATCCGCATTTTTAGCCACTTCTGGCATGCTTTTGGTCTTGGAATGGCAGATGGTTACGGTTGCATTTTCCTGTAAAAGCATCATACTCAAGGGTTTTCCGACAACTAAGCTTCTCCCCATCACCACTGCATTGGCACCTTTCAGCTCAATTTCATAATGACGCAGGATTTCCATGACGGCTGCCGGTGTACAGGGTAAAAGACCGCTCATATCCCCCTCAAAGACCTTTTCCAGATTGAGGGGGCTCATGCAATCGATGTCTTTTTCCGCAGAAATGAGATGTTTAATGACTTCTTCATCTAATTGTTGGGGCAGTGGCCGGAAAAGCATAATCCCATGAAGGTCAGAATCATGATTAACCTGAGTCATAACAGCAGTAAAATCGTTCATGCTGATATTCAGATCGAGAGGGTAGGTCTTAGTTGCAATTCCTACAGCTTCACAATTTTTAATGATGTTATTTTCGTAGTACACATCATCAGGACGGCTGCCGACCCGGATAATTCCAAGAGTCGGCTCGCTTCCTTTAGCTTTTAATGCCGCAACTTCCTGCCGGAGATTCTCCTTCATAGCCTGAACAACCGGCTTGGCATTAAGAATCTGGGTCATGACGATTTACCTCCCGTAATCGAATTTTGAACTTCAGCAAATATCCGGTCTGCTTTGGCTATATAGATCGCACAAAGATCAATCAGTTCTGTTTCAACTTTGCGTTTAAATTCCTGATCTTTCATGATTTGGGTATTGATCAGAACATTGAGTTTAGCCCCTTCCAAAGCCGCTTTCAAAAAGGCTACCCCCACACCTACATCACTGATGGCAATTCTTGTGCCCTTTTGAGCAAATTCCTCCTGAAGATCGATTCCCTCTGCACAGCAACGGGCGATCTCTAAAGGAACCAGGGTGGCATTGACTAAGGCTTTCTGCAGGGTTTCCTCTTTCCGGCGAATTTCTTCCTCGGTATTTTTAGGCATCCCATAAGCCTGAGATAATGGGTAAAAGGCTGCGGCATCTTCTGTGACGAGGGATTGGAATCTGGCGATGACTTTTTCTCCTTTTTCCATTAAGACCTTAACATCCGCTTCAACGTCAGCGTATTTCTTCTTACCCACTGTCAAGTTCCCGACCATTACCCCCAAAGCCATTCCCATGGAACCCACATAGGCCGACGCTCCGCCCCCTCCCGGTATAGGTTCCTTTGATGAAAGGGCCGATACAAATTCTTTAGCGCTTGACTCAAGCATCCCGCTCATCTCCTCTCCACAATATCTGTCTCAAAACATCATTTGTTTTTATTATCTCTACCTTTTTCACCCGGGTATTTCCTTAAAATCCTCTACCCTTTTGCCCAGGTCTCGTAGAACCCTCTTCCCTATACCCTGAGAGACCGAGACGGCAGGTTGACCGCCATCTCAGCCTAATCTAACAATGAAATAATCCAGATGGATATCGTATTAGAACAATCCGGAAATCTTACCCGTGTTGTCCACATCAATGCTTTCAGCTGCCGGAACTTTGGGCAATCCAGGCATGGTCATGATATCACCTGTCAGCGCAACAGCAAAACCGGCACCTGCCGACACTTTTACACTGCGGATGGATATTCTGAAACCTGTCGGACGTCCCAGCTTTTTCTGATCATCTGATAGAGAGTACTGAGTTTTGGCCATACAAACCGGGATGTTGCGATAACCAATGCTTTCAATATTCTCGATATCCTTGGCGCTGGAACCAATAAAGTCTACTCCGTCAGCACCGTAGATTTTGGTGGCAATGGCTGTAATCTTTTCTTTAAGGCCCAGATTGATGTCATATGCGAAAGTGAAGTTTTTGGATTCATCGACGAGCTTGAGAACTTCTTCAGCTAATTTTACGCCGCCGGCTCCGCCTTTTTCCCAGACCTCCGATAGGGCCACGTTGACACCCAGTTTCTTGCATTCTTCTTCGATAAGTTGAACCTCAGCTAAGGTATCGGTCGGGAAACGGTTAATGGCTACGACAGCAGGAAGTCCGAAATGAACGGTAATGTTCTCCACATGTTTCAGTAAGTTGGGGAGACCTTGCTTGAGGGCTTCCAGATTTTCTTGATTCAGATCTGCTTTGGCAACGCCTCCATGGGATTTAAGGGCACGGACAGTTGCGACGATGACCACAGCATCCGGTTCCAAGCCACTTAAGCGGCATTTAATGTCAAGGAATTTTTCGGCGCCAAGATCTGCACCGAAGCCTGCTTCCGTTACGACATAATCTCCGAGTTTTAAGGCCATCTTGGTAGCCATGACACTATTACAGCCATGGGCAATATTAGCAAAGGGGCCGCCATGAATAAAGGATGGGGTATGCTCGAGGGTTTGCACAAGGTTGGGTTTTAAAGCATCTTTTAAGAGGGCGGCAACTGCTCCTTGAGCCTTCAGCTGACCGGCAGTTACCGGTTCACCGTTTCGATTATAGCCAACGATGATTCTCTCTACTCGTTTCTTCAGATCGTCTAAGTCACTGGAGAGGCAGAGAATGGCCATAATCTCCGAAGCCACGGTAATATCGAAACCATCTTCCCGGGGCATGCCATTGGTTTTGCCGCCAAGACCATCATTAATGTATCGGAGCTGACGATCATTCATATCCATACATCTTTTCCAGGTGATTCGTCTCACATCAATGTCCAAGGCATTTCCTTGATAGATATGGTTGTCCAGCAAAGCTGCAATTAAGTTGTTGGCAGCGCCGATAGCATGAAGGTCACCCGTAAAATGAAGGTTGATATCTTCCATGGGGACGACTTGTGCATAACCACCGCCGGCGGCTCCGCCTTTAACCCCAAATACAGGTCCCAGTGAGGGTTCGCGTAAAGCAATGACGGTTTTTTTGCCCAGATAAGTGAGGGCATCCCCCAAACCAACGGTGGTTGTTGTTTTTCCTTCTCCGGCCGGTGTGGGATTAATGGCTGTCACCAAAATCAGTTTGCCATCGGGTGTGCTTTCTTTTTCTTTCAAGAGATTGTAGTTGATTTTTGCTTTGTACTTCCCATAGGATTCTACATAGTCCCCAGAAATCTCAAGTTTTTCGGCGAGCTCCAAGACAGGCAGCATTGTGGATTCTTGGGCAATCTCGATATCACTTTTAAAAGCCATGTTGATTTTCCTCCCTTGATTATTTAGGTCTATTTATTTAGATTTTGCAAAGGCGTTATCCAATTTTCCGGGCAGGAGGTGATCTGCTTTTTTAGCAGATGCCGTTCTTCCTTTGTACATGGTGCCCAGCCAATAAAATACGCCAACAAAAAGACCGCCGCCGATAATGTTACCCAAGGTTACCGGAATAAGATTATTGACAATAAAGCTTTCCCAATTAAGGTGGGCCAGCTTTGCCGCAGTAACACCTAAGGCCTCTGCCTGTTTAACCCATACTGGATTCATTTTGGCGATAATTCCAGCGGGAATATAATACATATTGGCGATACTGTGTTCAAAACCGGAGGTAATAAAGAGCATAATCGGAAAAAATATGGCCAAAACTTTTCCCGCGATATCCTTGGCGGCAGCCGCCATCCAGACTGCCAGACATACCAGCCAATTACACATAATCCCCATTAAAAGTGCTTGGCTGAAGGTTAATCCGGTCTTATAAACAGCCGTTTTGATAGTAAATCCTCCGAGGAGCCCTCCGGAAAAGTTCAATTGGCCTGAATAGATAATAAATAAAACAATGGTTATCGCTCCAATAAAATTACCGATATAGACGATCGACCAGTTCCTTAACATATCTACCCAGCGGGCTTCCTTTTCAATACACGAAATGACGATGAGGGTATTGCCTGTGAACAGCTCTGCGCCGGTAATGACAACCATCATAAGGCCTGTCCCAAAGATGATTCCAGCCAGCATTTTGCCTAAACCAACGGAATCCAAGGTGTGAATGGCAACATTTGAACCTTCTGACGCAAAAGCGATAAGGGCTCCGGCCAGTATTCCCAGAATAAACAGCTTGTAAGCCGGTGAACTTGCCTTCTTTTTTCCGATCGCTACATACTCCTCTGTTATCTCCTTGGGACTCAAGTACATATTAGCCATCCTTTGCCACTCCTTCCCCCAAAAGATCCGATATCCTATCTTCCCGTTCAGGATAGCACTTTTTAATTAAAGCGTCATTGTTCATAACTGACAGTCTTTTTTATGATTTTTCGATATTTTTCTACAAGTTTGATAGTTTAAAATTCTTAAACTCCGCTGAAGAAGTAATCGAGATTTGCTATTTTATTTGGAATCTTCTTTAAAATAGAGATATAATAACTCTATCGAACTTATGGGGAGGCATGAAATTGAATATAAATATGCATGTTCTACTGGACGAGCTAAGGGATCTGAACCCTCAATCTTATCTCAATGATTCAATTGACCTCACCATTCGCTCCATAGCGGTTTTTGACAAGACATCCGACGACTTTTCAGCTGACACGCTGTATTTAGCCACTACATCTGCCCTGGCTGCCTGTGAGGGAAAACTGGAAAACGTAAATCTGATCGCCGTTGGCTTATTCGATCCTGATTTTGCCAAACGCAACCGGTGCAATATAATCTGTTTCAATGATTCCCTTACACCCGTTGAGATCGCCGGTCATATTTTCGGTATTCAAAAGAAGTATGATGATTGGAACAACAAATTGCTTTCGGCGATGATAGCTAAGAAACCCATGAAAAATCTCTTTGATATTGCCTTGGAGGAGATTCACAACCCCATGATGTTGATAGGCCCTCTTAATACCTTGATCCTGGCAGCCGGGGTAATCCCGGAAAGTTGTACAGATACCATTTGGCGGGAACTGTTAGCTGAAGGCTATCTTTCCTATGAACACCCTTTATACAGTGAATTTCTCAAAATGGTAGAAAAAAAATATTCTGAACAGCAGCCTTTTATCGTTAAATTTCCTATGCACAATTATACTTATCTGATAGGAAATATCTTTCAGTCCGGAAAAAGATGTGGGGCTCTACAGCTTATTGAAGTCAATCAACCTTTTTCTTTAGGCCAGATCACTCTTGTGGCTCATTTTAAAAGCATTCTCGAGCAAGCAATAAAGACTATTCCAGATCTCCAAATCCTCTCATCCAATTCCAATGCCTTTGTTTACCAGTTATTAAATCACATCTATGTAAGAGAGAGTATTATCATCAATTGTCTTCAATCCAAAGGATGGAAGGTCTTTGATGAATTTTTCTGCTTGAATTTCATGCAAAATAAAATGCAGAAGGATGACATCTTCTTAAAAATTATTATGCAGGAGCTGAGCAGGGTTTTTCCTGCAGCTATAATTTTGGATTATAAAGATGGCGTGGTCGTGATCTTGCGTCATACCGATTTTGCCTTTGACCGTGAACATCTAAAAGGCAAACTATCCTTATTTGTTAAAAAGTTTTTCTTAACGATCGGCGTAAGTTCGGTATTCTATGATTTTAAAAACTTGAAACGGCATTATGATGAGTGCAGTTTGGCTATAAAATATGGTCTGGACCAAGATCATACTGTATCTATTCATTTCTTTAACGATCATGTGTTCAGACATCTCAGCCGATTTATATTTGTTGAGAATGGGAAGAATCAATTTATTCATACCAAGGTTGAATTACTGCATCAGTACGATCTGAAGAATGACACTGAGCTTGCTAAAACATTACTCACCTATTTTCAGTTCGGACAAAATAAATCTCTGGCAGCTGAAAAAATGCATCTTCATCGGAATACCTTGACCTACCGGCTAAATATCATAAAAAATCTCGTTGACATTGACTGCAGCAACCGGAATATGGATGAAAATGAGATTTTCCACATCATGTTGTCATGTAAATTCCTTGAATATATGTTATAAGATATAAAAAAATTATACATTCAAATGTATAAAAACATGGGGAGTGGAAAGAATAGGAAGGAACATCTCTTTTCTCCTCCTCTTTCTTTTGCCCCTTCAGTTTTTGGAGGGGTCTTTTCTTTTGCTTTCTTACTTCACCTTGGTTAAAATAGGAGGGTAGGAGGGGCAATTATGTGGGAAGTGGATAAAGTTCGGCAAGGGATTGCTAAAAATCAAATTCCTCCCGTCAGCCTTTGGTATGGTGAGGAACGTTTTTTTATTCAAGAAGCTCTTCATTTATTAAAGAACAGTTATCTCGCCCAAGATCCTTCGGGCAGTGGGATAGAAGTTCTATCCGGGAAAACCACCAACCCGGAACAGATTGTGGAAATCGCCAATATGGTCTCTTTTTTTGGCGGTAAGCTGATTATTGTAGAAGACATTCCGTATTTTCAGGATGGGCAGGGGGACGCTTTGGAGCCCTTCTATACCTATTTTGAAGATCCTAACCCAGGTACTTGTCTTGTTTTTCTTGCCCAAAATGTGAATCGTGGGCGTAAGTTCTTTAAAGCTATAGAGAAAAAGGGGGCGGTTCTGGAATTCGGCAGCCCTAAGCGGCAGCAGGAATGGATGACTTGGCTGGATCGGGAATTGGCCGCTCGGGAAAAAACCATGAAGCCTCAAGTCAAGGCTCTCCTTCTGGAATGGGGAGGACATCAAGTAGGGATCCTAAGTCAAGAGCTGGACAAACTTGCCTTATATGTGGAGGGCAAAGAAATTCGGGCTGAAGATATAAAGCTGCTGGTACCTCAGGCTGTGGAGGCTACTGTGTTTGAACTTCTGGATGCTGTAGCGGCCCGTTCCACAAAGGTGGCGGTCCAAAAACTTCATCAAGTGCTGCGGCAGGAACATTCTTTAAAAGTATTGACTCTGTTATCCCGCCAGGTTCGCTTACTCCTGGGAGCAAGTGCCATGCGCCGGCAAGGCCGGGGCGCTGAGGAAGCACCCCATCTTCTCGGTATAAAACCCTTCGAAGCTCAGAAAATATGGCAAAAATCAGCACTTCTGACTTGGGAGCAATTATCCGGGGCCTTACAAGCCTGTCTGGAGACTGATGTAGCCATCAAGACAGGAAAAGGGGAACCCGAGTTTTTGCTGGAGTTGATGATTACTGAGTTCTGTACAACATAAATGTATTTATCCACCCCTACTCTGATACAATCTGAAAAAATTAAAACTTGTCCTAGAATGGACAACGTTGTCTATTCTGGGACAAGTTTTGGGATGTAAAAAAAGAGCAGTCAATCTGCTCTCTTTCTATGTCGTTTTAGTTTATTCGTATTTGGAATAGAACGACTTAGCCCACTTGCGCAAAATGCTTCGCATAACGTTTGGTTAAGCGAGATTTTTTACGGGAAGCCGTATTTTTGTGCACTAAACCTTTGGAAGAAGCTTTATCCAAAGCGCGGGTAGCTTTATTTAACGCGATTTTAGCGGTTTCGGCGTCCGTGCTTAAAGACTCTTCAAAACGACGAATCGTTGTGCGTAAAGTTGATTTTGCAGCCGCATTTTTAATGGTGCGAGCTTTAGCAATTTCAACTCTTTTGATTGCGGACTTAATATTCGGCACTTATGGTCACCCCCTTTGGATCGAATCTTTCCATCAGAATACGCAAAGATTATTTTATCATTGAATCCTAAAATTTACAAGGATTAATGCGGGATAAATAATATTTATAAAAGTTGTTCAGACTATAAAGGATGCATTTAGGCTAAATGCCTAAAATTCAATTTGAAATGGAGGAACAACATATGTTAGGAATGATCGTCCGCTTTCTTGTTTCAGCCGTGGTCCTTCTCCTAGTCAGCTACATAGTACCCGGTCTTAAAGTCGCCGGCTTTACTGGGGCACTCATTGCAGCCGTTGTCATTGCTGTATTGGGATATGTAGTAGAGCTTGCTTTTGGACGGGATAAAGTTACCCGGGTGCATCGGGGAGTTGTTGGCTTCTTGGTATCTGCCGTAGTGATTTACGTCAGCCAGTTTATTGTACCCGGCTCGATCCAAGTCAGTATTATTGGGGCTCTCCTGGCATCCTTAGTCATCGGAATCGTTGATGCTTTTGTACCCACAGAATTACGCTAATTCAATACACAAAAGGTTCTAACAAAAACTTGTCCCTCATATTCCTTAAGTAAAGAAGGAAAGGGGGACAAGTTTTTTGTTGAAGGACGATATGTTTTCTCCGAAGAAGTGGCGATGGAGTTTTTGGCCCTCTACCCGATGGGCTCGCGGTTTCCTGCTTGTTTTACTGACCCTTCTTTTCCTGAGCTCATTTTTTTATGCTTTAGAAAAAGGAACCTCCCGCCAATTGGTTCGGGTCATGGCCCAGCAAAGTTTCCCTTTTGAAGCGATTATTTTGGAAGGAATCCCTGGCTATTCGCAGCCCGAGAGGGAGTATCTTAATCAGGTCAGAACTCAAGGGGTCTCCTTGGGAACTTTTTTATTGACTGGTGTCAATGTGGCCGATGCGCGTACCTATTTTTTCAGCTACTTCACGCCGCCGCCTGGGGGGCCGGCTTGGATTGGTTGGGCTTATAACCCAGGAGACCCTGAGTATGAAGGAGAAATCCCTGAGTTAGAGGAGATACAGCTAAACCCATCCAAGGGGCAAGCAGAAACCCAACCGGTTCTCCCCCTGGATGATAAGGTGCTTATTGGTATTTATCATACTCACAACTCGGAAAGTTACGCCGGTGACGGGGGAGAGGAACGGGATGATGGGGGGAACGGAGAGATAGTCAGTGTCGGAAAAACGTTGAAGGAATCTTTAGGTAAGCATGGTATTCGAGCTGTTCAAGCATTGGAACTTCATGATGTTGAAGATTTCAATAAAGCCTACAGTAAGTCAGTATATACTGCCGCAGCCTTGGTCAGGAATTATCCTTCTATAAAACTCCTCTTGGATCTTCATCGGGATGGGCTGCCTCCAGGGGTCAATAAGTCCACGGTTATGATCCAGGGCAAAGAAGTTGGACGGGTAATGATCGTCATCGGCCAAAAAAATCCTCATTGGGAAAAGAATGACGCCCTGGCCAAAGAGATTATTGCTTTTGCGGAGGAGAAATATCCGGGATTATTTATTCCCCGAATAACCTATGCCTCGGATGCCCGCTATAATCAGCATTTGCTGGATGGAGCTATTCTGTTTGAAATCGGTAGTCAACTGAATACCTATGAAGAGGCGGAAGGGACTGCAGAAATCTTGGGAAGCTTATTGGCGGATTGGTTGAAAGAATGATATAATTCCATATTAGAGAATTTTGGCATCAAGATGAGAGGCAAAAGGGGACGAAATTATGTCAGGTACGCGGACGGTAGCTATGGCGGCCGGACTCTTAATGCTTACACAGCTTGCTTCAAGGATTCTGGGCTTCTTAAGAGAATCCTTGATGGCGAATTTCTATGGAAAAACGGGAGTGACCGATGCTTATCAAACGGCATTTATTCTTCCGGATTTAATTTATTGGCTTTTAGTAGGCGGAGTTTTGAGCTCTGCCTTTATTCCTGTATTCTCGGAATATATCCATAAAGGAAAGGAAGAGGAAGGGTGGCGGGTAGCCAGTTCCTTCATTAATCTAATCCTCTTGCTTTTAAGTGTTTTAGTTATCATAGCCCTGATCTTTACTCCCCATTTTATTCGCTTGCAGGTACCCGGATTTACGGCGGAAAACCAAGCTCTAACGGTCCTTCTCACCCGAATTATCTTGATTCAACCCCTGCTCCTGGCTTTAAGCGGAATTACCATGGGAATCTTAAACTCCTATAAAATCTTTTGGCCCAGTGCCTTGGGTACGGTTCTATATAATGCCAGCGTCATTGTCTTCGGTGTGATTCTGGCACGACCCGATGATCCGGAATCCATCTCAGGCTTTGCTATCGGGGTCGTGGTGGGAGCCTTGCTTAACTTTGTGGTACAGATACCTGCTCTGCGCCGTCAAGGTCTTCGTTATTACCCTATCATTGATTGGCGGCATCCCGGAGTTCGCAAAATAGCGGTTCTAGCCGTTCCCATCATTCTCAGCTATTCCTTGAACCAAATCCAAGTGGTGGTAAACTCAAACTTAGGGTCCCACCTTATCGAAGGCAGCTTGACGGCAGTGTGGTACTCTTACCGTTTATACCAACTGCCGGTGGGTATTTTTGCCTTGGCTATTGCCGTAGCTGTGTTTCCAACCTTAAACGAACATGCTACACTGAATAAGTGGAAAGAATTTGTTCTGACTTCATCTCTTGCTGTGCGTATGGTAATTTTTATTACCTTACCCATTTCTGTGGGAATGATTGTTTTACGCTATCCCTTGATTCGGGTACTCTTTGAGCATGGTGCCTTTACCCCTGTAGATACTTTCGCTACGGCTATTCCTCTTTTGTACTTTGCTGTAGGGATCTCCGCTCAATCCGTGATTCAAATCCTGCCTCGGATGTTTTATGCTCTTCAGGATACCTGGACTCCGGTCATCATCGGCATTATCTCCATGTTAGCCAATGTGGCTTTCATGTTTCTCTTGGTCAAACCCCTGCAAAGCGGCGGTCTGGCTTTTGCTACTTCCTTAGCCGCCCTGCTTAATATGATCCTGCTCCTTTATCTCTTGCGCAAGCGGTTGAAATCTATCGACGGCTGGAGAATGCTCACAACCACCCTGAAGACGTTGCTGGCCTCCGGTGTGATGGGGATTGCAGTCTGGTTTGGGGGGCAGTGGCTGACCTCCCTTGTAGGAGTGGGAAAATTTGCTTCCGTCTTTGTCTTGCTGGTGGGAACCTTTATAGGCGCACTTATTTTTGCCGGTATAACAAAGATTATGGGGATGGAGGAATTTGACCAGACCCTAGGATTGTTCCAGAAACGCTTCAAGAGAGGGTAAGTCGGCACAATGAAAAAACCTAGGAATTATCTCAGCCTGGAAAAAACAATACTAATATTAATCTGCTTAGTGGTGGCTTTATCTTTATTGGTTACGAATGTTTTGGTAAGCGAAGAAGTAGCCACCGTTACGGAGAAAAATATTGCCAGTCGGGCAGTGAATATATCCCGGATCGTGGCCCATTCACCTATCGTTATTGAAGGCCTCGGTGATCGGCGGGATAAAAGCGAGATTCAAACCTATGCCAGTGAATTGATGGACTTGACTAAAGTAAATTTCATTGTGGTCATGGACATGGAAGGTATTCGTGTATCCCATCCCAATATTAATGAACTGGGAAAACCATTTATGGGAGGAGATGAAGGAGCGGTTCTGCAGGGCAAGGAACATATTTCCACAGCTGAAGGAACCTTAGGTTTGTCCATGCGGGCCTTCTCTCCCGTTTTTGATGAAGAGGGTAAGCAAGTGGGCGCCGTCGCTGTGGGTATTCTTATGAATACTGTTGAAGAGGCTGTGAAAGAAAGCCGGTCAAAAACATATTTCGGTATGGGCTTAGGGCTTATTGTGGGAATCCTGGGGGCGATCTTTTTGGCCAAGCGCATCAAGAAAATTATGTTTGGGCTGGAACCCTTTGAGATCGCTCGGATTCTTCAGGAACGGAGCGCTATGCTGGAGTCGGTGAGAGAAGGGATCGTAGCTATCGATGCTGAGGGAGAGGTCACGTTAACCAACGCTGAAGCGACGCGCCTCATGAGCCTGGCAGGAATCGGTGATGTAAAAGAAGTTGATATGGAGATGATTCCTAATCCAGTATTTAAACACGTCCTTGATAAGGGTGAGCCGGTGCTGGATTTAGAATATGATGTTCGGGGAGTTACTCTTCTTACTAATACGGTGCCTTTAAAAGTGAATGGGGAAATTGTGGGTGCTGTCTCAACCTTTCGGGACAAAACAGAAATTAAGCAATTAGGGGAAGAGCTATCCGGGGTAAAGATTTATGCGGAGGCATTAAGAGCTCAGGCCCATGAATTTATGAATAAAATCCATGTGATTCTGGGTTTGGTTCATATGAAGAATTATGATCAATTAGGACCTTATGTAAGTCAGATCGCCAATCAATATCAAACCAAGGGCGGACCAATTGTCCGTAATATCCGAGATCCTATCCTTGCAGGGTTTATCCAAGCTAAAATGAGTTATGCCCGGGAAAATGGCGGTGAACTGGTGCTCGACGAAGAGAGTTATTGTCCCCAGGCCAAAGATTCATCCATGGTTCATGACCTGGTAACTATTATCGGAAATCTTTTAACCAATTCCTTTGAGGCCGTAAAAGAGAAAGATTATAAAGAGGTAGAGCTCAGCCTTATATACAGTGAAGGGGAATTGGTCATCCGGGTTTCTGACCAGGGATCAGGAATTCCCACTCCTGTCATGAAAGATATCTTTGTTAAAGGCTATTCTACTAAATCCAATGGCCGCGGTTTTGGATTGTTTTTGGTTCAGAAAAGTGTGGAACAACGAAAAGGGCGAATTCATATTGATTCAGGAGATAATAAAGGTACCACCTTTAAAATTTTCCTACCTTACGACCCTTTGGAGGAGACGCTATGATTAAAGCACTAATTATAGAAGATGACCCGATGGTCGCTGAACTCAATCGTCTTTATCTGGAACAAGTCGGAGGATTTCAACTGGTTGCTAGTGCTGGATCGGCAGCTGAAGCTATGAAGGTGTTAAAAAAGAAAAAGGTTGATTTAATTCTTCTCGATATTTTTATGCCCGGCATTAATGGTCTGGAATTTCTCACTCAACTTCGAAAAAGCGAGATAGAATCTGATGTCATTATTGTGTCAGCATCCACGGATAGCCAAAGCATTCGCAAGGCTCTTCAGCATGGCGCGGTGGATTATCTAATTAAGCCTTTTGAGTATGAGCGTTTTCGGGATGCACTTAATGCTTACAAAAAAAGAGAACTGCTTATGAAAAACAAGGAAAAGCTCAGCCAAAAGGATCTGGATGAGCAGATTTTTAATAAGGAAGAGGAAGAGATTGTCGAGAAAAAACCTGATCTGCCAAAGGGCATTAGCCGAGACACCTTAAAATTGGTCTGGGATCATATCCTGGTAACTTGTGATACATCCTTCACCACAGAGGAAATGGCTCAGAGGGTAGGAATTTCTCGCGTTTCCATGAGTAAATATATAAGCTTTTTACGCGGGCAAGAGGTTTTGAATACAGAGATCAGTTATGGAGCTGTAGGTAGGCCGGTTAATTATCATCGAATCAATCAGTTGAAAGTAAAGGACTTCAAACAGTATTTAAAAGAAATTCAGTAGAATTAGCTATTTATCAGGAAAGAAAGTACTGGGGTGAATGCTCCGATACTTTCCTTTTTTTAGGCTTAATTGGACTATGTTCACTTTCATAAATTACATAACTCTTTTTAAACTTACTTAAACTGTTTAATATTTTGTGAAAGATTTATTATGGACAAAAGGAAGGTTAAATAGTCGGCAAAGGGCTTATTAAGCCTTCTAGACAAAAATTGAAAAGGAGAGGAAAAGGAGTATGAAAAAGATTAGCGTGTTGATTCTTGCCCTTTTAATGGTCGTTGGTCCTATCACAGGCTGTAGCACGGAATCTGCAACCAATGAAACTCCTGGAACGAGTACACTTGTCGTACAAGACAAAAGTGCGGATATCGTAGTTATCGGTGCCGGCGGAGCAGGAATGACTGCAGCTATTCAAGCGGTACAAGATGGTGCGAAGAATGTGGTTCTTGTGGAAAAGATGCCCATTACAGGCGGAAACAGTGTTCGTTCCACAGGTGGTTTAAATGCAGCTCCTACTAAGTATCAAGAAAGAGATGGGATTGAAGACTCCATCGAGCTTTTTGTGGAGGATACCATGAAGGGCGGACATAACCTCAATGATGAAGCACTGGTTAGAACTCTGGCTGAACACTCTGCCGCTGCGGTAGACTGGGTCAATGAAATCGGCGGCGATTTAAGCGTGGTCGGTATGTTTGGCGGAGCCAGTGTAAAACGGATTCACCGTCCCTCAGATACAAGTGCTGTTGGTCCTATGCTCGTTACTACCTTAAACAATAAAGTTAAAGAGCTAGGCATTCCCATTCTCCTTAATACCAAAGCCGAAGAAATTCTTGTCGATGTTAATGGAGCAGTAACCGGAGTTAAAGTAACAGGTGAAGAAGGAACCTATACCATTAATGCCAAAGCTGTGGTTTTGGCTACCGGTGGTTTCGGAGCCAATGCAGATATGGTGACCAAGTACAAATCGTCCCTGAAAGGTTTTGCAACAACCAATCATAAAGGGGCTACAGGGGACGGAATCGTCATGGCCGAAAAAATCGGTGCTGATTTCGTCGATATGGATCAAATTCAAACCCATCCCACTGTAAATCCTACTGACCAAACCATGTACACTGAAGGTGTTCGTGGTAATGGGGCAATTCTCGTGAATAAAGAAGGAAAGCGCTTCATCAATGAATTAGAAACTCGTGATGTGGTTTCAGAAGCCATCTTGAAACAAACGGGTGGTCAAGCTTATCTATTATTCGATCAAGAAGTCCGTGAAAGCTTAAAAGCTATCGAATCCTATATCAAGGGTGGAATCATTTTTGAAGCCGATACTATTGAAGGTCTGGCTGAACAAATCGGTGTCGACCCAGCTAATTTGAAAGAAACCATGGAAAAGTACGCCGGATATCAAGCATCTGGCAGCGACCCGGATTTTGGACGGGCTAGTATGGAGTTCCCTCTTACCCAATCTAAATACTATGCCGGATTATGTGCTCCTGCAATTCACCATACTATGGGTGGGGTGAAGATCAATACAGAGGCTCAAGTACTCAACACAGAGGGCAATCCCATTCCGGGACTCTTTGCCGGTGGTGAAATTACCGGTGGGGTTCATGGTGGAAACCGTCTTGGTGGCAATGCGGTTGCCGATATTGTAATCTTTGGTCGTATCGCCGGATCTGGTGCTCATGCTTATGTGATGGAGAACGGTGGAATCACTGAACCCACTATCCAAGCTGCTGCTAAACCTGCTGAGGCGAAACCGGAAGTCGAAGCTAACTACAAAGACGGCACCTACACTGGTGTTGGCCAAGGTAAAGGTGGCGAGATTAAGGTAGAAGTCGTGGTTAAAGACGGTCAAGTTATTAAAGTAACGCTGAAGGAGCATGCCGAAACCCCCGGTATATTCGAGAACGCTGAAGAGGGCGTGGTTGGTGAAATCATCAGAAAGCAAGTCACTGAAGTGGATGTCGTCGGTGGTGCCACTATGACCAGTAAAGGTATTATGGAAGCTGTAGCCCAAGCTTTAGAAGGAGCAAAATAAAGTTCCGTGTTATTCTGTTGATTAAACCTCATAGAAAATAAGAAGGAGCAAGTAATTGCTTCTTCTTTTTATATCGTAGGGGTGTTGAAAATCAGAGCAGAATGTGAAATGGAGCGAAATTTTCCTTGCCCTTCTCTTTCAATTCTTGCTCAAATAAGTAATTGGCAGTATAATATTAGTTTAGAATATATCTTAAAAATCGTTTTTTCTAATACAAAACTGGATTTTGTTGAAATGAGGGGTAAAAACTTGGCACAGGCCTCACAACGTATACGCAACTTTTCAATCATTGCTCATATTGACCATGGAAAATCCACACTTGCCGACCGTTTGATCGAATATACGGGAGCTCTCAGTAAGCGGGAAATGGAAGCCCAGGTCTTGGATAATATGGATCTGGAGCGGGAACGGGGGATTACCATTAAACTGCAGACCGTTCGTTTGCAATACCCAGCTAAGGATGGAGAAACCTATGAATTGAATTTGATTGATACGCCGGGTCATGTTGACTTCACTTATGAAGTATCCCGTAGTTTGGCAGCCTGTGAAGGAGCCTTATTGATTGTGGACGCTGCTCAAGGGATTGAAGCTCAGACCTTAGCCAATGTCTATTTGGCCTTGGAAAACAATCTGGAGATTATTCCTGTCATTAATAAGATAGATCTACCCAGTGCCGAACCGGAGCGGGTTAAGCAGGAGATCGAGGATGTTATTGGCTTAGATGCCGGTGAAGCCATCCTGGCTTCTGCCAAAGCCGGAATTGGAATTGAAGATATCCTGGAAGCCGTCGTCGCCAAGGTTCCACCGCCCCAAGGGGATGATAATGCACCTTTAAAGGCTTTGATTTTTGACTCGTATTTCGACGCTTATAAAGGAGCCATTTCCTATGTCCGAGTCATGGAAGGTCGTGTGGCTAAAGGAACCCAGATTAAGATGATGTCTTCAGGGAAAGTTTTTGATGTTACAGAAGTAGGGATGTTTACCCCGGCCTTAAGGATCGTTAATGAAATTAAAGCGGGTCAAGTAGGCTATATTGCTGCTAGTATCAAGAACGTAAGAGATACCCAGGTGGGGGATACCATTACCGATGCGGAAAATCCGGCACTTTATCCTCTGCCGGGGTATCGCAAGGCTACACCCATGGTCTTCTGTGGTCTTTATCCTGTGGATTCCAGTGACTATGGTCGGTTGAAGGACGCTTTGGAGAAGCTACACCTCAATGATTCCAGCTTAGTCTTTGAGCCGGAGACCTCCAGCGCTCTGGGTTTCGGTTACCGTTGCGGCTTCTTGGGACTTTTGCATATGGATGTCATTCAGGAGCGTTTGGAGCGGGAATACGATTTGAATTTGATCACAACTGCACCCAGTGTGGTCTATAAAGTGTATAAAACCGACGGAGAGGTTTTAAATATTGATAATCCCTCCAACCTTCCTAAAGTCGATGAGATAGAGACCATTGAAGAGCCTATCGTCAAAGCAAATATTATGGTGCCTTCGGATTTTGTGGGAGCTATCATGGAGCTGAATCAGGAAAAGCGGGGTAATTTCCTCAATATGGATTATCTGTCGGCTAACAGGGTCAGCTTAATCTACGAACTTCCCTTAAGTGAGATTGTCTATGACTATTTTGATCAGCTTAAATCCCGAACCAAAGGATATGCTTCCCTGGATTATGAATTAGCCGGATACAAAGCGGCTTCCCTGGTTAAGCTGGATGTTCTCCTCAACGGTGAGCTGGTGGATGCTCTTTCTTTTATTGTTCATAAGGAAAAGTCCTATGCCCGTGGCCGTCGCTTAGTGGAAAAGTTACGGGAGATCATCCCCCGTCAGATGTTTGAGGTGCCTATTCAAGCGGTTATTGGGCAAAAGGTTGTCGCCAGAGAGACCGTCAAAGCCATGCGCAAGGATGTCCTGGCCAAGTGCTACGGAGGGGACATCTCCCGTAAGCGGAAGCTCCTGGAGAAGCAAAAAGAAGGTAAAAAGCGCATGAAACAAGTGGGAAGCGTTGAGATTCCCCAGGACGCCTTTATGGCAGTGCTGAAGATCGACGACTAGTGAATCATGGGGACAGGTACTTGTGACATGTGCCTTAAGTCAAATGCCGTTCACATGCTGAAATTCGAATACTTGATAAGACATGGCGAACTGTCTGCCCTTTGAGGGCATGGAGTTCGCTGCCTCTTTATAATGAGGAATTTGGGGAGAGCCCCCCATGAAAGGGGTGAAGGTATGCCTTCTCTTTATGTCCATGTTCCTTTTTGTGTGAAGAAATGCAATTATTGTGCTTTTTATTCGGAACCTTTGCAACGATCTAAGGTTGAGGGTTATTTGACAAGCTTAAACCGCGAGGCTGACTTAAGGCAACAGAAGGTTCAAGAGGGGATGTCTACCCTTTTTATTGGGGGCGGGACTCCTACGGCTTTAAATGAGGAGGAATTAGATACTCTCTTAAGTATCATCAACAGTAATTTTAAGTTTAAAGATTCGGCGGAAAAAACAATGGAGGCCAATCCGGGTACCCTGACGACTGAGAAGCTCCAGACGCTCCGCAAACAAGGTATCAATAGAGTGTCTTTAGGTGTTCAATCCCTAAATGATGACTTATTGAGACAGATCGGCAGAATCCATCGATCCGAAGAGGTTAAGGATGCGGTACGCTTGATCAGGGAGGCGGGCTTTAAGAACCTTAATCTGGATTTGATGTTCGGGTTGCCAGGGCAGAACCTGGCGGACTGGCGGGATACTTTGGAAGAGACTCTTAGGATCCGGCCTGAGCATATTTCTGTTTATGGACTAATGGTCGAAGAGGGTACGCCTATTGCCCTAAATAAAGAGCTGATTGCTAATCTTCCTGATGATGATACCCAAGCCGAGTTGTACCACTTGACTAGAGAGATTCTGGGCAAGGCGGGATACCAACATTACGAAATTTCTAATTATGCACTTCCAGGCTATGAATGTCAGCATAATCTTGGCTACTGGCGAAGGATGGAGTATTTAGGGATAGGGCCAGGTGCCGTATCTTGTCTAAAAAACCGCCGTTTTAAAAACTTTGAAGATATTTTTTTATATGAGAAAATGCTATCCAAATGGGAACTTCCGGTGGATAGTAAAGAGAATGAATTTCTTTCAAAACGTGAGCAAATGGTAGAACTTTTAATACTGGGTCTGCGTCTTAAAGATGGGATTAATTTGCCTCAGTTCAAAAATGAATATGGTGCAGATCTTTTTGAGCTCTATCCTGCTGTTCTGGAGCGTTACCTTAAGGCTGGTGTCTTAAGGATCGAAGACGGCTCCCTTCTCTTAAAACCAGAGTATTGGTTTGTCGCTAATGGAGTGTTGCAAGAATTTGTGTGAAATTGTATCTTGCTCAGGGGAGAAAAACAATGAAAATCTCAGATAATGGCAAGTTGTTCATCCTCTTTCTTTTTATTCCTATTGTTGTTTTTCCAATTTTATTTGGTGCTTTAAATCAAGAATTTATGAAAAGGTCTTCTCCTATGGCCGAGAAGGGAATTCTTGATCTTTCGGCTTGGGATTTTTCGGATGATGGAATCATTGAACTCAATGGGGAATGGGAATTTTATTGGGGGCAGTTGCTTTCTCCCGATGATTTTAAACATTCCAACTATCCTGCCATGACCGGGTATTTGAATGTTTTGTCCGATTGGATAGGAAATCTGGATCAAACCCAATTAGCCGCAATGGGATCAGGAACCTATCGTCTATTAGTGAAAAATGTACCAAGTGAGGAAGTCCTCGCTATCAAAAAATCGAATATCAGAACGTCAAGCGCCGTATTCGTCAATGGAGAAAAAATAATACAAGATGGCCGGCCTGCCCTCTTAGAAAACGAGTATCTCTTTAGTAATATTCCTCGCGTGGGGTTCTTTGATCTGCACTCCTCGGATATTGAAATCCTCGTACAAGTGTCTAATTATGACTATATGTATGGAGGGATTGTTGCCCCCCTTCTCTTAGGGGAAACTCAGGATATTTTAGAGCTGAGCAACCGTAGGTCCATGGTAGAATTGATTATAGTAGGGATCATTTTTACAATCGGATGGATCTGTTTTCTATCCTACTTCTTTCTTTTTAGGCATAAAAAAAATAAAATGTTTATGAGTATGGCTGTATTTTGTTTTTTTCACGCATTGACCAATTCCATGTATGGGGAAAGAACTCTTTTATTTTTATTTCCCCACATCCCCTTTGATGCCGCCTATAAACTCCTTCAGCTTTCGCTGATTATAACCATTATGAGTTTGGCTGTGTTTCTTAAACAGCTGGATAAAAATTTTATTCCGATAAAAGTTTATCATATAATTTTAGGACTGTATGCTCTATTCGCCGTGGCCCTACTTCTTCTTCCTTTAAGCATATACGCTTATCTTTGTATCCTCGTCGGCATAATCGAGCTTATTATTTATATTGGAATATTCATAAGAGCGGTCTATATCTATAACATAGTAAAGGAGAATGAACAGGAAAGGACTAAATTTGGCTTCTTGGCTTGTGCCTTAGGGGTACTCAGTTTATACGTGGTGAATCTGGCATTTTTCAGCTTCGGATTAATAGAGGATATGTTTTTCGGGTTTATGCTTAGTTTGATTCTTGCACTCAAGTTAATGGTCTATTTAGCTGTCCAACTATCCGATCTCTATGTGAAGAATAGGGAGATATCTTTAAAATTAGCACTGCAAGAGAAAGAAAATATCGAAAAAGAGTATGCTTTCCTGCGTTCCCAGATTAAGCCCCATTTTCTTTATAATGCCTTAAACACCATCATCTCGTATTGTTATTCGGATAGCCATAAGGCGGGAGAGCTTTTAAGAAGCTTTAGCAATTATCTTCGGGGATCTTTTGATTTTGAGCATTCCAATGGCCTTATAAGCATTGAGCAAGAAATGATGATGGTTTATGGGTATGTGGATATCCAAAAGGCACGTTTTGGAGACAAAGTGGAAGTCCTCTTCGATATCGACCCTAAGCTGCTGCAATGTCAGGTTCCGGCTCTTTCCATACAGCCTTTGGTGGAGAACGCTATAAGACATGGCATAATCAAAAAAGAAGCAGGGGGAACCGTCCAAATCAAAATCAGTAAGAAATCAAGTCACATTATGATCCAGGTATCCGATGATGGTATAGGGATTCACAATCAGCGGAGAATGCAAATCCTTAATCATGGAAAAGGAGACACAGGTAAAGAGTCTTTAGGAGGGGTCGGTCTGTATAGTGTTCAAAAACGGTTGAAACATTCCTTGGGCAGTATCTTAAAGATTGAGAGTACCGAAGGTATGGGCACAAAGGTTTATTTTGAAATTGACGAGAGTGAGTAAGGCCTGATTAGGATTAGCCGGTAATTATGATATGGATTCTAGTGTTAAGGGGAGATTTAATGCTGAGAGTGATCTTGGTGGATGATGAGAAACCAGCCCTTGATCTCATGGAGCGAATGTTCAGCAAGAGGAAGGATGTAGAAATTGTCGGGAAGTTTCTGAAGCCTTCTGAAGTGTTGCTGAATGTTGAGAAATTGAAACCTGATGTGGTATATTTGGATATCGATATGCCTGGTACAAATGGAATTGAACTGGCAATGCAAATTGCCGAGATAAATGATCAAGTGGCTTTTGTCTTTGTGACTGCTTATGATCGATTTGCCCTTAATGCCTTTAATGTCAATACCCTGGACTATATACTGAAGCCCGTTGTCGAGGAAAAGCTGGATCGTTCTATAAACAGAGTATACAAACTAAAGGGGATAGGAAAAAGTAAACACAAGACTGAAAGCAATTCAATCGATATAAGGATGTTTGGTGGTTTTGAAGTAAAGATCGGGAGTCAAATGCCCATACGCTGGACGACCGCGAAGGCAGAAGAGCTATTTGCTTATTTATTGCTTAATGATTGTTCCGTGTCTAAATGGGTCCTGATGGATAGGCTATGGCCTAATACTGAAACTCATAAAGCTGAACAAAGTCTATATACAACAATATTTCGGTTGAAGCAATCCTTTAAAGAAAATAATTTAGGCTTTGAGATTCAAGCAGTAAAAAAGACCTATCGACTTATCTCTCTAACAGAATTGCATTGGGATGTAAAGGAGCTGCTTAATTCCCTATCCTTTGACGATGAAGGCTCTATGCAAAGAGCTATGAAAATCTATAAAGGGGATTTGCTGGCAGGAAAAGACTATTTCTGGTGTTATCAGATGAGAGTGGAAATGTTGGCGATCTACCAGAAGCTGGCATTAAAGCTTTTCTACTATTATTTTCAAGAAAAACGCTATCGTGAAGGTTTGGACGTTGTAGAAAGTGTTTTAAGACATACTCCCCTTAACGATGAATTCATGGAGAAGCTTGAATCTTTATTGGATACTAAACTGGATAAACGGATAGTCAGACGGATTTCCGCGATCATAGAAAAAGTGACAATGGAAGAATTGATCTACAAGCACGATTTAGATTCAAATTGATAACATTTTAACTATGATTTTAGAAAAATTATTTTGTGATAGAAGATAAAAGATAAGAATTATAAAGATGGTATTTAAGTATGAGAACCGATGCATGGCTGTTTTAGCAAGCCTTGCGGCGGTTTTTTTTTATATGGGGATGTAAGTTTTTTGTAAGGTAGCTCTCTTTATTATATAGAATACCCGTATTAATAGGTCTGTCTTATTAAACGAAATAGGTGGTGAGAGAAATGAGATGCTTAAATTCTGAATAAGTTAAAATGTATTCCTCAGATGATTTGCTTTTTTGGCTACATTAGGAAATGGCTGCTGGGAATTTAGACTGACCATTAGTATGGTGAGCTCATATGGAGCGAAAGGAGGCTTTACTATTAGTGAACAATAGATCTAACATGAAATTCAGGAGGAATGACCTGAAAAGCAGATTCAAGTTTTTAATAACTTGGTTATTAACCGCTTGCCTACTGGTGTATAGTCCATTTGGAGCTGTCTCAGTTGCCGCAGAATCTGATGGGGTTATCATGAACGATATACTGGATGACAACAATAGTCTCGAAGAACCATTCTTTCAAATCCAGTCGACTACTCCTTCAGGTATTACTGTGACTACCCCATCAGCAATCAACTACATAGAAGGTATTAGCGATAGAGTAATAGTCACAGATTTACTGCCCGGAGATATTGTAAAAGTATATGATCAGGCAACAGGGGGCGACATCCTTGGACAGGGCACAGTAGCTTCAGGTGAAACTTCAGTAACAATAGAGATTCCTCAGCTTGGTAAAGGGAAGGGAACGGTCTACGTTTCGGTTACCTCCAGCGGAATAGAGAGTGACAGGGTAGAAGTGGATTATGTAAGTGAGCCGATACCCTGGCAGATTTATGGTCACACGGGGAACTGGGGTGAAGATGTTAAGTTACCAAGAACGCCATTCAAGAAAGATAATGCCTCACCGCCCGCTTATCCTAAAGATGAGAACGGTGTTAGCGACGATAGTCCTCTGGGGCTTTATTATAATCAACATATTATAATAAAGGGAAGTGGAACCAGGGTTACGTTTTATGGTTACGCTACAAATGCATATAAGGACTTTGTTTTGTTACCCAGTGTATCCACGTCAAAGAAAACAATTACATTTGATATGGATCTATCCAAGGTTAACTATCACAGCATGGAAGGCGCAGGCATTTTGCTTAATAGCAAAATAGAGGCGGGAAAGCTATATGGGTATGCGATTCTCTTTACAGGTGCAGTGAAAAGTGATGATAGCGAAGATATAAGCAAAAGAAAAATCAGATTATTCCAGATAAATGGTGTAGACATAAATAGTTTCTACAATAAGACAGGTACCAGTGGTGGAGAATTAACTTCCTTCAGTGAGATCAAAGAGATTGTTGGGGCCGCAGTGACCCCTGCTTCTGGTGATCAACACTCACTGGAACTTGAAATAACTTCTGATAATGTTAAGTTAACTGATCAGGTAGAAGGTCAGCCCTCGGTTGTATTGGAACAAACGTTAAATCAGGTAAATAATGCTGGTAATGGGTTTGGCTTTATTGCTAGTCATATTGGACATCAATGCCACATGCTTTCTTACTTTACGATTACTGATGTGTCCATATCCGATGCTGATAAAACTCCCTATACTTGGCCTTTACTTGATTTGACGGCCAAACTTTCTAGCGAGGACCCCTATGGCTCCGTTGAGTTGAACTATACGGCACCGGAGAATGCTGAAGTAGTAATTCTTCAATATTCAACTGACAGTAACTTCCCGGAAGAGAGTACAGCTAGTATGCCCCTCGATCCGGAATCAGCTCAGACAACGGTCAATGGCTTGAAGGATAATACAAAATACTATTTTAGACTTTTGATAGGCGGAGGGGGAAATGGAGGGATTTCCAATACCGCCGATGCGACAACCCAGGAAAATCCCAACACAGCTCCGACTGCAACATCTGTAAGCATTACCGGCAAGCTTGAAGTCGGTCAAACCCTGACCGGTAATTATACTTACTCTGATGCGAACGGTGACCTGGAGGAGAAGGGGAAAGGGGGAACTACCTTCAAGTGGTACCGGGGCCAAAATCAGGATGGAACTGGCAAAGTTCCCATTGATGGGGCAACCTCCCAGACCTACACCTTAGGCATTGAGGATCAGGGCCAATACATTTTCTTTGAAGTCACCCCGGTTGCCCAAACCGGAGTTCTAAAGGGCTCACCAGTGGTCAGCCAAGGGCAAGGCCCGGTGCAGCTGCCCTCATCCATGAATCTGGATGGGATTGTGACTGATCAGAAGACAGATGAAAAAATAGCAGAGGCCACTGTTATCCTTAAGGACCTCAGCGGCAATGAAATCGACAGAACAAAGACTGACAAAGACGGAAAGTACTCTTTTAACAAAGTAAAATTGGGCAAATATAAGATCGTCGTGGAAAATCCCCAATACAGCACCAAGACTACAGATATTGATGTTATGCCCAATAGTTCCAATGGTACTGTCAGAGTAGATGCTTCCGGCAACTTAACCTTAACTAAAGATGTTGAATTGGTGGATTTTATTATCACCCTGGTTGCCGATCCCAGCAGTATTGTTGGAGACGGGAAGCAGACTACCACCCTCCATGCTCTGATTACTGATAAGGATAATAATCCGATTCCAGGTATTAAAGTAGACTTCAGCGCCCTTGATGGGAATTCCGCCATTGGAAGTTTCCCAGGTGGTTCTGAGGCAACTACGGATCATGAAGGAAAATGCTCTGTAGTTTATAAGTCAGCGAATTTGTCCGGAATTGAAAGCAAAACTGTTATTGTTCGGGCAGAGGTCGACGATGATATAAAGAATCTTCATGCTGCCAGTGAAATTATAGTAACCTTTGAGCCCAGCAGCATCCAAGGCATTGTTATGGATAATGCAACAGGAAAGCCTGTAGCAGGGGCTATCGTAGAGGTAGCAGAGGATTTTGATGGAGATGGCATCGTCGACTTCTACGCTAAAATGATTACCGGGTCTGACGGAAAATACAAAATTGCCGTACCCAAGGGAAATATGCCTTATAATGTGAACATTGCAAAACCTGTGATTGTAGATGGTGTACCATTGGGGGAAGTAACCTTTACTCACACCTGTATTGTCGGTGAGATTACAGGGGCAGCGAAAGAGAGCTTTGATTCTTCCAAAACCATTACCGGGGTAGCGTTGATGAAAGCCCCTGATGGCAGTGCTCATAGATTAAGTGGAAATAGCTATGAAATAGAGCTTGTCGACAGCAATCAAAACCCGGTTTCCCTTCCACCCGGTTCCAGTGCGCTAACGAGCGAGGGAATTTTCAAGGCTGATAACCTCCCACCTGGAACCTACACTATCAATTTGAAACATAATGTTGGCGGTACCGGCCAAAAGCTCACCATAGGAAAGGCCGTAGCCACTGTAACCGCTGATGGTGAGATCGTGATCAGCACAATCCTTATCGACCCTTATGGCACGGTCACGGATCGTGATACGGGGCTGCCCATCAGCGGGGTAACTATGGAACTCTACTGGGCGGATACTAAACTGAATAAGGATAACGGTCGTACCCCGGGGACATTGGTCGCTTTGCCGGCTGACCCGGCTGCAACCAATAATAATGCCAATCCCCAGCCTACATCAAGCACTGGATACTATGCCTGGATGGTCATCCCTGACGGGGATTATTACATCATTGCTAAAAAATCCGGCTATTACACCTACGATAGCCGTCGGGATAAGCGCCAGGAAACCATTGGGGACAGCTGGATCAAAGATGGTATAATCCATGTGGGAACCGACATTGTCCTTTATGATCTACAGATGGAATCGCGGGACAGGGATAGAGACGATGGCGGTGGTGGCGGTTCTGCTCCGATAGGCCCTGTTACTCCTCCAATCACTCCTCCTGCAGAGAATACTTCCAACCTTGTCAATCCTCAAAATCCGGCGCTGGTTGTTCCTGCTGATCGATTGACCAAAAAGGAGATTTTGATTGCGGCGATAAACCAATACAATGAGCGGGAAAAAGCCAATGCTCAAAAAGAAAACCGTACGCCCCGGTTGATTAGTGTAGGTCATCTAAATGAAAGTGCTTACGCAATCAGCAGCAGCAACTCTTCAATTGCCGATTTTGACACCAATGGCCTTCTCAATATTTCCGGAAAAGGGTTATTTGTGATCAGGATCAGTGAAAAGGGTACCAAAAATGTTTATGAATACCAAATGGTAGCCTCTCAAGGGCTGCAAAGACTTGCCGGAGCGAACCGGGTTGATACTGCTTTAGCCATTGCCCGGGGCAGCTATTACGGTAAAGTGAAAAGTGTGGTTGTAGCCAGATCGGATGAGTTTCCTGACGCCTTAACCGGAAGTGTGCTGGCCTATAAAAAAGAAGCGCCTGTCCTGCTGGTTGGACACAGTGAAACCGATTGTCAAAAGCTTATAGAATACCTAAAAGGCTATCTGGAGCCCCAGGGAACGGTGTATATCCTGGGAGGAACCAGGGCGGTAAGCCAATATGTGGAAGACAGTGTAAAAGACAATGGCTTCAGCAATATCATACGCTTGGGCGGGGCGGATCGCTATGGAACGGCTGCCAGGATCTCCGAGCATCTGGACGTTACCCAAGGCAGACCGGTGGTCATTGCTTCAGGGCAAAGCTTCCCGGATTCCCTGTCCGTAAGCAGTATTGCTGCGGCACAACAATTCCCTCTTCTTATCGTTAACCCCAATTCTATACCGGATGAGATCAGGGAAGAATTACTCCAGCGGAACCCCAGTAAGGTGTATATCATTGGCCTGCAAGGGGCGGTCAGCGATGGAGTCAGAGATGAAGTGGCACAGCTTACCGGGCTGGGACAAGAGAACATCGTTCGGATTGGCGGACAGGATCGTTATGCAAGTACCCTGGCCGTTGCCCAATACTTCGACCCAAGCGGACGGGGAGTAAGCATAGCAACTGGTCGGGATTTCCCGGATGCTTTGGCCGGAAGTGTTTATTCAGCCAAATTGAAAGATCCTCTAATCTTGGTAGGGGAGACCCTAAGTACCGATCTCAAAAATTATCTAAAGGTAAGAAAACCTTCTGATATTGTAATTTTTGGTGGACAGGGGGCTGTCAGTCCTGCTATAGAGGAGCAACTCAAGAGTTTGGTAGAGTAGTGCCTTAGAAAAAACGATTCGTATTGATTCCCAGCAAATAAATAGTCATGTGAGATGGGCATCATAAATAGGAATTACTATTTATGATGCTTTCTTTTTTAGTGCAATTTGGACGGCCTTTTTTAGCTTGCCTGATACTTGACAATCAAGAATGAGAGCGGTACTATAATATCATAAATCGTTAGCACTCATTGAGGTCGAGTGCTAACAAAGGAAAAACGAAGGTGGAAAGGTGGTTATGTTGATGCAGATGGACGAGCGAAAAAAGAAGATCCTGCGGGCTATCGTTCAGGATTATGTAAATACTGCTGAGCCGGTTGGTTCAAGGACCATCGCTCGGAAATTTGATTTAGGCATCTCGCCGGCCACCATTCGTAACGAAATGTCCGATATGGAAGAGCTGGGTCTTATCGAACAGCCTCATACTTCAGCAGGCCGCATTCCTTCGGATGCGGGTTATCGGTATTATGTGGATTGCCTCATGGAGAAATCCAATGTTACTGATGATGTAAAGGATGTTATCGAAAAGGAGACCACGAAGAGGATTGCGGAGATTCAGACTGTCATTGCTCATTCCAGCAAACTGCTTTCCGAGCTCACTCACTTGACCAGTATCGTGATAGGGCCGGACAAGGGGAAGAGTGCTTTTAATCAGATACACTTCCTTCCTTATGAACCCAGCAAAGCCATCATGGTAGTGGTCAAGGAAAATGGTGTGGTGGAGAATCAAATTGTAGATATTGGAGAAAATGTAACGGCCGAGGAACTTCAGAGAATTGCCAACGTATTTAACCATAAGATGCGTGGGCATTCTATGGAAGAAGTGAAAAGGGATATGCTTCACGAGATATATAGCGAACTGACTCGTCAACGCTTCCTGATCGACAATGCTTTGGAGCTTCTTTCCGCTATTCTGAGCAATGGCCCTGAAGAATCCAATAAGGTCTATCTGGGTGGAACTCTGAACATGTTGAACCAACCTGAATTCCGGGATGTGGAAAAGATCAAAAACCTTTTCCAGATTTTTGAAGAGGGAGATCAGATCATAAAAGTGCTCCATCCCCAGAAAGAGGGTCTGGCAGTTACCATTGGTGGAGAAAATAAACTAAAGGAACTTCGGGACTGTAGTATTATTACAGGGACCTATTGGATTGACGGAGAGCCTTTGGGTACCATCGGTTTGATTGGACCTACCCGTATGGATTATGGGAAGGCTATAGCCATGGTGGATTATATGACAAGAACGCTCACTGAGCTTCTTACTATACGACGAAGGAACTAGGAGAGGTGGTTTCAGAAATGATGAATTGGGGCGGGAAAACCCCTCCATCGGGTCATACCGAATGGGAAAATAAGAATGCTCAAGAGTCTAAGGAAAATTTAACGGATACCGTTGAAGAAATCCTAGAAGAAGTTGCCCAGGAGGACGAAATGAGTAATGAATCTTCCCGGGAGCAGGATGTTTCTTTAGAAGAAAAAGTGCTCACCCTTCAGGCGGAGCTTGACCAGACCAAGAACCAAGCGGATGAATACTATGCTCATCTTCAGCGGTTACAAGCCGAGTTCGACAACTATCGCAAGCGGACACAAAAAGAGAAAGAGGATTTTGCCAAATATGCATCGGAACGTGTCATGGAAGGGCTGCTGCCTGTATTGGACAACTTTGAACGAGCGATAGAGGCATCTAAGACCACTCAAGATATAAAGTCCTTTTCCCAAGGAGTGGAGATGATTTTCAAGCAGATGCAAAGCATTCTCGCCAAAGAAGGACTGGCGGCTATTGAGGCGGTGGGGCAGCCCTTTGACCCTAATATACACGAGGCAGTACTCCAAGTGGATTCAGAGGAACACCCGGAGAACACCGTTGTAGAGGAACTCCAAAAAGGTTATTATCTTAAAGAAAAAGTAATACGTCCTAGTATGGTTAAAGTGTCCCGCTAGGTGCGATAAGGAGGAAGTATTGAACATGGGTAAAGTGATTGGAATTGACTTAGGAACCACCAACTCTTGTGTAGCAGTTATGGAAGGCGGCGAAGCCGTCGTTATTACCAACGCGGAAGGGAATCGGACCACTCCATCTGTGGTTGGATTTTCCAAGACAGGAGAACGTTTAGCAGGTCAAGTGGCTAAGCGTCAAGCTGTTTCTAATCCGGATAAAACTGTGCTCTCTATTAAGAGACATATGGGAACGGATTACAAAGTGAAAATTGATGATAAAAACTACTCTCCCCAAGAGATTTCTGCAATGATTCTACAAAAATTGAAAGCAGATGCTGAAGCTTATCTGGGACAGACGGTCACCGAGGCCGTTATTACCGTCCCCGCTTATTTCACCGACGCCCAACGGCAAGCTACCAAAGATGCCGGAACCATCGCCGGCCTGGAGGTTAAGCGGATTATCAACGAGCCTACGGCTGCAGCTTTAGCCTATGGTTTAGACAAGCAAGAGGATCAGACCGTTCTGGTCTTTGACTTAGGGGGGGGAACCTTCGACGTGTCCCTTCTTGAGCTTTCTCAGGGAATGGTTGAGGTTAAAGCCACCAGCGGGAACAACAAGCTCGGTGGGGACGATTTTGACCAACGTCTGATTGACTATATGGCAGCTGAATTTAAAAAAGATCAAGGTGTGGATCTGACTAAAGACCGTGTTGCCCTCCAACGCTTAAAAGAAGCTGCAGAGAAAGCCAAAGTGGAGCTTTCCGGAGTGAGCACCACCAATGTGAATCTGCCCTTTATCACCATGACGGCCGAAGGACCCGCCCACTTAGATATGAATGTTTCACGGGCTAAGTTCGAGGAATTGACTGCGGATTTGGTAGAAGCGACCCTTGGACCTACTCGTCAAGCTTTAGCCGATGCTAAGCTGTCCTGGAGTGATGTGAATCAAGTCATTCTCGTAGGCGGATCCACCCGGATTCCCGCTGTACAGGAAGCCATTAAAAAGCTAAGCGGCAAGGATCCCCATAAGGGTGTTAACCCGGATGAAGTGGTATCCTTAGGTGCGGCGATTCAAGGTGGAGTTCTGGCCGGTGAAGTGAAGGATATTATTCTCGTGGACGTCACTCCATTGTCCCTGGGAATTGAAACCTTGGGCGGAGTATTTACCCGGATTATTGATCGCAACACCACAGTTCCGACCACAAAGAGCCAAGTCTTCTCTACTGCGGCAGATAGCCAGACCTCTGTGGATATCCACGTCCTCCAAGGAGAGCGTGAAATGGCGGCATATAATAAAACCTTAGGCCGGTTCCAACTTTCCGGAATCCCGCCTGCTCCCCGCGGCATCCCTCAAATCGAAGTAAAATTTGATATTGATGCCAATGGTATCGTCCATGTTTCTGCTAGAGATATGGCTACAGGTAATGAACAAAAGGTTACCATTACCGCTTCTACAGGTTTAAGTCAAGAAGAAATCGAGAAAATGAAAAAAGACGCTGAAGCCCATGCCGACGAAGATAAGAAACGCAAAGAATTGATTGATGCCAAGAACCAAGCAGACTCTATGGTTTACCAAACCGAAAAGACCCTGAAGGACTTTGAAGGTAAGATTCCTGAAAATGAAGTAGAGCCGATCAAGAAAGCTCTTGAAGAATTAAAGACCGCTGCTGCCGGAGAGAACGTGGAGCTGATCAAAGAAAAGACCGAAGGAGTAACCAAGGTGCTTTATCCCATCATTGAAAAAATGTATCAACAAACCGGTGGGACAGCACCGGGACCGGATATGGGAGCAGACCCCGGAATGGGTAGTGCAAAAGCAGATGACAACGTAGTCGATGCCGAATATACTGAAGTAGATAAGGATCAGAAATAATCGGAATGAAGGAAAAAGTTGGGTGCAGGTGTTTTCCCCTGTGCCCAATCATCATGTACTGAAGACGGATAAGGCTTCAAGAGGGAGAATCAGGAGTGATGGAGGAACAACATGAAACGGGATTATTATGAAGTACTCGGAGTCTCTAAGAACGCTGACGAACAAGAAATCAAAAAGGCCTATCGAAAACTAGCCCGCCAATATCATCCCGATGTTAATCCGGGAAATAAAGAGGCAGAGGAAAAATTCAAAGAGGCAACCGAAGCCTATGATGTCTTAAGCGATTCTGAAAAACGTACTCGATATGATCAAATGGGCCATTCCGCCTTCGATCCCAACCAGCAAGGTTTTGGCGGAGATTTTGGCGGCTTTGGGGATATCTTCGATATGTTTTTTGGCGGCGGTGGTGGTCAGCGTCGGCAAGGCCCCACTCGAGGGAATGACCTTCGTTATGACTTAACCATTACTTTCGAGGAGGCTGCTTTTGGTACCGAGAAAGAAATTCAAGTTCCTCGTCAAGAGGCCTGCACGGAATGTCATGGCTCTGGTTCAGCCCCTGGAACTCATCCTACCACCTGTACACATTGTCATGGAACAGGGCAGGTTAAGGCTACCCAACGAACCCCCTTTGGAGCGATTCAAACTGCAAGAACTTGTCCAAACTGTAATGGTTCAGGTCAATTTATATCTTCCCCATGTAAAGAATGCAGCGGAAAAGGAACCACACGGAAAGTCAAAACCATTAAAGTCAATGTCCCCGCAGGATCAGAGGATGGTCTTAACCTTCGTTTCAGCGGCAGCGGGGAAGCGGGACTGCGGGGGGGACCATACGGAGACCTTTATGTGGTCCTCAATGTCAAAGCCCATAAATTCTTTGAAAGAGAAGGGAACGACGTGTATTGCGAGATTCCCATAACCTTTGTACAGGCTGCCCTTGGGTCGGAGATCGATATTCCGACCCTGGATGGCAAAGTCAAAATGAAGATCCCCGAAGGAACTCAGACCGCCACGGTGTTCCGTCTAAGAGGTCATGGTATTCCTTATCGCCGTGGCAACGGGAGAGGGGATCAGCATGTGCGGGTGGTCGTAGCCACTCCGACTAAACTCACCGACCGCCAAAAGGAACTGCTTCGTGAGTTCGGAGAGGTTACCAGCGATCAACAACAAATGGGTAAAAAGTCCTTCTTCGAAAAGGTCAAAGAAAATATACGGGATGCCATCGATTTATAATTAAAAGGAGTTCTGAAGCATGAATTGGCGCGAAATTGCGGTAACTGTTTCATCGGCAGGAGAGGAAGCTGTTGCCGATCTTTTTTATCAGCTTGGCTGCCCTGGAGTAAGTGTGGAAGATCCGGAACTTCTGCGAAGTTATGTGGAATCCGGGAACTGGGATTACCATGATTTTGGAGAGATTGCATTAACCGGAACCTCTGTGGTAAAAGGATATTTCTGTGAAGATCACGAGCTTCAGTCCAAGCTTCAGCGACTTGATGAGGGACTGAAGGAGGTGCTTCATTGCTTTCCTGAATGGGTTCTTCAAGTGAAAGGCTTGACCGTACAAGAGGAAGATTGGGCCACCTCCTGGAAGGCTTATTTTAAGCCAGTTCGAATCGGTGAGCGTTTTTTGATCAAGCCCTCTTGGGAAGAGGTAACTCCTCAGCCTCAGGATATTGTCCTGGAGCTGGATCCTGGAATGGCCTTTGGTACGGGAACCCATGCCACGACATCTTTGTGTCTGGGGACCCTGGAAGAGAGGGTGAGACCGGATATGCGGGTCTTTGATTTGGGAACAGGATCGGGGATTCTCGCCATTGCAGCAGCAAAACTAGGCGCTCAAGTAGAGGCTATCGATTTAGACTCCGTTGCCGTTAAAGTAGCTCAAGAAAATGTGGAACTCAATCAGGTGGCCGGACGGGTCCGGGTACAGCAAGGGGATTTGGGGACGGTATTGCATGGACAAGCCGATTTAGTGGTAGCCAATATCATTGCCGATGTCATCCTGATGCTTATCCCCGACCTAAAGCGGATCATGAGAGAGGATGGAGAATTCCTCGCTTCAGGTATTATCGAACACCGTTCTCCAGATGTGGAAGCAGGACTGCGTGAGCACGGGTTGGAAGTTCTGGAAAAGAAAGAGGATTCGGGATGGGTCCTCTTACGAGCGGGGTGGCAGGGTGCATCGCTTTAAAATATCGGAACTGGGTAGAAATGTTTTCTGGCTTAAGGGTCCCGAAAGAGAACACCTTGTCCGGGTCTTGCGTCTTGCGGTGGGTGATCAGATCATCGGCTTTGATAACTCGGGAGCAGAGTACAAAGCAGTTATCAATAAAATAGAGGACCAAAGCGTGACCTGTGGAATCATGGAACAGGATTACCCGGAAGTAGAAGCCCGAACCCAGGTCTACCTGGCAGCCGGTCTCTCTAAAGGGGAAAAGATGGAGTGGGTCATACAAAAGGGAACGGAATTAGGAATGGCCGGTTTGATTCCCCTGCGCACGAAACGGGCTGTCATGAAGCTGGAAGGGAGCAAGGCCAAAGACCGGGTGGAACGTTGGCAGAAGATCTCCAGTGAGGCATCCAAGCAATCTCATCGGGTCCGGGAACCAAAGCTCTTCCCAGTCTCTGATTGGAAAGAGCTTAAGACTCTCCTCCCGTCAACCACTCAGTGGCTTATTCCTTATGAAAGCGAGAAAACCAAGACCCTCCAATCTGTGCTCAGGAATTTCAGCCCACAGGAACCTATAGCACTCTTAATCGGGCCTGAAGGAGGCTTCGATGAATCGGAAGTACTTTGGGCCCAGGAGAATCTCCAGGCTCAAAGTGTGTCCCTGGGGCCAAGGATTCTGCGGGCAGAGACTGCGGCCATTGCGACCCTTACTCTTGTGCTGGGGCATTATGGGGATCTGGGATAACCGTTCTTCTGCTAAATCGTCAATCAATTCCTAACGGGGGTGCCAAAATGGCAGATTCCATACAGCAAAGAAATCCGTCGTCTTTAGCCGGATGCAGCGGTGATCATTTAGAGCCGCGGGCCCTCGGGGTTTGTTTTGTTACCCTTGGGTGTAAAGTGAATCAGACCGAGAGTGAAGCCTTAGGGCAACTGTTTCGGAATAATGGATATCATGTGGTGTCTTCCACGGAGAAGGCGGATGTGGTCGTGGTCAATACATGTACCGTAACCAATACGGGGGATGCTAAGTCACGGCAAACCATTCGGCGTATGGTAAAGGCTCATCCGGATGCTTTTGTGGTGGTCATGGGGTGCTATGCCCAGACTGCTCCGGGGGAGATTCTTGATATTGAAGGGGTTGACCTGGTCTTGGGAACTCAGGATCGGGGGAGAATCCTGGAGCTTATTGCTCAAGTGAAGCAGGAGCAGCAGCCGAAGAACAGTGTACATGCTATTTGGGATGCTAAGGCCTTTGAAGAACTGCCTCTGATCGAAGAGGAAAGCAGGACAAGGGCGACTTTAAAAATTCAGGAGGGGTGTAACAAATTTTGCACCTATTGCATTATCCCTTACGCCCGAGGGCCCGTCAGAAGCAGAATCCCTGAGAACGCCGTCACAGAAGCGGAAAAGCTGGTTGCGGCAGGTTATAAGGAGATCGTATTGACAGGAATTCATACGGGCTCTTATGGAGAAGATCTGGGAGAGAATTGGGATTTGGCCCGGTTGGTCAAAGTGCTTGCTCAGGTTAAAGGGTTGCACCGCCTGCGCTTGAGCTCTATTGAACCCATGGAATTTACCCCTGAGCTCATCGATGTGATTATCAATCATCCTACGGTCTGCCCTCATCTTCATATTCCTTTGCAATGCGGCAGTGACGCCATTTTAACTCGAATGAAAAGACCCTATGCTGTCAAGGAATTTAAAGAGCTCATTCTACGGCTGAATGCTCTGCTGCCGGGGATCGCCATTACCACGGATGTGATCGTCGGCTTTCCGGGGGAGACGGAACAAAACTTCCGGGAGTCTCTGGAGACCGTTCGTTCCTGCGGCTTTTCCGGAGTTCATGTGTTTCCTTACTCCAAGCGCAAAGGAACACCCGCTGCTAAATACCCTGATCAGATTCCCAACAAAATCAAAGAGCAGCGAGTGAAGGATCTTATGCAGGTAGCCAGAAAAAGCCAGGAAGACTATGTCCGCAGATTTATCGGGCAGACGGTGGAAGTCCTGATTGAGCGGGTCAGCCCAGAGGGAGTAGCTGCAGGTCATACGCGAAATTATATTCAGGTTCACTTACCCCCTCGGGAAGGAAAAACCTGGACAAACGGCGAATTGGTGAATTGTGTGCTTGAAGAAAGTTTTGTGAATTAATTTAAATAAACTTCATAGTATTGGCCGATTTTTTAAGGACTCCGGCAATAATAGAGGCAGAAAGAAAACCTGGCGAAGGGGAGGTTCAATAAAGAACCATATGAAAAAGGATGGCTTTTTTTTAAAAGGACGGTTTTTTAAGGCAAAGCGGTGGAAGATAGCAGGTTTTCTTTTAGTTCTCGTTATCTTGCTGGGCATTGGCTCCTTTTTAATGATGCCCGCTGTGACATTTCATGCCCCCCGCACCGTGTTCAACCGACACACTATTCCCCCCTTCGTCGCGATGGTTGAATCAGGCGGAAAGGTTGCCACCTGGAATAAGTCCAAGGGTGAAATGACGATCGAAAAGGTTGGCGACAGTATAAAGCTTCATATCGATACTGAGCAGAGTCAGGGGATTCCAATTTATATCAATGGTAGCTATGTGGGCAAATCGCCATTGAATAAGCGTCTTTTTCCTGGAAAATATGAAATTGTAGCTAAACCTCCCGGATATTTGGGATCTATCCGGTATTTGAAACTGAGCACTGAATATCCGAAAGACAAACAGGTTATCTTGCCTGTGGACCGGCACCGTTATCAGGATTATTTGGATGAAATCCTCCGTCTCGGCTATACTCCCATAAAAGTGATGGATTATTATAACAATGTTCCCATAACGGACAAAACCCTCATCTTAAGACACGATGTGGATGAATCGGCGGATTATGCCTTAGAAATGGCGGAACTGGAAAAAGCCCGGGGAATCAAAAGTTCCTACTATTTCCGGTGGCGCACCGCTGATCCGGAAGTGATCCGAAAAGTGAGGGCAATGGGCCACGAAGTGGGTCTGCACTATGAGACCCTGGCTTTTTACGCTCAGGAAATGGGCTTAAAATCGGCCGAGGACATAACTCCCACTGTCCGACAAGAACTGAGGCGACGCCTGAAATTTGAAATAGCCGAATTTGAACGGCTCCATGGAGATATATATACGATTGCCTCTCATGGAGCGGAGGAGAATAGACGGCTGAGGCTTACCAATTACCAGGCCGTTATGGAAGGGGAAAATCCCTTGGATTATGGAATTATCGGGACCGCTTATGGACCGATAATAGAAAAATTCTCTTATATGAGTGATGTCGGCGGTATCTGGGAACCGTTCCCCTATCCGGAATTAGAAAATAATAAAGGACCGTTCTACTTCCTCATCCATCCTATTCATTGGGTCTCTAGTTTCACTGAATAAAATATAGGATAAAAGAAGTAACTCAATCATTAGCGAAGTGAGTAGCTTTTGCATATAAACATAAAGGGAGGGTTTTTATGTCGGAGTGCATCTTTTGTAAAATAATCAATAAGGAGATTCCCAGCCAGGTTGTTTTCGAGGATGAGTATGTGTTGGCGTTTAAGGATATTAATCCTGTAGCTCCGGTACATTTGCTTATAATTCCAAAGAAACATATGGAAAGCCTAAATGATATTGAAGTTGTGGATGAGGCCTTAATCGGGCATATTTTGATGGTGGCTAAAAAACTGGCTCAAGAGTCTGGTATAGCTGATTCAGGTTATCGTGTGGTTAACAATTGTGGTGACGATGGGGGCCAGGTGGTTAAGCATTTGCATTTCCACCTGATTGGCGGTCAGCCTTTAGGCATAAAAATTTGTTGATAAAGAAAACCCCTTAAAACATAGCCAAAACGACCTGTATGTCCGTCAGGAACTTGACGCACGCCATCTCATCCAGTATAATTATCTAGTATATCTGTACATGATCCAGTGGAGGGAGGGATAAGATAATGAGCGAAATTAAAGTCGGTAAAAACGAATCCCTGGATAGCGCACTCCGCCGGTTCAAGCGTACTTGTCAGCGTGCAGGCGTATTATCAGAGGCTCGTAAACATGAGCATTATGAAAAGCCTAGTGTTAAGCGGAAGAAGAAATCCGAAGCAGCACGTAAACGTAAGTTTAAATAAGGAGTTGCACTGAATTGTCCCTGAAAGATCGCCTCGTTGAGGATATGAAGGTTGCCATGAAGGCCAAAGAGGAGGGGAAGGTTAGACTTTCCGTCATCCGAATGACCCGGGCCGCCATTAAAAATGCTGAAATAGATAAGCAAGTGGAATTTAACGATGATCAAGTCATCGAAGTCTTAGCTAAAGAAGTCAAAATGCGTCGTGATTCGATTGAAGAGTTTTCTAAGGCGAATCGTCCCGATACAGTGAAAGCCCTGGAGGAGGAAATCTCCGTTCTCATGGAATACCTTCCTCAGCAGCTTTCTGAAGGGGAAATACGCCAGTTAGCCCAAGAGACTATTGCCGAAGTCGGTGCTCAAGGACCGAAAGATCTGGGTAAAGTCATGGGCAAGATTACTCCGAAGACAAAAGGACGCGCTGACGGCAAACTGGTTAACCAGATCGTGCGTGAACTTCTAGGATCTTAGCTCACTAAAAACCTGATTGCAAGCTTAGCAATCAGGTTTTTAACATTTTAAGGAGGTCACATGTCAGTTGAAACGGTGAAGAATTTTTTCCATATGAAGGGGAAAACAGTACCTATTCTGAAATTTGAAGATACCAGTACTGTTGCTAAAGCCGCAGAGTCCTTGGGTGTTACCCCAGGGGAAATTGCCAAGTCTCTCTTTTTACAGGTTCAGGGAGATTTTGTCATGGTGCTTATGGCAGGGGATAAAAGACTGGATAACCGAAAATTCAAGGATGCCTTCAACGGAAAACCCAAAATGCCTGAAGTAGAGCAGGTTTTGGAATTGACCGGACATCCGGTGGGAGGGGTCTGCCCTTTCGGATTAAGGCAGGAAATTCCTGTTTATTTAGATGAATCATTAAAGAAATACTCTGTAGTCTATCCGGCAGCAGGTGCCCCTGATGCAGCAGTAAAGCTGACAGTGGTAGAATTGGAAGAGCTTGTGGCAACAGGCTGGGTGAATGTGGCTCAGGATTAATCATTACCATATCGGACGCTTGATGCATAATTTATGTAAGAAGCATATGAAAGGTGGTAGCAAACCGTATGAATGGTATATACCTGGCATTAGGTGACTCATTAACGACAGGTTATGGAGTGGGGCTCAATTGTTCGTTTGCTACCTTGTATTATTCAACCTTGTTGTCCGGTTGTCCGAATCTAAGATACGAGAACCTTGGGGTTAATGGTCTGACAAGCAGCCAGTTGGTTGATGTGGTTGGACAGACTAATGTACAGCGTTTAATTTCTCAAGCCGGAATCATTACAGTGACCATAGGCTCAAACGATCTTCTTGCCCTTGGCAAAGGTTTGGTATCAGGTCGGTTGGTCAATCCGGAGCTGACTCTGCGAGACTTCCACCAAAATCTTATGTCACTGGGAGATAGGATAAGAAGTGTTAATTGTTCAGCAGTCCTCAAGATAGCAAGTATCTATAATCCCTTACCTCCCCTAGATAAACAAACCGATGCTCTCGCGTATACTTTGCTGAAAAGTGCCAACCATACGGTCACTCAAATGGCCAGACATTATAGAGGAATCGTGGTGCCGGTTGCCAAAGCATTTAAAGGCCAAGAAATGCTCCTTCTTAGCTCTGACCATATTCATCCTAATATTGCTGGACATCAAGTTATGGCTGAGCTCTTCGCACGATATTAAACTCTAATGTTAGAATTCCCTGACTAAATGGTTAGGGAATTTTTTTGTATAAAAAAATGTTTTACCCTCTGAGCATGGCACGGTTTTTACAATTATTGTGTTATCGAGCCTACAACCTCGAAAAGTCTGTGAAAAAACTTCACTTCCCTTTTGCTTTTAACGCATTTTAAAGGATTTGTTCCTTATAAACTTAAAGACTTTTGAAGAGAATTCTTGTTTTTTATTGTCAATAATGAGAATTGGAGGGGTTAAAGGCAAAAAGAAGGGCTAGTGAACGAAAGTATGGGGTAAATAAGGGTTAACTAGAAATCAGGCTAAATGAGGGAAAAAATGCATACTTATGCAACTTGTTTATAGAGGCAAAAAGGAGGTAAGATTAAAGAACGTGTTATAGAACAATTAGATACAGATTCCTAAAATAAACATAAGATTGCTTGTGTTATAGTACAATTATTTTCTGGGCTGGAAAGGATGAGACGATGATGGTGGGTATGGAGCGAGGTGTTAGGATAGGAACAATGAGCCTAACGCTAGTGATGGCAATCCTCGGAATTTTCTTTCTGGGCTGGAATTTTCCGGTTGGTGATCCTTCGGGTCAATGGAATGTGGCCGGTTTTTCTTTCGATGGATTGACCGCATTCTTCCTTTTTTTGCTTTTTCTTGGGCAAGGAGTGGCATCTCTTTACGGCCTGGGCTATATGAAGGAATATGAGGGAAAAAAATCTCTTATATCCTTTTCCTTATCCTGGGTGGCCTTTCTGGGTAGTATGGCTGGGGTTTTACTTGTCAATAACGGCTTTTATTTTCTCTTCCTTTGGGAACTTATGTCTCTTTTCTCATTTTTTTTGGTGGTCTATGAACATGAGGAGACTTCCAATCGCAAAGCGGCCTTCATTTATTTTGTTATGACCCATGTGGGAACGGTCTTTTTGATTGCGGCCGTTCTGTACCTCTACAGCAAGACCGGAAGCTTTCTTTATGGGGATTGGGCCGCCATAGCCTCAGAATTAAGCCCAGGAGAAAAAAATAGTCTCTTTCTATGTTTTTTGGTGGGTTTTGGAACGAAAGCAGGGCTGGTGCCATTTCATATCTGGCTGCCCTATGCTCATCCTGTTGCCCCCTCTCCGGTATCTGCATTAATGTCCGGGGTGATGGTAAAGATCGCGCTCTATATGATCATGAGGCTGGTTTGGTTAACTCTGGCCCCCATGGAGCTATGGTGGGGCGGGCTAATGCTGGCGCTTGGGGTGCTTTCGGCTTTTATCGGGATTCTCTACGCCTGTGTGGAACGGAATGTAAAACGCTTGCTAGCCTACTCGACAGTGGAGAATATGGGTATTCTGACTATGGCCTTAGGGACGGCTATGATCGCCCAAACCTTGGGTTATACGGAATTAGTGGTCCTTGCCCTGGCTGCCTTTTTCTGGCATGGGGTTCATCATCTCCTTTTTAAGTCCAATATGTTTATGGCCGCGGGAAATATTATTCAAGCAACCCATACAAAAAAGCTTGATCAGATGGGTGGTTTACTCAAGAAAATGCCCAGAACTGGCTTATGGGCAATGGTTGGCGCTGTCGGACTTGCCGCACTCCCGCCCTTGGGAGGTTTTTGGGGGGAATGGCTGTTATTTCATGCCTTATGGAAGACTTCCATTCAAGTGGGAGGGGGACTGCTCAAGCTGATGTTGCCTTTAATTCTGACAGCTTTGGCTTTTGTCTCTGCCTTGGCTTTGGCAACCATGGTGAAATGGTTCTCCGGGGCTTTTTTGGGGCAGGCACGGACGGCAAATGCTGAAAAGGCTCAAGAGCTGCCCTGGTCACAGACAGTATCCATGGGAAGTTCAATGATGCTAACCCTACTCATTCTGCTTTGGCCGCAAGGCCTTTTGAAACTCATGAGTGTCCCCATTCAAGTGCTAAGCTATCAAAGCTCTTCTTCATTAACCGACAGCTTAATTTCTCCGTTTTTTTCCGATTTCCTTAGCCTGATTACTCCTTATATTTTACTTCTGGGTCTTTTCTCCGGAACGCTCTATTTGTTATCAGGAGGAAAACGGAGGAGGGTAAGCGGAACCTGGAACTGCGGTGTTCCTTTAACCCCTCGTATGCAATACACAAGTTTAGGGATAACCATGCCTTTGCGGATTGTCCTGAAACGGATTTTGGCCTTTCATTCCATTATCGATAAAAAGTTTGGGGAAAACCCCTATGTATTACAGTCTTTAAAATATCGTGGCCGAACCCGTGAAATGGTGGAGGAAGCGTTCTATCGGCCTTCCATGAAACTGGTTTTGTGGTGTGCGGATCGGATTCGCATTCTGCAAACCGGCAGTATCCACACTTATCTGGCTTATATTCTGTTGACCTTAGTGGTTGTATTGATTTGGACTATGTAGGGGGGAAAGAGGATGCTGAACTTTGGAGAATGGAATGGGGGAGTAATCTTCTTTTCCATTGTGCACTTGCTCATATTTTTGCTCGCTGCTCCCTTGTTGCAGGGATGGATAAAAAAAGTAAAAGCCTTTTGGCAGATGCGTCAGGGACCATCTCTTCTCCAGCCCTATCGGGACCTTCGGAAGTATATGGGGAAAGAAGAAGTTATCTCAGAGCATGCTTCATGGATCTTCCTGGTTACTCCTTCCCTTGTCTTAGGTAGTACCTTCCTTGCCTGTTTTGTTGTTCCCGGTCCCTGGGGATGGGCACCCATCCACTCTCTGGGATCCCTTTTTTGGCTGGCGGCCAGCCTTGGTCTGGCTCGGTTTTTTCTTGCACTTGCCGGCTTGGATGCCGGAGGAACCTTTGGCGGTATGGGAAGCAGCCGTGAGGTTTTTGTAGCGGCCTTAGCCGAACCCGGATTTATTCTGAGTTTGGTCGTTCTGGCTCTGATGACGGAGACCACTTCACTCATGGGAATGATCACTGGGCTGCAGGGGATGTCCATCTTTGAGACGCCCCGAGTTCTTGCGTTATTGGCCCTTTTTATTATCGTCATCGCTGAGATGGGGAGGATTCCGGTGGATAATCCCGACACTCATCTGGAGTTGACTATGATTCATGAAGGTATGCTTCTGGACTACTCAGGTCGTTCTTTAGGCTTTTTACTTTGGGCAGAACAGCTGAAACAGCTGCTTCTGCTTCAGCTTCTGACTGTCTTGATTTTACCTGCCAATATAAATCTTATGAATCCCTCAGGCCAGGGCATCCCACTCGAGACGTTACTTATCCAGGGAATCCTCCAGATCGGCCTTATAGTTTTACTGGGTGCTTTCTTTGCCACCCTTGAAAGCATTAATGTTAAGGTTCGGCTTTTTCGGATTCCCAATATTCTAGCTATGGGTTTGGCTTCTGCTGTCCTGGCTCTGATAACTCTTTGGATTATGAAAGGAGGGATATGACATGGAAGGAACCTTGGAAAATCTTCAGCAGTTGGTGCTCTTTGCTCTTTTGGCTGTCGGTTTGTATATCGTTGGTTGTGTCAAACTGAAGAAAGTACTCGTGGGTTGGACTTGGCAGGCAGTATTTCTCGCGGCGCTTATTTTCTTGGAAGGGGTGAAGGAATCTGAGCTTGAGCTCCTTGCCATTGCTCTTCTCTCCTTATTGGTCAAAGGAGGAGTGATCCCCTGGGTGCTTAAGCGTACCGCAGATCTATCCCATACCCAATGGGTAGGTGAAGTGTTTCTGCACCGGCCCTCTTCTTTAGTGGTGGCTGCGGCCTTAACTATCCTTGCTTATGCCGTAACCCAACCGCTGCTGTCTTTAGTAGAGCCTGCTCTGCGCAATGGATTGGCTATTGCTTTTTCTTTGCTCTTTTATGGGCTGTTGCTTATGGTGATTCGCAAAGTAGCCTTGGTTCAAATGGTGGGGATTTTACTGATCGATAATGGTATCTTCCTGGTAGGTTTCCTTCTCACTAGCGGTATGCCTCTTTTAGTAGAAGTAGGAGTGATCTTCGATATTCTCATTGGGGTTTTGATCCTGGGGATCCTGGCCAAACGGATGATTCAGAAGTTCGATTCGCTGAATGTAGAGAGACTTAATTCTTTGAAAGGGTAGGAAAGCTGAATGTTTGTCCTTGTAGCTTTTATGGCAGCTCTTTGTATGCTCATCTCTTCAAGCAACCGGGTGTTGAGACTATGCAATAGTCTGGCTCTCATAGCGTTGCTTGTCTTGGTTGGAGAAATGGTCCTGCGGGTGTTCAGTCAAGGTCCTCAAAGTCTGTGGGGAGGTTTTTTTTCCTGGGATGCGTTAAGTGCCTTGCTTCTCGGAGTGATTGCGGTTATTGCTGCTTATGTGATTGTGTATTCCTTTTCATATATGGAGAAAGAGGTGGAAGAAGGAAAGATCCCCCAAAGCCGGCTGCCCTGGTATTACTTCTGGATTTGGATGTTTATCGCTACCATGCTTTGGGTGGTGAGTACTCCGAATCTGGGGCTATTGTGGGTAGGGATAGAAGGAACCACTTTGGCTACGGCCCTCCTCGTGGGGTTCTACCGGGAAAAAGCCGCTGTTGAAGCCGCTTGGAAATATATTGTTCTTTGTACGGTGGGTATCAGCTTTGCTTTATTAGGGACTATGATTCTCTATGCGGCGTCTGGGCGGATTAATGGTTATAGCCTGGCTGCTCTGGACTGGAGATGTTTAGTGGGGATGGCATCTCAGTTGGATCCAGCCTTAGTTAAGCTGGGCTGTGTCTTTGCTTTTATCGGGTATGGGGCTAAGGTTGGCTTTGTTCCCATGCATCCATGGCTGCCGGATGCCCATAGTCAGGCTCCTTCTCCGGTCAGTGCTTTATTATCCGGGGTTTTGCTTAATTGTGCTTTATATGCCATTCTGCGCTGGCATATCCTGGTCCGTCAAACAAGCCTGGGCCCGGGTTTTTCCGGGAAGCTGCTCCTTGTCTTTGGGTTGATTTCCTTAGGAGCCATGGTTGCTTTTATTCTTTTACAAAAAGATATTAAACGCCTCCTGGCTTACTCCAGTGTGGAGCATATGGGAATTATTGCTTTGGGCTTTGGACTGGATACCCCTCTTGCTGTATGGGGAGCCTCATTTCATCTCATTCTTCATGCTTTGACTAAGGCTAATCTTTTTGTGGCAGTTGGTCATCTCGTCCAGATGACGGGTACTCGTCAGATTCCCAAAATTCGGGGCGTTATGAGTTTATGGCCCTATACCGGTGGAATTCTCCTCATGGGTTTGCTGGCCATTACAGGAACACCGCCCTTTGGAACCTTCCGCTCTGAAATCAACATCATGGCCGGGCTTTTCCAGAACAATCATCCTATCTTAGGCTTTTTAACGGCCTTGTTCTTATCGGTTATCTTTGCGGGGTTCCTTTATCATTTTCTGGGGATGCTTTTTGGTACACCGGGTGAACGTCACCTGGAGGATAAGGGGGAAGGTAAGGAAGTGCTTTGGTTAGCCGTTCCCATGGTTCTGGTCCTGATTTTGGGAGTGTTTGTTCCGGAGTCTCTTGACCAGGCTTTGGGTCAGGTTGTGGAGCTAATTCTGGGAGGGGGTGGAGAGTATGGAGAATTCATTGAAATTACGCGAGTATTTTGAAGGGCGGGTACTTAAGCAACCGGAGGATTTTTCTTTGGATCTTTGGACCAAAAATGAGGGACTGGTTTGGCTGAAGTCCAATTACCTGCCCGAGGTGGTGGAGCACTTTTGGCTGGATGCCCAATCCCGTCCCGTGCTGATGACTCATATAGGAAATGATGAACGGGGCTTAGGTTATGGTTTTGTACTTTATCTACTCTTCCATTTTTCCAGCGATTTCACCCTAACTTTAGGGGTCCGGGGAATCGAAGAGAGCTTTCCTTCCCTGACCATAGTGTGCCCGGCCCTGAACTGGCCGGAACGCGAGGTAAGAGATCTGTTGGGACTTCGCCCCGAGGGACATCCCGATGATCGACCTTTGGTTCTTCATCCTGGCTGGCCCGAAGGTTTTTATCCATTGCGAAAGCTTGAGCCGGAATTATCATCAATGTCTGAGGAAAGATCCCCCGGATTCGATCCTCAACCCCTCTCTTTTACGGAGGCTAAAGGTGAAGGGACCTTCGAAATTCCGGTAGGACCTATTCATGCAGGGATTATTGAACCGGGTCATTTTCGTTTTCAAACGATCGGAGAAACCATTCTTCACCTTGATGCTCAGCTTTTTTATACTCATAAAGGGATTGAGAAACTTCTGGAAGGAAAAAGTCCTGAAGAAGGATTGGAAATCGTAGAGCGGGTCTGTGGAGTGTGTACGGTCAGTCACGCTCTTGCCTATTGTGAAGCGGTAGAGAAGCTTAAAGGGGTGCAGGTTTCCCGCCGAATATTAGGCTGGCGGACCGTGCTTGCAGAGCTGGAAAGGCTCTATAATCATGTAGGGGATATCGGCAATCTCTGCGCCGGAGTGGGCTTTGCCCTAGGTAGTGGAAATGCCTTACAGAGTAAGGAACAGCTCCAACGTCTCAACCATAAACTGTTCGGGCACCGTTTCCTGCGGGGAAATATCACTCTTGGTGGAGTTAGAAGGATCCCTGAGCAGGAGGAAACCGCCTGGCTGCAAAGGCGTCTGGCTGGGCTGGAGCGGGATTTTGAGGAATGGATTCCTTTGATTCTGGAGCATGATGGATTTCGTCAGAGAGCTATTGCCACCGGAGTACTAAGTAAACAAAGTGCTCTGGACTTAGGAGTTACCGGTCCGGCGGCTCGTGCCTCAGGAATCTCACAGGACTGGAGGGAACGTCACGCTCATCTTTTGTATGGGGAGCTGAAGGTGGAGCCTCAGGTGGAGCAGGAGGGGGATGTCTGGGCCCGACTTATGGTCCGGGTACGGGAAGTGAAACAAAGCTTTGCTTTGCTTGCCAAGCTTCTGGAAGGAGATTATTTACACGATTCTTTAGAACCATGTTTACCGCCGGCCGCTTATTCTTTCGCTTGGGGCTGTGCTGAATCTCCCCGGGGAACGGATGTCGTCTGGCTGATGCTGGATGACGAAGGGAAAATTTATCGCTGTCGGATTCGCTCCGCTTCCTATGCCAATTGGCCTGCTGTTCCTCTGGCTGTTCTGGGGAATATTGTTCCGGATTTTCCGTTGATTAATAAGAGTTTTGAACTATGCTACAGCTGCTGTGACCGTTAGGATGGAGGAGTAGAACTATGTTGAATTTACTAAAACGAAGCATGAAGATGGGACGCTTAACAGAAAAAAAGTTAGAGCAGAATGAAGCCTATCTCCGTTCCCTCCATCAATCCTGGCATATCCGGCATCTGGATTGCGGTTCATGTAATGGCTGTGACTGGGAAATGTCTGCTCTCCTCAACCCCATCTATGACCTGCAGCGTTTTGGTTTTGATTTTGTAGCCTCCCCGCGCCATGCGGATATTCTAATGTGTACCGGCCCCATGTCCGCTCATCTGATTCAGGCAGCGCTGGCGACCCAGGAAGGGACCCCAAATCCCAAACGGATTATTGCGGTAGGGGATTGTGCCATCGATGGGGGTGTGTTTAAAGGAGCCTATGCAGCTCATGATGGGGTGGGAGAGGTTTTAACCATGGATATCAGTGTTCCGGGATGCCCGCCTTCCCCTGACGATCTGTTGAAGGTCTTGTTTCAGTTAAGGAGAAAAGATTGAGATGTCTTAACCTAATCGGTCATGAACTTTTGCCTGCTTTGTCCTTCAAGCTTGGACTATTTGGCCTCCTTCCTTCATAAACATGGTTTAGAAGGGAGGAGGTTATTTATGTTGGATAAACTCACTAAAAATATAGGGGAAGCGCTGGATTTTCCCCCGGATGTTGCCGGAAATGGACCGCGTATTACCGTTACCGGTCGTCAGGAAGTTCTTGTGGAAAATTACATGGAAATCGTCGAGTTTACTCCAGAAGAGATTCTTTTACATACAACAGAAGGTCAATTAAGGATTACCGGAAAAGAACTCGTTCTCAAGACGGTGTTAGCAACGGAACTGCGGATTGTCGGAGAATTTATAGCTTTGGCCTATTTGGGAGTTTAAATTCTTTTTACACTATAGAGGAGGGGACTCCAAATGATTTCCAGATTCCAAGAATTTTTGCAAGGTCGTGTTCTTTTTGTAGCCCGGGGAGACCACCTTCCCCGATTTATTAATGAAGGGATACGTCAGGGAATCGTGTTTTTTAAGACTCAGCGCTCAGAAAAGGGCGTGAGAGCCCAAGTGAAAATTCAGGACTTTCATCGCCTAAGACGCCCTGCTCGAATGACTCATACCCGAGTGCGTATTGTGGCAAAATACGGGTGGCCTTTTATAGCTGCACGATGGTGGCGCCGGAAGTTTTTATTAGCCGGTATAATGGCCATTGGCATAGCGCTGGCTATTTTTTCCCAGATGATTCTTTCTATTTCCGTGTCAGGGAATACGACGATTTCCAGCCAAGAAATCTTTGACCGCGCCGAAAAGTATGGACTGAAAACGTGGACATGGCAGGATTCGGTGGATTTGAATGAGGTTGCCAAACTGTTGGTCGAAGAATTCCCGGATGCCGCCTGGGTTGGAATCAGCAGACATGGTACCCGTGTGGAGATTAAAGTGGTACAAAAGGTCCGCCCTCAGGTTCCGGGTGAAGCTGGGAATTTGGTGGCAAGCAAGGCAGGACTCGTCCAGCAAGTCATGGTAATCCAGGGGACTCCGCTGGTTCATGAAGGAGAAATTGTTAAGCCGGGGCAAGTGTTGATTCAAGCACCGAAAATTATTCAGAATCCCAGTGCTAAACCGCGGACGGATCGCCAGCTTCAACAAAAGGATTATATTCCTGAAACGGTTCCTGCGGCCAAAGGTTTTGTACGTGGTAGGGTTTGGTATAGTGCCGAAGCTGTGGTACCTTATTATGAAGAACGAATCATCGAGAGCGGAAATGCTGCCAAGGGATGGGGTATAAAATTCGGTGCACGAGTCATAATGGTAACAACACCGGAATCACCTTTTCCCCTAGTCAAAGAGGAAGTTCAATATCATGGAATAACCTTATGGAGGAATTGGCGGCTTCCTGTCGAAATAGTATCCGTACAGTATAATGAACTGCAAAAGAAGCAGATTGAACGAAATGAAGCTGAAGCTCGCCAAGCTGCAGAGGAATTGGCACGGACGGAAGTCCATAAGAAGATTTCTCCAGGGGCCCATATTCTGGAGGAAAAAGTTCGTGTCTTGGAAAATGCCGATGGCGAGTGCGTGCGCATTGAAGTAGAGTCGTATGAAGATTTAGCGGTTTACCCAGAGGAATAATTGATGTAAGGAGTTTTAGCACCAGGGGGCGAAAAATTGACGAAAGAATCAAAGATGTATTTGCAAAATGCCTCCGAAGCAATGAACTTGCTCGGAGCGGAAGATGCTCATTTGAAAGTATTGGAGAAACACTTGGGGACACGGCTGGTGGTGCGAGGAGAAGAAATGACCATTACCGGAAGTGCCGATGAGGTTGAAAAGACGGAGGTTGTGATTAAGGAGTTGCTGGACATGGTCCGGCAAGGGCACCTTTTGACTCCTGCAGGGGTTTCTTATGTTATTTCCCAAGTGGAAGAAGGCCATGGAAAAGGAATGGCCGATGCTCTCTCTAAGGTCATCGCCACCACTCACAGGGGGCGTCCCATCAAGGCAAAGACGTTGGGTCAGGCAAAGTATCTTGAAGCATTAGAAAAACAATCCATTGTCTTCGGAATCGGGCCAGCGGGTACGGGAAAGACCTATTTAGCTGTAGTGATGGCAGTGCTAGCCCTGCGTGCCAAGGAGATTAACCGCATCGTCCTGACGCGGCCAGCGGTTGAGGCCGGGGAAAAACTTGGTTTTTTGCCCGGTGATCTGCAGGAAAAAGTGGATCCTTATTTAAGGCCTCTCTATGATGCTCTTTATGACTTGCTTGGACCGGAGACGACCCAACGCTATGTTGAGAAGGGAACTATTGAAATTGCTCCTTTAGCCTATATGCGGGGCCGCACTCTGGATGATTCTTTTATGATTTTGGACGAAGCTCAGAACACTACTCCTGAACAGATGAAGATGTTCCTGACCCGTCTGGGGTATGGATCCCACGCCGTGGTGACAGGGGATGTGACTCAAGTGGATTTGCCCCGGGGTCATTATTCCGGCTTAAAAGAGGTCCAAAATATCCTCAAAGGTATACCGGATATTTCTTTTCATTACTTTACGGCTGCTGATGTAGTACGCAATCCTCTCGTTCAGAAAATCATTCAGGCTTATGAAAAGGCCGAAGAAAATTTGGAACCAGGTCAGTGAAAGAAGGATGCGTTTGAACATTCGTAGATTAGGCTCCTTAAAGCTTTTTTCTAATATAAGCACCACTTGGCGATATATCATTGCACTGGTGGTGTGCTTTGTGCTGTTTATAGGAATTTTATCTTCAGGGCTCTTTGTCTCCAAGCTCAATCTTGAGCTGGGGGATCCCAGCCCTCAGCTGGTGACGGCTCCTTATGAAAAAAATATCGAGGATTTGAAAAAGTACTACCAAGACCAAGAAGAGGCAGCCAATGCAGTTAAGCCGGTCTATAAGCACGATGAGGAATATCTGACAAGCATTGCTCGTGATTTAAGCACTGCCTTTATCGCTTTGGAGGAAGCAATAACCAGCAATGAGGATGAGGCGAGCATACTGAAAACATTGCGTCAGACGGCTCCTTTTAACACTTTGTCTCAGGAAGTGCTCCAAGGGCTTTTAAATTCTTCCTCTGAGCTTTTAGACGAAAAAGAACAAAGAGCCACGGAGATTATTTTTGGTAATGCCCGTAAAGATGAAACTGGAGCACGCAATCCTGAGGATGTTCCAACCTTGCGTCAACATATTAAGCGGGATATTGATGATGCTCCTTTTCCTAACGAGTTTAAGCTTTTTCTTAAAGAGTTCGTGGATGTAAAGATCACTCAGCCGACTTTAGAGGAGGATAGCGAAGCTACAGAGAGTTTAAGACAGAATGCGCGGGCTTCGGTGCGGCTGGAAGTGCACCGTTATAAAGCCCAGCAGAAGATCGTCGGACCGGGAGAAATCGTAGATGAGAAAATAATGCAAGTGCTTGCGGCCTACGGATTGGTTGAAAATCGGTCTCCTTGGCGCTCCGTCGCCGGTATCGCCCTGATTGTCTTGGCCGGTATGGCGACCATGATCTTCTATGCTTATCAATATCGCAAAAATGTCTCGGATATGACCAAGAAATTAGTGCTCATTGGCTTAATGATGTTCCTGGTCCTGGCTATGGGGAAGGGTGTAATCTCCCTGAATCTCGGGGATGCAGAATATAATGCCATGACCGGTATCTTGATCCCCGTGGCTTGGGCAACCATGACTATTGCTATTTTAGTGGATGTGGAGATTGCCTATCTTTCGGCAGCACTTTTGTCTGTGTTTGTCGGTTTGCTGGCTGACCCCACTATGTCGTCCGCCACGGGCTGGCAGATTTCTCTTATTGCCTTGTTTGGGGGCTTCATAGGTGTTCATAGTGTCTCCCTGTTAAGCCAGCGTTCCGATTTGGCTCGGGCAGGGCTTTATATCGCAGCCTTCAATGTGATTACGGCAAGTTGTATTGCCTTAGTGTCAGGTACGCGAATATCTACTTGGCTGGTCAGCATAGGTTTGGGGATTGTGAATGGGGTCTTTTCTTCAGTGCTTGCGGTAGGAACTCTTCATTGGTTTGAGACCGGGTTTGGAATTACCTCGGCAGTACGCTTACTGGAGCTTTCGAACCCCAATCGTCCCTTGTTAAAGCGGCTTTTGATGGAGGCTCCAGGTACCTATCATCATAGTGTGCTGGTGGGTAACCTCGCAGAAGCCGCAGCAGAAGAGGTTCAGGCCAACGCTATCCTGGTTCGGGTAGGAGCCTTATATCACGATATCGGCAAGCTGAAACGGCCCTATTTCTTTATTGAGAATCAATTCGCTCAAGATAACCCTCATGATAAAATAGCCCCGACTCTCAGTGCTTTGATCATCACTTCCCATATCAAAGATGGGCTGGAGATGGCCAAGGAAGAAAATCTACCTCAGGTCCTGCAGGACATTATCGCTCAACACCATGGGGATAGCGTGGTCAGCTTTTTCTACCATAAAGCTATGGAGGATAACGCCAATGTTCCCGAAGAGGCCTTCCACTACGAAGGGCCAAAGCCCCAGACCAAAGAGGCTGCTCTGGTTCTTCTGGCAGATAGTGTGGAAGCGGCAGTTCGTGCTATGAAACAGCCCACACCGGGACGGGTTGAAGGATTGGTTCGCAAGATTATCAAGGACAAGCTTAACGATGATCAGCTCAGTCAATGTAACTTGACCTTCCAGGATTTAGATAAGATCGCCACATCCTTTGTCCGGGTTCTGAGCGGCATCTTCCATTCCCGGGTAGAGTATCCCGATATGCAACCCAGACAACTGCCGGAGACTGATAAGATCGGGGAAGTCGGGGGCAGGGAGGAAGGTGAACTTCCTGCAGAAAAAGGACACGCTGCGAAAGAAATCGAAAAAACGGATAATTCGTAACGGAAGGGGGTGAGGGGTCGCTTATGCGGCTCCACACCAATGAATTTGGATATTAATTGGGAGGAAGAATCCATTCCTGAAGATGATCGCGGGGAACTTATAGGTCTTTTGGAGCAAGGAATTGAAAAGGCCATCCGCTTATCCAATGGGCCGGAAGAGGCTGAAGTCAGCCTGACCTTAGTGAATGATGCCAGAATCCATGAACTGAATAGGGATTACCGTGGAGTGGATCGGCCAACAGATGTTTTGTCCTTTGCCCTACAAGAGGAAACGGAAGATGAACCGGATATCCTGGATTACGAGGACGATCTTCTTGGAGATATTATCATTTCGGTGGAGCGGGCAAGAAATCAGGCTACTGATTATGGACACTCCTTTGAACGGGAGCTGGTCTATTTAGCGGTCCATGGAACTCTTCATCTCCTGGGCTATGATCATATGGAAGAAGAGGAAAAAGGGAAAATGCGTCAGCAAGAAGAAGCCGTAATGAGCCAAATCGGTCTTCTACGTTAAGCTGGTAAAGGAAGATGACTATGGGCCAATATCATAAGAAGCATTCTAACTGGGAAAGCTTTGGCAATGCTTTTAACGGGATTCTTTATAACTGCAAAACTCAGAGACATTTTCGCTTTCATCTATTCGCCGGAGCTTTAGTCCTTCTGGCCGCCGCTTGGCTGGGACTGGACCGCTGGGAATGGGGGATTTTATTGCTGACCATCAGCAGTGTCATGGCAGCAGAAGCTTTTAATACAGCTGTGGAACTTGCGGTTGATTTGGCCGAACCTAACTTCAACCCCCAGGCCGGCTTGGCCAAGGATGTAGCGGCCGGTGCGGTCTTGATCACGGCTATCGTGGCGGTTGCTGTCGGGATCGTTATTTTTGGGCCTCGTTTGGTTGGCTTTCTTGGGCTGAGTTGAAAAAGCTGTCAGAAGCGGGGGCTTTGGGGATTTTCGGGATTCACCGGATGTCTCCAGGATTTTGCTTTACACCGGTCGCTCAATAAGCTGCGCGGACAAAACTAACGCGAAAAGCCCTCCGCTCCGTCGGGACGCCGCCCAAATCGCTCCTGCTCAATGGGCGGTTGGAAACATCCTGTTTCCAACCCGACTCCGCTGCATGCTTTTCGCGAAGTTTTGTTTCCGCTCGCTTAAATTCGCTCCCTTTTGTAAAGCAAAATCCTTGGGCTGCTTTTCGGGTCTGAGCAAGTGGGGCGTTGTGGGAGCTGTTGTGGGGCAAGCGTCTTATCCGAGCCGCTTTTTCCGCCTTTGCCGACGCCGCTTGAGCGGCATGGTCAGCTACTCCAGGAAAGGCGCTGAAGTTTACATCAGGAATTCCTTAAGGGCCTGGAACCTTAAGAAAAAACTTAAAGAGCCCCAAGAGCAGGGCTGAAGGAGCCCTGAAAGTTGAGCTGAAAAGGCCCCAAGAGCTGGGCTGAAAAGAGTCCTGTAAGCAGTAGCTTTACGCACAAAAGGGAACGGCTTTAGTGGAGGGGCGGCTAGGTGAACGAGGCTTTCTTAACGTAGCGGAGCCATGGTTAACATGCAGAAAGCAGCGGGGTTTGGCGGGAGCTGTTAAGAAAGCGAGTGAACCAGCCCCGGAGCTACAGAGTGACCGTTGTGCGTAAAGCTACGCGACCCGGACAAGATCCAAGATCCAAGCAAACGAAAGGAGACCCTATGGACTTACTACAACAAATTCCTCCAGAGCTCATCGAAGAGCTAATTCGCCGGGCCCAAGAAGCCTATAAAAACGCCTATGTTCCTTATTCCCACTATCCCGTAGGAGCTGCTACCCTGTGGGAATCCGGGCGTATCATAGCCGGATGTAATGTGGAGAATGCCAGCTATGGCTTGACCATCTGCGCTGAGCGCAATTCTGTTTTCCATGCTGCCTATCATGGGGAGCGCCGCTTGAGGGCAGTGGCAGTTGCGGTGCCGACGGACGTATTTCCTTCCCCCTGCGGTGCCTGCCGTCAGGTATTACGGGAGTTTTCTCAAGATTGTTTGGTTATTTTAGTCAATGGAAAAGGACAAACTAAGATGACTCGCTTGAACACTTTACTTCCCGATTCCTTTGGCCCCGAATTTTTAGGTTAAGCGTTTGCTTGGCCTTTTCTAATACCTTTGCCAAGTTAGTTATAAGCCTATTAAGGCTATCGAATAGTGAACATTGAGGAAGTGAGCAAATTTGCACGGTGCTGAACCCAATAAAGATTTTCGCTCGGGATTTGTCACAGTGGTTGGCCGTCCTAACGCTGGAAAATCTACATTACTTAACCAACTTTTAGGACAGAAGATCTTAATCATGTCCGATAAGCCTCAAACTACTCGGAACAAGATTCACTGTATCCTGACGGAAGAAAGAGGACAGATCGTTTTTCTGGATACACCCGGAATCCACAAGCCTAAGCACAAATTAGGAGAGTTTATGGTGGATTCGGCTCTGGAATCTCTTCGGGAAGTGGATCTTATCTTGTACATGGTGGATACGACTGCTGATTTCGGTGCCGGTGAGGAATATATATTAGAAAATCTCAAGCAAGTAAAAACGCCCTGCATTCTGTTGTTGAATAAAATTGATCTGATTGAAAAAGATAAATTATTAAAGCTTATTAAAGACTATTCTGCCCTAAAAGATTTTCTGGCGATTATTCCTATTTCGGCTAAAACAGGGGAGAATAAGGACGAATTATTGAAGGTAATTTTCAAAGAAATGCCTCAAGGGCCTATGTATTACCCCGAAGATGAAGTCACCGACCAACCGGAACGCTTTATCATGGCGGAGCTTGTGAGGGAAAAGGTGCTTCAGCTTACACGAGACGAAGTTCCTCATTCCATTGCTGTAGTGGTGGAGAGTGTGGAAGAAAAGAAAACCTTAATCAAGGTCCGTGCCCTTATCGTGGTAGAGCGGGACTCCCAAAAAGGAATTATCATCGGTCAAGGGGGAAGCCTCCTCAAAGAAATCGGGCGATTAGCTCGCCAAGATATTGAGACTTTGCTGGGCAGTAAGGTTTTTCTGGAACTCTTTGTCAAGGTTGAGAAAGATTGGCGTAATCGGGGAAGAAGCCTTCGCGAATTCGGATATTCGGATCGGAGTTAGAACGAGGCTGATAATGATATGTGTTTTGGGAGACAATTGGAAAGGATGAGGACAATGAACTTAGCAGGTATGATTGATCATACACTTCTCAAACCGGAGGCTACTGAAAAAGACATCGTAAACCTATGCCATGAAGCCAAGCAGCACAAATTTGCGACAGTATGCATTAATCCGGCCTATATCTGTACTGCCGCCAAGCTTTTGCACGGCAGCGGCGTAGGAGTGGCCACAGTTATCGGCTTTCCTCTTGGAGCAACCATGACGGAGATTAAAGTTCAAGAGATTTTCGCGGCCAAAGCTCATGGTGCCCGGGAAGTGGATATAGTGATGAATATAGGCTGGGCAAAATCCGGAAATTGGGAAGCCGTGGAAAAGGATATAACACTGACTGTCGAAGGGGCCCATTCCTGTGGTGTCATAACAAAGATCATTATCGAGACTTCTTTGCTTACTGAAGATGAGAAACAAAAAGCTGCTGAGATCGTTAAAGCATCAGGGGCAGATTATATCAAAACTTCCACAGGCTTTGCCGGTGGCGGAGCCACCGTGGAAGATGTACGCAATCTAAAAGCCTGGGTGGGTCAATCCGTTAAAGTGAAGGCTTCAGGCGGAATACGTTCCCGTGATATTGCTTTAAAGATGGTGGAGGCCGGAGCTGATCGCTTGGGGACAAGTTCCGGAGTACAAATAATCAGCGGCTGATATGATAATGGCTTCCTTTCACTTTTGTATAAGAACAGGATATTTACAAAGACTATGAGGTGAAGATGTGGGAGTTTACCACGCCGATGCTTTGGTGATTCGAAGCCGGGAGTATGGAGAATCGGACCGTCTACTCACTTTGTTTTCAAGAGAATACGGGAAAATCCAGGCTGTTGCAAAAGGGGTGCGTAAACCTAAAAGCCGCCAAAGAGCTGGGGCTCAGTTGTTTACCTATGCGGAATACCTGCTACATAAGGGAAAATCACTGGATACCGTCAATCAGGCCAGCCCCAAGGAGAGCTTTCCTCATTTGTGGACGGACTTAGAAATGAGTATGGCAGCTACGGCAATGGCAGAGCTTCTTGATCTGGCAACCCTTCCCGGGCAACCCCATCCGGAACTCTTCACCCTCACTTTTTCTAGTTTATTCCTTGTGGAAAGCTGTGAACCGTCTTTAGTGCAGTGTGCCTATGCTTTAAAACTAATGAATTATCTCGGTTATCGCCCTCGCTTTATGGAATGTGCCGAGTGTGGGCAAAGGGTTCAAGGGGAGCGGTTATTATTTAGCCCAGATGCTGGCGGAGTGGTTTGTCGACAATGCCAAACTCAAGGAAGTCCCTCCATCATCGGAAGATGGGTTAGTGGGGGAAGTCTTGGGCTAATGCGTCAACTTCTTCAAGGAGAGCTGGAAAAATTGAACCGACTGCGCTGGAACCAATGGAGCAAAAAAGAAATTCTTGATACCTCACAATATTTTTGCGAACAAACCTTAGATAAACAATTGAGGTCTTGGAGTATGGGGAGCCGCTTGGTCAACGTGGGACAAAACCCAAGCGGAAAGGATGATTTAGATGAGCGAAGAGATGTGGACGGAACTTGAGAAAGTTGACATTCTATGTGATCGGTTAAATCTAAGCTATGAAGAAGCGCGCCGCGCTTTGCTAAGGTCCAACGGGGATGTGATTCAAGCTCTGGCGGATTGCGAAAGAGAGAAGGCCCTCGAAGATGGAACGGTAGGGAAGATGTGGAATGGCACAAAGAATCGATTCAACAAGCTATGGCAAACCCAGGTTAAGCTTAAGCATAATGACCGTACAGTATTCAGTATTTCCGCCCCTCTTGGTATTGCCATAGGGTATATGGTATGGAAACGGCCGACTTTGCGGGTACTCGGCTTGGCGGGAGCGGCAATGGCGGCTGTGCAAAATTATGAACTGGAACTGGAGTCCATGATGGATGATAACGAGTTTGAACCCTATTATCATGCATCCTATTCCATGAACTTTCATGAAAATGAAGCAGGCCTCCAATAAGAAAAAGACTTCGGAGAAAGATACTTTCCGAAGTCTTTTCTATATCCTAATTCCTATTTATCTAACCTGGAAAGGCCCCAAGAAGGGGAAGAAACAGAAGAGTTACTGAAAGTTCTCACTTTCTTTATTGTCTAAATTATTTGACAATTCACAAATGCTATGGCAGAATAGAAAATATATTTTTTCGTTATTAAAAATAAATCTAAATTTTCACAGGAGTGATGTTTAAAAATTCACATAAAGCTTTCTTTTTTAGCGATAAAGATTCTACCTTAGTGAGAGAAATTAATATACAGCTAAAGTAGGGTCTTACGTAATTTTTTGTTTCGGCAAAAGCCGGAACAATTGTAATAATAAGAGGGGGAGAGTAAATGGAAGTAACTCGTCGTGGGTTCCTTAAGCTTTCTGGGGCATCTCTATTTGCTTTGGCTTCCGGTCTTGGATTTGATCCACAGATCGCCCAAGCCCAGGGATTCAGCCTTAGAATTGAAGGAACTACAAAAATTCCAAGCATCTGCCATTTCTGTTCCGGCGGATGCGGCTTGCTGCTTCATATTAAAGATGAGAAGCTCGTTTATCTGGATGGAGACCCAGATAATCCGGTGAACTCCGGTACCCTGTGCCCGAAAGGTGCCAGTCTGGGTCATGTCGCCAACGCGACGGACCGGGTCACAAAGCCGAGATACAGAGCTCCTGGAACCAACGATTGGCAGGAAATTTCCTGGGATGACGCGATTAATAAGATTGCCTCAAAGATCAAAGAAGTTCGTGACACGACCTGGATGGCTACGGAAGAAATCGGCGGTACGACTTATGCCGTAAATCGCGCCGAGGGCATTGCCGTTTTAGGCTCAGCGGAAGTGGATAATGAAGAGTCTTACCTGATCAAGAAGCTGTCCGAGCTCATCGGAACACCCTATAACGAACACCAGGCTCGGATATGACACGCTCCCACGGTGGCAAGTTTGTCACCTTCATTTGGCCGCGGAGCTATGACCAACTCATGGACGGATATGCAAAACACGAAATGCTTCCTGATTGCGGGCAGCAACTGTGCAGAGAACCATCCCATAGCCATGCGTTGGATCAATAAGGCAAAAGAAAACGGCGCCAAGGTGATCGTGGTGGATCCACGGTTTACCCGTACCGCCTCACAAGCAGATATTTTTGCCCAGGTTCGTCCCGGAGCAGATATTGCTTATTTAAATGCAATTATCAATTATATTTTAGAGAACAAACTCTATGATGAAGACTATGTACTCAACCATACCAATGCGCTGTACAAGATCAGCAAAGACTTTAAATTTGCCGATGGACTGTTTTCCGGATTTGATCCCGAGACCAAAAAGTACAATTTTGATAGCTGGGCTTATGAGCTCAATGCTGAAAATAAACCGGTGATAGCCGAAAGTCTGGATGATCCTGATTGCGTATTTGGCAAACTTAAAGAGCATTTTTCTCGTTATACTCTGGAAGTAGGAGCTGATATCAGCGGTATACCTGCTGAAAAAATTAAAGAAATCGCTGATACCTTCTGCAATACCAGACCGGGTAGTATTCTTTATGCACTGGGCATGACCCAACACACCACCGGTGTTCAGGGAATCCGCAGCTACGCGATCATCCAGTTGCTTTTGGGTAACGTAGGTAAAGCGGGCAGCGGCATCCAAGCCTTGCGTGGTGAGCCCAATGTTCAAGGCTCTACCGATATGGCCAATCTCTTTAATAACCTGCCGGGTTATCTGGGGGCTCCAGTTCATACGGATAAAGATCTGCGCAGTTATCTGGTTCGCAACGGATCGGCTTTTGAAAGGCATATTGTCTCTCAACTCAAAGCTTGGTTTGGTGAAAATGCTACCAAAGAAAATGATTATTGCTTTAATTATCTGCCTAAGTACAACTCGGGCAAGAATTACAGCATGGTGAAACTTTGGGAGGCTATCAATGGCGGACAGTTTAAGATGCTGCTTAATTTTGGCTCGAACTCCATGGTATCCATCCCTAACCGGCAAATCGTCCGTGAGGGTTTGGCTAAGCTGGATATGCTGGTTGTGGCGGATGTTTACGAGATTGAAACCGCCCAATTCTGGCGTGAAAAGGATCCGACAACAGGTGAGCTTTTAGTCGATCCTGCTAAAATCAATACAGAAGTCATACTCCTTCCGGCAGCTTTTGTTTATGAAAAAGGGGGTACTTTATCCAACTCCGGTCGCTGGATCCAGTGGAAGGATGCGGCTCTGAAGCCTCCTGGCGAAGCTAAACCCGACTTGGATATACTGGACCATATCTACCACAAACTCAAGGAGCTCTATGCCGGCAGTACCGATCCTAAAGATGAACCCATTCTCAAGGCTCGTTGGGACTATGGTCATGAAGCGGATCCATTGAAAGTTCTCCAGGAAATCAGTGGTTATGATGAAACAACCGGTAAAGTGCTGCCTACTTTGGCTGATTATTTAAAAGCTCCCATCGGATCAGTCTCATCAGGCTGCTGGATTTATGCAGGTGTTACAGGTAACGGCAATCTTGCTGCCCGTCGTGATAACAGCGATCCTTCCGGGCTCGGATTATACCGCAACTGGAGTTTCTCCTGGCCGGGTAACATCCGAATCCTCTATAACCGTGCTTCCTGCGATATGAATGGTCAACCCCTTGATGAGAATCTCAAGCTGATTTGGTGGGATTCCGCCAAGAATTCCTGGGAAGGCCATGACGGTCCTGATGTACCTGACAAAACCAAAGGGCCGGATACCCCGGAAGGAAAACAGGTTTTTCGCATGAATCCAGAAGGAATAGGCCGCTTATTCACTGCGAAATATTTCAGTGGAATTCCTGCCACACCCTCTGTGGATGGTTTGCCGCACATTGGTGTCAGACCAGCCGGTCAATGTAACGATGGTCCGTTGCCGGAGTTCTATGAGCCGGTGGAAAGTCCGACGGTCAATGTTCTTCATCCGGAGGTAAGCTCTAATCCCACAGTGCCGATCCCGAACTTCCTTCCCGGTGTCACGAACCATGGAACCAAAGAGGATTACCCCTATGTTTTGACAACCTACGCCTTAGTTGAACATTTCTGCGCCGGCGGGATCACTAGAAATATTCCGATGCTCAACGAGCTGATGCCACAACCTTTCGCAGAGATCAGCAAAAATCTGGCCCAAAAGATTGGGGTTAAAGAAGGGGACATGGTAGAAGTTTCTTCTGCCCGGGGTAAAGTCCAAGTTGTTGCTCTGGTAACGGACAGAATTCAGACCTTAAAGATCAACGGCCAGGATTCCGAAACCATTGGTATGCCTTGGAGTTGGGGTTTTGCGACACTTAGTCCTGGACCAAGTGCCAACAACCTGACCATTGGCGCCATCGATCCTACTGCAGGCACACCGGAATATAAGTGCTGTCTGGTCAACATAAGGAGGGCGTAGACAAATGAGTAAAAAAATGATTTTAGTCGACACCTCTAAGTGTACGGGCTGTAAAGCCTGTTCCGCGGCCTGCAAGGAATGGAATGAGCTGCCGGCTGTTAAAACATCACTGGTTAAAAGTTATCAGTCAACCAAAGATTTTGATTATAACACTTACACCTATATTGCCTTCGATGAAAAGTACGAAAACAATAAAATGCTTTGGATGATGCGTAAAGCTCAATGTTTCCATTGTGCCGATGCAGCCTGTTTGAAGGCATGTTCTTCTGAAGCTATATCCAAAACAGAGACCGGATTTACGGTCATTGACAAGGACAAATGCATCGGCTGTGGATACTGTGTGACCAACTGCCCCTTCGACATTCCCAGAGTGGACCAGGCGACGCAAAAAGCTTCGAAATGTACCGGTTGTTGGGAACGTGTAGAAAATGGCCTTGAGCCTGCCTGCGTTGCCATTTGCCAGCCGGGAACCCTTACTTTTGGGGATGATGCCGAGATGATGCAAAAGGCTGAACAGCGTTTGGCTGAGTTAAAGCAGAATTATCCCAAGGCTAATATCTATGGCAAGGATATCGTAGGAGGAACGCTTTACAAATATATTCTCCTGGATAGTCCGGAGTCCTATGGCTTGCCGGTAAATCCTACGGTTCCCTTTACCCTGACCCTTTGGAAAGATATCGCCCGCCCATTGGGTGCGATTGCTTGCGGAGGTGCAGCTGCAGCCGTTCTTGTTGGAACTTTGGTCAATGTGGCTAAAGGCAATTACAGCAAAGAACATTTTGCAGATGATGACCGCCACGGGAAAGGAGGGGCACTATAATGGCACAAAACTCCAAACAAGTCCCTGAGGGAAAAGTTCTGAGATTCACCGGGGGGGAGCGATTCAGTCACTGGGTTCACGCGTCTTCCTTCCTGATTCTTCTCTTTACAGGTTTAGCCGTTCTGTCTGTGACGTTTCGGCCGGTTATGGCAATTGTTGGAGGTATCGAAAACGCACGCATGATTCATCGCGTCGTTGCCGTAATTTTTGTGGTCGTTGTAGGGCTGAAGTTCTTTATCGGTGACACGAAACATCACTGGCAATGGATTCGTTCCGTCTTTACCTGGACTAAGGCCGATGTTATGCACGTAAAGGCTTTTGCAACTGAATTCTTCGGCGGGCATGGTAATTACCCGCCCCAGGCAAAGTATAATGGCGGTGAAAAAATCAATTCTCTATTTACAATTTTCGGATCCATCTTTATTGCCATAAGCGGGTTTATTATGTGGTTCCCCCAGTTCTTCCCCATTTCTCTGGTGCGTATAGCCTATCCTGTTCATGACCTGGCCATGATTTTTATGACTACTGCTTTAATTGGGCATCTCTATCTTGCCTTGTTGCACCCGGAATCACGGGTTGCTTTGCAGGGTATGCTTAAGGGTTATGTACCCAAAGGTTTTGCTAAGTCCCATCATGGCGCTTGGTATGAGGAAATTCAAAAACAAGAAAAAGCCGGAAAATAGACCGGTCAAACTATAATTCCAATTATTGAAATTAATGATTCTAGTCTGTTGTAAACCTGATTCCTGGTTTTGGGTTAAGGGTTTGCAACAGACTTCCTTTAGGAGGAGAAATTGTGCAGACAAATAATCTGAATACTGAATTGGAAGAACAGCATTTGGCTGCAGTAAAAGACAACTATCTGAAATTACAGGCGGAAATAAAGCTTTGGCAGCGAGAGCAGGCTCCCGGAGCAGTGGCTGAGTTCCAGCTTGCCTCTGCCTCGCCGTTTTTTACTTTGGATAGTTTGCCCGAAGAAAGCATCATCGATTTGTGGCAAAGACTCAATCGAGTTGCAGACGAACCACAGGAAAAAGCTGACTTGCGCATCCTCCTGGATAAATTTAAGAATGGCGAGCCGCTGGTTAATCCAGCTGCTGCCCGATTGCAACTAGCCCTGGCAGGTGTTGCCCGGATGATCTGCCAACACTTAGTTCCGAACCCCGGAGAAGCGAATCAACCCTTTGGAACCTGTCCGGTCTGCGGAGAAAAACATTTTATGACCCTTTTGGCTCCGCCTGTAGGGAAGCGCTACCAGCAATGCCTCGTCTGTGGTTATCAGAGACCTGTTAATGCTTCCGGCTGTGCATGCTGCGGCAGCATGGAGGCCAAAAAACAGACATACCTTAAATCCGAACAGTATCCTGGGATTGAGGTGGCCGTCTGTTCTGACTGCGGCTCGTATTTCAAACAGGTGGATCTGAGAGAATTAAGTGTCGAAGATCTGGTCTGGGAGGATATACGGACGATGCCTCTCAACTATGCTGCTGAAAAATGGCTTGCCGGACAGAATGGATGGAATTAGAAAGATTTATAAGAATTTAAATTGCCTATTTGAAAATCATACCATGTATGATATATAATACAGTATGGGAATGGATGGATCCCGGTGGGTTCCGCGGACTTCAAATCCGTTGTCGGGTGGGTGATCCGGCCGAGGTAGGTTCGACTCCTACACATTCCCGCCATGTAATTTAACCAAGAATAGATAAATAGCCCGGAATACTATAGTTGCGATTTGCGGACATGATAAATGCAGTGTGCTTTCTGCTCAATTCATGTCCCTTTCCTATGAGGAGGCACTGTTTTTGGAGAATGATTTAGAATTATTAAAGGCGCTGAGAACCATCGCTCCCATGAATGAAATCATGGATGACCTTGAAGTTGCGGCTTTGACGGACAGGATTGGAAAAACCGTGCTCAGCGAAACACTAAAGCAGGTAATCGACGACTATCGAAAACAGTTGCTTGAGGACAAATTCTTCATGACATCCATGTCTCTTCTACCTCGGCAGGAACTCACATCATATTTGATTCAGAAGCTCAAAGAAAAGCTCAGCGAACAGAGAAACACAGGCTTACAAAAGTTGATTAATGCCACAGGAATTGTGCTTCATACCAATTTGGGCAGAGCCCCCCTGCCTGGTTCCGCTATTGGCTTAATTCAAGAAGTCAATGAAGGTTACAGCAACCTGGAGTTCGATCTTGAAACCGGCAGCAGAGGCTCCCGTCACGCACATATTGAGTCCCTGATTACCCGTTTAACCGGCGCTGAAAGTGCTATGGTAGTCAACAATAATGCTGCTGCAGTATTTATAAGTCTCCATACCTTGGCAAGCCGGCGGGAAGTCATTATTTCCAGAGGCCAACTGGTGGAAATCGGCGGAAGCTTCCGCATACCGGATATTATCGCCTCCAGCGGCTGTGCCATGATCGAAGTTGGCACAACGAACAAAACAAAAGTGCATGATTATGCCGAGGCTGTTTCCGAAAATACGGCTGTATTGTTAAAAGTTCACACCAGCAATTATAAAATCTCCGGCTTCACTGAAGAAGTTCCTCTTCAGGATTTAGTACAGTTGGGCAGAGAAAAAAATGTACTGGTGTTGGAGGATTTGGGCAGCGGCTGCCTTTATGATCTGACCAAAATCGGACTGCATCATGAACCGACCGTGCAGGAAGTCATCGCCGGCGGCGTGGATCTCGTCACGTTTAGCGGGGATAAATTGCTGGGCGGTCCTCAGATTGGTGTCATTGCCGGCAAAAAGGCATTGATTGATAAAATTAAGAAGAATCCTTTTGCCCGCATTGTCCGCTGCGATAAAAGTTCCATCGCGGCCTTGGCTGAGGTGCTGAGACTCTATATGAATCCTGAAAAAGCGATTGAGCAGATCCCGGCTTTAAACATGCTGGCATTAAAAGAAGAAGAGTTACTGCTCAGAGCACAGGAGTTGGAGCGACAGCTCCATGCTGCGCTGAATGAGCGATGCCAAACGGATATCGTAGATGTTTATGATGAAGCAGGGGGCGGTTCTTTGCCGGATGTCCTGTTAAAAGGCAAGGCGGTATCCTTAACAATTGACGATTTATCTGCAAACCAGCTGCAGGATCTTCTCAGAAAAGGGTCGACCCCGATTATTTGCAGGATTATTAAGGACAAAGTCCTGCTGAATGTTCGAACGATATCAGAAAAGGAATTTCCCCTTATTACGCAAACCTTGCAGAGCATCGTGGGGTGAATCAATGAAAAAGATTGTATTAGGAACTGCTGGGCATATCGACCACGGCAAAACATCCTTAGTGAGAAAACTGACCGGTATTGATACAGATCGTCTCGATGAAGAGAAACGCCGGGGCATGACCATTGAACTGGGCTTTGCCTCATTGACTTTGCCCTCAGGCCAGAATGTCTCCATTATTGATGTTCCTGGGCATGAGAAATTCGTGAAGACGATGGTGGCTGGTGCTACGGGTATCGATCTCGTCATGCTGGTCATTGCTGCTGATGAGGGAATTATGCCACAAACTAAGGAACATCTTGATATTTTAAACCTGCTCAATGTTAAGACCGGTGTTATCGCCTTAACAAAAACGGATCTTGTCGACGATGAGTGGTTGGAAATGATCCTTGAAGATATTCAAAACACACTGCAGGGGACAACTCTGGAAGAAAGCCCTATTGTCCATGTATCCTCCGTAACCGGCGAAGGGATTCCTCAACTGATGGAAACCTTGGATCAGCTCGCTCTTAAGGTACAGGTAAAAGAAGGTCAAGAACTATTTCGGCTGCCTATTGACAGGATATTTTCTATGGCAGGTCATGGGACTGTCGTAACTGGAACGATAACCAGCGGAATTGTCAACAAAGGAGAGACTCTGGCAGTCTATCCTTCAGGATTCACCGCAAGGGTCAAGGGAATTCAAGTCCATAATAGCGGTGTGGATGAAGCGATCGCCGGAGATCGGTGTGCCCTGAATCTCACCGGGATCGAAAAATCAGAAATCCAGCGAGGCGACACCATTGCCCGTGAAGGAACACTGAACCCGATCTGGATTGTGGACGCTCTGATTTATATTGTTAAAGGCAAAGGTAGTTTGGTACATAATCAAAGGGTCCATGTTCACACGGGAACCAAGGAGGTTCTGGCCAGGGTCAGACTCTTGGGAACGGATGAAATCGCTGAGGGGAGCAAAGGCTATGGTCAGCTGCGTTTCGAAGAACCGGTAGTCGTACTGCGTAAAGATCGGTTTATTATCCGCAGTTATTCACCGGCAGTTACCATTGGTGGTGGCTGGATCTTGTATCATGCCACGAAGAACAGACAGCGGTTTTCCCAAGAAAGCATGAATGCCATGGCCATCGGTGAAAATGGCACCTTGGAGGAGTTAATCTCCTTAGTATTAAATTCCTCGGAAAAACCTCTCAGCTCAGAGGAGCTATGGCGAGGGCTGAATACAGATCGGATTAAATTACAGGAAACCCTGGATAGGGAAGTTGTATCGGGAAAATTAATTATATTAAAAGAAACTCATAAATATTTAAGCCTTAACCAATATGAAAAATACTTCAATAAAATAACATCTGCATTTAGGAAAATGTATCAAAAATATCCCTATCGCTATCAAATCGATAAAGAAGAACTAAAAAGCGGAGCTTTTTCCGGGATAGATCCCAAAGATTTTGCCGCATTGCTAAATTATTTTGTTTTCAATCATCGTTTACTCACGGATGGAAATTATCTGTCTGAACTTGACGGAAAAGCCTTGGCAAGAATCCGGGCATCAAAGGAAGTAGCCCTGATTGAAACGACGTTTTTGAACTATGGCATTAATGCCGGAAGTATTCTGCAGGTTTCAAAAGATGGTAGTATAAAAATAGGCGACATTGAGGAAATAGTGAAATTCCTGCAAAAATCAGGTAGACTTTTTGATCTGGGGCAAGGAATCTTTGTCCATAAAGAGGCCTTCCAAAAGGTCTACCAAACCGTTCGCTCCTTAATGGATGTCAAAGGGAGCGTCAGTGTGATCGAAGTCAGGGATTCATTGAATATTGGCAGAAAAGCCGTCATTGCTTATTTGGAGTATTTCGATAGTGTTAAAATTACACTAAGAAAAGAAGATCAGCGCATACCGGGAATTCATTATCATGACTTCTTAGGTTAGGGCTCATGAAATTCAAAAGACTTCGAAGAGATGTTCTCCTCGAAGTCTTTTAATTCTATAAAACTATATGACTGAATTTGTCACAAGAGCTTTGTATTGCTCTTCGGTCAGGTCACAATGATAGAAAAGTTTATAGTATCTGGCTGTTTCTTTGTAAAGATCATATTGAGCTTGTTCAGGATAGAGCAGCTGAGTTATCCAAATCATGCCAATATAGCGATTGACTGAAGGGGGATTACCCATCCAATTATAGGGGCCCAGTGGAACCTGATAATACTTGCCGTTTTTAATGGCTTTTAATTCCTGCCAGGTTTTATCCTCAGACACTTTACTGTATATACTGTTCGGCGCAAAAACGATCACATCAGGATCCCATAAGATGATTTGCTCCATATCCACGGGGTTGCCGTCGCCTTTACTGGAGATATCATCGACAACGGCTACATTATTGCTTACTTGATCGAGGATTTCAGCGTGAAAAGAGCCCTTTGCCAGGACATTCAGGCCATTTTCGCCGACACAATAGACCAAATCGGCCTTTTCTTCTTCCCCAACCTTGGCCATAATATCCTGAGTTTCCTTAAACACTTCTTCACAATACTGGGCAAGAATTTCAGCCTCTGCCTCTTTATTGAGCAGCTTGCCTAAAGTCCTGTAGGCCTCGGGCATCGTTTCTGTTGTGGCTTCGATATGGACCGTGGGAATCCCCACTTGGTTCATTATATTGTCCATATCTTCGACAATGCTTGACTTGGATTCGCCGATGTCGATAATGATCTGAGGATCGGCCTTAGCGATTTCTTCAAGGTTAAGGTCGCCTTTGCCATAAAACTGCCCCAGTACAGGAAGGTTGAAATATTTTGGGTCCAGATATTGCTTGGCCGAAGGATCCCACTTGCCGGCTAAGCCTACAAACTGGTCGGCGGCTAAAGGAAAGAGCACGATTTGAGCCAGGGTGCCTGAGGCCGCAACTCGGGTAATGTTGGCAGGAATTTCGACAGTCCGTCCGGCAGAATCAGTAAAGCTGATCAATTCACCTTTGGGAAGTTCTGCCGGATTTGAGGTTGCAGGAACAGATGGGTTGTTGTTAGGGGTGTTTGCGTTCGTGCCGCAAGCGGTGGTAAACGTTAATAGAAGTGAAATGGCCAAGAGCATTGAGATGAGTTTTTTTCTCATAATGTGAAGTAATGCCTCCTTTTTTTAAATAGTTTAAGAGCAGTGCTCACGGAGATGATCCGTTTTAACGATGCCCTTAGGAATACAGACCCTTACCTGATCTTCATAGAAACTTTGAATCTCTACATCCACCCCGTAAAGGGTTTTGATCAGGTTTTCCGAATATATTTTATTAGGTTGTCCATAGGCGAGAACTTTGCCTTCCTTCATAGCTAATACCTTGTCGGAAAAGAGAAAGGTCTGATCGGGATTGTGGGTCGATTGAACAACAGTGTATCCGTCCTTTGCCAGAGCCTTTATCTGGTTTTGAACCCGGATTTGATTACCAAAATCCAAGTTTGCAGTCGGTTCGTCAAGAATAAGTATTTTAGCTTCCTGGACCAATGCACGGGCAATGAGCACAAGCTGTCTTTCCCCGCCGCTTATCTGGGTATAGCCTCTATGTTTAAGATGGGTGATTTCTAGCCTATCCAGAGCTGCCTCAGCAAGCTGAATTTGTCTTTTTCCAGGTTTGGAAAGGGTGGATATCTGTATGGTAGTTCCCATAAGCACCATGTCAAACACGCTGTAATTAAATAAGGGGTAATGAGATTGAGGGATATAGGCTACATATTTTGCCATTTCCTTTATCCCCATTTTTTTTATATCCAGGTTATTCAGAGAAACCTGCCCCTTGTACCCATGAAGCAAACCGAGTATGCAGCGAAAAAGCGTGCTTTTCCCTACTCCGTTTGGGCCTAAAATTGATAACAGCTCATTGTCCTCTGCTGAGAAACTAATATCATTGAGGATGAGCTGTTCATCATAGCCAAAACTAAGGTTGGATACTTCGATACTCAATAGCTCTCCCCCTTTCGGGTGATAAGGTAGATGAAGAAGGGAGCTCCGATAAAAGCGGTAAGAATCCCCAGAGGAATTTCAGTGGTGAGAAGGTTTCGGGAAAAGTTGTCGACGATAAGGAGAAAGATTGCTCCCAAAAGCATAGAGGCAGGCATTAATATAGTATAGTTATTCCCCACAAGTTTTCTGGTAAGATGGGGAATGACCAAACCTACCCAACCGATCATACCGCTTACAGAAACGCTGGCCGCCGTAACAAAAGTAGTACAGATGATGACAAGCAAGCGAATTTGTTTGGCATTGACTCCTATTGTCTTAGCCTCATCATCACCAAGGGTAAGAATGTTTAACCGCCAGCGGAGGAGAAGCAAAGGAGTTAATCCGATGGCCATAGGAATAATAGCAAAAGTAATATCACTCAATTTCGCCCCGGATAAGCTGCCCATAAGCCAATATGTAATTGCCGGAAGTTGATCGTTAGGGTCAGCGACTAACTTAATAAAAGATGTACCTGCCGAAAAAAGCGAGCTCACCATAATTCCTGCCAAGATCAGGCCAAGTATGTTTTTTCCTTTGGCGCGCTTACTGATAAAATAAACTATGGCCACCGTAAGGAGGCTGAAAGAAAATGCACTCAGGGCGATTAGGGTGCTGCTTGAATGATTAAGAATAGCTAGGGCAGCACCAAAGGCTGCTCCTGCTGAGGCTCCCAGAATATCCGGAGAGGCCATAGGGTTTTGGAAAACGCCCTGATAGGCAGCGCCGGCAGCAGATAGACAGCACCCCACTAAACAAGCCAAAAGAATCCGGGGTAAACGAATGTTTATTAATACAATCTCCAGACGGTCGGCCCAAAATTGTTCGATAGGAAAGACCTTGGAAAATAGAATCCCAAACAATTCCTTTGGCGGAATGGGGTAACGGCCAAGCTGAAAAGAGATAAGTATAGTAATCAGAAGAATCATACCAAGACCCATGACGATAGAGATGCCTTGTCCTGCTTGCTTCATTTCTTTACCGCCTTTAAATATGCTAAGATTTAGTGTTTAATAATTTGATTTAAATATTTCGGCGTTTAGTAAAATTATACAAGTATAAATAATTTAAGTCAATGAATATAAATGGACTTAAACTTATACAAACAAATTGGAAAAGGTAGAAATTGAATTTAGTTAGTTGTAAAATATAAGCAAGATTTATTTATGTATATTTCTCTTTGGTGATATCTAGTTATGTTTGGTTGTGTTGGTTACAACCTTTTTATTACGGTTATGCCCATGATTGAGGAGGTAATTCTGTGAAACTAATTAATGTGGCAGGGCCCCCGTCTTCGGGAAAGACTTCGGTCATCTTAAGGCTGGTTGAGTCTATGAAAGAAAAAGGGAGAGTCGGAGTCGTAAAATTTGACTGTTTAACTTCTTTTGATAACTTGAGCTATGAAGAAGCAGGGATCCCCGTGCAGATCGGCTTTTCAGGAAAAATCTGCCCGGATCATTTCTTTGTCAGCAATATTGAAGATGCTGTTCAATGGGGGATGCAATCGGGTTTCGAGATGCTTATAACGGAAAGTGCGGGGTTATGCAACCGTTGTTCACCATATATAAAGGGTATCCTATCCGTTTGTGTTATTGATAATCTCTCGGGTATCAATACCCCTCGCAAAATAGGGCCTATGCTGAAGTACGCAGATATTGTGGTGGTAACCAAAGGAGATATTGTCTCTCAGGCAGAGCGGGAGGTTTTTGCTTTTAATATCACTCAGGTTAATCCCACGGCGCAGATTGTATTTGTTAATGGAATCACTGGACAAGGGGCGTTTATACTTTCCAAGCATCTGCAACAGGCACGGGACATTGGAACTACACGGGATATGAAATTACGATTCACGACACCAGCAGCAGTCTGCTCCTATTGCACAGGTGAGACAAGGATCGGGGAATCCTATCAGATGGGAATGATGAAGAAAATGGAGTTTGGAAAACGATGAAAAGTAATGATTTTGTTCAACTGGTCCACAGCAAAAGCCTGGGGGATGTGCTGATGGAGTACCCTATTGGGGCTGACTTTCTGGTCAATCTGCGTTTGGACGGTATTGCCAAAGAACTCCCCTTGCTTGAAGCATTACAGGAGGCAGATGAGGAAATTCTTGTGGAATTCGGGTTGGAATCTTTTGAAGTCGTGCAAAGCTTTTGCCAATTTCTCGAGACATTTTCACTGAGGGGAAGTGCCCGGGAGGCCATTTCATCATTGACAATTCACGGAGGATACAACAAATTAAAAGAACCTGAAGCAATTAGTCTCACCATTTATCCCGGAGAAATTATCAGTATTGTGGGTCCCACCGGATCGGGAAAAAGCAGGCTGCTCAATGATATTGAATGCCTGGCTCAAGGGGATACCCCTACAGGCAGAATAATTCGGATCAATGGGTCTGAGCTGGATGATTCTCAACGCTTTGAGATGGAGGGGAAACTGGTGGCCCAGCTGTCTCAGAACATGAACTTCGTTATGGATTTAACGGTCCGTGAGTTTTTAGTAATGCATGCGAAGAGCAGGATGACACCCCATGCGGAGGATGTGATTCGGAGATGCTTTCAGTGTGCTAATGATCTGGCGGGGGAGAAGTTTTCAGAGGAAACAAAGGTAACTCAACTCAGTGGGGGTCAGTCAAGGGCGCTGATGATTGCTGATACTGCTTTTATCAGCGAGTCTCCCATTGTACTGATTGACGAAATTGAAAACGCAGGAATCGATAGGAAGCAGGCAATTACCCTTTTGGCTAACCGGGAAAAAGTTATTTTAGTATCCACCCATGATCCCCTCTTAGCCTTGAGTGCGGATAAACGCATTGTCATTAAAGACGGTGGAATCGCTAAAATCATCGATACCACGGAGGAAGAAAGGGAGAGTCTCAAAACCATAGAGAAACTGGATAATGTTTTGGGCGAATTAAGAAACCGCTTGCGTTCAGGAGATTATATTGCTGAGTTGCCGGCTTGGACTGTTAACTGATAAAAGATGAGACCATTGTGAAAGGAAGGCAGACTATGTGGGAAATCTATGATGCCATGATTAACGGGATTCCGGAGGACTACCTGGTCGATGAGCTGATATGCGGAACGACCCATTCCATGATTCGCAGCGGGGATGGTGGGGGGCTCGGTCCCAATCGTCTCTATGAAACGAGAATGCCTATGCTTACGCAAAACTTATTAGGCCTTCCTCTGCGAGAGGTAGCTGCTTGTGTTAAGTCATGGAATTATATTGAAGCTTCTATTGGTTTGGCGGCGATCAACGCTTATTACAATAATCCTCAAGTGGCCAGAGAAAATGGTGTAGTATTCTCGGAAGCCAAAAGAGTTGAGGATCGCATGAATGACCCATTTATTATGTCTCAGAATGAAGTGAAGGGCAAAAAGGTTGGAGTGGTGGGGCATTTCCCCCATCTGGAAAGCCTTCTGGAGCCGATCTGCGATCTTTCTATTTTGGAGTGGAGTCCGGAGGAAGGGGATTATCCCATGCCGGCAAGTGAATTTATTCTTCCGGAGTGTGACTATGTCTACATTACTTGTGCTTCTGTAGTGGATAAGACGTTGCCGAGGCTTCTTGAATTGTCAAAAAACGCAAAACGAACCACTTTGGTAGGGCCGGGGACCCCTCTGGCACCGATACTCTTTGATTATGGGCTTCAAGAACTTTCGGGATTTATGATTAAAGATAATGCCCGGGCTTTTAGAATCGTAGCCGGGGCTGAAAAAGTGAAGATATATACTACGGGACAGAAAGTGGCGATAAAAAAATAAGCAGGGAGGGGCAGGGGTGAATTTCGAATGGAATGAAAATACAGTAAGATGGTATGAAGATGCTGAAAGGCATACCGGCTTTTTCAAGAATATCGCTGAGTTGGTGGGGCCTAAATTGGCAGAGTACTCTACTTTATGTGATATTGGCTGTGGAATAGGGATGGTCGATTTAGAACTGAGCAGATACATTGACCGCATTACCTGCATAGACATTCATCCTTATGCTATTGAGACCCTTAAGAAAAGCATTCAGACAAGAAATCTTACCAACATTACCCCTTTAACGATGGATTGCAACTCCATTGAGGAGTGCTGGGATGTTATTTTCATCAGCTTCTTTGGCAGCCGTGAGCTGGAACAATTTTTGTCACACTGCAAAAAGCTCATTGCGGTGGTGGGTAGAAAGAGTCAAGCTGAGCTCTATCCCGAAAAGTATCGGAGATTCCAGAAAAACACGGCTAAAGAGGTTGAGGAAGGATTAATCCGCAAAGGAATACCCTATTCTCTCACCGAAACCGTCTTTGAGTTTGGCCAGCCCTTTCGGTCTGAAGAAGAGGCCCGGAATTTTGTTAGGACCCAATCCCATAATATCAGTCCTCATGATTTGGAGAATTTTATAACAGAGCGCCTTGTTGCAATAGGAAAAGGAGAATTTTCCCTCTATCTTCCGCGCCAAAAGCCCATAGGGGTATTTGAAATTGAAGGGAAACTATAAAGGCTATGCACATCTTTTTGATCGGTGAGATTCAAGTGGGTAAAAGTACGATCATTGATAAAACACTGAGGATTTGCAATGTAGCGTACGACGGTTTCAGAACCTACTTTGGCCCCGACAGAGGTTCTCCGAACCAGCGGCTTTATATGACTTCTGCTTCGGGAGAGAAGGTTTATCAGGAAGAGAATGTTATAGTCCGTTTTCGGGAAGAGGGTCTTCCACAAGTCCTTACGGAGCGGTTCGATGGTTATGGTGTTGAGCTTATTCATTTGGCTAGAATCAAAGCTCAACTCATTGTGATGGATGAATGCGGCAGCCAGGAACGCAATGCTTTTGCCTTTCAAGAGGAAATTTTGGAGGCTATAGCAGGCTCTATTCCTATACTTGGTGTGATAAAGCAGGCTAGCAACGGTTGGACAGATCAGATAAGGTATCATCAAAACGTAAAGCTGATTTCTGTGAACGAGGAAAACCGAGATGCCTTGCCGGAATACATAGCTTCACATTTGCTTCGGTACTTTTAATTCAATCTATCTCTTCAATAATTTGAAGCCTATTGAGACGTGACTAAAATCAATATATAATAAATCATAATATGGAGTAGTGTGTTCTAGTTAGTTTTGATCGAGAAGAAGTTTATAATTGTCTCCGAGCCGAAGCGACCTAAAGAGTAATCCATGGTTGGTCGGCCAGGGCGATATGCCCTCGGGTATACCCAGAAATGGATATGCCTTCACGTTTGAAAAGGAGGTGGATTCCCAATGAAGATAGCGATTATAGGCGGATATAATTTCGAGAGACATAGCAAATCCATAGGCAAGTTAAATAACATAGAATTGCGCTTCCATGATGGTGTGCCGAGAAGGAACAACAAAAAACTGTTGGAAAACATCATAAAAGGCGCAGATTGTGTGATTATCGTGCAAATGGTTTGCTCCCATCTCAGCATGTGGGATGCAAAAGATGTAGCTAGAAAGTGTAATAAGAAAGTATATTACTCCCAAGCTAAGGGGCTTGCCTCAGTTTTGAGTTTGATTGAAAAAGAAAATGAGATCAATACAGCATAGATTGACAAAACGATTAAGCCGTACTATAATTATTTCCAAATTAAATTTTTTCGTGCGATGATGAGAGGAAGATCCGTGTATCCCTTAAGCGAGTTTGGAAGAGGTGGAAGCCAAACGGGTAAGCGAATCAGGGCACTTGGAGTGCGTGTTAAAGAAGGAGGATCTCTTGGCTTTCCATGAGATCAAACAGGGTGGAACCGCGGGAAGAATACTCTCGTCCCTGTAGCAGAAGTGCTACGGGGGCGAGAGTTTTTTGACATATTAGCTGCCATGTCTCTTTTATGGGGCAGCTTATCCTTCATCTTCAACCCTCGGGCGCTTCCAATGCGGCTTCAGTTTAATAAAGTCCAAAAAAATTAAAACAGGAGGTTAATCATGAAATTTCAGGACATGATTCTTTCCCTGAACCAATTTTGGGGGGAGCAAGGATGCATCATTGCCCAGCCTTATGATATGGAAAAAGGTGCCGGAACATTTAATCCCAACACTTTTTTGCGTGCCTTAGGGCCTGAGCCCTGGAAAGTGGCTTATATCGAGCCTTCCCGTCGTCCTACAGATGGACGTTATGGAGAAAATCCCAACCGTTTACAGCATTATTTTCAATACCAAGTCATTATTAAACCTTCACCGGATAATATTCAAGAGCTCTATCTGCAAAGTCTGGAACGCTTGGGAATTAACCCCAAGGAGCATGATATTCGCTTTGTCGAAGATAACTGGGAATCCCCTACTCTTGGGGCTTGGGGGTTAGGTTGGGAAGTCTGGCTGGATGGCATGGAAGTCACTCAGTTCACCTACTTTCAACAATGCGGGGGGATTGACTGCAAACCGGTTTGCGCTGAGATTACCTATGGTCTTGAGCGTTTAGCTATGACTATTCAAAACAAAGAGAGTGTTTATGATATTGAGTATGTGGGAGATATCACCTATGGAGATATCTATCTTCAAAATGAAATCGATTATTCCCATTACAATTTTGAGGCAGCCGATGTGGAAGCCCTTCAAACTTGGTTTGATATGTATGAGAAGGAAGCCGTTCAGATCGTAGAGAAAGGGCTGGTTCTTCCTGCTTACGATTATGTCCTCAAATGCTCCCACACTTTCAACCTCCTGGATGCTCGCGGGGCCATCAGTGTGACGGAGCGGACGGGCTATATTGCCAGGGTGCGGAATTTAGCTCGTCTTTGCGCTCATGCCTACGTCGAGCAACGTGAAAAATTAGGATACCCCTTACTCAAAGTACAATCTGGAAAGGAGGCCGAATAAGATGGCTAAAGATTTTCTGCTAGAGATCGGTACGGAAGAAATCCCGGCGAAATTCGCCCCCGGTGTGCGGAACCAACTTCGGGAGCAAGTTCAGAAATATTGTCAGGAGCTGCGCCTGGATTATCAAGATCTGAAGGTCTACACTACACCCCGGCGTTTTGCTGTGCTTATTCAAGGCCTGGCCGAAAAACAAACAGACTTTACGGCAGAAGTCAAAGGGCCTGCAGTCAAGGCAGCTTATGATGCCGCAGGAAATCCCACTAAAGCGGCTCAAGGCTTTGCCCGTGGGCAAGGGGTGGAAACCAAGGATCTTTTTGTACTGGAATTAAACGGAGTGCCCTATGTCTATGCCCGGAAATCTGAGATTGGCCGGCCCACCTTTCAATTACTCCCCAAGCTTTGCTCAGATCTGATCACCGGACTTCATTTTCCCAAGCCTATGCGCTGGGCCGACCTGGAGTTCCGTTTTGCCCGTCCGATCCGTTGGATTGTCGCTTTATTTGGGAGTGAGGTCATTCCCTTTGAGTTTGTGGGATTGGAATCCGGAAAAGTCTCCCGGGGGCATCGTACTTTAGGGGGGGCTGTAACCCCGAACACCCCGGCAGAATATGTGGAAAAAATGCAACAAGCCTTTGTTATGGCGGATCCGGAGCAGCGTCGTCAATCCGTATTGGAACAAATCCATGCCCTCGCCGAAAAAGTAGGCGGAGAAGTAGAAAAGGATGAAGATCTTTTAGATGAAGTAACCCATATCATTGAATATCCGACCGCCCTGCTCGGTGAAGTGGCTCAGAACTATATGCATCTTCCGGAGCCTGTTATCACCACTCCTATGAAAGAACATCAACGCTATTTTCCCATCCGGGATAAGGAAGGGAAGTTGCTCCCCTATTTCATTACCGTACGCAATGGGGATGATTATGCCCTGGAGAAAGTAAAGGTCGGGAATGAGAAAGTTCTCAAAGCCCGCTTGGAAGACGCAGCCTTCTATTATCGTGAAGACCAAAAAACACCTCTTGCCGAGTTAGTCGAAAAGCTGGATAAGGTCACCTACCATGAGAAATTAGGCAGTGTCCGCCAGCGGGTCGACCGGGTTCGTGCTCTTTCCAGGGAGATTGCAGCACTATTAGGCATGGAAGAAGAAAAACAAGCTTTGGCTGAACGGACCGCTCTTCTGGCCAAAGCGGACCTGGTAACGTTGATGGTCTATGATTTCCCTGAGCTCCAGGGTATCATGGGAGCGGATTATGCTCGCATCAGCGGTGAAAAGCCTGAAATCTGCACAGGGATTCTCGAACATTATCAGCCGCGTTTTGCCGGGGATGAATTGCCGAAATCCTACACCGGGCAAATCGTCAGTGTGGCAGATAAGCTGGATGCTATCGTGGGCGCCTTTGGAATCGGGATTCAGCCTACCGGATCTCAGGACCCCTATGCCTTGAGGCGCCAAGCTCAAGGGGTAGTAGGGATCATTCTGGAAGCAGGTTGGGATATTCCATTGGAACGGCTTATTACTACCTCTTATGTGAGCTTTGTTTATCAAGGAATACATCTTCTCCCTTTGGTCGACCTTCAAAGCGCTCTGCAGGATTTCTTCCAACAACGGCTACGTTTTGTTCTTCAGGAGCAAGGGGTGCGCTACGATACTCTTGATGCTGTCCTTGCTCATGGCAGTAATCATATAACAAGAGCGGCAAAGAAGGTCCAGGTTCTGGCAGAAAAACGGGAAACAGCGGGATTTGTTCCCTACTCCCAAGCCTATATTCGCTGCTTAAACCTCAGCAAAAAGGCTCAAACCCAGCCTTTGGATACTAAGGCTCTTGTCGATCCTACAGAAATTGCCCTGGCTGCAGGTCTCGCCCAGAGAAAGGAAGCCTTCGCCGCTCTGATTGAAAAAGGTGAATATGAACAAGCCTATGCTCTGGCCTCCGAACTCATCCCTATGATTGAAGCACTATTTAACGCCGTCATGATCATGGTGGATGATGAAGCCCTCAAGCAAGCTCGTTTAGCCCTCCTCAGCCAATGCGTCACCATTCTCGGTTGCCTGGGGGATCTCAGCCTCTTAGCTTAATTGAATAAATCATCTTCGGCGTTTTTGCATAATTCCAGCAGAGCGCCGTTATTTTTTTTTCAATTGGATAATATAAGTTGAAGGAAATAGAAAAAATGTGTGGAATATTTATCTGTATTATGTGAATTAGTATGTCACATTCGACCTGTATAACGAATATATGGTTACACGAGTGAGAGATGAAGAGGTGAAAAGGGTTGGAGTTTACGGAACGTCAAGCAAGAATTGTAGAAATCGTAAAGAATTCAAGCCCAATTACCGGGGAACAAATCGCTGCAAAGCTTGATTTGACACGAGCGACCCTGCGTCCTGACCTGACAATTTTAACGATGGCAGGTGTTCTCGAAGCCCGACCGAGGGTGGGATATTTTTATAAAGACAAAAAGAAAACATCGCCCTATATGGAACGACTTCGCCAGCTTCGGGTGGGAGACTTCAAATCCCTTCCTATATCTATCCGGGAAAACATCAGTATTTATGATGCTATAGTGACGATGTTTACACAGAATGTAGGAAGTCTAACCGTTGTTGGGGAAGGCCAAACTTTAAGAGGAATGGTGTCCCGGAAAGATTTGCTTAAGTCTGCCTTAGGTAAAACTGATCTTCAACAGGTTCCCGTGAGTATCATTATGACCCGGATGCCCAATATTATTATGACCACAGCGGATGAACCGGTACTAGAAGCAGCGAGGAAGTTAACTCTGCACCAGATTGACACATTGCCTGTTGTGGAAGCCTTTATAGACGAAAAAGGCGAGGAGCGCTATGAAGTCATCGGCCGTTTTACCAAGACGAACGTCACGAAATTATTTGTACAGATTGGGTCATTAGGTGCTCAATAAAGCTCCTTTTTGACCTAAATAATTGACCTTGGAGGTGTGAAGTGGCTAAGGAAATGCCTGTTATATACATAATCTCAGATGCTTTGGGTGAGACAGCTGAATACGTCAGCCGGGCAGCGGCAGCTCAATTTTCAGGGATTCGAACCAAAATTCGCAAGGTACCCTATGTGCAGGATGAAGTTCATGTGGACGAAATCCTCGAAGAAGCTATGAAAGAGCAAGCGATTATTGCTTATACCCTTGTAGTAAAAAAACTTCGGAATTATTTAGAAGAAAAAGCCAAAGACTATGGATTGCATACAGTGGACATTCTCGGTCCCTTAATTAAAATCCTTGCCGATCAGACCGGCCTTTTGCCAAGCTATACCCCCAATGTGACTCATATATTGGATGAACAGTATTTCCGTAAAGTCGATGCCATTGAATTTGCGGTGAAATATGATGATGGCAAGGATCCGCGGGGAGTGCTCTTAGCAGATGTGGTACTTATCGGAGTTTCCCGGACATCAAAAACTCCCTTAAGCATGTATCTGGCCCATAAAGGAATCAAGGCAGCTAATATACCTCTGGTTCCTGAAGTTTCTCCTCCGCAGGAGCTTTTCAGAATTCCATCCCAAAAAGTAATCGGTTTGACCTTGAAGCCTGATCTATTGAATCAGATTCGAACGGAACGGCTGAGAACCTTAGGATTAGGATCTGGTGCGGATTATGCGAATTATGAACGTATCGTGGAAGAATTGGAATATGCCCGGGGAATTATGCGTAAAGTAGGTTGCCCGGTCATTGATGCCACCGGCAAGGCTATTGAAGAGACGGCATCAAGAATATTAGAGATATTGTATAAGGGGGAGCGAAATGTCTAAGAAGTTTGTTTATTTATTCCGTGAAGGCCAGGCTTCCATGCGAGATTTATTAGGAGGTAAGGGTGCTAATCTTGCAGAGATGACCAATATTGGGTTGCCCGTACCTCCAGGGTTTACCATTACTACAGAAGCATGCAATGATTACTATGCTGGAGGCCGCAACTTTCCGGAAGGGCTGTGGGAACAGATTGGTCCGGCCTTAGCGGATATCGAAAATGCCACAGGCAAGACATTCGGAGATAAAGACAATCCTCTCTTGGTCTCCGTTCGTTCCGGAGCAAAATTCTCTATGCCCGGTATGATGGATACTATTCTTAACCTCGGACTTAATGATGATACAGTAGAGGGTCTTGCTACTTCCACCCAGAATGAACGCTTTGCTTATGATAGCTATCGGCGTTTTATTCAAATGTTCGGAGATGTTGTTCTTGAAGTGGAGCATCATGAATTTGAGAAAATTTTGGAAGATGCCAAGGAAAAGCAAAGCGTACATTATGACTCGGAGCTTACGGCAGAGAGTCTTAAAGGAGTTGTGGCAGGGTATAAAAAGCTCATACAACGCCGTACAGGAAGTCCTTTTCCTTTAGATCCCATGAAACAGCTGGAACAGGCTATTTTAGCCGTATTCCGTTCCTGGAACAATGATCGTGCCAATGTGTATCGGCGAATCAATGGGATTCCAGATGACATTGGTACCGCAGTCAATGTGCAATCCATGGTCTTCGGAAACATGGGCAATGACTCAGGTACAGGAGTAGCTTTCACCCGCAACCCATCCACGGGAGAGAGAGCCCTTTATGGAGAATATCTTATGAATGCTCAGGGTGAGGATGTGGTAGCAGGTATCCGTACTCCTCAACCTATCAAAAGCCTCGAAGATGAGAACAAAGCGATCTATGCCCAATTTGTAGAGACTTCCAATAGCCTGGAAGCCCATTACCGGGATATGCAGGATATTGAATTTACCATTGAACGGGGACGGCTCTATATCCTCCAGACACGGAATGGGAAACGTACTGCTCCTGCAGCTATCCGCGTTGCTGTGGAGCTTTGTTGGGAAGGGGTTATCTCTAAGGAAGAAGCCATTGCCCGGATTGAGCCTGGTCAATTAGGCCAATTGCTCCATCGCCGCATGGACAGTGAGGCCAAATTAGAGGTTATCGCCAAAGGGCTTCCTGCTTCGCCGGGGGCAGCATCCGGCAAAATCATTTTTGATGCCGATGATGCTGAGCGTCTGGGTCACGCAGGGGAAAAGGTCCTCTTGGTTCGGACAGAGACTACACCGGACGATATCCATGGGATCCTGGCAGCTCAAGGGATTTTGACCAGCCGGGGGGGCATGACTAGCCATGCCGCAGTGGTTGCCCGTCATATGGGTAAACCTGCAGTATGTGGCTGTGAGGCACTAAGGATTGATTATACTCATAATACGGTAACCATTGATGGTGTCACTTACCCGGAAGGAACTTTGTTCTCTATTGATGGGGCAACAGGTCGTGTTATTAAGGGAGAGGTCCCCATGATTGACCCTGAGCTCAGCGAAGAGTTCAAGGAATTATTGGGCTGGGCTGATGAGATTCGCACACTTAAGGTCCTGGCCAACGCGGATAACCCCCGTGATGCACAAAAAGCCCGGGATTTCGGAGCACAGGGCATCGGACTTTGTCGGACTGAGCATATGTTTATGGACCCGGCCCGCATACCCATTGTTCAAGATATGATTCTCGCCCAGACCCTACCGGAAAGAGAGGAAGCTTTAGCTAAACTCCTTCCTATGCAGGAAGAAGATTTCTATGGGATTCTAAAAGTCATGGCAGGATTCCCGGTAACCATCCGTCTTCTTGATCCTCCCCTCCATGAGTTTCTCCCCAATGTAGAAGAGTTGGTGGTGGATATCACCAAGCTGAAAATGAAGGGAGATCATGAAGAAGAGCTTTATGAAAAAGAAGCCCTCTTAAGAAAAGTTCGTGCTCTATCCGAAATGAACCCCATGCTGGGGCATCGGGGCTGCCGTCTGGGAATCACCTTCCCTGAGATCTATGCCATGCAGGCACGGGCGATTTTCCAAGCATCTGCACATCTTGTCAAAGAAGGCTATGAGATTTATCCTGAGGTTATGATTCCTCTTGTTATCCATGTCAAGGAACTTGCGAAGCTCCGCAAGGTCACCGAGGAGGCGGCCCAAGCCGTCATGGCGGAACAAGGAGTAACCTTCTCTTACACAATTGGCACCATGATTGAAGTGCCCCGGGCTGCCCTAACCGCAGATGAAGTGGCCACAGCTGCCGACTTCTTCTCCTTCGGTACCAATGACCTGACACAGACTACCCTGGGCTTCTCCCGGGATGATGCCGAAGGTAAATTCCTTCCGGCTTATCTGGAGCAGAATATCCTCGAGAACAACCCCTTTGCCGTTCTCGATCGCAATGGAGTAGGCAAGCTCATGAAAATGGGAGTAAAACTTGGCCGGGAGGCCAATCCTGACCTAAAAGTGGGAATCTGCGGTGAGCATGGGGGAGATCCCTCATCCATCGAATTCTGCCATCAAATCGGTCTGAACTATGTGTCTTGTTCTCCCTTCCGGGTGCCCATTGCCCGTTTGGCCGCCGCACAGGCCGCTGTAATCAACAAAGACTAATCGAAGTAGGCTGAAAATAGGCTGGTCAAAGATAGAAAAGCCTTTTCTACCAAGGATTGAGAGACTTATTATAAAATAAGCAAGGGTATTATTTCTTATGATTTTAAGAAATAATACCCTGTTTTTGTTATCAACTGCATTGTAATTATTCTTTTTTTAGGAATTTAGTATTCGATCCGCTTGGTTGACAATGAAGTGCCCCGTATTGGGCAATAACTCGATCTTAGCTTGCTTTGAAAACGTTTGAAGCCGCTAATTCAAAAACCATCTTTCAGCTTCTTCTTTACTTTCATACATTCTAAAATGATTGCCTTTATTTGTTTCCATGACCATCTCTTTAAATCTGCCTTTTTGAATTGTCTCCTGAGGGATAATAACAGCAGCTTTTATACCATAGTTTATAAATTTTTGAATAATATTACCAGCTGCTTTGGTTTTAAGTTTGAAGAAGTCTTCTGATAAGGCTGCATAGTGTATCATAAGCACATGTGTCTCATGCTCCCAGCATAAAGCCACCAGATTAAGTGCATCATTCTCAGTACTTAATGGTTCAGTAGTAGAAATCAGTTCAATATATTTTTTATTCTCTATTTCTCTAATTTGATAGTTCATTTTATCTTTTTCCTCCACAGTTTCATTTTCAAACAACTTCTGACGGGTTCCACGGATCCAATTAAGTTCATTATTATAGGTTGAAATAATGTTCTCTGAAATCATCTCCCATATTAAACTTTCCCTAGTGTTTCTATTAGGAGAATGAATTGAACGTCTGTATTTCTCCTGCTGCATAATCAATTGCGATTTGATTTCATTTTCATATTTTGTGAGAATTTCACTTAATTCCTGATTACTTAACATGTCTGACCAGGCAAGTTGTACCAAGAACGTTTTTTTAATTTCAGGAGCCTCCGGTGATGATATAACCCACTCTTTTAGTTCTTTAAGTCCTTCTTCAGTTATGGTATATATTTTTTTTGAAGGAGAGTTATCCTGATGAATCACTTTACTTGTAACAAGCTCCTCATCTTCCATACTAATAAGAGCTTTGTAAACTTGATTATTATTACCAGACCAGTACATGAAGGAGGAATCCTCAAAAATCTTTTTTAGTTCATATCCTGTTGAAGGCTTCCAACTAAGTATACCTAATATTGCTGATTTAATTGACATTGAGCGCACCTCTTTTAATAATAACATAGGTTAACGATAACATATGTTATTACAGTTGTCAATTTAGGAAATTTATTTGCCATGTTGTTGATATCAATGATTACAAAAGTGCTCAGTGATGTGAAAAAGGAGATTAGTCTATTTAGATAGCTGTGGCCTAGGCCCTCTTGTTATTGTCAAATGGTTATAATAGTTTTGGATAATGGCGATAATGTTCAATTAGTTGAATCGGGAGGGCCTGTTGGTTGTGCAGCAATAGGACATATCAGTTATAATTGATGACAAAGGGGGTGCTGTAATGTCAAAAGAATCTGCTCAAACAGGTTCTGCTTTATACATTTGGGCAATATTCATTCGATGATTAAGACCTTAGGTCGTGGTGGTCTTAAATGGAGAGGAACCTTTTATTCTTTAGAAGAATTGAAAAAATAACCTTTTATAAATGATCAAAAATATAAAGAAACTATATGATGAATTTACAGTAGGCGTGCTCAACCCCAGCTCTGACTGGCATGATTCCGACAAAGTCCCTCCACCCGATACACAGGATGTTGAAAAGGAGAAAGAATGATGAGCGACGGAGCGGTTTTTTGGCTGATTGCTCTTGCTTTGTTTGGATTTCCTGCCATTGTACAGCTGCTGCTGTGCGTACTAGCAAAATCGAGAATAATAAAGATGGCACCTTCTGTTTTCGTCGGCATCACATGGATTGTTTGTGTGTTGGGTTCGTATAATGTCATTGATTTGCCGCAAACTTCAACACTAGCGAACGGTGGCTTTATAGCTTTTTATGACTATACAGTGATTGCGATGATAGGAATTGCCGTACTTCTTGGAATCGGGTTCGCGTGGCTTTCGTATGGCGTAATTATGTGGGCGAAAAAGAAGGCTTAGCTCGATTTAAAGTAATAAGGTATTGGAACTTGTTTCAAGTTAAAGTTCCAGTACCTTATTTTTATAACTTTTATTGCACACCGGTTCCGCCAAGGACAACTATTTTTCCAAGCGATTCTCTTTGTTAAGAATATGTTAATAAATTGTGATGAATTTGTTAATTGGTTTAATGGTCTATATTTTTTATAATTTTAATGAAGAGGTCCAGGCAGAATAGGACACCACGAGAGACTTTGAGAAAGGAGGTAAGCTATGAATAGCGGAGTGGAGCAAGAAAAAACCGGTGTCCCAAGCGGAAAAACTAAAAGAATATCCAAACTATCTCTAATCGTAGGTCTTTTTATAGGATTGTTCTCAATAGTCATTATTGGAGTTCAAGGAGTGCATGCTGTTACAAAAGATTCAAGTTTTTGTGTCTCTTGTCATGTTATGGAGCCTGTTTATGGGACTTGGAGCCATTCATCCCACCGGGAAATAGCCGGTTGTAACGAGTGTCATACGGATCAAACCAACTATGTGACCAAGACCTATACAAAGGTTACGGCAGGAGTTCAGCACCTTTACCACAATACATTCAGTGACCTGCCGGACAGTATTCGCATCGCAGAAAAGAATACGGAAATGGTACAGAATAACTGCTTAAGATGCCATCAAGACGTGGTAAGGAATGTTAATATGGATTCCAGTCGACGATGTTTTGATTGTCACCGCTATACCCCTCATAGCAACTATCGATAGAGAAAGGAAGGTAAAATTGTGAGAAAAGGTAAAATACTCATAGGATTGCTGGCTGCAATGGCCATCAGCATAGCCGCGGTTGGTTGTTCATCGAAAACCACGCAGCCTGTTGCTTTTCGGGCTGATATCGCTCCTGGAACCTTATCTGTAGACGAGTATGCCAAGTATTATCCTAAACAATATGATACATTCGTCAAAACAAAAGAAATGTCCAATGAAGGCAGTAAGTATGGCGGCTCCGAAGAATTTGACAAGCTGACCCAGTGGCCTTTCTTAAAAGAGATTTTTGCTGGGTATGGGTTTGCTATTGAATACAATGAAGATCGTGGCCATGCCTACACCATTGAAGACGTCACCAAAATCAAACGTATTAATGAAAAAAGTATTGCTTCTTGCTGGACCTGTAAATCTGCCAATGTAGCCGGTATCGTAGAAGAAATGGGTGATGCCTATTATGGAGCCAATTTCCATGATTTGAAGGGTAAAATGACGGAAGGCATTACTTGTGCCAATTGTCATGATCCTCAGACCATGAATTTGGTCATTGTCCAGCCCCCTTTACGGGACGCTCTTACTCGTTTGGGCAAGGATCCTGATAACCTGACTACCCAAGAACTTCGCACCATGGTATGTGCACAATGTCACGTTGAATATTATTTCGCAGGAGATAAGAAAATTGTCACCTTCCCTTGGGATAAAGGTCTTACCCCCAATGATGTCTTGGCTTATTATGAAGAAATAGGTTTCTCCGACTGGAAACATCCGAAAGCCGGTGTCGGTGAAATCAAGGCCCAGCACCCTGAATACGAAACCTTCATGGGCAGCACTCACGCTGAAGCCGGTTTATCCTGCGCGGATTGCCATATGCCTTACACCATGAACGGCGGAGAGAAAATCTCTTCGCACTGGTGGACCAGCCCTCTTAAGCATATGAACGAGAGCTGCATGACTTGTCATCGAGAAGGCGAAGAAAAACTCAAAGAAAGAGTATTCTATACTCAGGACAAAGTCGCCGATATGATGGGTAAAGTAGGAAATATCAATGTCGAAGCGATTGAAGCCATTGCTGAAGCTGATGCTAAGGGCGCTAATCAGGATGTTCTCAACGAGGCCCGTGCATTGCAACGTAAGGGTCAATTCTTAGTGGATTGGGTCGGAGCGGAGAACTCCATGGGCTTCCATAATCCTCAGTTAACCATGGAAACTCTGAATACATCCATGGACTATGCTTACCAGGCCATCAGCAAGGCTACAGAAGCTGTAACCGGTGTCGCAACTCCTAAGTGGGATGTCGAGGCACCTAAAACCAACACAGAAACAATGAAAATAATGCATGAGAAGGAAAGTGCTCCTAAGTCATAAGCAGAATCACTGGATACCCTTTAGAAAATGCCTTCGCTACCCAAAATGTGGTAGCGAAGGTTTTTGTTTATTTTTACACATTGAATATTTTCGCTATCGTTATTATAATTAAGCGTAGTTATACATCTCGTCTATGAAAACTTAAATAAGAATATTGAGATTCTGAGCCAAAAGGGTTACAATCTATATAGATAAAGATATCGATAATTCAAAATTATTGTGCATCAAAATGTTGAGGCCCTTAAAGGTGGTGATAATTTTGCTTGACGAAGAAAAAGGCCTTTACAGCATTGGTACCGTAGCGGAGCTAATTGAGGAGCATCCTGAAACCTTAAGAGTGTGGGAGAGAAATGGTTTAATTCACCCTAACCGGGATAAGTATCAAAGAAAATATTCAAATAACGATCTCTTGCGTTTAAAATTCATTAAGTTTCTTATGAATGAAAAGGGGTTGAATATTGCTGGAGTAAAGCAGATCACGTCTATGTATTCCTGTTGGTACAATCGAAATTGCAAAGGTGGAGGGATGAGAAGCAGTTCCACACCCATTAATGAATCCAAACCTTGTTGGAAGGTTGAAGGGACTTATTGTTTTATAGCTAGTGATAAAAGTGAGCTTTGCAGTACTTGTGAAATGTTAAAGACTTGCGCCAGCTCTTCAGATGGCAAATAGCTTGAAGAGCAGATTGCTTTTTGCCCGGAATCTCAATAAGAACATTGAATTTATATAAATAATAATAATTAGAAATTGAGCTTGCTCTTTTTTCTTTGAGAACCGTACCAGGGTTCTCTTTTTTTACGTCCGGTATTATCCCTTCAATTCAAGGCAAAATGATGATATAATGTATGCAGAATTTTCAGACTTCTAATGAGGCAGGTCTGTATTTGAATGAAATTTACTTAATAAGGAGTGATAGAATATGCTCCTCGAGGAAGGTACTAATACGCGGTTTGCTTATTTGAAGCTGGGCGATACTATAGCCAAGGCAGTGCGAATTTTTCTTGATTTAAAGATCGCCATAATTCCGGTGCTAGATCAAAACGGAAGACTGCTGAGCATTTTCAGCAGAAGCAGTCTCTACCGTGCTGTCCTAAACGGCGCAACATCCAAGGACGTTGTAGACCCTTATCTCATTACCAATGTGATTAGTATTTCTGACGATCTTTCCGATGAGCAGTTGGCGAGTTTTGTAAAAGTGAGTTCCGTAGGTTCAGTTCCGGTCCTGGATAGAGAAGGAAAGGTTATTGGACTCTTATGTAAGGCCAACATGGTGGTGACTTTATTTAAACATTCCGAACTTCTTAATGTTCAATTAAAAGCTATCTTGGATTCAATGCATAATGGTGTCATTGCCGTAGACGGTAGAGGCTTTATCACCCATATCAGTATAGGTGCGAGGCGGATCCTGGGTATAGATTCCGCTTCTTTGATGGGAAAGCCATTCCACGGTTTATTGCCCAATTTGGATATTACCCCTTCCCTTGTCCATGGTGTCGTTCAAATCGGGAAAAAATATAGATGCCGCAATGTGACTATGGTGGTGAATATGACCCCGCTGAATATTGAAGGAAGTATCGAAGGGGCCATCGTGATCTTCCAGGATCTCACGGATTTAGAGCATACGGCAAAGGAGTTAGAAACCGTTAAAGCTTTGAATAAAACCTTTGATACGGTACTCAACATCATTCGTGACGGCATCGTTGTGATTGACGAAAGAGGAAAAACAACCCTTGTCAATCAAGCTATGGCCAATTTTTTAACCCTTCCTCCGGATAAAATCATAGGAAGGCCTATTACGGAGATTTTGGCGTCAAGCCGTTTGCATCATGTAGCCAGTACCGGATTATCCGAATCCAGTGAAGTTCTGACTATACAAGGAAAGCCAATCATTGTTTCCAGTTCACCCATCATAAAAGAAGGAAATGTGGTCGGCGCTGTAGGGAAAGCTGTATTTCCTCACCTTGCCGAGGCCCAGGAGTTGGCGGAAAAGGTACGCTGTTTAGAACATAAAGTCTCGTTTTTTCAGGAAGAATTGCAAAAGAATATGACCGCTCAAACAATCATGAAAGATATGATAGCTGAAAGCCCGCAAATGAAAAGGCTTAAAGATGAAATATCCATTGTTGCTTCCAGCAGCTCAACGGTTTTAATTACTGGTGAAAGTGGAACTGGCAAAGAAGTTGTAGCCCATGCAGTCCATCTTTGCAGTGAACGTTACCAAGGCCCTTTTATTAAAGTAAATTGCGCAGCTATTCCAGAGAGTCTTATGGAAGCAGAGATGTTTGGTTATGAGGGGGGGGCCTTTACAGGTGCCTCCAGGAGTGGTAAGCCCGGACGAATTGAGCGGGCTGATGGAGGGACCCTTTTCTTGGATGAGATTGGGGAAATGCCCCTGGCTCTGCAAGCTAAGTTATTACGAGTATTGCAGGATCGCGAAGTGGAACGATTAGGAAGTACTGAAAGTATAAAAGTCAATGTACGGATTTTAGCAGCCACGAATAAAAAGCTAATTAATGCTATTGCTAATGCTGAGTTCCGATCGGATCTCTACTATCGGTTAAATGTCATTAATCTACATATACCTCCCCTCAGGGAACGTCTTGAGGATATTAAACCCTTAACTCATTTTTTCATTACCAAATTCAACACTATACTGAAAGCTAATGTAATGGGTATAACCAATAACGCTATGGCTGCATTACTTAACTACTCCTGGCCGGGAAACATTCGTGAATTGGAAAATGTGGTGGAACGGGCAGTCAATTACGCTCCCAGCGGTTTAATTGAGCTGCTGCATCTGCCCCATAATATAATTAGCTGTAATCCGCCTATGATCCATGCTGAGAATGACGGAATACGGCATCAGGATAAAATTGGCCAGATTGAGCGGGAGATGATTATGGCGGCGCTTGAAAAAGCAGGGGGCAATAAGACGAAAGCTGCAAAGCTTCTAAACCTTAGTCGGTCGAGACTTTATGATAAATTAAATAAATATAACCTGAGGCCTTAGATGCGTGTTCAACCTGCAGAAGCGTCCTGAAAGCGGTCAATTTTCCGACAGATATGTCCGCTTTCAGGACGCTTTGTGGTCTGGTGCCCTTGATGCCTTTCATATTACTAACATAATTTTGAACTCTTATTTGAAATAAAGCCTGAGTATTAAACTTCTTAGCCAGCCATTGGCACAGAAATTGCTACAATAATCAGAATATTATAAATACCATTCAAAGGAGGGCAGTGAGGTAGTATGACCCGAAAGGGTTGATTTGAGGGGGAGATATAAAAAATGTTAAGAAGTAAGGAAGACTTAACCCATCAACAAGCGTTGGATTTGCTTGGGGATTTTGCCAAGCGCTGGTTGGCTCATGACGGACTTTGGTTTCAGTCCATAGAACGAGAAAGAGGGATTGGAGAAGCAATCCATCATGACATTGAGGCTTGGCGGCATTTCACAGTAGTCGAAGCAAAGCGTATTCAGGAGTTCTTGAAACTGCCTCCTCAGGGTGGGCTTGACGCTCTTGAGCGGGCCTTAGCTTTTCGGCTGTACGCATTTCTTAATCAACAGACGATAGAGCGGCCGGATGAAAAAACATTGATTTTTAAAATGACGGATTGTCGGGTTCAAAGTGCTCGAAGAAGAAAACAGTTGCCTGATTTTCCGTGTAAGCCAGTGGGTGAGGTAGAGTACTCCTTATTTGCCGCCACCATCGACCCGCGAATCTCAACCCGTTGTTTAGCTTGCCCTCCAGATCAGGATTCTCGGGACTATTACTGTGGTTGGGAATTTACCCTGGTGGAAAATGAATGAGATCATCACAGGAAGAAGGTGAGAGAATATGAAAGGGCTTTTGCTGGCCTATACCGGTAATGGCAAAGGGAAGACCACAGCGGCTTTAGGGCTGAGTCTCAGGGCCTTGGGGCACGATCAGAAGGTGGGCTTTTTACAATTTATGAAAGGAAGCAAAAATTACGGAGAGGTGAAGATCTCTGAGAAGCTCCCCAACTTAACCTTGGTACAGACCGGTAGGGATTGTTTTGTTTCCTATGAAAATCCCGATCCGGTGGATATTGCCATGGCCCATGAAGGGCTAGAAATTTTATCCCAATGGTTTAAAGAGGATCGCTTTGACCTGATTGTTGCGGATGAACTTTTGGTCGCCTTAGACTTTAAGTTGGTCACAGTTCAAGAAGTCATGGAACTCTTGGAAAAGCGTCCCCCGCGTTTGCACCTCGTCTTAACCGGACGCTATGCGCCGGATGAAATTCTAGCCATTGCCGATACAGTAACAGTCATGCAGGAGCATCGGCATGCATATCAACAAGGGGTTGAGGCAAAGGAAGGGATGGAATTTTGAAAACCCACGATTATGAGCTTTGGTTGGAACGCCTTTGGAAAGGGGAGCGGCGTGCTGCAGCCCGGCTTATTTCTCAAGTCGAGAATAACCGGGGACGAATCGAAATTATGTGTCAAATCCTTCCGAGGACTGGCCAACGCATGATACTTGGTATAACCGGGCCGCCGGGTGCCGGTAAAAGTTCCTTAGTCGGAGCCATGACCCATCTCTATCGGGATCAAAAGGAGAAAGTCGGCATTGTTGCGGTTGATCCAAGCAGCCCCTATTCGGGAGGAGCCATTCTGGGGGATCGGATTCGTATGCAATCCCATAGCACAGACCCCGGGGTGTTCATACGAAGTATGGGTACCCGGGGACATTTAGGCGGCGTGGCCCGCTCCACGGGGGATGTCTTAAGAATATTGGAAGCTGCCGGATATGAACGCCTTCTTCTGGAGACTGTGGGCGTTGGACAATCAGAATTAGAAATTATGGAACTGGCGGATACGGTCATTGTGGTCTTGAATCCAGGAACGGGAGATGGAATCCAGGCTATCAAAGCCGGGATTATGGAAATTGCGGATATTTTTGTCGTCAATAAAGCCGATTTACCGGGAGCTGAACACCTTAAAAATGATATTGAAATGGTTCTGGGCCTCAATGGAGAAAAACCCTGGCGTCCCCCTGTCATCCTGACCAGTGTCCTTGACCAGCGGGGACTCTCCGAACTTCGCGATCAAATCGCGCTTCACCAGAACTACCTGATCCAATCCGGGAAAAATCTCTTGCGCCGTAAACAAGCCTTTGCACAAGAAGTTTGGTATCATTGGGAAGAACTTGCCAGGCAGTCCTTTGCTATAGCTTGGGAGAATTTACGAGATGCTGAGAAGGACCTGGAACAGGAAAATCCGTATCGGCTGGCCGAGAAAGTTTGGGCATCTATAGTTACTGAAGAAACAGTAAAGCATGTTTCCTTTTCAAAATAGGTTGATAGAGATAAGGGTGGAAGGGTTAAGGAGTGATTCTGAAAAAGGTTAGGTGAATCAATATGAACGATGATTTTTTGCGTTGGCAAAAATCCTACCAAGAGCAGAAAGAGCGTAAAGGACCTTTTATGACCGTATCCAGTGTCCCTATCGATCCTCTTTATACTCCAGATAACACTCCGGAAATTGCTTTTATGAAAGATATTGGTTACCCGGGTGAGTACCCCTATACCCGTGGCGTTCGCACCAATATGTATCGGGGAAGACTTTGGACTATGCGGCAATTCGCCGGTTTTGCCACAGCGGTTGAATCCAATCAGCGTTATAAATTCCTGCTCAGCCAGGGTCAAACGGGTTTAAGTGTTGCTTTTGATATGCCAACGATTATGGGCTACGATTCCGATCATCCCCGGGCTTATGGTGAAGTGGGCAGGGTCGGAGTAGCCATCGACTCCCTTCAGGACATGGAAACCTTATTTAAGGATATTCCCCTGGATAAAGTCAGCACTTCCATGACAACCAATGCTCCGGCATCCATCTTATGGTCCATGTATATTGTGGCCGCAGAAAAACAAGGGGTTCCTGCGCACAAACTTACCGGAACAATCCAGAATGATATCTTAAAAGAATATATCGCACAAAAATCCTGGATTTTTCCACCTGAACCGTCCCTCCGTTTGATCACGGATATTTTTGCCTTTGCCCGTGACTATGTTCCAAAATGGAATACCATTAGTATCAGCGGATACCACATCCGGGAAGCCGGTGCCACAGCTCTCCAGGAACTGGCCTTTACGTTGGCGGATGGCTTCGCTTATGTGGAAGCAGGTATTAAAGCGGGGCTGAATGTTGATGATTTTGCACCCCGACTCTCCTTCTTTTTTAATTCCCACACTGACTTTTTTGAAGAAATAGCGAAGTATCGGGCTGCCCGGCGAATTTGGGCCCGGCATATGAAAGAAAAATATAAAGCTGAAAAAGAGGAAAGCCTTCTTCTTCGTTTTCATACCCAGACTGCAGGGTGCTCCCTCACAGCACAACAACCCGAGAATAATATTATTCGTACAGCTTATCAAGCAATGGCGGCGGTCCTGGGAGGGACCCAGTCCCTGCATACCAACTCTATGGATGAAGTGCTTGCCCTGCCTACGGAAAAAGCCGTGCAGATCGCTTTGCGGACTCAACAGGTTCTGGCTTATGAGACAGGTATCGTCAATACCATTGATCCCTTAGCAGGCTCCTATTTTGTTGAAGCTTTAACCAATCAAATGGAAGAGGGAGCTGAGGAATACTTCCGAAAGATTGAAGAACGGGGAGGAGTGCTCGCAGCCATTGGGCAGAACTTCTTCCAGCAGGAAATAGCAGATGCGGCCTATCGCTATCAAAAAGAAATTGAAAATAAGTCTCGGATCATCGTCGGTGTCAACGAGTTCCAAATTCAAGAAAACCATGAGATGGAACTCTTAAAAATTGATCCGGAAATAGAAAGAAGTCAGGCACAGCGGGTTAAGGAATTGAGGGCGGGCCGTGATAATCTACATGTTATGAATACTCTTGATGCCTTAAAAGAATCGGCTCAGGGTTCGGATAATCTTATACCGAAAATTATTGATGCCGTTCGTGCTTATGCTACGGAAGGGGAAATTGTCGCCGTTCTCAAGGAGGTTTTTGGAGAGTACAAAGAGCAGTCCGTATTTTAGGAGAATAAGGGAGGGTCAATCGTGGAACAAGCGCGTATTCGTGTTTTGGTGGGTAAACCAGGTTTAGATGGTCATGACCGGGGGGCGAAAGTCATCGCCCGGGCTTTACGTGATGGGGGGATGGAAGTCATCTATTCCGGGCTCCATCAAACCTCAGAAGAAATCGTGGAGGCAGCGATTCAAGAAGATGTGGATGTCATCGGACTGAGTATACTATCCGGATCCCATATGACAGTCTTTCCTAGAGTTAAAGAGCTTCTCAAAGAACAAAATGCTGAAGATATTATAGTCATGGGTGGAGGGACCCTGCCTGAAGAAGATATTGAAGCTTTAATTAAGGGAGGATATGCCGAAGCCCTTTTCACCCCCGGTACACCGACAACAGATATTATCCAGTGGATAAAAAATAGAGTCTACTCTAAAGGAATATAATATAAATCCCGGTCAACTATGAATTTAGAAACTGTCCCGAAAGCAGACACATTCGAACACATCTGTCTGCTTTCGGGACGTTTTTTTCATGCTGCTCTTACAACTTTTATTAATTCTTATCCTTCTGAAGTATTGTGAATAAATATTTTAGCTGGCTGACCTTTTGGCGCAATCCTTGATCTTATCTTTATCTGCTAAATAGTGTGGTGCATGTCTTTTTAATTAAGAACAAATAAAGATAAGTCTTGGCATGTTATTTGCTAAATATTCAAAATATTTGAACGCATTAATGCTGAAAGACAATAAAGGAGGGATTTGTAAATCAGCACATTTGCTTAACAAATTACCAGGCACACCTTTGCAATAAGTGCGCAAAAATGGAGGGTAAAAATGAAAACGATCATGGTCATTGGTGCTGGACAGATGGGTGGCGGGATAGCCCAGGTGGCTGCCCAGGCCGGCTATTCCGTAATTCTTAATGACATTAAGGAAGAATTCGTAACCCGCGGGTTGAGCATTATTGAGAAAAACCTCAAGCGAAGTGTTGAAAAAGGAAAGCTTGAGGTTACGGAATCCAGGGCAATTTTAGAACGCTTATCAAAATCTACCTCTCTGCAGGATGCTGCTTCCGCTGACCTGGTCATTGAGGCAGCAGTAGAAAATGTGGCGATCAAAAGTCAAATCTTTACCCAGCTCGATGGCATTTGTCCGGAGCATACCATTCTGGCAACGAATACCTCATCTCTTCCGATTACGGAGATTGCCGCTTTTACTCAACGTCCGGATCGAGTCATCGGAATGCATTTTATGAACCCGGTCCCGGTGATGAAGCTGGTTGAAATTATCCGTGGTCTAGCCACAAGTGATGAGGTCTATACAACCATTGAAGGCTTAAGCCTGGAAATGGGGAAAACCCCTGTGGAAGTAAACGACGCTCCGGGTTTTGTCGCCAACCGAATCCTGATTCCTATGATCAATGAGGCTGTCTACACACTCTATGAAGGGATAGCTACTGTTGAAGATATTGATCAGGTGATGAAGTTGGGTATGAATCACCCCATGGGCCCCTTGGCCTTAGCCGATTTAATCGGACTGGACACGGTGTTGTCCATCGCGGAGGTTCTTCATGAAGGGTTAGGGGACAAATATCGTCCATGTCCTCTTCTTCGCAAATACGTAAAAGCCGGTTGGTATGGCCGGAAATCGGGTCGTGGTTTTTACACATACCAATAAAAAGAAAAGATTCAGTTTAAGCCGGTGGCAGGGGAGGAGTAAATCATGTCGGCCAAAGTCGTTCAAAGCCTGGAATTGATCAGGAAAAAATATTACAAAGACGCCAAAATTAGTGCTTATGGAGAAAGAAAACCGGATTATTCAACCATGGGAAGGAAAATTGAGAACACCTATGCCAAACAGCGGGAAGTCGTATGTGTAGAAGCGTCAAGAACACCTTACGGCAAATTATCGGGAGCCCTGGAGGAGTATGATGCAGCTCAATTAGGGGCCCTTGCCATCAAGGAGGTTCTCCGCCGGACGGAGGGAAAAGTTGCCCCCGGGGATGTGGATTACGTCATTATGGGGCATGTGGTGCAGGCAGGGAGCGGTCAGGTACCCAGCCGTCAGGCGACACTTTTGGCCGGATTGCCGGAGCATGTCCCTTCGATTACGGTCAATAAGGTATGTTCTTCAGGTGTTAAAACCATCGACCTGGGTGCTCAAATGATTGCCTTAGGAAGGGCGGAGATTGTCATTGCCGGCGGGCAGGAGAGTATGAGCAATATCCCTTTCGCATTGCCGGATATGCGCAAAGGGAAGAAGATGGGTTTGCCCAAGGCAGACTGTGTGGATTTAATGGTCCATGACGGGCTCTGGGATTCCTTTTATGATCGTCATATGGCCATTCACGGCTCCGAAGTGGCCGACGAATTCGGCTACAGCCGTGAAGATCAAGATGAATGGGCACTGCATTCCCAACAAGCGGCCTCGGAGGCGATTGCATCCGGAAAACTGGATGAGGAGATTTTCCCGGTGGCTATTAAGAGAGGTAGGGAAATCTTGGAAAAGGATGAAGGACCCCGTGCCAATACCACAAGGGAAGGGTTAGCCAAACTTGGCCCTGTCTTTGACCATATTAGTGCCGTAACCGGAAAACCAGGCAGCGTAACCGCCGGCAATGCACCCGGAACCAATGACGGCGGAGATGTGTGTCTCCTGATGAGCCGGGCTAAAGCGGAGGAACTTGGCCTCAAACCCCTGTTCACCATCGTCGACTATGCTGAAGTATCACAGCCGACCAAAGATATCGCTACGGTACCGGGCCTTTCCATAAAGAAAGTGCTGGAGCAAAATAATCTGACCCTGGATGATATGAAGCTCATAGAGATCAATGAAGCTTTTGCCGCAGTGGCTTTGGTAAGCGCCCGCAGTATTCTTGGTATGACCAAGGAGGAAATGTTTGCCAAGGTTAATGTCAATGGGGGGGCAATTGCCTACGGCCATCCTATTGGTGCCACAGGAGCCCGGATTGTGATGACCTTAGCCTATGAACTGAAGCGCCGGGGCGGGGGCTACGGGGTATGCGGTATCTGTGCGGGCAATGCCCAAGGGGATGCTATGCTTATCCGTGTCGATCCCGATTAAGGTCAAGATGGAAAACACTTGGAGTAAGGGAATAAAGATCAGATAAATTGAGGGATGGAGCCGATGAGAAATGGAATTTGAATTAAGCAGTGAAACCTTGATGCTCAGAGATATGGTCAGGAAATTTGCGCAGAACCAACTGGCGCCACTTGCCCCTGAATTGGATAAATCTCATGAATTTCCGACGGATACATGGAATAAAATGAGGGAATTAGGACTTACGGGCTTTCCAGTTCCGGAGGAGTGGGGCGGCGGCGGGGGTTCTTATTTAGACTTCGCCATTATCGTTGAAGAACTCGCCAAGGCATGTGCTTCAACTGCAGTTATTACAAGTGTTCATACTGGATTGGGCTGTATGAGTATGTACCTTTATGGCAGTCAGACCTTAAAAGAAAAGTATCTATCAAGACTGGCTGCAGGGGAGATTATCGGCGCTTATGCACTGACCGAGGCCAATGCCGGATCCGATGCCGGGGCTTTAAAATGCAGAGCGGAAGATAAGGGCGATCATTTTCTAGTCAATGGCAGCAAAATTTTTATTACCAATGGAAGTGTAGCAACAACTTTTTGTACTTTCGTCAAGACGGATCCGACTCAGCCTAAGGGCAAAGGGATTACCTGTCTAATTATTGAGAGGGATACTCCGGGATTCACCATGAGTAAGCCTGTAGATAAAATGGGGATGCATGGTTCACCGACAGTGGAGTTGAACTTCGATAATGTAAAAGTTCCCAAGGAAAATGTCTTGGGTGAAATTGATAATGGGTTTGCTGTAGCCATGGGACTGCTGGCCGGAGGGCGGATCACCATTGGTGCTCAGGGATTAGGGATCGCTGAAGGCGCTCTTGACTATACCATCAATTACATCAAGGAGAGAGAACAATTTGATAAACCTCTTGCCGCCAATCAAGGAGTCCAGTTTATGATTGCGGATATGGCAACAAAAATTGATGCGGCTAAACTCCTTATCTATAGGGCTGCCTGGCTCAAAGATCAGAAAGAACCTCATAACAAAGAGGCATCTATGGCCAAACTCTTTGCCACAGACGTTGCTATGGAAGTCACAACCAACTGCGTGCAATTGCTTGGCGGATATGGTTACTGTTCCGAATACCCAGTTGAACGAATGATGAGAGATGCCAAGATTACGCAAATTTATGAGGGATCCAATCAAATCCAACGGATGATTATCGGTCGTGAAGTCATCGGCCGTTTTTGAGGAATAGAAAGATAAGAATAATAAGGGGGGTATTCTTCTATGGCAAGGCCAAAAATTGTCAGCCTGGCGGAAGCCATCGGACAAATCAATGATGGGGATATGTTAACCTTTGGGGGCTTTACGGTTTGGCGTCGCCCTATGGCGGCCATCTATGAGCTGATCCGTCAGAAAAAAAGGAACCTTCATCTGATGGAGGTCAACGGCGGAACCCATGATGACATGCTGGTTGGGGCAGGATGCGTCGGTGTATGGGAGTCCAGTTGGTGCGGTCATGAACTCTATGGTAAATTTGGCGGCAATCTGGCCCGGAAAATTGAAAATAAGGAAATATTCTACGAAGACTGGGCCCATATTCATGCTTTATATCGCTTGGCCGCCGGCGCAAAGGGAGTTCCCTTTTTGCCCACCTATTCGGCAATGGGCAGCGATATACTCAATCCTGAGAATGATAATCTCGGGAAAGCCGGTCTCCGGGATGGGTCTAACCGCCATATCGGAAAACACAAAGTTATTACTTATAACGAGCCCTTTAATAACTCGGAAATCCTCCTAATCCCCGCGGCACATCCGGACTGGTGTATTACCCATGTTCAGATGGTGGGGCAGGAAGGAACCGTTCGGGTTGATGGATTGCGATTCAGTGACGAAGAAGCGATCAAGGCGTCGAAGCACAATATTATTATCGCTGAGCAAGTGGTTCCTGAGGAATATTTACGGCGTGAGCCGACCCGCAATATGCTCCCGGGCTATTTCGTGGATTATATCGTCGAATTGCCATGGGGTGCTCATCCCACAGGACTATACGGCGCCTATGAACCCGATGGTCCCTTCATCAGCAATTTCTTTAAATCCACCCGTACCCAGGAAGGGTTCGACCAATGGGCCGAGGAATGGGTCTTCGGGATAAAAGATCACCAGGAATATCTAAGTAAACTGGGGATTACACGTCTCGAAGCCCTACGGGCTAATCCTGCTTTGGGTTATTCCTCAACACTGAAAAGGGGGTAAGATCATGGAGAGCAAGAAAAGTTATTCGAAAATCGGGGAGTTCAAGCCTATGGATCTTTTGGCTTGCGCGGCAGCCCGTGAGGTTAAAGATGGTGAAGTTGTTTTTGCGGGAACAGGGTTGCCTATGTTAGCCATCATGTTAGCTCAAAAAACCCAGGCACCTACTTCGGTCTGTATTTATGAATCCGGTTCCATCGATGGTCGTCCCATCGACTTACCCACTTCGGTCGCCGATGCCCGCTGCAGTTATCAGGCTGCTGTGGCCGATGGCCTGATGGACGCCTTCGGGCAGCTTCAATCGGGAAGAACCGATCTGGCTTACCTGGGGGGAGCGGAGGTTGATATGTACGGCAATGTGAATACCACCTTTATGGGCGGCCCCACGGGGAAACGCCTTACAGGGAGTGGCGGCAACACGGATATTCATTCCTTAGCCAAAAGAAGTGTATTGATTATGCCCCAGATCAATCAGAAGCGCCGCTTTGTGGAAAAGGTGAGTTATATTACTTCTCCTGGATGGAGATTTCCCCATGGGCCCAATCGAGAGTGGGTTCATAAAAAAGAAGTGTATGGATCTGCTTTTCGAGGCGGACCGGCTGCGGTTATCTCCGACATGGGAGTGTATCGTTTTGATGAAGAGGGTGTGATGTATCTGGATACCGTTCACCCTGGTTTTACCCCTGAGGATTGCCGTGATAATTGTTGTTTCGAGCTGAACATCTCCAGGGTTAGTGGGGAGACCCTTACTCCCACTTATGAAGAGCTGGACCTTCTGCACAAGGTAATCGACCCCGAAGGAATTATCATAAAATAACAGCTGAAAAGTGCACCCCAAATGTCAGTATCGCATTTGGCGGTGCACTTTTTTGCATAATTTTTTTGACCATATAGTCATTTTGACAATATAAAATTTTTAATTTAATTAATAGATTATTTTACTTTCATCTAATAGATACTCGTTGATTTTTTTTGAATTATAGACATAGATATGTGTCTTGGTTTTTTTGATAATTTTTTCTTTTTCTAACCCGGTAATAAGCCGATTGCATGTGGTGAGATGGATGAAGAGCAAGTCGGCAATTTGCTGCTGAGTTAAATCGCATTCAATAATGTGATGACCATTCCTATCGGGAGTATTGATGCGGCATAATTTGTCCAGCCAAGTAAGGAATCTTTGACTGGAGGATAAACAAGCGGTGTTCATCAGGCGATGGCATAACGTGGCGTAAAACATGTGGACTACATATAAAAGGTCATCCATGATTTGCCGATCTTGTTCCATGAGGTCAAATAGCTGTTTTTTCGTAAAAGAAATAATGACAGAGTTTTCCACAGCGATAAATCTTAGCCTATCTCCCGCTATAGAAGCAAATCCGCGGTATTCCGATTGAAAGACGTTGCCTGCCTCGCGGGTGGCGATGACTAATGAAGAACCATCAGTGCGTAGAAAGCAGATATTGATTTTACCACTTAAAATATAGTAAAGATAGGGATCCTCTTCATTATTGCAGATGCTATTGATGAATTCACCCTGAAATAGCTTATGGCTTTTACCGAGATGAAGGTATTGATTAAAATTCAGCGGTCGTATGGAATAACTCGGCATTAAAATTGAACTATAATCCCTGGGTGTGCCCAATTCAATCGACTTCCTTTCATTCAGTCTATGAAAATAATCGGATGCCTAAAGGTTTTTTTAGTATAGGATAAACGCGCTATATAGCCATCTTGTAAATTCCGGATTGTTCCTTACCTATATATTAGCACAGAATATATTGTTATAGTTAACTCAATCACAAACTTCCGAGTTATTGAAAGGAGGGCAGAAACATTAAAAAGTAAGAGTAGATAAAAGTGGCTAAAGGGAGGGAAAAATCTTGGCAAACCTTGCAATGCTGTTAGACATGACTCGATGTGCAGGCTGTTATGGATGTGTGGTATCGTGCAAAATGGAAAATGGCTCAAGACCAGGAGTCAACTATAATGGAGTTCAGCCCTTAGAATGGGGCGAATATCCCAATGCGAATCAAAGATTTCTCTTAACTTTGTGTAATCATTGTGAGGATCCGGAATGTGTTTCTGTGTGTCCTGCAGGGGCAACGACCAAGTCAGATAACGGAGCGGTTCTGGTCGACCACGAAAAATGTATCGGATGTGGAATGTGCGTCAGCGCTTGTCCCTATGGACAACGGCATCTCGTGAAAAAAGACGAGACCAGTTTTCCAGGGGAAATTGCCCCGTATGAAGAGGAAAGTGTAAAACGGTTAAATGTAGTAGAAAAATGTACCTACTGTAACCAGCGGGTATCACAAGGCCTGATGCCCGCTTGTGTGCAAAACTGTCCGGGCAAATGCCGGATTTTCGGTGATGTGGCAGACCCGGAAAGTGAAATATCGAAATACATTACAACCCATAATGCCATCAAAGTTAAGGGGACCAGCACTTATTACGTGATACCGGAGAATATGGATGAAGCTCTGTTGCCAGCGGCTTATATCGCAAGTGCCAATGCACCGGTAGCGCCTCCTGAAGAGGATAAGTCTTCTTCCAGTGGTATTATAACCGGCGTGGCAGTTGCTACTGTAGCAGCGGTGGCCGTCGGAGTCGGAGTTGGTGTTGCGAAGTCAAGATCAGGCAAAGGAGGAGATGATAATAATGGCTAAGAATATTTCGAGACGTACGTTCCTGAAAGGGAGTGCTGCCCTAACCGGTGCAGCTGCTTTGGGAAGTGCTTTTAATATTTATCATCCTGAAGGAGCCTTTGCTGCTGAAGATAGTCCCTTATCCTATGGATACTCTTATTGTGATATGTGTAATCACACCCCCAAATGCGGTATCAAGGCTACGCTAAAGGAAGGTAAGATAATCCGCATAGAGTCCCGGGAAAATTACCCGAATGGGCGGCTTTGCGCCAAAGGGGTCTCAAGCATACAGGAGCTATACGATCCGGAGCGCTTACTCCACCCGGTGATCCGTACCAATCCTAAAGGATCCCCTGATCCCGGCTGGAAGCAGATCAGCTGGGAAGAAGCTTATGAGACCATTGCTAAGAAGTTTAACGGGATCAAGGCCCAGGATGGTGCGGATAAAGTCATGTTTTATTGTGGAGATCCCAAGGAGCCCCGCTCGGCTGTGCAGAGATTGGCCTATACTTTTGGCTCACCCAACTATGGAAATGAAAGCTCCACCTGTTTCAGAGCGGAGGCGATGGCCGGATTCCTCACCATGGGCAAAGTTTCTATGGGAACAGACCCCGGTCCCAAGACTAAGACATGTTTAATCTGGTCGTTAAACCCTGCCTGGTCTTTGCCCACTCGGTTCGGTAAGCTCTGTGATGCCAAAGCCAATGGAACCCAATTTATCGTCGTGGATCCCCGGGTGACCCCGACGGTCAGCAGCCTTGCGGATATACATTTACAGTTGCGTCCCGGGACCGACGGAGCCCTGGCTCTGGGGATTGCGCATGTGATGCTGAGGGATGGCTATTATGATCAAGGATTTGTAGAAAAATGGACTCACGGCTTTACGGAATTCGCTGAGTATGTCAAAGAATTTACTCCGGAAAAAACCGAAGAAATCACTTGGGTACCCAAAGAAAAGATTGAAGCGGCAGCGAAGATGTTTGGCCAGGAAACCCCAGGTACCTGGATAGGGAGTGCTTCTCCCACGGTTCATAGCACAAACGGAACTCAAAATACCAGAGCCATTCTTTCGGTGGTTGCTCTTTCGGGGAATATCGATGCTGAGGGCGGCCTGGAAATGCCCGATGGACTTCCTTTTGACTTATTTGCAGGCAATCCGGCATTTAATCGGGAAACGGATTTATTCCAACAGATCAAAGAGAAGAGAGCAGACAAGGAAGATTTTCCAGTGTGGGCTCACTTTGTGAATGATATGCAAGTGAATCGTTTCCCGGAATACGTGGACCAAGGTAAAATTAAAGCCATGTTCATGGTCGGAGGTAACGCCATGATGTGGCCGCAGACAAAACTTTACCAGCAGGCCCTGGAAAAGATGGAATTTACCGTAGCAGCAGACTACTATATCCGTCCCATGACCCATAATACTATGGATATGGTTCTGCCGGCGGCCATGTGTTTTGAAAGAATGGCCCCCTTTGCCATCTTCGGCCGTACAATCTATTTCCGGGAGCCCATTGTTAAACCTATGGGAGAATCTCGTTCCGACTGGCAGATCTGTTTTGAATTAGGTACCAAGCTGGGTTATGGGAAAGAGTTCTTTAATGGAAGTGAAGAAGAAGGCCTGGAGGAACTGCTGAGAATTACTAAGTTGGGCATCACCTTGAAGGATTTGCGGGCGAATCCGGAGGGTTTAACCATTCCTCCTAAGGAACCAAATTCCTTTAAAAAATATGAAAGTGGGAAATTCCGGCCCGATGGAAAAACCGGGTTTCCTACGACCAGCGGGAAGTTTGAATTTACTTCAGAAATCCTTAGAAAATATCAATTCGATACCTTACCCACATATAAGGAACCGGTGGACAGTCCGAACAGCAACCCTGAATTGGCAAAAGAATTTCCCCTTATTCTTAACACAGGCTCACGCATTCCCTACTACACCCACTCCAAGTTAAGGCATATGCCTTGGTTGAATCAGTTCATGCCGGAGCCCATCGTGCGTATGAATAAAGTGGACGCAACGGCTCGGGGTCTTAAAGATGGGGATGATGTGAAACTTTCCACCAAGTTTGGTGAGCTGCAATTCAAGCTTGAAGTGACCAATATTATTCTGCCTGGAATGATTGATGTATTCCATGGGTGGGAAAAAGCCGATATCAATCTCTTGATTGCCCGTGATTTTGACCCGATTTCAGGATTCCCTCCCTATAAAGAAGGATTATGTCAGGTTTCCAAAGGATAAAGAGCAATATACTAGAAAAACTGCCGACCAAGTCATTGGGCGGCAGTTTTTTTTAGTCTGTTCTGAATTAAGCTGTTTAGCGCCAGAATATTAAGTGATAATTGGCGATAAAAATGATTTTAGCCATATATGTATGGTAATATGACAGAAAGAAGGAGACGCTGGAAGTTTTTATTCTATTGATGAGGGGGAAGGGATCTTGATCGAAACAATGATAAAGGCGGCGCAATCCCTAGAGAATACTCTTATAGCCACACGAAGAGAGCTTCATAGGTATCCGGAATTGGCCTTACAGGAATATAAAACAGCACGATACATTGCGGAAAAACTCCGATCATTTGGTTGTGAAGTGACTGAAAATGTAGCGAAAACCGGAGTTGTGGGACTTCTTAAAGGAGGACAACCAGGAAAGACCTTAGCCATTCGCGCGGATATGGATGCCTTGCCCATAGAAGAGGAAACAGGTCATGAGTTCTGCTCTATGACTAAAGGAGTTATGCATGCCTGCGGTCATGATGCCCATGTAGCCGTTGTTTTGGGAGCCGCAGAGATCCTTTCAAGCATGAGAAACTCGTTTAAGGGCAATATCAAGTTGATTTTTCAGCCCAGTGAAGAATCTCCCAGCGGAGGAGCAGATGTGATGATCCATGAAGGAGTGATGGAAGCTCCTCAAGTCGATGCGGCAATATCCCTTCATGTTTATCCTGGGCTGACCACGGGTCAGATTGGATACAAAGAAGGGCCCTTCTTTGCCTCGGTGGCCTTCTTTGATATCGAAATTATCGGTAAAGGCGGCCATGGGGCTATGCCTCACCACTCCGTCAATCCTATCCTTATAGCCGCAGAGTGCATACAAGCTCTGCAGACCATTTCCTCAGCAAGAGTGGATCCCATCGAGCCTTTTGTGTTAACTATTGGATCCATACATGGGGGTCAGAAGTCCAATATTATCCCTGAGAGAGTACGCATGGAAGGGAGTGTTCGCTGTTTTGGGGATGAATTGATGGACAAGACAGCCAAGACCATGGAAAATATGCTTCGTTCGATTACGACAGCTCATGGAGCCACTTTTACGCTGGAGTTCCGTGCAGAAGTCCAGACGTTGATAAACGATAAAGGAATGATCGAGCTCATCAAGGAAGCCAGTGAAGAAATCGTCGGAAAAGAGAATACGATAGCTGTCCCTCCGGTTTTATTAGGTGATGATTTTGCTTCTTTCAGCCAGCTTGTGCCCTCTGCGTACGTGTATTTGGGTGTTGGCTTTCCAGGGCAGCAGAACTACCCCCTTCACCACCCGAAATTTAATTTAGCTGAGCAGGCTTTGCCTATAGGGGCAGCCTTGCTCAGCTGCACTGCTCTTAAATTTATGAGTAAGTAAGATAAGGGATAAAGTTGATATGAATATAAAGGAAGCAGGCCGAAAATAGAGTGTACTGAAAGCAAAGTGACACAGGACAATGATAATTGTTTCTGTGTCACTTTTTGTAGATATCTTTCATAGCCCGGGCTACAGTAATCCGGCTGACCCCTGTAATGAGTGCCAAATCTTCTTGGGTGATGAGATTCATGTCCACATCTAATTTCTGAAGGGACTTATAGATAAAGGCGACTTTCTCCGGCCCGCTTTTAGAGCGAAGAAATGCCCAGTGGGAAAGATTGTTGGTATGGTCCAAAGTAAGATTCTTCATCAAAGCTTGGGCGAATTCCCGGTTTTCGTTAAAAAGTTTCTCAATGAAATGAATAGGAAAATTGCATCGTATGACATCCGTCAGCGAAAGAGTATGAGTTACTGGAAATTGAAGCCTTTCAAATAAGAGATGAGTACCTAAGATCTCTCCTTTTTTGACTAATTGTATGCCTTCTTGAGAACCGTCTTCCGAAATAGTAAAGGTAAAGAGAACTCCTTTGACAATAATCTCAAGATTGGCATTCTCAGGATTAACCACTTGAATTTGTTTGGCCTTCTGATAGGTGATTGTAGCATGAGCACATAGGCGCTCCCGGGTTTTGAGATCCAAGGATTGACAGAAGGGGTTATTTATGCATTCTTTCATGATGAGCTCCTTGTTAAGGATTAAAGTACATTGACTCAGCTTGAGGAAGTTAGATTCATTTATGTGAAAAAAATTACTTTAAGCTATTATATCATAAGGTATTTGCTCGTTTTGTATCAAATGAGATAGGACATTGTATCATTTGATATGTATCTGGTATCAAATGAGATAGAAGTCAGAAGCACGGACCTGTTACAATCAAAATGCATTCGTGATAAAAAGTTTAAATACAAAGTATTCTGCGCTTTAATAAATAAGGGGGTAAGCACATGGACACAAAGGGAAATTCCAGACTGAATCCGAAACTGTCACGCCGCACTTTTGTTAAGGCTTCTGCAGCTACTGCTGTAACTGTAGGAGCGGTGGCAGGAAGCCCTTGGGGACCCGCTATGACAGCCTTGGCTGAAGGAGAGAAGGTTAGTACCACTGAAAGCAGTGAGGAGAGAATCTTCAGTGGGGCTTGTCGGGGCAACTGTGCCGGGGGCTGCTTTTTAAATATTCACGTACGTAATGGGAAGGTTGTACGGACCTCAATGCGGGAAATGCCCAATCCGGATTACAATCGGATCTGCGTTAAAGGGTTGACCCATCTCCAAAGAATCTATCATAAGGACCGCTTGAAATATCCCATGAAGCGGGTCGGTGAACGAGGTGCCGGTCAATGGGAGCGTATTACATGGGATGAAGCGATCACGACGATAGCGGATAAGTGGAAAGAGTATCAAGAAGAGTATGGTAAAGAAGCTTTTGCGATTTACTGGGGCTCAGGAAATTACGGAGTTTTGAGCGGTCAAGGGATGGGGTGTACCACCAATCGCTTGCTTAATGTTACGGGTGCATCCAATATCTCTATGACTGTTGATGCTGCCCATGGCCATAGTGCGGGTAACGCCCTTGGGTGGGGACCGAACTTCACCCTTAATGAACTGGCCGACCTTAAGAATGCTAAAACCATCCTTTGCTGGGGTGCTAATCCGGTCATTTCACAGCAGCAAAGTGCCCATTTTTTGATGGAAGCCAAGGAAAACGGAACGACGTTCATCGTTATTGATCCGATCTACAATATTACTGCCTCCAAGGCGGATAAGTTCGTCCCGGTGCGCCCTGGCACAGACGGAGCATTGGCTTTGGGTATGATGAATATCGTGATAAGAGAAAACTGGATTGATGTCCCCTTTTTGAAAGCTTCCACTGTAGCTCCTTTCCTGGTTAAAGAAGCTGATGGTCAATATTTGCGCCTTAGCGATTTAGGCCCGCTCGCTGAAGGGCAAACGGACGCTATTGTCGTGCGTAGTGCCGATGGAAAGGTGGGACTTCCTCAAGAGATTACCGATCCGGTTATTGAAGGCTCCTTTGAGATCAATGGTCATAAAGTCAATACGGCCTATACTTTGCTTCTTCAGCGTGTTGCGGAATACCCTCCTGAGAAAGCCGCAGAGATCTGTAATATTTCCGTCAACCAAATTGAAGAAATCACTAATATTTACGCCACCAACAAGCCTTCAACAATTTATCAATATTTCGGTATTGATCACTATGTTAACGGTCACTATAGTATCTTTGATATTTACGCTCTTGCCATGATTACAGGAAATTTGGGTAAACCCGGAGCCGCCTGCGGCATGGGCGAAACCTTGGGGATTAATTTTACCAATCTGGCAGGTACTCTTTTTCCCGCCGGCGCCACAGGTCCATCCCTGACTATGTCAGCCACGCAAATGGATTTGGTAATGAATGAGCATAAGTATGGTAACAAGGATGTTAATGTGAAAGGCATCTATATTACCAATGCCAATGTAGTTTCTAACAGTGCTGAGAGAAAATACACCTTGGATTGGCTCAATAAAATGGAGTTCATCGCTGTGGCAGATATGAACATGAATGAAACTGCTCAGTATGCAGATATCTTATTGCCTGTGTCCCATTGGTTTGAGCAAGAGGAAGCATTTTGCAACTACAGCACTCACCCTTATGTGATCTTTCAGGAAAAGGCTATTGATCCTTTATATGAATGTAAATCGGATTTCGAAATCAACAAACTTATTGCACAAAAGCTGGGGTATGGAGAGCAGTTTAATATGACTGAGATGGAATACCTGGATTTGTGGCTTAATAACGATGAAGCCAGAAGATTAGGAATTACTCTGAAGAACCTTAAGGAAAAGAAAATTCTTAAGTGCCTGCCTGGTGAAATGTATATTAATGGTGAAAACGGCGTGTTTGGCACTCCCACGGGCCGTGCCCAGTTCTATGTGGAAAGTCCTGCCCCAAATATGAACTATGATCAGGAATGGGATATAGAAAAAGAACGCTTACCCTATTGGGAGCCGCCTAATGAAGTATGGCATGAGAACCCATTGGTTAAAAAATATCCCTTTACGATGATTTCTGATCATGTCCGTTTCCGCACCCATACCCAATGGTGGGATGTACCCGTATTGCTGGAACTTGATCCTGAGCCTATCCTTAAAATTAATTCGGAAGATGCCGCACACTATGGCATTAGGACTAATGATATAGTTAAGATCTATAATGACCGGGGCTATGTCGTTATGAAAGCGGCAATCAATGATGGGTTGCCCAAAGGGGTCCTGACAGCACCAAAGGGCTGGGAAAAAGATCAATTCATCGAAGGACATTTTGCTGACTTAAGCTCTCGGGTGGTCAATAAAGTCTGTGCCAACAGTGCCTTCTTTGACGTCTTAGTTGCCATTGAAAAGTTATAGAGGAGGAATGAGATAATGCGTTATGCCATGGCAATCGATTTAAAACGCTGCGTAGGCTGTCATACCTGTTCCGTAGCATGTAAAATGGCCAACAATTTGCCCAACGAAATTTGGTGGAACCGGATCCTCACCGTGGGTGGGGAGGCTATGGATACGGCAGCCGGTACCTTTCCCAATAATACCCTGGAATATCTGCCGGTGAATTGCCAGCACTGTGACAACCCGGCCTGTGTGAAAGCCTGCCCAGTTGGTGCTACCTATAAACGGAAAGAAGATGGACTGGTCATTCAAGACTATGATAAATGCATTGGCTGCCGTTACTGTATGGTGGCTTGCCCTTATAGCGGCGTTCGTCAATTTAACTGGAAAAAGCCGGACTATTACGTGGACTTTGCGATAGGGGATGCCAACATCACCCCCCATCAATACAATACCGTATCCAAATGCACCTTCTGTGTTCATCGACTGGCTGAAGGGAAAAGACCGGCCTGCATGGAGCTATGCATCGGTCGAGCCCGCTACTTTGGGGACCTTGATGATCCGGAAAGTGAAGTAAGCAAAGCGCTCCAAGGTCGCAGTTATTTCCACTTGCTCGAAGAAAAGGGTACCAAGCCCAATATTTACTATTTAACTTAAGGGGGTGCGAATATGGCACTTGTAACCAATACCAAGAAATCGACTTCAATAAATCGATGGAATATTATTTTCGCTGCCTTAGCTGCCCTGGGGGGCGTATGCTGGGGACTCCAGCTTACCAAAGGATTGCAGATGACTAACCTGGGCGTAAACACTATGTGGGGTCTTTATATCGTTGGCTTCATGATCTTCACGGGAGTTGCGGCGGGAAGTCTGCTCTTTGCTGCTGTGCCTTATCTGTTTAAACTGGATGAGTTTAAGCCGTATACCCCAATTGCTTCATACCTGGGGGCGGTGTCCAGTATCGTCGCCGCATCCCTCTTTATCGTCGTGGACATCGGAAATCCAGAGCGGGCCTGGCTCTTTGTCACCAGCGGGAACCTCACTTCCCCCATGTTTTGGGACTTTCTCATGCTGGCTTCCTATATGGTGATTTCAATAATCTTCACTCGTCAGCTCATTCAGGTTAAGGAAGGCAAGAAAGAGGAAGCCGGAGTTAAGCTCATCGCCTGGATCGCCTTCGCCGCAGGGATTCTGGTCACGGTAACCTCTTTTGTCTTCTGCTTCCAAATCGCTCGCCCTTTATGGAACACCCCGGTTCAACCCTTATCTTTTCTTGCTGCAGCTTTAGTAGCGGCTCTATCGGTACTGATGATCTTAGCCACTCTCTTAAATAGAAGCGGTTATTTGCAAATGCCGGTGAACTTATTGGGCAAAATGGGTAAAGCAGCTGCAGTGCTTTTGTGTATCGAACTTATCATTGTGGTAGGGGAGGCTCTCATTGGTCTCTACCCTGGCGGTGGAGAAGAGTATGCCGCCTTCAGCTGGCTGGTTTTCGGCAAGGGAGCCATAGGTTTCTGGCTAGAGTTAGTGGCTTTGGCGGCTGCCATCCTGCTTTTGGTCAAGCAAGGTGACGCAGGGAAAGCAGGCGGTATCGTTGCAGGAGCAGTCATTGCCTTAATCGCTATCTATCTGATCAAATCCAACCTGTTACAGGCCCAATTGTTCAATCCTCTGCTGACTTATGCCGGACCGCCGGTTTATGGGGGAACATCAGGACCTTATGTTCCTAGTTTGATCGAAATCGGATTGTCATTAGGTATTGTTTCCTTAGGGGCTCTGCTCATGAATTTGGGATTAAGTAAATTAAAGCTGTAAGCTCTTGAAATTCTTTGGATAAAAGTATAGAATTCATATATAAATACTATTTTTTATTCTTTTGGAATTTAAGAGAAAGCTGAAGGTGCACAAGGGCAACCAAGGACTTCGCCGCTCTGGGATGTATAGGTAAGGATGGGTGGGTCGGGCTTTCTGTATGTAATTAAAGGAGTTATGCATATGGCCTACAACTTTGATGAATACATCAATCGCTCCGGAACTGAAAGCCTCAAATGGGACGGTTTTGAGAATCGTTTTCCTGGCCTGGATGCCAAGGGCTGTATCCCAATGTGGGTTGCTGATACGGATTTTCGAGTTCCTCAAGAAGTGATTGACGCCATCGTAACGAAAGCCCAATTTGGCATCTTTGGTTATCCGAAAGCCAAGGGAGCGTCCTTCGATAATGCCGTAATAAATTGGATTTACAAGCGCCATGACTGGCAGCTTATGCCGGAGTGGATTGTCCCTACGGCTGGGATCGTTCCGGCAGTTACCTACGCCATTCAAGCTTTGACCGATGAAGGAGAGGGAGTTTTGATCCAACCGCCGGTCTATTATCCCTTCAAGCAAACCATAGAGTTAAATAAACGGAAAACCATAGAAAACCCTTTGCGTTTAAATAAAGAAACCGGCCAATATGGAATTGATTTTGAAGATTTGGAGATGAAGCTTAAAGATCCTAATACCAAGATATTTATCCTCTGTAATCCTCACAATCCCGTGGGCAGAGTTTGGTCTGTAGAGGATCTGACCAAAATAGGCGAACTATGCCTTGAGTACGGAGTTATAATATTCTCCGATGAGATCCACTCGGATCTTGTTTTAAAAGATAACAAGCATATTCCCCTGGGCATGCAGGATCCTCATATTAATCAGAATGTGATTACAGCCTATTCCCCGAGTAAAACATTTAATCTGGCGGGCCTGCAAGCCTCAGCCATCATTCTCCCCAATAAGGAGATACGCAAAAAATACCTCAGGCAATTGGACCTTAATCAAGTGAATGGCTTGAATGCTTTCGCTGGTATTGCCTTAGAAGCTGCCTACAATTATGGGGAAGGGTATCGGAGAGAATTCCTTGCTCATGTGGAGAGTAATATTGATTATGCTTTGGATTATGTGGATAAGCATCTGAACGGAGTTCGGATCATTAAACCCCAGGGGACCTATCTGGTCTGGTTTGACTTCCGTGGCACAGGCATGTCTGCTGATGAGATCGATGCCTTCATTATTGAAAAAGCTAAGGTTGCTGTGGACTTAGGCCGTTGGTTTGGAGAAGAGGGAGCCGGTTTCCTGCGTTTCAATTTTGCCTGTCACCGTTCCATATTGGCCAAAGCCCTTGAACAGATCAAAGACGCCCTTTAAATCAAAAAGACATGAGCCAGAGGCTTCGGCCTCTGGCTTATATATTAAGAAATAAGTGTGCTTTCAATGGGGTGACACTGCTAGACACACTGTTATTTATAGGGGTATATCAGTGGCAGAGATGGACAAAGATTACGCAGTGAGTTGGTTCGGAATATGAAATACTCAACAGGTGTTGTATTGATATCTTTTTATATTTAAAGGGGGGCTTAAAAATGTGTGAACAACCATTGTATTTGCGTCCGATAGAAGACGGGGACATTGCTTTACTGGAAAAATGGCTGAATAAACCATATATTCTGCGCTGGTACGAAGATCCGGCAGCATGGATTGATGAGATTGAGCAAAGAAACGGTTCCTTCGCTTTTATCAATCATTTTATTGTGATGGATGGCAGCAGGTCAATTGGCTTCTGCCATATTATGACTGCTATAAAGCGGGAGAAGAGTGGTATTCTGTCAGCAACCCTAATCAAACATACAGCATCGATTATTTGATTGGCGAAGAAGCCTATCTTCGGAAAGGATACGGGAAACGCGTGATCAATTTGCTAATGGAGCATATTCACGCAAATACACAGGCAAAAGAGATCATCGTGAAGCCAGATGAAGATAATCCGGCCTCCTATAAGGCGCTGACTTCGTGCGGTTTTCAATATGATAAAGCTGCCGCTTACTACAAACGGGGATTTGAGAAAGACTATATTTAAACCCCAAACAGGTCTGTCCCAAATACGAAGGCGCATTCGTATTTGGGACAGGTTCGCACTATAGTTTATATTTCTTCAGTTTAACATCAAGCTCTTGGGTGATTTTATCCAATTTACGGGTAACTTCATTCATCTCCTCCAATATGGATAGCTGGCTGCTGGCTGCGGCAGCTATCTCCTCACTTGAAGCAGCAGCCTCTTTCGTAACGGCGGAAATATTCTCAATAACATTCAGGACTTCATTGCGATGATTCTGAATAGAGATCATTCCTTGATGGATCATTTCAATTTTTGAACTTATTGATTCAGTTGCCTCAGTTATATTTTGAAAAGCATCATTCGTATGTAAGACAGCTTCATTCTGTTCCTGGGAGACGGCCTGAACCCGCTGCATGGAAGCTATAGTCAGTGTTGACTGATTTTGAATGGTGTGTACCAAGCTGCCAATTTCTACAGTGGACACCTTGCTCTGTTCGGCTAATTTCCTGATTTCCTCGGCCACTACGGCAAACCCCCGCCCGGATTCACCTGCTCGGGCTGCTTCAATCGCTGCATTTAAGGCCAGCAAGTTGGTTTGTTCAGCAATACCTTCCACGGACTCCAGAAGCTGTTCAATATTCTTAGTGGAGTCCGTCAGACTCTCGATGGTTTGATAAATCTGTGCCAGCGCCTCATTGGTTTCCAGGGATTTTTTCTGAAGAAGGCTGACAGACCGAAGCCCAATCCCGTTCAGTTCATTGATGTCTTTCGTATCATTGCTTACTCCGCTGAAACGATCCGATAATAATTCGATTTCCTGGGAGAGGTTTTCCATTTTCTCTACTCCATGCTGAACCTCATCCGCCTGCATAGAGGCACCCTTGGCAATTTCTTCAATGGATTCGGAAATCTGTCCGACTGAGCATAAGGCTTCTTCAGCTTTGTCTCTGGTTTCTTTCGAAATTTGAATGATAGAAAGAAAAACCTCTACAAAACTCCGAATCAAATTCCGAATGTCTTCAATAATATCATTAAAAGATGAAGAGATTTTGCCGATAAAGCCAAGATCCTTAAATTCCGCCAGGCTGGAATAATCCCCTTCTTTGAACTGGAGGATTTGTTTTTCAAATTTGACTAACAATTTTTTGTTGGCAAAGCTTGTGAAAATGGAAATGATGCCGTAACCCACTATACCTATCAGCAGAAGCAAAGGGATCATGTACCAAATACCAAGAATTCTCCAAAGGATAAGCCCTAAACTTAGGCTCAATAAGAGGTTGACAATGAATGAGATGAATTTAAAATTTCCTATCAATTTTTTGTAATTCAATTTTAAATCCCCTTTCATATTTCCTTACTTAATAAACACCTGTATCGCAGATAATGAACCTACGGCATCTTCCTGATTTTTTGCCAACATAATATGAATGGAAGTGCCAAATAAAGCACCCAGGGTAATTCTGGATAATATTGACGGCGAATAGTTGTCTCTATCCCTCGTTTGAGAGAAATCCTTCATAATGTATTCTTCAATTAAGGCCGTTGAGTCATCGAAAAGCTGACGAAGGGGTTCCTTAAAGGTATCGGACCAAAGGGCCATGCTGGTCATATCAAAGAGCATCTTGATCAATCCCGGATTCTTTAAAAGCGCGTCCTGAAAATACTCTATCAGGTATGCTGTTTTCTCATCCGCTGATTTGCCCTGCTTTAATTTATCTTCTATTTCCTGCAAATAGTGCTGTGCTAAAACCCTAATAACCTCGATGAATAAGCCCTCTTTATTTTTATAGTAATAATTGACCTGACTTAACACAACACCTGCCTCATCAGCTATATCCCGCAGGGAAACACTGGCATAGCCCTTTGTGGATATACATTGAATTGCTGCATTGAGTATTTTTTCAGACTGACCAATTTCTTTTTTATCATTCATAGCTTTCGCTCCTCAGATTAAACTTTAGTTCGGACGTTCGTACGAATTCATATTACCATGAAGCTATCAGTGAGTCAATTCGGCAAAAAACGGGTGTCGGGGCTTAAAATTAAGTCCAGACACCCGTTTTTAAATTCAACTTTTTAAGTGTTCCGTCTGTATACAGGCTTAGTGCAAGTCAATTTTTCTTATAGATATCCTTCATGGCTCTGGCGACAGTGATTCTGCTGACTCCGGCGATGAGGGCCAAATCATCCTGAGTAATCATAGTCATATCGATATCCAAGTCCTGGAGCAATTCATAAACTTGCTGAACCTTTTCCGTGCCATTCTTGGAACGCATACTGACCCAACGAGTGAGATTATTCATCATATCGAGAAGGTTTTCCGTCAGAGCTTGGGCAAAGTCCCTGTTTTCGTGGTAAAGCTTCTCCGCAACCTTAATGGGAATGCTGCATTTATGCACCTCAGTGAGAGTCATTAAATTATATTCGGGAATGGCCAGTCGATCAAAGAAATGGCGAGTGCCCAGAACATCGCCCTTTTTGATAAGATGTATAAATTCCTGGCTCCCGTCTTCCAATAAATTAAAAGTAAAGAGCACTCCCTTATGGATAATCTCTAAACGCGGATTTCCCAAATCCGTAGATTGGATTTGCCGAGGCATTTGCACAATAAAAGTGGAGTTTTCACAGAGGTAAGCTCGGGTACCCGAATCCAAAGCATCACAGAAAGGATTGCCTTCACACTGTTTTTTCATCCCAACACCTGCATTGCTTTAATATTAGGCAGATGAATCTGCTATCGAAGAATAAATAGAGGAACGGTCTGTGGCAAAGCTCTTATGGACTGGAAATAGCTTTGTGAAATCAGTGTTTTACATGACGATGTTAATCTGTAGTATGCACCCAGTTTGAACTTATCATAACATATCCTTAATCCAATTAATCAATCAAATGATACAATTCCGTGTATCATTTGAAATAGTAAGATATAGCAAATGAAAAGTCAGAAACTATCAGATGGTATCGAAGGCTATTTCCTTCCTTGATAAAATATACACAAACAATCATTTTATGTGGGAGGGAGCAAAATGGCTCAAGAAAAGAGTAGACTTAACCCTGATCTGTCCCGCCGTACATTTCTTAAAGCTTCGGCAGCAACTGCGGCAACGGTCAGTGTTGTGGCAGCCAATCCCTGGAGTTCGGCCATGACTGCTTTAGCGGAAGAGGAAAACACCGATAGGGCCACCATCAATGATGAGCAAATCTTTAGCGGTGCCTGCCGCGGCAATTGTGCCGGCGGATGCTTTTTGAACATTCATGTCCGCAACGGTAAAGTGGTAAGAACTTCTGCCAGGGAAATGCCCAATCCGGAGTACAACCGGATCTGTGTTAAAGGCTTAACCCATGTGCAACGAATCTATAGTAAAGACCGCCTCAAATATCCCATGAAACGTGCCGGGGAGCGCGGAGAAGGGAAATGGGAACAGATCACCTGGGATGAAGCGATCAATACCATCACCGAGAAATGGAAAAGGTACCAGGACCAGTATGGCAAATATGCTTTTGGCGTGATGTGGAGCTCAGGAAGCTACGCCACATTAAGCGGTGCAGGGATTGGCAGTGCTATGAATCGTCTGCAAAATGCCAATGGAGCCCTGAATATTACGGCGGCGGTGGACATGGCACGGGGACAAGGGACAAAACCGGCTCTCGGTCAAGGAACCTTTGTTACGGCGAATGAACCGGCAGACCTGAAGAATTCCAAAACCATTTTCTGTTGGGGAGCGAACCCTGTGGGAGCTCAGCAACAAAGCACGCACTTTTTCCTGGAAGCCAAAGAAAAAGGGGCAAAGATTGTAGTCATTGACCCCAATTTCAATGCTTTGGCTGCCAAAGCGGACATCTTTGTCCCCGTACGACCTGGTTCCGATGCCGCTTTAGCGCTGGGTATGATGAATATTGTGGTCAGAGAAAATTGGGTGGATGAGCCCTTTTTGAAGAAATCTTCAGGAGCACCTTTCCTGGTTAAGAAATCCGATGGGAAGTTCCTTCATCAAAGTGATTTAGGCATTACCCTTGCTGAAGGGCAAAAAGATCAGCCCATCGTTTGGGATGCCCTGACCAACTCTTATGGGGCAGTCAATGCCGTTGAAGACCCGGCCCTGCGGGGAACCTATACAATCAATGGTATTAAAGTAACCACCGCTTATGAATTGCTTTTGACGCGCATTGCGGAATACCCACCGGAAAAAGCGGCAGAAATCTGCAATATTCCCGTGGAGCAGATCGAGGAAATCACGAAACTCTACGCGACCAATAAACCTTCTGCAATCTATGAATTTTTCGGCATAGACCACTATGTCAATGGCCATTACGGTTATTTTGCCATGGCTGTGTTGGCTATTCTCACAGGGAACCTGGGCAAATCCGGAGCGTTCTGCGGCATGGGTGAAAACCTGGCCACCGACTGGATCAATATGGCGGGCACCATGTTCCCGAACGGGGCAAAGCCTTCCCTTTCCGTACCGGTGAATATGCTAACTGAGGTATTGGAGACTAAAATGTACGGTGAAACTCCCATCGATCTCAAAGGGATATACTTTACCCATGTCAATCAAGTGGGTAATGGTGCTGAGCGGAAAGCCACCCTGGAAGTCATGAAAAAGCTGGAATTCATCGTCGTTGCCGATATGAACATGAACGAAACGGCACAGTACGCGGATATATTATTGCCGGTAGCCCATTGGTTTGAAGTGGATGATGTCTTTGTTAACTATAGCACCCATCCTTATGCCATTTTGCAGGAGAAGGCCATCGACCCCCTCTATGAATGTAAATCTGATTATGAAATCTACAAATTGCTGGCCGATAAGCTGGGCTGCGGTGATGCCTTTGACATGGATGAAGAGGGCTATATGAAGCTCTGGATGGATACTGACGGAGCAAGGAAATTAGGAATAACTTTAGAAAATCTTAAAAAGGAGAAAATTCTCAGAGCTTTACCTGGAGATCCCTATATTTATGCTGAAGGAGGGGTTTTTGCTACTCCTTCCGGAAGAGCGCAGATTTACAACGAAAGCCCGGCCCCCAATAATAACTATGGTCAGACTTTTGATGTGACTAAAGAACAGCTTCCCTATTTTGAGCCTCCTCACGAAGCATGGCATGAAAACCCTCTCCATGAAAAATATCCTTTCTCGGTGATTCAGGATAAGGGAAGATGGCGGACTCACTCCCAATGGTGGGATGTCCCCATCTTAAAGGAATTAAGCCCGGAACCTTTTGTCAGAATCAATCCTTCCGATGCTGCCGCCCGGAATATTAAGACCGGCGACATCGTCAAGCTCTATAATGACCGGGGCTATGTCAAAATCAAAGCCGTTGTGGACCGGGGGATTCAACCGGGAGTGTTGAGCCTGCCTAAAGGTCGGGAAAAGCATGAATTCATTGAGGGACATTATCAGGATCTGACATCCAGAGTCATGAATAGTGTCTGTGCCAACAGTGCCTTTTTTGATGTATTGGTTCAAGTGGAGAAAGCTTAAGAGGAGGAATGAAATATGCATTATGCCATGGCAATTGATTTGAAACGCTGCGTAGGCTGTCATACCTGCTCGGTAGCATGTAAAATGGCTAACAACCTGCCCAATGAGATCTGGTGGAACCGCATCCTTACCGTCGGTGGGGAGGCCATGGATACAGCGGCAGGCACTTACCCCAACAATACCTTGGAATACCTGCCGGTGAATTGCCAACACTGTGATAATCCAGCTTGTGTTAAAGCCTGTCCGGTAGGAGCCACCTATAAGCGGGAGGAAGACGGAATCGTCATCCAGGACTATGATAAATGTATCGGCTGCCGGTATTGCATGGTAGCTTGCCCCTATAGCGGAGTGCGTCAGTTCAACTGGAAAAAACCAGAGTACCGTGTGGATTTTGCTGTGGGTGATGTCAATACAACCCCACATCAATATAATACAGTCTCCAAGTGCACTTTTTGCGTCCACCGACTGGCGGAAGGGAAAAAACCGGCCTGTATGGAGTTATGTATTGGACGTGCCCGCTACTTTGGGGATATCGACGACCCGGAAAGCGATGTCAGCAAGGCGATTAAGGGCCGGAGCTATTTCCACTTGCTCGAAGAAAAAGGCACCAAGCCGAATGTCTATTATTTAACTTAAGGGGGTGTGAAGTATGGCAGTGCAAACAAATACCACCGTAAAAAACACCAAACAGACCTCGTCAAATCTGTGGAACATTATCTTCGCAGTCTTTGCCGTCCTCGGTTCAGTCTGCTGGGGACTGCAGCTGACCCAAGGTCTACAAGTGACCAACCTTGGTGTGAACACTATGTGGGGCCTCTATATCGTGGGCTTTATGATCTTCACAGGGGTTGCTGCCGGAAGCCTGCTCTTCGCAGCAGTACCTTATCTCTTTAAGTTCATTGAATTCAAACCCTATACCCGGATTGCTTCCTATCTGGGAGCAGTCTCCAGTATCGTAGCCGCCTCCTTGTTCATCATCGTGGACATCGGTAACCCGGAACGGGCCTGGCTGTTCATTACCAGCGGCAACTTGACCTCTCCCATGTTCTGGGACTTCCTCATGCTGGCCTCTTATATGGTCCTTTCCATCATCTTTACCCGTCAGCTGATACTGGTCCATGAAGGGAAAAAGGATGAAGCCTCAGTGAAGCCTGTTGCCGTAATTTCCTTTATCGCCGGAATTTTGGTCACGGTGACCTCCTTCGTCTTCTGTTTCCAAATTGCCCGTCCTCTCTGGAATACCCCGGTACAGCCCCTATCCTTCCTGATCGCCGCCTTAGTGGCAGCCCTGTCTGTGCAAATGATTCTGGCCACCCTTTTAAAAAGAAGTGGTTACATCCAAATGCCGGTGAAACTACTGGGCAAGATGGGGAAAGTGGCTGCCGTGCTCTTATGTATCGAACTCATCGTAGTGGTGGGGGAAGTCTTCATTGGCCTTTACCCCGGCGGCGGAGAAGAATATGCTGCCTTCCATTGGCTGGTGTTTGGTGAAGGAGCTTTAGGCTTCTGGGTGGAGTTGGTGGCTCTAATCGCAGCCATCGTGCTCCTGTCTAAACCAGGAACATCAGGGAAGGCAGGGAGCATTGTTGCAGGTGCAGTACTCGCCCTGGTTGCCATCTACCTTATTAAGTCGAATCTCCTCCAGGCCCAATTATTTAACCCTCTCATCACTTATGCCGGACCACCGGTATATGGCGGAACAACAGGTCCCTATGTACCCAGTTTGATCGAAATAGGTTTATCTTTGGGCATCGTCGCACTGGGAGCATTGCTTCTGAATTTGGGTTTGAGCAAGTTGAACCTCGGGGTAAATGCCCGGAAGTAGGAATAGGGGAGATGCATTTAACTAAAGCTCGGGAGCAATCCCGAGCTTCAAATATCTAGTTAATCGGAAAGCATAAACCAGCAGGCATAAGGCGACTATGGCTACTGCTTCGCATAAGCCAATCTTCTCTGTAGTGTTTTTTCGGGACAAAACTCCATAAGTATTCCTGACAGCTTTATCGGGAGCCTTATTATAAAATTATTGAGAGCTAGATAAAAATGAATAACACTAAATCAGAAGAGAATGAAATGTGAAACGTATATCAAATGATATAGAAGAATCCATTAGAGCTTTGTTAAAATGAAACTAAGTAGAGGTCAAGAAAAAGGAGAAAAAAATGAGTAATAACGTTCAGGTACAAGATGTTATGACTGCTTTTGCAATTTCAGATTTTTATCAAATGCTCTCTATTTCCCTGCGGCTTCCCAATCATGAACTGGCTGAGGCCATGCTGGATGGGAGCTATGGACAAGATGCGGTAAACATTCTTGAGGAACTTTCCTGCAGTCAGGAAGATATAGCGAAGATGAGAGAGGCCTTAAACGCCCTTATCTCTGCAGAGGAAGATGCTACAACCCTTTTAATCCGGATGAGGAGAGAGTATACAAGACTGTTTGATGATCCGAAGAAACCTGCACTTAGCATTTATGAAACCCTTTTTCTCCATAATCCCGAAGAAGCCAATGGGGGAGTCATGCTCTTTATGAGTCCGGCAGCTCTTGACGCGGAACGCTGTTACCGGGAAGCCGGAGTCAGAGTGGTAAAGCAGTCTGCAGAACCGGCAGATCATATGGCCACAGAGCTGGAATTTATGATGTATCTCTATGCCAGGAAGGGTAAGGCCCTCCAAGAGCAAAACGCTGAAGAAATAACCCAAATTGAAAAGCAGATCAAAGGGTTTGAAGAGCTCCATCTTAAAAAGTGGGGCCAGGAATTTTTTGAGATGTTACAAACTGAGACAAATGAGGCAACTTATCTCGCAGTGGCTCAATTGGCTTTGCTGGGGTTAACAAAAATTATACAGGTGTAAAGAAGAAGTTGTTCCGAATTTTGTGATGAGGAGTGGGAGGCATGCTTTTTAATCACGGTGCTCATGTGCAAGTTGACACAAAGCGATGTTTGAATCAGCGGCACAATGGTGTGGAATGCAACCATTGTGTTTCCCATTGTCCAGGACAAGCATTAATTTTATCTGATCACCAAATTTATCTCATTCAAGATCAATGCCTGGGTTGCGGGCTGTGCTTCTCGGATTGCCCTACTCAGGTCTTTGGTTCCACGCAATGGGATGAGACGACGATAAGCTCAGACGTGAAAGAGCAAGGGGCAAAATCCACCCAGATTTTCTGCGGTTATCATCCCGCCCCCTATCTTAGTAAAGAGGAAAAAAACAAAGGGGCGGTGCAGGTTCACACCTGCTTAAGTGCAATTTCCAAAGGAATGTGGTATGAATTGGGGTTACTCACCGGGGTGGAGCTGCGCCTGGATGAATGCCAGAATTGCCCCATGAAAGATTGCCTGGAGCGCATGAAGTTTGCTGTAGAAACGGCTATGGAATGGTTGTCAGCTTCCGGGCATACCCCCGACTTCTCCCTGATTTACACGGCAGAGAAGGCGAAGAAGAAAAAGAAACTCCAAGCTGTATCCTCAGGCTTGAAAGTAACTTCCCGCCGTGATCTTTTTCTAACCTTGATGGGCCGGAAACCTGGGAGCGAGCTCATGGCCAAAGAGAAAAAAGCACCCCCCGGCAGTGATGAAAGGGCGAAAAGGGCCAGAATCAATGTCCTGCCTGATTGGCAGAAGCGTCTGGAAGATAGTTACTCTAGTCACTTTCAAGAGGGGGGAAGCCCAGCCTATTGGCCATCTATCCAAATGAGTATGGAATGTGTTAACTGTGGGATGTGTGCCCGGTATTGTCCTACGCAAGCCTTGAAGATTCGAGTGGAAGTGAAGGAATGTATTCATGACTTTACCAGTGGGCACTGCTTAGATTGCCGCATATGCATGCTGTCTTGTCCCACGCGCTCTATTCTCCGGGATCGACAACCCAATGCTCAACCTTACAAGGAGCAGTCCATATTTAAAGCTCCGGTCGGAAAATGTAGGATTTGTGAAGCGGAAACCATCACTAGTCAGGATGATCTGTGTTACTGGTGTAAGGAAGAGCCTTCTGAAGAGGATATACTCTCAGATGTTCGCAAAAAACTATTCGGAAAGTTAGTGTAAAACAATGTTTAATACTCAATTCAATAAAGCAAAAGGGAAGACAGGCGTCATTGTTTTCGCCTGCCTTCTCTTGCTCATGACATTTATTTATCAACAGAGTACCAATAAGCAGGATCTCTTGGGTCTTTTGCAGCAAGGAGAACCGTCGGCAAGCCAGTTTAAAGAGGTGGAGGGCGCCTATAAGAGCTATGCCTTATATAACCAGGAGGGGACATTTTTAAGTTATGGGGTGATTTCCAGCGCTTCCGGTTATGGCGGGCCGATCACTATGCTAACCATAGTGAGTGAGGAAGGAAAGATTGCCAATGCAGTACTATTGGATGATTCCGAAACTCCTCTTTATCTAAAGAAGGTCCTGGTAGCCGGTTATCCGGAAAATTTTCTGGGGAAAACGGTCTCCGAACCCTTAGAAGCCCATGAAGATATCGATATTGTCAGTGGAGCCACACGAACTGCTAAAGGGATGATGCTGGCCGTTGAAAAAGGGATGTACCAAGTGGGAGAAAATCACCTGGGATTAAAGGTTCCCCCGTTAAAAACCTTCCATTTTCAATGGCAGGATGGTCTCGTCGTTCTTATGCTGGCTCTTGCCATTCTCGCTTCCTCCCGCAATATGAAGAAGCTTAGACTCTGGATATTGGTAGCAGCGGTCTTTGTTTTAGGGTTCATGGAGAACGTTTCCTTGACCATCGGCAATTATATGAGTATTATCGCTCTCAAGATGCCGACTTTTTCGGAACGTCCCATCTGGTATGTGATGGTCATCGGGGTGTTCCTGATTACGTTGTTTTGGGGCAGAAATTTTTACTGTTCCTGGCTCTGCCCCTTCGGAGCTGTTCAAGAAGGAATCTATAGGGCCTTGAACTTAGCCAACTATCATCCGCATCCCAGGCTCGTTACGATAGCCCGAAAAAGCCGCTGGTTCTTTCTCTGGCTGGCTGCATTATTGGCTTTATTGTTAAACAACCCGGGGATAGCCAGCTATGAACCGTTTTCAGTGTTCTTTGATGCTGACGGCAACACTTCTCAGTGGATTATTATGGGGATCATCTTGCTCTTCTCCATTTTTATCCTCCGCTTTTGGTGTCGTTGCTTTTGTCCTGTAGGCGCATTTTTGGATTTCACAGCCCTGTGCAAACGAAAGGCCAGCGCTATTTTAGGACGGAAATCTATCCCCCCCAAATCAGATAAAAGGGAAGAGGGGTGCCCAGGACAGTGTGCCGGCTGCCTAAAAGAAGAAGCGCAGCAAACGTCTCTGTTGATTTCATCGGATAAGATCCTGGCTGCCGGAATTGGCGTCTTATGGATACTGATTATTGGAGCTTTGTTGCAAAACATCGGATTATTTTAAAAGATAGATGTTTCCTTGCGTAATAAATTACACGGATTTTTTATAGGTTATATTTATGTCCAGACCTCATGCTATAATATAAGAGATTGACCCAGCCTCAAAGGAGGAGTGAGTATGGTGGAAAATATTCGGATCCGTACAGAAAGAGAAGAATGGGAGCGACTTTCACCTCATGCTGCTAAAAGCAGTGAGGCTAAACGATCGCGGGAAGAAGCGGAGTGTGACATTCGGACCAAGTTCCAAAGGGATCGGGATCGTATTTTGCACAGTAAGCCTTTTCGCCGGCTTAAGCATAAGACGCAAGTTTATATTGCACCTGCGGGGGATCATTACCGGACGCGGATGACCCACAGCCTGGAAGTCTCACAGATTTCCCGCACCATTGGCAGAGGTTTGCGCTTAAATGAAGACCTCATCGAAGCCATTTCCCTCGGGCATGATGTGGGGCATACTCCCTTTGGCCATGTGGGAGAGGAGGCCATCGTCAAACTTATCGGAGGTTTTGAGCATAATGAGCAATCCGTTCGCATCCTCACAGTTCTCTCTGGGGAGGGAAAAGGGCTGAATCTGACCCAGGAAGTTCTGGATGGGGTGCTTCATCATACAGGAAAAGGAATCCCCTATACCCTCGAGGGGCAGATCGTCAAGACAGGGGATCGTATTGCCTATCTTTGTCACGATTATGATGATGCCTTGCGGGCAGAGCTCATTCACAAAGGAGAGCTCCCCGAGAAGGTGGTGTCTACTTTGGGGGATAATCCCAGCCGCATGATCACCACTATGGTGGTGGACATGATCGAAAGTTCACAGAATCAAACCTCTATCCAACAATCTCGCCCTGTTACAGAGGCTATGCAGGAGTTTCGACTGTTTATGTTTGAACGAGTCTATAACAGCGAGGCCCTCCGTGAAGAGCGGCGTAAAGGTGAATACGTTGTCCAGGCTTTATTCCATTATTATATGAAAAACTTACAGTTTCTCCCTCAGGAATACCTTGTTTGGGCTGATGGAGATGCGGTCAAAGCCGTGGTGGACTATATCTCCGGGCTAACCGATAATTATGCCATTGATCTCTTTCAAAACTTCCTAGTTCCCAGACATTAAGAATTTATGCAAAAATAATCAAGGGTCTGTCGCCGTAAGACGGACCTTTTTTTATAAAAAAGAGTATCGCCAACTACTTTAAAAAAGTAGTTTATGCGACACTCCCTTAAACATTCTTTAATATGTCTTTGTTGATGGATAATAGTAAGAACCTTTTATTTTAGGATTAAACTCTCATTGGCCGTTACAGGGGTTGAAGTATCCAAACCGCCGAGAATAGCAGCCTTCAGTTCCCCTTCCAAAAGGAATTCTACAGAGTCCACATCCTTAAGGGTGGTTAAGGAGTTGACGATGCTGTAAAGGACCATCTGTTCTCCTGTGGCGCCCCCCTCAAAGTTTTCTCTGAAGGAATTGGACAGATTAATGGTGGCGACACCGTCTTTAATCTTAACATCCAGAAGTTTTGTTTCCTTGGGGAGGGGAGCCACCAAACCCGAAGGGGGATTCGCGAACTCTTTGAACATCTCAGCAATGACTTCCTCGCTCGATTTTTTTGCAACGTTTACCGTCCGGTCAGTTGGGACCAGCCCTGTCGCATCCGATGTAGGGAAATACATCGTAACCTCCACAGTCTCCGTAGGAGCCGGTTCAACTGGGTCAGGGTTTTGGGGATCTGTTACATTGGCAGGAGGGGGAGATGGAGGCGTATTTTTCGTGGTGTCATCGGATCCACAGCCTACTAAGCCAAAGGTTAAAAAGAATATGGAAAATGCGATAATCAAAGAGCGGAATTTAGCGTTACACATAGGATCGTCCACCTTTCTGAGTCATTTTTTAGTTTAGCATAATGTTGTGACTTGACTCATCTATGTATAAAAATTAGCCATTAATTCATTTTAGCACGAAAAGAAGAGGAGGAAAAGCGATCAGCCGCGGCTGGCGGTAAGAAGGAAAGAAAAAGTCGAAATGAAGGAGGAAATAGTTAAGGAAGGTAGAATAATATTTATAGACCCTAAATATATCTAGAATATATATTGTACACCAAAAAAGTCTGATTTTAAAGAAAGATTTTATAGAAAACTTGGCTGGTGGCAAGCCTCTGGCGCAGACAGCTGCCTAGTTGCACTTATTCAGGAGGAAAGTATGCAACGAAGTTATGCTTTACGAAAGTGAAAAAGAGGATTCTTGAGTTTTTTGGCGAAACAATAAATGTATTATTATCTTGACAATCTGTCAAAAATATGGCATAGGGGTGGCGAATTACAATCAGTGGACTATAGAATTCCTGAGGAAATCGTTGAAGAAGTCAGATTGCGTTCCGATATCGTGGATACAATTTCCGAATATGTACGACTTCAACGGAAAGGGAAGAATTACCTAGGCCTCTGTCCGTTTCATTCGGAAAAGACCCCGAGTTTTACGGTAACCCCGGATAAACAGATTTTTTATTGCTTCGGTTGCCATACGGGTGGTAATGTATTTTCTTTTTTAATGAAAAAAGAAAACTGGAATTTTGTCGAAACGGTGGAGCATTTAGCTCAAAAACACGGTATTGTTCTCCCGGAGAAAGAGCTTTCACCCCGTGAGAAAGAACAACAAACCCGTCGACGTCGTTGGGAAGAGATTCACGATTGGGCAACGGGTTATTTTCATGAAGTCCTATTGCATAAACCTGAAGGAGAGCCTGGAAGGCTGTACTTTAAGCAGCGAGGGATAGATGAAGAGACCATAAAGCAATTTCGTTTAGGGTATGCTCCCGAACGATGGGACGGACTGATTGAGGCACTCAGTGCCCGGGGAGTAAACCCCCAGGAGTTGGCTCAAGCCGGACTTGCCTTGGAACGAGACCATTCGGAAGGGAAATCCCGCGGCTTCTATGACCGTTTCCGGAAAAGGGTAATCTTTGCAATACTTGACTCGCGTCAAAAGACCATTGGCTTTGGAGGGCGAGTTTTAGATAATTCTACACCAAAATATCTGAATTCACCAGAGACTGCTTTTTTTAACAAGGGACATCATTTATATGGAATGCACCGAGCTCACCAGGGGATCCGGGAACACGGATTCGCTCTTCTGGCAGAAGGTTACATGGATGTTATCGCCTTACAAAAAGCAGGCTTCAAAAACGCAGTAGCCTCTTTGGGAACAGCCTTAACCCGGGAGCAGGCAAAATTGATCCATCGCTACACTGGGCGGGTAGTGATCGTTTATGATTCGGATCAGGCTGGAACTCAAGCAACACTTCGAGCGGGTGAACTATTGCGGGATATGGGTTTTCGGGTAGATATCTTAAGTCTGTCCGGAGCTAAGGACCCGGATGAATACCTAAAAACCTTCGGAGTGGAAGAATTTAATAAAGCGTTAGCTCAGGCAGAGCCCTATATTCAGTTTAAATATCAGATCCATGTCAAGACGAAACCAACTCTATCGGCTCCGGAGAAAGCAGAATTGGTCCGTGAATTAGCCTCGGATATTATAAAAGTGCAAAGTCCTGTGGAGCGGGAAGGGTATGAGCGGTTTCTGAGTCTGGAGTTGGGTTTAACTTTAGATAGGGTTCAAGCGGAAATTGCAGGATTTGACCGAAAACCTTCGAAAAGGGCCTCTGAAGAGGAATTATTTCCTAACAAACAGGATATTTCTGTAAAAAAAAGGGATAATATCAATAGGTGTGCAAATCCGACTCAAACTGGAGCATCAGTACCTGATGGAGTGATTCGAGCTGAGCAAGTTCTGTTACGTCTTTTGCTTGAACAATTGATTCCTGTCTCAGAATTCAAGGAACAATTCGAAGAGGGATTTTGGAAGGTAGCTTATCATCAGCAGATATTTGATTATATTGAAAAAGCACGCTGTATTGGAAAAGGAGCTATGCCCAGTATGGAATCCGACGCTTTGCAAAGCAAGGTAGCCCAACTCATGCTGGAAGATATGGAGCTATCCAATCCAGAACGACTTTTCCATGATTGTATTAAACAGATTCGTTCGATAAATGAAGAAGAAACTGTGGAAGAGCTTCAGGCTCGAATGGTTGAATTAGAAAAATCCGGCGATTTGACAGGTGCTTTAGCCCTGTTAAAAGAGATAGGAGAGCGGTTGAGAAGTGGCGAAAAGTAAGGTCATGAGCACACAGAAAAATGAAACCAAGAAGGGAGGGGAATCTATGAATGATGACCAACTAAAGGTCGATGCGGTGAAAGAGCTGATACAAAAAGGCCAGAAAAAAGGTTCTTTAACCTACCGGGAGATCATGGATACCCTCCAAGGAATTGAGCTCACAGCCGAACAGATTGACGAAGTGTATGAACAGATCGGCCGGATGGGGATTGATATCATCCCTGAAGCGGGTGAAGTGGAAGCATTGGAAAAGGCCACTGATGAAATCCCCGACGATGTGGATGACCCTGATGCTGAGGAAGAGGTGGATGTGGATGTGGATCTTTCCATTCCCGAAGGGGTAGGGATTGATGATCCTGTCCGTATGTACCTTAAAGAGATTGGTCGAGTTCCCCTTCTTACGGCAGAAGAGGAGATTGAACTGGCCAAACGCATGGAACAAGGGGACGAAAGTGCTAAACGCCGTTTGGCAGAAGCCAATTTGCGTCTTGTTGTCAGCATCGCCAAACGTTATGTAGGCCGGGGGATGCTTTTCCTGGATTTGATTCAGGAAGGTAACCTGGGACTGATTAAGGCTGTGGAAAAATTTGATTATGTAAAAGGCTTTAAGTTCTCAACCTATGCCACATGGTGGATTCGCCAGGCTATTACTCGAGCTATTGCCGATCAGGCAAGAACTATTCGAATTCCTGTGCATATGGTGGAAACCATCAATAAGCTGATTCGGGTATCACGCCAGCTCCTGCAGGAATTAGGACGTGAACCAACCCCCGAGGAAATTGCTGTTCAAATGGATATTTCAGTAGAACGGGTCCGGGAAATTATGAAGATTGCCCAAGAGCCGGTATCCTTAGAGACGCCCATTGGAGAAGAAGAAGATTCCCATTTAGGGGACTTCATTCCTGATGAGGATGCCCCGGCGCCCTCGGAGGCGGCTTCCTTTATCCTGTTAAAAGAACAGCTGGAGGAAGTATTAGAGACTCTGACTCCCCGGGAAGAGAAGGTTCTGCGTTTGCGTTTTGGTCTTGATGACGGTCGTACCCGGACTTTGGAGGAAGTAGGCCAGGAATTCGGCGTAACTCGGGAACGGATTCGTCAGATTGAGGCCAAAGCCCTGCGGAAACTTCGTCATCCCAGCCGCAGCAAGAAGCTTAAGGATTACCTTGAATAAGAACCAAGGGGATAGGTCAAAGGCTTCTCACTATTTAGAACAAAAAAACATCAAATATAAGCTTGACTAGCTAATACGAATCTCGTATAATAAACTCTGCAAAGGGCATTCCTCGATAGCTCAATGGTGGAGCAACCGGCTGTTAACCGGTAGGTTGCAGGTTCGAGTCCTGCTCGGGGAGCCATTTTTTTATTGGGCCTATAGCTCAGCGGTAGAGCGGCCGGCTCATAACCGGTTGGTCCCAGGTTCGAATCCTGGTGGGCCCACCACTATAACAATGGCCCGTTGGTCAAGCGGCCTAAGACACCGCCCTTTCACGGCGGTAACACGGGTTCGAATCCCGTACGGGTCACCACTTAAGAACGAATGTAGCGAGATGTATTAAGCATCTCGCTATTTTTGTTGAAAGGAGTTAACCTATGGCTGTTTCCGTAAATTTGGGACCACGCCTTCAACGTGTGGCGGCATTTGTTCCTGAAGGTTCCCGGCTGGGGGATATCGGGACCGATCATGCTTATTTACCGATTTTCCTATGGGAGAATAAAAAGATTATAAAGGCTGTGGCAGTGGATGTTCATGAGGGACCTTATCGCTCCGCTTGCTCAGCTATCGAAAGCCGAGGGTTGCAATCGGTCATTGATGTCCGGTATGGGGATGGATTAAAGCCCATTCAGGTAGGGGAAGTGGATACTCTCACTTTAGCCGGAATGGGCGGGAATACGATGCTGGAGATTTTTGCCGCCCGGCCGGAAGTTTTGTCTCAGGTTAATGACCTCATTCTCCAGCCTCAAGGAGCTGAGGGGAAAGTGCGCCTGACCTTGCTGCAAGCAGGCTGGCAGATGAAGCAGGAAGAGTATGTAGCTGAAGAAGGCCGAATCTATGGGGTGATGCATTTCTCGCGTCGGGAAGGATATGCCTTGGAGGAGCTGCAGCGCAAAGTACAAAAGTGGCAGGATCTGGTTTGGGGGGCGTTAGGTGATTCCCAGTGGAGTGAAAGCCTTCTTACAAAGTGGATCTGGGAATTTGGTCCCCTTGCTTTAGATTCTCCCAGTGAAGAACTTAGAGTGCTGATACTGGAGCAGATACAAACACTGCGGAGAACTAACCATGAAATGCAAAAGTCCAACCAGGAGAAGGTGCAAAAGCGCATTCAGGAGTACGTCATGTCCATCAAAGTATTGGAGGAGTTGGAAAAATGCCTGTTTCCGTTGGTTTAATTGCTCAAACCATTGAAAAGATTGCCCCCAAGGCTTGGGCCGAGGAATGGGACAATGTAGGGCTGTTGGTGGGGGATTTTGCTGCCCCTGTAGAGCGAATTCTGGTAACCCTGGATGCTACTCCGGAAGTCCTGCAGGAAGCCCGGGAAAAGGATGTACAACTGATCATAGCCCATCATCCCATCCTGTTTAGAGCCCTGAAAAATCTCCGCTCTGACAATCAAGGAGCAAGATTACCTATCCAAATGATTCAATCGGGAATCGCCTACTATGCAGCCCATACTAATTTGGACCAATCTTCCTTGTCTTCCAGCTGGAGTCTGGGAAGGGCTTTAGAACTGGAAAAGATGGAGCATTTTAAAATATCACATACAGAAAAGCTTGTTAAATTGGTTGCCTTCATTCCTAAAGACCATGCCGAGGAGGTTCGCCAGGCTCTCGTGAAAGCAGGGGTTGGGGAAGGGATCACAGACGGCCCCCATGCTTCTGAGTATGCCGAGTGCTTCTTTGCCGGAGAAGGAACGGGAATGTTCCGGCCTCTAGGAGAGGCTCAGCCCATCATCGGTGAGATTGGCGAACTGACGCGAGTAGAGGAGATAAGGCTGGAGAGCATTATCCCTGAGCACCGCATAGACCGCGTGGTGAAAGCTTTGAAAAAAGCACACCCTTACGAGGAGCCCGCTTATGATTTAATCCCTCTCTATAACACGGGAGCAAGCCGGGGCTATGGTATTATGGGTTATTTAAAAGAGCCCGAGAGTCTGGGTAGTTTTTCTCTTAAACTCTCTGCGAGTTTAAAAAAACTTGCTCCTATCTCCTTGGCAGAGGAACCTACCGTACGCATTTCTGGAAGTCCTGAGCAGACTCTTCGCAAAATAGCCATTGTCAATGGGAGCGGAGGGAGCTTTATCTCCAAAGCACTATTCAAAGGGGTCGACCTCTTGATCACCGGAGATGTGAGTCATCATGAAGCGTTAGATGCTCTTGAAGCAGGACTGTCCATCATGGATATGGGGCACTTCTGGGGCGAAATCCCTATGGTGAAGGCCTTGGCAGAGTATTTAAAAGGGGAAAAAGCTTTGGCAGAGGTTGAAGTGATCATCAGTGAAAAAATGAAAAATCCATGGAGAACGCTGAATACTTAGATTTTGTAAAGGCATTTCTATTGTTAAATAGAAGTGCTTTTTTTAACTCTAAAATCTTCTGTAATTGCTAATAACTAAAAAGAAATAAATAGCAAAATGCGAAGCATTCTATTAGCAAGAAAAGAGGGATTATTCTGAATATAAATTATTGACACACAAAGTCTTTTGTTGTAGAATAATGTCGTAAGGAAGTTGAAATTATTCCAAATGTTATAAAAAGAAAAGCAGTATTGTCTGGGTATTTTTAATAGAGTGATTGGAATCACGGATTTAAATACGAAAGCATGCTAAAGTGTAATTACTGAAAATTTCCTTTAATAACAATTCATTGTTTTCACTGCATTAAGTATATGGAATGGAAATATAAGGGGGACTACATTATGAGCCGTACAGAATTTTTACGTCTAGAACGGGACCGCATTTTGAAACAACTCTCTCAAGGTCCCGAGAATAAAGCAAAGTTGCTTACATCTCTGATGGATATTGATGCTGAAATGGAACAAATTCGTCAACCACAGAAGAGTTTTGCCAAAAGCTAAGTAGGTTGGAAATCAATCCATTTAAATCTATTTGACCAAAAGGTCAGAATCAAGTAAGATAGTTAAGCAAAGCCAATTGGATGGTCGCGGAAGTAAGAACCGAAAGGTTGCTTCTGAGGAAAGTCCGGGCTCCATAGGGCAAGGTGCTGGGTAACACCCAGTGGGAGAAATCCTAAGGACAGTGCAACAGAGATATACCGCCGATAGCGGAAGTTAGTCCTGAGACTGACTTTTCGAGTAGGTAAGGGTGGAAAGGTGAGGTAAGAGCTCACCGGCAGCCTGGTGACAGGCTGGCCCTGCAAACCCCACTTGGAGCAAGACCGAATAGGGAGACTATGAAACGGCCCGTTTTTGTCTCCGGGTAAGGTCGCTTGAGGCCGTTGGTAACAACGGTCCTAGATAGATGATCATCACCTTCTGAAAGGAAGGTACAGAACCCGGCTTACAGATTGGCTTTGCACTGCATTTTACCGATGAGTTTAAAAACTTTCGAAAATAGTCCTCTTCGTGAGATTTCACGCTGGAGGGCTTTTTTGTATTGGAATGCTTGATTGGCATGCTTAATTGGTATGGGTATAAATATTAAGGCGCAGAAGTTTAGGTCTTGAATAGATCCACGCCAGCGGGAGAAAGCTATGTGCAACTATCTTTCTGGAAGGTGTAATTAATATGAAAGCAATCGTCTATGAAGGAGTTCGAGATGTGAAGGTCAAGAATGTTGGGGACCCGGAAATACAAAAACCCGACGACATCATTGTCAAGGTTACATCCACAGCCATATGCGGCTCGGATCTCCATCTTATTCATGGTATGGTCCCTAATATGCCTGAGGGATTTGTCCTTGGCCATGAGACCATGGGTATCGTGGAAGAGGTAGGCAAGGATGTCTATAAGGTCAAAAAAGGAGAACGGGTCATCGTTCCTTTTCCTATCGCATGCGGGCATTGTTGGTACTGTGAGCATGACCTATGGAGTCAATGTGATAACGCGAACCCGGAAGTGGAATCGGGAGCGTATTTTGGCTATAGCAGCACCTTTGGGGGTTATGATGGAGGACAGGCAGAGTATCTGAGAGTTCCTTATGCTAACGTGGGACCCAGGGTGGTTCCGGAGGAGTTAACCGATGAGCAGGTCCTCTTCTTAACAGATATCCTACCGACCTCTTACTGGGGAGTGGAAATCGGTGGGGTAAAAAAGGGTGATACAGTGGTAGTTCTGGGGTGTGGACCGGTAGGTCTATTGACTATCAAATGGGCCATTTTCCAGGGGGCCAAACGAGTCATTGCTGTAGATCACATTAGCTACCGGTTGGATCATGCCTATAGGCATTACGGGGTGGAGACTATTAACTTTGAGGACCACGACAACACTGGAGAGTATATTAAGGAGATAACTCACGGAGGTGCGGATGTGGTTATCGACTGTGTGGGTATGGATGGAAAAGCATCCACCCTAGAGAAAATCGAGACCTTGCTTAAACTCCAGGGGGGATCTAAATCTGCCATTGAGATTGCCACTCAAGCGGTAAGAAAAGGCGGGACCGTAGCTTTGGTAGGTGTCTATGGGTCAAAATACAATCTATTTCCTCTAGGGGATTTCTTCTCCAGGAATATCACCTTGAAGATGGGGCAATGTCCGGCTCACTCCTATGTGGATTCTATCTTGGGATTAATCAAAACAGGCCGATTCGATGCAACGGATATCATTACTCATCGGCTTTCTTTGGATAAAGGAGAACATGCTTATGAGATTTTTGATGAGAAAAAGGATAACTGTATTAAAGTTGTGTTGAAACCATAGGAATGGAGATTTAACTCAAAAGTTAATATAAAAAGGGACGGACCAAAGTTTTTTTGCTTTGAGCCGTCCTTGATTTTTACTTAACCTCAATCTTATCTACATCCACGGCATGGTCAGCGACCACGACTAAACCTGCATTGCCTTTAAGGCTGGGATCATTGACCACAGTATAAGGCTTGCTGTGCTTGCGAGCGATTTTTATATATTTATCACGATATCTATAAGCCAAATCCCCGTTAAGGAGAAGGCGTATGGCACGAGGGTCCTTAAGCGCTTCCTCGATTTCGGGATAGACATGATTATCCTCCACTTGGTTTTTCGTCAGCAACCGTATTATCCGTTCGCGGAACTGACCAAGGTGCTGCACTTTCTCATGATGTTTGAGTTCAGGCGTTCCGTGCAGGCCCACCATAAGACGTTGTTCGAGTTCGCTTTGCTTCTCACTCATACATAGATCCCCCCTTACACAGGATAAATAACCTTCTATAGAGTGCCCTGATTATCCTTCTTCTATAGGAAATCTAAATGATGGATTCAGAAATCTTGCGATGGACTTTAGCCAGACGGCTATTGCGAAGGTAGAGAAGAAAGTCTGCCGAGACCATAAGAAGGTTCAGTATATAAAGGTAGATTACCAGATCATACTGGTAAAAGAGCTTGTGCAGGATGCCTGCGATATAACCGAAGATGATGATAACGAGAAAGAAAGGGCTTTTTCCTTCCATGGACCGGGATATATAGGATTTGTAAATGGAAAAAGGCCATGCGGCTCCAAAACTAAGGAGCATAAGGGCTTCAAAGATACTCACACAAACGCCTCCTAGGGGAATAGTATGCAGTTCATGCTTATTTTCATAGAACTCATTCTTAAATTATACACTTGTTCCAGAGAACTGTCTCCGGAATTTAGATATTCGAAATATTGCGAACCTTCCTGAAAACCTATATTCTATTGTCAAAGTGGGAATGACAGGTTTACACTTAAAAAAGATAGTGCGCACATATTGCATAAATGATGGCAAGAGCATGCAATACTTAAGAGGTGTAAGGAGGGAATTTCTATGAAGATCAGCACTACTGCACAGGCAGGGGCACTGGAATCCAACGATGTACTGGTGACAGTGATGCCCAATGACCAAGGTGGAGTTCAAATTCAATTAGAAACCAAACGAGTCATCTTCAAGCAATTCGGTAAACAAATCGAGGAAGTTGTGCGAGGCAAGGTGTCTGAAATGGATGTGGATGATGTCATCATTAAAGTCCAGGACAAAGGCGCTTTGAACTATACCATTCGGGCACGAGTTCAGACGGCTTTGGAAAGGGCGCTTGCTTCTGGAACGCGTGATTAATTTTTATAGCCTGATTTTGAAACGATGTTTAGCTTAGCTTTTTAGGGTTTTCTTATGAAGGGAGACGCTTTTAATGATGAAGAGAAGAAGAAGCCTTTTGATACTATCCGGAAACAGTCCGAAAAGCATGCAGGATGCACCTGTGTTTGAACCTGATGTGGTTTTGTTCGATTTGGAAGAAAGAGTCCTTCCCCAAGAAAAGGATAGTGCCCGTCATCTGGTCAGAGAAGCACTCAGCTTCTTGGACTACTCTAAGGTCGAGGTCATGGTCCGGATCAATCCTCTGGACACAGAAGAAGGGCAAAAGGATATGGAGAGTATCCCCCGGGTAAAGCCGGGGGCGCTGGTTATCCCTAAGGCCAATCCGGAAATCATCCGACAAGTGGATAGTATACTTGCGGCTATAGAAAGTGAAGAGGGATTTCTTAAGGGCGGTATTGAATTGATTCCTGTCCTGGAAACGGCTCTTGGTATAGAGACTATGAACACCCTTATCAGGATTTCTCCCCGGGTTACCGGGGTATGGCTTAATGCCGAGGGTCTCATGGCCGAGTTTGGAGCAAAACGCACAAAAGAAGGGGATGAACTTCTTTATGTCCGTGGCCGAGTGGGCATCGCCTGCCGGGCAGCTGGTATCCATGCCATCGATACCTGTTTTACTGATAGCAATGATAACGAGGGTTTGGAGAAGGATGCCTTAACGGCGAAAAGACTGGGCTTTACAGGCAAATTAGCCCTGGATGGCCGCCAGATTGATACCCTGAATACCATCTTCTGATACAAAAGGATCTAGAGAAGGGAAGAAAATGCTATGAAGAATAACCTTGGAAGAGAGATCCCGGATTACATAGAAGGCTACGGAACAGTCAGACCATTCATGGGGGCCTTTGCCAATTATGGTGAACGGGCTAAGGCTTCAGTGACTCTGCGCTCGGTTAAACCTGGCGAGAAGAAGCTGCTGGCCACTATTGAAGAAGCTCTGGATAAAGTGGGAATCCAGGATGGGATGACTGTATCCTTTCATCATCATTTAAGGAATGGAGATTATGTCCTTAACCAGGTGATGGCTGCTATCGCCAAACGTGGGGTCAAAGATATCCATGTGGCGGCAACAGGGATTTTCCCCATTCACGAGCCCCTTGTGGAGTATATAAAAAAGGGAATCGTGACTAAGATTTCCGTCAACTATATTTCCCCTGGGCCTGTGGCTAAAGCTATTTCCCAGGGTTTCCTGCAAAAGCCCGCCGTGTTTATGAGCCATGGAGGACGTCCTCGGGCGATTGAAAGCGGGGACCTTCATATTGATGTAGCCTTTATTGCAGCTCCCACAGCCGACGCCTATGGAAATATCAATGGAGTGGGCGGACCTGCCGCTTGTGGTACCTTATCCTACGCTGTGGCCGATGCCTTCTTTGCGGATAAGGTCGTGGCGGTTACCGATCATTTAGCTCCATACCCGGCCTGTCCTATTGAGATTACCCAAGACTTTGTCGATTATGTGGTCCAGGTGGATTCCATCGGTGATGCCAATGGTATCGTTTCGGGAACTCTTACCGTGACCAAAGATCCTGTGGGGCTGCGGATTGCCAAAATGGCCGCTCAACTTATCAATGAAGCCGGTTATATCCAAAATGAAATGTCCTTCCAAACAGGAGCCGGTGGGACATCCTTAGCTGTAGCTGCTGAAGTACGCAAATTCATGAAGGAAAAGAAGGTGGTCGGGTCCTTTGCTGCCGGCGGAATCACAGGCTATATCGTAGACATGCTCAATGAAGGGCTGTTTCGAAACCTTTTCGATGTGCAATGCTTTGATCTGAAAGCAGTGGCATCCTATAGGGAAAATCCTCGCCATCAGGCCATGTCCGGTTCGCTCTATGGGAATCCTCATGACAAAGGAGCCATCGTTAATAACCTGGATATCATGATCTTAGGAGCCACAGAGATCGACACGGACTTTAATGTGAATGTGGTTACCGGCTCCGATGGGATCATCATGGGAGCTTCTGGGGGGCATAACGACACAGCAGCGGGCTCCAAGATCGCCATTATCGTAACTAATCTGACCAAGGGGCGGCTGCCGGTAATTAAAGATAGAGTCACGACAGTGACCACCCCTGGGGAAACCATTGATGTCTTAGTGACAGAGCGTGGTATTGCCATCAATCCCAGACGAACCGATCTTTTGGAAAAACTCAAGGATAGCAAACTTCCCATCATAACTATTGAGGAACTCAAGAAAATATCGGAAAGGCTGACAGGGGTTCCTGAAACTATCGAGTTCACTGAGCGGGTGGTGGCTGTGGTGGAATACCGTGATGGGACAGTCATTGACGTGGTAAGAGAACCCAAAGATTAAAGGAAAAAAATCAACAACTCTGGGTGGAAATGCAAGTTGCATCGCCCCGGTGAATAGGATATTATTATCTTAACGAAGGGTCGACAAAGTGCTAACAAGCACTGATATTGACTGGAGTTAGTCTTTCTAAAAAAGACTTAAAGATTCAAAAAGAATTGGAAAACTGAATACGTACTCCAAACTCCCGAGATTTACCTAAAAGAGAGAAAAAACGGTATAAGGGGCGTGTGCATTATGAAATTTCAAGACATGGGACGAAGCGCGCGTATTGAACTGGCGAAGATGGCGAAGCAATTGGGGATGAAGTATATCGGCTATAATCCCACAGCCCAGCAGGTTTCGCTGGAGTACAAAGGTAAAGGGGTTACTTACCATGTGGATGAGTTGGTTGCAGCCTACCAACAATCCAATCATATGACTTCATGAAAACTTAAATAATAATACAAAAAAGGGACTCTAAAAGTCCCTTTTTACGTGCAAATTAAAAGGCGCATACGGTTTTCAGCTCTTTTCACAATTAGCCATGAGCAAGCATGGGCTGTTGCATTAAATAAGCTGATTTGCGTTTGCGCCTCAAATGCATATTAATAGGCATACGTTTAACATTGTATGTGGTGGAGAAGGTAACAGGAAGTGGACGATAGGGTTCGACCACATCCAGGGCACGTGCTTCCTCAAAGGCACGGTACTCCTGCCAATGGGCATAGAATTCCTCCTTGCTTACATCGCATACCTCCCCTCCTGTCAGCTGGAAGAGATAACGATCGTTATCGGGGTCTTGGACATAACAGATGATAAGATTATCGTGGAAGTACAATAGAAATCCCACCTTCCTCTTAGTTTTAGTTAGCCTTTTGACCAATTATTCCTCTCTTGGTTTTAACATTAGTTTAACAAACTATTGATGAATTGAAAAGTGAAATATCCGACAAAATCAACCCACCCTTAAGCACTGTCCACTCGTAAGATTAAACTTCCGGGAAGAAAACTTCAAATAAACGGATTAATACTCGATTCCTGACGAACGATTTTTTTAAAAACCCCTGTGTCATCCCGAAAGAGTATCACTACCTTCAGATGACACAGGGGTAAATTCAATAGCTGTTTTCCCGCAGGTTTTGCACACGACTAAATAATTTATGCTGCAACGGCATCCTATTCAGTTATAATGGGATAGTGTTTGTTTATACCTTTACTTGCTTTTCGTAGAAGAATGAGGAGATCAGCTTAAAGCCCAGATGGTTCATACCAAAGAGATGTTCCGTGCTTCCGGTGAAGAGAATTCCTCCAGGATTCAAGGAGTTGGCGAACTTACGATAGAGCATGTCTTTGGCTTCTTCAGTAAAGTAAATGACCACATTGCGGCAGGCCAGAAGATCGAAGCCTGAATCAAAGCGATCGGTGAGAAGGTTTTGCCTTTGGAAGGTTACAGAGCGTTTGACCTGTTCTTTGATTTGGTAGCCGCCATCCACAGGGGTAAAATACTTCTTGATAATCTCCGGGGGAGTGCTGGCGAAATCAGCTTCCTTATAAATGCCTTTTTTCGCTTGCTCCAGGACATTGACATCAATATCAGAAGCCAAAATACTGAAACGAGCCTGAGGGAAGTACTCCATTAATGTAATGGCCATGGTATAAGGTTCCTGCCCGCTGGAACATCCTGCGCTCCAGATTTTTAAGGAGGGCTTCTTCTCAAGAAGCTTCGGGAGAATCACTTCTCTTAAGGTCTTCCATTGGTTGGTGTCCCGGAAGAACTGGGTGACATTGATGGTTAAATGTTTAAAAAAGGCGTCATACAATTCCTTATCCTGATCCAATGCTTTAATGAAGTCCGGGAAGGTCTTGTAACTATGAGAGGTCATAAAGCTCCTGATACGCCGCTCCATTTGATTTTGCTTATAAAAATTAAGATCGAGTCCGCTTTTCGGGTGGAAAGCTTTGATAAACCACTCATAAGTATTGGTATCTAAGTTTGCCAAGGAAGCACCTCTTTTCATCTCTATTAGCCTATTTAAATTCTAACTTTAAGCATAAAGAAGGAATTTTGCCCGGTCAAGATGAATCATCCAAATAGGTCAATGATAAGTCCGCGAATTTCATCGATTTGATTAAGAATCTCTAAAGGCTTAGCCTGTGTATCCAGCACTTTCTGCCCGAGTTCTTCAAGGGCTTTATCAATATCGTTGATTCGTGAGAGAACCTTAGGCCGTCCTTGGAAATCCCAAAAGGATTCTTCAGAGACCCGACGGCTTTGCCCGAAGGTTGAGCGTAAAAAGGATTTGACCAACTCTTTAAAATCAGATAAATCTCGCAGGGAGAAGCTTTCGGCCAATTGCTGGCCCTTCTTCTCCAGGCGGGTCAAAAACTCCTGAAGCTCCTGACCTTGCAGCTTCCGAGTCTGGCTCATAATTTGATTGAAATCCAGCTCCCCTTTTTGGGATGAGGGGCTGGGGCGGGTCAGGGACTCGGGTTGTTGAGCTCCGTTAATTCGTATAGGCATTGCCATTCCCCCTGTAAAAGACTTGAAAGGACGCTGTACATGCAAACACGACGCTTTTTTTTGAAAATGTTATTTGGTCTTGGAGCCTTTACTTTACCATGGATTGGCTTTGACAACAAGTTAAAAGCAGCTATTGAACCCTTAATGAAGCAACCCAGAGCCAAGCTCTATGTGGTCCCGCCGGAAGCTCAAACGATTTATGAGTATTTCCAATCGGCAAGCCTCAGCAAAACAGCTATGGATGATATCCTCGCTTTGAGTTCTCCGGAGATGGAGGGCAGACGGACCGGTCAAGCCGGTGAGGGAAGAGCTTCCCAATATCTGTCCAGGGAACTGAGCATGCTGGGCCTGAAGCCCATGGGAGATAGCAATAAGAGCTTTGCTCATGCCTTTACGATTCATGAAGTGAAAGAGACTGTCGTCGGTAACCGTTTAACCTTTGCTGTGGGTAACCCTGACACTCTCCGGGCTCCCAGCCTGAACATTCTTGGCGGCCTTAAGGGGGAAACGGAGGAAGTTATCCTGGTTTCTGCCCATTATGATCACCTGGGAATTTTTGAAGGACAGTTGTATCCGGGGGCCAATGACAACGCTTCCGGAGTGGGCTGTGTCCTTGATGTGATTAGACGGCTGGTTCGGGAGAAGGCGGCTCCCAAAAAGACTTTGGTCTTTGCCTTCTGGAGCGGCGAAGAGATGGGCTTTTTGGGTTCTAAAGCGTTTGTAAGGAATCCCAGTTTTCCCTTAGATAGAATAAAGGCCGTTATCAACGTAGATACCATTGGTAACGGCATGATTGGAAATTTCGGTCTTTGGGCGGATGATAAGGCCAAGATAGCTGCTGAGGCTGTTCAAAAGGCGGCCGCTGAGGTAGGAGCCAGTGCGATGATAGTTCAAAGCAATGGTCATAACAGCGACCAAATCACCTTTGCCAAAGCGGGTATCCCCGCGGTGACCCTTCTGGCTCGGGAGTGGCTGGAGAATAATCACACCACCCAGGATACGATTGGGATAGTTAAAAGAGAACAGGTTCAGCTGGCTACGGAAATCGTGTATCGAGCGGTCAAGAGCCTTGCTTTTTAGAAGTCTAATTTGACGGAGTTGCGGATGTTCCTGAGGTCGGATCGGCTGCCAGGGACTGTCCGGGCTCCGTTAAATCATATTTGGAGCGGAGGATGACCAGGTCGACGCGACGATTTCTTGCCCGGCCGGCTTCGGTGTTATTTGATGTGATAGGACGGTACTCCCCATAACCGGTAGCGGAGAGCTGTTCGGCAGGGATGATCTCCTGCATGATGCGAACCACGTTGGTGGCCCGTAGTACGGAAAGCTCCCAGTTGCTGGGGAACCGGCCGGTGTTAATGGGAAGATTATCCGTATGTCCTTCTACTTTAATGTAGTTCGGAGCCGAGGCCAGGACGTTGTTGATTTTATCGAGGATTTCCCGAGCTTTGGGGGTGATTTCCGCAGCTCCGCTCTCGAAAAGGAGGGTGTCCTGAATACTAATGACCAGCCCGCGCTCTTCAATGGAGGAGACCAGCTTAGCCTCGATGCCATTGTCTGAAGCAAATTTATCCAGCTTTTGCTTAATGGCTTCAATAGTCATATTCTCCATATCGGTACCGTCACCTTTGCCATTTCCTTCGCCATTCTCGGGCCCTTTTCCTTCCTTCGGCTTGTTGACGGGGTAAGTTTCAATCAGGTTCGGCCCGGAGGGAGAGGTGCCGATTTCTATCTGAGCAGGGGTGCCTCCACCTAAAGCGATGCTGAGGGACTCAGCGATGGCTTGGAATTTATTCGCATCCACCTGGCTCATGGAATACATAACTACAAAGAAAATCATGAGCAGAGTGATGAGGTCCGAATAGGTCAGGAGCCAGCGTTCGGAACTATCTTTTTCAGGTTCTTCAGTTCGTTTTCTCGCCATGTGTTCACCTTAATTCTATACTATGTTTGGTTACAGTGTTATTCTGAGCTTATGCGAAAGTTCTTTCCCCTGACTCATTTCGTGGGATCGCCGGCTCAGGCATATTACCAAGATGGGTTTTTAACTTTTCTTTGAGAATAGAGGGGTTTTCCCCGGCTTGAATGGAGAGAATTCCATCCATAATCATTTCCATAGAGGCTACTTCGATTTTATCCTTTTGCTTGAGTTTTGTGGCAATGGGTAGATAGAGAAGATTGGCAAAGCATACACCATACAAGGTTGCCAAAAATGCTCCTGCGATGGATTTAGAGAGGGACTCCGGGTCCGTAAGATTACCTAAGACGTGGACCAATCCCATGACAGTACCGATAATCCCGAGGGTGGGGCTATAACCCCCTGCGGCTTCGAAGACGGAGATGCCGACTTTATGGCGTTTTTCCATCACGGCAATATTGGATTCAAGGATTTCCCTGGTAATATCCGGATCCGTGCCGTCGATGACCAGCTGCATCCCCTGACGTGTAAAACGATCCTCCACCTCTTCAAGCTCTTGCTCAAGACTGAGCAGACCTTCACGACGGGCCTTTTCGGCAAAGCGAATGAGAGTCTCATAAGCTTCTATCGTGCCATAGCTTTTATCAGTAAAAGCAATCTTCATCCAAGTGGGAAATTTCTTCATTTCCTTCAAGGGAAAACTGGCAAAGACTGCTCCGAAGGTGCCGCCGAAAACAATAATGGCCGGAGGGAGAAGAAAGAGCGCGCTGATATGCCCCCCTTCGAGGAGAAAGCCCAGAATTAATGCTCCAAAACCGATGAGAATCCCTAATAATGTTGAAATGTCCATCATACTTGGCCGGTGCTTACTCTTAAAGACACAATAAACTAAAGTACCGGCTACCCCCTTTGCTAAGATTTTTGCATAGAAATTTTTAGTAAAAAAAGACACCATTCTATTTATCGAAAAAAAAGGCATAAAACTTTATAGGGCTAAAGGCCTATAACATAAGAATAAGTACGCTTTAAGATGTCGTCCGAGTCGATGTTATTGTTATATATTATTATAGTAGAAAAGGTAGTGGACTCGTCAAGGCCAAGGCCCAAATTTCCAAGCGCGGGTCTGTTGACAAATAGGGTAAATCATAGCGATTAAGGACCATCAACAATAATTAACTGAGAGATTTCTCTGCAGACTTACTATCCTCAGCTTAATTTGCGGATAGGAGACAGCTGGCCTGAGCGGTGCTGTCCCATACTTCACCAATCTTTTCAGGTTCAGGGCCATTGCCGAAAAGAGGCATTGTTCCTGGACTTTCTCAATGCCTCGCTTGCGAGTGAATCTTAGATTGTGACATCGCTTTTGAAGAGCAAAATTCCCTTCACATATTACCTGCCGCTTGCGCATGACGTAGCGGTATAAGGCTGTTCCGACTAAGGCGTGATGGCGTTCCTGATCTTCTTGATAGAAATCCCGTCTGACTTCTTTGTAATTCGCCTTCCCGGCAATACATTGACTTTTCAAAGGACAGTTTTTACAATCTTCTGATCGTGTGACATAGTTTTTACCCACTCTGTAATGTGCTTTTCTTACACCTATGTAACGCAGTGTGCAGTCGTTAGGACAGATATAACGGTCATTCTGAACGTCATAGTGAAAATCCTCAATGGTAAACAGTCCTCTTTCTTTACGCCAATGGGCTGTATGACCAGGATTGACAGGGATATAGGCTCTTATTCCAAGCTGATGTAATCCATGATGAACTGCCACTGTATCATAGCCGCTATCCAATCCCGCATAGCGGAAAGGAAGTCGACATTCTTTCTTTTGGTAAGCTATCCGTTCCACACAATAGGGGGCGTCGGTCACATCCCCCGGCGTGACATGGACGTCGGTTACGATACCATAGCGGATATCTGAGCTTTGATGGCAAAGGTAGTGAAAGCCTGCTGGCTTGGGATGTCTGTGCATCCACCCGGCTTCAGGATCAGAGAGAGACTTTTTTTTAACCGTCAAGGTCATGTCTGCCTCTTCTGTTTTTTGCCGGATATGACCGCCATGCTCGTCGTTGAGCTTGAGCCAGTAGTCATTGGGACCTTCCACAAGAAGGACTTTCTCTGCATGTCCGTTAGCGGCATTGGCTTTAATATGGGTGGAATCCATGACAACGCATTCACCGCCGATGAGTCCTGCTTCGGCGCAACGCTCAACCACGGTGTTAAAGATCTCCCGAAACACTTCCGTATCTTTGAACCGGCGTCTGCGGTTTTGAGAAAAGACCGAGTGATCCGGAACCTTATCTTCTAAGTCAAGACCTAGAAACCAACGATAGGCGATATTGACGAGGATCTCTTGTTCCAGCTTCCGTTCGGAGTCTATTCCGTAGAGGTAGCCGATCAGGAGCATTTTTACCAGAACAACCGGATCAATCGACGGTCTTCCTTTATCGCTGTATAACGGTCTCATGATGTCATAGACAAAGCTGAAATCTATGGCTGCGTCCAGCTTGCGCAGAAAGTGCCCTTTCGGCACGAGGTCCTCCATAAAGACACAAAGCATCCGGTTTTGTTTGTGTTGTTGCTCTTTCATCATTGGCGCCACCCCCTACACCATTATACCATGTCGAAGGAGATACCCTTTGATTTTCTAGGGTCTAAGGGGAGTGATGGTGAAAAAACGCCGGTTTTGAGACGAGTCATCTAGATGAGTAATTTCGAAATGATCTAATCTTAAACTTACTTGTCATATCTCGATGTTGGCTGACAAGCATCTGTGCTTTTGTCAACAGACCCGCGCTTGGAAATTTGGGGCAAGTCCGATTTACGGTCGGTCTTAATCTGGTAAAAGGAAACACAAAATTATCTGGGTCAAGGGATAGCCTTGATATTCGGAGAGAAATGGAGAAATTCTAATGCTGATGAACATAATCCTGCTAAATAACCTCTCATCTTTCCGGAGAGAATGTCGATAACAAAGATAAGATAGTGTGTACGGGAGTGAATTCGAAATGAAAATAGATGGAACGTCAATGTCCTCGATCGGTAGTATCCAAGCGACCAACCGAGTGGCATCCATCGCTAAAAAAGCTGCAATACCTGGTCAGGAACAAGACGGCATCAAAGTCTCCGACAAGGGACAGCTCTATCAAAATCTTTTACAGAAAGTCAAGGAGATTCCTGAAGTTCGTGAAGAACGGATTCGAGAAATTACAGAGCAGATCAATAAAGGTGAATTCAAGATCGATGCGCAGTCCATTGCCGGTAAGCTGCTCGGTCAAGAATGATCCGCATTCTTTGCCCCAAAAGGAGGTTTTATTGTGCCTGATATTAAGCAGTTGAATGAAAACTTAAAGCAACAAGCGTCTCTCTATAAAGAACTCAAACATTATGCTCAGATGAAGCAACAGGCACTGCTCAAAAACGATCTCCATGAGATTGAAGCCACGACAATTCAGGAAGAGCAGCTTCTTCTCGAAGCCTCCCGTCTGGAAAAGGAGCGGCTTCTATGGGCAGAGCAGATCGCCCAGCACTTAGGGAAAGCTCCCGAAAGCATTACTTTAAAAGAATTAGCAGAGCGTTTTCCGGAACTGACCGATGTTAAGACTGAATTGGAAAACGTTGTGATGAATTTGAAAGAAGTCAATGAACTCAATAATCAACTTCTTAAGCAGGCCATGAAAGTGATCGACCTAACCCTTAGCGTGATTACCGCACAACCCAGCGGCAGTACCTATAACCGCCCTGGGGGGAAAGAGAGCGAAGCGAAGACGGTTCACTTTCTCGATCGAAATATTTAGAGGAGGATTCGTATGCGCTCCACATTTTCTGGTTTAGAGTTAGCGAGGCGGGCACTGGAATCTCAGCAGATCGCTTTGGATACCACGGGGCATAATATTGCCAACGCCAATACCAAAGGCTATACCCGCCAAGTGGTTAATTTGCAGGCAACATTATCCGATAGAATCCCCGGCATGGGGAACTACTTGAGCATTGGTACAGGGGTCACCGTCAAAAGCATCGAGCGGGCCCGGGATATCTTTATCGATCGGCAATTCCGTTGGGAGAATTCCAAATACTCCTATTGGGCAGCCCGTGAAAATACCCTGATGAAGATCGAAGGGCTCCTCAATGAGCCTTCGGATAACAGTTTAAGCAATGATTTGACTCAATTTTGGAATGCTTGGAGTGTGCTTGCCAATAATCCGGAAAACTTAGGCGCCCGTTCCGTCATTTTAGAAAGAGCGGCCACTCTCGCCGACACCCTCCATCATATCGACCAACAGATTACCGAGTTGCAAAAAAGCCTCGACTCCAGCGTGCGGGTCCAGGTCGGCCAGATTAATAACTATGCCAAGCAAATCCAGGAACTGAACCATCAGATTAAGAAGGTCCAAGTCTCCGGGGACAATCCCAATGACCTGTTGGATCAACGGGACGCCTTGGTGGATGAGCTTTCCAAGCTGGTCAATGTCCGGGTTGTGGAAAGCCGGGATCCTAACTTTACAGATCGAGAGGTCAATATCTTTAAGCTTTATATCGGCAATGAAAAAGCAACCGACCAGATCCTTGTCGATGATACGAAGGCCTATCAGCTGGCGACACCTGAGGCGGCCGGAGCGGATGGGGAGCCTTTTGCTGAAGTAAAATGGGGTGCGGGACATCCTTTAGCCGGTGCTTCCGTTAATTTGGGTGAAGGCTCGGGAGAGCTCCATTCCAGCATCTTATTGCGGGGTTCCGGATTTGATTATGATACCGCTAACGGGGATACCAAAGCTACTGCGCATCTGGCCTATTTGCGGGATCAGTATAACCAGCTGGCCAAAGGTATTGCTGAAGCGGTGAATGCAATTCATAAGACAGGGATAGATAGGGATAATAATTCTGGTCTCGATTTTTTCGATACCAGTGTAGGAACGATCACTGCCGCTAATATTAAAGTGAATGCAGCACTGATAAGTGATCCCTGGAAAATCGCCACCGGAAAAGTTACAAAAGATGAAAACGGAAACCCGGTGGGAGCTTATGGTAACGGAGAAGTTGCTAAAGCTATTAGTTCTCTGTCCACAGGCTGGACCGGGCTTGCTGGTTTGACAGACCCTGTGACCGGGGCTCCTATAACAACTCCGCCCCCTCCTCCTTTATCGGCAGCTTCTATTGGTGATTATTATGGGGCAGCTCTCGCCGAGCTGGGGGTCGATGCCCAGCAAGCGACCCGGATGAAGGAAGGCCAGGCAGTCCTTGTCACTCATATGTATAATCAACGGGAATCCGTGGTCGGAGTAAACATGGATGAGGAAATCACAAATCTGGTCAAATTCCAGAAGAGTTACACTGCGGCAGCGCGGATCGTGACCATGCTGGACAGTATGCTGGATACTATCGTCAATGGAATGGGTATTACTCGTTAGAATAAGAAAGAGTGGTGAACCGCTTTGCGAATTTCCAATAATATGCTTTCCCGCAATCTGCTCCTAAATCTCCAGGCGGCACAAGGTCGCTTGGATAAACTGCAGAATCAGTTGTCATCAGGACAAAAGATTAACCGCCCCTCCGATGATCCCGTGGGGACGGAGAACTCCCTGCGCTTTAAAAGTAACATTTCCTACCTGAACCAACTGAAGGCCAATGCCAAGGAGGGCATAGCCTACATGGATACGACAGATGATACTATGGGTGAGATGAGCCTTATGATCCAACGGGCTAAAGAGTTGGCCATTCATGCTATGAATACATCCACGGTGAATGATGAGGACCGCAAAAAGATCGCCATTGAAATCGATCAAATCCGGGAGCATGTCATCGAGTTAGCCAATACCAAAGTAGGTACCAAATATATTTTTGGCGGGACAGCCAACGTGGAACCTTTCCCCAAAGGAGCTACCGGATGGCAAGGCTCCGATGATACGAAGAAATTCCAGGTAGGCAGTGATTTAAGTATCGAAGTCTCGGTCAATGGGAATGATTTATTTGGAGCAGGCTGGGAATATCTCGAAAAGACCCCTTCCACCGATCCTCCCACCTATGAGTACAAGAAGACCGGTGCTTCAGGCATTGCCATGTTTGATACTCTGGCCCAATTGAGCAAAGCTCTGAACGAATCAAACATCTTTGGAGTGGATGATGGCACAGGGACAGAAGAAGACGGCGTACAGGTCTTAATCGCTAAAATGGAACTTCAAGCGGATCACATCTCTGATGTACGCGCTCAACTGGGTGCGCGGCAAAATCGTATGGATTCGGTCTATACCCAGCTGGATTCCACCTCTGCCAATCTCGGAGATTCACTCGCTAACGTTCTTTATGCCGATATCGCGGAGACTCTGGTGAACTTTAAGACCCAGGACAGCATTTATCAGGCCGCCCTTTCTGTGGGAACGAAGATTATTCAGCCCTCCCTGGCAGATTTCCTGAGATAAACCGGACTCAAATAAAATTGAAATAAAATGATATAGATGATAAAAAAGTGACCGCTTAAGGGGGGGTGCCGGATGCTCCGACTCAGCATGAGGAGTTACCCCATTCGCTTGGAGTATACGATACAGAATGCCCGGTTAGATATGAAGAAACGTCTTCCCATGGTTGAGATGGAGAACATCCGTCCTCAGCTGCAAATCACCCAACCGGCCGGGAAATTGACCATTGACAATACGGAGTATTATCATTCCATAGGCATCAAAACCAGGGCTGCCCTTTCCCAGGAAAACTACGATCGCGGCAGAAAGGCTGCCCTGGAAGGTATCGCCGCCATCGTGGAAAAGGGAAATCGTCTGGCGCAGATTAGTAATCCTGCCACCAATGCCATCGCCGACATGGCTTTTGAATCCTGTTTTGAGGAAAAAGGTGAGCTCAGCTTTGAGCCCATCGTCCCCCCCTCTGTCCGCTATGAAGCCAGCCCGGCTCAGATCGAAGTCATTCCGGGCAAAATTAACTACAACCTGGTGAGGGGAAAAGTAGATGCGGATTACCGGCCCGGAAAGGTGGACATCCAGGTGACTCAGTATCCCAGACTCGATATTTCCGTAGTAGATGTTAAAGTGTAGCAGTCATTTTCTGCATATATTGCAACCTTATTTCCAAGGAGGAAACGAAATGAAGATAGAATCCACACGATTTGGAACCCTTGAAGTGGCCCCTGAGCAGATCATTCATTTTCCTCATGGAATTCCAGGCTTTCTCGATGAGAAAGCCTTTGTCCATTTACCCCATGATGAAAATAGTCCTTTCTCCTTCCTTCAATCCACTGCAGAAGCGGATTTGTCCTTTCTGCTGGTTGATCCCTTCCCCTTTATTCCGGAGTATGAGTTTGTCCTCGATGATGAGCTGGCCGGGGAATTGGAACTTTCGGAAGAAAACCCTCCTCAGGTTTTTCTGATTGGCACCGTAAGAGAAAAGATAACCGACATGACAGTCAATCTCTTGGCTCCCATCGTTGTCAATAGGGATAAGGGAATCGGCAGACAGATTATCCTGGATAAAACGGAGTATTCCGTCCGCCACAAGCTTTTTCCTGAGGCCCAAGCTCAGGGAACTCCTGAAGGAGGCGAGTAAGATGCTGGCACTCACCCGTAAAGCTGGAGAGCGCATCGTGATCGGTGATAACATCGTCGTAACCGTCGTCGCTATTAAAGGGGACAGTATCCGCCTAACCGTTGATGCGCCGAAAGAGATCAAAATCTACCGGGGTGAGATCTATGATGCTATCGCGGCTGAGAATAAAGAGGCCGCTATCCCCGTAGATCTATCAGAACTAACTGTTTTAAAGGGGTTTCACATCAAAAAGTAGATTGAGAGAGGGGAATTCAGGCAATTGCCTGAATTCCCCTCTTAAGTATTGTTCTTGCTTTGCCGATAATCTATATAAAGAATATTGTGTCAAAAGGAGAGAGGATAGACATATGGATATGACTGTAGTAAAACAGCCTCCGGTTCAAGCGACTGCGAATAACTATGCGGCGAATCCAGAGATTGCAAAACCCGATGATCTGACGCTGAATAAACCCACAGCGGCCAATAAATCGGAAGCTGGGAGAAATCAATCCCAGTCTGAGGGTAAGGAAGAACTTACTCGTGAGGATGTTAATAAATTGACCGAACGTCTGAATCAATTTATCGTAACTATCGATGCCGATTTGCAATTTGAATTGCATCAAGAAACTCAGCGGCTGATCGTTAAATTTATCAACAAGAAGGATAATCAGGTCATCAAGGAATTCCCCCCCCATGAATTGCTGGACACCTTGGCGGCCATCCGGGATTATGTGGGACTGCTTTTGGATAAGAAAGTATGAAGTAGGAATAAAGATTTAGAAATAAGGGCTTAATATCGAGAAAACGAAAGATATATTGAAGAAAAGAAACAAAACAAGTGATTGTTGACCACAATCGTCCTAAGGAAAACCTCCGAATCTAACGATATAAAAGATAAGCAGGAAAAAGTAGAATACTTCTCCCCTACCGGCCGGAGGGCGGAAATTTTCTACCCGCATTATTAAAATGCACGGGCAAGGATGCCCGGCATCACAATCAAGGAGGAATACACTTATGATTATTAACCACAATATGTCGGCGATTAACACCTATCGTCAATTGACCACCAACAACACCAATAATGCCAAATCTTTGGAAAAGCTCTCTTCCGGTCTCCGCATCAACCGTGCTGGTGACGATGCTGCAGGTTTGGCTATCTCTGAAAAAATGCGTGGTCAAATCCGTGGTTTGGACCAAGCCGGACGTAATGCTCAAGATTCCATTTCCATGATCCAGACTGCAGAAGGCGCCTTGAACGAAACCCACAGCATTCTCCAGCGGATGCGTGAGCTGGCTGTTCAAGCTGCTAATGATACCAACTCTACATCAGACCGCGGTGAAATCCAGAAAGAAATTAACCAGTTAACTGATGAAATCGACCGGATTGCCAACACCACCGAGTTCAACACCCAGAAGCTGATTGACGGGAGCAAAAAAGGTCTTGTCGAAGCTGCAGCCTCCGAGACTAAGATCCAACTTAATACTCGGGCGGAAATTGGAATTTCTAGTGCTAGCGCGACCGATCTTGCTAATAGTGGTACCATTATCATAACCCGCACCTTGGTTTCATCGGCAGCAGGTGACACTTTAGATTTCAGAATTGACAGTGCCGATGCAAGTATTACCGGAGCTGTAGTTAATGGTACTCAAATTACGTTCAAGGGTGAAACAATCGAACTTAGTGGCGATTCGTTGTTTAGCCTTGCTGTCGGTGAAAGCATCACGATCAGTGTAAAGGCAACTGTGACAGCAGAGACTAATCTTGGCAACTCTTTCAGTATGCAGATCGGGGCCAACAGCGGCCAAAGCATTCTGGTCGGCATCAATTCCATGAAGGCTCAGGACATTGGTGTCCGCAATGCGGATGGGAAATCACTACAAGTGGATGACTATTTCAAAGCAACTGCCGCCGTTACAACCATTAACGACGCGATTGAGCGGGTATCGGCAGAACGCTCCAAGCTGGGTGCCATCCAAAACCGTCTGGAACACACCATCAACAACCTGGGTACTTCCAGCGAAAATCTCACCGCCGCTGAATCACGGATTCGTGATGTAGATATGGCGAAAGAAATGATGAACTTCCAGAAGAACAACATTCTTTCCCAAGCTGCTCAAGCCATGCTGGCCCAAGCGAACCAACAGCCTCAGGGCGTACTGCAGCTTCTCCGGTAATCCATAGTTTGCCAGGTATAGGGGCCAGAGTATTCACTCTGGCTTCTATTTTACACCTAATAGAACATAAGGGGTGGGCAGGGACGGTTTCAGTGCTGTCCCTCTCTGCTATAAAAATGTGACGAAGGAAGGATATATACCTATAATGAAGATTTCGGCCTGCATGATTGTAAAAAATGAAGAAAAGGTCATTGCTCGCTGTATCGAGAGCTATCGCGGGGCGGTGGATGAAATCATTGTCGTGGATACCGGCTCTACCGATCAGACGGTGGCGATTGCCCAAGCTCTGGGAGCGAAAGTTTTTCACTTTGCCTGGATCGATGATTTTGCCGCGGCGAAAAATTTTGCCATTGCCAAGGCCAAAGGGGACTGGATCGTCTTTTTGGATGCCGATGAATACTTCGCCGGCGGCACCGGCGGCAATCTCCGGACTTATCTGGAAAATCTGGACAAAGCGTATGGTGCCGTAGCATGCAGAATGATCAACATTGATGAAACCAGCGGGAAGATCATCAATGAAATTGTCCATGTGCGGATCTTTAAAAACGATAAAGAGCTCCGCTATCTCAACCCGATTCATGAAGCGCTCCATTATAGCCGCAAAGGAGGAAAACTGCAGGCTCATCTGGCAGATCGGCGGAAGCTACTCATCTATCATACCGGCTATTCAAAAGATATTAATCAGGATAAAGCCCACAGAAACCTGAAGCTCTTACTTAGGCAGGTGGACGGCGATACTGTTGCTAAGCCGGAATATTATTATTACATTGCGGACACATATTTCACTTTGTCCCAGTGGGACAAGGTCATTACTTATGTCCGCTTGTTTAGAGACTGCGGCGCTAAGCTGACCAATCTTAATGTACGGTTACATAACATTTTAATCGATGCTATGATGAACCTGCATTATCCTGTGGGTGAGGTAATGGAGGAAGTGGAGATTGCCATCGGTAAATTCCCACGGCATCCTTTATTTTATTTTTATAAAGCCAAGTTCTTATATGATGACCAACGCTACGACGCCGCCTTCCTTGAACTGCGGCGAGCGTTGCAACTACACGAAAATTATGAGGATATCGAAGTCAATCCCCTAGCCGTAAATCTCGGCAACCTGCACAGTATGATGGGAGTTATCAGTGAATTCCGCAGTGACTCCGGCGAGGCAGTTGAATATTATATAAAAACTTTGCAAATAGACAAATATGATGCAACCGCTTTTGACCGTCTGCTCAGGCTGATCCGGCCCCAGCCGCTAGAGGAGATTATTGGTTTTTTAAATGCGCTATTTGATGTGGAAAAGGAAGCCGATCTGGACTTTTTGGCTACAAATTTGGTCAATCACCCACTGCCAAAGGTTTTGGCATATTATACAAGCTTAAGGGAAAAAAAATACCCGAAAGAAGATTATGTGGTTCTGCAAATGCTGGTGGCCAACGGCTATTATGATAAAGCCTTTGCCGCATTATTGGATTGCTATGGCAGGGATAAGGATGAACGGCTGGCCTTGGTATCGGCAACGGCGGCCGCCTTAAGCGGCAATGGTGGGTATGTGGCTCAAGCCACGAAACAATTGCCCTCTGCCTATGCGAGGATCCTCAAAGCTTATCATGGGGATATCATGCTGTTTAGCGAAGAAGATAAACCGGCCTTTCTTAGTATGGTGCGCACCTTTTTTCTCTGGGCTGATGATACCGCAAAGGAGAAGTTGCTTAGGCTGGCTGACCAATTTCCGGACGATATGACCGCTCCATTAGGCAGTCTCTTTATCATGGAAGGATATTATCAGGATGGGTTGAATTATTATAATTATGCCGTACAACGCTCAGTGGAGGCAGGTATCTTGGTACATCCGGCTTTGTACTATAATCAGGGCTACTGCCTGAACCGCCTGAATAGTCCTATTGCTGCTTCCGAGGCTTTTATCAAGGCCTATGAGGCAGGCTATCGTGTTAACGACATCTATGAGTTCTTGCGTTGGAATGTTGACAAATTGAATGCGTCCAGTAGCGTGAGAGCAAAGGCCAACGAAGTATTGCGGGATAGGGCTGAGAGTAAGCATGCCGAAAGATATGAAAGAAAGCCATCTAAGACATACAAATAGTCGATATGGATTTTTTTCTCATATTCATAGAAATAATAAAAGAAGGACGTTCGCGACGATAATTTGGTCAAAAACTACAAATTTGTTTTCAGGGAAACCACTTACTTGCCAACAGAAGAATAACAGCGATTGTAATATTCAAGTAATGGAGTCTGTAAAGCTATTCTCTGTTCATTACCTCGGCGCATAGTACTTGAACTGACGAATGCATGCAATCTAGATTGCGTTATGTGTGGAAGAAATGCAGCATCATTTAGCTTGATACGTTTAGATATGAGATGGTTTTACTCTCTAGAGCCCTTATTTGATATACTTGAGGAAGTAACCCTTATGGGATGGGGCCAACTTCTTGACGCAATTTTTGACAATCATGTTGATGTTTTCGCAGTCAGTGTTGATGGTGCTAATCAAGAAACAAATGATGCCATTCGCAGAGGTTCTGATTTACGTGAGATAAACAGAAATCTTAGAAAAATTGTTAGTAGAAAACACAATCTTAACCTTAAGTATCCTTATATAAATTATGTTTTTTGTGCTATGCACCGCAGTCTTCATGAGTTGCCGGAGCTTATAGATTTAGCGGCTGATATAGGGCTTGAGGAAGTTAAGGTAGTATTCCGATCGTAATTTCCGGGAGATGTGGAATGCTTCGCAATACCAAGAAAATCGAAGAACAGTTAATACCCCGCAGATGATGAAATGCTGTAAAGATTGTTATCAGTCTTCTCATTGTAATTGGAATAATAAAAAATCATACATTAAAATCGGCGAAGAATTTGCTCCAAAATGGGAAATCTCAGATTTGAGAAGAAAAGAATAGCTTCTAATCTTAATTTAAAGTTCTGTATTTAAAAGGAATGAAAATCGATGAATGAAAAATCAAATCAAATAATTCAAATTAATACTAATGATAAGAAAATGCCAGAACCGGGTGGGGATATATACATAGCTAGAGATAATGTATCAATGACCATAAGTGAATTAAATGCTCCTTTAGTGAGTGTTATTGTAGTAGGTTATAACAATCTTTATAAACATACAAAAATTTGTGTGGAGTGCATCTTAAATTATACCTTAGATGAAGATTATGAGCTTATATTAGTAGATAATGGCTCTACAGATGGTACACTTGAGTTCTTCGAATCTGTAAAACATCCAAAAAAGAAAATTATCAAAATCACTAAAAATATAGGGCTTTTCTTTGGCATTAATTCCGGCATAGAAATAGCTAGAGGAAAATTTATTGCAGTAATAAGCAACGATATTTATGTCACAAAAAATTGGCTAGCAAACCTATTGAAATGTGCCTTTTCAGATGAACGTATTGGTATGATAGTTCCTGTATCCGATAATGTTAGTAATCTTCAAGCTGTAGATTTGGATTTTAATGATTTTGAAGATATGCAAAAAAAAGCTGCTGAATTCAATAAATCAAATCCCAGAAAATGGCATGAGCACCTTCGCTTGATAACCGCAATGGCTTTTTACCGTAGGACTTGTTTAGATATGCTTGGTAAGCAGGATTATGGTTTTTTTCATGACTTTGGAGATGATGACATAACTTTCAGAGTGAGAAGAGCAGGTTATAAAGCAATTCTTTGCAAAGATGTTTTTGTTCAACACGCTGGCATTGCAACCAGAGACCCGGAAGTCATTCGGATGTCTCTTGAAAAAGGAAGAACCGCCTTTCAAGAAAAGTACTATGGAATTGATGCTTGGGACGATGTAAATAATTTTGAAACTTCGATGATGTCTTTTGTTAAAGCCAATAAAGTGAGTTCAAAGTATGCTCCAAATATATTAGGGGTTGATGTCCGATGTGGTACGCCTATACTCGAGTTGAAAAACACTCTTCGGGAACAAGGTTCTTTTAATGCAGAATTATCAGCCTTTTCAACCAAGGCAAAATACTGGTTTGATTTAAAAACTATTTGTAATGGTAGGGTGGAAACAGATCGTCCGGAATATATTCTTCAGCACTTTGAGGAAGGCTATTTTAATTATATTGTTGTAGGTCAACCTTTAAATTCATACGGTGATCCCTTCTTGATGTTAGGATATTTTTTAAGATTGCTTAAAAGCGATGGACAATTATTATTAAAAATTCGTAATACTTATGATATTGGAACGTTTCTGAAGATAATGGGATTTGATGTGACAACTAAAGATATACATAACTTGCATCACATTTCTATTGAGGAGCTTAGTGAGCACCTGAACACTCAGGGGTATTTTGTAAAGGATGTTAGTATTGAACAGCATTCATTTAATAAAGAAATAAAAGAGTTACTTGATAGTTTTAACTTTACAGATAATAATGCTTATATTAAAGCAACGGCAAAGGATTTTGTTATTAACATTAAAAGGAGCTAAATAGCATTAATTTGGTAGAAAAAGCTGCTGGAGGAGCAGTATGAAAAGCAATTGCCCGATCTGTGGTCACAATAGAAATTATTCATTCTTAGAAAGAGATGGAGTACCTATATTTCAAAATATAGTTTATTTCAGAACAAGATGTAGCTGCTCAAATAAGTAAGGGGAAGATCAGCATGCCCAAAATGTTAATTTGTTTATAATCAAAATTATAACGAACATAAAGTCATATATAATCAATCCTATGATAATTGTCAATTATATTCAACATGTTTTGGGGGAATATGTGGTTTTCTAACTTATCATTTAAAGGAAGAATGTAAGATTCAAAATTCAAGAATTATTGAAATTGGATGCGGTCAAGGCGAGTTTCTAAAAAGAATGGTGAAAAATCCCAAGTACGGAAATAGTGGAGTTGGCTTTGACCCTAGTTATTGTGGAGAAGACAATCTGTTTAGGGACGCCTTAAATTTTCAAAAGTTATTTTAATGGAGAATTCGCTAGAAGCGGATGTGATCATTTGTAGACATGTAATTGAACACATTTCGGATCCTATTGTTTTATTGAAGAGTATTCGAAAAGCCCTGGGAAAAGGATAATTGATAATTTTGGGGCAAGAGAGGAATAGATGTTAGCTGCCTGGCGCAAGTATCTTATTTCTATGAATAGAGAAACTAATCATATTGCGATTTGGGGAACGGGGGCAAAAGGTGTTACATTTGCTAATATGCTAATCATGAGCGAAGGTTGATAACTGTATTATTGATATTAATCCTAATAAACAAGGTAAGTTCTTACAAGGTACAGGGCGCTTGATCACAGATATAGAAACTGCAATTCGAAGAGAAGTAACACATGTCATCGTTATGAACCCTAATTATAAAGCAGAGATTCAGAAAAGAATAAAGGATATAAACGCTAATTTGCAATTACCCGAGGAGCACGAATTAGGAGTGCAATAGCGCGGAATTTTAAATGAACTGCAATAAGTATTGATAAACTTATTAGGGTGCAAAGTTCATATTGTTTTGGAATTGAAAGGAATAGTAATATGAAAGTAGTAATACTAGCTGGTGGTTATGGAACCCGTATTAGTGAAGAATCACATTTAAAGCCCAAACCCATGATTGAGATAGGGGAGCGCCCTATCTTATGGCATATTATGAAGACTTATTCTCACTATAGTTTCAACGATTTTGTGATTTGTCTAGGTTACAAAGGATACATGATTAAGGAGTACTTTGCGGATTATTTTTTACATGGTTCCGATGTAACTTTTGATTTAGCTAAGAATAGTTTGAAGATCCATTCCAGTGAAGATGTTGAGGAGTGGAGAGTGACTTTAGCTAATACAGGAATAGATACAATGACAGGTGGACGTATTAAGAGAATTAAGAAGTATATTGGCGATGAAACCTTTATGCTGACTTATGGTGATGGAGTGGCTGATATTAATGTCCATGAACTACTGGCCTTTCACAAATCTCATGGCAAACTAGCTACCGTGACTGCTGTTCAGCCCAGTGGCAGATATGGCGTATTGGGCTTGAATGACGATGCCACAGTACTGGAATTCGTTGAAAAGCCCAATACATTAAATACTTGGATTAATGGCGGCTTTTTTATCCTTGAACCGGAAGTGTTTGACTATATTGATGGAGATGATATCGCTTTTGAAAAGGAACCGTTAGCAAAGTTGGCGGAGGAAGGAGAAATTGTGGCTTATCATCATAGCGGATTCTGGAAATGCATGGATACGCAAAGAGATAAGGTAGCTTTAGAAAGATTGTGGGAAAGCGGTGAAGCTCCTTGGAAAGTATGGTGAAAAACCCTGAGGAACCTTTTTTTAGTTTAGAATTCTTCGATGGCAAGAAGATTTTCATTACAGGTCACACCGGATTTAAAGGATCTTGGTTATGTCAAATGTTGAAAATGGCCAATGCATCCGTTTGTGGATATGCTCTAGAACCTGCTTCCCGTCCAAACTTATTTGAAAAAGCGAGAATCTCACAGGAGATTCTTTCAGTTATAGGTGATATACGAGACCTAGACTATCTGAAAAAATGTGTAGAAGAGTTTCAGCCCGACATTATGGTTCATATGGCAGCTCAACCTTTGGTAAGGGAGTCGTACAATGCTCCAGTCTATACTTATGAAACAAATGTTATGGGGACGGTTCACTTCTTGGAAGCAGCGCGTCAGTGTAGAAGTGTTAAGTCTGTTCTAAATGTTACAACAGATAAGGTCTATTTAAATAGAGAAACAGAGCGAGGATATGTGGAGCATGAGCCATTAGATGGGTTTGATCCTTATTCAAACAGCAAGTCTTGTTCAGAGCTTGTCACACACTGTTATTATCATTCGTTTTTTCAAGGACAGGGCGTTTCAGTGTCTACAGCGCGTTCCGGTAATGTAATTGGTGGAGGAGACTTTGCCAAAGATAGAATTGTTCCTGATTGTATTAGGGCCATAGGGAGTGGTGAGGAAATCATTGTTCGTAATCCACATTCTATACGCCCCTATCAGCATGTTCTTGAGCCTCTTAAGGTATATTTAATGATTCTTCAAAAACAATACGAAAATCCCCAGTATTCAGGGTATTATAATGTTGGTCCGAATGAAGAAGACTGCATTACGACAGGAGAGTTAGTTGAATTATTTTGCCGGACTTGGGGCGTAGGGGCTTCGTGGAAGGTGCAAAATGATAGAGGTCCCCATGAAGCGAATCTGTTAAAGCTTGATTGCACTAAATTGAAGAAGACATTTCGCTGGGAACCCCGATGGAATATTAAGCAAGCTTTGGAAAAAACGATTGAATGGACAAAAACATACTTTGTCGAAGAAGATGTTACTGCGATTATGGATAAACAGATTCGAGAATATCTGAGTTAATGAGAATTAAGATTATCTTTAACGGCTAATCAAGTCAAAGGTTGTGGAGATGCAATGAAAAAGGTAGTTGTTACTGGTGCAAATGGATTTGTAGGCAGTGCATTGGTTGAGGAACTAGTAAAAAGCGGTGTTGAGGTTACAGCAATCGTCCGTAATGAACAATCTAATTGCTCAAGAATTAAAGATTTACCCAAGCTTAAAATAGTGTTTTGTCCTCTTGATGAGATAAGAAATTTAGCAAAGATAATAGTCGAACGTCATTTTGACGTCTTTTACCATTTTGCTTGGGAGGGTTCTGCCGGAACCTTGCGTTCAAATTATGAATTACAACTAAAAAATGTCCAATATAGTTGTGATGCAGTGATTGCAAGTCGAGATATTAGTAGTAAGAAATTTGTGCTTCCCGGCAGTATTATGGGATATGAATGTGCTCAAATTATGTCTACACAGAATGTACCAGGATCAGGAAATGTTTATAGTGCAGCGAAGTTAGCCGCAAATTATATGGCTCGAACTGTTGCCGCAGAAGTTAATATTGATTATGTTGTAGGGACTATCTCTAATATTTATGGGATGGGCGAGATTTCTCCCCGTTTTGTCAATACAACATTGAGAAAATTTCTATCAGGAGAAAGAACAGCGTTTACATCTGGTGAACAAATTTACGACTTTATATATATAACCGATGCAGCAAAAGCCTTTAATGCTATTGGTGAATGTGGACAGGCAAACAAGAACTATTATATTGGCAGTATCGAACCAAAGCCATTAAAGGATTTTTTGAAAGTAATGCGAGATCGAGTGGATCCTAGGATTCCGCTGAACCTTGGGGAAATCCAGTACAGCGGTGTTCCCCTTGACTATTCGTTATTTGATCTGCATTTGCTTAATGAAGATACCGGGTTTGTCCCTGAAGTAAGTTTTGAGGATGGAATTGATAAGACCATAGCATGGCTGAAAGATAGGAAAGGCGTATAAGGTGACAGAACTATCGGCAACGCTGAATCGTCCGACCTTATGCATCAAGGATTATTGAGTTAAAGCTATCGGGAGGTAATTGTGTGAAAATCACAGCGACAAAAATAGCCGGGGCTTATATTGTAAAACGTGAGCCATTTGCTGATGAGCGCGGGACATTTTCACGTATGTTCTGTCGCCGTGAACTGGAAGCAGTGGGACTATGTGGCGAAATCGCGCAAATGAATCTATCAACCAATCGATATAAGGGGACGCTTCGGGGATTGCACACTCAATTCGGTGATGCGGCGGAAGACAAATTGGTGATGTGTATTCAAGGCGAGATATTTGACGTATGTGTGGATGTTCGCAAAGACTCACCGACGTATTTGCAATGGGTCGGTGAAACACTTTCAGCGGAGAATGGGATTGGTCTGTATGTTCCGAAAGGGTGTGCTCATGGGTATCTGACGCTGACGGACAACACACAGGTGTTATACTTAGTAACTCAATATTATACGCCAGATACGGAAGTTGGATACAGGTTTGACGATCCTGCATTTGGGATAGTATGGCCCATGGTCCCGCCCTATATCATGAGTGAAAAGGATAAAAATTGGGGGTAATTAAGCAATCTACAATTGTGAATGATTATTAGAGATGAATGAGGAGGCTGTTTAAATGGCGGCGCAAGAAATAAGGCAGATAATCTCAGTACTTACTACAGCTAATGAGGGTATTGATTGTTTGGCTAGTAATGGTATTACAGGAAATGAGTATTTAGTCGAGGATATCTTAGAAGCTGTTTCAGCTTGCGTTGAGCATCTTGAATCAGTTGAATTTTATGCCGGAAGAGTTCCGGATGCCACAAAGGTACTGCATTATATAGCCAAATTAAAATATGAGAATTGTTTTGCAAAATTAAAGCCATTGTTTGATGCTTGGTTTGAGGATATAGTTGTTTTACTGGTATCGGACAAATCTTATAAGAAGAAGCCTTCCATTATTCCTAAGTATAATAGCGTGGATTATGAGTTTTTCAACTATATAGATTTTATTAAAAAAACGAGCTTCGAAGACTTATGCCGGTTTGCCTTTGATAATCTGAAAAAGGTTCAGGAGCAAAATAAGACCTTATATAATGATCTCACTGTAAAATATAGAGGTTGGTATTTTGAAAACAATATTCTTGACGGTCTAGACGGTTCTAACAATTCATTACTGATTAATAGAATGAAAGTTTTAAAAAACCGAGCAGCTGATTTTGAATGGTTTTATGGCAGGCTGTGTGATTACCGGTCGAAAAATGCGCTAAATGCTATTATTAATAATTGGCTGACATTTTCTATAGAAGGAATAACAAAGGCCGGAGATGACATATTTCCAGTAAATTTTGATTTGGATATAATAAAGTATCAAAAGGAAGAGGTATTTGTTGACGCAGGGGCGTATATTGGCGATACGGTCGCATCCTTTGTAAATACATATGGAAATGATTATAAACGAATTTATACCTATGAGATTTCTAAAGAAACATTTGATGTGTTGGAGAAAAATCTTGCACCACTTAAAAATGTGGTGAATAATTGGAAAGGTGTGTCTGATAAATACGGTGAACTGTATTTGAACGGAGTGCCAGGTCCTTTCCATGGCAACAAACTAGGAAAAGAGGGACTATATAGGGTAGAAATAGTCCCTTTAGATGAAGACATTAAAGAAGAAATTACTTTTTTGAAAATTGATGTGGAAGGCGTTGACAAAGAGGCCATTGTTGGTGCACAAAAACATATTAAGAATGAGCATCCTAAGATAGTAGTGGACAGCTACCATAAGCTTGCGGACATTGTTGATATACCCCTTTTGATTAACAGAATTGATTCTTCCTATCAGTTTTATTTAAGGTACCCACCATTTGAACTGCCATTTGCGATGTCTTATTGCATATATGCCATATAGAGAAGCAATAGGGGCATCCAATTTGCTTTTCTTATTAAAATAGACAAAGTGTCGAATCTTAAGGGGGATGCCTAAGGAGGGAAACCAAAATGATAGTGAATTTTCAAGTAAACCCTAAAACGATTAATAGACTTACCACTGTAAAGGTTAATTTAAATAATGTTGGAGAGTTTCCGTTATTAAACATTGGTGTTGATTCTTATATTGTTTCCTCAGAGGTACAGTCCCGTTTAGATCTAGATTCAGAGTTTGCACATAGCATTCAAATCGGCAATTATTGTTCAATCGCAACGAACTTAACATTAATGGTAAATTTGAACCACGATTATAAATCGGTAACAACTTCGGCAGCTTCATTTTTATCTCAATCTGACTTATCTCAATCTGAGCCCAAGATTCGAAAAAAAGGGCAAATTATTATTCAAAACGATGTTTGGATCGGTCATGATACGCTAATTATGTCGGGAGTGAAGATAGGTAACGGGGCAGTTATTGGAGCAGGGTCAGTGGTAGCGAAAGATATTCCTCCCTATTCAATCGCAGTCGGAAACCCATGCCGGGTGATTAATTATAGGTTCACTCATGAACAGATCGAAAAGCTTCAACTGATACGATGGTGGGATTTCGATATAAAAGTGCTTAATGAGCATGCGGCATTATTTACAGAGAGCATTGATAAATTTATAGATGTTTTCTATCCGGAAGCTCTTCGACATAAGCAGAAGTTATTTGACCTCAAATTAGAAAGGAAAGACAATTCATTCTTGCTATTCTCTGATTTCGAAGAACCATTTTCTGTTTGGAAAAAAGTATTAAAGGAATATTGTTCAAAGTTTACCAATAGTGATAGTGTCACTTTAATAATTTATATGTCAAATAGGATTGATATCCAAAAACATATCAGTGAGGTAGAAAGTATTACCCAATCTTTTGTAAATTGTCCAGATGTTCTAGTATATAACTGTGAAGTGTTTGATGAACGACTACTTTTTATGCAAGCAGATTATTTTATTACTACTAGGAGCATTAACACAGTACGTTGGACAACATATGCTGATGAATTTGGGTTGAAAATTCTTGCAGGAGTGGATCCGCTGGTTTTTTAGTTGTGAGTTTTACGGATCAGAATTACGAAGTGATCTACCATACCCTAAATCTGCTGCCGGCGCTTGAAGAAGCCTTGTATCACATGAAGGTGCAGCTTGAGGAACTTCGTCTGGAAGAGTCGGTACTTCTATTTCAGGACGTAGTTCTGGCAATTGAAAAATCGCCTATTATACCTTGTCGATGATAAGCCCAAGCTGGGGAACTGAATCTATACAGTAAGTCCATCCGAGATATCCGGGAAAGTATTGCAAAGGTAATTGATGGGTACGAGGAAAATAATCTCCTAGCGATACAAACATCCTTGACAAAGACCCTTATACCGGCCTTTACAAGCTGACAGCAAGACCTTGAACGGATCTAAGGCCATCGTTGCTCAACTGATTTGATGAGTGTCGATGCTAAGAGGAAATAGAGGAGAGCACCATGTGTGAACCAGCCATTCGTAAAGCCCTGACTGCTGAAAAATTCCTAAAGCAGGATAAAGAAAGATATTTGTATGAAATGCGGGAGAATGCCTTATTGGATCATGTCTCCGTCATTGAAGGAGTCTAGGAAGAGGGCAGAGCCGAGGAAATAGAATAAGGGATAGAATGCAGCAAAGTTGAAGCAAAACGGAAATGATCTTATCCATGCTGAAAAAGGGATGTTCCTTGAGATAACGAAACTGCCTGTAGAGCAGATTGAAAAAAATATAAAATCTCATCTGAACTAATAATTGCAGAATCTTTAGCAGAGATTTGTTACACCTTCAGATGGATTAGCTCTTTGGTGCACCATTTGAGTTTAGCCATTTTAATCGCGTATATTGGGACTTGTTGTCGTCCTGATTAGCAGGCTATAATATAAGAAAAGAACAGCAACTCACGGCAAGGAGGTACTGTCATGACCAATGAAGAGTTTCAAAAGCTGGTACTTGAAAAACTGACGGGTCTTGAGAAAGGACAAACCAAGCTGGAGAAAAGGGTCGATGAGGTTGAATCTACGTTAACAATAAGAGTTGATGAGGTCGAATCTACATTAACGAAGAGAATCGATAAGGTCGAATCTGCATTAACGAAAAGAATCGACGAGGTCGAATCTACACTAACTGCCAAGGTAGATGCATTGGATACCAAAGTCGAGCGGTACGGTCAAAGTCAGCAGGACGATGTGAAAGCTCTTCTGGAACTGATGGATAAAAAGCTGGATCGCATTAGTGAGAATCAAATCATTCAAGGAGAATCCATCAATATTTTGGCTCTTCGCCAGTTGCAGACGGAATCCGAACTCGCAGCTTTTAAAAAAGCACTCTAAAAAAAGCAAAGCAAGTAACAATAGAGAACTTAGGCATATAGCCGCAGGTCTCTTATTTTTTATTATCCTTTTTAACGTTTTGGGACTAAAGTCTTATCTCAATTAATCCGATAACTCATATATAGAGAAGATTCAGCAGTTAGGAGTTTTGCACCAAGTGAATCACGATAGAGAGATTTAAAGTGTAATATAAAGGAGGACTATATATGGCAATACGTACCTATGGTTTAAGCGGTTCAGGCATGGATGTAGATCAAATGATTAAGGACATGATGTCGGCCCGGCGGGAGCAATACGATAAACTCTGGCAAAAGAAAACTCAGCTGGAGTGGAAAAAAACCGATTATAATACCATGTACAATACAATAGAGAACTTCCGCAATACCACAGCTTTTAACTATCGGCTGTCCAGCACCACAATCCCTAAGATCGTGACCTCATCAGCAGATAGCATTGTTACCGCTACAGCCAATGCCGACGCGGCCAATGTAAGCCGCAGTATCAACGTGATCAATCTGGCGGAGGGAGCGAAAATCACCAGTGGGCAAATGGGTTCAGGAGCTATTAAAGACAGCCTGGTTTCTCAGCTTAATATGGCGGAGGAAAAGTTTAACCTGGTGCTCAGCGATGGTGTTGGATCGAAAACCATAGAAGTGGATCCAACCAAAAGCATCTATGACTTTGTCAGTGACTTGAATAAATCAGGTTTGAAGATTAGAGCCAGCTATGACGCTGCCCTGGATCGCTTTCAGATAAGCACGACAGGAACAGGGAAGGATGTGGCTATTGATTTTGGAGAGACAACGGATCCTGCCGGTATAGATTTTCTTACTGATAAGTTAAAGCTAGATATTGCGAGGGTAGAGGGTAAAGATGCTAAGGTCGAACTAGATGGCGCTGAAATTACCCATTCCGGCAACACCTTTACCGCCTTTGGCGTGACCTATACTCTAAAAGCAAAAGGCGAGGCTAACATCCATGTCTCGGCCGATAATGGGAAAGCCGTATCTGCAGTCAAGGATTTTGTTGAACAATACAACAGTTTGCTGGAAACGATCAATAAGGAACTGAATGAGGCCAAATACAAAAGTTACATGCCCTTAACCAATGAGATGAAGGGTGCGCTAAGCGATTCTCAGATTACTCAGTGGGAAGATATGGCGAGAAGTGGCCTGCTGCGCAATGATTCTACTCTGCAGTCCTTGATCTATAGGCTGCGCAATGATATAGCGAGTCCTATCAGTGGAGTTGCAGGCAAATATAATTCTTTATCTTCTATAGGTGTGACCACAGGAAAGGATTATCTGGAAGGCGGCAAGCTTTATCTTGATGAAACCAAGTTGAAGAAAGCTCTGGAAGAGGACCCGGATATTGTGAACAAACTGTTTGGTTCTTCCGGAGAGGATCGAAATAGCCAAGGGGTGGCGGTGCGCCTCTATGATTCCTTGAAATCAACTATGGATAACATTAAGGAAACAGCAGGCGTCACCGGTACCATTAAAGGTGATACCGAAAGTACTTTGGCAAAGCAAATTCGCGATTACGAAAAAAGTTTAGATCGCATGAACGACCGCCTTGCCCAAATGGAAGATCGCTATTATAAACAATTTAATGCTATGGAGTTAGCTTTGAGCAAATTAAGTCAACAAAGCAACTGGCTGGCGAATATGTTTAGCAGTGGAAATTAAAAGGGAGTGAAAATATGTTAAATTCCCAAATGGCGGCCGCTTACAAAAACCAGCAGATCATGACAGCTTCCCCGGAGCAGTTAACCTTGCTGCTTTATAATGGCGCCTTAAGATTCCTTAACGAGAGCATCCAGGCCTTGGAAAGCGGCGATAAGGAAAAATCTCACCACTCCAACCTCCGCGTGCAAGCGATTATTCGCGAATTCATGGGTACCTTGGATATGAATTATGAGATCGCCAAGAATTGGGCAGCTCTTTATGAGTATATCGAGCACTGCTTAATTGAAGGCAATATAAAAAAAGACGTACAGCAGCTGCGTAACGCCAAAGCAATCCTGGAAGATATGCGCAATACCTGGCAGGAAGCCATGAAGCTGGCCCAACAAGACAAAGTGGCCGGGGTTTAGAGGAGGAAAAAGGGTATGACTGAGAAAACTCCGGAATCCTTATGGCAGGACTACCTTTTCCTCACCAAAGAAATGCTGAAATTTCTTGACAAAAAGGATATGGAGCTGTTCCATGATTTGATGAGCCAGCGGGAACGGATGCAGACTCTCATTGAGGAGACTCCGGACCAAGGTTTCAGAAGTTCCCCTGAGGGGAGAAAGCTCCTGACTGAGATCCAGGGGGAAGACCAAATCCTCATGAGTCACTTTCAAGCGACTCATAGTAAAGCAAAACACCATCATCAAGTAGCGGAAGCCTACTCAGGTGGGAACCAGCGTCCTGTGAACCACAGAAACTGGGTGCGCTAACCTGACTACCCAGTCCAGTGCTGAAAGGAGGAATTCTCATGATCGTTATTGAGCCAATTCAGCCTAATAATCAGAAGACCATGATGCCTGTGGATGCCTATCCCGGTCAAAAACTGGAACGATCTCAAGAAATACCCCGGCCGGTAGTCGAGCGTAAAAACGAGATTCCCAATGCCCGGGAAGAGATTCCCCGTGAGGAAGTTGAGAAGGCAGTGGATAAATTGAACCGCTTTATGGGCTTGATTAATAAAGGAATGCGGTTCGAGGTTCATGAAGAGGACTCGGAGGAGATCCTGGTGCGGATCGTAGACCAGGACTCGGAGCAGGTTCTTAAGGAATCCACACCGAAATGGGTGATGGAGCTACTTCATAATCTAACCGATGCTGCCGGATTATTTGTTGATCAAAGAGTTTAACAGGTTCATTGTTAAAATGCCTCCATCCTTGGTGTTCTAAAGGATTGAGGCGCTTTTTGTGTCTGTTGTGCCATCGAATAAGGGCTCCGTCAGGAAATACTTTCGGAAAGCTCAAAGCAGTATAATCTAATCACTTAGTTGTTCTTTTTTAAATACTGGTTGAATACATTCATATTATTTCTTCGTAAATTCCATGTATGATTCTTTCTGTTATCCAGAAAATCTCAATTTATATCAGGTGTCGTCATCATAATAATAGTCGAAAGCAAAAAACACTTCGATTTTCGGAGTGTTTTTTGCCTGACTGGGAGAAATTAGGATGAAAGTCCTATATAAACAGGACACGTTTATAAGTAAAATAGAATTTGTATTCCAAAGAAAATGTAGTAATGTTTTATTTACACTTGGATTAAGGGAATGTTAGTATAATTAAAGCGGAAAAAAAGATATATTTGGGAAAAGCAAAGATTTCTTGATAGACTCCTTGCTTGGAGGAATTACAAAAAGCGTGGCGAATAAAGAACAATGGATGCCTCTGCCCATGGGGCTTCCACCGATTACATAATGGATTGGGTACAGTGTTTGGCTTATTTTTTCGCATATCTGAAAGTCATATCTGCGGTGCACTGAGGCAACCGGCGACTTCAGTCAGGTTTTTCCGTGTACAATGAAGAAGCAAAAGTTAGGGGTGGAGCTGCATATGAGCCAGGAAGATAATCAAAACTTGGGAGTCGATTTGGGAGAGTTTCTGGATTTTTATCTTCTCGATTCACAAGAGCAAATTGAAAAGCTTGCAGCGGGTTTGCTGCAACTTGAGAAAGAAGGCAATAATGTCGGGCTGATTAATGATCTCTTTCGTTCTGCACATAGTTTAAAAGGAGCCTCCGGAACCATGGGGTTTACTTCCATAGTAGCATTGACTCATTCTGCTGAGGATTTACTGGATCGGCTGCGTCAAGGCAAGATGGAAGTTTCACTCTCCATGGTTGACGTTCTTTTAGCGGTTACGGACCGTGTCAAAGAAATGTTAGGCCAGGTGGAAAAGCGAGAGGAAATCACCGTCGAGTATCAAGACTTGGTGGATGAAATGCGGGCACTCATGGATGGCAGAACCCCGGCTGCGATTAAAGAAGACAGTGACAGCCGGAATGAGGGTTCGGCCTCGGCCTCGAATTATACACGGGTAGATTTTCAACTGTCTGATGAAGTAGCGGAACAGGTTGAAGATTCTCAGGATATGGGACATGGAGTGTATCAAATCGATATCAAGTTTGCTCCCAATACTTTGATGAAAGCAGTCCGCGCAGTCATGGCGGTGCAACGGATGGAGAACTTGGGTAAAGTAGTCAAGCTTCGTCCCAGCGTGGAAGAACTGGAAGTGGGCGGCCAAGACGGCTTTGCGATGCTGATTTTATCCGATGATCCCCCTGAAGAGATTCGTTCGGAAATTCTCTTGGTCTCCGAGCTGGCAGAGGTAGAGATTCATCCTTACCTCATGGGTGAGGCGGTTAATAGTCCTGTTGTCGAAGAAGTGGCGGCTGCAGCTCAGGCGGCTGAACTACTCCCGGTAGTGGAACCGACTCCTTCCCAGCCTGTGCAGCCAGAGGTAAAGCCTGTTCAAGAAATACCGGTCAAGGCGGTAGCACCGGCTTCCAATAAGCCTGCTTCCGGCAACGGAAACAATGCTGCCGTTGATGGGAATAATCAAGTACATACGATTCGGGTCGATACTGTGCGTATGGATAATCTGATCAATTTGGTGGGCGAGATGGTGATTACTCGTACTCGCCTGGTTCAAATCGGCCAGGAGCTTAAGGAACAGTATCGCATGGATGCTTTAGTGAATAATCTTAATGAGACTACAGTGTATCTTGGGCGCTTGATGAGCGATTTGCAGGAAAGTGCTATGCGTTTGCGCATGGTTCCTATCGGCACTGTATTCAGCCGTTTCCCCCGTTTGGTTCGCGATCTCGCCCGTAAGACTCAAAAGGAGATGGAACTGGTCCTCCGGGGGGAAGACACAGAGTTGGATAAGACGGTAGTGGAAGTCATCGGCGATCCCTTAATGCATTTAATCCGCAACTCCGTGGATCATGGCATTGAGACTCCGGAGGAACGCCGGGCAGCCGGTAAACCGGAAGTGGGCACCATCACCTTGGATGCCTATCATGAAGGGAATCATATCGCCATACTGATTTCCGATGATGGAAAAGGCTTGGATCTGAACAAGATCTACGAAAAGGCTCTCAACCGTGGGCTGGTTAGTGAGAGGGAAGGCCTCTCGGATCGGGATATTGCCAATTTAATTTTTATGCCGGGATTTAGTACAGCGGACAAAGTGACGGATATTTCCGGTCGGGGCGTGGGCATGGATGTGGTTAAAAAGGCCTTGAATAATTTGGGCGGAATGATCGATATTACTACCCGCCAGGGCCAAGGGACCACCTTTACCATTCGTCTTCCCTTAACCTTAGCTATTATCCAAGCCTTATTGGTTGAAGTGGGTACAGAGATTTATGCTGTTCCCCTATCCTCTGTCTTAGAGACCTTGCTGGTTGAGAGCAAAGACATCAAGAATGTGGGCGGATTGCCCATGGTTCAGCTTCGTGGCAACACCCTTCCCCTCATCTCACTTCGGGACAAATTCGCACTTCCTGCACCTGAGGCAGAAGCTGAAGAAGTCTTTGTGGTGGTAGTAGGGCTGGGAGATAAGGCTCTGGGTCTGATTGTGGACGGGTTGCGCGGTCAGCAAGAAGTAGTGATTAAATCTTTAGGCGACTTCTTGAATAACTTACCGGGTATTGCCGGAGCAACGATCCTAGGGGATGGAAAAGTTACCTTGATTCTTGATATCGGGAGTTTGATTCAGGATATCCTTGTAGCAAGGAAAGGCTAAATATGACTACGTAACTTGGTATTAGAATATAATGGTACATCTGATTATAGAGGAGGAGACTAGGATGGCGGAAGAACAATTAGTGACATTCGGTCTGGGTTCAGAAGAATTTGGTGTAGATATTATGTGTGTACAGGAAATTATTCGTATTCCTCCCATCACCCGAGTGCCTAAGGCCCCGGAATATGTGGAAGGGGTCATCAATCTGCGGGGCAATGTTATTCCTGTGGTGAGCCTACGGACCCGTTTTGGGATGGAACGTGTGGAAGAAAGCGATTTAAGCCGGATTATTGTCCTTCAAGTACAGAATAAAGTTTTTGGAATTCGGGTGGATGCTGTGACAGAAGTTCTGCGTTTGGATACCGAATCCATTGAGCCGCCACCGCCTGTCGCCTTAGGGATGGACTCACATTTTATCCGCGGAGTAGGCAAGATAGGAGAACGTTTGCTGATTCTTCTCAACCTCGATCACATCATGGGTGGAGAGATGAATCATGAATCAGCCTAAATCCCCAATCACCGTTTTGATTGTGGATGACTCACCCTTTATGCGCTTAACTTTGCAAAAAATATTAAGTCAGGATCCGGATATTAAGGTACTGGATACGGCTCGGGATGGCAAAGAGGGAATTGAAAAGCTACAAGTTCTTCGCCCTCAAGTGGTGACCATGGATATTGAGATGCCTCAGATCGACGGACTCCAGGCTTTGAGTGAAATCATGCGTTGGCAGCCTACCCCTGTCATTATCCTCAGCGCTTTGACCACAGAGGGAGCCCAGGCCAGTGTTAAAGCCTTAGAAGCCGGAGCCTTCGATGTGGTTGCCAAACCCTCCGGGGGACCGGGTGCGGATATCCAGGCTTTAGCTCGGGATTTAATCGACAAAGTTAAAGCTGCTGCTCAAGTGGATCCGGGACGATTAAATAAAAAAGGATCCGTAAGCAGAACTCCGACTAACCCAGGAAGCCGGCCGGCCTGGACAGCTGGAACCGCTGGTGAAAATGTTCCTCGTGCCGGTACGAGTACTTATCAGAGTTCTCCCCAAGGATTACCATCCCCAGGGAATGCGGGTTCTATCTTAGGAAGTCCGAAAGGACGCTCCCTGGATGGCGGAGAGGGCTTGCCCAGATATCCAGTCGAGATTGTCGCGATTGGTACCTCCACCGGAGGGCCATCCGCTTTGCAAGCTGTATTAACCCAGCTTCCAGGTAATTTTCCGGTACCGGTGCTGGTGGCACAGCACATGCCTCCTGGCTTTACCGCCCCCTTGGCCCAGCGCCTTAATGGGATGTCCCCCCTCACCATACGAGAAGGGGTTCATGGGGAGGTTTTAAAAGCAGGAACCATTTATTTTGCTCCCGCCGGTAAGCAGATGCAGGTTCAAAGCCGTGGCTCTCAGCTCTTTCTACATATCGGCGATGAATCTCCGATTACCACCCTCTATCATCCATCGGTGGATGTGATGTTTCTGTCCTTAGCGAAAGAGGTAGGTAAAGGTACCCTGGGTGTGGTCATGACCGGAATGGGAAATGACGGGCTCAGGGGAATGCGGGAGATCAAGGAACGGGGAGGCTATGCTATCGCAGAAGCTGAAGAGACTTGTGTAGTTTATGGTATGCCCCGGGCCATTGTGGATGCAGGATTAGCCAACCGGGTGGTTCCTTTGGGGGAGATCGCCCGGCATATTGTTGAATGTGTGCAAAGGAGGTAACGACCATGGGTATTTTCGGGTCGATGGATATTAGTGCTTCAGGATTAACCGCTCAGCGGTTGCGCCTGGACGTCATATCCAATAATATTGCCAATATCAATACCACACGAACAGGACAGGTAACCGAAGCAGGAAACCAAATCCCTTATCAGCGTCAGATGGTTGTGTTTAAAGCAAGAGGTGTGGAGTCAAGTTTTGCTGAGACTTTGAATCAAGCCTTGCAGGGCAGAAATGTAAGTTCCGCTGCTTTACTTCAGGGGCAATCCACTCTGGGTGCCACCGGCAACGGTGTAGAAGTTCAGGCGATTGCTGGAGATACCCTGCCATTTCGATTTGAGTATAATCCGGAATCCCCGGATGCCGCGCAAACTCCTGAAGACGGGATTCCCGCCGGTTATGTGCGCTTGCCCAATGTGAATATCGTTACCGAAATGGTGGATATGATTTCGGCTTCTCGGGCCTATGAAGCCAATGTTACAGCATTGAACGCTTCCAAATCCATGATGAGCAGAGCTCTTGAGATTGGGAAGGGGTGATTAATCCATGGCTATTAATCCAATTGTTCCTGTCAATCCTTTAATGATGAACCAAACCATGCATTCCATCCAGGAGAATAATCCTGTCGGGGATAAAGGGTCTCAAGTTCCTGCCGGGGCAGGTAAAGTGGGGGCTGATTTTAGGCAGTTTTTGCAGGAAGCCCTTCATAAAGTAGACAATCTTCAAAAGGAAGCCGATGTGGCCAGTCTCGGCTTAGCCACCGGACAAATTCAGGATCTTCATACTGCGGTGCTTGCGATAGAGAAGGCCGGTCTTTCGTTATCCTTAACTGTGGAAGTTCGCAATCGGGCTTTAGATGCCTATCATGAAGTCATGAGGATGCAAATATAATCTATGTACATTAATTTATGTACATATGTTAATACGGTTTTCCATGAAGGAAATTTGGGGTCTAAGATGAGTCAATATATAAAAATATTATCTATTTATGAGGGTTCTATTAACGGATAATTAATGTTTGAGGAAAGGAGGAGCGATGTTGAATTTTTCGTGGGCTGAAATCAAAAAATCAATTCTTGAATTTTGGGGCAAACTCTCTCGCCCACAAAAGGTCATTACCGTTGCCGCTCCTCTGGCAGTAGCAATTGCACTGATATCATTGCTTTATTGGGCAAGCCACCCCAGCTATGTAGCCATTTTTACGGAATTGACAGATATCAAAGCCGGAGAAATCACTTCGGAATTAGAAGACTTGAAGGTTAATTATAAATTGGGAAGTAATGGTTCTGCTATTTTGGTTCCTGAAAAAGAGGCGGCGGCGATTCGCCTGAAGCTGGCTAATGCAGGTCTGCCTAAGGGGAGCCAGTTTAGCTGGAGTGAGAGCTTAGACAAGACGCGCGTCGGGGAGACGGAATCCGACCGGCGGCTGCGTTACAACCTCGGTTTACAAACTGAGCTGGAGACCACCCTGAAGACCTTAAGCAGTGTCAAGGACGCCCGGGTCCATTTGGTCATACCTGAAGAGACCTTGTTTATCGAGCAACAGGAAGATACTAGGGCAGCAGTAACTCTGACCCTTAAAGAAGGCAGCTCCATTAGTGAAGATCAGATCCGGGGGATCGCCAATTTATTGGCCGCTTCGGTGAAGGGTTTAAAATTTGAAAATGTGACCATCGTGGATTCCAATGGAAATACTCTTTCCGATGTTCTGAACGAAGACAGTCAGCCGGGAAAAATGACCGCTACCCAAATTCAGCTTAAGCAGCTTACAGAGGAAAATATTCGTAAATCTGTGCAAAGTATGTTGGATAAAGCATTTAGTGCAGGAAAAACCATCGTCAGGGCTAATGCCACCTTAAACTTTGATCAAGTTACTACAGACACCGTAACTCATGGTCCCGGCGCAGTGCTCAGTGAATCCCATACCACAGAAACGACGACCAATACCTCACCCGGAGGAACAGCTCCGGGAGTCAACACCAATGTGCCGGGCTATTTGGCGCCGGACGGGACATGGATTACTTCATCCTCCGAAAAAACTTCGGACACTATTAATCATCAAGTGGATACGACCCAGGAACAACGGATTAAAAACCAAGGAGACATCGGACGCCTCACTGTTTCCGTGCTCCTGGATGCTGACAGCATAAGTGAAGATCAGATAGAGCAGATCGAAGCCATCGTCGCTTCCGCTGCCGGAATTGATCGTAATCGCGGAGATGAGATTCAAGTGGCTGCTTTGCCTTTTGATAAGACAGGTGCCCTGGAGCAAGAGCAGGCATTGGCGGAAGCAGCTCGTAAAGAACAAATGCGTACCTATATCGAATGGGGTGTAGGGGCACTTTTAGCCTTAGGGTTCATATTGGTTCTTTTCCGTATGCGCTCCAAACGCAAGCAAGATTCAGAGTCCATGGGGCTTGGTCAAGAGCTTCAGCCTGTTCCACTGGCAGCAGCCGAAGAGCTTCTTCTTGCTCAGCAGGAAGCTGAGAGGGAAGTCGAGCTTAAGCTTGCCCAACAAAAGCAGAAGTCTGCTGAAGAAATTCAGCGCCAGAAGATCAAGGAATCTGTGGATATCTATGTGCAGAATAATCCTGATGAAGTGGCACGTCTTGTTAAAACTTGGTTAGCGGAGGAAAAGTAAGATGACCCAGCAGCTTACTGGAATTCAGAAAACGGCCATCCTTATGATTGCATTAGGGCCAGAAAAATCAGCGAAGGTGGTACAGCATTTAGCGGAGAATGAAATCGAACAGCTGACGCTGGAAATGGCCAATGTACGTAAGATTTCATCAGAACAGCGGGATAAGGTCATAGACGAGTTTTATCAGATGTGTGTGGCCAATGATTATATCGCTCAGGGTGGTATTGATTACGCCCGGGAGGTTTTGGAGCGGGCACTCGGTGAGCAGCGGGCCTTTGAGATCATCACACGTCTCTCTTCTTCCTTGAAGATGCGTCCTTTTGATTTAGTACGACGCACAGACCCCAAACAATTGCTTTCCTTTATCCAAGGAGAGCATCCCCAAACCATCGCCCTGATTATGACTCATTTACCGCCGGATAAAGCGGCCATTCTCTTATCAAGCCTACCCCAGGAAAGACAAGCAGATGTAACCAAACGGATTGCCTTAATGGGAAGAACAAGTCCTGAGGTCTTAAAAGAGATTGAGAAGATACTTGAACGCAAAATATCCAGTCTCGCTCCTACGGATTACACTACATCCGGTGGGATTCAAAGTGTGGTGGATATTCTTAACCGCAGCGATCCCAGCACCTTGAAGGTGGTCATGGATTCTCTGGAAGTGGATGATCCCGAACTGGCTGAACAGGTTAAACGTCAGATGTTTGTCTTTGAAGACATCGTTATGCTGGATGACCGGGGAATTCAGCTGGTGCTTCGTGAAGTGGATATGAAAGACCTGGCCCTTTCCCTTAAGGGCTCCAATCCGGAAGTGGGACAAAAGATCATGGCCAATATGTCATCCCGGGCATCCCAAAACTTGCGGGAGGATATGGAATTTATGGGTCCGGTCCGCTTAAGAGATGTAGAAGAAGCCCAACAGCGTATTGTCAAAGTAATTCGCCGACTCGAGGAAACAGGTGCAATCGTCATTTCAAGAGGTGGCAGTGATGAGATTATATACTAGGTCGAGAGTGGTCAAAAGCCATACCGTAGAGGTCAGCATGCCCTGTATCGTGGAATCTCAGACAGAGGTCTTTCAATTCCTAAGCAATCGTCTTTCCGTAGTTCGTGATCGGAATGAAAGTCTATCTCAGGGAGAGGAATTTCCCCGGCTTAAGGGGGAGGAAAAATGGGAACCTTCAGCCGCCGCGATCCATGACGAAGACGAAGCCTTGACAAAGGCTCGACTTGAGCAGGAAGCCAGAGCTAAGGAAATCCTTGCCGAGGCTGAAGCCCTCCGTGCTCAGGCTCAAACAGAACTTGAAAAGGCCCAGGAAGAAACGGTTAAGATTCTGGAAAGAGCACGAGTGGAAGGGGAAGAAGCTGCTCTGAAGCTTCGCGAGGAAGTCTCTCACCAGGCTTATGAAGAAGGGCTCGCCCAGGGATTAGCCCAAGGGCTTCAGGAAGGCATAGCCCAGGGAAAACAGGAAGCTGAACAGATGAAGATAGAAGCCCGGAACATCCTTGCCCTTGCTCAAAGGGCTGCTCATGAGGAATGGAGTAAAGTGGATGAAACACTGCTCCAGATGGCGTTGAAGGTTGCTGAGAGAATTCTTCGTGTCCATATTCTGGAGCACCCCAAGCAGTTGCTTCAGCGTATTCGTGCCCTGTCCCTGCTCCCCGAAGAGCGGGAGGGGTGGAAGCTCCATGTATCCACCGCGGACTACCAGTGGCTCTCCCAATGTTCAGAAGAAATTAACATCCCCCTTTTGGAGGATCAAACCTTAACCTCTGGAGACTGTTTCCTCGAATGCACCGAAGGTATTTTTGATGCTCGTGTAGAGGCTCAGCTGGAACGCTGTGAACAACTCCTGAGAGAGGAGCTAAGGCATGACCGATTGGAATAATCTGCTTCATAGAATAGATGATTTGGATTTGATCGTCTCTCATGGCCGGGTGGCCAAAATCGTGGGGCTGATGATTGAATCCGACGGTCCTCGTGTCAGTGTGGGAGAATACTGTAAGATCCATACCCGGCAGGGAAAAGAAATTCCGGCTGAGGTGGTGGGCTTTCGCAATTCCACCACCCTGCTGATGCCTCTAGCTGAATTAGAAGGAATCGCTCCGGGGGATCGGGTGGTTCCTCAACAACATAAGCTGGAAGTCGGAGTCGGGCAGGCCCTTCTGGGTAGAATTCTCGATGGACTGGGCCGGCCCTTGGATGGGCGTCCTATGGTTACTCATAAGGATTATCCATTGCAAAATTCTCCTCCCAGTGCTTTTCTAAGACCAAGAATTCGCGACCCTCTCAGTGTGGGGGTTCGCACGGTGGATGGGATGCTAACCATTGGCCGGGGACAGAGAATTGGGATTTTCGCTGGTTCAGGAGTGGGTAAAAGTACCCTGCTGGGAATGATGGCAAGGAATACCACAGCCGATGTGAATGTCATTGCTCTGGTTGGAGAACGGGGAAGAGAACTTCGGGACTTTATCGAGAAGGATCTCGGCGAAGAGGGCTTAGAGCGTTCCGTACTCGTGGTAGCAACCTCTGACCAACCCGCCTTGGTTCGCCTCAAGGCTGCTTTCACAGCCACGGCCATCGCCGAATACTTCCGGGACCAAGGCCAGGATGTACTCTTAATGATGGATTCCGTGACCCGCTTTGCCATGGCTCAACGGGAAGTGGGGTTGACCACCGGGGAACCGCCGGCAACCCGTGGCTATCCGCCTTCAGTATTTGCTTTGCTGCCCAAACTTCTTGAGCGCTCCGGCATGAGCGAGGTCGGAAGCATTACAGGGATTTACACAGTCCTTGTGGATGGGGACGATCATAACGAACCTATCGCCGACACAGTCCGTGGAATCCTGGACGGACATATCGTCCTAACCCGGGAATTAGCCATGCAGAACCATTATCCGGCCATTGATACGCTCCAATCCGTAAGCCGGGTCATGAATGATATTATCTCACCGGAACATAAAGAGCTGGCCGGAAAACTCCGGGAGCATCTTGCTATCTATCATGATGCTAAGGATTTAATTGACATCGGAGCCTATGTGGCAGGAAGCAACCCCCGTATCGATGCCGCAATCCAGCATATAGAAGGAATCAATGGTTTCCTCCGTCAGGACGTGGAGGAGAAAGTCTCCTTCGACGAAATGATCCAGCAACTTCATCAGGCCCTTATGTAAGATAAGGAGGCGATCCGATTGGCCAAATTCAGATTTCGCCTCGAAGCAGCACTTAGGCTCGCCGAACGCAGCCTCGAAGAACAGCAGCGGCTCCTTGCTCAGGAAATCCAAAAGCTGTCCTCTCTCCAAAAGGCCTGTCAAGACCAGGAAAAAGTGTGGCAGTTTGCTTTGCAAGGTCAAGAGGAGGCGTGCAGAACCTCACCTCAGGATCTAAGTCTATGGCAGATTTTTAGTCAAAAGCAAATTGAACTTCTACGGCAAATAGAAAAGGAAGTTTCCCAACAGGAGTGGGTGGTCGCTCAGCAGCGGCAAAGGCTCCTTGAAGCCCATCAGGATGCCGAGAAGTTGAAGAAATTGAAGGAAAAACAAAGAGTGGTATTCAACCTTAAGGAACAGCGGCGTGAACAAGCTGTCCTGGATGAAGCAGGCCAAATAATTTTTGGACGGAGGAATAGCTTATGATCGAAGTCACCCGCATCAATGGCAAAAGGTTGGTTCTTAATTCAGACCTGATCGAAAGCATGGAAGCAACCCCGGATACGGTTATTACCTTAACGGGAGGAAATAAATACGTTGTCACTGAAACAACAGAGGAGCTCATTCGCAGAGTGACGGAATATAAGAGGCATTGTCATCCGTTATTTCGGGAAGAAGGGGAGATATCAGAGTAATGGACCGTAAGTTAATTATTACAATTTTTATCGCGGGATTTTTGGGATCTACTATTGGTGTCGTTGGAACACTGGGTGCCCAGAAAATATTCTTCTCAGAAAGCCCTACACATCAAGGAGTAATAAAAAAGGAAGAAGGCCCGGTGATACCTGTTGGAGAATTTACCGTCAATCTCCGGGGAGGAGCCTTCCTTAAGACTGCTATAGCACTCGAAGGGATGAACGAAAAATCGGAAGCAGCGATCACTGCCAAGGATGCCTTTATCAAGGACCGGATTAATACCGTTCTTTCCAGTAAAACACTAGAGGATATGCAACCAGAGGTTCGTGAAGATCTGAAATTCGAGCTAATTAACCAACTTAATGAAGTAACAGGCAATCAGGTTCAGAGCATTTTCTTCTTATCCTTTGTTTATCAGTAAATACTTACCCCGGAAATGCTGCTCACCAGCGAAAAATACTATGATTTATAACCTAACTGCTTTAATATAAAAACATAAAAATAAGAATGTTTGGAGAGGGGGGATCTTATGGGAGAGGTATTGTCACAGGAAGAAATTGATGCCTTACTGAACGCGCTTTCTGATGGACAAGTGGATGCTGAGGAAATTAAAACAACAAAAGTACAAAAGAAAGTCCGAGTTTACGATTTTAGACGACCGAACAAATTCTCCAAAGATCAGATTCACTCCCTCCAGAATATTTATGAGAATTATTGCCGGTCATTGACGACTTACTTATCGGGACATCTTCATTCTATTATTGAGACTAAGGTGAGCTCCATTGAGCAAATAACCTATGATGAGTTTATTCGTTCCCTGCCTAATCCGACAATCCTCAGTTTATATGCTCTGAATCCCTTGGAAGGGACTCTTCTGATGGAGATGAGTCCGGCACTGGCCTTTGCTATCATTGACCGGCTGCTGGGCGGGCAAGGACAAGGTTCGGAGAAGAATCGGGATCTGACAGAGATTGAACGGACGATCATTTCCCATCGAGCGGAACAGATGATTACCTTAATTGGGGAGGCTTGGACTGAGGTTCTTCCTACTGAGCCGGAATATATGGTCTTAGAAACCAATCCTCAGTTTACTCAGATTGTTGCGCCCAATGAAATGATTATCCTTGTCACCTTAGAGGTTAAGGTCGGCGAAATGGTAGGAATGGTCAATATGTGCCTGCCTTATCTGGTACTGGAGCCTGTCTTGGATAAACTCAGTACATTATTCCTTTTTTCTACTCAGTCCAAAGTAACCTCGAAAGAACAGGTCAACGCTATTCGCAGGAAAATTGAATGGGCGAAAGTGGATATGACCACCATGCTGGGACATTCGGAGATTTTAGTTCGTGACCTCTTGGAATTGGCACCAGGGGATGTTATCCCGCTGATGCAAAACGTTAAAGAAGCGCTCCCTGTTTACGTTGGGAATTTTAGAAAGTTTAAAGGAATTCCTGGTCTGCATGGGGAACATCTCGCTGTTCAAATAACAGAAATCGTTGAGGAAGGAAGGGATCAGGATGGGTAACGGGATGCTTTCCCAGGAAGAAATCGATGCCCTGCTGGGAGGGAATCTTGAGACGGATCCCCCAGCGGAAAATGAACCCAAAGTAGAGTTTAGCGATATGGAAAAGGATGCCATAGGAGAAATAGCCAATATCTCCATGGGAACTGCAGCGACAACCCTTTCCCAGCTCTTGGGAAAGAAAGTTGAAATCACCACCCCCAAGGTGGATATGGCAAGTGCGGAGCAAATCCGCAAGGATTATCCGATTCCCTCGGTCATCGTCGATGTCCGGTATAAAGCGGGGATTGAAGGATCTAATCTTCTCATTCTCTCCCAACGGGATGGGGCAGTCATTGTGGATCTGATGATGGGAGGAACAGGTGAAAACCCGCCTTCAGAACTCTCAGAGCTTGGAATCAGCGGTATTGCCGAAGCTATGAATCAGATGATGGGTTCGGCGGCGACCTCCATGTCTACCATGTTTAATTCCGTCGTGGATATCACACCACCCCAGTTAGTCTTAAATGATATGTCTCCCAAAGATGATGATATCATTACCAATGTGCTCCAATCCCACGAAGAACTCGTCAGAATTTCCTTTAGGATGGTCGTGGAAGATGTCATTGACAGCATTTTAGTTCAAGTGATTCCGATTCATGTGGCGAAGGGAATGGTTAATAAGCTTCTCGGAACAATGGGTGGAACCGGTTCCAAACCAGAAGCAAAGCCCACTCCTCCTCCCCGGGTGGAACAACCCCAGGCGCCCAACACCGGCTATGCCCAACCCACGGCACCAATCCCCGGTCCTTCTATGCCGTCACCACAAGGAGCCTATGGAAACCAACCTCCTCAAGTTCCTTACATACCTCAGCCTCAGCCGGAGTATCCTCAGCAACAACAAGGATATGGCGGACCTGCCTATGGACAAAATCAAGGAGGTTACTACGCTTCAGGATATGGGGCTCCCCCGACATCGGTACAACCGGCTCAATTCGTCCCCTTAAGGCCTGCTGATCCCATTCACGGGCAAGAGAATCTCGAGCTTATTCTGGATGTCCCCTTACAGGTCAGTGTAGAGTTAGGGAAAGCTAAGAAAACCATCAAGGAAATCCTTGAATTAGGACCTGGATCGGTTATTGAGTTGGATCGCCTGGCTGGGGAACCGGTGGATATGATCGTCAATGGTAAGCTTGTGGCAAAATGTGAAGTTGTGGTCATCAATGAGACCTTTGGGATACGCATTACGGATATTATACAGCCCAGTGAACGTATGACTAAGGCCATTGGACTTTAGTAGAATTCAGGAAAGATTAAGATTTATTCCGTTTTTATTAAGGAGGAAATAGTGTGGGTGCTAATGTTTTAATTGTTGATGATGCTGCATTTATGCGGATGATGGTCAAGGATATCTTAACAAAGAACGGCTTCACAGTGGTTGGCGAGGCTGAGAATGGGGCTGTGGCCGTCGATAAATTTGCTGAGCTGACTCCAGATTTGGTCATCATGGATATCACCATGCCTGAGATGGATGGACTACAGGCCGTTCGTGAGATTCGCAAGCGCGACCCTCAAGCCAAGATCATTATGTGCAGTGCCATGGGCCAGCAAGCGATGGTTATCGATGCCATTCAATCCGGCGCCAAGGACTTTATTGTGAAACCCTTCCAAGCAGATCGGGTGGTTGAGGCTGTAAAAAAGGCGCTGAAGTAAAATGCCAAAAATAGATAATACCACGCCCTATCCAGACACAATTCCTGCTTCCGCAGATCTGTCAGGAGCCGATCCTTCCTACTGGGGGGGGATCATAGGGACGATTCTTGTCTTTCTCCTTATTCTGGTGGTTGCTTTATGGGTCATCCGCAAAATGAACCAGGCTTCTTTCCGGGGCATGCAGGCGCCTTGGGCGAGAGTTCTGGATCGGCAAATGCTCAATGCCAGCCAATCTCTCTATCTGGTGGAAATTGCGGGAAAGCTCCAGATCCTGGGGGGAACGGATCATCATTTGACGAAGATCGATGAGATCGATGACCCTGAGCTGGCGGCTGAGATCCTGGATGAGCTTGCCCACCGGCCCACTGAGCGTGTGGAGGGCATTCTATCCGGAATTGCCCAGCGCACCTTTGGCGGTAAACGGCGCCGGGGGAAAGAACCCTTTGCCGATGAGCTAGAACGTTTGCTTGAGGAGGTGGACCAATGATAGCCACCGTGAAGGCATTGGGTTCAGCAAAGAAGCGAAACCTAAAAGCTTTGCTGCTGTTCTTCTTGATTTTGGGCGGAATACTGGTGAATACGGATTCAGTTTTGGCCGCAGGATTAACCCTTGATTTCGGGACGACAACGGCTGAGCAAACCAGTTCAACCCTGCAAATCCTGCTTTTATTGACCGTACTCTCCATCGCTCCGGCGATTCTTGTTCTGATGACCTCTTTTACCCGGACGATTATTGTGCTCTCCTTTGTACGCAATGCCCTTGGTACACAGCAGCTGCCGCCGAATCAGGTGATTATTGGGCTTTCATTATTTTTAACCTTTTTCGTCATGGCACCCACTTGGAATGAGATCAATACCCAGGCTCTTCAGCCCTATATGCAAAATCAAATGACTCAGGCAGAAGCTCTGCAGCAAGCGGAAGCCCCTTTAAGGCAATTTATGTTTGAGCAGACCCGGGAAAAAGATCTCAAGCTTTTCGTCGGTCTGGCCAGAATGGAACAGCCTCAGACTTATGGGGATATCCCCACCTATGTCCTCATTCCTGCTTTTGTAATCAGTGAGTTAAAGACAGCTTTTCAGATGGGCTTTGCAATCTTTATCCCCTTTATGGTGATCGATATGTTGGTGGCTTCTGTTCTCATGTCCATGGGTATGATGATGCTTCCCCCCATGATGGTTTCATTGCCCTTTAAGATTCTTTTGTTTGTTTTGGTGGACGGTTGGCATCTTGTAGTCCAGTCACTTGTCACAAGCTTCTACTAACCTAAGGATGTGTATTGATGAATCAAAGTGACGTACTTTATCTGGCCAAAGAAGCCTTGATGACAGCCTTGATGATTGGGGGTCCTGTACTGGGTGTGAGCTTGCTTGTGGGTTTAATGGTCAGTGTGTTTCAGGCCATGACTCAGATTCAAGAGCAGACCCTCACCTTTATTCCCAAAATCCTGGCCATCGCTCTTGTCATGCTTTTATTGGGCCCGTGGATGCTTAATGTGATTACAGGTTTTACTACCAATCTCTTTAATGATCTGGCTATTTTTGGTAAATATTAATCATCTCGGAGGAGTGACATGGGCTTAGCAGAATTTTTGCAATGGAATCTCACGTTGTTCCTCCTTATTCTCTCACGTTGGGCGGGCATGATTATGCTGGCCCCGGTGTTTGGAGCCCGCGGGGTTCCTGCCATGGTCAAGTTGGGCTTGGCGGTAAGTATTTCGCTCATCCTCTATCCGATCATCATGGCCGGCGGACCGCAGATTCCCAGCGAAACACTGCCCTATGCGGCACTATTAATCAAGGAGATTGTGGTTGGCCTTGTGATCGGTTTTGTCATTTATGCCATTACTGCCGTGTTAGAAGGAGCAGGTCAATTGATTGACATGCAGATGGGCTTTAATATGAGCGGAGCCATCGACCCGATTTTTGGTGTGCAAAGCGCTATGATGGGTAATTTTCAAATGATTTTGGCCATTATGCTGCTCCTTGCCACCAACTCCCACCATTATCTTATTGCGGCCATGGTCAAGAGCTATACTTATGTCCCTATTAATCCGGGGGCTCTCCCTCAAGGACTTAATTATTATATCTTTCTCATTCGGGAAATCTTCACCTTGTCGGTGCAACTGGCTCTCCCCGTCATAGGTGCGTTGGTTCTGACGGATATCGGTGTGGGACTCTTGATGCGCACTGTGCCCCAGATGAATATTTTTACGGTCATCTTTCCGGTAAAAATCATCTTTGGTTTTATCATTCTTTTTTTGGGAATCGGCTTTTTTGGAGAAACAGTCAACATGCTCTTTGGGCGGGCCATGACCTGGCTCTTAGAGTTGTATAAAGGGTGGCAGGGAACATGAGTGAAAAAACGTTTCAGGCCACGCCCAGGCGAAGGCAGGAAGCACGTAAGAAAGGCCAGGTCTTTAAGAGTACGGAAATGGTTTCCGCACTCATGCTGGTCAGCTTTATTGGGCTGTTAAAGTACTATGTACCCACCATGGTGGAAAAGGTTACCCAAATCTTTCCTTATGTCTATGGGCTCTCTACTGAATGGACGGCCCGCTCCATTTCCAGCCTGATGGTGGATCTTCTCTGGCTGGGTATTCAGATTGTAGCTCCTTTGTTAGTGGTGGGTGCTGTCGTCGCCACCGGCGCCAATTACCTTCAGGTGCGCTCCCTTTTTACCGTGGAGCCCTTAAAGCCCCAATTGAGCCGAATTAGCCCGATTAGCGGCGCTAAACGGATGTTTGGGGTGAAAGCCTGGGTGGAACTTCTCAAGTCCCTGCTCAAAGTCATTTTTATAGGCTATTTCCTCTACGCCACCATCCGGGATAATTTCGAAGTCTTTCCGACAATGGCTCGTTTCACAGTAGGCCAAGGGGCAGTCTTTATCGGCGGATTAATCATCAACCTGGGCTGGAAAATCGCCTTATCCTTCTTCATCATTGCGGCCATCGATTTTCTCTATCAGTGGTGGGATTATGAGAAAAATCTTAAGATGTCCCACGAAGAGTTGAAGCAGGAATATAAGCAAACGGAAGGGAATCCTCAGCTTAAAGGGGAGATTAAAAGAAAACAAAGGGCCATGTCCATGCGCCGTATGATGCAGGATTTAAAAACTGCCGATGTGGTGGTGACCAACCCCACTCACTATGCTGTAGCCCTGCGTTATGACCCCAAAGAAAGTTCGGCCCCGGTCGTGGTGGCCAAAGGTGCCGACGAAATCGCCCAACGGATTAAGCAGCTGGCCAAGGAATATGGGATTGTAACGATGGAAAATAAGCCGCTGGCCCGGGCCCTTTTCGCGCAAGCGGAAATAGGTCAGGCTGTGCCTGCGGATCTCTATAAAGCCGTGGCGGAGGTCCTCGCCTTCGTGTACCGGCTTAAGCGCAAGAAATATACCGGGTAAGAAAGGAGGAATCCACTCATGGCCACAAACGTAAGCCGCCGCTGGTACAGCAACATTGACGTCCTCGCAGCTATTTTCATCGTCTCCATTGTTGTCATGATGGTTGTACCCATTCCTCCACTGATGTTAGATATTCTATTGACCATTAGCATTTCTGCCGCCGTACTTACTTTGATGATTGCGGTCTTTACCAAAGACCCTTTGGAATTTTCGGTGCTTCCTTCCTTGATTCTGATTTTAACCCTGTTTCGTCTCTCCCTTAATGTGTCCACCACCCGCTTAATTCTCTCAAATGGTCATGCCGGTGAAGTCATTCAGCAGTTCGGCGAGTTTGTCGTCAAAGGCAGCGCTGTGGTCGGCTTTATCATCTTTGCCATTTTGGTCGTCGTGAACTTCATTGTTATTACCAAGGGTTCGGAACGGGTATCTGAAGTAGGGGCCCGCTTCACCTTGGATGCAATGCCGGGGAAGCAAATGAGCATTGATGCCGACCTGAATGCAGGGATGATTACCGAAGTGCAAGCCCGAGACCGCCGCAAGAAGATTCAAGCTGAAGCTGATTTTTATGGGGCCATGGATGGAGCCAGTAAGTTCGTCAAAGGAGATGCCATCGCTGCCATTATCATCCTCTTTATTAATATTATCGGAGGATTTGTTACCGGGGTCGTTATACGGGACATGGACATGATGGAAGCCTTGCATACCTATACTCTTTTGACCATTGGGGATGGACTTGTAACACAAATTCCAGCCCTTTTGATGTCTACAGCCACAGGTTTGGTGGTCACTCGGGCAGCTTCAGAAACCAACTTAGGTGAGGACCTCTCCCGACAACTTTTTCACACCCCGAAAGCTCTCTACATAACCGCAGGGGTAGCCTTAATCCTCGCTCTATTTGGACTTCCTCTCTTGCCCTTACTTATTGTTGCCATTGTTCTTGTGGTGCTGGGAAGGGTTATGGATAAAGGCAGTCAAAAAGCAGTGGTGGAAGAGTCCGCGGCGGCGCGGGAAACAGCTATTGAAGAAAGTAAAAAGCCGGAGAATGTCCTTAACCTTTTAAATGTGGATAATATGGAGCTGGAACTGGGATATGCCCTTATCGCCTTAGTTGATGTCCAGCAAGGGGGCGATCTCTTAGACCGTATCGTCTTGATCCGGAGACAGGTGGCCAGCGAACTGGGCTTTATCGTTCCGGTAATTCGCGTCCGGGATAATATGAACCTGCAACCCAATCAGTATTCAATTAAAATTCGCGGTGCCGAGGTGGCCGGGGGAGAAATTTTGGCCGATCACTATCTTGCCATGAGCAGCGGCCTGGGAGATGATACTATTCCGGGCATACCCACAAAGGAGCCTGCCTTTGGGCTGGACGCCAAGTGGATTAATGCCGTTTATAGAGAAGAAGTGGAGATGAATGGCGGGACTGTGGTGGATGCTCCTACAGTCTTAGCGACTCATTTGACAGAAGTCATTAAGAGCAATGCCTGGGAAATCTTAAGCCGTCAGGATGTCAAAACCCTTCTGGATCATGCTCGTGAGCAAGCACCGGCTGCGGTGGATGATGCTATGGAGCATTTGAATCTGGGACATTTACAGAAGATCCTCTCAAATTTGCTGAGAGAACGGGTTTCCGTCCGGGATATGGTGACCGTCCTGGAGACTTTAGCCGATTATGCCTCATCCACAAAGGATTTGGATCGCTTAACTGAGTATGTTCGTCAGTCCTTAGCCCGACAAATTGTCCAGCCTCTCCTGGGAATGGACAAACAATTGCCGGTGCTTACCCTGGAGCCGAAGCTGGAACAGCAGATTCTGGATAGTATTCAGCCTTCGGATTTCGGGAGCTATCTGACTCTGGATCCTCGTGTGTTGCAGGAACTTATGCAATCCTTAGTCCGGGAAATAGAAAAAATGGCCTTTAAAGGATATAACCCTATCTTGGTCTGTGCTCCGGTCGTGAGGATTAATCTAAAACGGGTTACGGAGCGTCAGTTACCACAGCTCATTGTTTTATCTTATAACGAGCTTGTTCATGGTGTACAAGTTCAGGCAGTAGGGATGGTGACGACTGGAAATGCGAGTTAAACGATTTGTTGGAGATACAGTGGCCGAGACCATGGGCAAGGTGAAGAAGGAATTGGGAGCCGATGCTGTCATCCTTCAGACACGGCAATTCAAGGAAGGCGGGTTGTTAGGGCTTTTCGGTAAGCCCAAAGTGGAAGTTATGGCTGCCATTGAAGAGGAACCTGTGAACAAAAAACAAGTTCCTGTGAAATCTTTATACCCGTCGAATCCATATACAGTCCGGAAAGAAGCCCCTTTGGCGCATAATGAGGAAAAAGAGATTTACCCACATCGGTTCGTCGAGAGCATTCCTACGGAAAGAACTCCCAGAGTTGAGGTAAGCACTCTCAAAAATGGAGAAGTCAACACCTTAGAAGTAGAACTTCAATCCATGCGTAAATTACTGGAGAGCATGAACCGCCAAATTGAAGGTTTGGATGGTGAACAGGGAGTATGGCCCGTACCCCTGCAAAAATGGGCCGATATGCTCAAAGAGCGGGGAATAAACCCAAAGTTAATCAAGAGACTTCTTCGCTCAGTCCAGCAAAATGTCCGTGAAGAAGACTGGGTGGAGGACCATCGGGTCAGATCCTGTATAAAAGAAGCCGTGCGTCAGATTTGCGGAAATACGGCGGCTATTCAGCCAGGAGTCCGTAAACCACGGATAGTTGCCTTAGTCGGACCCACAGGGGTAGGAAAAACCACCACCATCGGAAAACTAGCGGCGGGCTTTAGTATCGTGGATAAACGGCGAGTTGCTCTGATCACTGCAGATACCTATCGGGTCGCTGCCGTGGAGCAGCTGAAAACCTTTGGGGAGATTATTGGGGTACCTGTAGAGGTGGTCATGACTCCCTCCGGACTGCGGGAAGCCATCCAACGCCATGAGGATAAGGAACTTATTTTTATTGATACGGCGGGGCGTAGTCCTCATCATGATCTTCATATGTCTGAATTGAAAGCGTTTCTAGAGAAGGCTCAGCCGGAATTAACCATGCTCGTCATGAGTGCCGCCACTCAGGCTCCGGATCTGGCCAAGATTTACGAACGCTTCGAAGCGTTGACGACTCATCTGATTTTTACCAAGATGGATGAAACAATCAGCGGGGGGACCATTCTTAATCTTTTGGAAAGAACAGACCTGCCTGTTGCATATATTACCAATGGGCAAAATGTTCCTGATGATATAGAAGTTGCGACCCCAGAGCGTCTGACTCGGTATATTCTGGGGGAGGGGGATCGACGTGAATGACCAGGCAAAAGTATTGAAGCGTATCGCCTCTCGACATAAATCGAACTCTACCTCGAACCCGAATTCCCAACAAGGTCTTCGTGTATTTGCAGTGACCAGCGGCAAGGGTGGAGTAGGGAAGACCAATTTCAGTGTGAATTTGGGCTTGGCATTAATCGATTTAGGCTATCGGGTCATCCTTTTGGATGGTGATCTGGGACTTGCGAACCTGGATATAGCTTGTGGCGTTACTCCCCGTTATACTTTTGAGCATCTTCTCAATGGTGAAAAGGATATTGAGGAAATCCTTATCTATGGCCCTAAAGGGATAGGAATATTACCGGGGGGCTCAGGGGTCCAGGATCTGGCTAACATTGAGAGGGATCGGTTGGAAGAGGTAGTTAGAAATCTGGGACGCTTAGAAGGCTTGGCTGATATTATTATCATCGATACAGGCGCAGGTTTAGGATATACTGTACTCAATTTCCTGAGGGCGGCGGATGATATCATCTTGATCACCACTCCAGAGCCAACCTCTTTAACCGATGCATACGGTCTGCTGAAGGCTTTGCAGAAGGTTAAGGATAATTTCACTGTCAATGTGGTAGTGAATCGGGTACAAAAGGAGTCGGATGCTAAGGACACCTATGAGCGCCTGGAAAGTGCTGCGAAACGGTTCCTGAATGCTTCGGTCAATTTGTTAGGATGGGTCTATGAGGATATGTCCGTGGGCAGAGCCATTATGAAACAAGAACCCATCGGGGTCTCCTATCCTCGAAGTACGGCCTATCAATGTATCCAATGGATTGCCAGCTCGGTGTCGGGACTTTATCTTAGTCCACCGAGACAAGCGGGGGGAATTCGTGGCTTTTTGACCAATCTTTTACGGACTTTTTAAATATTCTGCTTTCACAATTTTGCTTAGGGGGTGAGGACAGTGCAATATCTCGATAAATTAGTTTCCGGATTAGCAATTGAGTTGCACGTTCCAGAGGGCGACTATCAGGGGAATTACAAAACACATATCGATGAAGTCGGCAAAACACGCATATCCGTATATGCACCCCATCAGCAAGGAATGATCATTCCCCTGCAAGAGGGTACTCTTGTAGAAGTTACCTTTTGGGATGAAGTGGCTTCATACTCTTTCAATTCCTCTATTCTTCAGCGTATCGCGGTACCCATACCGGTGTTTGTCCTGAAGATGCCGGAAAGTATTAAAAGGGTCCAAAGGAGGAACTATGTTCGAATTCCTGCCTTTTTTCCCATAACCTATCAAGTGGTGGAAAAAGAAGGTTTAGGGGATATACAAAAGGGGAGTATGTTGGATCTAAGCGGTGGAGGAATGCGTTTCCAATCCAAGGTCAAGTTGGAGAAAGGCACCATCCTCTATGCCTATCTTGAATTTCCCTTTGGTACTATAGGGACTCCGGGTCGGGTATGTCGGATGGAGGCTATCGAAGATACCAAGTTCTTTTCCGTGTCCGTAGATTTCTATCAAATTTCCGAACGAGATCGCGATCGCATCATACGATGTGTTTTTGATATTCAAAGAGACCTGCGTAAGAAAGGATTGATCTAAATTATGGAAATCGATCAAATGCAATTGGATGCATTGCGTGAGATTGGAAATATTGGCTCCGGACATGCTGCTACAGCATTATCCACCATGCTCAACCGCCGAATTGAAATGTCCATTCCTGAGGTTAGAGCGATAGAATTTGAGAATGCTCCCACGGTGATCGGTCATCTGGAGATTCCTCAAGCTGTTATCTACGTTAAGGTCGAAGGGGATGCCCCTGGTAAAGCGGTGTTTTTCTTTCCCTTGGAAAGCGCTGAAATATTGGTACAAGCCTTATTCGGTTCCAATGAACCCTTTAATCTCTTTGATAATGAGATGGCTCAATCTGCCCTTAAAGAGATAGGGAATATTATGGTGAGCTCCTTCCTCATCGCCATAACTGAATTTTCGGGAATCCCCCTTCTGCCTTCGGTACCTGCCTTAGCAGTGGATATGGTGGGGGCGATTTTTGATGCGATTCTTCTGGAAGACGGAATACTTGAGGATACGGTTCTCTTTATTAATACTCAGCTTTCCGGAATACCGCAAATTGAAGGAAAGTTCGTTTTCTTACCAGATGAGGGATCGTTGAGAAAGTTGCTGGGAGCTTTGGGACTATGAGCAATGTAATTAGTGTTGGAATGGCTGATTTAAAAACGACAAAAGCACCTAATATTTTAATGACAGCAGGATTAGGTTCTTGTATTGGTATATGCATTCATGACCCCATTCAAAAGGTGGGGGGCATGGCGCATATTATGCTGCCCACTGCTGGGAGTGCCAATGGCGGAAATCCTGCCAAATATGCTGATACAGCTATGGACGTTCTGGTAACGGAGATTCTCCGTCTAGGTGCCTCTAAATCACGCCTGCGTGCCAAAATGGCCGGAGGCGCTCAAATGTTTTCCTTCCCAGGGAAGCCTCCTGTCTTAAAGATCGGGGATCGTAATGCTGAACAAGTGATTATAGAGTTAAAGCGCCTGGGGATCCCTCTCCTTGTCTCTGATGTGGGGGGAAGTTTTGGACGGACCATTCATTTTGATGTCGGCACAGGGGACCTTAAGGTTCGGACCATTAACCACGGCGAAAAGGTGATTTAGTAGATGATGGATAAATTACGTCTCTGGGCATGGTATTTTGCACTTGTCGTTTCAGCTGTCTTAGCACTGATTAGTTTCTATACAGGGGAAAGCCTTATCCACGTTGTCCTCAGTGCCATTATTGGCTTTACCCTTATTTATGGCATCAGTATAGCCAGCATAACGATTTTTGAAAAGACCGGCATTGAAATGGATCCGGGTAAGTTGGGCGGCCTTTTAGACATTGCCGTAGGACAGGAAGATGACTTGGATTTGGGCGACCTGGAGCAAGAGGCCCGGAATTTAGAAGGAATGGGTCCTGAACAGGCTCTCTATACGAAAAGCGGCCAAATTCCCCCTGCCAGAGCCGGTCAATTGAATCAGGAATTTGCTGAAGGGGAGCCCAGTGTTGAGAAGCAGGCAGAAATAGTGAGAAGAATGGGTTGGGGAGAGTAGATGATTGTAAGGGAGGGGGGCCAACAAGATGTCGAATCCTTATGAAGCGGCCAATCGAGGATCATGGAGAACCGAGCAAATCGAAATGTATTTGTCGCTAGTCAAGCGTATCGCCGGTCGGTTGGCTATTTCCTTACCTCAACATGTGGATGAAGACGATTTAATCGGCTATGGTGTGTTTGGATTGCTGGATGCTTTAGATCGGTTTGACCCCGTCCGGGGAGTGAAATTTGAAACCTATGCTACCCTGAGAATCCGGGGAGCTATTATCGATGGTTTGCGGACTATGGACTGGGTACCTCATTCAGCTCGGCAGAAAATTAAACGCATCCAGGATGCTTTTACTGAAGTGGAAGCACAGCATGGTCGTCCTGCCCGCAACGAAGAGGTGGCGGCCTTACTGAAGATGGATCTGCGGGATTTGGAAGTCGCTGTGCATCAAGGGCAAATGCTGACCTTGACTTCGCTTGATGAAGTGGCTGTTGGTGAAGAAGGAGAAGTCCATACCCCCAGGACACAATTGACGGACCCCATAGCCCAGGAAGCCTTCCAGGAAGTCGAACTCAATGAACAAAAAAAGATACTGGCTGACGCCGTCGAAAAGCTCCCTGAGAAGGAAAAGCTTGTCGTGGCCTTGTATTATCAGGAGGATCTCACCCTGAAAGAAATCGCAGTCATTATGAAGCTTTCGGAATCAAGAATATCTCAGCTTCATTCCCAAGCTATACTACGCTTAAGGGGACGCCTCAGTCGCCAAAAAAAGAATTTGTTCTAACCTAAAGTTCCGAGGAACTTTTGTCGATAACCTATATAGATTCAGTATAGTGGAGGTGATGCCATGACAGGAATTAATGCCCTATCCACGAGGGGAGCCATCACAAGCACTGAAGATGGAGCTTCCTTCACAGGTAGTTCACTGCCAGGTGCAGACTCAGCTGCGATGATGTTTGCAGCAATCTTTGGCGGTTGGCTTAACCAAATTGGACAGGGACAAGACTCTGGCAACCAGAGTAATGAACCGGCAGGCAAGGATGCCAATTCCGGACGTCACGCCTTATTGGGTTTGGATGGGTTACAAGGACTTATGGGGATACTTCAAGGAAACGGAGGTTTCCAAGGGGAAGGGGAACAGGGAGCCGATTCGGAGCAACTGAAGATTCTTCTGACTCAGCTCGATGCCCTACGGAGTCAAACGCCCTCATCAAATTCTTCAGGCATAGTAGAGGATGTACAGCTGTCAGGGATGACAGAACAGCCTCAGGGGAAGGCTTCCCCCCAGTCGGAGTTGGATTTATATAAAAACGTGATATCCAATTTACTTAAAGAAATGTCAGGGGAAATGAGGATTAAATCACCGAATCAGGCGGAGTTTAATCCTTTAGATCAGCAGAAATCGGAAATTGCTGTGCAACGCTATAACAGTGGTTTATTTATCCCTATGGATGAAGAAGCACAAGCAACAAAGGCAATGACCGGTACCGCAATGACGGATTCGGCAAAGACACAAGAGCATAGCGCTGTCGAGGTTAATCAGGGCACATTGCTTGCAGCCTTATTAGGTAAGTCAAAGCCCGGTTCCGGTGAGACAGGATCGGATGAGAATCTGGTTAAGCATAGGACAGGTAATGGACTTGAAGGGGCAGGGAAGAACCCGGAAATTAGTACGCTTCTAAAACAAGATGAAGCAAAGAACACAGCAATGCATGGCGTACTGGAAGAAAAGCCGGCAGAAGGCGAATCCCTCCTTTTAAAAGAGAGAGTTACTAAAGGGCTTCAAGAAAATGAACGTCCTGCGGAATTGAGCAAGGCGAATAAATCTACCATTCAAGATGTTGCGGCAGGCAATCTAACCCATCAAGCCAAAGATATCGCTCAAGTTCAAGGGAAAGTTGCCGACAAGAGCAATCAGCCCATATGGGCCCAAGTGGCTCGAGACATCTTTGACAAGGCTTATCTGGCTCGTCCCCAACTTCGCGAATTGACCATCCAATTGCACCCTGCCCATTTAGGAGCAATTAATATCTCCATGAGTTGGGATGAGGGACAAGTTCATCTGCGCATGGTGGCTTCGGATGGGGGAACAGGACAGATCCTCCAGCAGAATCTGTCTGAACTGAGAGACAATCTGACTCAGCTAGGCATCCAATGCGGACAGATGGAGATGGGCTTGGGAGAGCAAAAAGAAGGTGCTCAGGAGCATCAGGGCCGGGAAGGTTCAGGCCGCTCTCAGGAGAGCGGGGATGACACTTTAGAGTCGCTTAATAGTGAAGAGCTTGAGAGAATACTGGGTAATGATGAAGTGATCCCAGGCGCTAATCGGATTAATATCAAGGCCTAGGAGGGAACTATGGGGAATACAGTAGATACAAATTATAAGGGTTATAGTAAATACTCCTCCACCTCAGAATCCAAGCAAAGCAATGCAGTCTCTAACGCTACAAAAGATGTTCTGGGTAAGGATGATTTTCTAAAGCTGTTGGTTGCTGAACTAACGAACCAGGATCCTCTTTCGCCTATGGATAACAAAGATATGATTACCCAGATGGCTCAGTTTAGTTCACTGGAGCAAATGAATAATATGTCCAAAACTATGGAAAATCTGACCGCTGGCTTTACGGCATTGTTTCAGAATTCTTTGCTCAGTCAAGGAGCCGCTTTAATCGGCAAGCATGTAGAGGGAATGAATCTTGAAGGAACCGGCTTTGTGAATGGGATCGTCGAATCCGTTCAATGGCTGAATGGCAATCCTCAGTTGATACTGCGTTTAGAGGATGGGAGTAAGGCTGCCGTAGAGATGAACGAAATCACCTTTGTGACGGACCCTAAGGAGAAGGATCCTGTGCCTGATCCGGATAAAGAAGCGGATGATACTTCTAAGGATGATATTCCCAAAGATTAACGCGGATATCAATGGAACGAAAAAGTTTAAATAAAAGAAATGGGGGAATACCTCGATGCTACGTTCTTTGTATTCAGCTATCTCAGGTTTAAAAAACCACCAGATAAAAATGGACGTGATCGGCAATAACATTGCCAATGTCAATACCACAGGCTTTAAGCGCAGCCGTGTCACCTTCTCCACCATGCTGAGCCAAACCATGAAGGGTGCCGGCTCTCCCTCAGCGAATCAAGGGGGAACTAACCCCGCCCAGATCGGCCTGGGTTCCATGGTGAGTTCCATCGACCAGATCATGACTCCCGGAAGCTCACAGAACACAGGCAAAAGTACGGATGCCATGATCCAAGGAAGAGGCTTCTTTGTCTTTAGGAATGCAGGACAGATCGTTTATGGCCGGGCCGGTGCTTTCTCTCAGGATCAAAATGGCTACCTTATTGATCCGGGGACAGGAGCTTTCGTTTTGGGCCAAATGTGGGGAGCTAATGACAGGGAGGTTCTCGAATGGGGAAGCACACCTTTGACACCCTTAAGGTTCAATATAGGCTCATACCCTCCTGAACCTGAGGGGAAAAAGATTGATATTAATCTCGGAGATTTTGTGCAGAACGGAAGCAACTATGAATATGTCAATCCGGCATTAATCGGTGCTTCAGCAACAGTTCCCACTGGTGGAACTCTTGATCCTACGACGGGAAAAATAACCTTTACTGCGGCTCCGACGGGTACTGGGACGCCTCCCGTTGTTAGTATTACCAACATTGACTATGATAAGCTTACCCTTACGCCGGGGGATTTTGTGCAAAAGGGAAATGTTTATGTTTATGAGAATCCGGACTTAGTCGGTGCTACACTAGGTGCGATAACAGGAGGCTCCTTTGATCCAAAAACGGGAACAATAACCTTGAATGCGGCTCCGCCATCTGCCGGTGTTGCGATTACCGGTGTAGATGGGAGACTCCGGGCAAAATTAGATGAAGTCACTATAGATGGCAACGGTATTATTACCGGGATATACAGCAATGGCAAAGGATCTGCGTCCCGTCGTATCGGTCAGCTGGCCATTGCTAACTTTGCCAATGACGCTGGCTTGCAGAACGTAGGTAACAATTTCTATTCGGCTACCAACAACTCCGGTATAGCAGACATCGGTGCTGCCGGAACAGCGGGACGGGGAAATATTATCCCCAATTCCGTAGAGATGTCCAATGTGGATCTCTCTCAGGAGTTTACAGATATGATCGTCACCCAGCGGGGATTCCAGGCCAATTCCCGGGTAATCACCGTATCCGATTCCCTGCTTCAGGAACTGATCGACCTTAAACGCTAATCATACGCCTAGGACTTAGGTATAAGGGTAAAGCCTTATACCCAAGTCCTTTTCGGCATTTCTTTTCTGAGAGGAGGCGCAGGATTTGCGCATTTTGAATACGGCGGCTACCGGGGTCCGGGCTCAGCAGACAGCTTTGGATATACTGGGCAATAATATGGCTAATGTCAATACGCCGGGATATAAGGCTCAGCGGGTGAATTTCGCCGAAGCTTTGGCTGCGGAAATGCGGCCGGCTGAACGTGAATTTAACGGACAGCCTGTGGGAGAGCGGATCGATGTGGGGGCCGGTGTGATTTATCCGGCTATAAGTACGGATTATCGGCAGGGAATCATCCGGGAGACGGAGAACCCCTTTGATCTGGCTATTGACGGGGAAGGCTTCTTCCCTGTGCGGACAGCTAATGGGGAGAGCCGCTATACCCGGGTGGGAAACTTTGAGCTGGACGGTCAAGGCAAATTGGTTAATTCCGACGGCTATATTTTGGAAGTAAAGATTCCAGCCGACGCTATGGATTTGTATGTTGATGAGACAGGCAATATCACGGGATTTATCGATGAAGAGGAAAGAGTGTTGGGTCGGGTTGTGGTCAATGACCCGGAAGGAGAAGGGTATCCGGTAGGGCCGATTGATATGGATGAATTGGGCCGTCCCTTGGATTGGAATGGAGATATTTTACCCACAGCCTTTGCCGTTCCGGAAGGGGCTGAAGACATCCAGATCAGCACGGAGGGCGTTCTTAGTGCCACCATCGATGGCAACCGGGAGATCCTTGGACAAATCAATATAATTACCTTTGCTAATCCGGAAGGGTTAGTCAGGGACGGGGATAATCTCTATTTTGCTCCCGACGCGGCCGGGGTGACCGGGGACGAATTGGTTGGTGCGCCGGGCAGCCAAGTGGAAGAACGGACCTTGGGTAAGCTCAAGACCCAATCCTTGGAGCAATCCAATGTGAACCTTGCTTCAGCCATGACGGAGATGATCCAGGTGCAGAGAGCCTATCAGCTCAATGCTCGTATGATTACCAACGGGGACCAAATGTGGAGCATGGCTAACTCCTTAAGGAGGTAAATTAGATGTCGGATTGGTTGAATACACCGGTTATGAGTATTTTGGAAAAGAGCCTTGATGCGTCCAGTCTGAGGTATAAAGTCCTGGCGAATAATGTTGCCAATGTGGATACCCCGGATTTTAAACGTTCTGATGTGGATTTTGACCTGCTTCTTGGCGAAGCTATGGGTCAGACTGGAGAGGAACTTCCCCTTAAAGTGACATCAGAGCGCCATCTCCAAAAACCTGGATTTAATTCCAGTGGGGTTGTGCAAGATCAAGGAACGACCTATCGAAACGACGGCAATAATGTGGATATCGATAAGGAAATGGTCAATGTGGCTGAAAATGGGATTTATTATAATTCCGTCACCCGGGCAATTTCTGCTCAATTGTCCCATCTGCGTACCGTGATCACCCAAAAGTAAAACGATTTGTGCTATAGAAAGATGATGAAGGTGACGATCCATGATTAAAGGATTATATACAGGGGCAGCGGGAATGCTTGCTGCTCAAACCCAAAGCGAGATTATCGCGGATAACGTCGCAAATATCAGGACTCCGGGTTATAAAAGGGAGGAGTCCAGCAATAAAGCCTTTCCCGAAATGCTTATGATGAGAACAAGCACGCAAAACGAAATCCCGGGCAATACACTAATCGGTGGTATAGGTACCGGGGTTGTCGTCGATCAGGTTACTAGGATGAATGTTCAGGGAGTTCTGCAAACTACGGGCATCCCTACAGATCTGGCCATCATTTCGGAGGAAGCTTTCTTGGTGGTGGATACCCCTAACGGTGAGCGCTATACCCGTAATGGACAGCTGCAACTGAATTCTGAAGGAATTCTGCAAACAGCCGATGGCTATCCTGTTCTTGGTGAAGAGGGACCTATTGGACCGTTAAGTAAGGATTTCCAAGTGGATGCTCAGGGGAGAATTACCGATCAGGGAGTCACTATAGATCGCTTGCGATTGGTGCAAGTCCCGGCGGTCGGCCTTCTTCGTGAAGGGCAGTCCCTGTATGCCTCTAATCAGCCGGTACAAGAGTTTGCCGGTAATGAGGCCGTGCTTCAGGGTACTCTGGAGGGCTCCAATGTGAATTTGCCAAGCCAAATGGTTAAGATGATCACGGTAATGAGAGCCTATGAAGCCAATCAAAAGGTGATCCAAACCCATGATGCAACTTTAGAAAAGGCTGTTAATGAAATTGGTAGAATTGTATAAAGTGAGGAAGTGGCTATCATGGGAAATCAAGTGGTCATATTCGGACTAGGCCAGGAAGAGTATGGAATGCCCATTGAGATCGTCAGAGAAATTACCCGGTTGGGGGATATTCGCCCGATTCCCAAGGCACCCGACTGTGTCAAGGGATTAATCAATCTGCGGGGGTCGGCGATTCCATTGATTGATTTACATGTTCGTTTTGGTGTGGAAAAGAGCCGGACCGTTGCCAAGGACGCGGAAGCCGCCAAGGAAGACTTTGCCTTGATTACAGAAGTTAATGGCGAGCTGGTGGGATTTGCGGTCGACCAGGTGAGAGAGGTTCGTATCTTAGACAATATAGCACCGCCGCCTCCCTTAGTGACAGCTCCATTTATTGGCGGTATCGTGAATCTTCCCGACCGTATTATCATGGTGTTGATTCCTGACAAGATTTTAGACAAAGATGAGCTTGAGGGAATTGCTAAGCTCGTTTGATATCAGGAGGGGATAATCAGTGAATACGGCAGAACTATTGCTGCTTTACCAGCTTCAAAGCATGAATCAGGCCTGGCAGGATACTTCAAGGAGTGAGTTTGGAAACAAGGATGGCTCCCAAGCCCTCCTCTTTGCCACATTGCTCCAGTCCGCCCTTTCAGGAAATGATGGCTTCGGCTCCAGCTCAGGATTAGCATTGGAAGCTTTTGCTGGACAAGAATTAGGGTCCGGTTCTGAGCAAGGGTCTCAGTCAACTGAGAATTCACAACTTCTTGCCGCAATGTTACTCGGAAATCTTTTTTCCGGAAAGGATTCTCTTTTATCTGAAAATCTTCTCTCATCCATGAGCCTTACCGGAATGGGGCAAAATTCATGGACCTCTTCGACTTCGGCATATAATCCTTACTCCGGTATAATGAACTCTCTCCAAGTGAACTCCTTAAGTTCTCAGCGGAGTTCGGATTACCGTGCTGATCAGCCGGCCATGGAACAGCTTATCGCGGAAGCAGGTCAGCGGCATGGGATTGATACGAACCTGATCCGGCAGGTGGTCATGGCCGAATCCAGTTTTAACCCCAATGCGGTGTCCTCAGCGGGAGCTATGGGTTTAATGCAGCTGATGCCTGGTACGGCAAAGACTTATGGCGTGACGGATCCTTTTGATCCGGCCCAGAATCTTGATGGGGGTACCCGTTTTTTAAAGGATTTGTTGGAGAGATTTAAGGGAAATATCGCCTTTGCTCTAGCGGGCTACAATGCAGGTCCAGGAGCGGTGGATAAATACAACGGGATTCCGCCTTATAAAGAAACGCAAAATTACGTGAAAAAAATACTCTCTGCACTAGGAAAAGTAGATACACAAGCATAAAAAAATCAGGCGCATGTACATCATGCGACCTGATTTTTTTTTACTATCAGAAAGTATAAGCTTGCGCTATATACTTTCTAAGCATAAGGGCAACCAACGACTCCGCCTCACTGGAGGTATGCATTAAAGGCTCAGCGAAGCCGGGTTTTCTTTAATACTAATCACTGCTGCTCTCAGTGGTTTAAAGAGTAACGCTCGTCACGAAGAGATGGTGAGGGAATTTTTATACTTTTATAGCCGAGTAAATAGATAGAAATTATTATATTTTTTCCAAAACCTATTGACTTGGTTAAAAGTTCCTATTAGAATTTAACAAAATCTATAGGAATACTATATATTAGTAAATCTAAGGGGGAAGTAAAAGTGGAAAAATTCGAGAACCTGAAAGCAAAATCTGTGGCCAGGAAAAAATTCGGCACAGGCGTCCTGATTGCGGCGTTGATTGTTGCTCTGACCGGCTGTGGCGGCAACGCGACACCTGCCGATACAGCCGCCGGCAGCAAACCGCCGGTGTCCCTGCTTAATGTCTCCTATGATCCTACCCGTGAGCTTTATCAGGAATACAATACGGCTTTCAGCAAGTACTGGAAAGAGAAAACCGGCCAGGATGTGACCATCCAGCAGTCCCATGGCGGCTCGGGCAGTCAGGCCAGAACGGTTATTGACGGCAATGAAGCGGATGTGGTCACTTTGGCGCTGGCCTATGATATCGACTCCATCAACTCTCAAAAGGGCCTGCTCAATCCGGAATGGCAAAAACGTCTGCCCGACAATTCGACGCCCTACACCTCCACCATTGTCTTTCTGGTGAAGAAGGGCAACCCTAAAAACATTAAGGACTGGAATGACCTGGTGCAGCCGGGAGTATCCGTGATCACTCCCAACCCGAAAACCTCCGGGGGTGCTCGTTGGAATTACCTGGCGGCCTGGGCCTATGCCTTGGAACACAATAATAATGATGCTCAAAAAGCCAAAGAATTTATTAAAGCTCTCTATAAAAACGTACCGGTACTGGATTCAGGGGCCCGGGGCTCCACCACAACCTTTGTGGAGCGGGGGATCGGTGACGTGCTGCTGGCCTGGGAAAATGAGGCCTTCCTCTCCTTGAGGGAATTCGGGGAGGATAAATTTGAAATTGTGGTTCCTACCCTCAGCATCCTGGCTGAGCCGCCGGTAACGGTAGTGGATTCCGTGGTAGACAAGAAAGGCACCCGGGAAGTGGCGGAAGCTTATCTGGACTATCTCTACAGTGATGAAGGCCAGGAAATCGCCGCCAAGAACTTCTACCGACCCAGAAATGAAGCTGTGGCCCAAAAATATGCCGATCAGTTCCCACAAATCAATCTCATCACGATTGATGATGTGTTCGGTGGCTGGGCCAAAGCCCAGCAGGAGCATTTCGCCGACGGCGGCGTCTTTGATCAAATTTATGTAGAAAAATAAGCCTAAGGCGGTTCCGGACCAGGAGTCCGGAACCGGCCCATCCTGTTTGATGAGGTGAAACCATGCGGACATCGTTCTCCCGCTTCAGTCTGAAACACTACAGCGTCCTTCCGGGATTCGGGATCACCATGGGTTTGTCTTTGATGTATCTCAGCTTCCTGGTCTTCATCCCCATCACCATGGTGTTCCTGAACAGCTCTCAGCTGGGTTGGGGGAAATTCATGGAGATTGTCCTATCAGCCAGAGTCCTGGCCTCCCTGAAGGTATCCTTCGGCGCTTCCTTTTTGGCGGCCGCAGTTAACGCGATCTTCGGACTGCTGTTGGCCTGGGTTCTGGAACGGTATACCTTTCCGGGCAAGAAAATCGTCGATGGCTTGATCGATCTGCCCTTTGCGCTGCCCACGGCAGTGGCCGGTATTTCCCTGACCACTCTTTATGGCCCTAATGGCTGGATCGGCCGGCTCTTTGAGCCCCTGGGACTGAAAATCGCCTATACCCCTTTGGGAATTACCATCGCCCTGATTTTTATCAGCCTGCCCTTTGTAGTGAGGACTGTTCAGCCGGTTCTGCAGAGCATGGACCGGGAAGTGGAAGAAGCGGCAGCCTGTTTGGGAGCTACCCGGTTTCAGACCTTCCGCAAAGTGATTTTACCGGTTCTGCTGCCGGCGGTCATCACCGGCTTCGCCCTGGCTTTTGCCCGCTCTCTGGGGGAATATGGCTCTGTGGTCTTTATTTCCGGCAATATGCCCATGTATACGGAAATCACCCCCCTGCTGATCCGGACCAAGCTGGAACAATACGATTATGCCGGTGGTACGGCCATCGCCGCCGTGATGCTGGTGATCTCCTTTCTCATGCTGCTGGTGATCAATCTCATTCAGTGGTGGGCGGGCAACCGGGATAAAGGCTGATAAGGGGAGAGAAGGATGAAGAGTAATAAGGACGGGATTCAGTGGCTGCTGACCGGCATTGCTTTGTTGTTTTTTATCACCATGCTGATTTTGCCCCTGATCCTGGTGTTCACCAGGGCTTTTGAAAAGGGAGCGGGGGTCTACCTGGCCGCTATTCAGGACCCGATGGCCCTGAAAGCCATTCAGCTGACCCTTCTCACCGTAGGGATCGCGGTGCCTGTCAATACAGTTTTTGGCTTGGTGGCCGCCTGGGCAGTGGCTAAGTTTCAGTTTAAAGGCAAAAATTTGCTCCTAACCCTGATCGATCTGCCCTTTGCCATTTCCCCCGTGGTTGCGGGCCTGATCTTCGTGCTGCTGTTCAGCACCACTCATAGCCTGCTGGCTCCGTTTTTGACGGCCTGGGGACTGAAGATCATTTTTGCCCCCCCTGGGATCATTTTGGCGACCTTGTTTGTCACCCTGCCTTTCGTGGCCCGGGAGTTGATTCCGCTGATGGAGGCCCAGGGAACAGCGGAAGAGGAAGCGGCTTTGACCCTGGGGGCCAGCGGCTGGCAGACCTTTCTGAGCATTACCCTGCCCAATATCAAATGGGCTCTGCTTTATGGCATCATTCTGACGGCAGCCAGAGCGGCCGGGGAATTCGGGGCGGTCTCTGTGGTCTCCGGACATATCCGGGGACTGACCAATACCATGTCCCTCCATGTGGAGATCCTGTATAACGAATATCAGTTTTCCGCTGCTTTTGCGGTAGCCACCCTGTTAACCGTGATCGCCATCATCAACCTCCTGGTGAAAAATATTGCCGGCTGGAAAATCAAACGGATGGAGGAAAAATCATGAGTATCGAAGTTTGCCAGGTCAGCAAGACCTTTGATTCTTTTACGGCTTTGCACGAACTCAATCTGAAGATCAATACTGGAGAGCTGGTGGCTCTGCTCGGCCCTTCCGGTTCCGGCAAAACCACCCTGCTTCGGATTATCGCTGGCCTGGAACCTCCGAACACCGGCAGCATTATTTTTGACGGAGAGGACAATACGGAGAAAAGCACCCAGGACCGCAAAGTGGGCTTTGTGTTTCAGCATTATGCCCTTTTTAAAAACATGACCGTCTTTGAAAATATCGCCTTTGGCTTAAAGGTTCGACCGGCCAAGCTCCGCCCCGGCAACGAAGTGATTCGCCAAAAGGTTCAGGAACTGCTGGCTCTGGTGAAGATGGAGGAACTGGCTAACCGCTATCCGGCTCAGCTTTCCGGAGGTCAGCGCCAAAGAATCGCCTTGGCCCGGGCTCTCGCGGTGGAGCCCAAGGTTTTATTGCTGGATGAACCCTTCGGAGCCCTGGATGCTAAAGTCCGCAAAGACCTGCGGCGCTGGCTGAGAAAGCTCCATAATGAATATCCGATCACCAGTGTCTTCGTGACCCACGATCAGGAGGAAGCCCTGGATGTGGCCGACCGCATCGTCATTCTTAATGAGGGGAAGATCGAGCAGATCGGAACCCCGGAAGAGGTTTATGACAACCCGGCCAATCCCTTTGTCTACAACTTCTTGGGCAATGTCAATTTGTTTCACGGCCGGATGCACGACGGCAAAGTGGAGCTGGGCTCCCTGCAACTGGAGGCACCGGAGCATGCCGGAACCGGCACGACTGATGTTGTCAGCTATATCCGCCCCCATGATATTGAAATTTGCCTGGAGGATGAAGGACAAGGCTTTATTGCCGCTGAGATTTTTTTTATCCGGGCGGTGGGACCCATCGTCAACCTGGAACTGAAGCGCCTGGATAACGAGGAGTATATCGAAGTGGAAATCAGCAAAGAGGTCTATAGGAGCCTGGAGCTGAAGGCCAAGCAGAAAGTCTATCTCCGGCCCCGGGATTTCAAGGTGTATGTTCCTGAAGATTATGTTATTTGATATCTCAAATGACATACATCAGATGTGTCATCTAAAGCGGGTGGCACCGCCATATTTTTTTGCGGACTTGTTGCTAATTCGGTTAAAAGTTCTGGAGAAAAGAGATGAGGACAGGAGTGCTGATTTATAAAGATTTTTTAAGCAGCCTGAGTCCGGAAGCTAAAAAGATATTGGGCCTGATCATGCATAAGGGAGCGATGACTAAAAGTCAGCTGGCCAAAGTGGCGGGATTAAAACTTACCACCTTGAACCGGATGATGCTCCCTCTGGAGAAGGCGGATCTCATTGTCCGCACGGAAACCGGTGAGTCCACCGGCGGTCGGAAACCGGTCATCTATGATGTAAATTCCCGCCGATATTATGTGATCGGGATTGATATTTCCCGTCTCTACTCCCAAGTTGTTCTGACCAATCTGAAAATGGAGCTTCTGGAGAAAGATCGCTTTGATATGGACCGAAACTCTTCCCCGGAAGCCACCCTGAACCGGATTCTGGACTGGGTGGGAAGGGTTCTGGAAAAGCGGGAGCACGGATATGTGATCGGCGTTGGGATCGGTACGGTGGGGCCTTTGGACCGCAAAAGCGGCATCATCCTCAACCCGGAAAACTTTGAGGCCCAGGGTTGGGAGAATATCCCCCTCAAAGCCATCATGGAAGAACGAACGGGCTTGCCGGTCATAATCGATAACGGCGCCAACGCAGCGGTTCTGGCAGAAACCCGTTACGGAAGAGGCAAAGGGATAAAAAGTGTGATCTATCTGAACTGCGGGGTGGGAATCCGAACCGGTGTCATCTCCTCAGGAACCCTGGTCAGGACAATCAACGATGCGGATGATACCTTTGCCCATATAGTGATCGATGTAAATGGCAGACCGTGTCGTTGCGGCAATCAGGGCTGCGTTGAGCGCTACTCCTCGATTTACGCTATTATGGAAGCCTTTGCAGAGGAAATGGCCCAAGGAAGGGACCGTCGGAATCCCAATGCCGACCTCCCGGTCTCCTATCTGGAGCTCTGCCGGGAGGCTGAGGAGAATGACACCACCGCCCGGCAAGTGCTGCAAAATGCCGCTGTACGGATGGGTACGGGTTTGGCTAATTTCATCCAGTTGCTCAATCCAGGACTTGTGGTTCTGAGCGGGCCCCTCATTTTGCATTCCAAGCTCTTCTATGAGGTCTGTGTGGAAGCCGCCAATCGAAAAAGATATTGGGATAAAGGGGGGCACTTGGTGTTCAGCCGAGGCGGAGCCTTTGAGGAGAATGCCATCTCCATCGGTGCGGCCGCTTTGGTGATGGAGCATTATTTGGAACCGGAGGCTCTCGGGTGAAGGGCCGGGCAGCTTTATGATTGTCTTTCACAGTAGGCAGTCATGCTGCGGGGCGGCACCAGCAGAGGATGAAAAGTGTTGTCCGGGTCGTGTCGCTTTACGCACATCGCTCACTCAGTAGCTCCAGGGCTGGTCAACTCGCTTTCTTAACAGCTCTGCCAAACCTCCAGGTAATACCTGATGTGAACCATGGCTTCGCAACGTTAAGAAAGCCTCGTTAACCCTACCGCCCCTCCGCTAAAATTGTTCGCTCCTGTGCGTTAAGCTACGCTTGCGGGTTTTCTCGTGTAAAGACTCCCCTACCACAGACAGTGCGGACTGAGGATGGGGGAATACAGAAAGAGAGAAGGAGAAATGAAATGGACAGACTGGATCATAATTTGGATCTGAATGAAATAAACCGAGCCTTTGCCGGTGAAGATCCCCGCAGGCTTTTGGCCCATGTAGTGGAAAAAATCGGTCCGGCGCGGATTGCTCTTGCTTCCAGCCTTTCCATCGAAGATCAGGTGCTGACCCAGATGCTGCTGAAGATCGATGCCCGGGCCCGGATCTTCTTTATCGATACAGGCCGGAATTTTCAGCAGACTTATGATCTGATGGAAGAGACCATGGGTCGCTATGAGTTTCATTATGAGGTGTACGCGCCGGAGAATTCGGAGCTGGAGCCGTTTCTAGCGGAATATGGCCCCAACGCTTTTTATGACAGGGTCGAACTGCGCCAAAAATGTTGTGAGCTGAGAAAAGTCAGGTCCTTGCAGCGGGTCCTATCAACCGTAGATGGCTGGATTTGCGGGCTGCGCAGGGAGCAGAGCCCCACCCGCCAGGAAATCGATTTGCTGGAATGGGATTCTCACCACGCTATCTATAAAGTGAATCCTCTGGCCGCCTGGAGCGAAGAGCAGGTTTGGGCTTATATCCGCCGGGAAAACATTCCCTACAGCTCCCTGTACAACAAAGGTTTCCGCAGCATCGGCTGTCAGCCCTGTACCCGGGCGGTGGCTCCTGGGGCGGATGTACGCAGCGGAAGATGGTGGTGGGAAGAGCCGGGAAAAAAGGAATGCGGGCTGCATCCAGTGGACATCCAGTCCTTAGATCAGACCCTGAACCCGTCGCAAAGGAGGAAAAAAAGCCATGAACCATCTTGATAAACTGGAGGCTCAGAGTGTCTATATCCTGAGAGAGGCTTACCGGGAATTTAAAAATATCTGTATGCTCTGGTCCATCGGCAAGGACAGCACCGTCCTGTTATGGCTGGCCCGCAAGGCTTTTTTCGGGCATGTACCCATTCCCCTGGTGCATATTGACACCCACTATAAAATACCGGAGATGATCCGTTACCGGGACGAATTGGCCCGGCAATGGCATCTGACCATGATTTACGGGGAGAACAAAGAGGCCTTGGACACGGGCAGGACTTTTCCGGACGGGAAAACGGACCGGATCAGCTGCTGTCAGGCGCTGAAAACGGAGGCCTTGAAAAATACCCTTTCCGGGGAGTGGCCCCGCTATATTCTGGATCTGGAAACCGGCAAATATCGGCCCGATCTTAACCGGGAAAAGTACACCGGGGTGATTGTGGGGGTACGGGCGGATGAAGAAGGAAGTCGTTCCAAAGAGCGGTATTTCTCCCCCCGGGATAAGGAAAATGACTGGGATGTAGGGGATCAGCCCCCGGAATTCTGGAATCAGTTCAAAACCGATTTTGCCCCCGGCACCCATATCCGGATCCATCCCCTTCTGGACTGGACGGAGCTGAATGTCTGGGAATATATCGAGCAGGAGAAGATCCCGGTGACATCTCTTTATTTTGATCAGGGGCAGGGCAAACGCTACCGTTCCCTGGGCTGTTATCCCTGCACCTTACCGGTGGAATCCCCGGCCCGCAATGTGGAAGAAATTATTGAGGAGCTGCGCAGCGGCAAGTTTGCCAACATCGCCGAACGGTCGGGACGGGCCCAGGATAAGGATGACGGGGGCGGGCTGGAAACCTTGCGGAGAGGCGGGTATATGTAAGATGGACAACAGAGAACAGATGAACATCGTTATTGTAGGCCATGTGGACCACGGCAAAAGCACGGTGATCGGCAGGCTGCTGGCGGATACCGGTTCCCTTCCCGAGGGCAAGCTGGAAGCGGTACAGGAATATTGCCGCAAGAATGCCCGGCCCTTTGAGTATGCCTTTCTACTGGATGCTTTAAAAGACGAACAGGCTCAGGGGATTACCATCGATACGGCCCGTAGTTTTTTTAAAACCGGCAAAAGGGACTATATCATCATTGACGCCCCCGGGCATATCGAATTCCTGAAAAATATGGTGACGGGAGCTTCCCGAGCGGAGGCCGCCCTGCTGGTCATCGACGCCAAGGAAGGAATCCGGGAGAACTCCAAACGCCACGGCCATATTGCGGCTATGCTGGGCATCCGCCAGGTGGTGGTGCTGGTCAATAAAATGGATCTGGTGGATTTTGACCGGCAGGCGTTTGAGACTATCCGCCGGGAATTCGGTGAATTTTTGCATAAGCTCAACATCCAGCCGGTTAATTTTATTCCCCTCAGCGCCTTTAACGGAGACAATATCGCGGTTCGCTCCCAGCGCACTACGTGGTATGAAGGGCCGACCGTCCTGGAACAGCTTGACAGCCTGAACAACCGCAAAGGCAACCAGGAACTCCCTTTCCGAATGCCAGTTCAGGATATATATAAATTTACGGCGGCCGGAGACGACCGGCGCATTGTGGCCGGGACGATCCTCAGCGGCACCATCCGCAGAGGGGATGAAGTGGTCTTTCTCCCCTCCCGGAAAAGAAGCGTGATCCAGAGCATAGAAGGATTTAATGTCCCTCATCGGGATATGGCCTATGCCGATGAGGCTGTGGGGCTGACTCTCAAGACCCAGATTTATATCAAACCTGGGGAATTGATGGTCAAAGCCCAGGATAAACAGCCCCTGGTGGGGTCCCGTTTTAAGGCCAATATCTTTTGGGTGGGCAAAGCACCCCTGATTAAAAACAAAACCTATAAGCTGAAAATCGGCACCCTGAAGATCGGGGTGAAGATGGTGGAAATCCTCAACATCATTGACGCGGCGGAGTTGAATATCGACACCTTCAAAGATCAGGCGGAAAAGCATGATGTGGCGGAATGTATTTTTGAGACCGCCAAGCCTATAGCTTTTGATCCGGTGGTGGAAATGGAGCAGACCGGGCGCTTCGTGATTGTGGATAATTACGAAATCTCCGGCGGAGGAATTATCCTGGAGCAGGCTGATGACGACCGCAGCAGTCTGCAGGAGCATGTGCGGCAGCGGGAGACCCAATGGGAAAAAGGGCTGATTCAGCCGGCACAGCGGGCGGGGGTCTATGGACATAAAGCCAAGTTCATCGTCCTGACCTCCGGCAGTGCCGACCATGCCCCAGTGATCGAAACCATAGCCCGGGACCTGGAACAAACTCTCTTCCGGCTTAATTACAAAGCCTATTATCTAGGGGTCAGAAATCTTCTGCACGGTTTGGCGGCGGAAGAGACAGTAAAAGACTGGAGCAGGGACCGGGAGATTAGGCAGGTAGGTGAACTGGCCAGAATTCTCACCGACTCCGGGCAGATCTTTATCACCACGGTCTTTAATTTGGATGATGATGAAGCGGAAAAATTAAAGCTGCTTAATCAGCCCAGTGAGATTCTGGTCATCAACATCGGGGAATCACCATTCTATTCTTTTCAGCCGGATGCCAGCCTTGAGGTGGAGGGGGCTGTGGCGGCCGTAGGCGGCCTTTTGCAGAAGCAGGAGATTATTTTGGATTATTATTTGTAGGGTTTCTACGGCTTTTTCACGGGTCATTTTCAGAGTAGTCGGTCATGCTGCGGGGCGGCAAAAGCATTTTGATCAAAAAAGATGTAGTAGAAGTAGAGGAGATCATTTTAGAAAAAGAGTTTAATTTATGCGAGGAGGAGTAAGCTGTGGCAGAGGTTGATTACAAGGCTCTGAAAAAAGGCGGCTTTATGCAGCAGGTCCAAAAGGACCATTTTGCTCTGCGGCTGCACATCGTGGGCGGTCAGATCCCAGCGGGACAGTTGCAGAAAGTAACGGAGGTTGCCCAAAAATACGGGCAGGGTTATATCCATATGACCTCAAGGCAGAGTATCGAAATTCCTTTTATCCGGCTAGAAGACGTGGAGGCTGTGATAAACGAGCTGAAGAGCGTCGGGCTGGAACCCGGTGCCTCCGGCCCCCGGGTCAGGACGGTTACAGCCTGCCAGGGAGCGGCGATCTGTCCCAGTGGTCTGATCGACACCACCCGCTTGGCTAAGGAGTTGGATAACCGCTATTTTGCCAGAGGACTTCCCCATAAATTCAAGCTGGGAGTAACAGGTTGCGGTAATAATTGCCTGAAGGCGGAGGAAAACGATCTGGGTATCAAAGGAGGAGTCAGACCCCGATGGCAGCAGGACCTGTGCATTTATTGTGGTTTATGCCAGGCGGTTTGCCTGGCCAAAGCCATTGAGGTTCGGAAGGAAGATAAGGCCCTCAGCCTGGATCGCGACTTGTGCACCTATTGCGGCAAATGCGTCAAGTCCTGCCCCACTTTGGCCTGGGGGGGAGAACGGGGATTCCTGCTTTTCTTTGGCGGACTGTTCGGCAACCGGATTGCTATTGGTAAGCGCATCCTGCCTCTGGTCATTGCCGAGGAGCATCTTTACCAGGTGATCGACAAAACCTTTGAATTTTTCCAGACTTACGGCAAACCAAGGGAGCGGTTCAGAAATACCCTGGATAGAGTAGGCTGGGAAACCTTTACTAAAGAGCTGGAGGGATTAGGCCTTGAACACTAAAAAAGCGGATCTGACGGTGGATATCACCGGCGTGGTCCTGCCCGATCAGCCAAGCTAACATCAGCTCCGATCAAGAGCGTGCATTTGAAAATTCGGCTGTTTGAGATTAACTAAGCTAGCTTAGAAGATCTAAAAGAGTCGGATTTTGCTTTTGATAAAGGTCGGGACTACATGCTGGAGTATACGAAATGAACGTATCAAAGCCTCATTGCAGTAGGCCCATTTGGGGTACCCTGGCAAGCTAGCTTAGTCAATTTCAAAACAGCTGATTTTAACCCAAAGGATTTTTGCAATAATTTTTAGATTGTAAAAGTTGTTTCTATCACATATAATAATAGTGAAAATAAGAATATTTAATGCTTGCGTAGATAGAGATAAGCAAGATTTTCCTTCAAAATGAACATAAAGGAGGAAAAGGGATGAAAGCAGAGTGGATTGAATTAAGTGAGGAATGTCAGTCTACCCCATGGATTGTAAATCGTTATCTGTCAAAAAATCACAGCCTAAAAAGACATTCTCAACGGGTGTCCTCCTTATGCCAAAGTATGGGGCGAGTCTTAGAATTAAGTGAAGAAGAAGCTGCCCAGCTGGAAAAAGCGGCTCTCCTTCATGATATTGGTAAAGCCTTCATTGATTCCAGTATTATTGATAAACCGGGTCAGCTCAATGAAGAGGAATGGGTGGAGGTCAAAGGCCACCCCGGGAAAGGTTTTGACATACTTTGTGCTTTTGGGGATATGGAAGTCACAGCACCGCTTATTCTGGCACATCATGAGCGCTGGGATGGGAGAGGTTATCCCCGAGGACTAAAAGGGGAAGAAATCCCCTTCCTGACCAGGATAATCTCCATCGCAGATACATATGATGCTATGACCAGTTCACGCAGCTATCGGAAGCCCTTATCAAAACGTAAAGCCATTGAAGAATTGAGACGCAATGCAGGAACGCAATTTGATCCTGATCTGGTACATATCTTCATTAATAAAGTTGTCGTAGGTGAAAGAGAGAGAGTCCGATAAGAAAAATATAGAGTAAAATATGAAGTTCATAGGCTTTAACTAGTGAAAAACCGATCATATACAATGATCGGTTTTTTTGCACGACAATAATCGGATAAGAAGTATTGTTTGACCTTAAATGAAAGAGAATTTATAATAACTCTAATGGAAGAACTTTCTGTCGTAGGGGGAACAATGGTAAATTATTATCAGTATTTATGGAAGACGACGTGGATTGAGGCTTTAGGGATTCTTGTGCTGGGCTTATTTATCTTAATTCAATATACTTGGAAGGTCTATGCCAAGGCACAGAATCCGTTACGACCCCTGGATAAATGGATGCTGGCGTTCAAAGGTATAGGGTGGCTCCTCATCTTCGGGACTTATCTTCTCATCTTCAATACCAGCGAGCCGGATTGGTTTGCTAAGCCTGTTCAGGTGCAGGGGGAGATACAAGGGAAGAGCATGGTTTCCAACAGCCTTTATCCCTATAATGTTGAGATTGAATGGGATTCAGGAAGAGAGGTATTCCATTTAGATCCTTATACATACCAAGAGCTGAAAACCGGTCAAAGAGTGAATGTGACTTTTCTCCCCCATCGTATGCAGGTGATATCCTGCGAAATCCTTCCGCCCGATGAGGATGAGAATGAAAAAAAGCTGCTGAATCCAGTCAAAAGAATGGAGGGGGATTATGATATCTGAAGTCTACTTTACCAGTATGAAAATCAATCAGGGTCAAAGCCTGCTGACTAAACTCGAAAAGCTAATCAATCGGTCAGGAATCTTGCAAGGAATTGAGAAGAATGACATGGTCGCCATCAAGGTGCATTTTGGAGAACGGGGTAATTTAGCTTATATCAGACCACAGTTTATGCGGAGAGTCGTGGATCAGGTTAAAGAAAGAGGAGGCCGCCCATTTTTAACCGATGCCAACACTCTCTATGTAGGATCCCGGTCCAATGCCGTTGACCATTTGGAAACAGCCATAGAAAACGGCTTTGATTATTCTGTAGTGGGGGCCCCCCTGGTGATTGCCGATGGACTGAACGGGAAAGACTATGTATCGGTACCTGTGAATTTGAAGCATTTTCAAGAGGTTAAGATCGGGAGCGCTGCGGTCCATGCGGATGCCCTCATTGCTGTCTCTCACTTTAAAGGCCATGAAGCCACAGGCTTTGGGGGAACATTGAAAAATCTTGGGATGGGGTTGGGCAGCCGGGCCGGTAAACAACAACAACATTCGGATATCCTGCCTAAAGTCAATGAGGAGCGCTGTACAGCTTGTGGAAAGTGCAGAAACTGGTGCCCTGCCTCCGCTATTACCGTCGAAGGCAAAGCCCGGATCGACGCCAATCTTTGTATCGGTTGTGGGGAATGTGCAGTTACCTGTACCTTCAAAGCCATCGCTGTCAATTGGAAGACGACACCGGATGTGATCCAGGAGAAGATTGTAGAATATACAGTGGGTGCCTTAAAAGGGAAGGAAGGAAAGACGGGGTTCATTACCTTTGTTAATAATGTCTCACCCTTATGCGATTGCGTGAGCTGGAATGATGTCCCCATCGTTCAGGATATCGGTATACTTGCTTCCAATGACCCTGTAGCTATCGATCAAGCGGCCGTTGACCTTGTGAACCAAGCTCATGGGAATCCCCATTCTGTTTTGGGTGAGCGTCATCATGAGACAGACAAGTTCCGCGTGATTCATCCCGAAGTGGATTGGTCTGTTCAACTGGAGTACGGAGAAAGGATCGGCTTAGGGTCACGTCAATACAAGCTTATTACCTTAGATTAAATGCAAAGACTGCAGGCAGAACTACCCAATACTTGTAAAAATCTACAAAATATTCTCGCCTTTTAGCAACACAGAAGTGTCGTAATATGATATCATAAGAAATAAACTAGTGATAAGACTGGAAAGGAGAGGTGGGGTTATGCGTATTCAAAAAGTCAATGAAAATACAATCCGCATCTTCATCTCCTTTGCCGAACTTGCCGACAGAGATATTACTATGGCAGATTTATTTCAACGTTCGCAAAGAAGTGAGCAGCTGTTTTGGGAGTTAATCTCTCAGGCAAGGGAAGAAGTGGAGTTTAACCTAGATCAGCCCTTTTGGATACAGGCCACGGCGTCATCCAATGAAGAATTCGTGATTACTGTAATCAAACAAGAAGATACAGCAGAGACCTCAACAAAAGAAAAGGAAAACAAACGACCAAGTCGTTCCAAGGTGATGGAGTGGGTGTATGCATTTGCCGATATTGAGGATGTTTTAGCTGTTGTTCAGCGTATTCCCGATTTTTCCCGTGTGCGTTCCAGCCTTTTTGAATTTGATGGGGAATATTATCTTACGGTCAGTCATCTGGGTACGGGTAAGAAAAAACAAGTGGCAGAGGCTTTATTTGACGAGTATGGCGAGCTTGTGGATGTAGCTAAGCTCTTCCTGGAAGAGCACGGAAAAGTTATATTGAAAGAGCGCGCTCTGCAAACCTTAAAAACCCATTTTAAGTTTTAATTTGTAATGTATAAAAGGAAGTCTGGGGACTTCCTTTTTCCATGCACATCCTATGTAATTCTAATCGGATTTAAGCATAAAGTTGTTAATGACTTTTCTAAGGGTAAATTATGTGACATAATGGGAATGTATTGAAAATAATTCAGGAATATTCTGCAAGCAATGGGAACAGACAGCTTTTCCTTTGAAATTTTGTAAGGGAGATGTAGCGTTACAGAAAATACAGTGCTGAACTTCTTTTTGGCGCTTAAAGGTATCAAAGAAGAGGAGTGCCCCTTGATTGGGATTGTTTTTTTGTTCTTTGGTATTTTGAAGTGGCAGAAGACTAGAATGCATTAATACTCGTACCTCCTGTTTAACGATATTGCTATAATATGCTATATCGGGTGTCGAAATCCTAAAAAGCCTGCGGGAAGATTATTAGAGATTCGGTCGGGAAATAGATAGTGTTTGCTATGAGTAAAGGACAGGAAATAAGAGTACAAAGCCTGGTTAAAACAATTGTTCAAGGATCAAGGGATTAAAGTATTTGAAAAAATCAGTCCAATAATGCCGAATAAAAGGTATAATAAGTTGTAAGATGAGATTTTTTTATTAACTACTTGTGGAGTGATATTGTGCGAAAAAAATCTGCTTTCAAAAAATCGGCTTTCAGGAGATTAGGTTTAGCCCTAGTGGTTATGGTACTACTCGTAGGAGGAATCCTTCTTGGCTTCAGTGAATTCAGCATGTCCAAATCGAAACCCCTGCCAGGTAATCAAGCGCTGACGGAAGAGGAGCTTAAAAATCGTATCAGTGTCCTTTTAATTGGTGCAGATCAGCGTCCCGGAGAAAAATCATTCAATACTGACACGATCATACTGGCTACGATTGATCCCAAAAGCGCTCGGGTCAGTTTGTTGTCCATTCCTCGCGATACTCGTGTTTCTATACCAGGGCACAAAGATATTAAGATTAATGGGGTAGCACCTTTGACGGATTTGGAAAACCTGGTGGATGTGGTTTCCGATCTGGTAGGCATACCTATCTCCGGCTATATTCAAACGAATTTTAATGGTTTCAAGAAAATTATCGATACTCTAGGCGGAATCACCGTGGATGTAGAGAAGAATATGTATTATGAGACCGGAGATGATGAAGACGGCTATATTAATCTAAAAAAAGGTCTTCAGAAATTGGATGGCTCCAAGGCTTTGCAGTACGCACGTTTCCGCAATGATGCCTTAGGAGATATCTCACGCACCGCCCGGCAGCAGGTTGTTCTCAAGGCTGTAGCCGGGGAAATGCTCAAGCTGAGCACCCTGCCCAAGCTGCCTTGGCTTATTCCACAGTTGAATGAAGCAGTCAATACTAACCTTCAGTTAGGAGATATGCTTAAGATTGCCAAGACCGCTGTTAAATTTAAAGATGTGGAAATCCACACTCAGACCTTACCGGGGAGTTTCCATGATATGAATGGTATCAGTTATTGGGATGTGGATCCTGAAGAAGTGAGAGAGGTGGTTAGCAATCTTCTTCGGGGCATCACTACGGATAAGGTCATCGGGGACACGATTATCGACTTGCTTAAACCTATAGAACCCAGTAAAGAACCCGGCAAAGAGCCCCCTTTGCCCCAAGTGCCGGGAAATGCTAATGATCCGAATGGACAGGAGTCTCCCGATTATCACGAAACCAACCCTGATAATGAGACTGAGAAGCCCGTGGATGACGGTATAGATGATGCATCCGGAAAGAAACCGGGAGTTGAATCAGGAGAAGGTTCGGGAGAACAATCAGGAATACCTGAAGAACCCAAAGCACCAGGGGGATCAGGTCATAATTCAACACAGGAATAGGTCGCAAAGATAGTGAGGAAAAAATCTTAAAGGATGAGTGAGGTGACGGATATGTCGGATATAACAGATAATTATCCATCGAATGTCTGCCCCGTCTTCTGGAAACCAGAAGACAATAAATTTCTCATCAGAGTAGGAGATTCTGTCAAATTTGTTGTGCCTTTTCCCCAAGGGGGTATGCTTTACCATAAAGGCGAAAGTCAAGAAACTGCTTTTAAAGTGGATGACGGTGACATCCTTGAGTTTTATCCGAAGTTCTTTCAGGGAGAGTTGACTTGGGAGATCGAAGTTCGGGACCAAGGATTGAGTGCGGTCGCTAAGGTGAGTCATCTGGAGCCAGGATTCTATGCTCTTCCAGAGACCCTCCCCGATAGCATTACCCTTCGCTTGCAGGACCTCCTGATCTGGCAGGATGGCAAGCCCCAAGGCATATACTGGGATCAAACGAAGCTCCAGGGAGACCTCCTGGCTCAAGGGATCGTTTATGGGGTTTTGCCGGGGGTATGGCAGAGCATTTCTAAGGTGCAAGGAAGAGGAGAAGTGGTCATTGCCCAAGGGAAGCCGCCTACCTTATCTGTTGACGCGCGGCTGATTGACTTGTTAGAGAGCAAAAAACCCGAAGTCAAAGAAGAACAGCGGGTTGACTATTTTGCATCAAAGTTAAAATTAGTTCATGAAGGGCAGGCTTTAGCCAGGAAAATTCCTGGTGTACCGGGGGTTCCGGGGAAGAATGTAAGAGGGCAGGAGATACCGCCACCAAGGCCTAAGGATTTTCAATTTAAACTGAAAAAGAATGTCCGATTATCGGAGGATGGGCTGGAAGTTCTGGCCACGGCGCCTGGATTACCACTTCGCATGGATGAACTGACTTTTGGCGTGGAGCCCGCTTATGTTCTGAATCAGGATGTGGATTTGGCTGTGGGCAGTATTGAATTTCCGGGGGATGTATTTATTTCAGGAGATGTCCATGATGGGCTGCATATTTTCTCCGGGGGAAAGGTGGAAATTCGTGGCTCCACCTCCCGGGCAGAGATTCGGGCAGAGAAGGGACTGTTCATTTATCGCAATGCTTTGGCGGGCAAGCTGGTCGTTGGAGCGCGATATGTGGTCCGCTCCAAGCTTCTTCATGATTTACAAGCCCTTCATGATGATTTATTAGCTTGTTTAATGATTACGGATGATTTTGTTAATTCACCTCATGGCAGGAATTTGAAGGCGGGTCAGTGTCTCAAATTGATTATTGAACGCAGGTTCCCTGATTTGCCCAAGATGGCTAACGAACTTGAAAAATTCCTTTTATCCACCAAGGATGAACTGATTCAGCAAGATTTAATCATTTCTGTTCGCACGGCCAAGCATTTTTTAAGCGGTTTAGGGCCTCTTGACCCTCAAGCTCTTCCTCTTCTTGGACGAGTAAGTCAGGCTTTAGAACAAATCATCGGTAATATTACCCTGGATGTTCCGGAAAAGCTTGAATGTCATGTGGACTATGTTCAAGGTGCTTTAATTGAGTGTGCGGGTAATTTTTTCTGCAGAAAAGGAACCTACAACTCGATTATTCAAGCCGCCGGGGACATTAGTATCGAAGGGGTTTGTCGGGGGGGAAGGATTATTTCCGGAGGGAATGTTGAAATCAAAGAACTGGGAGGATCCGGAATTACTGCTACGACCGTACAATTCCCAGGAACTAAACGGTTAAAAGTGGGCTATTGTTATGCTAATGTAGTTATTGTTGTGGATAAGGAGATCATAACTATTGACGAGCCTTATAAATCCCTCGAGATTTACCGTGAGCATGGCAGGGTGGAAATTGAGCGGTTAAAGGGTTAAAATGCCACGGATGGAATCTCTAAAAGGGGTGGAAGTTATGGAAACAATGATTTCTCTGGAACGGGCCTTGGAGGTTGTCCTCCAGCGGGTAAAGGCCCTTGGGGTTGAAAAAGTGGGTTTAGGACAGGCCTATAACCGAGTGATAGCAGCTGATGTTCAAGCGCCAATGGATATGCCGCCTTTCGATCGTTCTCCCTTGGATGGGTATGCTTATTGCGCTCAGCCAACAGACAAAGCTCCCTTGACCCTCAATATCGTCAGTGAGATTCCTGCCGGGACATGGTCTGAGCGGGAAATTCAGCTTGGGGAATGTGCCCGGATTTTTACCGGGTCACCACTTCCTAAGGGTGCGAATTGCGTGGTAAAACAGGAAGATACGGAACGCCTGGGAGACCGAGTGAGAATCAATCAACCTGTTGCCCCTCAAGCCAATGTAGTCTATCAAGGGGAAGAAACAAAATGCGGTGATATCGTTTTAAAAGTAGGGGACTACCTTTCTCCTGCCGCCGTAGGGTTATTAGCTTCCTTAGGTGTTGAGGCGGTTGAAGTGTATCGCCGTCCCAAAGTAGGAATTCTGTCCACGGGCTCAGAGCTCCGGGATGTGGGCAGTCCATTGCCTCCAGGGAAAATCTATAACAGCAATACTTATACCCTCAAAGGCCTTCTCCTGGAAGCGGGATGTGAGGTGAAGGTAGCCCCCTTTGTGGAGGATGATTTGGGGGAGACCATTGAGGCTTTAAAGACTTTGGAAGACACGGATCTTGTGGTTACTACCGGAGGAGCTTCAGTGGGCGAATACGATCTCATCCGCGATGCCTTGGCAGGTGTGGGCTGTGAACTCCTCTTCTGGAAGGTTAACTTTAAACCTGGAACCCCTGTGGCCCTTGGAGTCAAGGGGGAAAGGCTATATTTCTCTTTATCGGGAAATCCCGCGGCGGCGGTAGTGAATTACGAACTCTTAGTCCGCCCTGCCCTGCGCAAACTTATGGGCAGAACATCTCATGAACGGGTTTTTCCCGTCTATATGGACGGTGATTTTGGGAAATCCGGCAAACAGAGAAGATTCTTACGGGCTCGGGCTGTCTTTCGCAACGGGGAGATATGGGCGGATCCCAGCTTTGCTCAAGGTTCCGGCGTCCTCCGCTCAATGAGGGGAAGCCATCTCCTGGTGGATGTTCCTGGTGGACATGGACCGGTTCAAAAGGGCGAGCGCCTGCAAGGCCGCTGGATTGCTTCATGGGAGGAAGATTAAATGATTCCAGTGGTATCGATCGTCGGGCAACGCTCGAACTCAGGTAAAACCACCTTGCTGGTTAAGCTCTTAAAAGAAGCCAAAAACCGGGGCTGGAGAGTTGCCGCAGTTAAGCATGATGTTCATGGATTTGAGATGGATAAGCCGGGGAAAGATACTTGGCGGTTTGCCCAGGCAGGGGCGGATGTGGTCGCCATATCGTCCCCGGAAAAGATGGCTATCCTTGAAAAAGTCCAAGAGGAGCAGACCTTGGCGCAAGTACTGGAGCGCATAAATAATGTGGATCTCATTTTTACTGAGGGGTATAAGCACGGGAATCAGCCTCGTATAGAGGTTTTTCGCTCAGAGGTCCATCAGGAGCTCCTATCCAAGCCGGAGCAGCTGATCGCCATTGCCAGTGACGTCCAATTTGAGCTGGGGGTACCTTGCTTCGACTTGGATGATGCCCGGGGAATCTGTGATTTTCTGGCAAGTAAATATGGATTAAAGTGAGACAGGGAAGGTCCTGTCTCACTTTTTTTGGAGGGGCTGACCATGCCGCTCAAGAGGCGTCGGCAGAGGGGGAAAAGGCTCGCAGAGGTCGTGTAGCTGAATGCAGAGTAGGCGCAGGTCGTGTAGCTATACGCACAACGCTCACTCCATAGCTCCGGGGCTGGTCCACTCGCTTTCTTAACAGCCGAGCCAAACCCCGCTGTTTTCTGCATGTTAACCGGTGGCTCGTCTAAGTTAAGAAAGCCTCGTTGACAAGACCGCCCCTCCGCTAAATCCGTTCGCTTTTGTGCGTATAGCTACGCTTGCGGGCCTCCTTTCAGCACTGTTTTTTGGGTCCTGGGGCCTTTTGTGAGGAATTCCTAGGGTCATCTTCAGGGTCCTTCTTAAGGTAGCCGACCCTGCCGCTCTAGCGGCGTCGGTAAAGACGGAAAAAGCGGCTCGGGTCAGGCGACTTGCCCCACATCTCCCACAACGCCCCGCTTGCTCAGACCCGAAAAACAGCCCAAGGATTTTGCTTTACAAAAGGAAGCGAATTTAAGCGAGCGGAAACAAAACTTCGCGAAAAGCACGCAGCGGAGTCGGGTTGGAAACAGGACGTTTCCAACCGCCCATTGAGAACAAGTGCGAAAGCAGTGCTTTCGAGGAGCGATTTGGGCGGGGACCCGACGGAGCGGAGAGCTTGAGTGTTAGTTTTGTCCGCGCAGCTTATGGAGCGACCGGTGTAAAGCAAAATCCTGGAGATTTAGCGTATCCGCTCTAAAAGCCGGGCCGCCAGAGGCAGAAAAGGCATGGCAATGAGAGAAGACAGCACATTGAAAAGGGTATGGGCGTTGGCTACCTGGAGGCTGACAGGTCCCCCGATCCATTGCAAGAAAAGAGCGAGTGGCGTTAGGAAGGGAAAGAAAAGAAGCGCGCCGAAGAGGTTTAAAAGGACGTGGAAAAGGGCTACCCGTTGGGCTGCCCGGTTAGTGGCTAATGAAGCGATGACGGCTGTAAAGCAGGTGCCGATATTGGCTCCGAATACGAAGGCAATGGCTGTAGGAAGAGTAATCCAACCATCTGAAGCCAGAATCATGACAATCCCGGTGGTGGCTGATGAGGAATGGAGGACGGCGGAAAGCAGAGTACCTGCGATAATGCCTTGGAAGTGATGATCTCCCAGTTGATGGAGTAATTCCTGCACCCTCTCTACCTCGGCTAAAGGAGCCATACCGCTTTCCAAAAGATTTAAAGCAAGAAAGAGAAAAGCTAAACCTAAGCAGGAGAGGGCAAGATAACGCCAGCGATGGGGAAAGAAAAGATAGCCTAGCCCACCAATCAAAAGGGCATAGGGTATCATGGGTTCCAAGGGTAGGGCCAGAAGCTGGGTGGTCACGGTTGTGCCGATATTGCTTCCTAAAATCAACCCTAAGGCGTTTCGAAAGGAAATAAGGCCGGAATCCACAAAAGAGACGGCCATAACTGTCAGGGCAGTACTGGATTGAAGAGCAGCCGTAGCAAGGGTTCCGCTCCAGAAGCCCCGCCAGGGGGTGGCGGTCATTTGATGGAGAAGATCGCGGAAGGTGTCTCCGGCAAACGCTTGAAGTCCGTAACGCAGAATATGCATACCATAAAGCAGAAAAGCAAGTCCCAGGATTAAGGCAAGGAGAATGGTCAACATCGCGGCCTCTCCTTTCTTTTATAGCTTACCTCCATCCGCCCCCGCACAGGCGCTCCCTAAAAGTATATGGGTAAATTTCGTGGTCCAGAACAGGAGCATCTCTTCCAGTAGGAGCGTAAATTAACCCAAGGGGTGATGGTATGCTCATTCGCCAAGGGACGGTAAAGGATTGGCCATTTATGTATGAATTAGCTAAGAAAGTTATTCCTGTGAATATTTCTCCATGGCGTCAACAGCCCATGGAAGAAACAATGAAGTACCGAATAAAAATGTTGAAAAACTTTTGGACATGGATCCAACAAAGTAACTCCAAAGTGTTTATTGCCGAGATGGACCCAGGAAAGCCGGCAGGCTTTTTGGTCCTTTATCCAGATGCTCAGGAAGAGCTGACGGGGTTACATCAGGGATGGGTTATGGATATTGCAGTTCTCGAAGAATACCGTAACCATGGAATCGGAAAGGTTTTGATGGAGGAAGCGGAAGCCTATTGCCGGGAGAAAGGTATTCAATATCTTGGTTTAGCAGTAAGTTCTCACAACGTCCAGGCCTTAAGGCTTTATCAGAACCTGGGTTTTGCAGAAGAGCGTAAGCTTATGGTTAAGGTTCTAAAGGACTAAACAGAAAAAATGCAGGGAAATTACTAGACTTCCCTGCATTTTACTGGTTTTGTTAAAGAAAACCCGATAGCACTGAGAATAAAAAAAGCTTGCGACAATGAGCCGCAAGTGAAGTAAAAGAGAGGAGTGGGGATAAAAAATAATTGGAAAACGTGAGACTACTTAAAGTGTTTCCCAGGAAATTTGCCAATATACATGCCGGTTGAAATTTTCTGATAGAGAAAAGTATTTCTCAGAATTATCATTATGAAGATTATGTTCATGAAGGAGAGTGGTATAATAGAGAAAAGTTTGTTAATGGAGGAATAGTGTGGATCGGAAAGAAATATCAGAAATTGTGCAAAAGATCCTGCATGACACTCAAGCCCAGGAAGGTAGTTATTGCATTATCCGTGCCCAATCGAGGCGTGAATGGTCCCTAAGACTTAACAATGGGCGTTTTGAAAGAGTGTCTACCGCCAGAGAAAGCGGAATCGGGGTCCAAGCCTTTACTTCGGAAGGAGCCTCAGGATTTGCCTCAGTGAATTCGTTGACGGTGGAGGCCGGAAGGGAGGCAATGAAGCGGGCAATTTCTCTTGCTGAGCATAACGCAAGGCTCGGAGCAGAATTAAACCGCGCCATCTATAGCGCATCCCCTTTAAAAGCTGAAGGCCCAAATCCAGCCAAACTGGAGTTTGACCATTTCTCTTTAACAGAATTGCAAGAACAGGTTATGTTTTTACATAAGCGCTTGCTGAGCCGAAGTTCAGAAAACTCCTGGCAGACCAGTTATCGTCAAGTGGAGGATATCTGGTGTATCGGACGAACCGATGGAACCTTAGTCTCCTATGTCGTTCCACGGGCAGTGCTTATGCACCAGGGGACAGTTAGGGTGCAGGGACGGGCTAAAAACACTCTTGTTCAACGAAGCGGCGTGGATGCTGGTCTTCTCCTTTTAGAAAAAGAAGATTCCAGCCTGGAGAAAAGAGGAATTGAACGAGGGGATTTTGCCAAGAAGGTTTGTGTGGCGCCGAATTTGCCAAGCGGACATTATCCTTTGATTATTGACTATGGCTTGGCAAAGGGATTAGCCCATGAAGCCTTTGGACATGCTGTGGAATCGGATCATATGAAGGAGTCCGTGCTGGGGGAAAAAGGGAAGTTGAAGAAAGGTCTGCAAGTAGCTCGCCCCGGTGTACATATTATCGACGGTCCCTTAGAGGGGGATTGGGCTTATCAGCCTTTTTCCGCTAATGGTCTGGTGCGGGAAACCGTTGAGATCGTAAAAGATGGTGTGCTGCAAGCAGGCCTGGGTGATATATTTTCTGCTCAAGAGGCTGGAATGCCTGTCTCAGGGGCGGGGAGAGCGGAAAGCTATGGACATATTCCTCTCCCAAGGATGACCAATATCCGGTTGCTGGTGGATGATGTTCTTCCCTTAGCCCATACCTCCGGTTTGATGGAAGAGGTCTCCCAAGTGCGCCGGACTCTGATGGAGGCAGGTGAACTTCAAAAGGAAGGAAAGCATCTCTTGCTTTTAGGGTACCGGGGAGGTCAGGTTAACCCTAAAACCGGTGATTTTGTCTTCCAATGTGACGGAATCATCGATGTTGCTGATCCCAATTTAGCCATCTACCAGCCCAGCATTTTTAGTGGCAGGATTCTCTCGGCTCTGCAAGCGATTCGTGCAGGAGTGGGCGGGGGATGCTATGACGCGATTGGAACATGCGGCAAAGGAGGACAATCGGTTCCCTCCAGCGGAGGAAGTCACCGCTATCTTCTTCTCGATCGGGACGAAAATGTTACTTTGGGAGGAGAGCAATGATGAAACTTGTGACACAGCTTGAGGGATTCCTCCAAAAGGCAAAAAGGACCCCCGTAAAAGATGAACTAAGAATCCGGGATTGGAGATTCATGGTCCAAGAGGCCAAGCTCATATCCCTGGGAATTAAAGAAAACTCACCGGGCAGTGTCTATACTCCTCCGAGCAACCGTCAGGGAGAGAGTGGAGAAGTCTATATTATCTGGGAAGATGGACGATTGACCCAGGCTCAGGTTCAGGCCCCTCCCCCACATGAGGGCAGTGCATATTGGCAGAATCAGCTGGAGGAGTGGCGTCAGGCTTCTTACGAAGATCCTGAGGGAGCAGACATCCCAACCCCCGAGCCTTTGCCATTAGTTACTGTAGAGGATCGGGAAATAGAGAGGATCTTGGCTGGAGAGGATGGAATTCTATTCGAGCAACTGGCCAGGCTGTTAGGGGATACTCCGTCGGGAGTTCATCTCAATGCCGGTCTTCAAGCAGGTTGGGGGTATCGGCACAATCGGAATTCCCAGGGCTTGGCTGTCAGCTACCAGCAGTCCCAATATACACTTTCTTATTCTTTTGATAGTTTGGTCGGAACAGGATTTGCTAAACGCAGGCTGATTCGTCCTGAAGAATGGGATACACTTTGGAAACGGACCCTTGGCTATTATGAGGCATTGCTGAAGGAGTCCTTCGGGATTAATGACCAAACGGTGGTGGTATTTTCGCCAAGCGTTGTAGGGGATCTCTTTGGACAATTTATCTACCCAAATCTTATGGGACAAAGCATCCTGGAAGGTCAAAGTTCTTTTAAAGTCGAAGATTTCAGAGATCATAAGATGATTTTTCATGAGGATTTGAGCCTCTATGTGGATCCTCTTCGCCCCTTTGAATGGAGTTCCTATCTTTTGACACCTGAGGGAGTGCCGGCTAAGAAAACGGTACTGATTCAGCAGGGAAGCCTGCAAAGCCCCATACTGCGGCTGAAGGATGCAAAGGCTTGGGGAGCACCTCCAACCGGTGTTTCCTATGGAACTTCAGGTCTCTATCTTAAGTCCTCTCGGGAGAAGCCCTGGGGAGAGGTCCTTGACCGTATTGACGATGGAATTCTTATCCTCTCAGTCTTAGGGATGCACACCCAGAACAGTGTCTCAGGGGATTATTCCCTCAGTGCCCCGCAAAGCCTGCGTATCCGGGAAGGAAAAATTGTTGGCAAGAGGGATGTGAAGCTCAACGGGAACTTTTTTAAGGATCTGGCTTGTGCTGAGACCATCCTGGGGAAAGCGGAGATTGAGCTGAAGCCTTATCTTGTGGTGAAGACTGGGGTTCAGAATAGTTAAACGGAGGACCAAGGGATGTTAGATATGCACGTACACCTTACCGGCCACGCAGACCGCTTGGCAACTGCCGGGAATATACGGGAGTTTCTGGACCAAGCCCGGAGGATGGGCCTGAAACAGATAGGCTTTGCAGACCATGACTATTATTATAAAGATCTGAATCTGCCACTGATACGGGAAGTGGCTGAAGAGTATCCTGATCTGAAGGTTGCCATCGGCTTGGAAGTGGATTATCGACCGTCGGATGAAGGCAAAATCAAAAACCTTCTGGAGCAATTTCCTTTTGATTTTGTCATTGGCTCTGTTCATGAGATGAATGGATGGGTTTTTGATTTTCCCGAGGAAGAAGCTGTCCATCATCAGAAAGATCCGGACAGGATGTATAAGGAATATTTTCATTGGGTAGAGATGGCGGCTGCCAGCGATCTCTTTACCACCATTGGTCATTTCGATCTCATAAAACTCTTTGGAGTCCGGCCCCAGACGGATATCCTTCGTTTAGCAGATGCTGCATTGGAGCAGATTCAAAAAAAGGGACTGGTCATCGAGCTTAATACGGCTGGACGTTATAAACCGGTAGGAGAATATTATCCTGAGGTAAAAATAATTCAAGAGATTAAGCGTCGGGGAATTCCCATGACACTGGGCTCAGATGCCCATGGAGCAGAATATGTAGGACGTGATTTGGAGAGAGCCGCTCAACTTCTGAAAAATCTGGGGATAAAAGATATAATCGGATTCAATCATGGACAAAAGGAATATTACCCGCTGTGAAAACCGATCGGCAGCAGTGGGCGAAATGGGGCAAGGAGCCTCCCCTGTTTCGGAATGGCAGAAAGGAAATCATGTATGTACAGTAATGAAATTCGACAGCTTCTCAATGATTTGGCGTGGGTCGATGATATAAGCTATTACCATAGCTTAAGGGTAGGCTATCTTATGAGCCGCTTTGGGGAGGTGGACATAGGAAAGCAGTTTGTAAAGCAGGCTTGGGTTACTCGAAATGAATTTGTAGCGGCAGGACTTTTGCATGATATCTCCAAAATCCGCTGGCCCAAAGAAATACTTCTTTCAGGTGAAAGCCTAAAAGACATCGAGCGGGAGATGCTGCTCAAGGTATGGGGCTATATGATCGAGCATCCTCTCGTCTCAGAAGAGATAGTTATGGACTATTATAAAAAGACCGGCAATCGCTTCTGGGAGAGAATTGCTAAAGGAGTGGTATCCCATCACGAGAACTATTCCGGAGGCGGCTATCCCTATCGCCTGAAAGGCACAGAGATACCGCTATTGGCACGGGGGCTGCGGGTTTTTGACCATTATGTCACGGATATTGAGGTCCGCCGGCATAAAAATAAATCTCAGGACCCCGGAGCAGTTATTAAAGAGATGCGGTCAGCGTTAGGAATACATTTTGATCCCTATTGGGGTGAAAAAATATTGGACTATTTGGAGACCATTTCCGTCCTTCCCGGTAATCTCGACGAATGGTTCGATGAGGAATTAAAGAAGAATTTTTAGCCACGGTGAATTCTCGGATAGAAATCCTGATCCTAAGCCAAACTATGGAAAACATATGATCAGGATAGGTGAGAGTGTATGCCGTGGATGGAATTGTCCTTAAATCCCTTGCGGGATTGGGATGAAGAAGGCCTGACCGATTGGGCTGAAGCCTTGGGGGCGTTTTTAACGGAGCGGGGAAAGGAAATAAAAACCTCCTTACAGCTGCTCCCTGGATATCAGATTCTTCGCATGGGGGAAGAAGAAGAGGCGGGGGAGCTTCTGATTAGTTCTTCGGAACGATTAATCGTCATGATGGGATTATCTGTCAAGAATTCTGCTGAGCGTGAATTCGCCGAGATGGTCACCCGATTTGCTCGACAAATGGGAGCTATGGCTTTGCGAGCTCCGATAAACTATGTTGCTGAAAAGGAGTTTTGGCGAGGGCTCGGTGCTTGGGATGTTCAGGAACCTATTCTTTTGCGGGAAGAGGTTCAAAGAGAAAGAGTAGGGGTAGAGCCCTTATATAAACAAAGTTTGCTAGTGACTTACAAAGATAAACCAGCACTATGTTTGGAGCCGATTTTTTGTACGGCTCGCCCCAATGGTCCTGTAAGTTTGGCAGCCCGAAGGCTGGAAAAGCTTTTTGGCGGGGGGCGTCCTATAGGATTTGCCAGCCGGGTATCGGCCTATTCACCCTGGGAATTCGAAAGAAGGAAATGGGATGATCTTCTGGCTTACAGCCGCCTTAAGGCCTATGAAGTGCTGGAGCAGCTCATTATCCAAAGCCTTCCCATGGAGTATACTGCCCCTTTTAATGGCTAGGCGCAGGATTTTAAAAGGGGAATATTGAATATTAAGGTTAAAGAGGAACAGGAGAGGGGTTGGGAAGATGTCTATTTATGAGACAGCCCAGCAATTGGCTCTACAAATCAAAGAATCCGATGAGTATCGTGACTTTATAGTCGCAAAAGAGTCGATGAAAGCTGATGAAGGCCAATACAAAATGATTCGCGATTTCCAGATGAAGCAATTTGAAATCCAACAAGCACAGCTTTTTCAACTGGACATTTCACAGGGTAAGCAGCAGGAGCTTGAGCGCTTATATAGTTTATTAAGTCTTAATCCGGCGGCTCGGGAGTACTTAGAGGCGGAATTTCGTATATCACGGATGATCAATGATGTACAGAAAATCATCGGAGAAGCCATCATCGATGTCTTGCCCATAGGCTTTGATGACAATGATCAACCCCAAATATTGGCTTAAAAAAGAAGATTAATTACGAATCATAAAAATCCGTAAATTCCTTTGGGGAGTTACGGATTTTTCACTAAGGCAAATTAAAAGTAAAAGTTTCACGATGAAGTTTCTGAATTTTCATAATGTTGGTTTCGTGCTATGATAGGAACATGGAGGAGGAGAACTCATGAAATTGGATATTTCGCTGGATCAATTTGAAGAGGAATTGACAAAACAAGGCTATATAACGGAGAAAGAGGACCGAATCGCTCTTACAGCCTATTTAGCCGCCCAACTGGAAAAACCAATTCTGGTCGCCGGGCCCCCTGGTGTGGGAAAAACGGAAATTGCAAAAGTGTTGAGTCAGGTGTTTTCGGCTCCTCTCATTCGTCTCCAATGCTATGAGGGGCTGGATGAGAACAAAGCTCTTTATGAATGGAATTACCAAAGACAGCTGCTCAGAATTCAGATGAAAGAGGAGAGCCTAAAGGAAGAGGATTTATTTGGGCTGGATTATCTCTTGCCCCGTCCCCTTTTGCAAGGGCTAATGAGCGATGAGCTTACCATTCTGCTTATTGATGAGATCGACAAGACCGATGCAGAATTTGAGGCGTTTTTACTGGAAGTCTTAGGTGAATTCCAGGTAACTATTCCCGAAATGGGAACGGTCAGAGCCCGAAAGCGTCCCTTTGTGATTCTAACTACCAATGGTGAACGGGAATTATCTGACGCTCTCAAACGGCGCTGTATTTTTCTCTATGTCAATCCTCCCACAGTGGAGAAGGAAGTTCGAATTCTTCGTGCCAAATATCCGGAGTTGCCGGATAAGTTGGCCTTTCAAGTGGCTAAGGCAGTCAGTATTCTTCGGGAAAAGCTGGCTTTGCAAAAAATTCCTTCCATTGCCGAGACCATGGATTGGGCTAAAGCCTTATTGGTCATGGGAAAAACTGACCTTGACCCTGCCTGGGTGGATGCTACCCTGAATCTGCTTCTCAAAAGCAAGGAAGATCTGGAACTTTTCTATCGTGAGATGGGAGCAGAGCGGCTCCTTTGGGAGACGAAAGGAATGTAAGGAGGGGCCCTGAGTGCAACGAAGCGAACTGGATCGTCATCTGCTGGAGTTTATTGGTCTTCTTCGTGAAGGGGGCATCTCGGTCAATCTCACTGAGGTTCAGGATGCATTGCAAGGATTAACTCTCATCGGGATGGAAGATAAGTCCCGGGTGGAGGGGATTTTGCAGAGCACTTTAGTAAAGTCTGTGAATCAGCTTCCTTGGTTCCATGAGGTCTTCCGCGTGTTTTTTGCGCCACCTGAGGCTAAGTCGACCTGGCAAAAGGAAGCTCAAGAGAAGGTGGAGAGTTGGGAAAAAGGAGTGGCTCAGAGTCGGGAAGAATTGCGTTTCCAGGGGGAAGAGCTGAAGTTTTCCGATGAACAGCTGGCAACGTATATGAATCTTCCGGAAGAGGAAAAAGAGCGGCTGAAGCAGTTTCTTGAACGTTCGGAAGAGGGCACGAGAAATGGGATGCAGCTGGATCACTCTTTTCAACCCATGGTGGAAAAAATGCTCCACGGCTCCCTGGAATACTGGAAGCGCAAGCTGGGGGAAGATTTTCCGATGTCACCTCCGGGGCAGGAAGGATTATTGAGCGAAGCCCAGCGGGCCATGCGCCAAAAGGAGATGCATTACCTGACCAAGGACTTGAAGGATATACCCCCTGAGGAATGGCCAGAGGTCAGTAAACTAATTCGGCGCCTATCCCGCAGGCTTGCTTCCCAGGTCTCCCGCAGACTGGGACAGGGAAAACGAGGAAGTCTGGATATGCGGCGCACCGTTCGGGAAAACCTGCGTTACGGAGGAGTATTATTAAAGCAAAGTTATCGTAAACGGCGCAAAGGAAAGCCTAAATTTGTGCTGGTTTGTGATATGTCGGGATCCATGCTGAAATACACGGAGTTTATTTTGCAATTTGTCTATGGCTTAACCAGCTTAGTTTCTGGAATTGAGACCTATGTCTTTGCCAATCATTTAGTTAATATTACTTCCAAACTAAGAGGTGCCCAAACCTTTCAAGGGATGCTTAATACTTCAATGACGGACCTGGTGGGGGAATTTGGCGGGGGTACTAATTTTGCAGTGTCCCTGGAGGAACTTCACGAGCATTATGGGAGTTCCCTTAACCGCCGAACCGTTCTCTTTATCCTCAGTGATGCTCAGACTCTCGAGGGGGAGAAGGCTGCTTTAAATTTGAAGAAGACCCGCGGCAAGGTTAGGGAAATCATCTGGTTGAACACCTTACCTGAGAAACGGTGGAAAGATGTCAAAACCATAGAGCTTTTCCGACCCTATTGCCAAATGTTTGAATGTAATACTTTAGGTCATTTGCAGGATATCCTGAAGAAATCGCCGGGGTTTGTTTAAAGACTGGATTTGTGAGGCATACTATAGGTATAAACACATCGTTCATAAGCTCACAAACTAGGAGGTTAGTCAGGGTGTTAGAAAAATGTCGTTCCTGCGGATTTGAACATGAAGATTTGGACAGAGTACTTTTTCGGAGAAATCATGTCAGCAATCGGATGCTGCCCTATTGTGCCCAGTGCATGAGGAGACTGTATCAGGTTCCTTATCGGCCGGATCGGGATCTGTAAGATTCTGATTGTTTGGGATATTAGAAAAAGAATATGTTCTTCTTGTGCTGGACAAAATATTAAATTACATATTGCCTAACTTTCTTTCTTTATGTTATAGTGACAATTGAGAATGGGGAGAAAGGGGTTGTATACAATGGCATATGTAATTAATTCTGAGTGCATCAGCTGTGGAGCTTGTGAGGCAGAATGTCCGGTAGGTGCTATCAGTGCCGGAGATGATCTTTACGTCATTGATGCCGATACTTGCACTGATTGTGGTTCTTGTGCTGGAGTTTGCCCAACTGGCGCTCCAAATCCAGCTTAACTCATGTTCTAAAAAAGGGAGTCCCAAAAGACTCCCTTTTTAATTGGCTTTCTAAAGCCCAATGAAGACACGATCATGTATACACAGAAATAATCTTGGTTCAAGATACTCCCTTTATCCCTTTGCTAAGAAAAAAATCAAAACAGCATTTCATCCTGTTGCATGTACCAAACAACTTAATAGGACTAAAGTCCTATTTTAATCAAATATTTCGTTTTTTGTATTGACAGTCTCTATTTTTTTTACTAGACTGAAAGTAATAATCATTTTAAAATGCAAGGAGATGAGTTTATGACTGCCATCGAAATTCTTAAGCAGCTAAAGGACAAAGGGGTACGTTTTACGCCCCAGCGTCAAGCTATTTTAGAGTTTCTTTTGGGTACGGATACTCATCCGACAGCTGAGGAGATCTATCATCATGTCAAGGCGAAATTTCCCGGTGTAAGCTTGGGAACCATATATAATACCTTAAACATGCTGAAAGAACATGGGCATATCTTGGAGCTTTCCTACGGAGATATGTCAAGCCGTTTTGATGGGAATCCTAGCAATCACTATCATGTGGCGTGTACTGAGTGTGGGAAAATTGTCGATTTCCATCGCCCCCTGCTGGAGTTGGAGAGAGAAGTAGAATCCCATACAGGCTTCCAAGTCCATGGACACCGTCTGGAGTTCTATGGGGTATGTCCCGAATGTGCAGTACGCGACGTAAAAAAGATGAATTAAGAGAAGGTATTAATTAAAGTCTGGTCATTGATCGGGCTTTTTTTATTTTACAGATTTTTCTTAATAACGATTCTTTGAAGGAATTTAACAGATTGCCTAGAAATTAAAAACGAACAAAATGAAAGGTTCACACCGACTATGTTTAATAGACGTCTTTACTTATTGGTTTTGACTTTTGCTATAGCTCTGGGGCTATTGATTTGGAATTGGAATTCTACCCCCGGGGTTTTCCTGAAATCCTCCTCTTCCTTAGCTAGTGTCGGACGATGGGAAATGGACCTAGGGGGGCAGTGGAAGATGTATCCTTCCTTGCGTCAAGCCTGGATGACAGAGACGGAGCAGGAAGGGAAGGGGATCGACTCGCCCATCACGGGTGGGGGATATGGTTATCTTCCTTCAAGCAAGGAATTTGAGGTTGCGCTGAAAAACTTTAAAATTCCGGCTGAGTGGAATGCCCGAAGTCTTATACTCCAGATCAATGGGGTATATGGCCATTGTGATGTTTATCTTAACGGGATGGAAAGCAGCCAGCGAATTGGCAGTGTAGTCAGCGAGGGCGGGAGTGGGCGACTCCAAATTCCCATTACAGCGTTAAACTATGGCCAAGATAATCTGCTGCTGCTTGAGCTTACGGCACCTTCTTCTCAGAAAACCACTTTTTTGGGATCCGGCTATCCGGACAAAGGCAGGATTACAGGGGGTATTTCTTTACAGGCAGTCATGGAGACCAGTATTGAAAACCCCCGTACTCAAGTGACTTGGGAGGAGCATATTGCTCAGGTTCAAGTAGATTTTCAGCTGAGTCATCATGGGTTCTCCGAATATGGACCATGGACTGTTCAGGGTGTGATTTCAGATGGCTCTGCAGAGATTGCTCAAGCCATAACTCAAGTTCATTCCGATGAAAGCTCTGTACAGCCTGTGAGCCTTACCTTTCAGGTTCCTGATGGGCATCCCTGGACTCCGGAAGACCCTTATCTATACCAAGTGTATTTGACCGTTAGCAACACGAAAGGGGATCGTGACGATATTGCCTTTGCTTTAGGTCTTGCCTCCTTGGAGTATCGGGAAGGACTATTTCTTTTAAATGGGAAGGAGCTGCCCATCAAAGGGTTGGCCCTGTCTCCGGAAAAGGAATATGAACTGAGAAATCGCGGCGATGTTGCGGACTGGCTAAACGAATGTAAGACCCAAGGCTATAATCTCATCTATTTTCTCGGACATCGTCCGGATGAGTATTGGCTGCAGGAGGCAGATCGGGCAGGGATAGGACTGTGGGTAGAGTTGCCCGGCAGTGCCATGGTCCCAGCTCAGCGCCTTCCCGAGCCTAAGGTGTGGGAGGAATGGACAAAAGTATCCAGCCTTCACCCATCAGTGTGGGCTTATACTTCCGGAATTGGCTTGGAATATAATTCCCAGTCCTTGGTAAGGGCATATGAGGAGGAAGTGCGGTCCATAACTGCTCCAATACCCGCATTCAATTTGAATTTGACAGATGGAGACTCAATTGTTGGACCTTGGGGAGAAATCGAGCAACCCAAGGAGGTCCAAGAGCTTCGAGAGGGATTATGGCCGGAAGAAAAGTGGGTAAGTATTACTTGGGCTGTCCTTTTGGTCATCGTAGCATGGTCAAATTTGGCAGCGGTGAATTGGCGTTACAAAGAGCTCCATAATAAAAAGCCCAAACGAGCCTTGCGTAAGGCATGGTTCTGGCAAGGCTTTGCTATGGTGACCCGGCAAATGACCCTGGCCGGTATACTGACAGCCCTTCTTTTTAACACTAAGGCACCCTGGGCTCAATGGATTCCCAATCAATGGCCTTTATGGGAAGGAATAAAGCTTCAATCCCCTTGGTTGATCTGGTTGATTATGGGCAGTTTGTTTACTTTATTGCGTTTGCTTCAAGTGGGCGTGGTGGCACCACACATGCCTGGAACCCCTGATACAAAAGGTCTGGCAGCATGGCTGGAAAGAAGATACTTCTGGAATTGGACGGTTGGTGTGTTGTGGGCATTGCAATCCTGGGGGATACCCCGCGCCGTACCTATCTTAGTCTATATGGGTTTTAATCTTCTTTTCCTCCCTCTAAAAGTCCGGGATGTACATCGTATTGGCGGTGGCTATGCCGCTTTTCTATGGGTACCGGGTATCATTTTCTTGATATTGGGTGTGGTAGCGGCTTTCCGCTGGGAAGATATCTTTTATGCTATACAAATAGTCCAGCAATCCCATTGGCTGAAGCTGATCTTGTTTGGCAGCTGAAAGGGGGCCGAAAGCTGATTCTCCAGGATTTTGCTTTCGGCGTTCACTCCATAAGCTGCGCGGAGCAATCTAATCGCTCAAGACCTCCGCTCTGTCGGGTGCCCACCCAAATCGCTCCTCGAAAGCACTGCTTTCGCACTTGTTCTCAATGGGCGGTTGGAAACGTCCTGTTTCCAACCCGACTCCGCTGCAGTCTTTCGCGAAGATTGCTTACCTGCTCGCTTAGAATTCGTTCTCTGCCTTAAAGCAAAATCCTTGGGCTGCCTTTCGGGTCTGAGTGGCATGACCGGCTGCTCCGCAAGATGGGTTTCCACAGACACCACAGACATAAAAAGTTGAACAAGTCAGCAAAATAAGTTATAATAAATCCGACCATTTTAGTGAGAATTGTAAGAGGGAGCTAGGAGGTTTTGGCATTGATCACTAAGGACATGACAGTGGGTCAGGTTTTACGCAGCTATCCCCAGACTGTACAGACCTTTCTGGAGTTAGGCATGCATTGTTTAGGATGCCCTTCATCCACGATGGAAAGTATTGAAGGAGCGGCGCTCACCCATGGAAAGAAACCGGATGAATTGGTAGAGAGGTTAAACCAAGCGATTGCATCAAATTAATATAGATTAGTCTAGATGGAATAGGAGAGCCTATTTTGTGTTGTACAGAATAGGTTCTTTTTGTAGGAAAGACTGTGGGAAGTTTGGGATAGCAACTAAAAATATTCAGAAATTTTAGTCTATTGGAGGAAAAATAAAATTCAACGAGAATCATTTAGACAAAAGAATAAGAAAAGTCTGGGATAAAATCACAGACCTAGGGGGGGTATCTCAAATGAGCCTTGCGATGAATGGCTCCAAGGATTTGAAACAGGTTAGCCTTTTTAAGTACATCGGGCAGACCTTGAAGGTTGTGATTCCTTCGGTCGTCTTGATTGCAGCAGTGATTCAATTTATTCTAAAATTACCTCAGTTTGAAATGTTAGTGGTTTCTGGGGGGTATCTGATAGCAGGTCTGGGAATTGCTGTGGCGGCCTCTTTTCGGAATTATAATCGTTTTTTAAAGCCTATTCAGCAGATGGAAATTGGGATATTGCATGTGGCAGAAGGTGAACTCAATACCCAGATTCAGGTTACCAGTGTGGACATGGCAGCAGTGGCCAATGCCTTTAATACCATGACCAGGAACTTCCGGGAGATTATTCATAAGATCAGAACCATGGCCAATGAATGGGTTGAAGCTATCGATGAACTTTCCGCAAACTCTGAGGAGATAGCGGCTAAGAATGAAGAAGTCAACCTACATATAGCGGGAATGTCCAATGGAATGGCTCAGCAAACCATGATTGTCTCCCAGGCCATGGATTCCTTCAGGGGTCTGAGGAATACCATTCAGATTATTGCAGAGCGGGCCAATTCTGTGTCCCAGGAAGCGGGCATCTCCCAGGGAAATGCCGAAAAAGGCTTGGAAGGTCTATCAGGGATTGTTAAGGCTATGCAAGATACCAATACCACGGTGGATGAAGCTTCCGGGAGTATTAAAAAATTGGATGAACAATCCCAGCAAATAGTGTCTATTACAGCGACTATCGCCTCCATCGCGCGCCAGACGAATCTTTTGGCACTCAATGCCGCCATCGAAGCAGCCAGGGCCGGTGAGCATGGCCGGGGCTTTGCTGTTGTGGCGGATGAGATTCGTAAGTTAGCGGAAGGGGTATCGGTCTCTACCGATGAGGTAGCCGAGATCACCAATGGTATCCAGGAAACCATTACGGCCACGGTGGATGCGATGAATTTAGCCGACTCGAAAGTGGAAAACTCATTACAACTGACCTTAGAAGCCCGGCAGGCACTAGAAATTATTGTGAAGTCCACCAAACAGGTGTCCAGTGATATTTCAGAAATTGCCGTTTCCGGTGAGCAAATCTTAAGCTATATGGAGGGGGTTTCCAGTCAATCCCAGCAAGTGGAACATATTGCGGCAGAGGCTGAAGCATCCACCAAGGAGATCGAACAGGCTTCCGCAGAGGTTGCCGCTAGTATGCAAAATATTGCCGGGGCTGCCCAAAGTTTGGTAAGTATGGCTATGGAACTCAGGGAACAGGTCGTCCGTTTTAAGGTATAGGGAGGAAGAATAAATGCAACACTATCAGGTTGGCATCTTAGGCGGAGGCCCCGGGGGTTATGTCTGTGCCTTACGCGCTGCCCAGCTTGGCTTATCCGTCGTTTTAGTTGAAGGAGAACGTCTTGGGGGAACCTGTTTGAACAAAGGGTGCATCCCCACCAAGACCCTAGTTAAAAGTGCGGAACTCTGGCGGGAAATAAAACATGCTGAAGAATTTGGTATTAATCTTGGGGATAGAGGAATCCATTACCCCCAAATTGCGGCAAGAAAGAATCAAGTGATCAATACCTTAGTAAGCGGGATAGAGCAACTGATGAAGGCCAAAAAAATCACAGTACTTAAGGGCTGGGGAGAAGTAAGAGAAGCCCATCGAATTGAGGTCACTACCGAAACGGAAAAGATTGAACTTCATGTGGAGAATTTGGTTTTGGCCACGGGATCTTTTCCAGCAAGGATTCCCGTACCGGGGGTGGACCTTCCCGGGGTGGTAACCAGCGAAGAAATTCTCGAACAGGAAAATCTACCGGATAGCCTGGTCATCATTGGTGGTGGTGTCATCGGTTTGGAATTTGCGTCCATTTACCATGAATTTGGAGTTAAGGTTAGTGTGGTAGAAATGCTTCCTTCCCTTCTTCCGAATATTGATGAAGAAATACCCAAACGCTTAACCCCCTTACTAAAAAGAAGTGGGCTGGAGATTCTGACCAAAGCTTCTGTAAGAGAGATCAATTCTAAAGAAGATGGTCTGGTGGTTACGGTAGAAGATGGAAAAGGATTGAAGGAACTCCCGGCCCAGCAGGTGCTCTTGGCCACCGGCAGAAGGCCAAATCTGCGCGGCATCCATACGGATGCCTTAGGACTTGAACTGGACCGGGGAGCCATTAAAGTTAACTCCCAGATGCAAACCTCAGTTCCCAAGGTGTATGCGCTTGGAGATGTGGTGGGGGGAGCAATGCTTGCCCATGTTGCCTCCATGCAGGGTATGGTAGCAGCTGAGCATATTGCGGGGCATCAGGCTAGTATGGAAGGGCGTACAATACCCAGTGCCATCTTCACCTATCCGGAGATTGCCACCGTAGGTGAGACGGAACAAGCCTTAAAGGCCTCAGGAAAACCCTATAAGGTCAGTAAATTTCCTTTCAGCGCCAATGGCAAGGCCTTAGCTCTTGGGGAAATAATGGGGCTAGTGAAGCTGTTGGCTGATGAAGATGGAATCGTGTTAGGTGCCAGCATTATGGGGCCTCAGGCCAGCAGCCTGATTCAGGAATGCGTTCTGGCAGTGGAGAAAAAAATAAAGGCCGAAGACTTGGCTAAGATCATCCACGCTCATCCCACCTTACCGGAGGCAATTATGGAGGCCGCTCATGGGATCGTGGAAAAGCCTCTTCACTTAGCCTAAGAAAGCACATATACAAAAAGTATCGGATCAAAATACGGATTGAGGAGTATAGGATGTGGGCATAGCCCCCTGACTATACTCTTTTAATTTTTCTAAGTAATAGGGATCGAGAAATATCCGAACGAAAGAAAAAAACTGTGGACTAATGTTCGGGGTTGAAGTATAATACATTCATCAAATTAAATGCTGTTGGAAGTCTTTTCTTGACAAAAAATGGCAAAGATAACACTAAAACAGGAGGAATCAGAGTGGAAAATTTCTTCAAACTTAAGGAAAGCGGCTCCAATGTCCGTACGGAGATCGTTGCCGGAATCACTACATTTTTCGCAATGGCCTACATCATCATGGTCAATCCGGCTATGCTCTCTCAAGCGGGTATGCCTTGGGGCGCAGTATTCCTGGCTACAATTGTTGCATCCGTCATCGGTACTTTAGTCATGGGCTTATTCGCTAATGTCCCTTACGCTCAAGCACCTGGTATGGGTCTTAATGCTTTCTTTGTTTTTACTGTGGTTTTTGGTATTGGTTTTACTTGGCAAGAAGCACTGGCTATGGTTTTCTTATGCGGTCTTATTAATATTTTAATTACAGTGACAAGCATTCGGAAAAAAATTATTACTTCCATTCCTTTAAGTCTGCAAAACGCTATCGGCGGCGGTATTGGTATTTTTATTGCTTATATTGGAATCAAGAACGCCGGCTTGCTTTCTTTTACCTCCGACCCTGGAAACTATATTCAATTGGGTGAAGGCGGAACTGTGATCGCGAACTCCAGTGCCGTTCCGGCTCTTGTTACTTTAAATTCTCCTTCCGTACTTCTGGCTCTCTTAGGACTTGTTCTTACCGTTATCTTGCTTGTTCGCAATGTTAAGGGCGCTATTTTGATTGGTATTATTGCTACCACTTTGGTAGGTATTCCTTTAGGCATTACTCATATGGGATCCTCCATGAGCTTCAGCGATGCCCTTGCTGAATTGCCTCAAACCTTTATGGCAGCCTTTGGAAATCCGGGATTAGTTTCCCTCTTCAGCGATCCCGCTAAGATTCCTCTCGTTTTGGTCACTATTTTTGCCTTCAGTTTATCCGATGTTTTTGATACGATTGGAACCTTTATTGGAACCGGCCGCAGTTCAGGGATTTTCTCTGAAGCTGATCTGAAAGCCATGGAAACCAGCAAAGGCTTCAGCTCCAAAATGGACAAGGCCCTCTTTGCCGACGCTATCGCTACCTCGGTAGGTTCCCTCTTCGGGACATCCAATACAACCACTTATGTGGAGAGCGCAGCCGGTATCGGCGCCGGTGGACGGACCGGATTGACCAGCATTGTGGTGGCTGTTCTCTTTGCAGCAAGTGCTTTCCTGGCACCGGTGGTCAGCGCGGTTCCCAGTGTGGCCACGGCACCCGCTTTGATCATCGTTGGTATCATGATGCTTTCTTCCTTTAAGGAGATTAAATGGGGAGATCTAAGCGAAGCAATTCCTGTTTTCTTTGCCGGTATCTTCATGGCTTTTTGTTACAGCATCTCCTATGGTATTGCGGCAGGCTTTATTTTCTATTGCATCGTCAAGGTGTTCAAAGGGGAAGCCAAAAAGATCAGTCCGGTATTGTGGATCGCCACTTTGCTCTTTGTCCTTAACTTTGTGCTTTTAGCGAGAATTTAATTACCGGAATTTAATTATTGTGAAAAGAGGGGATAGGTACCGTTATTCAAATAAGTTAATTTGAATAATAGGACTTGTCCCCCCTTTTCGTTTTCTCTGCTCTTATGCAAATTTCCAAACGTTTGGAAATTTGCATAAGAGCTTTTCTCGTTTTCAATAGGACTTTCTTCCCTATTTTCGATTTTCTCAAAAAAAGCTCTTGCAGTAAGAAGGAAAATCCTTATAAATGGAGAATAAGTGGGGTAAAGTGGGTTGAAGTGGGGCGAAGTGACGCGCTTGTGGGGTGACAAAGTATGTTCATGGGGGAATACCTCCATACGATCGATGGAAAAGGCCGGCTGATTGTACCGGCAAAATTCCGGGAAGCCTTAGGGGAGCGATTTATCGCCACCAAAGGCTTAGATCACTGTCTCTTTGTCTACCCATTAGACGAATGGAAAATTCTCGAAGAGAAATTACGGGCCTTACCTTTTACTCAACCTGATGCACGAGCTTTTGTCCGTTTCTTTTTTTCCGGGGCTACTGAATGTGAGTTGGATAAGCAAGGGAGAATTCTTTTGCCGGCTAACTTACGGGAATATGCTCAACTTGATAAGGATGCGGTGTTGGTGGGAGTCTCCTCTCGTGTGGAGATTTGGAGTCAAGCCCTTTGGGCAGACTATTCCCGTCAGGCTGAAGATGCTTATGCCAGTGCTGCAGAATCTTTGGTGAACCTGGGAATATAGAGAAGGGGTCGAATAGTTTGGAATTTCATCATATCACAGTGTTGCTCAAGGAAACGGTGGACGGGGTTGTCAAGGATCCTTCGGGAACCTATGTGGACTGCACCTTAGGGGGAGCAGGGCATAGTGCTTTCTTATTAGGGATGCTGAGTGAAAAGGGAAAGCTGGTGGGATTCGATCAGGATCCCTTAGCCATAAAAAACGCTCAGGATAAATTTAAGGGAGACCCTCGGGTTCACCTTGTTAATCGCAATTTCGAGAGTTTGGAGGAATCTCTTAAGTCCCTGGAACTTCTTCCTGTTCAAGGCATTCTTTTTGATCTGGGAGTATCTTCCCCCCAACTGGATGAGGCTGAACGTGGGTTCAGCTATATGCAGGATGCGGAATTGGATATGCGGATGAATCCTCAGAATCCACTGTCTGCGAAGGTTCTGGTCAATGAAGGGAAGGCTGAAGAACTGGCTGAGATTCTCTGGAAATACGGAGAGGAAAAATGGTCCAAACGCATTGTTGAATTTATTGTGGAGGCCCGTAAACAGAAACCTATCGAAACCACGGGCGAATTAGTGGATATTATCAAAAAGGCGATTCCGGCAGGGGCACGCCGAGAGGGGCCTCATCCCGCTAAGAGAACCTTTCAGGCCCTGCGCATAGCCGTCAACGATGAGCTGGGAGTCTTGGAGAGAGCTCTGGACCAAGTGATACGCTGTCTGGCTCCTGGGGGAAGGGTAGGAGTCATAACCTTCCACTCTTTGGAGGACCGGATCGTCAAAGAAAAGATGAATTCCTGGTTAGGCCGCTGCACTTGCCCACCGGTCTTCCCGGTTTGCCAATGCGGCGCTAAGGCGATGGCTCGTTTAGTCCATCGTAAACCGATTCTGCCCAGTCCCCAAGAGGTTGATGCCAATCCTCGGGCACGCAGTGCCAAGCTAAGGATTGCGGAAAAACTTTGATTCTAAAGAGAATGGAGGAGGAATACCTTTGGTATTAGCGCAGGAAAAAATTGAATGGGAGCAGCCCATAGAGAAACAACCCCGCAAAGCAAAAAAGCCTGTCCATAGGAAAAAGCCTCGTTCTCATTGGAAAAGTGTACTTATCCTGAGTTTAGTGGTTGCCGCATCGACAGTCTTTGCCGCGGAAACCATTAATCTGACGGTGGTCAAAGGAGCGCAAATCCGGGCGACCCAGAAGGAGATTGCCGACCTGAAGGCAAACAATGATCTTCTGCAAGCCCAAGTGGATAAATTGCGATCGGTAAGCCGGATTGAAAGTGCTGCACTTGCCATGGGCATGGAAAAACCTGCGGGAACGGTCTATGTGGCTGGAACCTTGCCTGTCGCCAAGATTGAAATGGGCGTCCAGTCAACACCGGCCAAAGAGGAAGAGGTCGTTAAGGAACCTTCCGCATTGGAACAGATTTCGCAGAAATTTACAAGCTTTTTTGCTTCCACACAACGATAAATAATAAAAGGCGGTAGAGTTCGCGGTGACGCCCTAGAATAGGGGGTGGGACGATGAGTCCTTATGTTGTCATGCGCAAACGTATCGCCTTTCTTTTTTTCTGTGTCAGTGCCTTTTTGGTGGTGCTGATCGTACGACTGGCTTTTGTACAGCTGGCTCAGGGTGCAATTTTAAGTGATAAGGCTGATGAAAGCCATTATCGGGGAGTCCCTGTAGCGGCCAAGCGGGGAAATGTTGAAGATCGCAATGGAGAGGTCCTGGCCATGAGTGTCAGTACTGAGACCGTGTATGCTGTTCCTGCCCAAGTCCGCTCTTCAGGAAGAGGGGAAGAGATCGCTCGTGCTTTATCCGGTCTATTGGAAATGGAGCCAGAACAGGTGCTGGAAAGGATAACCAAGCGTTCTGCTTTGGAGTATGTTAAGAAGAGAGTTACGGCGGAGGTGGCGGCTCAAGTTCGGGCCTTAGAACTGCCTGGGATTGGAATTACTGAGGATAGTGTGCGTTATTACCCCAATGGCACTTTAGCTGCCCATATTATTGGGTTTGCGGGGATTGACAACCAGGGGTTAGAAGGAATAGAGTTGACTAGGGATTCTGAGTTGAACGGAGTCCCGGGTGCAGTGTTGACAGAGTTTGCTGCCAATGGTATTCCCTTGCCCTTTGCTAATCAGATGTATGTTTCCCCTAAGAATGGAAATACGGTACGCCTGACAATCGATAAAAATATTCAGGCCTTTGCGGAGCGTGAACTCCAGAAGCTGATGTCCGGCCAAGGGGATAATATGAATGGCCAAGTCCCCAAGAGCGCCTCCATCCTGGTTATGGATCCCAATACCGGGCAAGTCCTGGCACTTGCCTCCGCGCCTACCTATGATCCTAATTATTACAATAACTATGACCAGAGTACTCGGCGCAATATTGCTATTCAAAATGGCTATGAACCAGGGTCTACTTTTAAGATCATCACGTTGGCAGCTGCCCTTGAGGAGAAAAAGATCCATCCCCAGGAAGGGTTTTTCGATCCGGGAGGAGTGACCATCCTGGGTAAGACCGTTCATTGCTGGAAGCGTGGAGGTCATGGCAGCCAGACCTTCACTCAGGTGGTTGAAAATTCCTGCAACCCAGGGTTTGTCGCCATGGGTCAGCGTTTAGGTATGGATAAATTCTATGAATATCTGTATAACTTCGGCTTTGGAAAGAAAACGGGAATCGAAATGTCCGGTGAGGCGGTGGGCATTTTAGCCGGTAAAAAGAGAGCCACTGCTTTGGATCTTGCCACTATGTCCATTGGGCAAACCAATAATGTAACGGCCATTCAGCTGCTTACAGCGGTTTCCGCAGTGGCTAATGGCGGGACGCTAATGAAGCCTCAACTGGTTAAAGAGATCGTCGGGCCTACCGGGAAAGTGGTGGAGTCCTTTGAACCTCAGGAAGTACGACGTGTTATTAGTGAGAATACCTCGAAAACTGCCCGGCAGATGCTGGAGTCCGTGGTCACCAACGGCACAGGGTATCGGGCCTTTTTGCCCGGATATCGGGTAGCAGGTAAGACCGGAACCGCCCAAAAAGTCGCCAATGGAGCGTACATACAAGGGGAGTATATTGCTTCCTTTATGGCCTTTGCCCCGGCTGATAATCCCAAGCTGGCCATCCTGTGCGTCATCGATGGTGTCCCCTTTTACGGGGGATCTGTTGCGGCTCCGCCGGTAAGAGGAGTGCTGCAGGATTCTTTAAAATATTTAGGGGTGGAAATGGATCTGAAAGCCCCCTTGACTCTGGGTAAACCCCGCTTGGATATGCAGATACCACCCGTAAAAAAAGCGGTAACGGTTCCTTCTGTTCTTGGGCTGCCCCTTGCCGAGGCCGAGAAATCCCTGAGGCAAGCCGGCTTTACCGTCCTAACGGAAGGCAGTGGGCAGGTTGTTCTGGATCAAATTCCTCATGGGGATTCTAAAGTGGAAGAAGGCTCTTCTGTGCTGCTTTATCTTGGCTCAGAGGCGGGAGCTCCTACTTCAGGAAACTGGTGGGCTGTGGAAGAAGAAGTGGATATTGACATAGAAGCCATGCTGCAAATGCCCTGGCGGCAGCCCTTGATCGAATGATTGCAATAGATTTTAACTGTCTATAATAGAGTTGAAAGGTAGTGATGAGGGTGAAGTCTGTTCGCAAAAGACTCTCAGAAATTATACCCGGAATTGAAATCACGAATACTGTTGGAGATCAAGAAACCCTGATCCAAGGAATGGTTATGGATTCACGCCAGGTTCAACCCGGAGACCTCTATGCTTGTGTACCCGGAATGAATGTTGACGGCCATGATTTTGCGGTCCAAGCCATTGCCAAAGGAGCAGTCGCTTTACTGGTGGAACGGATTCTCCCTCTTGATATTCCTCAACTCCAAGTAAACAATGTGCGGGAGGTGATGGGGTATCTCGCAGCCAATCTTTATGATCACCCTGCCGGCAAACTGGAAGTGGTGGGGGTAACAGGTACTAACGGAAAAACAACAATCACACATCTTGTGGAGCATATTGCCGCAGGGGAAGGAAAAAAAGTGGGCTTAATCGGTACTTTAGGAGCCCGCATCGCGGGAAGAGAGCTGCCGGGAAGCCGGACCACCCCGGAGGCTATTGATCTCCAGAAGCTTCTGAGGGAAATGGTGGACGAAGGGGTTCAATATGCCGTCATGGAAGTCTCTTCCCATGCCTTAGTCTTAGGACGGGTTAAAGGATGTGAATTTGACGCAGGTATTTTCAGCAATTTGACACAAGATCATTTGGATTATCATAAAACAATGGAGGAGTACCTTCAGGCTAAGGCCATACTTTTCAGCGGCCTTACAGGGGCCAAAGAGCCTAAGGTGGGGGTTATCAACGGGGATGACCCGGCTGGGTCGACCTTAATCCGGCTTTCTGCCGCTCCTGTGGTGACCTATGGGGTCAAAGCCGAACATTTGGATTATCGGGCGGAGGACATCCAGTTGACTGCCGATGGGGTGAAATTCACGGTTCGTTTTAAGGGACAATCGGTGCAGGTGGAGTACTCAACTCCTGGAATGTTCAGTGTTTACAATGCTCTGGCGGCTTTTGCCTGGGGAGTGGAGAGCGGAAGAAGTCCCCAACAGGTTCGCGAAGCCCTGGCATCGGTCCTTGGAGTCCCAGGACGCTTTGAAAGCGTGCGGATGGGGCAGCCTTTTCAAGTCATTGTCGATTATGCCCATACTCCGGATGGGCTGGAGAATGTCTGTAAGACAGCTCAGGAGTTTACTCAGGGACGCCTGATTACAGTATTTGGCTGCGGCGGGGATCGGGATAAAGGCAAACGGCCTCAGATGGGAGCCATTGCCGAGGAGCTCAGCGACCATGTGATTGTAACTTCAGATAATCCCCGTACCGAGGATCCCCGGCAGATTATCCGGGACATTTTAGAAGGGATTGAAGGGATCGATTATACCGCTAATGTGAACCGCCGGGAGGCGATCGAATGCGCCTGCCTTCTTGCCAAGGAAGGGGATACAGTGCTGATTGCCGGAAAAGGTCATGAAGATTATCAGATCATCGGCAAAGACGTGTTCCCCTTCGATGATCGGGAAGTAGCTCGGGAAGCCTTAAGGAGGCTCGGTTATGTGGGATAGCCAAAGGATTGCGGATTTGCTCCAAGGGGAATTGCTGGGCGACTTCCGGGTCCAGGCCCGTGGCTGCGCGATCGACAGCCGGGAGGTTAGAGAAGGAAATATCTTCTTTGCCTTATTGGGGGAAAAGGTGGATGGACATGATTATATTGAGGGGGCCTGGGATAAAGGCGCCTCAGTAGTTATTGGCGAGAAAGAGCGGCTGCAGCTTCGCCAGGAAGTCCGGGTTCCTGAGGGTAAAGCCCTTATCCAAGTGGGGTCCGGCCTTATCGCTATGCAAACTTTGGCTCAGGCCTGGCGCAAGGAGCTGGGGGCAAAAGTCGTTGCCATCACAGGGAGCAATGGAAAAACCACGACAAAAGATATGGTTGCGGCGGTATTAGGTGAAAAATACTGTGTGCATAGAAATTTAGAAAATCAAAATAATGAATTAGGTCTTCCTATGACCATTTTGAACGCGACCGAGAATACGGAAGTTCTTATTTTAGAGATGGGCATGCGTGGATTGGGGCAAATCGCTTTTTTATGTGATATAGCCCATCCAGATATCGGTGTAATAACCAACATTGGCACAACCCATATGGAGCTTTTAGGCACACAAGAAAATATCGCACGGGCTAAGTGGGAGTTAATCGAAGCCCTTCCTGAGACAGGGAATGCTGTCCTGAACGGGGAAGATGAGTGGAGTGTGAAACTAGCCAAGCATGACTCTCATCAGGCCTTCTTCTATGGCCTGGAAGGAAAATTCCACAAACCCGATCTGCGGGGAACGGATCTTACTCCCTTCGGCACCCTCGGAACCCGCTTCCAGGCAGAGCTTGAAAAGAACAGTTTTTCTTCAGGGAGCCCTTTGAGTTCGGGGAAAGCTGTGGAAAGGCTGGACACTTTACCGGTTACAGTTCATCTGCCTCTGCCGGGAGAGCACAATGTGCTGGATGCTTTGTCAGCACTTAGTGTAGGAGTTCTCTTGAATGTACCCTTGCAAGAGGGGTGCAAGGGTCTGGCTGCCATGGAGTTATCCAGGATGCGCCTGGAGCTTCATCCGGGAATAGGCAATAGCACCTTAATCAGTGATGTCTATAACGCTAATCCAACATCCATGAAAGCATCCCTGGAAGTATTACGGGAAAGAGGAGGGGTATCCACTCTTGCTATATTAGGAGAGATGTATGAACTCGGGGAAGCCAGCCGGGAGGGGCATTATGAAGTAGGGCAGGCGGTAGCCGACCTGGGAATCTCAGAACTGATCACCGTTGGCATACTTGCTGAGGAGATTGCCCGGGGAGCCCAGGAAAAGGGGTTATCACTCCAAAGGATTCATTCCTTTCCTGACCGCGAGGGGGCTATAAAAAAAGCCCAAGAGATACTTGCGGGTTTAAACCAAGGCACTTGGGTCTTAATCAAAGCCTCTCGTGGTATGAAAATGGAAGAAGTGACAAGGGCACTTCGCAAAGGTTAAGAGTAAAGGAAGGAATTAATCCATGTCAGAACGCATATTTTTGGCTGCTGCTTTAGCGCTGATTATCACTTTAATACTTGGACCATTGATGATTCCCGTTTTACGGGTGTTGAAATTTGGCCAAACTATACGTGAGGAAGGCCCCAAGCGGCATTTAGCTAAGGCTGGAACTCCCACCATGGGTGGCATTATCTTTTTAGTGGGAATTGTGGTTAGTGCTCTGGTCATGGCGGAAAAACCCACGTCTCTGGAAATGGTCATGGTGATTAGTGCCATGCTGGGATATGGTCTTATCGGTTTTATCGATGATTTTATCAAAGTGGTGATGCACCGCTCCTTAGGGCTGAGAGCATACCAAAAGTTAATTGGCCAAATCGCCTTGGCTTTTCTCTTGACCTGGGCAGCCAATCGCTTCCTGGGGCGAGGGACTGATCTTGTTATTCCCTTTACCTCGATTCACTTGGAATTAGGTTTGTTATACTATCCCTTTGTCGCTTTCATTATCGTGGGGATTACCAATGCCGTTAATCTGACGGATGGACTGGACGGTTTAGCGGCAGGTGCTACGACATTCAGTATGCTAAGCTATATCGGTATCGCTTGGCTGGCAGCTTCCCAAGGGGGAAGAGTGGCTATATTAGCCTATGAATCCGATCTTGCTGTCTTTGCGGCAGCTGTAGTCGGGGGTTGTCTGGGCTTTCTTCGTTTTAATAAAAATCCGGCCCGGGTCTTTATGGGTGATACGGGCTCCTTGGCCTTGGGGGGAGCGTTAGTCGGATTAGCTGTGCTAACCAAGACTGAGCTTATTCTCTTGGTTATTGGCGGGGTTTATGTGGTTGAGGCGATTTCCGTGATCTTACAGGTCATTTCCTATCAGACCACGGGTAAGCGAATCTTCCGCATGAGCCCATTGCATCACCATTTTGAACTGGGCGGTTGGAGTGAGCGGAAGGTCGTCATGGTTTTTTGGCTGGCCTCTATTCTTTGCGGTGTCCTTGGGGTAATAGCCTATATGGCTGGAATGTTCTAGGAGCACCGGCTATTATACCGCGATGCATAATCCCTATGACTTTTCCAAGAAGGTGAAAGAATGAATTTGAAAGAAAAAAAAGTACTTGTGGTTGGTGCTGGAAGAAGTGGATTAGCGGCGGTTAAAAGGCTGAAGGCCCTAGGCGCACGAGTCACCTTGACAGATCAACAGGAGCCGGGCCAACTCAGCGGCATCTCAGAATTGGGCTTGCAGGATGGACAACTTGTTTTGGGTCATATCCCTCAATGGCATGAAGTAGAAGCTGAAGTGATTGTCCTCTCACCAGGAGTGTCCCCAAAACTTCCTTTTATTCAAGAAGGGATTGCTCAAGGTGCTTTGATTTGGAGTGAAGTGGAGCTTGCCCTGAGGGATCACCCGGCTTTCAAGATCGGGGTGACGGGAACCAATGGGAAAACCACCACCACGACATTGATTGGAGAACTGGCCAAACGGACTGGAAAACCCACTCTGGTCGCCGGCAATATCGGTGTTGCCTTAAGCGATCAGGTAGAGGAACTGGGTGAGGAAGGTATTATTGTTGCTGAACTTTCCAGTTTTCAGTTGGAACTGGTGGACAGTCTTCGTATGAACGTGGGGATTCTCCTCAATGTTACCCCTGACCATTTGGATCGCCATGGAACCTTAGAGAATTATCTGGCAGCCAAAACCCGGATATTTGAGAATCAGAGACAATCAGATTGTGCCATTTTAAATTGGGATGATGACAAGGTTCGTGAACTGGCTCCTCATTTAAAAGCCAGGGTGGTCTTCTTTAGTCCCACTTCCCTTTTGGAAGAGGGATATGGAGTTCGAGGGGATGAGATCGTTCTCGCTGAAGGGGGGGGAATCACTCCCATCATCAGTCGGGGTGAACTCCAGTTAAGGGGTAATCATAATTTGGAAAATATTATGGCTTCTATCGCTGCTGTAAGGGAGCTGGGACTTTCTTGGGAGGAAATCTCTGAAGGTTTACGGGAGTTTAAAGGGGTTGAGCACCGCCAGGAAGTGGTAGGGACCTATGAGGGGATACTTTTTATTAACGACTCGAAAGGAACCAATCCTGACGCAGCGGAGAAGGCCTTATATGCCTTTGAGGAACCGATCATTCTCATTGCCGGAGGTAAAAACAAAGGCCTGGATTTCCATGATTTTATGAGAACGGTTAAGAAACAGGTGAAAAGCCTTGTACTTGTCGGATCGGCGGCGGTAGAGATGGAGGAAGCGGCCAAAGATGTAGGAATTCAGGATTACATACGGGCTAAGACCTTTGAAGAGGCTGTGGAGCTTGCTATTGCTGAAGGGGAGCCTGGGGATGTGGTTCTCCTCTCGCCGGCTTGTACAAGTTGGGATATGTTTAAGAGTTATGAAGAAAGAGGGGAATTCTTTAAGGAGTTAGTGCGTAGGCATTATAGGGAACCCATTTAAATTTTCAAAGGGGGAACTAGACAATGCCAAGACGCCGTCGCCCTGATCTGGTCTTACTCGGAGCAATCCTGGCGCTCCTTACGATAGGAATCGTAATGGTGTACAGTTCCAGCGCCGTTAAAGGATATGTGATGTATGACGATCCCTATCACTTTCTGAAAATGGAGGTGATGTGGGTTGTCTTCGGATTAGTGGCGATGGTTCTGGCCATGAACCTGGATTTGAACCTTTTGCGCCGCTGGGCAAAGCCTGCCCTTCTTATCGCCATTGTCTTATTGATTATGGTTAAAATTCCCGGGATCGGGCGTAGAGTAAATGGTGCTGACCGCTGGATTGGTCTTGGACCTTTATCCATTCAGCCTTCTGAAGTGATTAAACTGGCCATGGTTTTGGTCATGGCCAGCATATTAGCTATTGATCCTCATAAGATTAAGTCCTTTCGGCGTGGTCTGCTTCCCGTGTTGGGGCTTTTAGGCCTTGTAGCGGGGCTGATTATGCTCCAGCCTGATTTGGGAACAACCCTTGTTATCGCCGGGACGACTTTCTTTATGCTCATTGCCGCAGGTGCCAGAGCAAGCCATATTATTGCTTTAGGATGCTCTGGTGTGGGTTTGGTTGTTGCCGCTATTGCAGCGGAACCCTATCGGATGAATCGCATCTTCGCCTTTCTGGATCCTTGGGTGGACCCCTCGGGGAAGGGATATCAAACGATTCAGGCCTTGCTCGCTCTGGGGCCGGGTGGGCTTTTTGGCTTAGGTCTTGGGCAAAGCAAACAGAAATTTCTCTATCTCCCGGAGAATCACACGGATTTTATCTTCGCTATGATCGGGGAGGAACTGGGCTTTGTAGGAGCCACCATCGTGATTCTGCTTTTTTTTCTACTGGCCTGGCGAGGCTTCCGAGTGGCTATGGGGGCGCCGGATGCCTTCACTGGCTTTCTGGCGGTGGGGCTTACGGGGATGGTGTGCATACAGGCTATGATTAATATGGGTGTTGTCAGCGGAGTGCTTCCTGTTACGGGAATAACCCTACCCTTCCTGAGCTATGGAGGGACGTCCCTGGTCTTTACCATGCTGGGGGTGGGGGTGCTTTTGAATATTTCGCGGGAGTCGCGGTAGGGTCGCTTTGGGCAGGTTTGCAGAGTTTGTGTAAGAGGGGCTTTGCAAGAAATTGTGCAAGGGAGTTGCGTTACAGACGCTCGGAAATTACGTTCGCAGAGCAAACTAAGGGCTCAACTGCTTTTTGCATGTGGCGGGATGCCCGCCTAAATCGCTCCTGCTCTGTAGGCGGCGGGTCACGTCCCTGTGACCCGTCCCGCAGTCTGGGGTGCAGTTCAGCCCAAGTTTGCTGACTGCTCCCGTAAAAACCTCGCTTACTGTAATCGCAACTCGCTTCGCAGGATAAGGTGGCTGGGGAGTGGGGTCTTGCTGAGTAGGGCTTCGCTGGAAGTTGTGCAAGGGAGTTGCGTTACAGACGCTCGGGGTTACGGTCGCAGAGCAAACCAAGGGCTCAACTGCTTTTTGCATGTAGCGGGATGCCCGCCTAAATCGCTCCTGCTCTGTAGGCGGCGGGTCACGTCCCTGTGACCCGTCCCGCAGTCTGGGGTGCAGTTCAGCCCAAGTTTGCTGACTGCTCCCGTAAAAACCTCGCTTATTGTAATCGCAACTCGCTTCGCAGATGAGACCGGCTGGGGAGAGTCTCAAGAAGCACGCCTACACATATACTTATAAGTGAGACCCAAGGATTTTGCTAGACAGCAGGGAACGCCTTCAAAGCAAGCGGAAACCAATCTTCGCGAAAAGACTGCAGCGGAGTCGGGTTGGAAACAGGACGTTTCCAACCAGCCATTGAGAACAAGTGCGAAAGCAGTGCTTTCGAGGAGCGAATTGGCTGGGCACCCGACGGAGCGGAGGTCTTGAGCGATTAGATTGGTCCGCGCAGCTTATAGAGTGACTGCGTAAAGCAAAATCCTGGAGACCATCACTTCAAAGCAATGCCTGAAAAACGAAAGAAATGCCTGAAATACGAAAGTAATACCCAAAACAGGCTAATAAAACACCGCGAAAAACACTTAAGCAATCCAGATAAACTCACCAAAGACGAAGGGAGCGGACTTCCATGCGCGTGATTGTAACAGGTGGAGGAACGGGGGGCCATATCTATCCGGCTCTTGCCATCGCCAAGGGGATTCTCGCCCACCAACCGGATGCTGAAATTCTTTACATAGGTACTCGGGAAGGGATGGAAGCGCGCCTGGTTCCTGAAGCCGGTATTGAATTTGCAGGGGTTTCCGGACAAGGGCTCCCCCGCAAACTCAGCCTGGAGACCCTCAAGGTCGGGGGAAAGAGCTTCAAAGCTCTGTGGGAGACCAAACAAATTCTCAAAAAGTTCAAACCGGATCTTGTGGTAGGAACGGGAGGATATGTATCGGGGCCGGTGGTTTTGACAGCGGCCTTATTTGGGATTCCGACATTGCTTCATGAGCAGAACGCCCTTCCAGGAGTTACCAACAAAATTCTTACCCGTTTTGTGCGTAAAGTCATGGTAACCTTTCCGGAGAGCATTGCTCATTTTGGCGTAGGTCAGAAGTTGATTTTGACGGGCTTGCCGGTTCGTCCTGAGATAGGGAGACTATCCCGGAAGAAGGGGGCGGAATGTTTAGGATTGCGCTCAGATTGTTTGACTCTCCTTGTAACAGGGGGAAGCCGGGGTGCCCGCAGTATCAATCAAGCCATGCCTACAGTGCTTAAGCATTTGGCAGGCAGAAGAGATGTCCAAGTAATTTGGGCCACCGGCAAGGCTACCTATCAGGAAACCCTGGAGAGTTTAAAGGCCCAGGGGATTCAGTGGCAAAGAGAAAATTGGCGGGTGCTTGAATACCTGAAAGATATGCCTGAAGCGTTGGCTTGTGCCGATCTGTTTGTGGGGCGAGCCGGTGCAACGACCTTAGCTGAGATCATGGTGGCAGGTAAACCGGGGCTTCTTATACCTTATCCTTTTGCAGCTGAAAACCATCAGGAGTTTAATGCCCGGGCTTTAGAGAAAGAGGGCGCCGCCCGTGTTATTCTGGATAAAGATTTAACCGGTGAAAAGCTCTGGGCGTTGGTAAAAGAACTTACTGAAAAGCCTGAAAAGCTGCAAAAGATGGCTCAGGCTGCACAGGGTCTGGGCCAGCCTGATGCACTCAATAAGATCGTCAAAGTCTGCATGGATACGGCATGGAAATAATCCTCTCCCTTTCACACCTTCTGACTGGGCTGCATAACATATGACAGTCAGAAAGAAGGGAGTGGGTTTGCTTTGTGGCCAAAGCGGAAAATATTACTTCTCGTTCCCCAAAATAGGGATGGATGGCAAGGAATTCTTTCTCTGTTGAATGTCCTACATAGAGATGTTATAGTCAGAGAAACATCACCTGAAGCCATAGTTGATTGGGCAGATAGAACAATCCCGGGTCTGGAGGAGGAACTGTATGATGTATCCGATGTGGGACCCACAGAAATTTTCTATTGGCCTGGTATCCCTCAGGAGGATCCTTACCGACAATGGGGCCTCTCCCGGGGACTTATCCAAACGGAGCTTACAGAATTCCTACATAGGTATTGGGAAGAAGAAATTGTACTTCCGGTGAATCCAAAGTTAGGTGATAATGAACCTTTTTTGTGGAGAATATTAGACTGTGCCGGGTTTGAGCCTTCATTATTGTGGCAGACCAAGGAAGGTCAATGGGAGGCTCGCATCAATAACGGCCTTCATTGGATCATCCCTGAAAGCTGGTTTACAGAGTGTTGGGGCCATGAGATGTTTGGGCGCCGCCCGAAGCTGGTTCTAGCCGAAAGCTGTTGGGTTCGTCAGGGGGATCAGGTGGAGTTCTATTCCGATAAAGACCGATTCGAGTATCTGGGGGAAATTACCCCTTGTGCGGATAAAGCTCTGGATGATGCTGTGTATACAGTAATGCTTCAAGCACTCCAACTCGGGGTTCCCTGGAGAAGTATTCGGCGTGCCTATGATATGATGAACATAAGGTGGTATACCAATGATATGGCAAGGGATGAGTGGACAGGTCGAGCACCGGTACCCTCTGAAGAAATTGAATACCTGGCGGATAGGGGGGTTGGCTGAAACCGTCTGTTGGCCGGAAAATGAGGAAGAGCTCAGGGAGATTTGGCTTAAATGTCAGGAACAAGGAATACCTTTTCGTTTATTTGGCCGGGGCTCCAATGTTCTGTTTCCGGATGAAGGATTAACCGGGGTAACAGTGATTAGCACGGGCCTAGCTCAGTCCGCATGGGACTCTGAACGAGTCAGAGTGGGGGCGGGATACTCTTTGGCCCGGCTATCTCAAGAAGCTGCGGATCGCGGCTTGACCGGATTGGAGTTTGCCCGGGGAATTCCGGGCACAGTGGGTGGAGCTGTCGTTATGAATGCAGGAGCTCATGGAGGAAGCATCCAGGATATCCTGGAGGAGGTCAAAATTCTCACTCCACAGGGAGAATTGCAGCGACTTGCTAAACAAGAGATACAGTTCGGCTATAGAGAGTGTTCCTTACGGGACCAGGTCATCATCCTGGAGGGGATTTTTTGCCTAAAATCCGGAGATCCGGATGTGATTCAGGCAACTATGAGTGAGAACCTGGCTAAGCGAAAAGCTGCCCAGCCCTTAGAACTGCCCAATGCAGGAAGTGTGTTTCGGAATCCTCCCGGAGATTCGGCTGGACGTTTAATCGAGAAAGCCGGTTGGAAGGGAAAGAGATTAGGTGGGGCTCAGGTATCCTTAAAGCATGGGAATTTTATAGTGAACCAAGGAGATGCTACAGCCCACGATGTATTAGCCTTGATACGAGAGATTCAAAAGGATGTTCATCATCAATTCGGCGTTGAGTTAAAGACTGAGGTGCGGTATATCCCACCCAGCTAAGAGGGAGGAATCTTTCATGGCGATGGATCGGTATGTCATTACCGGAAAACAACGGTTGGAAGGTAGACTGCGCAATAGTGGAGCTAAAAACGCATCCCTACCTTTATTGGCAGCTTCTTTGCTGGTTTCGGGAAAGACCACTTTATTGGACATTCCCCATTTAGCAGATATCGGGAATATGATCGAAGTGCTTGAATACCTAGGTGCTCGTGTGGATGCTCAGCAAGAAGCCTTACTTGTAGATGCTTCAGACCTGGCCCGCTGTGAAGTGGATGAAGGGCTTATGCGTCAAATGAGAGCCTCCAATCTCATCCTAGGTCCCATCCTGGCTCGTAACGGCCGGGTGCGGATATCCAAACCGGGTGGATGTGCCATTGGCTCACGGCCCATGGATCAACATATCAAAGGACTGCAGGAATTGGGTGTCAAGGTCAAGGAAAAGCATGGCTATATCGAGGCTTGGGCGGATCAGCTCAAAGGGGCTAAAATCTATTTGGATCTCCCCAGTGTAGGAGCCACAGAAAATCTCATGATGACAGCTGTCCTTGCCAAAGGAACCACCACCATCTATAATGCAGCCAGGGAACCGGAGATTATCGATCTTCAGAATTTCCTTAACAAGATGGGGGCGAAAATCCGCGGTGCAGGAATGGATGTCCTGCGCATCGAGGGAGTGAGCAAGCTCTATCCTGTGGAGCATACGGTGATACCCGACCGGATCGAAGCGGGAACCCATATGGTAGCCGCTGTCATGACCCAAGGGGATATTGAAATCAGCAATGTGATTCCTGAGCATTTGGAACCTGTGACGGCTAAACTCCTTCAAGCAGGAGCGGAGATCATCATTGGGGATGACACTATTCGGGTCAAGGGCAATAGGAGAATTAAGGGAGTGGATTGCAAAACCATGCCTCATCCCGGTTTTCCAACGGATATGCAGCCTCAATTCATGGCGCTGCTCTCTACGGCTGAGGGAACCAGCGTTATTACTGAAACCATCTTTGAAAACCGTTTTCAGCATGTGGATGAACTTCGCCGCATGGGAGCCCAAATTACTGTGGAGGGGAGAACGGCTATTATCCGCGGTGTGGAAAGTCTGGAGGGCGCTTTTGTTGAGGCTACGGACCTGCGGGCGGGAGCTGCTCTTTTCCTGGCGGCCTTAGCTGCGGAAGAAGCAACTGTGCTGGAAAAAGTAGGGCATATAGATCGTGGCTACGATAATCTGGAGGAAAAATACCGCAGTGTGGGTGCCAAGCTAAAGCGGGTTAAATCCTAGAGTGTTGAAATCAAGGGCTTTTGAAAAGAAAGACATGACAGAGAGGATGGTATTCGATATACTGAGAGCTGGGGGGCGTGACCATGGAGCCTAGGAAATCGACTACATCCTTTCTCTATATTTCAATACTTCTTATACTATCCGTTGTAGGGATAAGCTTTTTTTTACAGTCCAGCTATTTTAACATTGAAGCAATAAGCATTGAGGGGCTAAAAGAAATCCCTCTCAATGAAATTGAACGTTTGACTACGGATGTAACAGGACAAAATCTTATTATGTTGGATCAAAGACAGCTTGAACAAAAGGTTCTGCTTCACCCTCTGGTGGAGTCGGTAGAATTTAAAAAGAAGTTCCCCAACCGCTTGGTTCTGGAGGTCAAGGAGCGTACTCCTGTAGCTCTGGTGCTTGTCAACTCAGGGGTAGTTGAGGTGGATGGCAAAGGGATTTATCTCCGTCGTCTGGAGGGATGGCCAGAGCAAAGCTATCCGGTTATCAATGGGGTGGCCCTTCCTGATACAGCAGGTCCCGGGCAGGAATTGGATCTCCCCGGACTTAGGGCGGCCCTTACTTTGCTAGGACAAGCTCCTCAGGAGTTAGAGCCTTGGATCGGAGAAATCTACGTTAATCCTATCCAACAGATGATCCTTTTTTTGACGGATGGAGTGGAAGTCCGTTTAGGCAAGGCCGATGCCTGGACAGAAAAACTTAAGTCCCTTTATACCCTGATCAATGATGAGGGGTATAAGTCCTTTAAGAATGGGGTAAGGTATATCGACTTTACAGCTGCTAAGCCTGTTATCGGCCGTTGATGAGGAGGAATTTCTTACATGTGGTTACCGTTTTTAGGTCTGATTCTTGGACTGGCTATCGGCTGGTTCAGCCCGTTTTCCGTGCCGGTTGAGTACTCAAAGTACCTCTCAGTGGCTATTTTAGCGGCTCTGGACTCTGTATTGGGGGGTATTCGTGCTAACCAGGAAAACCATTTTGACTCTGTCGTTTTTCTTTCGGGTTTCTTTACCAACATTTTGCTGGCCGGAATCCTTGCTTATGTGGGAGACCGAATTGGGGTGGACCTATTTCTGGCAGCTGTGGTGGCGTTTGGAGTCCGATTGTTTAATAACTTAGCTATTATTCGCAGGCATTTGATTAAAAGATAGAGATTGAGAACGATAAAAGGATTTCTTGGCGATAATCTGTGAACATTTGGGTTTATGGATAATATTTCATGTTAAAAAAATTAAAGTGAAAAGAAGGATAATATGCCTGTCCATAGAATTTATCACTGGTATGAGACTGTTTTGAACTGCGGGATTGTATATGAGGGATAAAAGGTTTTTTAATATAAGCGAGGGGGTCGTCAGCTAAATGCTTGAATTCGATATGGACTTTAATCAATTCGCTCAGATTAAGGTGATTGGGGTCGGCGGCGGGGGAAACAACGCTGTCAACCGCATGATTACGGCAGGTTTAAAAGGTGTGGATTTTGTAGCGGTGAATACCGATGCTCAGGCGATCAACCTCTCGCGGGCCGGACAGAAGGTCCAAATTGGCAATAAATTAACTAAAGGCCTTGGTGCAGGAGCTAATCCTGAAGTCGGCTCAAAAGCGGCTGAAGAAAGCCGGGAAGAATTAATTAGTGTCCTGAAAGGTGCCGATATGGTCTTTGTCACTGCCGGAATGGGCGGAGGTACTGGAACCGGGGCGGCCCCTATTGTAGCTGAAATCGCTAAGGAATTAGGTGCTCTGACGGTTGGAGTGGTGACACGTCCCTTTTCTTTTGAGGGCAGAAAGCGGGCCATGCAGGCTGAAAAAGGGATCGCTGAGCTCAAAAGCAAAGTCGATACCTTGATCACGATTCCCAACGATCGCTTGCTTCAAGTCGTGGACAAACATACCGCTCTTCATGAAGCCTTCCGGATCGCCGATGATGTATTGCGTCAAGGGGTTCAGGGGATTTCGGATTTGATTGCCGTTCCCGGACTGATTAATTTGGATTTTGCCGATGTGAAGACCATTATGCGCAACACCGGTTCAGCCTTGATGGGAATCGGCGGGGCGACGGGTGAGAATAGAGCGGCGGATGCGGCGCGGAAAGCTATTTCCAGTCCTTTGCTTGAGACCTCCATTGAAGGGGCTCAAGGGGTTCTGCTGAATATCACCGGAGGTCAGAATCTGACCTTGTTTGAAGTCAATGAGGCCTCTGAGATCATTGCTGAAGCCGCAGATCCTGAAGCTAATATTATTTTTGGTGCAGTGATCGATGAAAGCCTGAAGGAAGAGATTCGGGTGACGGTCATTGCTACCGGATTTGACCAACAAAAGTCCGCTACCAGTACCTTAAGAGGAAGTGCCAATGAAGCGATTCGCCCTGTAGCGGCAACATCTGAGGATCTTGATATTCCGGAGTTCTTACGTCGCAGACGTTAATTAATTTAATGAAATACATTGAAGCCAGGCTTTGATTGCTTAATGAGTATGCAAAGCCTGGCCTTTTATTATTGGCTCTCCAGGTCTTTTTCGGGGCAGGGTCGGCCTCCATGCCGTGCAGTAGCACATTTGCCGCAGCACAAGAAAAGGATGAAAAGTTTTTGCTCGGGTTGTGTAGCTTTACGCACAACGCGAACTCCATAGCTCCGGGGCTGGTTAACTCGCTTTCTTAACAGCTCCGCCAAACCTCCAGGTAATACTTGATGTGAACCGGTGGCTCCGCAACGTTAAGAAAGCCTCGTTAACCTGACCGCCCCTCCGCTTAAAGAAAGCTTGGCTTATGGTGAGTGAAGCGAAGCAGAAGCCTTAGCTGCCTTATACACAGTGAAATCCGTCCGCTTTTGTGCGTAAAGCTACGCTTGCGGGTCCCTTTTCAGCATTTTTTTTGGGGTCCTGGGGCCTTTTGCGAGGATTTTCCGGGGTTATCTTCAGGCATTTTCCCAGAGTAGCCGACTATGCCGCTCAAGCGGCGGTAAAGACGGAAAAAGCGGCTCGGGGCAGGCAACTTGCCCAGCATTTCTCACAACGCCCCGCCTGCTCAAACTCGAAAAACAGCCCAGGGATTTTGATTTACAGCAGAGAACGGATTTAAGCGAGCGGAAACAAAATTTCGCGAAAAGCACGCAGCGGAGAAAGGTTGGAAACAGGATGTTTCCAACCCGCCATTGAGCAGGAGCGATTTGGCGGGGCACCTTTCGGAGTGGAGGGCTTAAGCGTTAGTTTTGTCCGCGCAGCTTATGGAGCGAACGGTGTAAATCAAAATCCTGGAGAATCAGCTTTCAGAGCTTTCCGGAGTTTTTTCGGAGCAGGCTGCACTGTAAGTGGTTATCTTGCGTGCGAACAGTTGATAAAAATCGTACGATGATATACAATTATCGTACGAGGTGAGAATAAAATGGACGATAAGAAAGAAGGAAATACGAAAAAGGCGAGCGACGCGATTACAGCCACGGAGCTTAAAAGCAATCTGGGAATGTACTTGGATTATGTTATGAACGAAAATGAGGAAGTGGTGATCACCAAAAACGGCAAAAAAGCTGTGCGTCTTACCCCTTACATCACAGATGCCGACCGTTATTTCCTCATGAAAGAAAAGGCCCTGGACTACCAGTACGGCGGCAAAAAGGTCTCCTATGATGAATTTATGGAGATTTATGAGAAAAGCGAGCTGCGCATGGAATTTATCAATGGGGAAATCGTGCTGTTAAGTTCGCCAAGCACCCTTCATCAGGAAATCTCGGGAAACTTGCATGTTGAGTTTAAAGGGTATCTTAAAGGGAAACCCTGCAAGGTGTTCTATGCCCCTTTCGATGTGCATTTCCGCAAAGAGGGGTTCAAAGATCCCGATGTGATGCAGCCGGACTTGTTCATTGCCTGCGATGTGGCTGAGACCACCAATGAAAAAGGGCGCTATATGGGCACGCCGGTTCTGGTGGTGGAGATTCTCTCCCCCAGCACCCGTTCCAGGGATATGGTGGATAAGCTGAACACCTTTATGATTTCCGGGGTCCGGGAGTTCTGGATTGTCGATCCTGTCCAGGAAATTGTTCTGGTTTATGGCTTTAAAGACTTGGATATTGATCATTTTATGACCTACCGGAAACAGGACGCGGTTCGGTCCTGCTGGTTTCCTGATCTGGAGATTGTGGGGACTGAAATCTTCCCTTGAACCCTTGAAACGAACTTTGGCAACAGCGTGTTCTCCAATGAGATGGTCTGAAGCGACCGATTGGAGGGCATGCTGTTTTTGTCCATGGGCATGATTCTTGAAAGGGAGATGGACTGATTAGGACGATATTATCATAAAAGGCTTGCCGAAGAGCACAAGATCGTCATAGTACTCTTTGTTTAGAGCAAATTAACGCTTTTATTATATTTGGAAAATTCAAATAACTCTTTGACACTAACACTATTCGGCGTTATGATGATAATGTCGTGTGCTCCTTTTTCCCTCCATAGTGGACATAGACAGCAAAGGACATAATTTCTGCGCAATTGGTCGGCAGCAATATTATGAAATAAAGAATCAAGCCAATGAATCAAATTGATTCATCAGCCGGAGGGGGAGTAAGCGGTTGAAAATCCTCCACCTAAAATTAGGGACTAAAATCGCAATGCTCTCATTCCTGCTCGTTCTTTTATCCGTTTTTCTGGCAGGAGTGATTATTGTCAACCAAATTTCGGATAAGATGGAGAAAGAAATAGGACATCGAGCGATGGCTATTGCCCGAACGGTTGCCCAGTTAAGTGAGGTACAAGAAAATCTTAGCAAGTCTGAGGGTTCGAAAGTAATTCAACCTCTTGCCGAACGGATCCGTCTGGCCACAGGGGTTGAATATATCGTAATTTTTAATATGGAAAAGACAAGATATTCTCATCCTTATTTAGATCGCATTGGCACTGTCTTTAACGATGGAGATGAAGAGCTTTCTTTACAAAGAAAGGAATATCTCTCCCAAGCTGTAGGAGTACTGGGACCGTCGATTCGTGCTTTTGTACCTGTCCTGGCTGATGAAGGGACCCGTCAGGTAGGGGTTGTTGCGGTTGGAATTCTTGTACCTACCATCCGGGAAATCATCAGTACCATCAAGACTGAACTCTATTCTTCGATTCTGATAGGGTTAATTCTGGGGGGACTGGGTTCATTTTATTTGGCCAGCAATATTAAGAAGAATATGTTTTCCCTTGAACCCAACGAGATCGCGCGGATGCTGGAAGAAAGAGTGGCAATTTTCCAGGCTATGGATGATGGGGTTGTAGCCCTTGATATGGAGAACCGCATTACCGTAATTAATGAAAAAGCGTGCCGGATTGTAGGAATTTCTGAAAAGGAGGTAGGATGCCGCTTAAAAGAACTTCCTGCCTTTAATGCCTTAAACGATTTATTGGTGGCAAATGATCCTACGGAGACCACAGAGCTTATCCTAAATAATACTTGGGTTTTCGTGGATTTTTTGCCGGTCAGAGTCAAGGAGCAGATAGTTGGAAGGGTCATCACCCTTAAAGAAAAAACTGAAGTACGCAAAATGGCGGAGGAATTAACTGGAGTAAAAACCTTTATTGAAGCGCTGAGGGTACAGAATCATGAATCCCTGAATAAATTGCATACCATTGCCGGGTTGATACAGTTAGGGAAAGCTGATCAAGCCAGGGATTATATTTATAGAGTGACTGAGGAGCAACAGGAGGTTACAAGATTCCTGAGCAGTAAGATTAGGTACCCTAACGTTGCAGGCTTGCTCTTAGGAAAGTATAATCGCGGCAAAGAGCTGAAAGTCGATGTTTTATTTGATCCGGACTCGAATTTGAGTGAATTGCCGGAGGGCTTTGACAGCAGCACATTGACCATTATTCTGGGAAATTTACTGGAGAATGCCATGGAAGCGGTGGTGGGAAGTAAGTTAAGCGAAGTGCACTGTCGGATTAAGTATGAACACCATGAATTGGTATTGAGTGTAGAGGATACCGGGTCGGGGATTTCCTCAGAAAATCAAGCAAAAATTTATCAATGGGGATTTTCAACCAAAGGGAATGGCAATAGGGGAATTGGCCTATCACTGGTTAAGCAGACAGTAGATTTGTTAGGTGGGACCATAGAGCTGGAGTCGGGTAAATGGGGGACACGTTTTGGGGTTAGAATTCCATTGAATAAAATTCAAGCGTGATCACACTGAGGTCTTTTAGGAGAGGTTCAAAAGGAGGCCATAATCAATGAATCTGATTGACTTGATCCTAGTTGAAGACGATCCGATGGTAATGGAAGTAAATGAAGGGTTTATAAAGAGAATTGGAGGGTTTCGAATTTGTGGTAAAGCCAGAACCGGAAAAAAAGCGTTGGAAATTATTCGGAATTTGAGACCGCGTTTAGTAATTCTCGATATCTATTTACCGGACCTCAACGGAATTCAAATCCTTAAAGAGATCCGCCAACTGGGTATACCTACCGATATCATCCTGATTACAGCGGCCCAGGACGTGGCAACGGTCCAGGCTGGGCTGCGCTTCGGTGTGGTGGATTACATTATCAAACCTTTTAAATATGAGCGGATCCATACTGCACTCAACAATTATTACTCCTACGCAGAGCAGCTGCAAAATCGCTGGGAGATAAATCAGGAGGATCTGGACCGTTTGATCAAAATTCATCCCCATCAGGATACCCTTGCCAATAGAAGTCGGGAAGAGTTACCCAAAGGCTTGCGCGAAATTACCTTGCAGCAAGTTTATAATTTTCTTAAAGAAACCCCGATCGGACTATCGGCAGAGGAAGTGGCGGAAGGGGTTGGGCTGGCGCGGGTAACAGCCCGCAGATACCTGGAATATCTTGAAAAAATGGACCGGGTATTATTGGAAACTCAATATGGGGCAGTGGGCAGGCCCATCAACAAATATAAAATTGTACTTTAGGGTGCATTTTTTTATTTTTACAGACCAATAAGACCATAAATATCAAAAGGACCAAAAGGTTGTTAATTATCAGAAAATATAATAAATTTACAATATTCAGATAAAAGGATCAACAGAGGTACAATGTATGGCTAGAAATAGCTGGCTCTTTATTTTAAGTATGGTTGTTCTTTTATTGGCCGGATGTGGTACCAGAGTTATTGATGGTCAGCAAGTGGATAAAAAGGATAAGATCATCATCAAGTTTTCTCACGTCGTTGAGGAGAACACTCCCAAAGGTTTAGCCGCCATACGTTTTGCCAGTCTGGTCAGGGAACGATCTAAGGGCTCTATTGAAGTTCAGGTATTTCCAAATTCTCAATTATTTAAAGATGGTGAAGAATTTGAGGCCTTGAGCAGAGGGGATGTGCAGATGATCGCTCCCACCACTTCAAAAGTTGCCCAATTATTTCCCCAGTGGCAAATCTGGGATCTTCCCTATCTGTTTGATGATCTAGACAGTGTTCATCAAATAATAGATGGGCCTTTGGGCAGGACCTTGCTTGAACAATTACGCCAGAAAAGTATGAAGGGACTGGCTATGTGGGATAACGGCTTCAAACAATTGACCAATAACGATCATCCTATCACTAAGCCCAGTGATTTACAAGGGTTATGTTTTCGGATCATGTCTCAGGGAATCCTGGAAGAACAATTTCATTACTTTGGCGCCGACACCCTCTATCTACCCTTCAATGATGTTTATCAGTCTTTGGAAGAAGGGCGGGCTCAAGGCCAGGAAAATACGATCTCTAATATTTATACGAAGAACTTTGACCAGGTACAGAGTTATTTAACCCTCAGTCAACACGGCTTTATGGGGTATGCGGTCATAGTCAATGAAGAATTCTGGAATCAGCTGCCATCTCAGGCTCGGGAACTCCTGGAGACAACCTTGGCTGAAGTGACACTGTGGGAAAGAGATATCGCCAAAAAGTTGAACGATGAACAATTAAGTGAACTGCAAAAACGCAATAAAATCAAGATATACACCTTGGATAGTCAGGAGAAAAGGTTTTGGAAAGAGGATTTTGCTTTGGTTTATGCAAAATTTGTCCAAGAAAACGGCGCAGACTTTCTTAATGATGTGAAACAATCCATTGACTTGGCTGGGAATAGGTAAACGATGAGGTTTAAGGAGGTGGGACCGGATTGGGATGAAGTTACAATTTTAAAAATAAGGCAAGGGGGTGAAACTTCTATCTTCGAGGGGTTAATGTCTACAAACTAGATTAGATGAGGAGAGGGTTTAAATGAGAAAACCAATTTGGCGGTCATTAATGGCTTTTGTTTTAATTCTTGGACTTTTAGTCACCCTCGGTGGTTGTGGAAGTCAGAATGCCGCAGGATCAGCGGATGTGATTAAAGTGGGGATTATTCTGCCCTTAACCGGTAGTGAGGCCACTTTCGGCAATATGGAAAAGAATGCTTTTGAAATGGCATATGAAGAACTAAAAGCTGCGGGTAAAACAACGATAGGCGGTAAGGACATTCAGCTCTTGTTTGAAGATGATCAGGGAAAGCAGGATATGGCCAAGTCTGCAACGGAGAAACTTGTCAACCAGGACAAAGTCGTAATGATAAGCGGTGCTTACAGCAGTGCTTCTACTAACGTTATTGCCGGCGCGGCCCAGTCGATGAACATACCTTTACTTGTCACTACGGGATCAGCGGATGACATCACTAAGAAGGGCTGGGAATGGGTTTTCAGGGGTGCTGCCGCTCCAGCCAGTAAATACACGGTTGCTCTTTGGGAGATGCTTGATCAGGTCATAAAGCCAAAGACGGCTGCTATTATTTACGAAAGCACAGATTTCGGTAAGTCATCTGCCACAGGCTTCAGGGCCGAAGCAGAAAAAAGAGGGATAGAAATCGTCTATGATCAACCCTATGAGGCTGGAGCGATAGATTTTAAGCCCATGCTGGCTAAGGTTAAAACGACTAACCCTGATATGGTTTTTGCGGTCTCCTATCTGATGGATGCTTCCATGATCGTCAAACAATCCAAGGAACTGGATTTTAACACGAAATTGGTAGTAGGGGGCGGTGCTGGCTATACCCTGCCTGAATTCAGGGAAAATGCGGGTGAGGCTTCGGAATATATTGCCTCCAGCACTCTGTGGGTACCTAGTGTAACCTGGCCGGGAGCAAAGGAATTCTTTGATAACTATGTGAAGAAATATGGAAAAGAACCTGATTATCATGGCGCACAGGCTTATGCAACCATGCATATCATTGTGGATGCTCTTAACAGGGCTCAAGAGCTTAGCAATACAGGGATTCAAAAAGCTCTTAAAGAAACGGATCTGATGACAGTTATGGGTCCAATCAAGTTTGAAGACTGGGAAGGCTATACCAATCAAAACAGACCCTATACTTATGTAGTGCAATGGCAGAAGGGCAAGTTGGAAGTAATCTGGCCCGAAGATGTTAAATCGGCTCCCCTTGTCTATCCGGTGCCTAACTGGGGAGAGAGGTAATAATTCTTTAGTATAGTAGTGTAATGGAGCAAATAGAAGAAGTCTGATCTTCTTCTATTTGCCCCCTTGGATCAACGCAGAATATCTCGCATTGTATTGGGGGTAGTTATAATGGTTTTATTCGGCCAATCCGTTATCTCCGGTGTCCTGCTAGGGTCTATGTATGCTTTGATTGCGCTGGGAATGACTTTAATTATGGGAGTCATGAAAATAATCAACCTTGCTCACGGAGCTATTGTCATGGTAGGGATGTACGTTACCTATGTTTGTTTTCATCAATTTGGTCTTGATCCTTATCTGGGGATGTTCGCGGCAATGATCGTAGCATTTTTGTTAGGCTGCATCATCCAGAAGTATATGATTAATATCTTGGTTAAGGTTGAATCGATCCTTCCCCAGAATCAGGTTTTACTAACCATTGGGATAATGCTGGTTTTAACCGAAATTGCCCGGCTCATCTTTACATCAGACTATCGGTCAATAGCCACAGGCTATTCATCAAAAACCGTTTTTATAGCGGATATGTCAATCAGTGTGCCAATGCTCATTGGATTTTTTATTGCTATAGCGTTTACCACACTCCTACATCTGTTTTTGACTAAAACAGATTTGGGTAAGTCTATCAGAGCCACGGCTCAGGACCGGGATGCTGCGGTCTACATGGGAGTCAACTCTTCAAAGATTACAGTAATTACCTTTGGTATTGGCTCGGCTTTGGCGGCAGCTGGGGGGTCCTTGTTATTACCGATCTTTTATTTATATCCGGATGTGGGGCAGCTGTTTAATGCCAAGTCTTTTATAATAACCATTTTGGGAGGAATGGGCAGTACCATGGGTGCCATAGTTGGAGCTATCATCCTCGGTACTGCGGAATCATTGGGTGCAACGTATATTTCTATGGGGTACAAAGATTTAGTCGGCCTGATCATGTTTATTCTAGTTCTGTTATTTTTGCCAGGTGGCTTAAAAAGCTTTATCAGGAGGTGAGCGGGATATGAAAAACAAAAAGTTGCTATTGACAATTATAGCTCTTATCGCAGCGCTGGCGGTTCCATTGATTATTAAAGCCCCTTACCAATTGCATATGGTGATTTTAATCCTTATTTGGGCGACGATTGGTACAGCCTGGAATTTGCTCGGTGGATATGGGGGGCAGGTTTCCTTTGGCCACGCGGCATTCTTTGGGATAGGTGCTTATTCCGCAGGAATGCTGAACCTCTATTTGGAGGTATCCCCTTGGTGGGGTCTGCTGTTGGGACCTATCGCGGCTACCATGATCGCTTATCCAATTGGCTTGATTTGTTTCCGGCTGAGAGGCCCTTACTTTGCACTGGCCATGCTGGCCTTGGGTGAAATCTTTAGAATTCTATTTACTAACCTGTCGGTAACCAACGGTGCTCAAGGGATACTGATTATGCCGGAAATTACTTCAAAAGTTTTCTATTATTACATAGGCTTAGCAATTTTGGCTTTAACGATTATGACCACTTACAAGATTGTTAACTCTAAAATAGGCTATTATCTGGTTTCCATAAGGGAAGACCAGGATGCAGCAACTTCTCTGGGAATTCCGACGACGACCTATAAAATAATTGCCCTCCTACCCAGTGCCTTTTTTACAGGATTGGTTGGAGCGTTTTATATGAATTATGTATCTTTTATAGATCCGAAAATTGCGTTTAATTTAGTCAACGTCTCAATTATGATAATTCTGGTTGTTATGCTGGGGGGGCCTGCCACAACCTGGGGACCTACTATTGGCGCAGCAATTTATATAATTTTGGGAGAACTGTTTCGCGCAACCCTTGGAGCGGCTAATGTTCTGGTCTTTGGAATGCTTGTGTGCATAATCATCATGTTTATGCCTAATGGGATTATCGGGGCACTCACCAACCTTGGGCGACTATTGAGGCAAAAGAAAGGCTGGCCGGGAGGGACTAAACATGAGTCTATTTGAAGCAAAAAACATTGTTAAGCGATTTGGGGGCGTAGCCGCCGTTAATAACCTGAGTTTCACGGTTGAAAAGGGAGAAATCTTAGGGATTATTGGTCCTAATGGTGCCGGCAAAACAACCGTCTTCAATCTTATCAGTTGTTTTTTTCCCCCTTCTTCAGGAGAAATATACTTCAAAGAGAAAAGGATTGACCAGGTGCCGGCCCATGATATATGCGACCTAGGAATAGGGAGAACATTTCAAGTTGTTAAACCCTTAAAACGGATGACCGTGCAGGAAAATGTTATGGTAGGAGCATTTCTACGCACCAATAGCACGGCAAAAGCAAAAAGCAAGGCTGAGGAGATCGTGGATTTCTGTGGACTGACTAAGTTTAAAGATTATGAAGCGAAAAGCTTGCCCTTAGCACTGCGCAAAAGGCTGGAAATTGCCAGGGCCCTGGCCACGGAACCGGAATTGCTTATGCTTGATGAAACCTGTGCAGGCCTAAATCCGAGGGAGTCAGAAGAGGCAATAGCCATCATCAAAAAGATCCGAGATTCGGGAATGACAATAATCATTATCGAACACATCATGAAGGTGATGATGGGTATCTCTGACCGCATTTTGGCTATAAACTTCGGCAGCCAAATCACGATTGGAAAACCGCAGGAGGTAGCGAGTCATCCTGAGGTAATTAAAGCATATTTAGGTGATGATCATGCTTAAAGTAAAGAGCCTTAATGCATCCTACAAAGATCTGCAGGTTTTATGGGATGTTTCCTTTGAAGTCAGAAAAGGGGAGTTTGTGGTACTTCTTGGTGCCAATGGAGCTGGTAAAACAACCATTTTAAACACAATCTCGGGAATCGTAACAAATAAAAGCGGAGTTATAGAGTTTATGGGCACAGATATTGCCAAATTGCCTGGCTACAAAGTTGCTGCTCAAGGAATTATTCATGTCCCTGAAGGACGGCGTCTTTTTCCGGAAATGACCGTAAAAGAGAATTTGGAAATGGGATCGCTATTTCCTGAGGCTAAAGCCAAACGTAAAGAGACTATAAAAAAGGTCTTTGACTTATTTCCAATTTTACAGGAAAAGCAAAACCAGGAAGCGGGGAATCTCAGCGGTGGCCAGCAACAGATGCTTGCTATAGGCAGAGGATTAATGGCTTTGCCGAATTTACTTATCCTGGATGAACCCTCCCTTGGGCTTTCGCCGGTGTTGGTAAGCCAGATTTTCGATATAGTAAAAGAAATCAATCAACAGGGTGTCACTGTTCTGCTGGTCGAGCAGAATGTGGCCAAGACTTTAAGCATGTGCGACCGGGCCTATGTTTTGGAGAACGGCAGGGTAATCATGGAAGGTCAGGGTCAGGAACTATTGAACAATGAACATATCAAAGAAGCATATTTAGGAATATAACAAGTCATTTGTTTAAGGTAAGGTCGTGTTGGACTAATCTGAGGATTGTATTATGGTATGGCTTTGGGGGTGGAACATTGAGTTGCCTGGCAATTCAATGTTCCACCCCTTTTAGCAATTTTGGCGTCTGTCGATTATCCTCAAGCCCTATGTCGCTATTGCAGCACCATCGGATGATGGAAATTATTAACCTGCTGAAGTTTGCTTAACCGCGATTATGCGTCACCAGTCGCAATAGTTTTCCTAAATATTCCCACCTATTACGACAGCTTTTATTCACCATCTTCGGTATAATTTGGGAGAGATGGTTGAAAGGGCTGCAATGAGTCATGGAGAGGTATTTGGATCTTGATCTTTTAGTGAATGGGAGTATGGATGCCTTGCTCTTAATCCTCGCTGCCCGACTATCGAATCTTCCCTTTCGAGGCAAGAGAATTGCGGCGGGAGTAATCGCTGGAGAAATTCCGGTCATTCTATCTGCCTATGTTCCAGCCTCGTTGCTTTTTGATTTGAGCAAATATTTTATTCCTTGGCTGATGGTTTGGCTGGCCTATCCCTATCGGGGATTTAGGCTATATTTCAAGACTCTCCTGATATTTTGGGTCTTATCAGCCGGACTGGGTGGGCTTGTCTACGCCTTATGGGGCTGGATCAGCTTCGACGGCAGGATAGGGGGTTCTTTGCGGATTGGGCTGAAGAATCTTTGGATTTTGCCCTTGGTTGCAGGATTATGGTGGTTTACTCAAAAAGCGTGGCATCAAATTCTAGGTTCAGCGGCCCGGCAACAATCCTTTATCTATGACCTTGAGATTGATATGGGTAAAGGGAATTCCTTCAGGGTGAAAGCCTTGCTGGATACGGGGAATCAATTGCGGGATCCTTTGACCGGGTACCCAGTAATTTTAGTCGAAGAGGAAGCAGCGGTCGCCGGGATGCCGGAAGAGCTGCTCCCGGTTTTGCAAGGAGCCTGGCGGGATCTGGACGATCCCTGGCCTTGGCTTTGGCAGTCCGATTCTTTGTGGATTAAACAATGTGCCTTTATCCCTTACCAGGGAGTAGGGCATAGAAGCTGGCTTCTGGGTATCCGGCCCCAAAGGGTGGTTTGTACATCCTTGCCGGAACCGAAAGAAATGAAAGCAACCTTAGCTTTCGTGCAGCAGGTTCTTAGTCCGGATAGAGCCTATCAGGCCTTGCTGCACTCAGAGCATGTTCGAGGAGCGGAGGAAAGCTGATGAGAAGGATAGTAGAACGTTTCAAATTATGGGTATTGAAAATTAAATCAATGATTATAGCCAAGTTTACCGATTGGCGGGAAATCTATTATGTAGGGAGCAGTGAAGCCCTGCCTCCCCCCCTGAGCACGGATGAAGAGGGGGAATTATTAGAACGCCTTGAACGGGGGGATGTGAGTGTCCGAGATATCCTCATCGAAAGAAACCTGCGTTTGGTGGTGTATATTGCCCGCAAATTCGAGAATACGGGGGTAGGTATAGAGGATCTGGTCTCCATTGGAACCATTGGGCTGATCAAAGCGGTCAACACCTTTGATCCTCAGAAAAAAATTAAGCTGGCTACCTATGCTTCACGCTGCATCGAAAATGAAATCCTTATGCATTTGCGCCGCAATAACAAGACGAGAACCGAGGTATCCTTTGATGAGCCTTTAAATATTGATTGGGACGGCAATGAGCTCTTACTTTCTGATGTATTGGGGACGGAAAACGATATTATTTCCCGTCCGCTGGAAGAGAAGGTGGACCGTCAGCTTTTGCATTTGGCTATGGCCAGACTGACGGATCGGGAAAAACTGATTATGGAATTGCGCTTTGGTTTGGACAATGGTGAGGAAAAAACCCAGAAGGAAGTTGCCGATCGGCTGGGGATATCCCAATCCTATATTTCTCGGCTGGAAAAACGGATTATTCGTCGCTTGAGGAAAGAATTTATCCGTTTGGAATAAGTTTCAACTCCATCGGGCATACTCTTCCAAGAATAAAGGAAACTTGCTTCAGTGGAGTTTTAGACTCTATCTGAGCTTAGTTGACTTATCCTCACAGAGGAGAAATCGGCTTGGAGGGTGCTCAAATGGCTTTAAACAAAGTAGAAATCTGTGGAGTGAACACCTCAAAATTGCCTGTTCTTAGTAGCGCAAAAATGAAGGAATTGTTTGTTGCCTATCAAAGCGGGGAAAAAGAAGCTCGGGAGAAGTTGATTTATGGTAATTTAAGATTGGTTCTCAGTGTGATTCAGAGATTCACCAATCGCGGAGAGTATGTGGATGATCTCTTTCAGGTAGGTTGTATCGGTTTGATGAAGGCTATTGATAATTTTGATCTAAGCCAGAATGTCAAGTTCTCGACCTACGCTGTCCCGATGATTATCGGAGAGATTCGCAGGTATTTAAGGGACAATAACCCGATTCGGGTCAGCCGCTCCCTTAGGGATATCGCTTATAAGGCGCTCCAAGTCCGGGATCAGCTGGTTAATGAGTGTTCCCGGGAACCAACGGTGTCGGAAATTGCGGCTAAACTCACTCTTCCCCGGGAAGAAGTGATTTTTGCTCTGGATGCTATTCAGGAACCCATCTCTCTGTTCGAGCCCATCTATCATGATGGGGGAGATCCCATTTTCGTGATGGACCAGATCGGGGATGAGAAGCACTCCGATAACAGTTGGCTGGAGGGAATTGCCGTACGGGAAGCCCTGCGGCGTCTGAGTGAACGGGAGAAACTTATTTTGTCTCTGCGCTTTTTCCATGGCAAGACTCAGATGGAAGTAGCCGATGAGATCGGGATATCTCAAGCCCAGGTTTCCCGTTTGGAGAAGGCGGCTCTGGGGCATATGCGCAAGTATGTCTGAAGGGGCGCCGGCACCAGCAGGGGGTGAAACGTACCTGCATTGAGGCAAACGGAGTCCTGAAAAAGACTCGAAAATAGTGGCCTAATGACCTGACCTGAGCAATATATGTTAATTTTAAGGAAGAATAGCAGCCATAGTATAAACCCTCTTTCCATGGAATATATATGGAGAGAGGGGAGGTATAGTGGATGCGGATCTCTGAGCTGCGCTTACTGGATATAGTTAATATTAAAGACGGTCGCCGGTTAGGTCCTATTAAAGACCTGGATCTGGACCTTGAACGCGGTTCCATTAAAGGGATCGTAGTGCAGGGCGCCTCCCGGAGCTGGGGTTTCTTTGGGGGACGGACGGAGGATATCCTTGTTCCCTGGGAGCGGGTTAAAAAAATCGGGGTGGATGTCATTTTAGTGGATGCGACGGATTTGCCGGAGTTCAATTCCCTGGTGGACGACCGTCGGTAATGGCAATAGACATCTGTAGAGATAGAGAAAGCCTTCTGAAGGGCAATGCAGCCTTCAGAAGGCTTAAATCGTATAAAGATAGGACTTTTGGGGAGTACATCCCCCCGGAACTTTATGGTATAGTTAAAATTGAGAATCGTATGGGGGTAATTCGATGACTTGGAGTTGGCGTCAGGGAAAAGGCCTAACCTATCTTACCATTCCCTGCTGGGAAGCGGAGGGGATTCAGATTGGGTTTTCTACACGCTGGGGAGGGGTAAGCTTATCACCCTATGCCAGCCTGAACCTGGGGCTCCATGTTGGGGATGCTCCCGATAAAGTACAGATCAATCGTGATTTATGGTTTAAGGAATGGGATGTTCATCCATCCCAGGTTGCTGTTGGGGAACAAGTCCATGGAACCAGGATTCACCAGGTTAAAGAAGAGGACGGGGGACGAGGAAGCGAGTCCCTGGATAGCGCGATTGTCGGGGTCGATGGATTGTACACGATGTGCCATACCGGCCTGATGGCCTTTTTTGCGGACTGCGTTCCTGTGTTCTTTTACCATCCCCGCCTTCAATCTGTAGGAATTGCTCATGCCGGATGGAAAGGAACTTCGAGGAAGATCGTTGGTCAGATCCTGGAGGAATTTCAACGCCTGGGAGGGGAACCCGATGAGACTTGGGCAGCTATCGGACCAAGTATTGGGCCCTGCTGTTATGAAGTGGATGAACGGGTTATTGACGAGTTTGCCAAAAACTTTACCCAGATGCCTTTTATAAGACCAGGCAGAAGTGGACATGCACTACTGGACATAAAGGCTGCCAATGAGATGGTATTGAGGGAAGCGGGGATACCCCGGGAAAGGCTATGGATAGCCCGGGAGTGTACAGCATGTCATACGGACTCTTTCTTTTCTCATCGCCTTGAGGGTCCACATACAGGACGGATGGCAGGTTGGATTCGCCGGTTACCGAAAAGGGAGGAATAATTGTGGCCGTAATTTTGGTGGTTGATGATGAAGAACCAATTCAAGAACTACTTAAATTTAACCTTGAAAAAGAAGGCTACCAGGTATTGATCGCTTCGGACGGTTCTGAAGCATTACATATCCTTGAGGAGAAACAACCGGAGCTTTTAGTCCTTGATATTATGCTTCCTGGCATAAGCGGTCTTGAGGTATTGAATCAAATCCGCAAGATGCCCAGATTTGCCGATCTGCCGGTCATTATGCTGACAGCAAAAGGGGAAGAGATAGATAAAGTATTGGGGCTGGAGATCGGAGCCGATGATTATATTACGAAACCCTTTAGCCCGCGGGAGCTCGTGGCAAGAATCCGGGCAAGGCTGCGGCGGATAAAGCCTTCCGAAGAGAACAACGATATCGTTCGGCAGGATCTGCATATTGATTTGGACCGTTTTCGAGTATCCGTTCGAGGACAGCACATAGAATTAACTCCGAAAGAATTTGAATTACTGCGTGTCCTGGCGGCCTATCCTGGGAAAGTCTACACCCGGGATGAGCTTCTTGAACGAATTTGGGGATATGAATATGCTGGAGATACGCGAACAGTGGATGTCCATGTGCGGCATCTCAGACTAAAAATCGAAAAAGACCCTTCTAATCCTGAATATATCGAAACATTGCGCGGTATTGGGTATCGTTTGAAAGGATAGAACATGAAGATTAAGTGGCTTGTGTTAGGTCTTTATCTGTTGGTTAATTCCCTTTCAATACTGCTTTTCTGGCTGGGTGCTCAAGTACAAACAGGGATTCGTATGGATATCGATGTTTTGGCGATAGTTTTGGCGATTCTTCTCCCCGGGGGAATAATTTTCTTCTTTGCTTCCCAATTTGAAAGGCGAATCCGAAAAATTAATGATGCGATTGCAGGGATTCTTCAAGAGGAGTTTCGGCCGGCCCATCATCCAGAGGATTCCGATGAATTAGGAACCCTATCGAGAGCGATTACTAACTTGGGTCAGCAAGTCAATCTCAGCATGTTGAACAATCGACAAGAAGCTCAGAAGATCCAGGCCATTCTTGCCGGTATGCAGGAAGGAGTTATTTCCCTGGACCATGTGGGACGTATTGTATTGCTCAATCGTGCGGCCGAAAGGCTTTTCGGCAGAGAGCAGGAGGCTGTCCGGGATAAACACTTTAGTGAATTATACGGGTTTGAGGAGCTGGAAGACCTTGTGACTCAAGCTTTGGAAAAGGGTATCTCCGGCCAAATCGAGCTGGTTACCGATTCCAAGCTTATTATTCGGGCACAGGTCAGTCCTATAACCGGAGAGAAGGTCCGCTCTCAGGGGGCAGTGATTGTGTGCTATGACATTACGGAAATTCGCCGCCTGGAGCTGCTTCGGACGGAGTTTGTCGGTAATGTATCCCATGAGCTGAGAACCCCTTTAACCTCGATTAAGGGCTTTGTAGAAACTCTGCTGGATGGGGCGTCGGACGTGCCTCACTTGCGGGAGCGTTTTTTAAATATCATCCATAAGGAGACGTTGCGCTTACAGCGATTGGTGGATGAGTTGCTCACTCTTTCCCGAATCGAAAATCAACGACAGGACTCGGGTCAGGGCATGAGCAAAGTCCAAGAGGCTTATGAGAAGATACGTCCGGTGATTGAGCCTTATGCTGAGGCCAAAAAAATCGAGCTGGAAATTAAAATCCCCAGAGATCTGCCGGAAGTTGGTATAGGAATAGATTTATTAAGCCAGGTACTTCTCAACCTTATGGAAAATGCTGTAAAATATACAGTGAAAGGAAAAGTGTGGTTACATGCTTTTCATGATGACGGAAAGATTTTATTAGAATTCGGCGATACAGGATGTGGGATTCCAGAAGGGGACCTGCCCCGGATCTTTGAACGCTTTTACCGAGTGGATAAGGCCCGCTCCCGGGAACAAGGGGGAACAGGGCTGGGCTTAAGTATCGTCAAGCATATCGTCGAAGGAGTCAAAGGAAAAATTACGGTGGCCTCTGAACTGGGGTCAGGCTCGGTATTTATCTGCGAATTACCAACGGGAAATGGAGAGAAAAAGAATGAAGAGGAGTCCAAGGAGGGGAATTTATAAGGTTATTCGAGTGTTTGGCGTAGGAGTTTTTCTTCTTCTTCTCCTAGGTTCTCTAGGATGGGTTTACCGTTCCAGCTTCCTAACGGGATCACTTAAGGTTGATATAGCAAGGCAGGGGAGTATTGAACATCTCCAGACCGTTTCAGCAGTTTTTGCTAATGAAGAGGTCTTGCTTAAAGCGCCTGGTGCAGGAACACCGGAGTTTTTGGTTAAGGAAGGGGAAAGAGTACGCAAGGGAGACCTTATCGCCAGAATTCAGTCCGGAGGGCTGGCATTGGGACAGGAGACCTCTCCTTCCGCTCATCCCATCTATGCACCCAGTGGTGGGATTGTATTTTCCGTGATTGATGGCTTGGAAACTTATTTGACACCGGAAAATCTGTTGGCTATGGATGTGGGTAAAATTCTTCAACCAACCCAGGATTTATCCACAGCTCAGGAAGACCAGGAGGTACAACCCCCTCAGAACAGCGGCAACGTTGCAGCAGGGAGAGTCATCGGTAAGATCGTCAATAATCTCAAGCCTACAGTGGCGGTGATTAAGGTTGATCCAGATGAGTATGAGGTGGGGAAGAGCATTAAGTTGATCATCAATGATCAGAGCTACAATGCTAAGATTTTGCGGCTCTTGGATGAACCCCATGGTTTGGTTGTCCAATTTAACCAATATATCAATGGGACCAGCCGACAGAGGCTTCAGGATATTTCCCTTGTACAAAGGCCCCCAGTCAGCGGAGTGCTTATTCCTAAGAGCAGTTTATGGATTAAAGGGGAAGAGCAAGGGGTCTATATCGTTAAGGAAGGGGCAATTCAGTACCGTAAGGTAAAAATCCTGGACCAAAACGACCAGGTCATTTGTGTTGAGAACTTGCCCCATGGAATTCCCGTCATCACCAATCCCCGGATGGGGATAGACGGGTTAATCATGAATCTAAAAAATGTTTCTCAATCCTGACCTATATTATAAAATAGGCAGGAAACAAGCCTTCTTTGTAGAATTGAAACAAGATGGACGGTGTAAAAATGGATATATTTGGAAATCTATCTGCTGTACAGCAGAGGATTCATCAGGCTGCCGTGAAAAGCGGCCGGGATCCATCCGCAATAAAACTACTGGCAGTAAGTAAAACGATGAGCGTCGGGACAGTTGAAAAGGCGTATGAAGCAGGACAGCGGTTTTTCGCCGAGAACAGAGTTCAAGAGTGGCAGGATAAGGTAATACAACTTCCGAAGGATTGTGAATGGCATTTAATCGGACGTTTGCAAACCAATAAGGTAAAGTATCTTGACGAGAGGGTCACCCTTATTCACTCCCTGGACAGGCTTAGCCTGTTAGAAACTCTGGAAAGTCAAGGAGCTCAGCGGAATATTGTCTGGCCCACACTTGTCCAGGTTAATATTGCCCGGGACTCCCAAAAGGCAGGATTGCTGGAAGAGGAAGTGGAGGATTTCCTGACGGAGGCAGCAGGCTATAAGCATATTCGGGTGTATGGATTGATGACCATCGGGGCATTAAATGCTTCACCTGAGGACACTCAAGGCTTTTTCCGGCAACTTCGTCTGCTCAAGGAGCGGCTGGAGAAGAAGACCCTGCCTCATGTGAACCTCAAAGAACTATCCATGGGGATGAGTCAGGATTTTGAGTGGGCCATTCAAGAAGGGTCCACTATAATCCGGGTAGGAAGACAAATCTTTGGAGAACGAATAGATACCACCAATGAGTATATTAAAGGAGGTCGATGAACAATGGCTAAGTTATTTGACAAAGTTATTGGTATTATGGGTTTCGCGGATGAAGACTATGAGGACGATTATTTCGAAGAAGAAGAGGAGAAGGAAGAGATTCGCGAAGAGACCAGAGGGAGCGGCAGCCGCAAAGGAGCCCAGGTGGTCAGTATTCATACTCAAAAACAAATCAAAGTGGTGGTCATAGAACCCCAGGCTTTTGAAGACTCTCAAAACATCGCCGATCAATTAAAGAACCGCCGTCCAGTTATCGTCAACCTGGAAAATGCCGAGCGCAATTTGGCCAAGCGGATTGTGGATTTTGTCAGCGGTGCTACTTATGCTTTAGGTGGTAATATGCAAAAAGTCGGCAATGGCATCTTTCTCTTTGTGCCCAACAATGTGGATATCTCCGGAGAGATGAAAGATGATTTTAAAGAGAAGGGCTTCTTCTGGTCTCTCACAAAATAAGGAGTGATTATTATACTTTTCGTTTATCAAGTCACGGATACGGTTCTGATGATCCTTATGTACGCTATTATTCTGCGTGCTTTGTTATCCTGGATTCCCAATTTGCCCTATAATGCTTTTGTGCGTATGCTCTACGATATTACGGAGCCGCTGTTAAAGCCCTTTCGGCGTTTTCAGTTCGGGGGGGGAGGCTTCTCCATCGATATTTCGCCGATTCTTGCCTATTTTGCGATCATGATTATTCGCTCCGCTCTGCTGCCGGGATTATTCAGACTTTTAATGATGAGGTAGGGGTGGTCATCCTATGGGATATGGTATTGATCGCAGTGTCCTGAGTTTTTGGACAGAAAAGGAGAAAAAGCTGGAAGGGGCTCATTTGCTGGATTTGTGCAATGAGGCTCTGAAAAAGGCAAAGCCGGTATGGACTCCTTTTCTCGGACAGGCTTTGGGCAATTGGCTGGAGGGGATTCTGCGGCGGGAAGGTCTTGCTTTTCGACCGGAGGGTGGCTTTCCCGATTCAGAAAGAGTGCGGTTTCTCATCGGAGAGGATGCTGATGTCCTGGATAACATCCCCAGTGAGATCCGGACTTTGCGGGCGACCCCGGTTGATCCCCGGGGCAAGCTTGAACATCGGCAGGTTTTAGGTTCATTAATAGGTTTGGGCCTGAAACGGGAAGTTGTCGGGGATATACGTTTCACTGAACACAGTTGCCTTGTTGCCGTTGCCCAAGATATTTCCGATTTTCTTCTTAGCCAATGGGATAAGGCGGGAAGGGAACGGATTCGTGTGGAGGCCGTGGAGGGAGATGTAGAGGTTTCGGTGGAACAGGGGAAAGAGCGGCGTATTACAGCCGCATCTTCTCGTATTGATGCGGTGGCTTCCAGCGGTTTTAATGTTTCCCGCACTGTGCTTCAGGAGCTTATTCAACAGGGGAAAGTTAAACGGAATGATCTGCTGGTTTCCAAAGCTGATATGGAAGTGAAGCCTGGGGATATTCTATCCTGCCGCGGTTATGGCCGTATGCGTTTAATCGAGTTTCAAGAGACCCGCAAGGGGAGAATTGCATGGAACATCATACTTTATACACCTCATAAGCACTAAGAGGAGGATAATTATGGCATTAACTCCCATCGATATTCAAAATAAAGAGTTCCGCAAAGGGGTTCGCGGCTATAACACCGAGGAAGTGAATAAGTTCTTAGAAAGCGTCAGTAAAGAATTCGAGGGAGTCTATGCTGAGAATTTTGAGCTGAGAGACAAAGTTCAGCGTCTGGAAGCGGAGTTAAAGCAGTATAGGCAGTTGGAGTCCACTTTGCAGCAAACCATGGTGTTGGCTCAACAGACTGCCGATGATGTGAAGCAAGCGGCACGGCATGAGGCTGAGCTCCTCGTGAAGGAAGCTGAACAAGAGAAAGCTAAGCGCATGAACGAGGCTCAGAAGAAGCTTGATCAAGTGAACGAGGAGATTGAAGGGCTACAAAAGCGCCGGGAAATGATACGCACCCAATTGAAATCCTTTTTGCTCGCCCAACTTGACTTAGCGGAAGCTTTTGAAAAAGATCGTGTTTCTTGAATGCTTGCGAAACAATGAGTGATTGTGCTAGAATTAAATCTAGACATTTTTTGCACTTAAAAAGTATAAGTGCAACTAAGGCTTTTGCCTGCGCCTATGCAGGCTTGGCACAAGCCAAGTTTTCTTTAAAGGGGAAGAAGATTTCGCATGAAGTGCATTTTGTATTCGGAGCTTGGCTCCGACTTTCTTGTGCAGGGATTAGGATTACATGAAGAGGAGCAAGGTTCTTTCACAGGGAAGTTAGGTCGCCACGAAATAGAGATAACCTCTTCGCCGGACTCTTTGAAGAATCAAGAGGAAGTACAGGTCATCTATATTGGTAAAGCGGAACCTGGTCCTTATCGAGACGGAGACATCCTCATGGCTGGGAGCGATGACTTATTGGACCGTGCCTTTCATGCTTTGGATGAAATGGAGCAGCGTGGTGTGGTCGTCGGTTTATCCTCTGAGGCAGACTCCTATCAACTAAACTTAAACAGGGATGATCTCAATCAAACAACCCTGGCTTGGAAAGAGAAGAAAGTTCCCGTTCTTTGCCTGTTTATGAGAGAGCCAGTTGATTTGGAAGGTCAGGCCAAACTTGTAACCATCATTCGTAAGGTGTTAAATGATTAAGCACCCATCCTTTTTGGGCATTATATTCTATAAGTATCATTCATAAACTCTAAACAATTTTCATATAGAACAGCGTTGATAAGGACTGTCCTTGCTGGAACCTCTAAAGCGAGCAGGAAATGGTGAAAGCCTGTGAGGAAAATCAAGGAGTATCCCCTTAGAGTGAAGTGCTGAAATAAGAGTAAGCTTTCCGCCTAGTCCCCGTTAAAGGACCTCCGAGTGGCCATGGAATATGGCAACAAGGGTGGTACCGCGAGTGATATCCCGTCCCTTTTTTGGGTGCGGGATTTTTTATATCCACCGGATTCCCATGGCTTATGGATGCGGTGGGGTGGCGCCGGCAGAGGATGAAAGGTAAAGCTGCTGGGGTGAACGTACACCTCTAAGGCCGCGTATAGCAAGGAACAAAGACTAAGATTGGGAGGAATTTTAATTATGGATTACCGGAATACACTGAATTTGCCTGAGACAGACTTCCCCATGCGGGGAAACCTGCCTCAGCGGGAACCGGAAATTTTGCAGAAATGGGAAGAGGAAGATATCTATGCAACGGTGCAAAAAGCCCGGGCAGGACGGCCGAAGTTTGTTCTTCACGATGGCCCTCCTTACGCCAATGGTGATATTCACCTTGGCCATGCTTTGAATAAAGTGATTAAAGATATTATTGTCAAATACAAAACCATGGCGGGTTTCGATGCCCCCTATGTTCCAGGTTGGGATACTCATGGTCTGCCTATCGAGCAGCAGGTGATTAAGAAATTAGGTGTTAATCGCCATTCTGTTTCTGTCGTGGAATTTCGCCGGATGTGTAAAGAGTATGCCAAAAAATACATCGGTATTCAGAGGGAGCAGTTCAAACGGCTAGGTGTCCGGGGAGATTGGAAAAATCCATATATAACTCTGGAAAAAGAGTATGAAGCTGCACAAATCGGAGTCTTTGGCAAAATGGCGCGCAAGAAGTACATCTATAAAGGATTAAAACCGGTGTATTGGTGCCCCTCTTGTGAGACGGCTCTGGCAGAAGCGGAGATCGAATACGCTGAGAAGACTTCCGATGCCATCTATGTCAAGTTCCCTGTTAAGGAAGGGAAAGGGGTTCTTACGGATGAAAACACTTTTGTCATCATCTGGACCACTACTCCTTGGACTTTGCCCGCTAACCTGGCCATCACCTTGCATGGGGAGTTCAGTTATGCTCAGGTTCAAGTGGAGAAGGAGCATTGGATCGTCGCGGAAGGGATGCTGGAGAGCTTGCGTTCCCTTTGGCAGCTTGAGCTCCCTGTGGAAAAGCGTTTCGTAGGCAAAGAGCTGGAAGGTGTTATCTGTAAGCATCCTTTCATTGAGCGGGATTCTGTACTCATTCTGGGTGAACATGTTACCCTGGAAGCAGGAACAGGCTGCGTTCACACCGCTCCCGGACATGGGGAAGATGACTTTAATGTCGGTAAAGAATATGGGCTTCCCGTACTTTGCCCTGTGGATCATCAAGGGAAGTTCACCGCTGAAGGCGGGGCCTATGCGGGCATGAAGGTGGACAAAGCGAACCCGGTTATTATCGAAGATCTAAGAAGTCTCAATGCCTTGGTTCATGAGGATAAAATAAAGCATAGCTATGCCCATTGCTGGCGTTGTAATAACCCCATTATCTATCGGGCCACAGAACAATGGTTTGCTTCCATCGACGGATTCCGCAAAGCGGCCCTCGAGGAAATCGACAAGGTTCAGTGGATTCCTTCCTGGGGCAAGGACCGTATCTATAACATGGTAGCTGACCGGGGAGACTGGTGTATCTCCCGGCAACGGACCTGGGGTGTTCCCATTCCCATTTTCTACTGTGAAGATTGCGGGAAAGAGATCATTACCGATGAGACCATTGCTAAGGTTCAGGATATCTTCCGTGAGGAAGGGTCCGACGCCTGGTTTGCCCGTCCCGCTGCAGAGCTTTTGCCTGAAGGATTCACCTGTCCCTGCGGAGGTAAAACCTTCCGCAAAGAGACAGATATCATGGATGTTTGGTTCGACTCCGGAACCAGCCATACCAGCGTCTTGATGGAACGGAAGGAGCTCACCTGGCCCGCCGACCTGTATATGGAAGGCTCGGACCAACACCGGGGCTGGTTTAATTCTTCCTTGTCCACAGCGGTAGCCGCTTATGGAAAAGCTCCTTATAAGGCAGTTCTAACCCATGGCTTCCTGGTGGACGAAAAAGGACGCAAAATGTCCAAGTCCCTGGGCAATGGAGTGGACCCACTGCAGGTAACTAAGGAGATGGGGGCGGATATCTTAAGACTCTGGGTGTGCGCCGCCGATTATAAGAACGATGTAGCGGTATCACCACGGATTATGAAACAGATGTCCGAAGCCTACCGCAAGATTCGCAACACCTTAAGATTTTTGCTGAGCAACCTTAATGATTTCGATCCGACCAAGGACCGGGTGGATTATAAGGATTTGCCGGAGATTGACCGCTGGGCCTTGCTGCAGCTGGGTAAAGTTACCGAGCGGGTGCTGCAGGGGTATGAAAAATACGAATTCCACTGGGTTTACCATACGGTGCATAACTTCTGTGCCGTAGAACTAAGTGCCATTTATCTGGATATCGTTAAAGACCGTCTTTATGTGGAAGGAAAGAATTCTACCCTGCGCCGTGCTTCCCAGACCGTACTCTATGACGTTCTGAATGCTCTGGTGCGCTTGATTGCACCGGTGCTGACCTATACGGCGGATGAGATCTGGTCTTATGTTCCAGGGGTGCCCGCCGGTTCCCCTATTCAAACTGAGGAAATGCCAAAGGTTGATCCTCAGTGGATGGATGAAGCGCTGGAGCAAAAATGGGAAACCCTGTTGGCGGTTCGCTCAGAAGTAACGAAGGCCTTGGAAAAAGCCCGTCAGGATAAATTGATCAACCATCCTTTGACAGCTCAAGTAGATCTGTATCCCAATGCTAAACTGGAAGGATTCTTAAGAGATATTCCCAATCTGTCGGAAATCTTCATCGTATCAGCAGTTCAAATCCATAGCGGAGGAGAAGATAAACCTGAGGGTGTCATCATGGCAGAAGACTTGGAGGATTTCGGTATAGCTGTGAATTCAGCAGCAGGGGAAAAGTGTGAACGCTGCTGGATTTACGATACGGGTGTTGGAGAGAATCAAGAACATCCTAGTCTATGCCCCCGCTGTGCTTCCGTTGTAAGCCATCTCTAATAATAGCCTTTCTTTAATATTTCTACTTTTAAGACTTGGGCGGTACAATCCGCTCAAGTCTTATCTATGCTATCGGAACTTTCGTGGCACCGGTCGAGTTTTGTTTAATGTATCTAAAAGGATAACGTTTATTATTAAGGTAAAATCCATGGACAATAGTTTGAATACTTAGTATTATATTTAGTAATGAAAAGCAATGGGTTTATTTACATAATTTTTAGGATCAGGTACTAAATTTCACTTGATGTTTTCTTCTAAAATTTTGAAAAATTATTGACCTGCAGAGGTGGGAGTGAAGAGAATGAGACTTACAGAGAATCTGGCCAACCGGATCGTCGACTTGATTTATTCTGAGAGTGGGTTTCATGGAATTGTCTGTGACACGTCAGGGACCATTATTGCAGATTCAGCTAAACAACGGGTAGGCGTTGCCCATGCAGGTGCAAGGCGGATCATGACGACTTCTATCCAAGAAATCAGAATTACTGCGGAAGATGAAATTAATTCTCAAGGAAAACAGCGGGAAGGCTTGAATATTGCCATTTTACTCGATGATGAAAAGCTGGGGACCTTTGGAGTGGCCGGACCCTTGGAGATTGTTAGTCCTGTGGCGAAGGTTGCAGCTGCGATGATTGCTTTTTTACTTCGGGATGAAGAGCTGAAAGAAATTCTCAAGGATCATGTGGAGCGGATGGGAGAGGCCCTGGAACAGGCGGCTGGGGCCATACAGGAAATGGCGGCCTCTTCTCAAGAGGTGGCAAGTGTGAGTCAGACTGTAGCCACGGTAGCTCAGAATGCCAAGCAGCATGTCAAGGCCACAGAAGGTGTCACCGAATTTATTCGCCGGGTGTCGAAGCAGACCAATCTCTTAGGGCTTAATGCGGCTATTGAAGCGGCCCGCGCGGGAGAACAAGGAAAAGGATTCTCCGTGGTCGCCGGTGAAGTGCGCAAGCTTGCAGATGAAAGCAATCGCTCAGCTAATGAAATCAATGATTTGCTGATGACCTTTCAGGATACCATGGAAGAGATTGTCGATGGTGTGTTTCAAAACAATGTTATAGCTCAAGAACAGGCAAAAGCCACTCAGGAGATTGCTCAGATGGTGGAGGAGCTGCAACAGGTCGGCACTGAATTAAACGATCTCGCCCACAGGCTGTAAGGGATTAATTTGTACCTTTTATTATTTTGTGGAAATGGAATATTTGTGTAGACGAAAATCGGTTTGCTGACTATAATAAAAGCAGGTAAAAATACATAAGGTTCGAATGATCCCAGTAGGAGAGACTCAGTATCATGAGCGCCGAAGGAGAAACTTCCTGAATGTCGCCTGTTCAGAAGGGGAAACTCTCAGGCAAAAGTACTGCTGGAAGACGGAACTCTGGAGAGCTTCTCAGAAGAGAACACCAAAGGGGTAGCCCTAAACAAAGGGTAAATCTCTCAGGTCAAAGGACAGAGGTAGCGCGACGTGCTATTCCTCTGTTTTTTTATTTTGCACTATCAGAATGAACAGCCAAGTTTTCTTTATCTATGTTTCATTAATGTTTTTTCCGGTTTTGGTTAATACTCAATTCTAGGGAGGTGTCCTAAGTGACGAATCTAAAAAGAACACCACTGTATGAAAAGCATCAGCAACTAGGAGCAAAGCTCATCGATTTTGGCGGCTGGGAAATGCCGGTCCAATACGCCGGAGTCCTTGAGGAGCACAAGACGGTGCGCAGTAAAGCGGGGCTTTTTGATGTCTCTCACATGGGTGAGGTGGAGTTAAAGGGAAAGGATAGCCTTGCTTTCTTGCAGTACATACTTACCAACGATGTCTCACGGATTCAGGATAACCAAATTCAATATTCTCCTATGTGCGCTCCAGATGGGGGTGTCGTGGATGATTTACTGGTGTACCGCTATAGTCAGGAACATTTTTTAATTGTGGTCAATGCCTCCAACACGGATAAGGATTTTGCTTGGATGCAGGATAAAGCTCAGGGCTTTGAGATACATCTGGAAAATCGCTCTGAGGATTTTGCCCAGCTGGCATTGCAAGGCCCCTTGGCGGAGAAAATCCTCCAAAAGCTTACGAGGTTGGATTTATCTCAAATAAAGTACTATTGGTTTACACATGGGGAAGTGGATGGAGTCCTTTGCCTGATCTCCAGAACAGGGTATACCGGGGAAGACGGCTTTGAAGTTTACCTCCCTCCTGATCATGCTCCCCGGATGTGGGATAGAATCCTCGCAGTCGGGGCAGAGGAGGGAGTTCAACCCATCGGTCTTGGCGCCCGGGATACTCTTCGTTTTGAAGCCCGGCTGCCCTTATATGGAAATGAGCTCGGCTCGGATATTACACCGTTGGAGGCTGGACTGGGATTTTTTGTTAGGTTGGAAAAGGAACATTTTGTTGGCAAGGAGGCATTATCAGCGCAAAAGGAGAAGGGAATTCCGAGAAAGTTGGTAGGTCTGGAAATGATCGAACGTGGAATAGCCCGCTCCCATTATCCCCTTCAGAAAGTAGGAAAAGAAATCGGCTTTATTACCTCAGGCTCTTTTTCACCGACTCTAAACAAAAACATTGCCCTTGGGCTGATTCCCCCGGAGTATGCTCAAATCGGGGAAACCTTGGATGTCATCATCCGTGGGAAAGCCGTCAAAGCCCGGATTATTCCCTCTCAGTTCTACAAGCGGTAGGGTCAAGGGGAGTACCTTGGGAATTTCTATAAAACAATCAAATGGGGTTAAGAGACCTGTTCCTTTTCCCCGCAAAATAAGGAGGATGATAGTATGAATCCAGTAGAATTAAAGTACAGCAAATCTCATGAGTGGGCTAAGGTGGAAGGGAATACCGTGACTTTGGGGATTACGGCCCATGCCCAGGACAGCTTAGGTGATGTGGTCTTTGTAGAACTGCCTGATAACGATACCACTGTGGTGGCCGGAGAGGCTTTTGGAACCGTTGAATCCGTTAAAGCAGTGTCCGATCTTATTGCCCCGATTGGTGGCAGGGTTGTTGAATATAATGAAGAGGTTCTGGATTCTCCTGAACTCTTGAATAATGATCCTTATGGCGAGGGATGGCTGGTCAAAGTGGAAGTGGATGATCTGAAAGTATTGGAGCAGTTATTATCTGCCGCAGAATATGAGGCGTTTCTAGCGGAGGAGGGCCAATAAATGAATTATGTGCCGAACACGGTGGACCAGCAGGAACAAATCCTCACCCGGATTGGAGTAGGCTCCCTTGAAGAGCTTTTTGCGGATATCCCGGAAAGCGTTCGGCGCCAAGCTCAATTGAAGATTCGGGAGGGACTATCGGAGCTTGAACTGGTAAAATACTTCAGCAAGCTGGCTGCGGAGAATAAAACCGTAGAAGAGTATACCTCTTACTTGGGTGCGGGGGCTTATGAGCACTTTATCCCCAGCTATGTGGATCAGCTCTTACTGCGCTCGGAGTTCTATACGGCCTATACCCCTTATCAGCCGGAGATCAGTCAAGGGACCTTGCAGGCTATCTATGAGTTCCAGACTCTTGTCTGTGAGCTGACGGGTATGGACGGTGCCAATGCTTCCATGTATGACGGGGCGTCGGCCCTTGCTGAAGCAGCTTTAATGAGCTGTGATGCCACCCGAAGAAAGAAAGTCCTGGTACCCCAAACGATTCACCCGGAATACCGGGAGGTACTCCAGACCTATCTTCTTCCCCGAGGGGTAGAAATCCTTGAGGTCCCTTATGGGGAGGGGGCCGTGGATCTTGAAGCTTTAGAAAAAGTACTGAATACTGAGGTGGCGGCTGTCCTTCTCCAAAGTCCTAATTTCTTTGGTACCATAGAAAAGGCCCAAGAGATTGGCGAAATGGCACATGCCAAGGGGGCGCTTTTTGTCATGGTGGTTAACCCCGTGTCTTTGGGATTGCTTAAATCTCCAGGGGAGCTGGGGGCGGATATTGTGGTCGGTGAGGGTCAGCCCTTTGGCAATCCCCTGAATTTCGGCGGCCCTTATCTGGGGTTCCTGGCTTGTCGGGAAAAATATGTACGCCGGATGCCCGGGCGGATCGTAGGTGCCACCAAAGACAAAAACGGCAAGAAGGGCTATGTCCTCACTCTGCAAGCCCGGGAACAGCATATCCGCCGGGAAAAGGCGGCATCCAACATCTGTTCCAACGAGGCTCTTTGTGCCTTGGCCTTTACCATCCATCTCTCAGGATTGGGAAAACAGGGATTAAAAGAAATGGCAAGACTTAATCTGCAGAAGGCCCATTATGGGGCCCGGGAGATTAGCAAGCTCCCCGGTATGAGCCTTGCTTTCCAGAGTCCTTTTTTTCATGAGTTTGTGGTCAAGACTGAGATCAGTCCTCGGAAAATCAATGAAGTGCTTTTAAGCCATAAGATCATTGGCGGTCTTGAACTTTCCCGCTTCTACCCCGAACTGGATCATCATCTTCTCTTCTGTGTAACAGAAACAAAGGCTAAAGAAGATATCGACAGGCTTGTGGCCAGAATGGGGGAGATAAAATGAGAGCCTTAGAACCGCTGATCTTTGAACTAAGCAGGGAAGGGCGGACGGGAGTAAGCCTGCCCTCCTGTGATGTGCCGGAAATTCCTCTGGAGGATTTGATTCCTCAAGAGTTTTTAAGAGATAAGGAACCTGAACTGCCGGAGATCTCTGAGGTGGATGTGGTCCGCCATTTCACCCGGCTGTCTTCCTTCAATCATGGGGTGGATACAGGGTTTTATCCTTTAGGTTCCTGCACCATGAAATACAATCCCAAGGTGAATGAGAAACTGGCCCGATTGCCGGGCTTTAGTCAGATTCATCCCTATCAGCCGGAAGAATTGACCCAAGGTGCCTTGGGCTTAATGGTCGAACTCCAGGAGGAACTTGCCGAGATTACAGGCATGGATGCCTTTACCTTGCAGCCTGCTGCAGGGGCCCATGGGGAGATGACTGGAATTCTCATCATCAAAGCCTACCATGAGCATCGTCAGGATGTTAAACGCAAAAAAGTCATTGTTCCCGATTCCGCTCATGGGACCAACCCGGCAACAGCGGCCATGGCCGGATATGAAATCGTTCAGGTGCCCAGCAATAAGCGGGGAGGAGTGGACATCGAGGCTTTACGCCAGGTCGCCAACGATGAAGTGGCCGCCTTGATGCTGACCAACCCCAATACCCTGGGATTATTTGATGAAAACATCCTGGAAATCGCCCAAATCATCCACGATGTGGGGGGCCTGATCTATTATGACGGAGCCAATGCCAACGCCATCATGGGGATAGCCCGTCCTGGCGATATGGGTTTTGATGTGGTTCATCTTAACCTGCACAAGACCTTTTCCACTCCCCATGGCGGAGGGGGACCAGGAGCAGGGCCGGTGGGGGTGAAGGAATTTCTCGCTCCCTATCTGCCCAAACCTGTGGTGGCTCGGACGCCTGGGGGCCAATATACCTTGGATGCCCACCGTCCTCTCTCCATTGGCCGGGTAAGAGCTTTCCAGGCTAATTTCGGAGTATTGGTGAGAGCCTATGCCTATATCCGGGCTCTGGGCGGGGAGGGGCTGACTGCTGCATCCCATAATGCTGTCCTCAATGCCAACTTCCTTATGAGCATTTTGAAGGAGCATTATCACCTACCCTATGATCGGGTGTGCATGCATGAGTTTATTATCACCCCCAAAAATCTGAAGGATTATGGAATCCATACCTTGGATATTGCCAAGCGGCTTCTGGATTATGGTTATCATCCCCCTACGATTTACTTCCCCCTCATTGTGGAAGAGGCGATGATGATTGAGCCCACAGAGACGGAGAGCATGGAGACTCTGGAGGAATTTGCCAGGGTGATGATCCAAATCGCTGAAGAAGTGAAGCAAGATGCGGAAAAGGTGAAAAATGCTCCCTACGATACCCTGGTGACCCGTTTGGATGAAACGGGAGCTGCCCGCAAGCCTGATTTGCGCTGGCGGAAGTCCCAGTAAGGAATTCGTGAGCAATAAAAAAACTATTGTGTTGATGAAGAAGATCTCCCTGCCGTTTTTCGGCGGGAGATCTTTTTGTATAAACGAAAACCACCTGCTATGCAGGTGGTTCCAAGAAGCTTTAGCTATGAGTAGAAAAACCTACCCCCCTTTGATAGAATAGTGCAGGTTTCGCCAACCGCACTAGACAAAGAGGAGGTAGATATCCCAATGGATACAGAAAGTTTAGCACATACTCGATAGAACTGTAAATATCATATCGTATTTGCCCCAAAATATCGAAGACAAATCATTTATGGAAAAATCAAAAAGGATATAGGAAAGATAATAAGAACATTGTGCGATTATAAGAAAGTAGAAATCATCGAAGCCAATGCCTGTGCGGATCACATCCATATGTTGTGTCGATCCCTCCGAAATTAAGTGTATCGGCATTTATGGGATACCTGAAAGGGAAGAGCTCATTGATGATTTTCGATCGACATGCCAATTTAAAGTATAAGTATGGTAACCGGCATTTCTGGTGCAGAGGCTATTACGTTGACACAGTAGGGAGAAATAAGAAAGCGATAGAACAGTATATCCGAAAGCAGTTGCAGGAGGACATTGCAGCAGATCAACTAAGTATCAAGGAATTTGTAGATCCATTTACAGGGGAGGCTATAGAGAAGAAGAAAAAATAGCCCCCCAACCCCTTTAGGGGTAGCACGGGGCAGAGTGCGGTTGGCGGAACTTTCAGTGAGCCTTAAGGCTCAGCCTGTACCCTGCCCTTATAGGGCTAGAGCAAACCACCCGCTGAGCGGGTGGTCATGATTTGGTAAATGGCCCTTTTCTTTTTAACAGGACGGGTGCTTGAATAAAGAGCGAGGTAGGTCATTAGTCCTGCTTCGTTTAGGTCCCTAGGGAAAATCTAACATCTTCACATAATGTGACAAAATTAGCCAAAAACAAGATGCTATACTGGCTTAAACTACATAGAGACCCCCATTCCAACAGTCTGGGCACAAGCGGGTTGGGTTTAAGGCCTTTTTTTGTCAGAATCGACACATTGTTGTCACGATAAACGTGGAGGAGGAAGAGAAATGCGTACAAGAACCACAAAGAAAATCCTCAGCTTAGTGATTGCCATCATCTTTTTCATCAACGGTATCTTCACCGATGTTGCCCTAGCCCAAAGCGGCAGCGAAGGAAACAAAAAAGGAAACTACTATGGCCGTACCTTACCGGCCAAAGAAAAAATCAAAAACATACCCCCTCAGAAAGGAAAGACGAAAAAGCCCTTTAAAGAACCAAAAGAACTGAAACAGGATCCCCCCTATGAGCACCGTTTCAGCAAGGAGCAAGAGAAAATCAGCCGCAGAACAGCCAACAGCAAAACATTCAACGATCGGCAAGGGAAGGCCACCACCTTTGTCTTCATGGACAAAATCCATTTTCTCAATGAATCAGGCACCTATCAGGATGTGGACAACACCCTCGTGCCTGTAGACCAAAACAAAAAAGGGAGCAAAGGAAAACCGGCGAGTGTGAACGACTCTCCCGCAAACCAGAGCTATGAAAACAAAGCCAATGACTTCAAAGCCTCCTTTCCCGCGAGGCTTAGCAAAGGACACCCCCTCAACGTCAGCTCCGCCGGGGCCTCCCTCGGGCTGATCCCGCTGGAAGGGGACTTCCAAAACAGCACCATTCAAGGCAATACCATCCTCTATCACGATGTCTTCGATGGCATAGACTACCGCTATACCGTTCTGAACACCAGGATCAAAGAAGATATTATCTTCAACAACTATGTGGATAAAACTACATTCAGCATGTCCGTAAAAACAGAAGGCCTTACCCTTAGAGAAGAAAATGGTGCTATCTACGGCTATAAAAAAGGGAGCCACGACGCCTCTTGGGTGTTCCCGGCTCCCTATTTAATTGATGCCTCCGGCATCATCTCGACCAACGTCCAGATGCACCTGGAGAAAAAGCTCTTTACCAGCGACCAAATCATCATTACGATGGATCAAGATTGGCTCGCCGCCCCGGAGAGGGCCTATCCGGTAATCCTTGACCCGACCCTCACTATCGGCGCGGCAGCCATCCAAGATACCTGCGTTGAAGAAGGCTCTCCGGCACTCTATACCGATAATAGCTTTTCCTACATCGGTTTCGATGACGGAATCACCAGCGGCAACATAGCTAACCATCAAAGTGCTCATTTAAGAACAAGAACCTTTCTTAAATTTAACCTCCCCACCCTAGACGAAGACCAAACGATCACCTCCGCCCAATTCAATATGTATAAATACACCGCTTGGAGTGACGAACCCCGCACTGTAGAACTGCATCAAGTCAAAGAACCCTTTTCGATCACCGGTCTCACCTGGCTTAATCAGCCCCAAGAGACCGCATGGGCCGCCGAGACCACCATCACCGGCACGACCGGCTACTACCAATGGGATATAACCGGACTTCTTAACACGTGGTACAGCGGTACACCCAACGAGGGCATCGTTCTCCGCTACACCGAAGAAATGAAGCAGGCTGAAGTATTCTATTCAGCCGATGCCGCAGGCAACCCCACCCCTTACCTTGAATTCACCTATGAAGACCAAGGCAGCATCGATCCGAATCTCCCCTTAGAAAAACCATCCATCCAGCTCAGACCCTTTACCGCAGCCAATAACAATGGCTTGCTTCAGTTTGTCGGTCTGACTGCCGACGGAATGGCCCAACCAGACGCTACCGTCGATTATTACACCGTCGGGAGAGGTGGGGGATTATCCGGCAGCGCCCAAGCCGCCAAGGACTACCTTTATCCTAATTTTAGGCCCGAAACCCTCCCCGAACTCCAAGCCCTGATCGCCCAGGGCGGCTCATATAACCACTACCCAGGCCAAGAGAGCAACTGGCAAACCAGCTTTTGGCGACTCCCTGAACAGGACACACTCTACCATATTGAAGCCACCTTCACCGACAAAGAAGGAAAGATCAGCGGGGTGGGCATCAGTGACCCCTTCCAGATCTATCAGGCCAAAGCCAAAGATCTGCTGCCCCGCGTCGCCCACTTTTATGGTGTGGAAAAACGTCAGCTCATGCAAGATAACAACATGAAAGACGACCTGCTCACCGAGAACAACCTCATCTTCATCCGCGCCCCAAAGCAAAACCAAGGGAAACCCTATACCCCGAAAGACCTTACCGATGCTGATAAAAGGCGCATCGACGACCTCCTCGCCGGACGGGCCAAGAATTGTGAATTCGGCTTTGAACCGATCAACCTCCTCACCGGCAACTTTTACTATAGCGCCACAGATGTCAGTATCCCCGATTTCGGCGGCCCCTTCCAGATCAGCCGAGACTATAACTCAAAAATGATGACCCGGCGCGGCCCCTTCGGCCAAGGCTGGACCTCCATCCTCAGCCAAGCCATCGCAACACTGGCTGACGGCTCCCTCGCTTACCTGCGCAGCGACGGCAGTGCCATCACCTTCAGCAAAAAAACCGATGGGACTTACAAAGCCCCGCCCGGTGAAATCTACACCTTAGAGAAAACCGAAACCGGCTTTCGCCTCAAACAAAAAGATCAAACCACCTTCTCCTTTGCCCGCTCCGGCCTTCTCACCGGCATCGAAGACCCGCGGGGCAATAAGACCTTCCTCACCTATGATGAGGAAGATTTCCTCACCCTGATCACCTCCCCATCCGGCAAAGATTTCCCAGTCAGCATGGACCCCGAAGGACGCATCACCTCCATCACCCTCCCCAACCGGAGCACCCTTTCCTACACCTATGACCCAGCCGGCAACCTGGTCACTTTCCAAGATGCTGATGGCGAACAGACCCACTACCACTATGATGAGCAAGGGCGGATGCTCTCCTTTACCGATCCCAATGGTAACCCAGTAATCCACAACAGCTATGACGAAGACAACCGCATCACCGCCCAAACCGACGCCAACGGCCAGAAAAGCCGGATCATCTACCATGAGGGCTATAACGAAACCATTGACAATAACGGCAACAAAACCACCTACACTTATGACGAACACTACCGCACCAGCCAAATCATGAAACCGGATGGAACAAGGGAAGCTTACACCTATGATGAGGACAACAACCTCAAAACCTACCAAGATCCCCTTGGCCGGATCACTACCTACAGCTATGATCAGCGGGGTAACCGCGTCGAGGAAAGACGCTGGGACGGCTTAAGGCAATTCTACCGCTATGATGCTCAGAACAATCTCACCTCGCTCACCGATTTTAACGGCTACACCACTGATTTTGCCTATGACGCTCAGGGTGACCTCCTAAAGCGCACCACTCCGGACGGCAGCTTGACGGAGTATACATACAACGCCCAAGGTCAAATCACGAGCATCAAAGATCCTGAAGGCTACATCACCCGCTATGACTACCGCGGTGCCGATCTCAGCCAAGTGATCGATCCCTTGGGCCATACCTACCAATACTGGTATAACCCCCTCGGTCAACCCGTCACCCTCATCGATCCGGAAAGCAACCTCACCCGGTTCGCCTATGATCCCAGAGGAAAACTTCTCAATACCCTGCTCCCTGACCAGAGTATCCATCGCTACAGCTATGATCCTAATGGCAACAACACCGCCATGACCGACCCTAACCAAAATGTAGTCCTTTTCAGCTATGACAACATGAGCCGTTTAACGACTGTCCAAGATCCTTTAGGGAATCTCACCGAATATACCTATGACCGTAATGGCAACAAAATCAAGGAAACCGATCCGTTAGGCTACATAATAAGGTACACCTATGACTCCCTCAATCGCCTGATCGCAATCACCGACCAGGACCACGGCGTGACCCATTTCGAGCGCGATGCTCTCGGACGCCTCCTCGCGGTCACCGATCCGCGGGGTTACCGCAGCACCATTGCTTATGACGACCGAGTGGACAAACCGCAAACCATCACCACCCCCCTCGGACAAACCTCCAGCTATACCTATGATGCCCTTGGCAATCTTCTCCAAACCACCCACCCCGATGGCACCTCCCAGCATTATCGCTATGACTCCCTCCGGCGGCCCATCGAAATCACGGACATCAGCGGTGTCAAAACCAGCCTCCATTATGATCGCCTGGGCCGGGTTACGAGTGTCGAGGACAGCCTCGGCAGGGATTACCACTACAGCTATGATCCGAATGGCAACCTGCTCCAAAGCACGGATCCCTTAGGCTATAGGGTCAATTATACCTACAATGCCCAAGGTCTGCCCTTAAGCCGCACCAATGAGGAAGGTCAGACCACCGCCTATCGGTATACCAGCCTGAATGCTGTGGCCGAACTCATCGAACCAGGCGGCGCTAAACACTCCTTCATTTACGATCCCAGCGGCAACTTACGTACCCACACCGATGCCTTAGGTCACACCACCACCTACATCTATGACCCCCTCGATCGCCTCGCAGCAATCCAGGATCCCCTGGCCAATATAACCCAATTTCAGTATGATCCCGCCGGCAATCTCCACGCCCAGATCGATGCCCTTGGCAACACCACCACCTATGCCTACAACGGGCGCGGCCTCGCCATCAAGGCCACCGATGCCCTCGGCAATGTGAGCCAATTCCACTACGATGCTAGCGGCAACCGTACCGAACAGATCGACCCGGCAGAGGGCCGCTATGAGTGGACTTATGACGCCATGAACCGTCTCACCGGCACCACCGATCCCCTGGGACTCCACACAGTTTTCGACTATGATAAGATGAATCGTCTTGTGCGCCAGGAAGACAACGGCGGCAACCTGAGGCACCTCGCCTATGATCCCTCTGGCCGCCTCCGTGAGGAGCAAGATGTTCTTGGCCGCAGCACCACCTACGGTTATGACCTGGCCGGCAACCTCACCACCCTTACTGAAGTGGATGGCAATACCACCATCTTGGACTATGACCCGAAAGGCCGTCTGAGAACCGTCACCGACCCGGAAGGGAAAGTCACCTCCCTCACCTATGATGGGTTGGACCGGATCACAGGCAAACTGGAACCAGGAGGTAGGAATACTCTCTACCGCTATGACCCGGCCGGTAACCTGATCGAGGAGCAAAACCCCCTCGGGGCTCTTCAACACTATAGCTATGACCTCAACCATAACTTAATCGAGTCCCAAAACGCCAGGGGATTCAGCAAGACCTATACCTACGACCCCCTGGACCGGCCCATCACCTCCACTGATGAACGCGGAAACCAGGCCAGCTTTGCCTATGATCCAAACCATAACCTGATCCGGCACACCGATGCCTTAGGCAACATCACCCAGTATGCCTATGACCCCCTGGACCGCCCCATCATGGAGGTCGATGCCCTCGGCTTTGACAGTCATTACGACTACGACAGACTGGGACAACTCATCACCTTTACCGATGCCCGGGATAACCAGACCCATTACGAGTACAACCGGCATGGCATGCTCACTAATACCCTCGACGCCCTTCAGGGCGTGACGGCTTACCAGTATGATCTGAACGACAATCTCCTCGCCTTCATCGATCCCCTGGGAGCCGAGACCCGATTCACCTATGATCCTGTCCACCGTTTAACCTCAGTTACTGATCCGGAGCACTATAGCCGTTATTTCAGCTACGATGCCAAGGGGAACCTGGAGCAGGAATTCGACTCCGCCGGTAACATCAGAACCTCTACCTATGACATCATGCACCGGCAGCTCAGCGCCCGGAATACCGCCGGGCATCTCACCGACTACAGCTATGACACCCTAGGCAACCTACAAGCGGTGACCTTGCCTAACGGCAATACCACCACCTATGACTACGATCTGCTGGGCCGACTTACCCAGGTCACCGACCCGGAAGAGAAAGTCACTCAGCTGAGTTATGACATCCTCGGCAACACCGAACGCATTGCCCATCCCGGGAATCAGGAGGTTCACTATACCTATGACCCGGCCAATAACCTGGACAGCACAACCAATCCCTTAGGGGAAACCACCCGCTACGGCTACAACAAGAACAACCTGCCCGAATCCAGCACCGATCCCTTGGGGCACCAAACGAGTTACCGCTATAACCCTCTCAACTTACTCCAGGAGGTCGCAGATCCCCTGGGGAATACGACCAGCTTTGCCTATGACCCCAATACCAACCTCGCAGCCCTCACCGATCCTAACGGACATACCACCGGCTATGGCTATGACCCCTTAAACCGGCTGACCCAAGTGACGAGTCCGCTCGGCCATAGCACCCGCTACGGCTATGACCCGGCCGACAATCTCATCTCGGCCACCGATGGGAATGACCACACCAATAATTATACCTACAATCTTAGGCATGAACTCACCTCCCTGACCAATCCTCTGGGGGAACAGGACAGCTACACTTATAACCCGGTGGGGACCCTGCAAAGCCATACCGATCCCAAGGGCACCACCACGAACTATAGCTATGACATCCTTAACCGTTTAATAGGCAAGACTTATACAAAACCGCACCTCCCGGAGGGTGTCCCAGCCGGGGGTGAAACACCCCCTGCCGGTGGCACGGGGGAGGGCAGCGAAAGCACCGCTGATGAAGACGCAGCTGAAGACAGTGAAGATGTTGAGTATGAGTACAACCTTATGGGCAGCCGGGTCAGCCTGTTTGGCCCAGAAGGAGTCACTGACTACGAGTATGACTTCATGGAGCGCTTAACCTATGTCAGCTCCCCCACTGCCGAAGAAGTGAGCTATGACTATGATGAACTGGGCCGCAAAGCCCGAGTCATCTATCCGGACGGTAAGGCTGTCGAGTACCGCTATGATCTGCTGAACCGTATTGTTTCCGTCACCGACTGGCAGGGGCAAGAAACCACGACCTATGATGCCGACGGCAGGCGTACGGAAACCAAACTTCCGAACGGTATCCAAGTCCGTTATACCTATGATGCGGCCCATAGGCTGCTCAAGCTGGAAAATATCGGTGCCCAGGGCAAATTGATCTCCGGCTTTACTTACACCTATGACCCGAAGGGGAACATTCTCACCGAAACCCAAAACCAATCCGGGTCGGTATATAAGCGCACCTACACCTATGACGCCTCGGATCAAGTCATCGCTTTCAGTGAAGAAAAAGACCATGAACGAAGGCTCTACACCTATAGTTATGACCGGGCCGGCAACCGCCTGAGTCAGGAGATCCAAGGGGGAAATGACAGCAAACGCTTTGCCTACCAGTACAATGAGGCGGATGAACTGATCACGAAAACCCAAGGGGATGGGGGCAACCGGATCCGCTATACCTATGACCCCAACGGGAACCTGATCCAGGCGACCACTCAGGGCAACCAAAGCACCACTTATTTCTATGACAGTGAAAACCGGCTAATTCAGATCACTGAGCACCAGGGCAAAATCCAGACCTTTGGCTATGACAGCGATGGAAACAGGCTCTACAAAACGGTAGGCGTAGAGTATGAAGGCTATGAGGCCGGGAGCTATGAAGCTGAAAGCGAAGAGGAGAAGATCAGTTCTCTGATGCCGCCTTTAGCCGCCAATTTTGGCCTGTTCGGGCTGCAGAAATTCATTGCGGCGAATGATAAGGGCAATAACGGCAACGGTGGAGACAAAGGGAACAGTGGCAACGATGGGAACAAAGGCAACGGTGGAGACAAAGGGAACAGTGGCAACGATGGGAATAACGGCAAGGGTGGAGACAAAGGGAACAGTGGCAACGATGGGAATAACGGCAAGGGTGGAGACAAAGGGAACAGTGGTAATGATGGGAACAAGGGCAACAATGGCAACAACGGCAATAGCGGTAACAACGGTAACAACGGTAACAAAGACAATAACGGAAACAGCAGCAACAGTGGCAACAGCGGAGACAAAAGCAATAACGGAAGCAACGGCAATAGTGGGAACAAAGGAAACGGTGGCAATACCAAAGTCCATGATGATGGCAGTGATAAAGTCAAGGGTGGGGACAGCGGAAAGCATCTCGGGTGGTATAAAACCAAGCAGGATGCTAAAGAAAAGCCGGGCAACCCAGGATTACACCTGGGCTGGTATAAACAAGCGGAAAACCCCAAGGGACCTAAAGATCCGAATCACCCGAATAACCCCAATAATCCCAAAGATCCCGATGATCCGACCGATCCCGATAATCCCGACAACCCAAACCCAGATAAACCCTTGAACAAGCCCGATGCCTATGAGGTCATTAACTATTTCAACGACCTCTCTGTGGAACACACTCAAGTCTTAATGACGACGGATAAAGAAGGGGTGTACAGAGGAGTTTACACCTATGGTCTCGAAAGAATAGCGGAACGTGATCTGGCAGCGGTGGAAGGGGTTCCCAATGATCCCCTCTATTACCTCTATGATGGACGGGGCAGTGTGACCCAGCTTATCAATGATGCCGGACATGTGCGGGATAAATACCGCTATGACGCTTACGGTATGCCGATGCCCGGCGGAAAAGTGGGTCCGAACACCCGGCTGTTCAACAATCCTTACGGTTATAATGGTGAAGCCCATGAACAGGAGTCCGGCTTCCAGTACTTAAGGGCCAGGTATTATGACCCTGATGTGGGCCGCTTCATGAGCAGGGACAGCTATCTGGGGAATGTGATGGAGCCGTTGACCTTGAACCGCTATGCCTATGTAAGCAATAATCCAGTGATGTATGCTGATCCAAGTGGTCATATGCGTGAAGCAGGAGATAGCAGCGGAGTCATCGCCATGAAGCAGGGCAAGTATAAGCCCCTTGAGTATACTGTGACGCCAGGGGATACCTTAGGAGCGATAGCGCCTAAACATGGCACAACGGTTAATACATTGGTTCGGATGAACAACATTGCTGACCCTAATAGGATCTATGTTGGGCAGAAGATAAAGATCCCTGATCCTAGTACAGGGAGTCGCGGGGATTATGTCAAAGAAAAGACTGCCGGGAGGCAGGATTATAACAAGGTGGTGTGTCTTGAAATTCCTGGTCCTCAGGGGACGGGTAAAGCCAAAATATATGCCTCATTACAGTTGAGTGAAAGCGATCTTGAAGGTCCACTTCAACCAGTTATACGCGATTTTCAATCTTGGGTAGATCAAGCTCACGAAAAAAATCTAGATGATATGAGTCTTGCCGAAAGAATCGCAGTACCGCTATTTCCTAGTTCAGAATTACTTAGTGAAGTTAAAATAGGAATTATGCCGTTTGGAATAGGGGGTGTCTTTAAGGGCGCGGGTAAGGTTATAAGTCCATCGAATGCAGCAAAGCAAATAGTGAATGCAGAACGCACCGGCACAGCATTAATAAAATCTGATCCTACCCATAGAGCAGCAAGTTATTTAACAGAGAAGCAGTTAGCTGCAGGAAAGACTTTCCCCTTACAAGGTGGAGACGGAGTACAGCGAACCTTATTACAAACGCCTGGAGGATTAAACGGAAAGTCTGGAATTTATGAATATATTCTTGAACCAAATGGAATGGTATCCCATCAAAGATTTATTGGAAAGGGAATAATAACCGGGACACCAAACCAAGTGGTTAAACCATAAAGGAGACTCAAAATGAATACTTTAAATATTTTATTGCCATATGAATATGCTTCAGAAATAGTCAAATTAAATTGGAGGGACATTTTATTTGCAATCGAGCAAAGATTTATGACTCCAGATGCTGCAATAGATCATGCTGTCGCTGTAGTTAATCAAGTTGCTAATCCTCCAAAGGCGGCTGTTGAATTAGCTTGTTTGCTTAAAGGTGAATCTATCCACCCATATATTGAAGAACTGGTAAATGAAGAAGTTGACGATAATAATGATTCAGCGAGTGAAAAGATTATGTTTTTAACTCTTAATTGGGTATACAATCACAAAGCATCATATACTGAGCCACTTGAAATAGTTGAGATCATTTATGCCGATTTCAATTACCCTGAAGAAATAGCCAGTTTTGTGAGATATATGCCCAGTGAACAACCACCCCTTGCTTCTCTTGAATTGAATAGAGAGCGACTGTATAGAAATTGGAAGGAATATTTAGATAGGAAAGCTCAAAGCTGGAAATAAAAAATAACAGAGGTCAGCAATGACCTCTGTTCGAACCTTGACAAATGCAGAAATCTGCCAAGTGCAACCCCGATTGTGACCCCATAGCCGAAAACCTGGCCCCTAAGGGATCACCCTCCGACCCGCATTGCGGGGCGGTGTGAGCCGGAGCGGGGAAGCTCTGCGACCCCGCTCCTTTAACCTGCATGGTTTTCGACCCCATGGTTCACCCTGTATTTGAGGTGACGAAACACATTTTGCACTGCATTTTGAAGGGTAAGACCTTTTCGCAGAAGGCCGCCAAATCCGGTTTCATTTTTGTCGAAGGGGCAAACACCTTATGGCGGTAACTAAAACGCGACACAGGGGTACACGGTGGCTCACGGTGTTAAGCATTTGAGTGCCGGATAACACGTGTATTTATGAAAATGTAATATGCAGCTTTTTTGTAGAGTGCCAGCAACGAACAGATAAACCGTCTTGTATCCCATGGTTCATGGTGAACCATGGATTTACAGGAAATCTGCTCTATGGTAAAATTTGCGCCAGAGGGGGGTATAAGGGGGTAAAGCTTATCCTGTTCCCCCCTCTTTTTCTTTTCTGCAGTTGACAGTTTTGATACAAGCGCAGAAATGACTTGCAATCCGTTTCAGACAGAGTTAACATCACACATCAAAGCAAATAACCTGTTTGAAACGGTGAGTCTTGTGGTAGATAGGCTGTCGCGCCCTTGCCCGTTCTGAGAACGAAGGCTATCATCTGAGGTTGCCGGTACTCTGGCTTTATGTGGATGGCAGGACAAAAGAAGGGATGATATGCAGAGAAGAGAAAATTACCTCTATATCGGTATGGACTTGCATAAGGACACTCATACCGCTGTTCTGGTGAATTGCTGGAATGAAAAATTAGATGCAATTGTCATCGAAAATAGGCCCAGCGAGTTTAGCAAGTTGGCAAAGAAGGTTGATAAAGCAGCATTAAGACTGAATTTGTCACCGATCTACGGTTTGGAAAACGCTTACGGATACGGAAGAAGCCTTGCGGTATGGCTCATTGAAAAAGGTTATGTGGTCAAAGATGTTAATCCATCCTTAGCTTACGACCAACGCAAAAGTGCGCCCATGATGAAGAAAAACGACGAGCACGACGCTTATTGCGTAGCGACAGTGTTGATCAACCAGCTTCACACCCTGCCCGACGCAAAGCCGGAGGATAATCACTGGACACTGTCCCAGCTGGTCAACCGCAGGGACACCCTTGTTAAAGACGGTATCCGGTTGAAAAACGGTTTGCATGAGCAAGTTTCTGTTGCTTATCCCAGTTATCGTAGATTTTTCTGTGATATTGACCGGAAGACGGCGCTGTATTTTTGGAAACACTATCCGTCACCCATCCATCTGCGGAATAAACCCGTTGATGAACTGTTTGAAGAATTTAAAGCGATTGCGTCCAATACAACGAAACGTAAGATTGAATGGATATTTGAATGCGTCCATCATGATGGGGATACGATACGGGACTACCAGGAATCCAGGGATTTTATCACCCAAAGCCTTGCGCGTTGTCTTGAGCAGCAAAAGGAAGAAATAGCCCTGGTCGATTGTGAAATCGAAAAAATGCTGAAGTATTTTGACTATCAACTCACAACCATACCGGGCGTCAGCATAGCCACAGCAAGCAAGCTGATTGCCGAAATCGGTGATATACGCCGTTTTCCCAGTGCTGATAAACTGGCCCGTTATGCAGGAATTGCACCCATCAAGTTCAGCTCCGGCGGCAAAGGCAAGGAGCAAAGCTCGAAACAAGGAAACCGTGAGCTGCACGGATTATTTTACTTTCTGGCGGTATCCATGGTCACGGTTCCCAAGACAGGAAAGCCGAATCAGCCGATATTTTACGCCTATTATCAGCGTAAAATCAGCGAAGGCAAAACGAAACCCCAGGCGTTGGTCTGTATTATGCGACGATTAGTCAACATTGTTTATGGGATGATGAAGAACAAGGCGGAGTATCGCCCTTTCGCGGTTGAGGATCATGTTGTAGAAGAGCAGTAGCATAGCATTGAGATTATTTTTGAAAATTGAATACGGGTTCCCAACCTTAATCTGAGATATAGATTCTTCCACCTGAGGGCGCGGGTAAGAGCCTTACTAATGGTGCAAGGATGACAACCAATAAGGCACTTGATGCAGCGAGTGACTTTCTGGGGCCTGGGTACAAAGATATGGGTAATGGGAGGTTTGTGTCTGCCGATGGAACACGCCAAGTTAGAATGGGAGATTCAGATATCTTAGGACAACACGGTGGAGGGCCACATATGAATTTCGAAACAATGGTTCCGAATCCTGCTAAGCCAGGAAAAATGATGCCAGACCCAAAACAAAATATACACATATTTTTGGAGGACTAAAGATTTATGGAAGAATTAGTTTTTGAACTATTAAAGACAAAAGGGCTTGTTGAGGAAAAGGATAACTCAATTGCTAATAATGAAATTGAAATCAATGGAAACGAAGTGATTATTAAAGGAAACAAGAGGGGACTGATTTTACTTGCTGATTATTTAGTACAAATTGCTATTAGTGACAATACAAAACAACATATACATTTGGATATAGACAATTTCTTTGATAAGGCAAACTGTGAGATGATTATTTCGAAAGAGTAAAAAATGACTATCAAGAAATTGTGTTGATGAGAACGTGTCTGTTCTGCACATTTTAATTAAAAGCCATAGGGGTCAGCAATGACCCCTATAAAATCTTTCATAACTGCGGCTATCAGCAAAGCATGACCCCGGTTGCGACCCCATTGCTGCAAATCCGACCCTGATACTTATGTGCTTTCAGCCCGTACTGCGGGCTGATGTGAGCTGCGCCGGGGCGCTCTGCGACCCCGGCGCTTTAACCTGCATGGTTTTCGACCCCATGGTTCACCCCGTATTCGAGGTGACGAAACACATTTTGAACTGCATTTTGAAGGGTAAGACCTTTTCGCAGAAGGCCGCCAAATCCGGTTTCATTTTTGTCGAAGGGGCAAACACCTTATGGCGGTAACTAAAACGCGACACAGGGGTACACGGTGGCTCACGGTGTTAGCATTTGAGTGCCGGATAACAAGTGTATTTATGAAAATGTAATATGCAGCTTTTTTGTAGAGTGCCAGCAACGAACAGATAAACCGTCTTGTATCCCATGGTTCATAGTGACTTAGAGTAAAATTATCGTAGGCAAAAAGACAAAAAAAATTAGGAGAAGAGCTAAAAAAACTCTTCCCTAAATCACGAACTTCCTGTAATTTGGTAGTTGCTAAGCCACAAAGAACAGAGGTGCGTGACATGAATAGTTTAACCAAAGAAAAGATAACATTCAAGGATATTGAGAGAGATTTTTACAAAATAGGTTGTGAAGTTGCAAAAATGCTTCTCCAAAGGTTTCTGGAAGAAATCGATCTAGAACTTGCAGGACACAGGGATAAAGCAGTTCTAAGGCATAGAGGCAAAAAGACAACCTTAATCAAGACCCTAATGGGAGAAGTATCAGTCGATCGAGCGATATATAGGAAAGCTAAAGACGATGGTAGTCAAGAGTATGTTTATCTATTGGATGAAGCTTTGGGAATGGAAACAATAGGGTTTATGTCTCCCAATCTCGTAGAGAAGATCTTGGAATATAGTTGTGAAATGTCCTATAGAGAAGTGGCGGAAGCGGTTTCAACCTTAACGAATCAAACCATAAGCCACCAAGGAGTATGGAACATCGTTCAAGCCGTTGGAGAGAAGCAAATCGAAGCAGAAAAGGTGCTGGTGGAGTCATTTAAGAGAAATGAAGTTACCGCTATAACCCTCTCAACTTACTCCAGGAGGTCGCAGATCCCCTGGGGAATACGACCAGCTTTGCCTATGACCCCAATACCAACCTCGCAGCCCTCACCGATCCTAACGGACATACCACCGGCTATGGCTATGACCCCTTAAACCGGCTGACCCAAGTGACGAGTCCGCTCGGCCATAGCACCCGCTACGGCTATGACCCGGCCGACAATTTCATCTCGGCCACCGATGGGAATGACCACACCAATAATTATACCTACAATCTTAGGCATGGACTCACCTCCCTGACCAATCCTCTGGGGGAACAGGACAGCTACACCTATAGCCCGGTGGGAACCCTGCAAAGCCATACCGATCCCAAGGGCACCACCACGAACTATAGCTATGACCTCCTCAACCGTCTCATCGGCAAGACCTATACTCAACCCCGCCCCCCGGAGGATGTCCCGGCCGGGGGTGAAATTCCTCCTACCGGCAGCACGGGGGAGGAGAGCGAAGGCGCAGGTGAGGACAGCAAAGGCACCGCTGATGAGGGTGCCGCTGAAGACAGCGAGGCTGTGGAGTATGAGTACAACCTCATGGGCAGCCGGATCAGCCTGTTTGGCCAAGAAGGAGTCACTGACTACGAGTATGACTTCATGGAGCGCTTAACCTATGTCAGCTCCCCCACTGCCGAAGAAGTGAGCTATGACTATGATGAACTGGGCCGCAAAGCCCGAGTCATCTATCCGGACGGTAAGGCTGTCGAGTACCGCTATGATCTGCTGAACCGTATTGTCTCCGTCACCGACTGGCAGGGGCAAGAAACCACCACGACCTATGATGCCGACGGCAGGCGTACGGAAACCAAACTTCCGAACGGTATACAAGTCCGTTATACCTATGATGCCTCGGATCAGGTCATCGCCTTCAGTGAGGAAAGGGACCATGAACGAAGGCTCTACACCTACAGTTATGACCGGGCCGGCAACCGTTTGAGTCAGGAGATCCAAGGGGGAGATGACAGCAAGCGCTTTAGCTACCAGTACAATGAGGCGGATGAACTGATCACGAAAACCCAAGGGGATGGGGGCAACCGGATCCGCTATACCTATGACCCCAACGGGAACCTGATCCAGGCGACCACTCAGGGCAACCAAAGCACCACTTATTTCTATGACAGTGAAAACCGGCTGATTCAGATCACTGAACACCAGGGCAAAATCCAGACCTTTGGCTATGACAGCGATGGAAACAGGCTCTACAAAACGGTAGGCGTAGAGTATGAAGGCTATGAGGCCGGGAGCTATGAAGCTGAAAGCGAAGAGGAGAAGATCAGTTCTCTGATGCCGCCTTTAGCCGCCAATTTTGGCCTGTTCGGGCTGCAGAAATTCATTGCGGCGAATGATAAGGGCAATAACGGCAAGGATGGAGACAAAGGGAACAGTGGTAATGATGGGAACAAGGGCAACAATGGAAACAACGGAAACAACGGAAACAACGGCAATAGCGGTAACAACGGCAATAGCGGTAACAACGGAAACAACGGTAACAAAGACAATAACGGAAACAGCAGCAACAGTGGCAACAGCGGAGACAAAAGCAATAACGGAAGCAACGGCAATAGTGGGAACAAAGGAAACAGTGACAATACCAAAGTCCATGATGATGGCAGTGATAAAGTCAAGGGTGGGGACAGCGGAAAGCATCTCGGGTGGTATAAAACCAAGCAGGATGCTAAAGAAAAGTCGGGCAACCCAGGATTACACCTGGGTTGGTACAAACAAGCGGAAAAACCCAAGGGACCTAAAGATCCGAATCACCCGAATAACCCCAATAATCCCAAAGATCCCGATGATCCGACCGATCCCGATAATCCCGACAACCCAAACCCAGATAAACCCTTGAACAAGCCCGATGCCTATGAGGTCATTAACTATTTCAACGACCTCTCTGTGGAACACACTCAAGTCTTAATGACGACGGATAAAGAAGGGGTGTACAGAGGAGTTTACACCTATGGTCTCGAAAGAATAGCAGAACGTGATCTGGCAGCGGTGGAAGGGGTTCCCAATGATCCCCTCTATTACCTGTATGACGGATGGGGCAGTGTGACCCAGCTCATTAATGATGCCGGACACGTGCGGGATAAATACCGCTATGACGCTTATGGCATGCCGATGCCCGGCGGAAAAGTGGGTCCGAACACCCGGCTGTTCAACAATCCTTACGGTTATAATGGTGAAGCCCATGAACAGGAGTCCGGCTTCCAGTACTTAAGGGCCAGGTATTATGACCCTGATGTGGGCCGCTTCATGAGCAGGGACAGCTATCTGGGGAATGTGATGGAGCCGTTGACCTTGAACCGCTATGCCTATGTAAGCAATAACCCGGTGATGTATGCGGATCCGAGTGGGCATATGCGTGAAGCAGGGGATAGCAGCGGGGTCATCGCGATAAAGCAGGGCAAATATAAGCCCCTTGAGTATACTGTAACGCCAGGGGATACCTTAGGAGCGATAGCGCCTAAACATGGCACAACGGTTAATACATTGGTTCGGATGAACAACATTGCTGACCCCAATAGGATCTATGTTGGGCAGAAGATAAAGATCCCAGATCCTAGTGCAGGGAGTCGCGGGGAATATGTCGAAGAAAAGACTGCCGGGAGGCAGGATTATAACAAGGTAGAGTGTCTTGAAATTGAAATTCCTGGTCCTCAGGGGACGGGTAATAGTAAAATTGATTTAAATCCAATGCCGGAAATTACTCATTCAAAAGTGAATGCAGAAAAATATATTGGTAATATTGACTGGAATAAAATAATTGGACTTGATTTGTTTACAAAGATTTATAGTCCTGATGAAATTAGTAAATTTCCAAAAGAAATAACCTATAAAAGTGGTGATTATTCATATACGTATGTACTTACTTTAAGCCATCCAACTGTAGGTCTTTTGGGTGGCATGGAAATGGAGGAAGTAGACCAATATAGTTATCAGCTTGCTTTAACTAATGAACCTCAAGTGAAGATAGGGATTATTGATGTAACTGGATTTGGTAAAGGGGGGAAGTTAACTGGTAAGGGCGCGGGCAGTACGGGTCGTACAGTGGCTAATAATCTTAATGAGCAATTAGTTATGAAACAAGTAAAGTCCAATCCACTGAATGGAGCGACAAAAGTACCAATTGAGTTAAAGGATACTCGATGGCCAGCTACTGATGGATGGGTTAAAATGCAGAATGTAGTAGAAACTTCTGAAGGAAAAATTACTATACATTTTAATTACAATACAAATACTGGTGCAACAGCGGATTTTAAATTTAAATAAAGTAGGTGATTATTATAGCTGTTCTTTCAATTGAACGAATATGGGAGGATGTTGACTTCTTTGAAATTGAGGTCATAGCGCAATCAGAAATTATTAGCGCAAGTGTCAGAAGCTATACAACAGTAGCATCAATCAATGAACTTGCTTTGCGGTTGGCAACTTTCCCCCAAAAAATTGATGACAGATACATTTGGGAAAATGGCGATAAAGGAGATGACTCGACACCATATGTATCTCTTGAGTTTTGGTGCGAAGACAAACTCGGTCACATTGTTATTGAGGTCTATATGGAATTAGATGACGGGGCTTCATATAACAAGCATAATTGTTGTTTCTTTGTCAAGACTGAGGCAGGATTATTAAATAGTTTTGGTAAATCTCTTGTCCTTCTAAATGAACAGGGAATCGGCCAAAAAATAACTCTTTAATTATGGGTAAAGGGTTTAATGGAACTATTCTATTTCACACATAATATTGACTGATTAGAGTTACAATTAAGCCATAGGGGTCAGGGATGACCCCTATGTGAACCTTAATAAATGCGGATTTACGCAAACTATAACCCCTATTGTGACCCCAACGCCGTAATTCCGATCCCGAATAAAATCCTTCCTCCGACCCGCATTGCGGGGCGGTGTGGGCCGGAGCGGGGGCGCTCTGCGACCCCGCTCCTTTAACCTGCTTGGTTTTCGACCCCTAGGTCCACCATGGTTCAGGCTGATTATTTGGGCTTTTGTTTCTCCCGCAAAAGGCGGCCAAATTCGTTTTCAAAGTGCCGAAGGTAAGTTAATCCTACCCCTGCTGTCAGAAGCGGACACAGGGGCATACAATCGCTCACGTTGCTGACATATAGATTGCAGTTGCTGATGCATCAGATATAAACGACAAATACGCAGCCTCAATAGATTGCTGGTAACGAACATATACACTGGATTGTATCCCATGGTTCATGGTGAACCATGGATTTACAGGAAATCTACTCTATGGTAAAATTTGCGTCAGTGGGGGGTATAAGGGGGGACGAAAATCCTCCGTTTTTTCTTTTCTGCATTTGATGCTTTTCACCTTACCGGAGAAATGACTTGCAATAGCTTTCAGACAGAGTTAACATCACACACCAAAGCAAATAACCTGTTTGAAACTGTGAGTCTTGTGGTAGATAGGCTGTCGCGCCCTTGCCCGTTCTGAGAACGAAGGCTATCATCTGAGGTTGCCGGTACTCGGACTTTATGTGGATGGCAGGACAAAAGAAGGGATGATATGCAGAGAAGGGAAAATTACCTCTATGTCGGTATGGACTTGCATAAGGACACCCATACCGCTGTTCTGGTGAATTGCTAGAACGAAAAATTAGATGTAATTGTCATCGAAAACAAGCCCAGCGAGTTTAATAAGCTAGTAAAACGAGTAAATAAAACTGCTGTAAAACTAGGCTTGGCTCCGATCTACGGTTTGGAAAACGCCTATGGCTATGGCAGGAGCCTTGCTGTTTGGCTCATTGAAAAAGGCTATATGATGAAGGATGTTAATCCGTCCCTGGCTTATGATCAACGCAAAAGCGCGCCCATGATGAAGAAAAATGATGAGCACGACGCTTACTGTGTGGCAACGGTGCTGATTAACCAGCTTCACACCCTGCCTGACGCAAAGCCGGAGGACAATCATTGGACACTGTCCCAGCTGGTTAATTGCCAGGACACCCTTGTCAAAGATGGCATTCGGCTGAAAAATGGTTTACATGAGCAGGTTTCTGTTGCTTATCCAAGCTACCATAGATTTTTTTGTGATATTGACCGGAAGACGGCGCTGTATTTTTGGAAACACTATCCGTCACCCATCTATCTGCAGAATAAACCCGTTGATGAACTGTTTGAAGAATTTAAAGCGATTGCGTCCAATACAATGAAACGTAAGATTGAATTAATATTTGAATGTGTCCATCATGATGGTGATACGATACGGGAATACCAGGAATCAAGGGATTTTATCACCCAAAGCCTTGCCCGTTGTCTTGAGCAGCAAAAGGAAGAAATAGCCCTGGTCGATTGTGAAATCGAAAAGATGCTGAGGGATTTTGACTATCAACTGACAACCATACCGGGTGTCAGCATTGCCACACAAGCAAGCTGATTGCCGAAATCGGTGACATACGCCGTTTTGCAAATGTTGATAAACTGGCTCGTTATGCAGGAATTGCACCCATCAAGTATAGTTCCGCCGGCAAAGGCAAGGAGCAAAGCTCAAAACAAGGTAACCGTGAGCTGCACGGATTATTTTACTTTCTGGCGGTATCCATGGTCACGGTTCCCAAGACAGGAAAACCAAATCAGCCTATATTTTACTCCTATTATCAGCGTAAAATCAGCGAAGGTAAGACGAAACCCCAGGCGTTGGTCTGTATTATGCGCCGATTAGTAAACATTGTTTATGGCATGATGAAAAACTAGACGGGGTATCGTCCCCTTTGTGGTTGAGGATCATGTTGTAGAAGAACAATAATGATCGTTATAGCACAGCATTGAAATTATGCCATAATTTTTAAATTGAATACGGATTCCCAGCCTTAATCTGAGATATAGATTCTTCCACCTGAGGGTGCGGGTAAGAGTGAAACTAAAGCATTACAGACATACTATCCACCAAATAACGGCTTCTTAAAAGATCCAGTAAAGACCACATTGAGTCCTGGCACGAAAATTGATAGATATGGCTATCCGTCTGGATATTATGCATCGCCAGTAGGAACCCCTGCAGAGATGCGTGCTCTGGTACCGGGCTCCTTAGAAAAACCATATACGGTTTATGAAGTAATCAAACCGGTTGATACTTTATCTGGTCAAGCAATGCCATGGTTCGGTCAACCAGGGTTAGGAACTCAGTATAAATTTACCCAATCCATTGAAAACATGCTCAAGCAGGACATAATAAAGGAGGTGGGTAAATAACATGACAAAAAAAGAATTAATTAAACTTTTAGAAAAAGATAATATTCCTAAAAACAGCTACAGCTTAGATGGAGGACTTCCAAATGATAGATTGTGCTTAGATAAGACTCATTCGGGATGGGTGGTCTACTATACTGAGATGGGTGAAAAATACGAAGAAATTGGTTTCGCTTCCGAAGAAGATGCGTGTGAATATTTTTATAGACGTATAAGAGAAATGACCGGACGAAAATGACAGAATAAACAAATACCAAAGGACCTTCGAAGTTCATCTTCGGAGGCCCTTTTTCTCGTAAAGGATCTGACCCCCTCATAATTCGACAAAACTCGAAAGAATAGCAGAACGTGTCTGGCAGCAGTTGAAGGAGTTCTCAATACTTGATTTTTTGCAAGATAGATTTGAGCAAAATCGGTTTTGTTTTCGTACAGCATGTAATGTCCCAAGAAACTTTGGGAAATGCTAAGAAAAACCCTTAAGCTAAAGTAGCAATTTTCAGATACAGATTTTTGCCGAATTGTGGAGTATAATTAATCAATGTGTAGATGAGGAGACTCGTAAAATTTAAGCCAGGAGGTTATTATAATGCAAACCTTTAAAGTTCCCGTAGGAATTTCCAATCGACATGTTCATCTTTCAGAAGAACATATCGAAATTTTATTTGGTGCCGGACATCAATTGACTCGGACCAAGGATTTATCCCAGCCCGGTCAGTTTGCCAGTGAAGAAATGGTGACCTTGGTCGGTCCTAAGGGCTCCATGCCCAATGTGCGGGTGCTTGGACCGGCACGCAAAGCGACTCAAGTGGAGCTGGCGGCTACGGACACCTTTAAGCTTGGCGTCAAACCCCCGGTGCGGGATTCGGGAGATCTTTCAGGAACCCCTGGGCTGGAGCTGGTAGGCCCTGCCGGAAAAGTGCAGATTGAAGCCGGAACCATTATTGCAGCTCGTCATATTCATATGACTCCGGAAGATGCTGAGAAATACGGTTTAAAAGATGGGGACCATGTCAAGGTCCAGGTCAATGGACCACGGGCTGGTGTTTTTGAACGAGTATTGATTCGAGTTAACCCCAATTATGCCTTGGACATGCATGTGGATACAGATGAGGGTAATGCCTTTGGTTTAAAAAACGGGGATTTGCTGGACGCTATTATTGAATAAGAGAGTATTTATCTTAAAAGGGCTGCAGTGGGTATCACACTGCGGTCTTTTTTTACCCTATCAGAAAGCATAAAGGTTTAGGACAGTAAGTACGAGAGTAGTGCTTTCGCGGTGCCTGCCGAGTTTTGTTTAATGATGAGGTCGGAAAGGGAAGATTGGTTTAGGTTAAGAAAATAGTGTATTATAGTATATTAAGAGATTTAAGAAGACGAAGGATCTAGGATAAGGGGGGATTGTCATGCCTGAAGGGGTAAAACTCAAGGTCGCCGTGGTGGGAGGGGGTGCCGCCGGCTTGTTGGCAGCGGTAATCGCTGGGCAGGAAGGGGCCGAGGTCTCCATACTGGAAAGGAACCAAAGAGTAGGCAAGAAAATCCTGACCACGGGCAATGGGCGTTGTAACTTAACCAATATGGATTTGCATAGTTCACATTATCATGGCCAAAATCCAAAATTTGCTTATAGTGCTTTACAAAGCTTCGATAATCACCGAGCCATAGATTTCTTTGAGCGATTGGGTATTGCTCATAAGGTTGAGGAGGAGGGGAAGGTCTTTCCTTTTTCCAATCAAGCCTCCAGCGTTTTGGATGTTTTGCGCTATGAAGTGGAACGCTTGGGGATCGAGACGATTACCGAATCCGAAGTGAAAGAGATTCACAAGGTGAGCCAAGGCTTTGAATTGGTCCTCAAGGAGGGAAAGAGGCATTTTGCTCATCGGGTTATCCTGGCTGCCGGAGGTAAGGCTGCTCCCAATCTGGGCTCCAATGGCAGTGGCTATGCTTTGGCCGAGAAGCTGGGGCATCGTGTTGTGGAACCTTTTCCCGCTTTAGTCCAACTTAAACTGGAGTCCCCTTTCCTCAAGCAGATTAAAGGGATTAAATTTGATGGAGAGGCGGAAGTGCTGGTCAAGGGGAAAACTTTGGCCAAAGCCCAGGGGGAAATCTTATTTACGGAATATGGGATTTCCGGGCCCCCGATTTTCCAATTAAGTCGGACGGCTGCCGAAAAACTCAGGATGAAGAATGAAGTCTGGCTTAAAGTGGTGCTCCTCCCCGCTTGGTCCAGGGAAAGGCTTGACCAGTATCTGCGCAAGCGGTGGGAGGATTCTCCGGAAAAGAGCGTGCATTTCAGCTTTGTCGGCTTCATCAATAAGCAGTTGGTCCCCGTGGTCCTCAAACAGGTTGGCATTGAAGATATAAATAAGCCGGTGTCTGCTTTGACCTCCCGGGAAAAGGAAGGTATTTTGCACCTGCTTCAAGACTGGCGTTTTCAGGTCACCGGCACCAACAGTTGGACGGCTGCCCAGGTCACTGCCGGGGGTGTTGATGTTCGTGATATCAACCCCGGGACCATGGAATCCAAACTTGTGCCAGGGCTTTATTTTGCCGGAGAGATCCTGGATATTGATGGAGACTGTGGGGGCTATAACCTGCAATGGGCTTGGTCCTCCGGCTATGTGGCGGGGAAGAATGCAGCCGGCGGATGATGGAAGGTGGTGCGGGAAGATGATGACAAAATCCATTGCCAACCCGGAGATTTTTAAATTCATGGATACAGATCAAAAGCAATTCTATTATGGTGCATGTCAGCGCTGGTATCCTACGACTTGGCAGCGCCTTTCCGGCTGTGGTCCTTGCACTGCGTCCAATATCATGTATTATCTTACCCACACCGGGCCTTCTCCTCAGGAGGGTTTTCAGAGCCGCAATGAATGGGTGGCTCTGATGCAGGAGTTGTGGAAGTATGTTACCCCTTCCCTCAAAGGGGTGAATAAAATGAGTATGCTTTATGAGCCTTCGGTGGCATTTGCTCAGACCAAGGGGATTTCTCTTGAAGTGAAGCGCTGTGAGGTGCCTGAGGAGATGCAGCGCCGGCCATCACTGGCAGAGGTGGTGGATTTTTTGGCTGAAGCCTTGGACCAGGACGCTCCGGTTGCTTTTCTCAACTGGTGCAATGGCGAGGTGAAAAACCTGGACCGCTGGCACTGGGTCAATATAATTCAACTGGAGTTCGATGAGGAAAAGAAGAAAGTCTATGGAACGCTTTTGGACGAAGGCCGAATAAAGAAGATTGATCTCGCTTTGTGGTTGGAAACCAGCACATTGGGTGGGGGATTTGTTTATTTTAGGAAAGCAGGGAGCCTTTAGGCTCCTTTTTTCACTGATTTCTTTCTTTATGCCTGTTTAAGAAATGGATATAATAATGCTGTTGGGTTGTCTCTTTTATGGTAAGATGAGAGGGCATCAGTAAGAAAAATTGAGAAATTCAATGAGGAGAGAGCTATGAGTAGTGATTTCAGTTCCCGTTCAACCCAAAAGCGAAATTGGAAGATATGGTGGGAATTAATTCGCCCCCATACCTTGACCGCCGCTACAGTTCCGGTTCTGCTGGGATCGGTTCTGGCCTTGCTTGAGGGGAAGACTCATCTCCTGCTTTTTGCAGCCATGATGATTGCCAGTCTGCTCATTCAAGCAGCGACGAATCTTTTTAACGAATACTACGATTATAAACGGGGATTGGATACGGAGAAATCTGTAGGCATTGGCGGGGGTATCGTACGCCATGGTATGGCTCCCGGCCTGATTATGACCCTTGCTCTAAGTATGTATGGAATCTCGGTGCTGCTGGGAGTCTATATCTGTGCTTCCACCTCCTGGTGGCTGGCGGCGGTGGGGTCCGTATGTATGCTAATGGGTTATCTTTATACAGGGGGTCCTTATCCTATTTCTTATACTCCTTTGGGGGAGTTGTTTTCCGGTTTATTTATGGGCTTTTTGATTATTTTGATTGCCTTTTTCATCCAGACCGGTTATGTCTCAAGTACTGCTGCTTTAGTGGCGGTTCCCAGCGGTATTTTAGTGGGCCTTATTAATCTGAGCAATAATCTGAGGGACCGGGATGGGGATAAGGCCAATGGACGCAGAACCATTCCTGTCCTATTGGGACCGGAAAAGACTATCGTATTTATGGGGATTATGTTTGCTGTTGCTTTTCTCTGGATAGTGGGGCTTGTGGCAGTCCGGCTTATTACCCCGTGGGCTCTTTTGGCTTTACTGAGTATTCCTAAAGCGGCGCAAACGGCGAAAGGATTTGTAGGGAAGGTGGAACCGATTACCATGATGCCTGCTATGAAAGCCAGCGGACAGACCAATACCTTTTTTGGTTTGCTCTTGGCGCTGGGGTTATTGGTGGGGTATTTTCTCTAAGATAAAACTGACTTTTAATGAAGATACTGCCCGCCTAAGGCGGGTTTTCTTTCACTATTTTTTACGGAGCACTGGGCTGGAAGGTTTGGTAAAACCTTGGCGTATATTGATTTTGTGCTCAGCGTTAAGTGAGGGATAGAAAAGAGAGGAGGGGAAAGATTATGAAGGTGCTGGATCAAAAAATAGGTATTTTCTCCTGGTTTGGGTTCGTCCTTCCCTTTGAGGAAAGAATCGCTCTGATACAAGAAACGGGTTTTACAGGAACCTCTCTCTGGTGGGAGGATGAGGAGGAGCCCTTTCCTATGCCCAAGGAACGGATGCCGGCCTTAGTACGGGAAAGGGGATTAATCCTGGAGAATATTCATGTACCCTGGTGTGATGCCAATGCCCTATGGTCCGATGATAAAGCTTTGCGCAGGGCGATCATAACCAAGCATAAGCAATGGCTAGAGGATTGTGCACGGTTTGAGATTCCTTTGCTGGTTATGCATTTATGCGATGGGGAAAATCCGCCGGAGCCCAATGAGTATGGGTTGGAAAGTATGGGAGAGCTGGCAAAGGCTGCGGAGGAACAAGGAGTCCGGATTGCCGTGGAAAATACCCGCCGTAGGGATAGTGTAGAGTATGTTCTTCGGCATATTTCGTCCCGGGCTCTGGGTTTTTGTTTTGACAGCTCTCATCATAGGCTGACGGATCAGGAGGATTTTCATCTTCTCAGATCCTTCGGAGACCGCCTCCTGACCACTCATCTGTCCGACAATGATGGATTAAAGGATCGCCATTGGCTGCCCGGCCATGGAGTGATTGATTGGGTTAAAGTCGCCGGGGCCTTCCCGAGGGGGTATAAGGATTTTCTGACCTTGGAGGTATACCCTACTCCTTGGGAAGTACAAGAGACACCCGAGGAGTTTCTGGTGAGGGCTTATGAGAGAATTGCGGGAGTCAGAACTTTGCTTGAAAAGAATTCAAAACCTATCATGAGTGGTCCCGTTGCACTGCTTGATATATAGATGCTGCGGCTATAACAGTGATGAAAGGAAGGGGAAAATGATATGAAGAAACGTGACATTAAAAAAATGGTCCGCGGACAGAGAGAAACAGACGGCGCAGGCGTCCGTCTCATCCGTGTGCTGGGGAGCCGGGATGTGGAAGATTTTGATCCATTTCTTATGCTGGATTCCTTTGACTCGACGGACCCCTTGGATTATATAGCGGGGTTCCCTACCCATCCCCACAGGGGGATGGAGACCATCACCTATCTGATTTCAGGGGAAATCGAGCATGAAGACAGTCTGGGCAACAAGGACACCATTCATGCCGGTGAAAGTCAGTGGATGACAGCCGGCAGCGGCATTATGCATCAGGAAATGCCCAGGGAAGCCGGCAGAATGCTGGGATTACAGCTGTGGCTGAACCTGCCCCGGGGGGAAAAAATGGCTCCGCCCGCCTATTTGTCCATCACACAGGATATGATGGGCAAGGTACAAAAAGACGGGGCGGAGATCCGCGTCCTGTCGGGTCGCTTTGGAGAAGCCGTCGGAGTGACACCAAACCATATTCCGGCTTCTATCTATGATGTTTCTCTTGCTAAAGGGGGAGAGATTGAAATTCCCACGAACCTGGAGGAAACAGTGTTTATCTTTCTGATTGAGGGAGATGCCTCCATTAACGGAGAGTCGGTTTTATCCAAAACGGCCCTTCTGTTCGGGGAGGGGGACTATATTTCAGTATCCGCTCCTCCGGAATCTGAGCTGAGGTTCATTTTCTTTTCGGCCAAACCCCTGCGTGAGCCCATCGCCTGGGGTGGCCCTATTGTGATGAATACCCGGGAGGAACTGGAGCATGCTTTTGCGGAGCTGCGTAACGGGTCTTTTATAAAACATAACTAAAGGAATTTGCAGTATCCACATCCAGTGTATTCACGAAAGGCAAAAGCCGGTAAACCTCAGAGTTTGCCGGCTTTTCTCGTATCCGGATATTCAGCTTCATAGCAGCAAAAGTTAAAGAGAATTCCTTTTATAAGCAGAATTCAGTGTAATTTATTTTCACCTGGGGAACACTGATTTTGAAACCATGTGAGGTGAAGAAAGTTGACGGCCTCCGAAGAGGAAATGAGACATTCAAAAGAAGAAGCAGAGCGCGTTGATGAAGCTCTGGATGAAGCCCGGGCGCGAAATGCTGAGCCAACCGATTGGGAGGATCTGCGGGATAAGGTAACGGAGCTTTACTTGGTTCTGGAAAGGATCAATCTCACAGACTATATCGCCTATCTCAACAATCCCCGCAGACTTCTTTGGCTTAATTTTGGGGTCGGGCTAGTTAAAGGCTTAGGAGGTGCGATTGGGGCCACCCTCTTACTGGGCCTGTTAGTGATGTTTTTAAAGCGTCTGGTTCTACTCAATATTCCCGTTATCGGCGGAGTCATCGGCGAGATTGTCAAGATCGTCAATGCTCATAATGGATCTTAGACAAGGAGGAGACTTAGCATGGATACCACGAAGTACGCGCAGCTTATTGAACAACTGAAAAAGGATAAACAAGAAGCCATGGAAACAGCTCAGGAAGTGATTACGGGAGATATGAGAGAATCCATAGCCGAACTCTCCTTAATCGACAACCATCCGGCGGATATTGCCACTGAGGTTTATGAGCGCTCAAGAGATGTGGCCATCCGTGACCGTCTCCACCACCGCATCCAGGCTATTGATTCTGCTCTTCAGCGTTATGAGGAGGGGAAGTATGGCCTGTGTGAGCATTGTCAGAAAGAGATTCCCATGGGAAGGCTTGAAGCTTTGCCTTTTACTACGGTCTGTACTGAATGCAGCCGTCTTGAGGAAAAAGAAGAACAGCACTCCCTGCATCGGGACCCTGTGGAAGATGAATATCTCAACATGCCCTTCTCCAGGACGTTTAATGATGGCACGGATCGGGTGGGCTTTGATGGGGAAGATTCCTGGCAGGCCGTGGCCCGCTTTGGCACCTCGGATTCCCCGCAGGATTTGGGAACCAATCGGGATTTGAGTGATCCCAATACATTTTATGAAGATGGGGATGAAGTCATCGGTGCCGTACAGGCTGTGGAAACTCTCGATGTAGAACTGGAGCCCGGATATGAAAATACAGTGTATTATGGGAAAAAGCACGGCCGGACATAGTCCTTATCATGATTGCCCCATCCTGCCCTCCTATGATAATATAGACTGAGCAAATAGAAGTTCTGGGAGGGTAATCGCTTGCTGATATGGATAACGATTGGGGTTATTTGGTTTATTGACCGTGTGTTAAAGGTTTTAATTCAAGGGAATTTTACCCTCGGCGAATCGGTGGTTGTTATCCCTGACTTTTTTCATTTGACGTATGTCTTAAATCCGGGAGCCGCTTTCGGATTACTGCCGGGCCGGACCTGGATTTTTATCCCAACAGCCATTATTGTATGCATCGGGATTGTTTATGCCCAATTTAAGATACCCCGGCAAGAATGGCTGATGCGTTTGACCTTAGGGTTAATTGGAGGAGGTGCTCTGGGTAATCTCTATGACCGCTTGTTTATTGGCAAGGTCGTGGATTATCTTGATTTCCAAATCTGGCCCTTCGTGTTTAACTTTGCCGACAGTGCCATCGTCGTCGGTGTGGGGTTATTGATGATTAAGATGTTTCTTGAGGAACAAAAGGTACATAAAAGGACCTAATTGAAAAAAATGGGGATAGAACAGGGGATAACTATGGAGTGGGAAGGGTTAAATACTGGATTGGACGCTGAAGAACTGGAACTGGAGTTAGAGATCCAGGATAGGGATGACCAGGAATCGGAACCAAAGATGGAGTTTGAGCTTGCCGAAGGAACCCGCTTGGATGTGGGGGTTACGGAAGTGGTGGGTAAAAGCCGCTCTTTTATCCAGGGATTAATCGAGGATGGCCATGTCTTGGTCAATGGGGCCTCCAAAAAGTCCAATTATAAGGTACGGACAAAGGATAAGATTACGGTGGTCCTTCCTCCTCCCAAAGAATTGCAGGTGGAAGCAGAGGATATTCCTCTGGAAATCCTCTATGAAGATGAGGATGTATTGGTCGTGAACAAACCCCAGGGGATGGTGGTTCATCCGGCGCCGGGGGCATGGACCAAGACCTTGGTGAATGCCCTGCTTTACCATTGCCGGAATCTCTCCGGAATCAATGGAGTATTGCGCCCTGGGATTGTCCATCGTATTGACAAGGATACCTCTGGGCTTTTGGTCGTGGCAAAAAATGACTTGGCCCATCAAGGATTAGCTGAGCAGATCAAAGCCCACAGTATGGCCCGCCGGTATCTGGCCATTGTTCACGGAGTCGTGTTCGAGCCCTCGGGAACGGTGGAAGCTCCAATCGGCAGAGATCCTGCCGATCGCAAAAAGATGGCGGTGGTTTTTCAGAATGCCAAAGAGGCTGTGACCCATTATAAAGTCCTGGAGAGGTTCCGGGATTTTACCCTGATTGAAGCCCGGCTGGAAACAGGGAGGACCCACCAGATTCGGGTTCATATGGCCTATCTTAAGCATCCCGTTCTGGGAGATCCTCTTTACGGGCCCCGGAAGAACCCTTTTGGCTTACAGGGTCAGATGCTCCATGCCCAACTTTTAGGGTTTCAGCATCCGCGAACCGGGGAATATATGGAGTTCAGTGCTCCTCCTTCCGAGCTGCTCCAAAAGGTTTTGGAGGGGATTCGCAGGGATGGCCTTATTTCTTGATCAGGCTAAGATGCGGGAAAAAAGGTTTATTAACTAAAAATGGCTTAATTGCTTAGAATATTATGCCAATTTATTCGGACATTGACAGGGGACAAAATCTAATATAGACTAAATTCAATGAAGCCTTTAAAAAGGTCCCGTGAGACACAGAAGGCAGGAAGAAGTAGGGTAAACTGTCTGCTGTGGTGGGCAGTTTTTTTGCACTGTCAGAAAGTATAAGCTTGCGCTATATACTTTCTAAGCATAAGTGCAACCAGCGACTTCGCTTCCGGGACGCGTGAATTTGAAGTTGGCGAAGTCGGGTTTTCTTTATATATGCCGAAAGGAGTGCAACCCTTTGGAAGGAATCACAAAGAGCAAGATCCTTGATGTGGATGGAATTCGTAGGGCAATCACCCGGATAGCTCATGAAATCGTCGAGAAAAATAAAGGAACCGACGGGGTGGTCCTGGTGGGGATTCGCCGCCGGGGTGTACCTCTGGCCGAGCGGATTCAGCAGAAGATCGAGGAATTTGAAGGGGTTAAGCTTCCTTTAGGAATCCTGGATATCACCTTATATCGGGATGATTTGAGCCGGATCGATGTTCAGCCTGTGGTTCATCAGACCGAGGTGCCCTTTACCATTGAAGGGAAAACGGTCATCCTGGTAGATGATGTTCTCTATACCGGGCGCACGGCCCGGGCGGCCCTGGATGCCACCATGGATTTAGGACGAGCGGAAAAAATACAACTAGCCGTCCTCGTGGACCGGGGACATCGGGAACTCCCGATCCGTGCGGATTATGTGGGGAAAAATCTTCCCACTTCAAGCCGTGAGATTGTCTCCGTCTGCATTAAGGAGATCGATGAGACGGAAGAGGTCCTTTTGCTGGAGCGTGTGGATAAATAAAATCCATAGAAGCTGTCCTTTAAGAGCATGAAGCTCAAACTTCATAGACACCCTTTAAGAGCTTTCCAGAGAGTGAGCCAAGGGTAGAGAATGCAGGATACGTGTATCCTTATATCCTCTTGCCTTTGGCAAGGGGATTTTTTGTAACTATGAAGGGTATAAGAACCACGGATTCGTTCAAGGTAATAAAAAGGATAAGGGGAGAAAGAATATGGGCTGGTCACGTAAAGATTTACTGCATATTGAAGATTTGAAACCTGAGGAAATTCAACTCATTCTCAATACTGCCAAACCCATGAAAGACATCATGTCCCGGGCAGTAAAAAAATTGCCTACCTTCCGGGGGAAATCGGTCTACAATCTGTTTTTTGAATCCTCAACCCGCACCCGGACTTCTTTCGAGACAGCGGCGAAGATTCTCGGCGCCGATACCACCAGCCTGGCGGTGGCTCAAAGCAGTCTGAATAAAGGGGAGACCTTGCTGGATACGGTGAGAACCTTGCAGGCCATGAAACCGGATATCGTGGTCATCCGTCACTCCAGTTCCGGGGCGGCCCAGTTTCTGGCGAAAGAGCTCAAGGCCGGTGTAATAAATGCCGGGGATGGACAGCATGAGCACCCCACCCAAGCCCTGCTGGATGTGTATACTATGCAGGAGCGCCTGGGCAGTGTGGAAGGGCGCAAGATTCTCCTTGTGGGGGATATCCTGCACTCCCGGGTGGCCCGCAGCAATGTCTGGGCTTTGCGGAATTTAGGGGCGGAAGTGGTTCTGGTGGGACCGCCCACCTTGCTCCCCCCTGAGATCCACTCCTGGGGAGTGAAGACAACCTTTAATCTGGATGAGGAACTGCCCGGAACCGATGTGATCATGGCCTTGCGCCTGCAGCTGGAGCGCCAGCAATCAGGACTGCTCCCCAGCTTAAGAGAATACTCACAGCTCTATGGAATTACGGCGGAACGGGTCAAAAAGACGGACAAACAGACCTTGATCATGCATCCCGGTCCGGTGAACCGCGGGGTAGAGATCGAGAGCAGTATCGTCAATTCCAGCCAATCGGTGATTGAGGAGCAGGTGACCAACGGCGTCGCGGTCAGAATGGCTATTATGTACTTATTGATGGGAGGGGGAACCGGTTATGTGGTGGATTAAAAATGCTCAGGTTATTGATCCTGCTCAGAACATTTCCGATATCCGGGATGTCTTGATCGGAGAGGGGAAGATTCTCGAGCTTAAACAAGGAATCACCGAGGCCGAAGCCAAAGCAAAATCCGGAGGAACAGAGTGGCAGGAGATTGAGGCCGGGGGATGCTATCTTTTTCCCGGATTGATCGATGTTCACACTCATTTGCGGGAACCGGGCAGAGAGGACAAGGAAGATATCGCCAGCGGCTCCCGGGCAGCCGTCCGGGGAGGATTCACCACCATCCTGGCGATGCCCAATACCACTCCGGTACTGGATCAAAAAGCCCTTATCGAATATGTGGTGAACCAAGGGGAAAAAGTTGGTTTAGCCAGGATTCATCCCATCGCGGCCATAACCAAGGGCCAGGAGGGGAAAGAACTAGTGGAGATGGCGGAGTTGGCTGCCGCGGGGGCGATGGGCTTTTCCGACGATGGAAGAGGAGTTCAGCGGGGGGAAATGATGCGCCTGGCTCTGGAGTATGCCAAACTGACCTCCTGTCCGGTCATCAGTCATTGCGAAGATGAGAGCCTGGCCCATAAGGGAGTGATGCACCGGGGAATAGTCAGTACCCGTCTGGGCTTAAGAGGCATTCCCAGCAGCTCGGAAAGCGTCATGGTGGCCCGGGATCTTCTCCTTGCTGAGGAAAGCAGAGGGAAGCTCCACTTGGCCCATATCTCTGCTAAGGAGAGCGTGGACCTTATTCGTGAAGCCAAAAAGAGGGGGGTGGATGTAAGTGCTGAGGTCAATCCTCATCATTTACTCTATACCGATGAAGCCATTGCCCGGACCCCCTATAGCACATCCTATAAAGTCAATCCTCCCCTGCGCACGGAAGAGGATCGGCAGGCACTCATCGAAGGCTTGCTGGATGGGACGATTGATATGCTGGCTACGGACCATGCCCCCCACACTTGGGAAGAGAAGACCAATCCCTTTGATGAGGCTCCTTTCGGAATTTCCGGTTTAGAGACTGCTTTGGCCGCAACTTGGCAAGAGATGGTGATCACCGGCATTCTTCCGCAAGAACTCCTGATTAAAGCCTGGAGCATGAATCCTGCTCAGCGTTTCAATCTGTCGGGGGGAACCTTAAAAGTCGGCGCACCGGCGGATCTCATTCTTTTTGACCCTGAGCACACAGAGCTCATCGATACGGATTATCTGGCCTCAAAAGGCAAGAACACTCCTTTCCTGGGGCAGAGACTGAAAGGATTCCCCATCAAGGTCTGGGTGGACGGATGCTTGGTTCATGAAATCTAGGGAACCGAAGGGAGAAAAAGGAGGACTTAGAATGGCGTTTCTTGTATTGCAAGATGGTACTACTTTTGAAGGTGAAGGATTCGGAGCCTGGCCGGCAGATAATACTATGGAGACCCAAGCAGGGGAAGTGGTGTTTAACACCTCCATGTCAGGGTATCAGGAAATGATCACGGATCTTTCCTGTACAGGTCAGATTCTTGTCCTGACTCATCCTCAGATCGGGAATTACGGATGGCATGATGAAGAAAATGAAGCAGATAAAATTCTTCTTAAAGGGTTGGTGGTTCGGGAGCTCTCCCAGGGAGAGGGCAGCGGACATAAGGATCGTTCCCTGGAAGAGTTTTGTAGACTGCATAAGATCTGGGGACTAAAAGGAATCGATACCCGGGCCTTGACCCGCCATATCCGCAACCAGGGCACCCTCCCGGGTGTCTTTGCCCAGACCCGGGAGCAAGGAATGAACTATTGGGGGGAGTATGCCGACAACCTCCAACATAGGGAGAAGGAGCCCCATTGGGTTTATCAGGCCACCATCAAAGAAAGTTATGAGATTCCGGGGAGTGGTCCCTATGTAGCGGTTCTCGATTGCGGGGGAAAGCGCAATATTCTCCGCACCCTGCAGCAGAGAGGATTAAGAATTCGTGTCTTTCCCGCCTGGAGCAGTGCGGAGGAGATTTTAGCCACCTCTCCCAAGGGAGTATTTATAAGCAATGGACCAGGAGACCCCAGCGGACTGTCCGAGATCATTCAGACTGCCCGAGCACTGCTTCCTGAGCTGCCGATGATGGGGATCTGCCTTGGTCATCAGATTCTAGCCTTAGCTGCCGGGGGAAAAACCTATAAACTGCCCTTTGGGCACCGGGGAGGGAATCATCCCGTCCAGGATCTGCGCACAGGCAAAACCACTATGACGGCTCAGAATCACGGCTATGCCGTTGCAGAGGATTCTTTGGCAGGGACAGGGTTCCAAGTCATTCTACGCAATTTGAATGATGGAACGGTAGAAGGGATGGAGCATACCCGGTATCCCATTTTCTCCGTTCAGTATCACCCGGAAGGAGCACCGGGGCCGGAAGAGAACAAAGAACTTTTCGAACGCTTTTTTGCCGCTGTCGGAGCTTGAACCGATATCTGAAGGACTTGGGAAAGGGGAGGAACGTATGAAGAATAAAAAATGGAATAAAGTGCTGGTGATCGGTTCCGGTCCTATCGTCATTGGGCAAGCCGCCGAATTTGATTATGCAGGAACCCAGGCTTGCCGGGCTTTGCAGGAAGAAGGGGTAGAGGTGGTTCTGGTGAATTCCAATCCGGCCACCATCATGACGGACCAGGAAGTGGCGGACCGGATCTATATCGAACCCCTGACCAGCGAATTTTTGGAGAGGATTATTGAAAGAGAACGGCCTGACGGCATCATTCCCACCATGGGGGGCCAAACCGGTCTGAATCTGGCCTTCCAGCTGGCGGAAAAAGGGATTCTGCAGCGCTGCGGAGTTCAGCTGATGGGAACCTCCCTGGAAAGCATCACGAAGGCAGAGGATCGGGAACATTTCCGCAGCCTGATGAGGGAGCTCGGGGAACCGGTTCCTCCTAGTGTCATCGTATCCGACCTGGAAGGAGCCCTCAGTTTTGCCGAGGAGATCGGGTATCCCGTGATCGTCCGCCCTGCTTATACCCTGGGAGGGACTGGGGGGGGCATTGCCCATCATCGGGAGGAGCTCAGGGAAATCTCCAAAAGCGGTTTGCAGGCCAGTCTCATTGGTCAGATTCTTGTGGAAAAAAGCGTGGCAGGCTGGAAAGAAATTGAATATGAAGTGTTAAGAGATGGGCAAGGGAATTGCATCACCATCTGCAATATGGAGAATATGGACCCGGTAGGGGTGCATACGGGGGACAGCATCGTTGTAGCTCCCTGTCAAACCCTTACAGACCGGGAGATTCAAGCCTTGCGCACTTCTGCCCGTAGAATCGTAGAAGCCTTGGGGATTGAAGGGGGATGCAATGTCCAATATGCCTTGCATCCGGAACGGTTGGAGTATGTGGTCATTGAAGTAAATCCCCGGCTGAGCCGCTCCAGTGCCCTGGCTTCCAAGGCGACGGGCTACCCCATTGCCAAAGTGGCCGCCAAGATCGCTCTGGGATATACCCTTCCGGAGCTGACTAATGCCGTCACCGGCAAAACCACCGCCTGCTTTGAACCGGCTTTGGATTATGTCGTGGTCAAAATCCCCCGCTGGCCTTTTGATAAATTCTCCGATGCCGACCGCCGTCTGGGAACCCAGATGAAAGCCACGGGTGAGGTCATGGGCCTGGGTCGGAATCTGGAGACCGCCCTGCAAAAGGCTGTCCGTTCTTTGGAGATCAAAGCCTTTGGCCTCCTTCTCCCGGAATTCCAGGAGCTCTCCGATGAAGAGATACTGGAGCGCTGCCGGAAGCCTGATGATCAATTGCTGTTTATTCTGGCGGAAGGGTTGAGAAGAGGGCTAAGCCTTGAACAGATCCAGCAGGCCAGCCGTTGGAATCTTTACTTCCTCACAGCCATTCAACGGATTGTCAGGATGAGTGAAACTCTGCAGTCCTCCCCTTGGGATGAGGATCTTTTGTTGAAAGCAAAGAGAATGGGCTTTGCGGATCGGGAGCTTGCTCGTCTCTGGCAGACCACGGAAAAAGAGATTTATGCCTACCGGCAGGAAAAAGGCCTGCACCCGGTCTTTAAAATGGTGGATACCTGTGCCGGTGAATTTGAGGCGTTAACACCCTACTTCTACTCCAGCTATGACCAGGAAAGCGAGGGGATACCCTCCAGGAACCGCAAGGTCGTGGTCTTAGGCTCCGGCCCCATTCGAATCGGGCAAGGGATTGAATTCGATTATTGCTCCGTTCACTCCGTCCTGGCCTTGAAAAAAGCCGGTGTGGAGACCATCATTATCAATAATAATCCGGAGACCGTCTCTACGGATTTTGATACAGCGGACCGTCTCTATTTTGAACCTTTAACCTTGGAGGATGTCTCAGCCGTCCTGGACCGGGAGCAGCCGGAGGGAGTCATCGTCCAATTCGGCGGCCAAACGGCTATCGGCCTGGCGAAGCCCTTAGCTGAGAGGGGATATAAGATCCTGGGCACCAGCATTGAAGATATCGATCGGGCTGAAGAGCGGGGGCAATTCGATGAGGTGCTTAGTACCATCGGCGCCAAGCGGCCGAAAGGGGGCCAGGCTTCTTCCTTGGCAGAGGCCAGGGAAGTGGCGGCCCGCATCGGCTACCCCCTGATGGTTCGTCCTTCCTTCGTCCTGGGAGGCCGAGCCATGGAGATTGTCTATTCCTCTTCCGAACTGGAAAAGGTAGTGAACCGAGCCATGGCGGATTTTCCCGGTCAGGAGTTATGGATGGACCAGTACCTGGTGGGGACGGAGGTAGAGGTGGATGCCATCTCCGATGGAAACAATGTCAGCCTGCCCGGAATTATGGAGCATCTGGAACGGGCCGGGGTACATTCAGGAGACTCCATCGCCGTCTACCCTCCCTTGACTTTATCCGAATCTTTAATCGAGCGGATTACCCTGCTAACTACGGAAATCGCACGGGCCTTGAATGTTGTAGGCCTTCTCAATATTCAATACGTTATCTTCCAGGATGAAGTGTATGTGATTGAGGTCAACCCCCGCTCCAGCCGTACGGTTCCCTTTATCAGCAAAGTGACCGGACTGCCCATTGTGGATTATGCCACCGATGTCATCCTCGGGAAGACTCTGACGGAATTAAAGCTGCCCTTAGGGTTGTGGCCTGTCCCGGAACGGGTGGCGGTAAAAGTCCCCGTGTTTTCCTTCTCCAAGCTGCACCGGGTGGAACCTTCCCTGGGCCCGGAGATGAAGTCCACCGGGGAAGTGATGGGAGTGGACCGGACCTATGAAAAAGCTCTCTACAAGGCCCTCTTGGCGGGAGGATTCAATATGTCCGCCCATGGCAGCTTACTGGTGACCTTAGCGGACCGGGATAAGCAGGAGGGCATTCCCTTAGTCAAGAAGTTTGCCGACCTGGGCTTCCGCATCTTAGCCACGGAAGGAACAGCGAACATCCTCCGGGAAGAGGGGATTCAGGTTGCCCCGGTGGCCAAGCTCCATCAAGGCTCCACGGAAATTACCGATGCCATCCGGCAGGGTGTGATTCAATGTGTCCTCAATACCACTACCCACAATAAAAAGCAGGAAAGCGACGGCTTTGCCATACGCCGTACGGCGGTGGAGCAGGGGATTCCCTGCTTTACAAGCTTGGATACGGCCTCAGCTTGGGTCCATGTGCTTAGGTCCTTTCTGCCTAGTTTGATGTCGCTTAAGTAAGGGTGGGGGGAGCTGGGGCAGTAAGGGTATGAAAAGCGTTGTCCGGGGCGGGTAGCTTTACGCACAACGCTCTCTCCATAGCTCCGGGGCTGGTCAACTCGCTTTCTTAACAGCTTCGCCAAACCTCTGGGTAATACCTGATGTGAACCGGTGGCTACGCTAAGTTAAGAAAGCTTCGTTGACTTGACCGCCCCTGCGCTAAATCCGTTCGCTTTTGTGCGTAAAGCTACGCTTGCGGGTCCCTTTTAGCTTTTGCTTTGGGTCTTTCTCAGAGTTCTGAAAAGATACTTGAAAAACCACCCAAGGATTTTGCTTTAAGGCAGAGAACGGATTCTAAGCGAGCAGGAAAGCAATCTTCGCGAAAAGACTGCAGCGGAGTCGGGTTGGAAACAGGACGTTTCCAACCGCCCATTGAGCAGGAGCGATTTGGGCGGGAACCCGACGCAGCGGAGGTCTTGAGCGATTAGATTGCTCCGCGCAGCTTACGGAGTGAACGCCGAAAGCAAAATCCTGGAGAGATTTAGCTTTCAATGCTTGCGGACTTTTTTCAAGAAAATAGTTTTTTAAAAATGGAAAACTGGATTCGGATGAGTAAAATGCCGGAAAGGATGGGATAGAAATGCTGGATAAGGCTCAAGTCGTTTCTCACCAAATCATGGGTGATCCTCGCTATAAGATCATGAAACTGGTTCTTCGGACCGGCATCGCCCGGGAAGGGCAGCCGGGACAATTCGTTCACGTACAGGTTTCTACAGGATTGGATCCTCTTTTGCGCCGCCCCATCAGTATTGCCGATATTGACAGGGAAGCCCGGGAACTGACCCTGCTCTATCGGATTAAGGGGAAGGGCACGGAGTTATTAGCCCAGGCAAGGGTGGGGGAAAGCTTAAGTCTGATGGGCCCTCTGGGTAATGGCTTTACCCTGCCTGAGCAAGGAGCGCTTATCCTGGTTGCCGGCGGGATCGGAGTCTTTCCTCTTCTCCCTTTAGCCAAAGCAGCGCGGAAGAAAAATATTCCTGTGCGTTTGTATTGGGGCGGGGAAGATGAAGGTTTCTTTACCGGTGCCGGGCTTGGGCTTTGGCAGGATGCCGGCGTCCCGGTTTTCCTGAGTTCGATGGACGGAAGTATCGGCACCAAGGGCAATGTTCTGGACCTCATCCGCAAGGATTCCGCAGGTTCGGGAACTGGCCAAGGGTCCGAGTCTTCAGTCGCTATCTGCGGTCCTCAGGTGATGATGAAGGCTGTCAGCGAGTACTTTTTGCAAAGCGGAGCCGCTGTGGAAGTTTCTCTGGAAGAACGGATGGGCTGTGCGGTAGGAGCTTGCTTGGGCTGTGTGTGCACCTTAAAGGATGAGATCGGCGGCAGGATTCGCAGAGGAAAGGTATGTCAGGATGGGCCAGTTTTCCAAGGGAAGGAGGTGCTCTGGGATGATGAACAATGAGATGGCAAAGGTCAATCTGGAAGTGAACTTAGGACCTTTAACCTTGAGAAATCCTGTGCTCACCTGTTCAGGTACTTACGGCTTCGGAGAAGAATATGCGCCCTATTGTCCCGTTGACAAATTGGGAGGAATTACTCTCAAGGGGCTTACCCCGGAGCCTCGTTTAGGGAATCCTTTACCGCGATTAGCGGAGACCCCGGCAGGAATGCTCAATTCGGTGGGTCTGGAAAACCCCGGCCTCGAAGAATTTCTCCACTCCTACCTTCCTAATGTTCGGGAGCTGCCCACGACAGTCATTGCCAATATTTCCGGATTTTCCTTACAGGACTATGAAATGATGGCCGGTGCTTTTCAATCCGGTTCGGGAATCGATGCCCTGGAAGTCAATATCTCCTGCCCCAATGTGAGGCATGGGGGAATGCATTTCGGCACCCATCCGGAGAGTGCGGAAGAAGTGATTGCCTTGGTCAAAGGGAAGACGGATCTCCCTGTCATTGCTAAGCTGTCCCCTAATGTGACGGATATTGTGGAGATGGCCAAAGCAGTGGAGCGGGGGGGCGCAGATATCATCTCCATGATCAACACTCTGCTTGGAATGAGCATTGATATTGAACGCCGCCGCCCTCTCTTGGCCAATAAGGTAGGCGGATTGTCGGGGCCAGCCATCCGCCCGGTGGCTGTGAGGATGGTGTGGCAGGTGGCTCAGGCTGTGGATATTCCCATCATCGGCATGGGAGGAATACTCACCTGGCAGGATGCTGTGGAATTTATGCTGGCAGGGGCCAAGGCAGTCAGCATCGGCACAGGGAATTTTGTGAATCCCCTTGCTCCCTTGGAAGTCATAGAGGGGATCGAGGAGTATTGCCGCCGTCAGGGCTTTGCTTCGGTGGAAGAAATAGTGGGGCTGGCTCTGTAGCATGGAGGATCGAAGATAGCCCTTTCATGTCGCGATGCAGGCAATTCTCAGATAAGAGAAAGGAAGATGGAAATGGAGCTGGAAAGAACGGTGTCGGAGTACAATAGGAAGGTCATGGTGGCCATGGATGTGGATAGCCGGGAGAAGGCTTTAGCCTTGGCCGACCAAATTCAGGGGAGCGGCTGCTGGCTTAAAGTGGGGATGGAGCTCTATAATGCTGCAGGAGCCGGCATTATCCGGGACCTGAAGGAGAAAGGCTTCCCCATCTTCTTGGACCTGAAGCTCCATGATATCCCCAATACCGTGGAAAGTGCCGTGCGGGTTCTGGCCGGGTATGGTGCCGATATGCTTACCATCCACTGCAGCGGTGGTTATGATATGATGGCCCGGGCGGTCCAGGCCACTCATGAAGTTAAGAAGCAAAGGAACGCCGAAGAACGGATGAAGATCATCGGCATTACGGTCTTGACCAGTCTTGATGAAGAGAGACTGCAGAAGGACCTGGGGGTGGGCAGAACCTTACAGGATCAGGTAGTCGCTTTGGCTGAACTGGGGCAAAAGGCAGGTATTGACGGGGTGGTGGCCTCAGCTCAGGAAAGCTCAATCCTCCGCCAACATTCAGGGCCGGACTTCTTGGTCATTACTCCGGGGATTCGCCCCAAAGGCAGTGAAACTCATGATCAGGCCCGTACCCTTACCCCCAGGGAAGCTTTGGAGGCCGGAAGCTCCTATCTGGTGGTGGGCAGACCCATTACCCAGGCGCCGGATCCGCGGCAGGCTTTGGAACAGCTTTGGAATTAGGGCTTTATATAGAAATGTACAGTGCATTGGTTGGAAAGGAGTTTATGATCTATGACAGTATCGAATACATCCCTATCCCCGGAAGAGGTTTTAAACCTATTCAAAGAAAGTGAAGCCTTATTGGAAGGGCATTTTCGACTGACCTCAGGGAGACATAGCCGTCAATATATGCAATGCGCCAAAGTTCTGCAATATCCTCATCATGCAGCCCGCTTGGGAGAAGCGTTAGCGGAGTCCTTCCGGGACCAGGGGATTGACCTGGTGATCGGGCCGGCAATGGGAGGGATTTTGGTCGCTCATGAAGTGGGCAAAGCTTTAGGAACCATGGCCATTTTTACCGAGCGGGAGAATGGAGAAATGAAACTGCGGCGGGGATTTGAACTCCAACCGGGTATGAAGGTCCTCGTGGTGGAAGATGTGATCACTACCGGAGGATCGGTCCGGGAGGTTATAGAGGTGGTCAAATCCTATGGGGCAGAACCCGTGGGAGTGGGAGTGCTTGTGAATCGGAGCGGTGGAAAAGCTGACTTCGGAGTACCCTTGGCCTCCTTGCTGGAGATTGAAATTGAATCCTTCGACCCTGAAAGCTGCCCTCTTTGTGCCCAGGGGATTCCGGCTATCAAGCCGGGAAGCCGGGCTGTGCCGACGGGGAAATAAGAGCTTTTCCATTGGATTAGTCGAGATTTTTAATACACTATAAATGCTCTCCTTGAGGCAGCCGGTTTTTTATGACCTGTCTACCTAAGGAGAGCATACTTATTTAAGGCGGTCTTCCCGAAAAGAGGAGTGAGGGCTCCGGTGTCAAATAGTATACATAGAGGTTTTACAATCAGGGCGATACTGAAGAAGCATGGGAAGAGGAAGGAAAATGAATTTAGAGATTTATTTTAAACCTTTGCGGGAACCGGTTGTGTTGCCAATTCATTATAATTATTTGGTACAAGCAGCGTTATACAATTCCATTGACCAGGAACTAGCGGCCTTTTTGCATGAAAAAGGCTATAGCGACGGAACCCGCGCATTTAAGCTGTTTTGTTTTTCTTTAATACAAGGTACGTACCAAATGGATAGGGTGAAAAAAACCATTGCCTTTGAAGGAGAGATAAAGCTTACAGTATCATCTCCTTTACAAGATTTTTGTCAGTCATTGGTCAATGTCTTGCTTACCAAAGGGGTTATGCGTTTAGGTGCACAGGAACTGGAGATTGATAGGATAAATGTTCGCCAATATGAGGTGCGGCAAAATAAAGTAATGGTTAGAACACTTTCCCCGGTAGTATTATACAGTACGCTCCTTAGACCGGATGGCAGAAAATATACGGTGTATTTCCAACCGGGGGAGACGGATTATACCCGTTTATTCAATGAAAATCTTCGCAAGAAATATCGGGCTCTTTATGGAACTGGAGAACCAGAAGGGGAGGTGGAGATCAGACCTATTGGAACGCAAAGGATGAAGATTATAAATTATAAGAACACGGTAATTAAAGGTTATGCCGGTAAGCTGCTTTTAATTGGGCCAAAAGAGTTGCTTCAGCTGGCCGTTGATGGAGGAATAGGAAGTAAGAACAGTCAGGGGTTCGGATGTGTGGAGGTTCTAGACGGTTAATAAAAATGTCGTCGATGTGCAATAAGGTAAAAAAGCCTGGAGAGCGACGACAGGAGATAGGGCTTAATAAGCGGCCTGAGGCAAAAATGCTAATTTATAGAACTTTAGACGCTTGCCGTAATTGCTGATTTTATGCGGGTAAAATGGGTTTTTAGCTTACCTATGAGGAATTGAAACGACAGTCTCTTTGGGACTACGATATTAATTCGGCCTATCGTTTTTAGCTTACCTATGAGGAATTGAAACAATCGATATTTTTCAACATCCGTTACTCTATATTGGTTTTTAGCTTACCTATAAGGAATGAAACATGGAGTATCATAGTAACACCATCTAAAGCTTTTTATTTACTGATAGAGGTAGGATTACCGTAATGCCTGCGGTAATCCCTCCGGGGTGAAAAAAATGGCGCATGGATATTGTGGTAAAAAGGTGTTCTACGACAGGCTAAGATTAATATTAGGATTTTGAGCAAAGATTTGGGGTATGGGGGATTCTTATGGAGTTATTGGCTAAACCAGGTGTTGGTGGAATCATTGAGCACACTTTGAATGAAGTTCATTATATTTTACTTCAAGAGCGATATAAAGATGATGCCCCATTAGAATCAGGCATGATAGAAATCCCGGCTGGCAAGATTCGCGAATTCGAAAATATCTTTGATTGCTTAAGACGTGAAATATTTGAAGAGACCGGCCTTGAGGTAACGGAAATTGAAGGGGAACATGAATCAATTATCATAGAAATGAATGGCTATAAAGTAGTGACCTATACACCTTTTGCGTGTTCTCAAAATATTAAGGGTGATTACCCGATAATGGTAGAGACATTTATATGCAGAGTGCAAGGAAATATTATTACTCAAAGTAATGAAACAAAGAATGTTCGCTGGGTTTCGCTTGAAACTTTGAAAGAAATGATGTTGAAACACGAGGGCTGTTTTTATCCTATGCATATAACAACTTTAAAGAGATACATAATTTACAGGGAATCGCGGAGATAGTTTATTACTGTGAAAAGGAATAACTAAATTCTTATGTATTGTGTTACCGCCCGTCGTATAACACGAAGATTCCCGCGAGGGTGCGGTTAAGAGAGTTTATCGGGTGAGCCGCACCACATGTCCTCTGTTACAAGACTTGCAGTTTGGGGTTGTTAAGGAGAAGCAAGTCTTGCGCCAGCCCTGCGGGACGGACACGTCGGGAATCCCGGGGACGTTATACGATAGCCCAAAGGGTTTATTGTTATGGAAAAATACGGTATAATATGCTTGGGGGTGATAATAATGCAAGTGATTAACTATATTATGGCGAAGCGTGACCAAATTGTATCAATCGCATCTCACTACAAATTTTCTAATGTTAGACTATTTGGCTCAGTACTTAGAGAAGAAGAGAAGGCAGAAAGTGATATAGACTTTTTGGTTGAGTGTAGCGATGATTGTTCTTTATTTGATCTTATTTCACTTAAATATGATCTTGAGGAGATCCTAGGAAGAAAGATAGATGTTGTCACTCAGGATTCTATTCATTGGACATTAAAAGACAAGATTTTTCAGGAGGCTAGGCCTATATGAAAGATGACAAGGTCTTTCTTCACAATATTCTGGAGAGCATCATAAAGATTGAAACATATACGAACTCAGGAAAAGACAAATTCATGACATCAGGAATTATCCAGGATGCGGTTATTCGAAATCTTGAAATTATTGGGGAAGCGACAAAAAGAATTTCGCAAGAACTTAAAGAACAAACCCCTGAAATCCCATGGAGACAAATGGCTGGCCTTCGTGATGTATTAATACATGACTACATGGGGATTGCCTAAAAATTGTATGGAATGTGGTACAAAATGAGTTGCCACAGATCAAAATAAATATTATAGAACTACTGGATTAAGCACTGGACAACTTTGTTCAGTGCATGTTCGCATTTAGGGCTGGGCAATCGTATAACAGCGAATTCCCTAAAGCTGAGAGGATATGAATGTAGTAACCAGACTTCGGGAATTCACGAAACGTAGGTGAAATCACAATACACTAATACTCAAGACTACAAAGGATTCTCTGCCTAAATATGTCAGGTGACCGAGCTTATGTAGATCTCGATGACGTTGCATGTATTTTAGATGCAAGAAGGTTAAGTCAGCCGGGGCAAAAAAGTTGAAAAAATAACTATTTACGGAGGTTCGGGAAAGGCAATATGTACCCTGAAAGATTAACCTAAGTGCACTGGGAAAACTAAATAAAGTTGTTGCAGCCCTGGAGTAAAGCATGATTAAGTTCTCTGAGTATTTCCTTGGGATTAGCTTTAACATAGATAAGGAGGATTTTATGATTGAGCTCGCTTTTAGTCAAAGTTCTGCCGGCGGGCTAAAAATAGCAAAATAAATGAAACAGGAAGATCATATAAGCAACGCGTCCTTCGTTCTTGGTGCCACCGGGAAAGAACGGCAAGAAGCAAGGAAGACACATAATTGCGCTGGCATAGCTATAGAAGGCAGTCCGATGGATATAGAGGCGCTGACCCTTGCTTTGGATATTGGCGATATTTCGGATATGGATACTGGCGTGAACGTGCACCAAAAGCTGCTTGACGAGCTGTTTGCAGAGTTCCCCGGAGTGCCTGACGGAATAGGGGAAACCAATAAGCATGCTTTGGTACGGCTTCAGGAAGTGAAAGCGACGCAGGAGCCTATCCGTATGTGGGTCTGTGCCAGTAATCCGGAGGAATTATGCGGGTTGTATTATGCCTGTCATTTGTTGGTCGATGCCCTGGCCCCTCTTTCTGTTGTGCGTGTACCGGAGCAAATTGAAAAAGATAATGGTATTATCAGCTATCACAGCACAAGAGATATAGTCCCGGAAGCATTCGGTGCTTACACTGCCTGTGAGGAACCTATAAGCGAATTGCGCCGCAGGGTCTATGCAAATACCTGGGTGGGCTTGGTCCATGAAAATGCCCCGCTGCGTGCTGTAATTAACGGAAGCCTCATGGGTCTACCTAAAGATTTTTATGATTTTGCGTTGCGGGCTAACATGCCTGACGGAAAATTCAAGGTTGCCCAGTTAATTGGTAAAACATTAGGGCAAATTCCGGGTGTCGGAGACAGGTGGCTATTCCTACGGGTAAAAGCTATGCTGGAATCAGGGGAATTAATTAGGGTTTCAGCGGCAACAGAAGATTATCCCTATTCAGAAGTTGTAAAACGAAACTTTGCATATCGGCAATAACATATCTACTGACAAAGAAACCACCGCCTATTCGATGACTTTCGGTTTCATCAGAGATTGATCGCGGTTGTGACTGCGTTAAAAAGTGCGAAATACATCTTTTATAGTCGCCATGATGCTCACCTCACCTTATGGTTACCCTCTATAGTTAGTTAAATATGCTCCGGAATCGGAACAAAGAAAGGTATAATGTTGCGGGGACAAAATAGACGTAGACTTTTTTGGGATTTCTGAACTCAAACCCGGCTTTATCTATCGATCATAAGATTAAAATGGAATAGAATAGGTGCCAGAGGATGATTCAGTTGTTATAAATATGTTATTATATGTTAAGAACGGCACGCTACTTGGAGTAGAAAACAATAGGGTCGGAGAAAGGGAGAAACTCTAATCATTTAAAATTGTCGTCGATGTGCAGTAAGGTAAAAATACCCGGGGACCGACAACAAGGGATATGGCTTAACCAAGCGTTTTGTGGAGAAATAACTTTTTTTGGATTTGTTGTGCCTAGCCATGACTACTGATTTTGTGCGGGTGAAATGGGTTCTTAGCTTACCTATAAGGAATTGAAACGTAAATCAACATGTTTTATGGACTTAGTATCAATGGTTCTTAGCTTACCTATAAGGAATTGAAACTGGTGTGAAGAATATGAAGATAACAGGAGAAGAACGTTCTTAGCTTACCTATAAGGAATTAAAACTCCAGTTGCCGCTTTAATCGGCCATTTGTGACATGTTGAAATCATATAACGAAGTAAGAAAGCCTATTGATCTGCTGCTAGAACATTTGGTAGCCATGGCATCCAAACTAAATAGCTAAAGAGAATTCCTCTACTTAATGTTCCGCTTGACAATTACATACTGGAATCTTAGGCTGTTTCTAACCAGCGATCTAAAAAGGACGTAGTAAGCCGACGCCGTAAACCCACAGGACGTTAGCTGAGATGGCTAAGTAAAATTTTGGAGTGCGATATATTGCGAATAATGAAAGCAGTCATTGATTGCATACTCTGATGAGTCAGGAAATACTGGGTTAAATATCTTCGATTTAGCTTAACCCTTTTTCTGGACAGGAACAATTCTATCGGAAGTAGATATTGACTCACAAAATAAACAGGTTTTTGAAGAATGTGTAATGCTTTAGGAGGTTGTTGGGGCATGGTTTAGTCTTCAATATCCTAAGTATAGGCCCATCAGTAAAAAAATGTACATTTACTGAGATAACGGGACTTAGTTTTGAAGAATGAGTTAAAACAAGAACACTATTTTGAAATATCTGGGACTAATGATGATTTGGTAAGTCTTAGCCCAACTCAAGTAATTAGTAGGGTGGTACAGGACCATGAAGTAGAGTTATAACTCGCTATACAACCCTTTATCAATTAAGCAGTGATTTCATAACAAGGGAGGACAAAAAATGGCTGGTAAGAAAGGCATTCCGGTTTTGATCGAAAAAGAGGGACAATTAATGGCGGTCGTTAGTACAAAGGGGGATCCCAACGAGGTAATGGAAAAGGCCATGCAAGCACTATTTGGTTCGGTCTACGGGTTGAAGTTTCAACTGAAGAAACAAGGGATTGAGTTTAAAGTAGGGAAGTTAATTGGCCGGTGGCCAGATGCTCATTTGGTGCCTAAAGACCAGTGGACTGGAATATGGGGACTACCGGTTCCTCAAGGAACAACAGAATTGCCCCAAAAAAGTGCGGAGTTCCCAGTTCGATTGGAACATTGGGATTATGGTACAGTAGCCGAGATTCTACATATTGGTCCATACACAGAGGAAGGGCCTACTATACAAACATTACACACCTTTATTGAAGAAAGCGGATACGAAATTGTCGGTGTTCATGAGGAGGAGTACCTAACAAAACCGACCTCAAAAGTGGTGAAAACGGTAATTCGTTATCCGGTTAAGCAAAAATCTTAAGCGGCTGGGCATTTTATAATTTGACAATCCATAATGCGGCATTCACGAAACTAGAGGAAGATGCATGTTGCTAGGATGCTTCGTGAATACCTAGAACGTAGTTTGAAATCACTTAGATGAACAGGAGTTGTACTATGAGTGAGATAATTATCAGAAACCTAAGCGAGGAATCGATGGAAGAAACAGTGAAATTTATCTCATCCTGTCAGACTGTTGATGAGAGTTTTATTGCATGGCTTGGCTATTCACCTGAAGAAATCAAATCACAACTAATGAACATTACTCCATCGTTTACAGAAAGTTGTTTGATAGCCATAGACAGAGGCGTAATCTGTGGTTTCTTAGGAATTTATGTATCGGAAGAACAGTCTGTCCTTAGATTATTGGGGCCGTATGTTTCCACGCAAAAAAGCTGGACTGAGATTGCTTTAAAGCTGTTATCTGTCTTTAAGGCTAAAATACCAAAAAATATTAATCTGGCAAAGGTAGCTTTTTATGATGCAAATGTGAACTGCAAACGAGTGTATGAAGCAAACTATTTTAATGTATATAATGCAGAAAAGACTTTGATAATGGATAAAAAAAGTTTGATTAGTGCATTAGAAGTGAGCAGTCAGAAGATAAATGTTCGTTATTATAAATCAAGTGATTTTGACGATTTTATTAAACTCCATCCTAGAACCGCCTATTTTACCGGGCCAGAGGTAATTAGTAGGTTAAACCAGTATAATCAGTTGATTGTAGCTGAGGCGGACAATCATGTAATTGGATATGTTTATTTCGAAATGCTTATATCGGATGGATATGCAGAAATCTGTTTCTTAAATGTTTCTTCTGAATTTAGAAGCAGGGGAATCGGTTCACAATTAATTAACCGAGTGATCATAGAAGCATTTAAATATGATTGGGTTAACCACATTCAGATATCAGTTCGTGTGAACAACAAAGAGGCAGAGCGACTCTATACTAGAATAGGTTTTGAAGAGAAAAACGTAATAATAGCCTTACAAAGGGATTTGAAAGTATACCCTTGGGGCGATTTTACATAATAGAGTATTCCCGACAAAGGAGGGAGTGACTGGTGGAAAATTTGCAGGCACTACTTAAAGAAACTAACGTTCCATTTGAATTGATCAATCATGATATAGAAATCCGTACTGCCCAGGAAGGGGCTGCATATTTCAAAATTAACGTTGGACAAACTGCACCAACACTAATACTCAAGACCGACAAAGGCTTCTTTGCCTTAATTATGTCAGGTGACCGAGCTCATGTAGATCTCGATGAAGTTGCGAGGATTTTAGGATGCAAGAAGGTCAAGTTAGCCGGGGCAAGAGAAGTTGAAAAAGTAACTGGTTGTACCGTAGGAAGTGTCTCAATGGTGGGACATAATTTACCTTGTATCATTGATAAGCGATTATTTCAATACTCCAACATTTACGGAGGTTCAGGAAAGGCAACATGTACCTTGAAAATTAACCCAAATGCACTGGGAAAGCTAAATAAAATTGTTGCAACCCTGGAGTAAAGCATGATTAAGTTCACAGAATAGTTCTGGAAAGTAGTCGGCGATTTAGATTACAGATTTGAGACTATCAGACGCATGAATAATCATGATCTGAAGCATTACCCGGAAGATGAAGTCCGGAGGGGCTTATTGCTCTTCCGGACTTCATCTTGCTGACTTGATTCTTTTATATTCAAAATAAGTTAAGACAATCATGATAGCATCAAAAAGAGAAAGCAGTATGAGAAAAATAGACTGAGTAAACGTATAACGGTATATCTGATAAGCTATAAAAAGAATTAGAGAGGTGATAGTAAGCGGATACGCCCACAACTTTCTACGCCACAGCAAAAAAACCAGAATGCACTTTATAAGCCCATGAGACACAAGTAAAACACAGTAAAATGCTGCGCACTTACCGAAAAATTGTTACTTAAGCTAAGCAGAAAATTAGCTACCCTATCCCTTGGATCTTCCAATAACTCATGCTTAGTCAAAAAATGCGCTAAGAAATTCAGTCTACCCGGTGTGAGAAATAACATGAACACTCCACCAATGATCTCCGCCAATCCATGAATGCCTTTTAGAAGCAGCCCGATTTCAAAGCTTACATGAACTATATCTTTTTGCCTGTAAACATGGTTTTTCATTGATACCTCCATTTTGGTGGTAGTATTTGCCGTAAAGTACTTATTTATAACGGAACCTTTCCTGTATTAATTCGATTCCGTTCACAAATAAATAGCATCCCTGTAGGATTTAGAGGCGCTTATGAAATCCTGCTATGCTAATTACATCGGGATAGACAAACGAATTTCTGTCATGCCTAATATTGACAGGTAAAAAGGCAAGGAATATAATGACTTTAGAATCAATGACTTTGGAGTCAATAAAATATGAAAAAAAGCAACCGTCAACTGCAAAAAGAGCAGACGAAAGAGACCCTTTTAAACGCGGCGTACCAGCTATTCTCCAAGCAGGGCATCATGAATACCCGTATGTCCGACATTGCCCAGGCGGCAGGAGTATCTCACGGTACGGTATTCGCTCATTTTCAGACCCAGGAAATGCTGATCACGGAAGTGATCGAAACCTATGGAGAGAAAATTGCCCTGCATACTCATGAGGCGGCAAGTACCTGTGAGCATATGGAAGAACTCCTGGCAGCACATTTGACCGGAATTGGGGAATTCGAACTCTTTTATACCAGGCTGGTAATCGAAAACCGATTGTTGCCGCCTGGGGCAAGGGATGTTTGGATTTCCATTCAGTCCGCTATCTCTTTTCACTTCAGTCAGGTTGCTCAGCGGGAAATAGGGACGGGTCAAAGTATCGACCTTCCCCTTTACTTCCTCTTCAATACCTGGATAGGGTTGGTCCATCATTATTTGGCCAACGGAGATTTGTTTGCCCCGGAAGGCAATGTGGTCGGCCGTTACGGTGATACTTTGGTGGATAATTATGTGAAGATGATTCGCAGGGGATAAGGGTGAGGAAGGCGGGTGGGGCCTTGTACGATCTCATTCAGGTCGTGCCCACCCCTCGGTTCCCGCTTTGGAAGCAATAAATGTTTAACTGAGGAAGTTGAGTAAGGAGGATTGACGATGAAAACCTGTATTGCCTGCGGTATGCCCATGACGAAAGCCGCCGACTATGCTTTAGGAGACGAGAACAAAGAGTACTGCCTCTATTGCGCAAGGCCCGACGGCTCGATGCAGTCTTATCCGGAGAAAGTGGAGGGGATGACTGATTTTCTTACCCGCACTCAAGGTCTGGACAAAGAAGCGGCCCGGCAGATGGCTATCCGTACCCTGGCCAAACTCCCAGCATGGAAAGATCGGGAAATAACCTCTTGTTAGACCGGATGGGCTTGCAAGGACATTCCAAACCCCGTGTTTTAGACAGACACGGGGTTTGGTGTGCAAGACGGTAGAAAAAGAATTTCATCGTTTCATTCTCTTACGCGTAGCTTTGATCAAAAAATCATCCAATTTGCTTATATACCCGGCATGCACATGAGGATCGGGTTTCTCTTTTTGTGGAGGTTTAAGGTAAAGGATTATGTGAAAAAAATTAAAAAAATAAGTCAGATTAACTTTTCAAATAATAATGTTTGAACGAAGCAAAACATGACGCCAAAGAAAATTTGTTAATAAACAGACTAAATAAAGATCTCTCTGTACTCAATACTCCTATGGCTTCAGGCCTGGGCTAGTGTTTCCTCCAGTTTACCTGCCTCCGCCAGCGGGTTGCTTTTGGGATCCACGCGCACCCATACCAGCAAGTAGAAAAGGGGTCCCTTTTCGGTGCGGTCAATATACAGCAGCCGCCCACCCGTGCAGCTTGCAAAGACATACCCCTGCGCCTCCGCGTATTCCAGCAGAGGGGAGATGTCCTGCGGGCTCAGCGAGAAGAGGTCCCGCGTGGTGATACAGGTGCGGATGAAGCGGCCTCCGGGCTGGTAGTAGGAGCGGCCGCCCAGAGGAAGCTGGAATTTTTCTACATAATGGATGAGTGCGCCCAAGCCAATCTGGATGTCGTAAAGATCTAGCCCTTTTCTGCTGTTCAGTTCCTCCAGCGGTATGGTCGCGGACACATAGGTAAAGGGAAACTGCTTCACCCACTGCTCCATTCCGCGGTTCGGGAGAAAGCCCTCTTTTCGGTTAATCGTGGCCACCGCCCAGGTTGGCGGACCTTCGAATTCCTCCACCTTATTCAGAATCCGCACGCCGCAGCTTGCGTAGATCCGGGTTTCATGCATGCGTGAAAGTTCAAGACGAATCATCTCCATATCACGCTTCAACTCCGCTTCCCGGTCTGCCAAAAGCTTGTTGTACTCGCCGATGCTGTCGTAGGAATCCCGTATGGATTCAAGCTGCATACCATAGGTGCGCATTTCCCTGGTCAGCAGCGCCGTAAGTGCATCGTTTACAGTGTAGTCGTAATATCCGTTTTCCCTCACCTTCGGATTCAGCAGTCCGATCTCCCGGTAATGCCGGATGGTTTCCGGCGTTACGCCAATGCAATCCGCAAATTTTCGAATGGTGACTTTCATGAATATTTTCACCTCCGGGTATTGACTCTGTGGTCGCCCCATAGTATACCATGAATTTCACAAAGTCGTATAGTATATACGGCTAAAATTAGGAGGTAGAAGATGAAAAAGACAAAGGTTATCTCAATTCTATCGGTTTTCCTGTGCTTGACGCTGGGGCTGTCGGGTTGTACCGCCGCTCCTGCCGGTGCGGGAAGCTCGGCCCAGGGGGGGATCGTCCCCGGCGACTACCTAGGCGTGGGCAACGGTCGTAACGGCCCGATCGTGGTTAAGGTCACACTCGGGAAGGACAGCATCGACGCCATTAAAGTTGTAAGTGAAAAAGAGACACACAACACCGGTTCCGTACCCATCAAGCAGTACCCTGATCTGATCGTGCAGAATCAGACTTTGGATCTCGATATTGTAAGCGGGGCGACAGTCAGTAGCGCTGCCTTCCTGAACGCTGTCAGGAATGCGATCACCCAGGCGGGTGGCGATCCTGCCCAGTTCACTGGTAAAGTTATCGCCGATGTGCCCCATGAAGACACCACTGCGGATGTGGTGGTGGTTGGAGCCGGTGGCGCCGGCATGACCGCCGCGATAAGCGCGGCGAATGAGGGAAAGAAAGTCATCCTGCTGGAGAAGCTTGGCCTTGTGGGCGGTACCTCTAATTACTCCGTTGAGAGCTTCGGCGCGGTGGGAGATAAAACCCATATCGCGTTGGGCAGCGATGTGACCGCAGAGGAACAAGCGGCAATATTAACAAAGCAAAACCCCAACGGAACGGCGGAGGCCTTCAGCGTACTGACCCATAACAATGGTGCGGCGGCAGACTGGCTGCGCAGTATCGGCGCACAATTGACGGTGGCAAGCGGTCAGGTCAGCTCCACTTCGGCCCGCGAGGTGGGCGAATTTGGCAACACGATTGTATCGGCGCTCAAGGCAGAATGTGAAAAGACCGGCGTGGACGTGCGGGTCAACAGCAAAGCCACTGAGCTGGTTATGAAGGATGGCGTCGTGGACGGCGTCAAGGTTTCCACTAAGCAGGGTGACTACACCATTTCCGCTAAGGCGGTGGTCATCGCTTCCGGTGGATTTGCAGCCAACAACGACATGGTTGCCGAATATGCCCCCACTTTGAAGGGTTATAAGAGTTCCCCTTCCCCCGGAGGTACAGGAGACGGTCATCTGATGGCTCAAGCTGCGGGCGCGGACCTGAAGAACATGGATTATATTCGCGTTAACTTCACCTATACCACGGCAGAGAACGGCTACTACTATTATATGGGCAGCCTGTTCAACACCGGTGCGATTTTCGTGAACAAGGACGGCCAGCGTTTTGTGAACGACCAGGGTGCGTATGGAGTAGGTCCTCAGGTCGTTCAACAGGGTGGCAGTGGTTGGGCGATCTTCGACAATTCCCTTGTCGAGGGTGTTAAGGATGTGCGCGAGTACGAGAAGCTGGGCCTCTTCGTAAGTGCGAACACGATTGAAGAACTTGCGGACAAAATCGGTGTGAACAAGGAGAACCTCGTGAAGACGATCAACAATTACAAGGGTTATGTGGCTAACGGCAAGGACGAGGAGTTTGGCCGCGCTATGCTGAACATGACCTTTGATGAAGCACCGTTCTATGCTGCTCCCATGACCTGCCGCATACAGGGTACATTTGGAGGAATTAACACGGATGTGAATACACAGGTGCTTAAAACAGATGGAAACGCTATTCCCGGATTGTTCGCCGCAGGTGAATGCGCTAACGATGGGACTTGGGGCGCCAACCCGGCCGCCGTCAACGTCGTGTTTGGCCGTATTGCGGGCCAGAACGCCGCTGCGTACGTCAAATAACACCGGAATCACCTGATTTCATTTTGCAACGCAAAAAAGTACAGGGCAAGTCCAGCGTATGGCTAGGCTTGCCCTGTGACTTTAGCATTATATCGGCGCCACCGTTTACTCGGTGGCTTTTGGTTTTTCATCAGCAGAAATGGGCAAAATAGTTAAAGAACTATCCTGGGTTTCAATATACTCACTTTCCCCATCGCGTTGTGCATCCTGAAGATGATTAATCGCAGTTGTAACTGCGTTAAAAAGTGCGAAATACATTTTTTTATAATCCGCCATGGTGATCCCCTTTTGCTCCGTTATCGGAGCAATTATAACATAGGTTACCCTCTATAATCAAGGTAAATATGCTCCGAAATTGGAACAAGGAAAGGTTTAGAGCTATGGGACAAAACATCAAAGCGGATAAAAGTATTGGCGATAATATTCGCAAATGGAGAAACGCCAAGGGTATGACTCAGGAAGAGCTTTCAGCCCAATTACAGATACATGGCTGTGATATTTCCCGGGGAACACTGGCGAAAATCGAGGCCGGTATCAGGCATATTTCTTTGGATGAGTTACATGCCATAAAGACAATTTTGGAGATTACTTACGACGATTTTTTTATGAGGTAAAAAAAGATGGAATAGGTATGTGATCTATTAATTAATACCTAACAGAGATGAGAAGGTGAAAAAGATAAAAGAATACCAGCTATCGAATGGAATTAAGAACCCTTGCCATGGGATAACGGCCCATGTCGCCATCGTTTTCATAATAAAAAACTATAGCCTTTCCAATACAAACGATTGGAGAGGCTATATTATATAAATAAACCTAAAAATATCGAGAAATGGAATTTTTTATCATTTTCTTTAGGGGCAATACTTAATCTAAATGATACCGCATTGAAAATTATAAGTCTAGTATTTTTTGAATTTCCTTCTATACTTTAGATTGTAAATTCAAAGGGATAAAGGAGATTAATTATGTTTAATCAAAAGGAAAGTGATGAAAGAGAGTATTTAGGTGAAGTACAGAGAAAGCTCAAAACAGCGCTGGAACACATGAAAGAAACAATAGACCATTACTCCAGAGAAATATTAGAGACTAAGCGGTATATCTATGAAAATCAACTTGACCTTGCTGAAAAAGCGGCGAATAGAATCGCTGTTCATGATAGCGTTACCTTCGGAGAAAAAGCTATCAAAGAAAGAGGGAAGCTTCAAAAATTAATACAATCTCCCTATTTTGGAAGAATTGATTTTGCTGAGACAAAAGAAGGTAAAGGAGATCCATTCTATATTGGAGTGCATGCTTTTGCTGATCCCGCGACATCTCACAACATCATTTTCGACTGGCGAGCACCTATCTCAAGTATGTTTTATGATTTTGAGATTGGCCCGGCTTTTTATGTGGCTCCTGTTGGAAAAATTGATGGAGTGCTGACCCTAAAGCGGCAATACAGAATCAGACAAACTCAAATGGAGTATATGATTGAAAGCTCTCTGAATATTGGCGACGAAATTTTGCAAAAGGAATTAAGCCAGAATTCCGATGACAAAATGAAAAACATTGTAGCAACCATCCAAAGGGAGCAAAACGCTATCATTAGAAATGACAGTGCAAAAGTCCTGATCCTACAGGGGGCAGCAGGTTCCGGAAAGACCTCTATAGCATTGCATCGGGTCGCGTTTTTACTGTATCGCTACAAAGAGACTTTAACATCAAAGGATCTCCTGATTATTTCTCCTAATAAAGTATTCGGCAACTACATCTCCAATGTTTTGCCGGAATTAGGAGAAGAGAATATGGCAGAAATAAGTTTTGATGATATTGCCACGAGCATGCTTGGAAAGTATCACTATCAGAGTTTTTCTGAACAAGTAGAAAGCTTATTAGCGGATGAGGATGCCGAAGCAATTGCCAGAATTGAGTTTAAGGCGACAAACCTCTTTGTAGAGCAGCTCCAATCGTATTTGGAATATGCTGACGAAAACTATTTTGTTCCCACCGATCTGGCCCTCGGAAGTTTTTTTGTTTCCAAAGAAACCCTGCTTTCTAACTATCATGCTCTGAAAAGGCTGCCTATGAAGAAGCGGTTGCGTAAAATAGCAGACGATTTAATAGAAAAATACAAGAGACATACGAATAAAAAGATGGACGCCGCAATTTCCCGCCAAATAAGAGACAGCATACAAAAAATGTTTCAATTTACCGATACGCTTTTGCTGTATCAAAATTTTTACCGCTACCTCGGTCGGGATGATTTGTTCCGTTTTATCCGTAAAAATACGTTGGAGTTTTGCGATGTCTATCCCTTCATTTATGTGAAAATGTATTTTGAAGGAGAAGAACAGGATTACAAAAGTATACAGCACTTGTTGGTTGATGAAATGCAGGATTATACGCCTATCCAATATGCCGTTTTAGCGAAACTATTTTCCTGTAAAATGACCATTTTGGGCGACAGCTATCAAAGCGTAAATCCTTACAGTTCATCCTCCGCGGAAAAGATTCAGCCGTACTTTGCCGGATGTGATTGTATGGAATTGTGCAGGAGCTACCGTTCAACCATTGAAATTACCGGATTTACCCAAAAAATTTTAGAAAACAAAAAACTAATTCCCATTGAACGGCATGGTGACAAACCAACAATAACAGTATGTCAAACTCAGAAGGAACAGTTGGGCAAGATACGGCATTTGATTGAGCAATTCAGACAATCCGCACAGGCCTCCTTGGGTATTATCTGCAAATCACAGAAACAGGCAAGGCTGCTTTTTGAACAACTTCATACCGCTTATGACACTATGATTCTATTGAGTTTTGGCAGCAGCGAATTTCAAGATGGCATCGTCATCACTTCTGTACACATGTCGAAAGGACTTGAATTTGATCAGGTGATCGTGCCCGATGTTTCCGATGATCTTTATAAAACACAATTAGACCGGAGTCTATTATATATTGCCTGCACAAGAGCCATGCACAAATTAGATTTAACTTGTTGTGGCAAAAAAACGAAGTTTTTGAACTAAAACTGGTCTGCTACCTTCTGGCATTATCAATAGAATAAAGCCTTCGTTAAAGCGGGACAGCCGCCTAAGTTCGTAGGTATGGATGTTGTTCCATCATCCCCCCGCCGCAGCCTGGCTGGATTCGAAAGTGCATTCGAATCCAGGACAGGCTGTTTCATATTAAAGGAACAATTCTAAAGGCGAATGGGCTCAGATTACCACCGAAAATCATACTATAGTAGAGTATTAATCAAGTAACTCTAAAGGAGGTGAGTGACGTGGAATGGGTCTTGGCTATTCCACATGAACAGGCGTTCAAAAGAATAGAGGAACCTTGGGGCGGAGCAAAAACAAGTTACCTAACAGGGGTAAAAGAGATTCTGGAAGCAAAATACGGCCCGATAAGCTTTACGAGGCTTTATTTCGGTGAGGAATTCTGCGAAAGGGCGTTATCGACAGGGAAGGCTTTGGAAAAGGCGATTAGTACGGCTGAAGAACGTGGATGGGGATTTACTTACGTCACCCCCTATGTGACAGAGACTGGGCTGACTAAAGTCCAGCAGCTGCTGGACATCCTAGCGCAAACAAAACCTGAGGCTGAGGTTGTGATTAATGACTGGGGTGTGCTTGATTGGGTGACGGAGCATCATTCCACCCTTACTCCTGTTTTAGGCCGACTGATGAATAAAATTATCCGGGACCCCCGGATGCCGGATTCCTTGCGAAATTCGCCGGATCAAACTGTGATTCACAAGTTCCAGACCAGCTACCTGGCAGGAGGAGAGATGAAGGGCTTGCTTGATCAGTATCAGGTAGGACGGGTGGAACTGGATTATCCCCCTCAGGGGCTGGACCCAAATCTGCCGACTTGGGGTTATGACATCTCTTTATATATCCCTTATGGCGTGATTATGACAGGCCGGATTTGCCTGATGCAATCGTGGGGATTGGATGCCAAGGAAAAGTTCAAGACGACCGGGTCGTGTCCGCAGAAATGCAGGTTAGGTTGGCTGGAAATGTCCGACCTCAGTGGTCGGGTTAAGAAAGATAAGGACTGGCAAATTATGCAGAAGGGAAACACCGTTTTTTATCGTCAGAACAAAGGATTCCTGGCTGAAATCCTGACTGAGGCGGAAAAGATCGGGGTCAACCGGATGATTTTCCAGCCGGAGCCAATCTAATCGGAGTCATTAATCGATCAGGGAGGTGTACGATGAACATCCTGGCACCGGTAAGTTCCGTAAAGGAAGCGGAACGATTAATTGCACATGGCGCCGACGAACTTTATTGTGGAATAGGGCTTGGGGCATTGAAGAATAAGCCGGGGAACACCCAGCGGGAAATCTGGATCAATCGCCGCGAATCGGGTAACGCCAACATCCCCGACCTGGAAAGCTTGTCTCTGCTGGTTGACTTCGCCCATGCCCAAGGGAAAAAGGTATACCTGACGTTGAATCAACCGGGCTATGCCCAAGATCTCTATGAGGAGATTCTGGCTTTCGCAAGAGAGATCAAGAGGAGCTGCAAGGTGGATGCTTTTATTGTTGCGGATCCGGGGCTGATCCGGATGCTGATCGAGAAGGAACCGGATATCGTGATTCATGTCAGCAGCCTGGCCGGCGTTTTAAACAGCTCCGCGGTCCTGTTCTTTAAGAAGCTGGGTGTCAAACGAATCGTTTTTCCCCGTTATCTGGAGGCGAAGACACTTAAGAAGATCATTGACAGGGCGGGGGAAGATCTGGAATATGAAGTTTTTATCCTCAACGACGGTTGTATGTTTGAGGAATCCCACTGCCATGTCAGTCATCAATTTGGCGGCGCCTTCTGTCATAATCCGGCCTGGCGGTATAAGCTGATCCCGCCGGAAGAGGGCGGGGCTTTAGAGACATGGAAGTTAAGGAGCTTAAAAATTTCCGGGGAGACCTTTGAGCGCAATGTGGGTGATTTGAAAAGGTGGCAATGGATCGGGATTAGGAACAGCGGTGGGTATTTCGGAGTAAAATATCCGCTGGGCATGTGCGGTCTGTGCACCTTGCCCGAATATCGGGACATGGGGATAACCTCCTTGAAAATTGTGGGCAGGGAGGCCTCCCTGCGCAAGAAAGTCAAGAGCGTCGAACTGTTAAAGAAAGTATTGGCCTATCAAAGCGAAGGGCATATGCCCGATGAAGTGCGCGATTATGCCAGGACGAATAAGGGAGCCAGGATACTTTGCGAGAGCGGGTATATGTGTTATGAGCGTTAACTATCCTCATCTTCGCGGCAGACCAGATACTATTTATCCTGGCGAGAAAATTAGGGTCAGATAAGAATTATAAAAACAGCCCTCACTGTTTGAGTGAGGGCTGATTTACTATATTGGTTTATTGAAAACTCTGACCGATATCCGAGCTTTGTCCAGATTGTTGAGAACTCTGTCCTGTCTGCATTGAGCTTTGACCCATCTGCATTGAACCTTGTGCTCCTTGTTGTGATGACTGAGAGGTTTGAGGGTTTTGCGAGATATTTTGAAGTTGAGATTGAGCTTGCTCGATAAAGGATGCCATTTGATCTAGAGCATTCATCGATTGGATGGATTGACTAGCTTGATTTAAAGCTTGCGAAGCTGACTGAACAGATTGTTGAAGCTTGCTTAGATTTTGCTGTTGTTCCTGTTTTGATTGATTTTTAAATTGATTCATTTCATCAAATAACTGCGTTAATTGCTGCTGTCCTTGCCCTTGGGCTGAAGATGTATTTTGAGACCCCATGCCAGACTGTAAGCTAGAAATAGACTGCTGCATTTTACTAAACTGATCTTTTAAAGCACTTAGCTCCTCTGCAATTTCCATCTCCACTTTTACCCCAGTAAGACTTTCTAACCCTGTCATCTGCTTTTTAGTGCTCATTTTTACCCTCCTAAGTAATTGTTTTTCAATCTTCAATTATCATGTCCTAAAAATAAAAATATATGTTGAACAAACTTATTACCTCAACTTTTTTATCATAATTGTCACCTACCTATAGGTTGTGACATAAATATTCCCTGGAGATTGGATGATTATTAAACCACAAATATCCAATCCCAGGGCTTATTTTTATTGGCCTTATAGAAATTTTGTCATCACCCACTTTCGTCCATTGACAATGGTGATAGAATTGTAGTATTGACGCTTTATTCGACGGATAGTGGGCGTTTTGACTACACTTTAGCGGAGGACTACCTATGAAGTTCAGAAACATGAGGAAAATCTGGCAACAGGATTGGCGAAGAATTTCGCGCAACCCTGTTGCTATTATTATCGTCGCCGGAATATGCCTGCTTCCCTCCTTATACGCCTGGGTCAACATACAGGCTTCCTGGAACATCTACGAAAATACCGGTTCGATTCCGGTCGCCATTGTCAACAATGACCAGGCCACCACCTTTCGGGACAAGGAAATCCACATTGGCAGAGATGTGGTGGAGGAGCTGAAAGGAAACGACAAAATCGACTGGCAGTTTGTTAACGAACGGCAGGCCGATTTGGGCCTGGCGGACGGTACTTATTTTGCCGCCATTATCTTTCCGGAGGATTTCTCCGCAAAATTCACGACCATGTTTTCCGGCAACCCGGAAAAGCCGAAAATCCTTTATAAAGTCGATACCAAGATCAATCCCGTTGCAGGAAAAATAACGGAATCCGCCAAAAATACACTGGTGGAAGAAATCACCCAGAATTTTGTATTCACCCTTAACGAATCGATTTTTGCCATTCTCAATCCAGTGGGAAAAGATGCCGATACCAATTTACAGGACATTATAAAAATGAAGGATGCCATCGTAGGGCTGAACAACCACCTGCCCCTTGTGACCACGACGATGAACGCCCTGCACGACAATTCCGGCAACCTAAACCAGCTCCTGACCAGTATGAACGCAGCCTGGCCCCTGGTCGAAAGCGGACTGAACACAGTCAGCCAAACCGCTGTCAGCCAGCAGGAGCTTTCCCGCTCCACACAGCAGCGGCTGAACAGCTCCCTGGATTATATGGATACCAATCTGGCCTACATCCATACCTCCAGCCAGCGTGCCCACGCCCTGTTCCTGGAGTTGAACCTTGCGGTTTCGGAAGGAAATACCACAAAGATGAACACCGCATTCTACGATTTGGACGCCTTACTGCGTTCCATGGAAGACTCCGTGGGCGCGACCTCCACTTATCTGAGCCGTTACCAAAGAATCGACTGGAGCTCCGATACGAAAAATGCGGTGGCCAGGCTGACCTCCCTGAAAACCTCTCTGACCAACATGAAACAACAATTGATTGAGGTACAAAAAAATCTAAAGCAGTTTTCTGCTGATTCCGAAGAGCTTTCCGAATATCTGGACCGCACTTTTCCTCAGCTGGAGGAGCAAATCAACACCATCGATTCCTCCATCAGCAGCGCCATCGCAGCTCTGGAATCTGTGAACCAGTCCCTTTCCTCCGAGCAAATCACCGCCTTGATTGAAAGCCTTCGCGCCTTGCAGAACTCCGGCCTTAAGGATGGGGTTCTTGACTCCCTGGAGTCCCTGCAAGCCATTCAGAAAAACACAGGCGCGGCCCTTGAATCGGCCAATAAAGCCATCGATTCGGTGATTCAGTCCATCGATACCGTCCTGCCCAAAATGGATGCCGCCATAAACGTTTTGAACACCACCCAAAAGGCAGACGACATCAAAAAGCAAGAGCTGAGTCGGATGATCAACACCTTGAACCAGATCGATGCCAACCTGGGTGATATCCGGCAAAAGCTATCCGATATCCAGAACGAAGCCGGTGAAGCCGCGGCTCTCATCAAAGAAAAGGCCGACACCCTCCAGAATGATCTCTATCAGATCGAAAGCCGGACCAACGAAGCCCTGACCGATTATCATAACAGCATCCGCGGGGATTTGAACACCATCGGCACCCGCCTGGTCACCTCCGCCGACAACGCTGCCGCCCTGGCCCTATCCGCCCAGAAGCTGGGAGGGGAAATTGGGAGCATGATGCAAACCGCCCAGGAGGGCGCCCAGCTCACCTCGGAAATAAGCGGCAAGCTGCAGAACAAGCTTGTGGAATTCCGGGGCGTCATCGCAAGCCTGGGCGGCAAGCTGGAGTTGGTCAATAACAATGACATCGTCCAAATCATTTCCATTCTGCAAAGCAACCCGGAATTTATGGGCAGCTTTCTTTCCTCACCCTTCGAGCAGAAAACCGAATCCATTTATCCCATTCCCAACTACGGGTCCAGTATGACTCCAATCTATACCACCCTGGCCCTTTGGGTGGGGTGTCTGATTCTGAATTCCCTCCTCAGGACAGAGGTTGCTCCCTTTGAGGGCTCCGAAACCCTGACCCTGCGGGAAAAGCATTTTGGCAAAATGATGACCTTTTGCTCCATGGCGGTCATTCAAGGCCTGATTGTCGCCCTGGGCGACATCCTGCTCTTAAAAGTCCATGTGGTCAACGCCTTTCTCTTTGTCTGTGTGGCCGTCTTCTCTTCCGTAGTGTTCTGCATCATTACCTATACCCTATTTTCCACCTTAGGCAACGGCGGCAAAGCCCTGGCCATTATCTATATGATCTTTCAGCTGGCCGGCAGCGGAGGGAGCTATCCTATACAGGTCGACCCCGCCATTTTCAGGGTGTTTCAGCCCCTTTTCCCCTTTGCCTATACAGTGGGCGGCTTCCGGGAAGCCATCGCCGGCCCCCTGGTCAATGCCGTAATGCTGGATTTTGTGGTGCTGGGCCTATTTGCCTTTGTCTTTTTAATCAGCGGCTATTATCTTATCAATCTGCTTCATCCCCGGGTCCACCGTTTTGAGAAAAAATTCGAAAGCTCTGGTTTAGGAGAGTAAGGAGGGCGAACAATGAAGGGATCCAAAGGAACATTCTTTCAGAAAGTCGGGCATACCCTGCAGCATATCGCCCGGCATAGAATCCACCCCGTCTTTCTGATTTTTCGCAGGGATATCAAGACAATTAAAAACAACCGGGCCGCACTGGCGATTATTGTGCTCCTGTGCCTGCTGCCCTCTTTATACGCCTGGGTGAATATTTACGCCTGCTGGGACCCCTATGCCAATACCGGAAATCTGCCGGTGGCCATTGTCAACAACGATGAAGGGACGGTAATGAACGGGGAAATTATCAATGTAGGCGAAAAGGTGATGGAGGAGCTCAAGGAAAATCGATCCATCGGCTGGCAGTTCGTGGACGAATGGCAGGCCAACTATGGCCTGAATGAAGGCCAGTACTATGCGATGATTGAAATTCCCCGCAACTTTTCCGAACGCCTGACGAGCCTGGCCACCCCCACTCCCCAAAAGCCCGTGGTCACGTACCGGGTCAATGAAAAGCTCAATGCCATTGCCGCCAAAATCACTAATGTGGCAAAAGATCGCCTGATGGAGAGCATAGAGAGCAGCTTTACCAAAACAGTGAATGAAAAAGCTATGGAAATGATCAAAACAGGGACCGACAATCACGAGATCAGCCGCTCCGTACTCCAGGATCTGCAAAGCACTTTGCAAGAAGCGGACGGGGACATCGCCGCGGCCAAGCAACATATCGACAAAGCAGGGGAAAACGCCGCCAGCTTTCAAAACTATTTATTAGAAGCTGCGGCCCTTTCGCCCACCTTGACCGACCAAATCAACAGCTTACAGCAAATCACTGCCGCAGGCGGGTCCCTGGCCCAAAAGACCGACCGCACCATGCAGACCATCGCTAACAACATCAGCAGCGATTTAAGCCGGGTCCAGGAGCTGAATCGGCAGAATCAGGAGCTGATCGGCAGGCTGAAGAACATCAACGACACGACCCTCGATGAAAACACCAAAAGCCTTCTCCAGCAAAATATCGTGCTCTGTTCTTCACTGCATATCCTGATTCAGGCGGATATCTCCTCCTTAAGCGATCTGAACGCCACCTATCATTTAAACGCCCTGACCCTGCTGATCGATTCCCTGCGTTATGCAGACCGTTTGGTTGCCGCGCAACAAACAGCTATGATACAGATCCTGGATGGGCAAAACAGCACGGCCAAGGAAGCTGCCGCCCAGGCACTGGAGACCCTTTCCCAGCTCAGCGCCGAACTGAATCAGCTCGCCCAGAATCTGTCCGCCTCCTATGCCGCCCAGGGACTGCCCCTCTTACAGGGTCTGGGGGATAAAGTCGCCCAATCCCTGGACAATACCAGCGGGCTGGTGGGTTCCGCTCTGGCTATCGTTCCCCAACTGGACGCCTTGTCCGTCTTTGCCGCAGCGTCCAGCGGACTGGCCGCCCAGCAAAGTGCCCAGATGATGAACCGGCTCACCGATCTCCAGGAGGATCTTGATACCATCCTGGCGGAAATCAACAGCATTTCCTCAGAGGATCTCGACGCCCTGGACAACATCATCCAGAACCATTCCTCAGAAATCGCCGAGTTCGTCTCCTCCCCCCTGGACGTTGAACAGGTGGAAATCTATCAGGGCGGGACCTTTGGCGAAGGCCTTACCCCCTTTTATACCGTATTGGCGATCTGGGTAGGGGTCCTGCTGCTTTGTGCCTTTTTAACCGTTCACTGCAATGATCTGGAGAACCACAAGCTGAACCTGAAACAAAAGCATTTTGGAAAAATGACCCTGTTTTTGATCTTATCCCTCATTCAGTCCACCATCATCACCTTGGGAGATGTCTTCATCCTGGGGGTCAAACCGGCCGACTTTGGCTTGATGATGTTTTTCAGTATTTTGTGCTCCATCACCTTTGTAGTCATCATCTTTACCCTGGTTTCCTTATTCGGCAATGTGGGCAAAGCCATTGTGGTCATCATTATGGTCTTTCAGATTGCCGGCGCAGGCGGAATTTACCCCATCCAGACCAACCCCCGCATCTTTGGGCTCCTCCATCCCCTGTGGCCCTTTACTTACGGCATCAACGGCTTTCGTGAAGCCATTGCAGGTTCCAATTGGGCAAGCGTGCGCTTGAATGCCTCCGCTCTGCTGGGCTTCATTCTCGTCTTTTTGCCCCTGGCCGCTTTAAAAAAGCCCTTCCATAAGATCGGTGAATTTCTGGAGAAAAAATATAAAGAAGCCGGAATTTAAACAATCCGCCGCGTCCCAACAGGATGCGGCGGATCGTTTTTTATCGTCATAAGTGCATAGAGCCGGATTATTTGAGACACACTAGCAATGCTGTGGGTTATAACCCTCCCTATAGGGGAACCCCTCGATAAAACCCAGAATATGAGGTAGGGACGATGACAAAGAAAAAGCAATGGGTATTAAATGGAATTATTTTTACTCTTTTCTTTAGTTTTTGGTTGCTTTCCGATGGGGCGGTGGTCCTTGCTCAAACCAATTGCAATCAATGCCATGCCAATGTCGCCAATGATCTAAAAAGCTCCGTCCACAGCTCCTTGAGCTGCACAAGCTGTCACAGCGATGTAACGGCTTACCCTCACCCGTCAGGAGTACATGTGGACAAAAAGAAAAGCGTTGAATTATGCACCACCTGTCATACCGGGCGGGTAGCGGACAGTTATCAGCATAGTTTCCATGGCAAAGGGGTGTTCCTGGGAAGCCAACGGTCCGCCAGCTGTGTGGACTGCCACAGTGCTCATGAAGTTCTGGGTCAGGATAATCCTAATTCTCAAGTGGCCAAGGAGAATATTCCCCAGACCTGTGCCCGATGTCATAAAAATCCTTCCCCAGGCTTTACAGAAGGAGCGGAGCATTTCCAGCTTACGGCCATGGGCCCCGGAAAACCCATGTATTATACGGCTAAGTTTTTTGTTTGGCTGACTATAATTGCGATGACCTTACTGGTGATTCACATTGAAATGCAGTTGTACCGAGAATTACGAATCATCCTACAAAATCGCAAGAGGAGGTAATCCCGTGGGCCATGAACAAGTTTACCAGCGCTTTGATATTCACCAGCGCATCCAGCATATAGGAATGTTCACCAGTTTTATGATCCTCACTATAACCGGCTTGCCTATAAAATTCGAACAAAGCAAACTATCTCAGGGAGTAGTCTCCTTATTTGGCGGCTTTGACACGATGTTTTATGTCCATCTGCTGGGAGGAGCGCTGATGATCGTGGTAAGCATTTACCACTTGATTTACCTTGTATTAGTACCATTAGGCGGGAAAAAGAAATCCTGGGCTATTATGCCCAACTGGAAAGACTTCAGGGATTTGGCCCATAATCTTTCCTATTTCTTAGGGTTCAGAAAGAACCCCGCCCGCTTTGACCGCTATTCCTATAAAGAAAAATTCGACTACTGGGCAGTATTTTGGGGGATGCTCATCATGGGAGGATCCGGTTTGATGATGTGGTACCCTCAATTCTTCACTTTATTTTTGCCTCGTTGGGTCATTGATTCATCACGTTATGCCCATACGGATGAAGCCATCTTAGCCATTAGTGCTATTTTCATCTGGCATTTTTACAATGTCCATTTTAACAATAGATCCTTCCCCATGAGCAAGGTCTGGTATGTAGGCAATCTCACCCGGGAGGAGATGGAGGAGGATCATCCTGTGGAGCTGGAAAGAATTGAAAGAGAACGGGATGTACTGGATAAGGGTCAATCTAAGGAGTGAATGCAGTGGGAGAGTCAAAATTTAAAAACAGCATTACCTTGATAGTTGTTGAAATGATTGTTTATGCGGCGGCCCTTGCCGTGATTCTTAATTGGGCATTTCATTCCGCTATTTAGCAAGGTATGGCAAAAAGCCCGCAGGTTCCATTTGGATCCTGCGGGCTTTTACGTTCTTACTCGTTCTTGTTGAAGGTAGCTTAAGGCATTTCCTCCCCTTCGCGGGGCAGCAAACGTTCCACAATCTCCTCTTGCGGAGTCAAATAAAGAGTCCAATTCTTATCATAGATGACCATACCGGGTTTAGCGGCATTGGGTTTTTTTATGTTCTTAACATGAGTATAATCCACCGGAACCAAAGTGGAGCCCTTGGCCTGACTGAAATGGATGGCCAGGGCGGCCGCTTCCTCTAAAGTAGCATCATCGGGGAACTCTTCACCCTCCTCAAGGGGAATCAGCACATGAGAGCCAGGGATGTTTTTGGTATGGAGCCAGAGGTCTTGGGGGCGGCCTTTTTTAAGGGTCAGCCAATCATTTTGACGATTATTTTTACCCACAAGGATGGGGCGGTTTTGACTGGATAGATAGATTTTGGGCTGAGGGGATTCTGCTTTAGGGTCCTGTTTATTCCTCTTGGCATTCTTGCTGCTTTGTCCCTTACTATGTTTAGAATTCTTGCCGTTCTTCTTGTTTTTGCCGGGATTATTTTTTTCTTCCCCGGCCAAGGATTTGCCATGGTGTTTGCCGGACAAGTAATTCTCATCGATCAGTTCCTTATGAACCTCATCCAGCTCGGAGGGTGCAGAGGCTTGCTCCAGGCTTAAAAGAACGGAATGAAGATAAGTGATCTCCTCCTCGACGGCGTCTTTCAGAGGAGTTGTTTTTTGAATGGTGGCTTTCGCCTTATTGTAAAGCCGGTAATAACGTTGGGAGTTTTCAATGCCCGTGAGCTGAGGGTCCAGTGGAATCGTCACTTGGGGCAGAGATTCCTCATTATAATCCTCCGCCACAATTTCCCTCATCCCCAGTTCAAGACGGTAGAGGTTCGCTGTGAGCAGCTCCCCCCAGCGTTGGTATCTCAACCCCTTGGCTGCCGTGGCCAGGGTATCCTCATAGATGCCCTTTTTCTTGTTCAGATGCTGGAGCTGCTCTTGAAGGATTTTCCGCAGGGAACCCCTTTTGGCCTCTAAAGAATTGTTGGAGGCTTTGCTCTGATAAAAGCTCTCCACGGCCTCAGCCAGAGAGGTGAAGCACTGAGTAGGAAGGCCCTGATACTGCTGGAAAGGCAGAATCGTAAAAGCTGTAGGGAGAGAGTTGGGGCGGGTTGGATTAACTCCCCTCTGATAATAGAGGGTGGGTTCTAAGGGAGGAGTATGAGCTGGGTTAGCTAAAAGGGTATAGGCCTGGAAAATCCGGGATAGATCAATATCACCACATTGATCAAGGGAAATCGTCTGTTCCAATCCGGTCCGAGTTAAGATTTCCCGGGCCAGTTCCGGGCTGATCCCTGCATAGTACCTGACCAGCAAATCTATAACCTTTTCGCCAAGACCATCCTGGAAGAGGATATTTCGCCAATCTTCTTCTGTCCCCAGGGGATCCGCCTTTCCTTGAGAAGGAGGAGCAATATATAGGCGCCCGGGCAGAACCTCGCGATGACGGCTTAGGGCATGGGAATAGCGTTTTAGCCCGTCGAGGATAGCCCCGCTTTGAGGATCCACTAAAATAAGATTGCTATGCTTGCCCATGATCTCGAGATAAAGATAAAAGGTTGCTAAATCTCCATACTCGTTATAGTTTTGCACAGTGAGGAGTACGATCCGTTCCAACCCCAACTGCTCCAGAGCAAGGATTTTACCCCCCTCGATGTGTTTGCGCAGGATCATGCAGAACATGGGGGGAGAAGGAGGGTTTTTCTTGTTTTTTTGGGAAAGATGAAGCCGGGCTCCTGTGGCTGAGATGTTCAGCAGGAGTCGGTAGGACTGGCCCTGGCTGCGCAGTTGAAGATGGATTTCCTCTTTCTCCGGTTGGGTGATTTTATCTATTCGGGCCCCCTCCAGTTTGGGAGCTAATTCATGAACTAAATGATGTAAGGTAATGCCATCTAAGGCCATAGTTGTCTCCTCTCTATAGCGAAAAGTTCTATTTAAAGTTGTCCATAGTATAACACAAATCTTGGGTATTTTTCCTTCTCCTCCTGAATAAGCATGTACAAAAAGGTTGGACAACAGTCCAAAGGAGGACGATAGAGAAATGCGGCAGCAAGCATGGCATGTTTTGCCCTGGCTGGATGTGGTTAAGGCCTTGGAGGTGCATCCTGGGAAAGGATTGAACCTTAAGGAGGTTAACCGGCGGCTGGGCGAAGTGGGAAGGAATATTCTGGAGACCAAAAAAGGGGTTCATCCTGTCTTTCTCTTTCTCGGACAATTCAAGGATTTTATGGTGCTGGTTCTTTTGGCTGCGACCATTGTCTCCGCTCTCTTAGGGGAAATCGCCGATGCAGTGACGATTATGGCCATCCTGGTACTCAATGCAGTTCTGGGATTTATCCAGGAATTTCGGGCAGAGCGCTCTATTGAATCCTTAAAATCCTTAACGGCTCCGGAAGCCCGGGTCTTGCGGGATGGCCTGGAAAGCAGGATTCCTGCGGCGGATCTTGTTCCCGGGGATATCGTTCTCTTGGAGGCTGGGGATCGGATTCCCGCCGATATCCGCTGGATTCAGGCAGTGAATGTGGAAGTAGAAGAGTCCGCCCTAACCGGAGAATCCCATCCGGTGGCCAAGCGGGTGGCTCCCTTGACCGATGAACTGACCCCCATGGCTGATCGGGTGAATATGGGTTATATGGGTACCTCCTTAGTCAGCGGCCGGGGGGCCGGCGTCGTGGTCGCCACAGGAATGGAGACGGAAATGGGCGTCATCGCCGGGATGATCCAGAGTGTAGAAGAGGAAGAAACTCCTCTGCAAAAACGTCTGGCTCAGCTGGGCAAATATTTAGTCGTCATCAGTATTATCGTCTGTGGTATTGTGGTTCTGACCGGAGTCCTGCGGGGGGAAGGCTTCTATAAGATGTTTTTGGCCGGAGTCTCCCTGGCTGTAGCAGCCATCCCGGAAGGGTTGCCTGCTATTGTAACCGTGGCCCTGGCCATTGGGGTACAAAGGATGGTTAAACGCAAGGCCATTATCCGCAAGCTGCCTGCCGTGGAGACTCTGGGTTGTGCTACGGTCATCTGTTCCGATAAAACCGGGACCCTCACTCAAAATGAGATGACCGTCCGCCAAATCTATACGGATCGGAAAATGATCTCGGTAACCGGACAGGGCTATGATCCCAAAGGGGACTTTCATGGGGCGGATCCCGCCAAGGAAAAAAGCCCCCTGCAGGTCGCCCTGAAGATCGCCTCCTTATGCAATAATTCCTCCCTGAACCGTAAGGGGGTTCAGGTGGCAGGAATGTTCCGGGCAGCGGGCAAGGAGTCCCCCTGGGGAATTGAAGGAGACCCTACGGAAGGCGCTCTGCTGGTTGCCGCAGCCAAGGCGGGGATCTGGAGGGAAACCCTGGAACGTAAGGAAGAACGGGTTGGGGAGATTCCCTTTGACTCGGATCGCAAGCGCATGAGCGTCATCTATAAGGGGAAACGGGAAAAGAAGGCCTATGTCAAGGGCGCTCCCGATGAGATCCTGAGGCGCTGCCGGAGTGAGCTGACTTCCGAGGGCATTGTGGAATTAAATGAGATCAGAAGAAGGGCTATCCTCAAAGCCAATGATGAGATGGCCAAAAAAGCCTTAAGAGTACTGGCCTTAGCCGAGAAGCCCTTGCAGGAAAACGAACGGATCGATGAGCGGGTAGAGGAAGATCTGATTTTCGTGGGATTGATGGGGATGATTGATCCTCCGCGGGCAAGTGCGGCCAAAGCCATCAAAGTATGCCGCAAAGCCGGAATTAAGCCGGTCATGATTACCGGGGATCACCGTCTTACAGCGGAGGCTGTGGCCAGGGAACTGGGAATTCTCAAAGGAAATGCTGATGTAATACTCACCGGCTCCGATCTGGACCGGATGTCCGATGAAGAGCTGGAAAAGGAAGTCATGAATGTCTCCGTCTACGCCCGTGTCACCCCCAAGGATAAGCTGAGGATTGTCCGGGCTCTTAAAAAGAACGATCAAGTGGTGGCCATGACAGGGGATGGGGTGAATGATGCTCCCGCCGTCAAAGAGGCGGATATCGGGGTCTCCATGGGCAAGACGGGGACCGACGTGACCAAGGAAGCCTCGGCTATGGTCCTGGCAGACGATAATTTCGCTACCATTGTGGCCGCTGTGGAAGAAGGCCGGGCCATCTACGATAATATCCGCAAGTTTATCCGCTATTTGCTCTCCTGCAATATCGGGGAAGTCCTGGTGATGTTCTTAGCGGCTTTAGTGGGGTTGCCTTTACCTTTGCTGGCCATCCAGATTCTCTGGGTCAATCTGGTCACCGATGGGTTGCCGGCCATGGCTTTGGGAGTGGACGGCATGGACAAAGATATTATGAATCGCCGACCAAGAGATCCGGGAGAGAGCATCTTTGCCCGGGGTTTAGCCCGGAAGATATTGATCCGCGGTACAATCATTGGCTTAGGAACACTGCTTGTCTTTGTCATCGCTCTCTTTATGGGTGTGACTATGCTGGCGGCCCGAACCATGGCTTTTACCACTCTGGTCTTCTCCCAGCTCTTCCACGTCTTCGATTGCAAATCCGAGACCCGGGGTATTTTTGAGGTGGGAATCTTCTCCAATCCTTATCTGGTGGCGGCAGTGATCGGCTCGACCCTTATGCAGCTCAGTGTCATCTACATCGCCCCTCTGCAGGCCATTTTTAAAACCACGGCCTTAACGGGTTGGCAATGGGCATTGATCTTGCTGGTAGCCGGCGGCCCCTCGATTTTGATCGGCTTGTATCGCTTAATACGCAATGCGTGGCGGGGCAAAGAGATCATGGTGAGCGGAAAATAGGTGCGAAATAGATATGGGCAATAGTTTTTTGAGTCCGGGTGGAGCATTCTCCTATCCGGCCTCTTTTTTTCTCTAAATACTATACTTTCATCAATTTTTATCATCTATTGATATTTTCTATACATATTCACCCTACTATAGATTTTATAGCGCCATGTTAATAAGTATTGCGTAGGTAAAAGCTCGTCTTTATGATATAAGAAGATAAAGTATTTAAAAAGTATCAGAAAATGTAAGAGAAAGGCGGTTTAAACATGAGTGAAATTCAGCTGCCTAGCCAATTTGAAAGCTTTGCTGAAGCGCGGAAGCAAGGTTTCATTGCGGTCAAGAATTTAAAAGAGCAGGGGAAAAAAGTAGCGGGAGTGTTCTGTACCTATGCGCCGGTGGAAATTGTCCTGGCTGCGGGGGCCGTGCCCGTCGGGCTTTGCGCGTTCAGTGATGAAACCATCCCCGAAGCTGAGAAAGTACTGCCCAGAAACCTCTGTCCTCTGGTCAAGTCCAGCTATGGCTTTGCCATCACCGACAAATGTCCCTATATGTATTTTTCCGATCTGATGATCGGTGAAACTACCTGCGACGGTAAGAAAAAAATGTATGAGCTTTTGGGGGAAATCAAAAACCTCCATGTCATGCAGCTCCCTCAGACGCAAAATGACGAGGCGTCCCAAGAACTGTGGCATAAGGAAGTTCTGCGCCTGAAGGAAAGAATTGAGCAGGATTTTGGAGTGACCATAACCGATGAGGATATCAGAAAGGCCATTAAGATAAAAAATGAGGAGCGCAAGCTCTTAAAGGAATTCTATGAGCTCAGCAAAGCCTGCCCTCCTCCGATCACGGGGGCTGAGCAGCTTAAAGTGCTCTACGGCTCCCAGTTCAAGTTCGATCCGGAAACCAAAAACCGGGAGATCAGGGAAGCCATCGACAAAGTCAAGGCGGATCAGGAACAGGGTGTGGAGAATGTTTCCCCCTCTGCGAAAAGAATCCTGATCACAGGCTGTCCTCTGGCCGGGGTCACCGAGAAAGTGGTTAAAGCCATCGAGGAATCCGGCGGCGTTGTGGTAGGCTATGAAAACTGTATCGGGATCAAGCCCGTTGAGCGCCTGGTTGACGAAACCATCGATCCTTACCAAGCCATTGCCGACCGCTATCTGCAGATCGGGTGCTCCGTCATGACCCCCAACAACAACCGCTTGGAGATGCTAAGCCGGCTGGTCAAAGAATTCAAGGTGGACGGGGTTGTGGAAATGACCCTCCAGGCCTGCCATACCTACAACCTGGAAACCGCTCAGATCCGAAAGCACATGCAAAAAGAAGAGATGCCCTTTATCAGCGTCGAGACCGACTATTCCACTTCAGACGCCGCCCAGCTTAAAACCCGGCTGGCTGCGTTTATCGAGATGCTCTCGTGAAAAAGATCTTTGTAGGTATTGATTCCGGCTCCACCATGTGTAAATCCGTTGTCATGAGCGGGGAGCGGATCATCGATACTCTCGCGGTAAAAACCGGATGGAACCCCCAAACTTCCGCTGAGGAAAGCTTAGCCATCTTACGGGAAAGAAATGGTCTGGACAGCCAGGAAATCTCTGTTGCGGCGACAGGGTATGGCCGGGAAGCGATTGATTTTGCGGACTATACCATGACGGAAATCACCTGCCACGCATTCGGCGGTGTTTATCTTATGCCGGATATTCAGGGCATCATCGATATCGGCGGCCAGGACAGCAAGGTCATTCAGATTCAGGGCGGGAAACCGGTCAACTTTCTGATGAACGATAAATGCGCCGCCGGGACGGGCCGCTTTTTAAAAATGGCTTGTGATATCCTGGAGATTCCCCTGGAACAGATCGATGAATTTACCGATCCCCACCAGGCGGTTCCCATTAACAGCATGTGTACGGTTTTTGCGGAGTCGGAGATTATCGGGCTGCTGGCCATGCAGAAAGACCGGGCCCAAATCATGGCTGGGGTTCTCCAATCCATTGCCCGGAAAATACAGCAGCAGGCAGGGAGAATCGAGTTCACAGCGGATCAGCCCATTCTGATGACCGGCGGGCTGTCCCGCTCCGGGCTGCTCATGGACACTATAGCCCGGCATATTGGCTATGAGGTTAAATCCTGTCCTCATGCTGTGTATGCTGGTGCTATCGGGGCCTGCCTCTCTGCCGCCCAAAAATCCCAAAATTCTAAAACAAGGGGAGGGTGACCGGCTTGATATATTTTGACAATAGTGCGACAACCCTCATCAAGCCGCCGGAAGTGGGTGAAGCAGTAGCTTACGCCATCCATCATTTTGGCAATGCCAGCCGCTCCTTTTACGATGCCGCTATGACAGCCAGCCGGGAAATCTACAGGACCAGAGTGGCCATCGCGGATTTGGTCGGTTCTGAGGAGCCCCTGAATATAGCCTTTACCTCTTCCTCCACCGAGAGCCTTAATCTGGTGATCGGCGGCCTCGTGAAACAGGAGGATGCCGTCATTACCACCGTAACGGAGCATAATTCCGTCTTAAGGCCCCTCTATCTCAAAGGGTGTCGGCTGGATTTCATCGATTGTGATGAGGACGGGGTTTTACAGCTGGATGCCTTTGCGGAGCTGATCCGGCCGGAAACCCGCTTTCTGATCTGCACCCACGGGTCCAATGTTACGGGCAATATTACAGAGGTTAAAAAGCTGTATGACCTCTGCCAGGCTCATGACTTGATCATGATTCTGGATGTTTCCCAGACTATGGGACTGATCCCGGTCACCGGGGAGATGGCCGATGTGCTGTGCTTTACAGGCCACAAGGGTCTGTTCGGACCTCAGGGCACGGGGGGGATCATTGTCAACGGCCGGCTCCCTTTTGAGATTGTCAAGACCGGGGGAGCGGGGGTGCACAGCTTTGAGATGTTCCAGGACAAAGACATGCCCGATCTGTTTGAGGCCGGTACCCTGAACAGTCATAGCCTTTACGGCCTGCAAAAAGGGGTGGAGTTTATTCTCAGTATAGGGATAGATGGGATTCAAAGCAGGGAAAATCGCTTAACTCAATTGTTTGTCGATGGTATCAAGGAGATTAAAGACCTCAGGCTTTACGGGGACTTTTCCGGAAGGGACAGGTTGCCGGTTGTTTCCCTGAATATGGGCAGGATTCCGGCTGACCATCTGGCCGGATTACTTTGGGAAAAATACGGGATCGCCACTCGGGCCGGAAGCCATTGCGCTCCCCTACTCCACCAAAGGTTTGGAACCATGGAAACGGGGATGGTCCGCTTTTCCTTTTCTTACTTCAATACCGAGGAAGAAATTGAAATCGGGTGCAGGGCCCTGAAAACTATTGCGGAAGTGTATGGTTGACAATATGGAATATATCATTACCTTCAAAAACACCAACTGGGCGATAAAATCGGAACACTATCTGCTGGAAGAAAACCTGCAGGTGAAAGTGATGCCGCTGCCGACCCAAATCAGCGCCGGCTGCGGAATCTGCCTGCGGATACCTGCGACGGAAATTCAGACCGCTTTGGATATCCTCTCGGCTAAAGAGGTTGAGGACGTAGGTCTTTATACAAGGGTTGAGAAGGATCGTGGCTATAGCTACGGCGAAGTCACCGACCGATAATGTGCTGAATATCCTGTTCCATGATGACCGATTTTGAGTTTTTGACAGGCCTAAAGGGCCTGTCTGTTTTTGTATAAACGAAAACCACCTGCTATGCAGGTGGTTCCAAGAAGCTTTAGCTATGAGTAGAAAAACCTACCCCCCTTTGATAGAATAGTGCAGGTTTCGCCAACCGCACTAGACAAAGAGGAGGTAGATATCCCAATGGATACAGAAAGTTTAGCACATACTCGATAGAACTGTAAATATCATATCGTATTTGCCCCAAAATATCGAAGACAAATCATTTATGGAAAAATCAAAAAGGATATAGGAAAGATAATAAGAACATTGTGCGATTATAAGAAAGTAGAAATCATCGAAGCCAATGCCTGTGCGGATCACATCCATATGTTGGTGTCGATCCCTCCGAAATTAAGTGTATCGGCATTTATGGGATACCTGAAAGGGAAGAGCTCATTGATGATTTTCGATCGACATGCCAATTTAAAGTATAAGTATGGTAACCGGCATTTCTGGTGCAGAGGCTATTACGTTGACATAGTAGGGAGAAATAAGAAAGCGATAGAACAGTATATCCGAAAGCAGTTGCAGGAGGACATTGCAGCAGATCAACTAAGTATCAAGGAATTTGTAGATCCATTTACAGGGGAGGCTATAGAGAAGAAGAAAAAATAGCCCCCCAACCCCTTTAGGGGTAGCACGGGGCAGAGTGCGGTTGGCGGAACTTTCAGTGAGCCTTAAGGCTCAGCCTGTACCCTGCCCTTATAGGGCTAGAGCAAACCACCCGCTGAGCGGGTGGTCATGATTTTATATCCCTTTCGAAAAGACAGTTAATTTCTTTGGCATCACTACATTGGTTTAAGGGCTTCACAGTTATGCAGGCGTGCTTTTCTTAAAAAAGGGTTTTTATCCAGAGTGCAGAATACCTAAAAGAAACCACGAATATTAACTATTTTCAGTGGACTATTCAAGGCAAGAGGAGGACCATCATGTTTGAAGTATTGGTAGGAACTGTTTGGGCAGATCATATTGATGCACTATCCTATATCGTAGTGGGGTTATTGGCGATTTTCACGGTGTCCTTAATCATAAAAAAGGTCTTCAAATTAGCCCTCATCTTTACTTTAATTACGATTATGGCTTATTATATGGTACCGGATCTATTTGCTTCCTTTGTCCTTCCCTAAGCAAGAGGACCAAGGATAAGGGATAAGGAGTTGATGTTTAGCTATGGAAATCGTAAAAATGCATGGCCTGGGCAATGATTTTGTGTTTATAGATCACTTTGTGAGCGCCCCTGCAGAAACCCTTGATTATCCGGAGCTGTCCCGTAAGCTTTGTCACCGTCAGTTCGGGGTAGGCGGGGATGGGCTCATTGTCGTCCTCCCTTCGGAAAAGGCTGACGCCAGAATGCGTATCTTTAATTCGGATGGCTCAGAGCCGGAGATGTGCGGCAATGGCATTCGGTGTTTTGCCCGTTATATCTATGATCAAGGTCATGTGACCAAGAACCCCCTCCAGGTGGAGACCTTAGCCGGGATTCTAACGCTGCATCTTACCGTCGAAGGAGATAAAGTCACTGGGGTTCGGGTGGATATGGGCGAGCCGATCCTAAAGCCGGAACAGGTTCCGGTACTCATCCTGGGTGAGTCTGTGGTGGGGGCCAAGCTCAGTATGGATGGGCAGGAATTCGAGTTTACAGCGGTGTCCATGGGAAACCCCCATTGCGTCATTTTTGTCGAAGATTACGAAACCCTTGATTTTGAGCGTATGGGTCCAGCTATTGAAAAACATCCTCTCTTTCCTCGCAAAACCAACGTGGAATTTATCATAGTTAACAGCACCAAGGAATTAACCATGAAGGTATGGGAGCGGGGATCGGGCCCGACCCTGGCCTGTGGAACGGGAGCCTGTGCTTCTGCCGTAGCCGCCGTCCTCAATGGTAAGACCGAGCGGAGTGTGACGGTTCATTTGCCGGGAGGAGACCTGCAGATCGAATGGGGAGAAGATAACCGGGTGTATATGACCGGACCGGCGGCCTATGTATTTAAAGGGGTCCTGCTTGAGGATACCCTTAATTAAGAACAAAGACGTTTGTCATTGAATGATAGCAAAAGATGGACTGCTTCCTTGAGATGAGGCGGTCCATCTTTAAGTTGCGGATGATTTTGTCCCCAGTGTTGATTCCGGCTTCTTTTGCTGCACATTATATAAGGAAAGCTACATTACAATTCACTATCAAAAAAGTACCTTAAATTGTTTTTCTGAACTTTAATAGCTATAATAAATTTAAAATGTGAAAAAGAAAGTTGGTCTGGAAATGGCAAACAGCATGACAGGCTTTGGACGCGGGGAAGCTTCCGGTTACGGTTACCAATTTACTATTGAGTTAAAAGCGGTCAATCATCGCTTTTTCGAGACGTCGGTACGAATGCCCCGCCATCTGAATAGTTTGGAAGATAGAATACGGAAAATCCTCCAAAGCAAAATTAACCGCGGACGAATTGATGTCTTTGTTAATGTGAAGGAAACAGAAGAAAAAAAGAGATTGGTGAAGGTTGACAAAGATTTAGCCCTGTCGTATGATAAGACACTGAAGGAACTCGCTTTAGCTCTAAGTACAACCTATGAGACGGATATTTATCGTTTAGCCGCCTTGCCCGAGGTTTTTTCCGTAGAGGATACGGATATTGACCTTGAACTCATTTGGGAACCTTTAGGCCGTGCTGTTACAGAAGCCTTGGATGGATTCGTAGCCATGAGGAAGGTAGAAGGGGAAGGGCTGGCGGAAGATCTTTTGAGTCGTTTACATACCATCATGCTGGCTAAAGATGACATAGCAGGATATTCCGACACCATTGTCATAGATTATCAAACCCGCTTACAGGAAAGGATTGAGGTCCTTCTAGGGGATAAAGTGATCCTTGATGAAGCTCGCCTGGCTAATGAAGTGGCTTTTTTTGCAGATAGAGTATCCATTACCGAAGAGTTGGTTCGTCTGCAGAGCCATATTGACCAATGCCGGGAAGCTCTGAAAAGTTCTGAACCCGTCGGGCGTAAACTGGATTTTCTGGTTCAAGAAATGAATCGGGAGATCAATACCATTGGCTCGAAGGCTAATAATTTAAACATTACTCAGCATGTTGTTCAGATGAAAAGTGAATTAGAGAAGATCAGGGAACAAGTTCAAAATCTAGAATAATTGGAGGGTTAAGTTTTGGACATTAAATTGATTAACATTGGGTTTGGCAATATCGTATCCGCCAATCGCATTATCTCCATTGTCAGCCCAGAGTCGGCTCCTATCAAACGGATTATTCAGGAAGCACGGGATGCGGGAATGCTGATCGATGCCACTTATGGCCGCAGAACCCGGGCCGTGATTATCTGTGACAGCCATCACGTGATTCTATCAGCAGTTCAACCGGAAACCGTAGCCCATCGCCTCTCCGCGAAAGAAGCCAGCAACACTGCCGAAGACCCAGCTGATTAAGGGGGAGCATCGTGGAACAGAATCATGGATTATTGATTGTTCTATCCGGTCCTTCCGGGGCAGGAAAAGGAACCCTTTGCCAGGAGCTGTTAAGACAGATACCTCAGGTGAAGTATTCCGTGTCGGCTACGACACGCCAGCCTCGTCCTGGTGAAGTGGATGGATTGCATTATTATTTTCGAAGCCGGGAAGAATTTCAAACCATGATCGAACAGGATCAACTTTTGGAATGGGCTGAGTTTTGCGGTAATTATTATGGAACCCCGCAATTCGCCGTGGAACAAGCCATTCAAGCTGGGAATGATGTCATTCTGGAGATTGAAATTCAAGGGGCCTTACAAGTTAAGAAACGCTTTCCACAAGGGGTGTTTATTTTCGTTGTGCCGCCGTCCATGGATGAACTTTCTCAGCGCATCCATAAACGCGGTACCGAATCCGAGGAAGTTATCCAAAAACGACTGCAGACTGCTGCTCGGGAACTGGAATATGTGAGCGAGTATGATTATGTGGTCGTGAATGATGAGATTCCTCTGGCAGTAGATAAACTGAAGAGCATTCTTCTTGCTGAGAAATGTCGTGTCAAAAGAAAACCTTATGTATTTCAGGGGGTGTAACTATGAAACAGCCTTCTCTCGATATTTTGTTGAGCAAAGTGGATAGTAAATATACCTTGGTGCTGGCAGCAGCAAAAAGAGCCCGTACCCTAATGGAAGATCCGGAGTTTGAAGTGAATTACCGTGGAGCTAAGCCGGTAAGTCTTGCTTTTGATGAGATTGCCAAAGGCAAATATCATTTCGAATTGACCCGTGAGGGAATAAAATAATGTTGCGGGGCAAGAAAATCCTTGTGGGGATTACGGGTGGTATTGCATCTTATAAAGCAGCGGATGTGGTGAGCCGTCTCCGTAAGCAGGGCGCAACAGTGTATGTGGCGATGACTAAGGGGGCGACTGAATTTATTGCCCCCTTAACCCTGAGGACCCTTTCCGGTCATCCGGTCTATGTGGAGATGTTCGAAGAGCCCAAGGTGTGGAACGTTGAGCATATCGCTTTGGCGGAAGCCGTCGATGCCGTATTGGTTGCCCCGGCCACGGCTAATCTATTGGCTAAAATGACTGTGGGACTCGCCGATGATTTTCTCTCTACTGTCCTGCTGGCAACTAAGGCCCCTATCTTTGTGGCTCCAGCTATGAATCATAATATGTATCATCATCCCACTACCCAAGAAAACCTGAAGCGGTTGCAGGAACGTTCCGTGCGGATTCTTGGACCGGCAACAGGCTTTCAGGCCTGCGGTACGGATGGAGATGGCCGTATGAGTGAGCCCCAAGATCTTGTGGAGGCTTTGCAGAGCTTTTTTGCCACATCAGGATTATTGGCGGGCAAAAAAGCTCTGGTCACAGCCGGTGGAACCCAGGAACCCCTTGACCCGGTTCGCTATCTGGGCAATCGTTCTTCAGGTAGGATGGGTTTTGCTGTGGCTGAAGCCTTAAGGGAGGCCGGTGCGGAAACCATCCTCGTATCCGCTCCTAACGAATTGCCGACCCCACCGGGAGTGAGGCGAATCGCCGTGATGACAGCTGAAGAAATGCATGCAGCCGTCATGGACGAATTTGCTCATATGGATATTGTCGTCAAAGCGGCGGCCGTTGCCGATTATCGACCCCTAGCCAATGCCGAGCAAAAAATTAAAAAAGACGGGTCAAGTCTTACTCTGGAACTTGTACCCACTCCCGACATTTTGGCGGAATGCGGCAAGAAGAAAGAACGCCAATTTCTTGTGGGCTTTGCCGCTGAGACGGAAAAGCTTTACGAGCACGCTCAAGCCAAAATGCAGCGCAAAAATGTGGACATGCTGGTAGCAAATGACGTAACCAAACCTGGAGCTGGATTTGGCAGCCCTACGAATATCGTGAGCTTGCTTTTTCCGAATGGAAAAAAAATCGATCTGCCCCAAATGAATAAATTAGACGTAGCTCGGCGGCTGGTTCAGGAGATTGCTGAGCGCCTTAGTGAAAAGGAGTGACTTCATTGGTAAGAAAATTATTTACCTCCGAATCGGTCACGGAAGGACATCCTGATAAGATCTGCGACCAGATTTCCGATGCCATCTTGGATGCCATCTTTGCTAAAGACCCCAATGCCCGGGTCGCTTGTGAGACTTCGGTTACCACCGGCCTGGTTTTGGTCAGTGGCGAAATCACGACCAATTGCTATGTGGATATCCCTAGTACGGTAAGACAAGCCATCCGTGAAATCGGTTATACCCGGGCCAAATATGGCTTTGATGCGGATACCTGTGCCGTTCTCACTTCTATCGGGGAGCAGTCCGCCGACATCGCTTTAGGAGTGGACAAGGCTCTGGAAGCGAAAAACGGAGAGATGAGTGAAGAAGAAATCGAAGCCATTGGTGCCGGAGACCAAGGGATGATGTTTGGCTACGCTACCAATGAAACGGAAAGCTATATGCCTCTTCCTATTGACCTGGCTCACCGCCTGGCCCGCCGCTTGAGCGAAGTACGCAAGTCGGATATCCTGGATTATCTGCGTCCTGACGGCAAGACTCAGGTGACGGTAGAGTATGAGGACAATCGTCCCGTCCGTATCGATACCATCGTGATCTCCACCCAGCATCACCCGGAAGCCACCCAGGAGCGGATTCGCCGGGATCTGCTGGAGCATGTGGTATTTCCCGTGGTTCCGGCAGAGTTGCTGGACGAAAACACACGCTATTTTATTAACCCCACAGGCCGTTTTGTCATCGGTGGTCCCCAAGGGGATGCCGGCTTGACCGGTCGCAAGATCATCGTTGATACTTATGGCGGTATGGCTCGCCATGGGGGCGGAGCTTTCTCAGGCAAGGACCCCACAAAAGTTGACCGCTCTGCGGCTTACGCAGCCCGGTATGTAGCGAAAAACGTGGTGGCGGCCGGTCTGGCTGATCGCTGCGAAATCCAGTTGGCTTATGCCATCGGGGTAGCTCATCCCGTATCTGTTCAGGTGGAAACCTTCGGGACAGCTAAGATTGATGAAGAAAAAATCGGGGAATTGGTCAAAGCTAATTTTGACCTCCGTCCCGCTGGGATCATTAAGACCTTGGATCTGCGCCGTCCTATCTATCATCAAACGGCTGCCTATGGCCATTTTGGCCGTACCGATCTGGACCTGCCTTGGGAAAAGACCGATAAGGTAGATGCGCTGCGGGAGCAAGCCGGCTTATAGAGTATAAAGTTCAGAAGCAGATGGATAAGGCCGGAGGATTGTTTCAATAGGAACAATCCTTCGGCCTTGATTAGTTTAGAAGATAGAATAAACTCTTTATTTTTGGAATCTTAATCTTCTGAATAAAAAGATTCCTATGATTAAGCCAATGCTTCCCATAAGAAAGAGAGGTCCTGCTTGAGTGCCGAGTCCGCCAGATCCGCCAAAACCAAAAGTTTTTGCTTCATTTGCCTTTAATTTGATTTCATCCATCAATTCTTTAGTGTCTTTGAGTTGACCTTTTTCCAGCTTATAAGCGTCGTTGTCGCTAAAAGATAAGAATTGGCTGCCGTTGGAAGTTTTGCCGATCAAACCGCTAAGATGGAGAACCGGTTCATCGATATACTTCAGATCCTTCAATCCATTTAATGAGGCAATGTGCTCAAAGCGCACATAATCGATAGCATACTTTTCTTCTCTTACGCCAGAACCTATCAACTTGTAAGCTCCGCCTGCTTTCTCCACAATGTAGGTAATTCTATCCGAAACAGGTATGTGCCAGGTATTCGATTCTGTTAAAGCATCATATAAATCGATAGTTTGAGCCTTTCGGATTTTATGAACATTAATTCTGTGCACCCTATACCCCTTATCGCTTACTTTCATAGCTTCGGACGCTGTCAAATGGTGTGAAACATCACTTTCTTCTATCATCTGCTTTTGAAAACTCTTTACATCGAATTCAAAAGCATTTAGAACGTCATCAGGTAAATTCTCCATGGCCAGTGTGGGGGAACTAAAAATCAATATAAATAGTAAAGCCAGAATTGAAATTTTCGCTTTCACCAAAATCCCTCCTTCTTAATAGATTATCATGCTGTAAAACTTAATGCATCCAGCTTTTTGGAATAGAAAAGATTTTGACTTGACATTATAACATTTTCGGCTAAACTGAATTTAGTAGGTTTTAACAATTTAAGGATTTCAGGTGCCCTTCGCCAAGAAGGGAGAATAGGGAACCGGGTGCAATTCCCGGACGGACCCGCCACTGTAAAGAGGAGTCTCAGCGTTGGATGCCACTGGGTAACTGGGAAGGCAGCAATGAGACAATGACTCGAAGTCAGGAGACCTGCCTGGAGCCGGGAACACATGAAGTTTGGTAAAGTTCATGGTCATTTTGCTTTGTCTGAAAGGAAAAGCGAGGTGGCTATGGACTTTTTATTTTTGCAGAAAAACTATTTGGAGAGGAGAGTTGAATGGATTGGGGTATCAGGGAAGAGATGTTGAGGTGGTTTCTTTGAATGATACGCAATACCTTGTCGCAGCTTGCGACTCATGCGGTGCTATTGGTGAGAAAGAGCTGGATGTGGTCAAAGTTCCCTGGAGGATTACCGGCAGGTTGACGGCCCGGGTAGCCTTAATGGAAGTACTCGCAGTTGGAGCGGTTCCCCAGATGATGAGCATTGCCATTGCCAATGACCCCATACCCGCAGGGGAAGAAATAATGAAGGGGGTGAGAGAAGAGCTAAGGGCTTTGAACCTGATGTCCCTGCCTACGGCTATCAGCACAGAAAAGAATATGCCTACAAAACAAACGGGCTTAGGAATCACGGCCATCGGGCTTTGCGATCAAGATAAACTTCGCATTGGTAGATCCAAGCCGGGCAATAGCCTGTTTTGCCTGGGACTTCCTAAAGTGGGAACTGAGGCGGCTAACCCGGAAGATCCGGACATTCTGCAGGGGGTACATGTCGTTAAATTGCTTAGTGTCCCTGGAGTGTACGACATTATTCCGGTAGGCTCCCAGGGGATAAGGGGTGAAGCCGAAGCCCTTGCCAGGTCTATTGGTGCCCGGTTTATTAAAAATTCCCGATGTGAACTTGATATCCATAAATCAGCAGGACCTTCAACCTGTCTCATTTATACGGCATCAGAGGATATTGAATTAGGGGATTTTGGCAAGATACCCAACCATAAAATTGGCAGATTGGAAGAGGATGGAGGTGGAGGTCTCCAAACAGGAAATGAAGACTAAAATCCAAGAGAAATGTTAGCGGAAAGATTCAAATTAATGAAAGAAATGAAGGAGAGAATAACAATGATTGAGCCGGCAAAGAAAACAACGGTCCAAAAATCAGCTCAAAATATCAGACGAATTGCGATCATGGCGGTCTTTATCGCCTTGAGTGCGGTAGGAGCCTTGATTAAAATTCCCAGCCCACTGGGGACAGTGGCCTTAGATTCTGCTCCGGGTTTTTTCAGCGCTTTAGCCTTTGGCGGTCTCGAAGGCAGTATCGTTATTGCCATAGGCCATCTGCTGACCTCAGCGGTGGTCGGTTTTCCGCTGGGAATTCCTATGCATTTGGTCATCGCCATAGAAATGGCTGTCTTTGCGTTGATTTATCGCCTTGTCAATAAGAAAATCGGTTTGATTCCCGCTGTTATCATAACCTCCCTCCTCAATGGTGTGGTGGCTGCCTTTTCGGTCTTCCCCATAGGCGGTATGGGTGCTGTTTTAGGGTTAATGCCTTTTCTTTTATTGGGATCGGTATTGAATGTTGCGGTATCTGCTTTAGCCTATAAGGCACTTAAAGGAAGCCGACTGATCTAAAGGGGTGTTAGGGTGAAGCCAGTAATTGAATTAAGGGATGTCTCTTATCGCTATCCACGGTCAGAAGTCGAGAGTTTAAAACAAGTCAGCCTGGCAGTGAAAAAAGGAAAATTCATTGCTTTGATGGGTCCCACGGGAGCGGGGAAAACAACCTTAAGCTTGTGTCTGAATGGATTGATTCCCCAATTTCTGCAAGGTGAGATGCGGGGAGAGGTAATCGTTGGGGGTAAAGAGACTGATAAGATTCGGGTGCAGGAATTGGCCAAGCAGGTAGGGCTTGTACTGCAGGATGCAGAAAGTCAGATCGTCGGGCGAACCGTCGGGGAAGACGTGGCCTTTGGCCCCCGCAATTTCGGTATCTCTATGCAGGAGATTCAGCAAAGGGTTGCCCAAGCCCTGGCCCAAGTTCGGCTGAACGGCTATGATGAGCGCTCTACGGCGGAGTTATCGGGTGGAGAAAAACAAAGGCTGGTGATCGCCGGGGTGCTGGCCCTGGAGCCGGAAATACTGGTAATGGATGAACCGGCCTCCGAGCTGGATCCGGAAGGACGGTTCGAGATCTATCGGACCTTGGATGATCTCTGTCGTGAGGGTGAGCGGACGATTCTTGTCATTGAACATTCCAGTGAAGAAATCCTGCAAAGAGCCGATGAAGTCATTGTACTTAATCGCGGGAAAATTGCATGGCAAGGGGCACCGGAAGAGCTTTTTCGCAATATACCCCTTTTGCGGGAATTCGGGATAAAACCTCTTCCCGTCAGCTTATTAGGCTGGAACTTTTTGGAGAGAGGATGGATTGAATTCGAAGATGTTCCTTTAGATGTGGCCGGGGCGGAATCCTTGATCCGCAATTTGGTAAGGAAGAAAAATGCCCAGGGCAGAATAGCCTCCTTGGTTAAGCCCATAGAGAGAAAAGAAGTTCATCAAGAGGGAAGGGTGGAGGAGGGTCCCCGGAGTTCACCGTTGATTCAGGTTAAACAGCTTGTTCACCAATTTACATCAGGACAACTGGGTGTGCGGGGAATTGATCTCACTATTCAAAAGGGAGAATTTGTAGCACTGGTTGGTTCCAACGGAGCCGGAAAAACCACTTTAGCAAAACATATCAATGGCTTGCTTAAACCCACAGAGGGAGAAGTTCTCGTCAAGGGCCTGAATACGAAAGACTATGACACGGCTCAGTTAGCCCAAACCATTGGCTATGTGTTTCAGAACCCGGATCACCAGATCTTTTCCGTCTCAGTGGAGAAAGAGATAGAGTTTGGGCTGAAGAACGCCGGTTTTACCGGGACGGAGATGGAAAAGCGGATCGCTCAGGCTTTGGAATTAACCGGCCTGGAAAAGTACCGTCAGGTTCATCCTTATACCCTAGGTAAAGGGGAACGGCAGTTCATCGCTGTGGCTTCCGTTTTAGCCCTTACCCCGGAAATTCTCGTGATTGATGAACCGACGACAGGTCTTGATTGGGTGGGGGTGGAGAAAATCATGAAATTACTTCAGCAACTCCACAGAAAGGGGACAACCATTCTTATGATCAGTCATGATATGGACAGTGTTGCAGACTATGCAGAACGGGTTGTCCTTTTGCAGGAGGGTCAGGTTATAATTGATGCCCCTCCTTGGGAGGCCTTTGCAGATGAGTCTATCCTCCGGCAGGCGGCAGTTCTTCCTCCCCAATTATGTGTCTTAAATCAAAGACTGAAAGATTTAGGCTATCAGGCGAAATCGGCTGAAGAATTCAGGCGGATAGTGTTTCATAGTATTGAGGAGGGGGAGAGGAAACCTTGTTGATAGACTATTTGCCAGGGGACTCTCTGCTTCACCGTCTCCATATTCGTACCAAAGTATTTGGTTTTCTAGTGGTTATTATCTGGTGCTTTCTCTTTCAAAATCCTCTCTACAACTTGTGCTTTTTGCTTGGTATCCTCGTATTTGCGCTTCAAAGCAAAATCTCCTATAAGAAAGTTTGGCAGATGATTCGGCCTTTAATGCCCATCTGTCTCTTTCTGCTTCTTTTTACAGGAATAACATATCCTCCGGAAAGATTTCAAAGAGAAATAAGTCAAGTCATTCTTTTCTCCATAGCCAATGAGGGGCAGGTTGCATTGTCCGTGGGAGGGTTTTTAACGGGAGTTAATTACATCTGCCGCCTGCTTATTATGGTGCTGGGGTCTTCAATTCTGACCTTAACGACGCCGCTGGATGAATTTATGCAGTTTTTGAATCAGCTTAGAGTTCCGGCGGAAATAACCTTTATGATCACGACGGCCTTGCGGTTTATTCCCACTCTGGATAAAAAAAGATTGTTTATTATCGAAGCTCAAAGGGCCCGGGGCGCAAGGATCAATGATAAAAGCAGTATGGGACGGATAAAAACTTATCTTTTGATTATGGTCCCCTTATTTGTAAATTCCATTTTGATTGCCGAGGATCTGGCAAAAGGTATGCTAAACCGTGGTTATGGATATAGATCCTTTATGACCCCAATACGTGAATGCCCTTTGACAGCAAAGGATTACTGGGTTCTATGGGCTCTTCTGTTATTCTTAGGTGGCGGACTGTACATGCGGATCGGCTTAAACTCAGGGGTACTATGAATAAGAACGAAGTATCTAAATAATGGGCAACTCGGCTATCTTATATAAGACAGAAAACTTGATTTGTGATATAGTTAAATTAACTATTATAAACGAGCGACTTTTAGTAGCAACTATTTGCAGATAACTGGTTGGACCTCCCTTAAAGCAGCTTTAAGGCTCTTTAAAACGACGTTTAAAGATATTGCACTCCGACCACAATCGTAAATCCATGGAATGTAATTTAGGAAATATGAGGAGCATTCCTGTAGTAGTCAAAAATGATCTTTGTCAAAAAGAAGACCTCACGTTACAATTTGAAAGGACTGTTGGCCAACAGAATCCAATCAAAATAACGGAGGTCATCCCAAATGAATTTTACACAAAATGAGAAACTAAAGCAACTATCCGAAAGAAGTATTGTGATCGGAGTGGACATCGCCAGCGAGCTTCATTACGCCAGGGCTTTCGACTGGCGAGGAGTCGAGCTAGGCAAAGTATTCAAGTTTGAAAACAGTGCTGAAGGATTCAAGGATTTCTACGCATGGATTGAACATTTAAAAAGGCAAGCACAAAAGGACTGTACAGTGGTAGGCGCAGAGCCAACCGGCCATTACTGGTTTGGCCTGGCATCCTACCTAAAAGAGCAAAGCATAAAGTTAGTCCTCGTCAACCCATTCCATGTAAAGCGTAGTAAGGAGCTTGATGACAACCACCCCAGCAAAACGGATGCTAAGGATCCCAAAACCATCGCTAAGCTGGTCATTGAGGGTAGATACAATGAACCCTATATACCGGAAGGGATCTATGCAGAACTGCGAATAGCGATGGTTTGCAGAATGCGCATCCAAAAGGAATTGAACAGTATAAAAAATCGCATTCAGCGGTGGCTGAAAATCTACTTTCCCGAGCATGAAACGGTATTTGGAAAGTTTGATGCCACAAGTAGCATGCTGGTATTGCAAGTTGCTCCGCTACCTAAGGACATTGAAAGGCTGGGAGTAGAAGGAATAAACCGAATTTGGAGAGACAACAAGTTGAGAGCAGTGGGAATGAAAAGGGCTAAGAGCCTGTATGAAGCTGCTCAGAAGAGCATTGGTTGCACCGAAGGAGAGTCTTGTTCCCGAATGGAAATCCAGCTATTACTGCAAGACTATCATACTAAAACAGCACAATATGAGGCAGTCACTGAAACCATCGATGGGTTGTGCCGTCAGATACCCGAAGTAGCCAAGTTGCTTGAAATTAAAGGTGTTGGCCTCGTTACCGTGGCAGGTTTTCTCTCCGAAGTTGGAGATATTAGACGCTTTAATTCTCCAAAGCAAATTCAAAAGCTAGCGGGCCTAGCCTTGCGAGAAAGTAGCTCGGGCAAGCACAAGGGACAGACTACCATAAGTAAGCGAGGTCGAGCGCGGTTGAGGGCGATTCTATTTCAAGCAGTGATGCCGCTCGTCGCCAAAAACGCAGAGTTTGCAGAGATACACACCTACTATACGACAAGGCCCAAGAATCCACTGAAGAAGAAGCAATCGTTAATAGCCTTAAGCTGTAAACTGATTCGGGTGTTCTATGCCCTATTAACAAAGGGTATAGACTATGACCCGAAAAAGCTGATTCAAGATATTCATCGTCCAGTTGAGTATTTAGCAGCGTAACAGAATAGCAGAGAAACCATAAAAAGTAAACGGTCTGTGGGTAAAGCGTCACCACAGAAGCGAGTCATCCAGGTAACCTAACAAGACACAAGAGCTGGTAGTCAGTCGAATAAATCACCATTAGAGCAATGACTCGGTTGAGGAGCATAACTGACACCCAATCATGGATAGGTGGAACGAAGGAATTTAGGGCAGGTTTTATAACCTTGACCCTGTTAGACATGGGAGGTTTACCACCGTGAGAATTATGGGTTTACAACGGCCAACATATCAATAGCAGACGTTGGCTTTGCCATACCCGAATTCTCTGAATGAGGCATTCTATGCGAATTCTATCCGTGGTGAGTTAATTTGGTTCGTTAGAAATTCTATGAAAAAGCGAGATATTCAAAGAAATCACAAGATATTATAGGGAGGAGAAAGCAAATGCGTATTGCGCACGGAAATCTTTGTCGTAATGTTGTTGACCAGAATTTGACTCGGCACTCTGAAGAAACAAAAAGAGAGCGTATTCTCTCAGCTGTAAAACAACAACAATCAGCCGAAGAAGCCATGGCAGAACAGAAAAATCAGCAAGAAGCCTATCTGGAGGCAATGAATCAGCAAATGAAAATTTCTGGGGAGCAGATGAAAGGAGAAAAAGAAAAGCTGAAAATTTTGCTGACCTGCTTGGAGATTTCAAGACGGCTAGCAGGGGGAGACAAAGTCCCGCAGGCAGATCATCAGTATTTAATGAAACATGATTCGGCCCTTTATGCCAGGTCAATTTTGATGCGTTTTCCCAAGCACAATCCTCATGAGTATAAACAGCTTTCTGAGGATAGTGGGTGCCGGGACGAGCTGCAAATCGGCAGTTTAGACGGGAATGCAAGCTACCAAGGGTTAAAGGATGTCCTGGTACAGTGCGGTGGTGCCGTGCTTGATGTAACTGTGTAAGGCACGATTTTCCCTGAATCGTAGTCAAATCCTAAGTAAAAACAAGTGCAAAAATAGTAAAAATTGATTGAATATTTCATATTGACAAATATTTTTGACGTGTTAATATAAAGGCAGAAAACATCTTTTTATTTTGCCCCAAGCTGTATATACAGGTATATGTAGCTTGCGGATGATTAAAAATATTAAGGGAGTGAAAAGGATGCTGGATTTAAATGCATTGACACAAGCCATTGGGGATCTGGATGAAGGACAAGTGGTAAGCTTATTAGAGGAGTTTGTTGAATCCAAGCCCAGTATGGCTGATGCAAACCAAGTCGTTGCGGCCTGTCAAAAAGGGATGAGCATCGTAGGAGATTTTTATGAAAAGAAGGAATACTACGTTGGTGACCTTATTTTCGCCGGTGAGCTTTTAAGCCAGGCATTTGACATTTTGAAACCTGTGATTGGCGGAGACAATACCCAGAAGGTTGGCAGCATCGTCGTGGGTACAGTTCAGGGAGATATGCACGATATTGGCAAAAACATTTTTGCAAGCATGGTCGAGGCAGCAGGCTTTGATGTCTATGATCTTGGCATCGATGTAGAACCTGCCGTTTTTGTGGAAAAGGTAAAAGAGTTGAAAGCAGAAGTATTGGGCATGAGCGGGGTGCTTACCCTGGCCATTGACTCTATGAAAGCAACAGTCGAAGCCTTGGAAGCAGCAGGAATACGGGACCAGGTGAAGGTTATCATCGGCGGCAACCCTGTCACTGAGGAGGCATGCAAACAAATCGGAGCCGATATGTTTACTACCAATGCCGCCGAGGGAGTAAAAATATGTCAGAGGTGGGTGGAATAACATGTCTGATAGAATGGCTGAAAGAACACAATTATTTACCGATCTGATCGATGGAAAAATTCCTAAGCGGGTTCCGATCATGGGATCCTTTGCTCATGAGTTTGCTATTCAATATGCCGGTATGGATTTAAAAGAGGTCCAATGGGATACGACCAATTTAGAAGCTAGCTTTGAGAAAGTGTGTGAAGACTTCTATTCCGACCTCTTGCCTGTTTCAGCTTTCAGAATGCCCTCATTTTACAAAATATTAGGCTCAAGAAACTTTGTCATGGGTTCCAATGGTTTTCTGCAGCATCCGGATGTAGAAGGGCTTAAAGTAGAAGATTATGATGATTTTATTGCTTCCCCCTATAATTGTATCCTGGAAAAAGTATTGCCCAATTTGTATTCTGAGCTGGATACGGATCCTGTCACCCGCTCCCTTGTCATGGCGAAGGCCTTTAAAGCCTATACCGACGAAAATAACAATCTGTTTAGGATTTATGGGAATTTGATCGGTAAATTTAATTACGGTACGGTATCCTTTTTTGCCGGTTTTTGCGAAGCTCCTTTTGATATTCTGACCGACCAGTTAAGAGGTTTTAAAAATATTTCATTGGATGTAAGGCGGATTCCCGATAAGGTTGAGGCTGCTGTCAATGCTGCCACTCCTTTGATGATCAAAATGGGAACTCATGCTGTCCCAAATAAGTACAACGCTACCTTCATTCCCTTACACATGGCTCCCTATCTTAGAGGGAAAGATTTTGACAGATTCTACTGGCCTAGCTTCAAGAAATTGGTGGAAGGTCTGGCCGAAAAAGGTATGAGATCCTATTTGTTTGTTGAGCAGGATTGGATGCGCTACATTGACTATTTGGCCGAGCTTCCCGAAGGAACCGTTATGACCTTTGAGTATGGCGATCCGAAGCTTGTTAAGGAAAAGTTAGGCAAAAAGCATATTATCGGTGGTTTCTATCCCCTTACCCTTCTAAAAACAGGGACAAAGCAGGAATGCATCGATAAAGCGAAAGAACTTATCGACATCTTAGCCCCAGGCGGCGGATATTACTTTGCCTTTGACAAAGTAATCATCACCGCTGACAGCGTAAATATTGATAATACCAGAGCTGTTTTGGATTATGTAGCCAATAATGCCAATTATTAAGGAGGAGGCACTTTATGGACACCAATTACTATAAAACATGGGAAGAATATCTGGCCGGTCATCCGGAAATCGATGAGCAAGAAGCTCAGGTGATGGCACCTAAAATGCAGAGTTACGAGGATATGATGTTCGGCTTTATTATGTTCCTCTGCGCTTAAAGTATTACTATAAAAGACAAAGGGGCTGTCGCGAAACAGCCCCTTTTGTAACAAAAGGAGACTTAGCTATGATAATTATCGGAGAAAAAATTAACGGTACCATTCCCAGTGTAAAAAATGCGATTGCCGAGCGGGATGAAGAATTCATTCGTAACCTGGCCATCAAACAAACAGAAGCAGGGGCACATTTTCTGGATGTATGTGCCAGCACAGCGCCGGAATACGAAGTCGAAACCTTGATCTGGCTGATGAATATCGTTCAGGATACGGTCGATACTCCCTTGTGTATAGATAGCCCCAATGCCGCAGTGATTAAAGAAGTCTTCAAGTACGCCCGGCGTCCCGGATTGATTAACTCCGTCTCAGAGGAAGGGGATAAATGCGAGGTTATTTTCCCTTTAATTGAAGGTACAGAGTGGCAGGTTGTAGCCCTGACCTGTGATAACAAAGGAATTCCTTCCGATATTGAGACACGGGTGGACATTACGAAAAAGATTGTGGAAAAGGCCCAAAAGCATGGCATTACTCCTGACCGGATCCACCTTGATCCACTGGTATTGGCCTTGTCCGCTGACAATAAATCTTTATTGAACTTTACCGAGACTCTAAAATTAGTTAAAGAGTTGTATCCTACGATTAAAGTAACTTCCGGATTAAGCAATATTTCCTTCGGCATGCCCCTGCGGAAAGTGGTCAATCAAGGCTTTTTAACCATCGCTCTTTATGCAGGAATGGATTCTGCCATTCTCGATCCCACCAACCGGGATATGATGGCTACTCTTATGGCAACTGAAGCCCTGCTGGGTCAGGACCGCCTCTGCAGAAACTTCGCCAATGCTTTCAGAAAGAATAAAATTGGCCCAATCAAAGAATAAATGGGGAGGGTGTATGGTTAAGGATATCGAAGGAGGCACGGTGCTGATTGCCTGTAAAATGCTTCAGTACGAAATAATGAAAGCCATAGAAGAGGTCGGCTGCCAATATCCCATCATCTGGATGGATTCCGAATATCATACAGACCCTAATGGTTTAAGAACTAAGCTCCAGGAGGAAATCGACAAGCTTAAAGACAATACCACCACCATTCTCTTAGCCTATGGCTGCTGCGGCAATGGTACCGTAGGATTGAAGGCTACCACCGGGGAGTTGATCATTCCACGGACTGAAGATTGTATTTCAATGCTGATGAGTCAATGCGGCCAATCTTATTTGAGACCCAAAGCCACCTATTTTATGACAAAGGGTTGGTTGGAAGGGACCCACAGCATGGCACAAGAAATAGAGCACGCCGTCAAACGCTATGGGCCGGAACGGGCCAAAAAGATCTTTGAGCAGATGTTCAGGCACTATAAGTATTTAATGCTTATCGATACGAAATCCTATACTATTGAAGAATGTTTGGATGAAGTCAAAGTGTTGGCCGAAAGGCTTAATTTAGAACTGACTTTTGCCCAAGGGGATATATGGTTTTTAAGAAGACTGCTTTCGGGGAATATTGATCAGGATTTTTGCGTCATTCCCAAAGGTGAGACAGTAAGTCAACAGGATTTTGCTTGCTGTGACCAAGATCTCCCTCGACAGCCCTTTTGATCTGAAGGTATTTATGGAAGACGAAGTTGCCTATGAATTGACAAACAATTGAGTGAGAAATAAGATAATTACTGAGAATACTTCTGTGATATACCTGTCAGGGAGGGTGTAATGAAAGATTTTGGCAATACTGAAGAACTCTTGATCGATTATGTGGAACAACTCGAAGAAAAGAAAGTCTTTGAGCTTGCCAACCATGCATTAGAACAAGGGATGAATCCTTTGGACTTGGTCAACTTAATCATTGAAGGTATGGGCCGGGTAGGAAAGCGTTACGAAGATAAGGATTATTATATCGCTGACTTGATCATGGCAGGCATTATTTTTCGGGAAGTTTTGGGACTGAAGCCAATGACATCATACTTCAGCAGCCATCACAAAAAGAAAAGCGGCAAAGTTCTGATTGGTACTGTCAAAGACGATATCCATGATATTGGGAAAGAAATTTTCAGGGCTTTGTTAGAGACTCATGGTTTTGAAGTCTTGGATCTTGGTGTGGATGTATCTGGCGAAACTTTCGTAAAAAAAGCTCAGGAGTTTAAGCCTGATATTATTGGACTGAGCGGAGTCTTAACCAGTACCCTTGGTCAGATGAAACAGGTCGTTGACATTTTAGCCAGTGCAGGGCTTAAAGATAAAGTCAAGATTATTGCCGGAGCAAATTACCTCAACGCCGATGGCTGCAGTTATATAGGTGCTGACGCTTTTGCCACCGATGCATCAAAAGGGATTGAAATATGTTTGGAATGGATGAAAGATTCCAATCAGGTGGGAGAACCGGAAGATGATTAATCCCGTCTATCTTCATATTGTGGAAGAAATCAAACAGAAAATAAATAGCGGATATTTGAAACCGGGGGATGCTGTCGCTTCAGAAAACGCTCTCGGCAAAGAATACGGGGCCAGCAGGATGACAGTCAGAAAAGGGCTGGCGATTTTGGCGAAGGATGGATATATTTATTCCATTCCCGGCAAGGGCAGCTTTGTGCAAAAGCCAGAGTTGAATAAATACACCATTTACTATGACGAGATGAAAAACTCCATCAACACGGTAGACCGATCCCGTCTGCTGGAAGTCAATATTATCATGCCCGATGAAAAGCTGGCAGGGGAACTGCAGATAACCCGCAATAAAAATGTGATTGTGATTCGCAGATTGTTTTTTACCGAGGGTAAACCCGTCGCCTATGATATTAAATATCTGCCCTACTCTAAAGGGATGCCTATTGTGGAAGAGGAGATTGAACAAGCTACTTTTCCGGAAATGGTTTCGGGTAATGTGTCCTCTTTTTCTCTAAAAAAAGAACTGACCATTTATGCCCGGACGCCTGATGAAGAAATTAAGAACTACTTGAATATTCATAATGATTTGGCGCTGTTGGTTATTGAACAACGAATCCATAATGAAGAGAATAAGCCTATTGGCTTTTGCGTGACCTATTTTCGCGGAGATTATATTAAATTAATGGGCAGAAGTGAGTAGACTTGGTAAACCTGATAAGCTGCATCAATCTACGATGCAGTTTTATCTTTACACTATCTGAATGTATAAGTTTTTATCTGTGGGTGCATAGGGAGGAGGCATTGTTCTTGAAAAACCTTAGGATCATATTCCAACCTGGAGCAATCAGCGTACCGGTGACAGCCGGCACCACCATCATGGAAGCCATGAACCAGTCGGGGCTGGGAGAGGATTTCCCTTGCGGAGGAAGGGGAAAATGCGGAAAGTGCCGGGTAAAGGTTATAGAGGGCCTGGAGGATTTCACTGCCATCGATAAAGACCGCCTGACAAGCCAGGAGTTAGACGAAGGCATTCGGCTGGCTTGTATTACAAAAATAAATAGGGATATGATGGTAGAAATTCAAAGTCCCAAACAGTTGCAACACAATATTTTGAGTCATTCTGCGGACAAACAGTTTCATATTCATCCCCATCTATCGAAAGTGTTTTCGGAAATCGCCCAACCCTCTCTCAGTGAGCATAAGTCGGATTGGCAGCGATTAAAGGAAAGCCTGGCAGGGCATGGCTGCAGTGTGCAAGATTTGCAGGCTCCTCTCCCCCTGCTCCGTCAGTTGCCGGAGAGGATCAGGGAGTCGGATAACCGGGTGACGAGCGTAGTTTATGGTTCTCAACTATTGGGGATAGAACCGGGCGATACAGGGTTGACCATGTTGGGGATGGCTTTCGATATCGGGACGACGACGATTGTAGGATATTTGATGGATTTAAATTCAGGCAAAGAGCTTGAAGTCGTATCTACCCTTAATCCTCAGGCTCAATATGGTGGGGATGTCATATCCCGAATAACCTTTGCAGGGAAAGAAGAGAAGGGTCTGGATGCCCTGCATAAGGCGGTAACAGAGGCTATGAACAGGCTTATCGGAGAAGCTGCTGACAAGGTAGGGGCCGGCAGAAATCAAATTTATGGAGTTTCTGTTGCAGCCAATACAACAATACATCACCTTTTCCTGGGTATAAATCCTCGAACCATTGGGATGTCACCCTATGTTTCGGCCATTAACCAGGGACTGGTAGTGGATCCTGCGGACTTGGGACTGGAAATCAATGGCGCCGGTCGGGTTTTCGTCCTACCCAATATTGCAGGATTTGTGGGTGCAGACACTACCGCTGTTTTATTAGCTACAGAGCTGGAAAAAAGTGATCACGTTACCCTCGTGCTAGATATTGGTACGAATGGAGAGATTGTCTTAGGTTCAAAGAACCGGATGGTTGCTTGTTCAGCAGCGGCCGGTCCGGCTTTTGAAGGGGCCCAGATAACAAACGGAATGAGGGGCGCCGATGGAGCTATTGATCATATCTCATTTGGGGACGGTTTGGAATATACCGTCATCGGCAACGGGCGCCCTATAGGAATCTGTGGTTCTGCTCTCCTCGACGGAGTAGCAGGATTTGTAGAATTGGGCATGATCAATAAACGGGGTAAGTTCTTAGAGCCTGAAAAGCTCACAGATCCCAGAGCCCTTAAATTAATGGATAGACTCGTTAAATATGAAGGAGCCTTAGCTTTTCAACTGGTTGAAGCAGGGCAAACCCGACATGGCAGACCGATTATGATTACTCAAAACGATATTCGCGAGCTTCAGCTGGCTAAAGGGGCCATTGCAGCTGGTGTGAGGATTTTGCAGGAGGCCATGGGCATTGAGTGTAATGATATTCAAGAAGTTCTGCTGGCCGGGGCTTTCGGAAATTATCTAAATCCCCATAGTGCGTGTGTCATAGGCTTGATTCCCCGCGAGCTGGAGAACAGGATCAAGACGATCGGCAACGCGGCAGGGAATGGAGCGAAAATCGCCTTGCTTTCTGCACAGGAATTTTCCCGGGCTGAAGATCTTGCCGGGGCGGTTTCCTTTGTTGAACTGGGCAGTTATCCAGGATTTAATACTATTTTTGCGGAGAATACCTACTTTAAGTTGGATTGAGGGGCGGAGGATGATATGGCAGAAACAGGACCCTTTGAGGCTCTGATGCCGGAGGTAACTATAGAAGAACTATTTGCTGCCCAGGGAGCAGACCTGAGCAAACGCTCACCCAAACAGGAAATGGTCGATTTAAATAGGAAACTATTGGAGGAAGCTAAGGGATTTGCAAGGGTAAGAATCATCTGGCAGGAAGTCAAAGTGATCGGTTCGGGGAAGCAGGAACTCTATCTAGAGGACGGACTTACTTTTAAGGGGAGTCTATTACCTAAAGTGCTAGGCTCGGCAGATGGTGTGGTTTTGTTTGCTATGACCATCGGTGAGACTATTGATGAAAGAGTAAAGGACTATACCCATCGAGGTAAAACCTTGGAAGCCTTTATCCTGGATGCAGCCGGATCGGCGATCATGGCCAAAGCGGCCTATCATTCGATCTCCGAAATCGAGAGGCTCTATAAGGAAAAACAGCTTGACACGACGTTTTCCTTAGGGCCGGGACATTCCTACTGGAAAGGACTCGAAGATGTAAGGTCCATTATCGATTACCTGAAAGGGGAGCGGATTGGTATCAGCCTTACAGACTCCAACCTCATGCTTCCCAAAAAATCCATAGCTATGGTTATGGGAGTAGGAAGCAATTTACCGGACTTCAAGGGTAAAATCCATTGCGATTTTTGCCATCTTAAGGGAAATTGTACTATGAGGGAACTAGGTTCCAATAATTGCTGATTGCAGTCGTGTTTATGAGAACCGGTTCGCTGAGAGCTGTTTCTTTTTACTCGTAAAGAGAACCCTGGTCGCTTAATAAGTGGTCAGGGTTCTTCATTCTGGCCAGGTTTAACTAGATGAGGCCGCCTTGTTCGCCAATTTCTTGACGCAGCTGTTCAAACTGCGATTCATCTACAATAGCCGCCAGTAAGATATCTCGGCCGGAAACGGCTGTACCGCCCCCGTCACTCATACCGCTGGCTGAAGTATCTGCTGCGGTCAGAGGACCTACATCGCCGCTTATATCCCCCAGAGTCAAATCGGATAAGCTTCCGATTTGGCCTGTGACCGGATTCATCAGATGATCTGCAGCACCCTCAGGGAATTTATGGATTCTATCGATTTGAACATCTTTAATACCCATGCGTTTAATGTGGTTGGCAATAACTTCAGCCTGTTCTACCGTATTGAAATAAGCCAGAATGTTTCTTTCCGCCATGTTTCAAACTCCTTTCAAAATACCCCGAGTTTTTCAATAAATTTTAGTTTTTCAAAGGTATCATCCGCTGTTCCGGGTATTTCTATTCCCGTTTCTTTTGTTTTTAGCTAAAGATGATGGGGGAGGGAACGCTCCACTTGAACATGGCGGTCTTGGATCTATATAAAAAACCTATAGTGCATTAGTATCTGATAGCAATTTTCAATTTGACGCATCGAAATGTGTGCGATTATAATCGAATGTGTGATAATTGTGAAAATTAAAGAGAATGAAAGAGGAGGAAACTACCCAACTATGAGAAAATTGCTATCCCTAACAATGTGCCTGATCATGGCAATCTCCCTGCTGGCAGGCTGTAGCCAGGCTTCAGCTCCCGTTGGTGGTTCTGCTGCAGGCGGCGGTTCCGTTGCTTCTGACCGTGCAGACGCAGCGATCAATTGGCAGTACAAGACTGCCGACGAGACTAAGGCCATGCTGGATACAAAGGAGAGCGTCATCATTCTGGACAGCCGCCCGGATGACATGTATACGAAAGGCCATATTCCCGGCGCCTACCATGTGCCCAGCTATCCCGTGGATACTCAGGAGCTTGAAAAGGTGTTGAAAGACGCGGTGCCCAATCTCCAGGGTGATGACCCCATCGTGATAGTCTGCAAGACCGGCAATAAGGGGGCTAAACGGGCTATTTCCGTGTTACAGGACGAGGGCATTGCGGCCGAGCGTCTATTTATTCTGGAGGGCGGTGGTGAGGGGTGGAAATTCCCTGAGTATACGTCCACCGTCAACGATTCTGTCGTTCCCAAGTAGGTCGCCTCTGTGGTGACCACACTATTCACCGGCTGGTACATCGTCGATCTTCAGTAGATAAAGACAGAATGGGCAGTGAAGATGTGATTTTTGCAGATGTCCGGAGAGAGAATTCGATGCGGCTAAAGAAGGGCTGCCAGGGGGCTATTGCTCCCCCTGGCAGCCTTTAGCACATTGTGCCCGGCGGAGGTTCTTGCCCACCATAGAAATGAGGTGATGTCAATGAACAAACAAAGACGGCCGAAAAAATATACGAAGTGGATTGTTTTGGCAGCCATTGTCCTGGCGGTAATTGTCTGCCTTATTGTGCCTTCCCTTAGGACCGGGCTTGGCTCAGTCTTCGCCTTGCTTTCCTCAATGGATGTCAACCGGGTAGTAGAGTACATCCGCTCCTTCGGTCTCTGGGCTGCCGCCATTTCCTTCTGCCTGATGATCCTCCAGTCCGTTGCTGCCCCTATTCCTGCCTTCCTGATTACCTTTGCCAACGCCATCATCTTCGGCTGGTGGCAGGGGGCCATACTCTCCTGGTCCAGCGCTATGGCCGGAGCGGCAATCTGCTTTTGGCTTGCCCGACTTCTGGGACGGGATGCGGTGGAAAAGCTGGCCTCCAGGACGGCGCTGAGCAGCGTGGATGTATTTTTCGAGCAGTACGGAAAGCATACTATTCTTATCTGCCGCCTGCTCCCCTTCGTCTCTTTCGATTTGGTGAGCTATGCTGCGGGGCTGACAGGCATGAACTTTTGGGGCTTTTTCCTGGCTACGGGCATCGGGCAGCTTCCAGCCACTATTGTGTACTCCTATGTGGGGGGCATGCTCACCGGAGGGGCCAAACTCTTCGTCACCGCCCTTATGATCCTCTTCGCCCTCACGGTCTTAGTCTACCTGTTCAGGAAAATCTATCATGACCGGAAGAAGAAAGCCGCGGATGGGAAGTAGGAAACCTTGGGCCTTCCTGGGTTTGGTAGCGTTGGTGTTAATCGGCAACTCTATCTTCGGCTGGTCGGAGTATCTGGCTAACCAGGAGGATCTGCCCGTTATGCGGCGCGCTCTGGAGGATAACTTAGCCTTGGCCCTTTTGATCTACGGGGCCCTCACCGTGGCCGGTTGTGTGCTGCTGGCTCTGCCAGGGGTGACCTTTGCTATTGCGGCAGGGTTGCTCTTTGGTCCTGTGTGGGGCACCTTGGCCTGCTGGTTGGCCGTGACCTTGGGCGCCTGCCTGTCTTTTCTGGTAGGGCGCTACTTCCTTAAGGATGCCCTGAAGCCTAAGCTGGCAAAGAACAGATATTTCAACCACCTGCTCTTTACGGGGGCGGGGAGGAGCGATGTATTTTTGCTGGCGATCACCCGGCTGGTACCGGTCTTTCCCTACAATCTGCAAAATTTTGCCTATGGCATCACCGACATTAGATTTCTGCCCTACGCCCTATACTCGGCGCTTTTCATGCTGCCGGGCACTGCGGCCTATACCGTAGGGGCGGCGGGGATGGCCAGTCCGGAGAGGCGGGGCCCCTATCTAATACTCGCTGGGGCATTGCTGGCCGTTGTGCTGGCCACATCTTTCATATTAAAAAAGAAGGGGCTGAAGGAGTGAATACGGGACTGCTCATGACTCTGTTGGAAAAGAGCCATTATCCCTTCCGCAATTACCCTCAAGAGTCCTGTACCACCCTGCTCTTTTCAGGGTGCAGCTTCCCTTCCCAGTTCCCCAGGACTATGGATGCACTGGCGGTGTTGTGCCGGGAGCATGGGGTGGGCGTGGCCTACGATTGCTGCGGCAAGCCGGTGGCGGAGCTGAAGCGGGACGCGGTGCGGATCACGCAAGGCATGACTAAGCGGCTGGAGCGGCTGGGCGTAGGTGAGGTAGTCTGCCTGTGTCCCAACTGCATGGAATATCTCGGTGAAACTCTGGATTTGCCGGTGATTAGTGTCTACGCTCTGCTTTCCCGCTGGGGTTACGCCTGCCAAGGTCTGCCCCCGTCTGGGGTCGTCTTTCGCCCCTGTCCCGATCGGAAGGAGGGGCGTATTCTGGAGGAGATCAGTGAACTGTTGCCTCTGGAGGGCCTGCGTACCATGGAGAGAGTTCCCTGCTGCGGCCTGCGGGGGGATATCGCCATCCATGGCCCGGCGGCGGGAGACAAGCTGTGTGCCTTAGCGAAGGAGCAAGCGGCGGGGGAGACTATTTATACCTACTGTGCTTCTTGCTCCGGACAGTTCCAGCGCCACGGCTGCGGCCAAGTGCGCCATCTCCTCTCCCCCTTGCTGGGAGTAGAGGAGGAGCCGGATGCCGCCCGCGCCCTTTTAAACCGGGCGCGAAGAAAATTCAGGAAATAAAGGAGAAATGCACTATGGCAACCTATTATGAGGCAAAGGATCTGGAGAAATTCGGCACTATGGGGGAGTGTGTCCCCGAGCTATGGGAGAAATTCATGGGCTATTATAGTGCGGTCTTTGCCGAGGGGAACCTGACAGCCAGGGAGAAGTCTCTCATCGCCTTGGCCGTGGCCACAGCTGTCCAGTGCCCCTACTGCATCGACTCCTATACTCAGGACTGCCTGTCCAAGGGGGTCACAGAGGAACAGATGACCGAGGCTATCCATGTGGCCTGCGCTATTCGGGGCGGAGCCAGCCTGGTCCATGGAGTACAGATGAAAAATATCGTGAAGAAATTGGAACTGTAAGCCATGGGTGATGCGAGACTGGAAAGGCTGGACTGCATCCCGGCTTTTGAGACCAAATTTGAGGACAAAGCTCTGATGGATACCGCCGAGCAGCTTTCGGTGCTGCAAATCAACGTAGGAAAGAGGTGTAACCTGGCCTGCAAGCATTGCCACGTGGAGGCCGGACCCAACCGGACCGAGGTGATGAGCCGGGAGGTGATGGAAGCCTGCCTGCGCCTCTTGGATGAGAATTCCTTCGAGACGGTGGACATCACCGGCGGGGCCCCCGAACTCAATCCCCACTTCCGCTGGTTTGTGGGTGAGTGCGCCAAGCGGTGCTCTCATGTTATCGTGCGCACTAACCTGGCCATCCTATTGGAAGAAGGGTATACCGACCTGCCGGGATTCTACAGGGATCACCGCGTGAACGTGGTCTGCTCCCTACCCCATTACACCGCCAAGAGCACCGACCGTATGCGGGGAGATCAGGTCTTCCGACGATCCATCGAGGCCATAAAACGGCTGAATGCGGTGGGCTTCGGCAAAGACCCGGGGTTGGTCCTTGACCTGGTCCATAACCCGGGCGGGGCCTTTCTACCCCCGTCCCAGACCGCTATGGAGGCGGAATACAAGGAACACCTGCTGCGGGAGTACGGGGTGGTCTTCAACCATCTGTTCACCATTACCAATAACCCCATCGGTCGCTTCGGGGCCTTCCTGGAGCGCTCCGGCAACCTGGAGGACTACATGCACAAGCTCCACGGAGCCTTTAACGCCGTAACCCTGGAGGGCATGATGTGCCGCTTCCAGGTGTCAGTGGGGTGGGACGGCAGGCTCTACAATTGCGACTTTAACCAGGCGGCGGATGTTCCTGCGGCAGGCGGCGCCACGATCTTCGACTGGACGGGCAAGCCCATCGCGAAGCACAAAATTCGCTTTGGAAAACACTGCTACGCCTGTACGGCGGGACAGGGCTCCAGCTGCGGTGGAGCTACGGAGAGGGTATGATCTCCGTTATCATCCCGGTTTATAACGAGGTACATGCCCTGCCCAACCTTTTATCCTCCTTGGATAGACTGGAGGGGGAGTATGAGGTGTTGTTTTCCGACGGGGGGAGCACCGACGGTACTTTGGAGCTGCTGGCGGGCCGCCGAATGATAACCGGGGCCAAAGGGCGGGGGGCCCAGTGTAATCGGGCTGCAGCCGAGGCCCAGGGGGATGTGTTTTTCTTTCTCCACTGTGACAGCACCATCCCTTCCGACGCTCTCTTCCACATTCGGGCTGCTGTGGACAGGGGAGCGAGGTGGGGCTGTCTCACCCTTCGGTTTGACGACACCGGTTTTGCCTACCGGTTCGGGGGGTACATGTCCAACCTGCGGGTGCGCTGGGGGCACATCGCCTTCGGAGATCAGGGGATCTTTATGACCCGCGCCCTTTTTGAGCAAGTAGAGGGCTTTCCGGAGCTACCTATTATGGAAGATTATGAGCTCTCCCTGCGGCTGAAGGGAATGAAGGTATTTCCGGTGCAGGTAAAGAGCCGGATAATAACCTCATCCCGGCGTTTCCATGAGGGAGGGGTTTTCCGGGTGACTTGGGACATGCAGCGGTTGCGGGCTATGTACCGCCGGGGCGTGGACATCGGGACCATCAGCCAGGCGTATCGCGATGTGAGGAAAAGCAATGAGTAAAGGTGCGCTGATTTTGTTTACAAGGATTACCGTGCCGGGCAGGGTGAAGACCAGGCTGATGCCCTTTTTAAGCGGAGCGGAATGTGCCGCCCTGCAGAAGGCCATGACCCTGGACACGGCCCATACCCTTTCCACCCTGGACCGGGAACTTTTCATCTTTTACTCGGATGAGGGGCCGGTTGGGCTACTGGATGGACTGCCGGAGAAGGCGCACCTGTATCCTCAGGACGGGGCGGATTTGGGAGAACGGATGTACAATGCCCTGGACACTGTACTGGCCCTCGGTTATAAAAATTGCCTGCTTCTGGGCTCCGATCTGCCCCTCCTCGACGCTGAGGACGTGGAAAAAGCGGGCCGAATGCTGGGGGAAAACGATATTGTATTTTGTCCCTCAACCGATGGAGGGTACTGGCTGGTGGGGATGCACACGCCCTTCCGCCCCGTCTTCCAGGGGCAGCGGTACGGCACCGGCAGCGTTCTGACCGACGCTATGGCCTGCTGCGCTGCGCACGGCTTACGTGTAGGATTGGGGCCGGTCCGGCGGGATTTGGATACGCCGGAGGATCTGGCATGGCTCCAGGCGGTGAAGGCCGCCAATCCACAGGCAAAAGGACGGGTTATGGATTGGCTGCAGGCATGGAAGGCCGGTCGATAAGAATCACTAACCTGGATATGTTGCCATAGGTATTTTTCTATAAATAAGAGTGACATCACGCAAAGACGCAAAAAAGCACGGTGTACCCGTGCTTTCTATCTTAGACTTACCAAGCGGCAACAATGCCATCAGTTCGCGGTTCAGTGGCGCCGAATAATACATTGTTTTCATGACGCCAAATGATCTGTCCTCGTCCAAAGAGCCCGGTATTCGCGCTCCACTCGATCTCATGGCCCATACGGCTGAGGCCATCTCCGATATGAAAGGGGAGGGAACGCTCGACCTGAACATGGCGGTCTTTGACCCAAAGGAAACGTGGGGCATCTAAAGCGGCTTGGGGATTCAAATTAAAGTCGATGGTATTCATAAGAACTTGTACATGTCCTTGGGGTTGCATGAATCCTCCCATGACGCCAAAGGGTCCCACTGCTTTTCCATCTTTGGTGAGGAATCCGGGGATAATCGTATGATAGGGGCGTTTACCTGGTTCTAAGAAATTAACATGGTGTGGATCAAGAGAAAAATTATTTCCTCTATTATGCAAGCTAATGCCTGTTCCGGGAACTACGAGTCCTGATCCGAAATCCATATAATTGCTCTGAATCATGGAAACCATGTTGCCTTCATCATCGGCTGTAGCTAAATAAACTGTTCCCCCTTTAGGTGGGGTGCCCGGCTCTGGGAGAAGGGCAGTCTTGCCGATAAGCTTGCGGCGTTCCATGGCATATCCTTCTGAAAGAAGATCGCTGATTTTAACTTCCATGCTCCGAGGATCTGCTATATATTTTCGTCCATCCATATAAGCCAGTTTAATGGCTTCGATCTGCTTATGATAAGTGTCCAGGGTGTCCTTAGCGGAAAATTCAAATCCTTTAAGAATGTTAAGAGCCATGAGGGCTACTAAGCCATGACCATTAGGGGGAATTTCCCAGACATCATAGCCTCTGTAATTTACATTAATGGGATACACCCAGAGGGGTTGATACTCTTCCAGATCCCTTTTGCGGAGATAGCCGCCGTATTTTTGGGAGAAGGCAACCATCTGATCCGCTAGGTCTCCCTTATAAAAGGCTTGGGCCTTACTTTCAGCAATCTGGGCTAGAGTACGAGCATGGTCAGGGGAACGCCACACCTCGCCGATGAAGGGGGCACGTCCTTGGGGAGCAAAGGTCTTAAACCAGGATTCATACTCTTCCCCCTTGAGATCTTTGGAATATTTCTCGTAAACTATTTGCCAATTCTGACCAAGCACAGGAGAGACAGGATAGCCCTTCTCCGCATAATCTATGGCCGGTTTGAGAACTTCACTCAGAGGCAGCCGGCCAAAGCGTTCCGATAAGGCAGCCCAAGCCGCAGGTGCTCCCGGAACCGTCACGGGAATCCAACCGTATTGGGGCATTTCCTTATGCCCGGCTTTAATGAGATCGTGACCGGAGAGGGAAGCAGCGGCTGTCCCGCTGGCATTCAGTCCATGAAGCTGGCCTTTGGTCCAGACGAGAGCAAAAGCATCGCCGCCGATGCCGTTGGATGTGGGCTCAACCACTGTTAAACAAGCAGCAGTAGCAATGGCCGCATCAATGGCATTTCCGCCCTTTTTAAGGATGTCCAGACCGGCCTGAGCGGCCAGTGCTTGGGAAGTCGCTACCATTCCCCGGTTCGCATAACTTAAGGATCGCTTTGAAGGATAAGGATGATACAAGGGATCGTAAAGCATGATAACCTCCTATTTCTACTATGATTATTACAGGGTAAAGTCTAAGCTCGTTATTCTTAGTGAAAAGGAGCTTATATAGGGGATTGTTGCTTACAGCAAGTTATAGCCCCATCATATCATTGATTAGGAGCTAAGGAAATCCCCTGAGTTTCTTATCATCTGCTGGTGCCGTCAGCAGCATGAAATTCTGAAAGATGAGAAAAAGCACGCCGGCTCAAACCAACGCGCTTTCGTCTTAGTGCTTAATCGTAAATTCCTTAAGCGATTTCTTTTTTATTTTCGGGCGCTTCATCCTTCTCTTCACGGAGAACCAGATTGAGGATAATCCCTGCTAAAGTGGCATAAGCTACACCATGGCTGGAGACTCCGATTCCCACGGCAAAGATGACAGAAGCGATAATTAAGTTCTTGTTCTTAGAGAAATCCACTCGAGCTTCAATCAGGGTGCGAAGACCGGTGACTCCGATCATACCAAAGAGATAAAGGGATACGCCACCCATAACCGCTGTGGGGATGGACATAATCAAAGCCTGAAGAGGATTGACAAAACTCAGGATAATAGCGATAAAGGCTGCTACCCAGATATTGAAAGTGCTATAGACACGGGTGACCGCCAGTACACCGATGTTTTCACCGTAAGTGGTCACCGGAGGGCCGCCTAAGAAGCTGGCGATTCCGGTGGCAAGACCATTACCCAGTAAGACTCGGTTGAATCCTGGCTTCTCGATGGGATCCGAATGGGTGATATTTCCCAGGACAATCATATGACCTAAATCTTCAATAATGGTGACAAAAGCCAGGGGAGCAAACATAAGAAGTGCGGCTTTATCTAAGGCAGGAGCCTGCCAGGTGTCGAAGTTAACCGGGGAGGCAATGATGTCATTAAGAGAAGCCGTCACTCCGGTGAAGTCTACTAAACCGGCAAAGGCAGCGACAATATAGCCGACGACGATTCCGGTGAGAATCGGAATAATCTTTAAGAAACCTTTGGCGTAGATACTCAGAAAAGCGGTAACTGCTAGAGTAAAGATAGCAATATACCAGTTATTGGCGGACATATCAGCAGCTACCGGGGTTAAGCTTAAGCCGATAATAGCGACGACAGGACCGGCGACCACCGGGGGAACGATTTTATGAACCCAGGAACTTCCAAAGTAACTCATAAGTGCAAACAAAAGGACATAAATAATTCCGATGGTAAGGGCGCCGCCCATAGCAGCGGCTAAATTGTTTTGATCCTTAACGAAATAAGTTAAGGAGGCAATGTAAGCAAAGGATGAGCCGAGATAAGCAGGGACTTGACTTTTGGTCAAAAGAAGAAAGACGATGGTTCCAATCCCTGAGGAGAGAAGTGCGATCGCCGGACTTAATCCGGTGAGGAAGGGGACCAGTACTGTGGCTCCGAACATAGCAAAAACATGTTGTAATCCGAGGGGTATCGTTTGGGCAAGAGAGAGTCTTTCATGAATCTGAACTTCTCTAATCATGGATCATCCTCCTTTTAGTTGAAAACAAAAAACCTCTTCCTTGCCCGCAAGCAAGAAAGAGGTGTCCATGCACATAGTTCATGGTACGCCATTTCCTTCTTAGCCTCACGGGACTAATTTAAAGGTCACGGAATATTTACCTTGTTTAGAGCATAGCATAAGTAAAATTAGTTTGGCAAGAGTTTTTTGGGATGATGTTCTTAGAAAGAAGATTAAGTTATTATTTCGTCTATTCTGTAAATTTACAGACGTAAAATAGCGAAACGAAGAGAATATTAGTCCATAAAAAAGCAGGACTCTTTTTCTTTTCAGAGAATTAATTTCTAATTGAGCTGATATAAACTAGGAGGTATGGTTTTATGATTGTCACAACAACCCCTAATATTGATGGTCGCAAGATTCAAAGCTATCATGGAATTGTCACGGGCGAAGCTATTATGGGTGCTAACATAGTGCGGGATGTGTTTGCAAGCATCACTGATATTATTGGCGGCCGTTCAGGAGCCTATGAAGAAAAACTTCATGATGCTCGTGAAATAGCCCTAAAGGAAATGGAACAAAATGCTGCGCGTATGGGAGCCAACGCTGTGGTCGGTGTGGATATCGACTATGAAGTGGTAGGTCAAAGTGGAAGCATGCTTATGGTGAGCGTCTCAGGAACAGCTGTTACCGTGGTGTGAACGAAGCTATAGTTTGGGATTTTGAGGGATGTTGGAAAAGCCGGCATCCCTTTTTGGATTGTGTTCATTGAGTAAGGTTTTAGGTATTTATCAGCTTTTATGATAAAATTAAGACTTAAGAAAGAATTAAGGAGGCGATGAAAGTGCATTATGCAGAAGTACTTGTGGATGTGGCCAATCGTCGCCTCGATCAAGTGTTTCACTATCAGATTCCTGAGGGGATATCTCTCAAAAGAGGGATGAGGGTCCTTGTGCCTTTGCAATATCGTCAAGTCCAAGGAGTAGTGGTCCGACTAACGGAGCAGTTACCCCAGGATATGGTCAACCCAACCCTAAAACCTATTTTGGGGATTGTTGACACGACGAATGTAGTGCCTGAAGACCTTATGGATTTGGCTCTGTGGCTGGCGGAGACGACGATCTGCTCCATCGCCCAAAGCCTTCATACCGTTTGGCCCCTTCTTAAGGGTAAGGTGGAAGAGTATGTCCTTCCCCTTGCCTCGCAAGAGGATGAAGATGTTAAGACTTTAAAAATTCTGGATTCTGAGACCTATCAAGCTTTAGCGGTTCTCTTTCGGTCGCGGAATAAGGCCTTGCCCTTAAGTACTTATCTTAAGCGTTCCGGATTATCCAAGACTCAAGTAGAACAACTGGCCAAGCAAGGCTGGATCAAACTGGAGTCCCGCTTTACATCGGGTGTTCCCCGAAGCGTTCAGACTGCTCTTACTTCCAAAGAGAGGGTTTTTAATGGGGTAGAGGATATAGAATCAATGAACGGTACTCCTCATGAGGCCTATGTCAAATTTGATGCTCACAAAGCGTCGGATTGCCGCTGGGAACTCACTCCGGAACAAGCGAAAGTGTGTGAAAAAGTTACCCGGGCACTAGAAAAACAGCGATATGAAACCCTTCTTTTGCATGGGGTAACCGGCAGCGGAAAGACAGAGGTCTATCAGAGGCTGATTGGGGAAGTATTGGCAAAAGGTGGTTCAGCCATTTTACTGGTTCCTGAGATTTCTTTAACTTCTCAGATCGCCCGCTATTTCCAAGAGCAATTCGGAGAGCAGTTAATTGTACTCCACTCAGGATTACAAGTCGGGGAAAAGGCCAAGGCCTGGCAGGATATTCTCCAGGGTAAAATCAGGGTTGTTATTGGGGCCCGTTCAGCGGTTTTTGCTCCTTTGCCTAATTTGCGCCTGATCATATTGGATGAAGAGCATGAGGGCGCTTACCGCCAAGAGGAAAATCCCAAATACCATGCGCGCAATGTGGCCCGTAAACGGATGGAACAACTTCAGGGAGTGGTACTCTTGGGAAGCGCTACCCCTTCCCTGGAAGCCTATGCCGCAGCTCAGACCGGTAAAGTTCCTTTGCTTGTGATGGAAAATCGGGTCAACCAACGTCCCCTTCCTCCTGTAGAAGTAGTGGATATGCGGGAGGAATTGATTAAAGGGAATCGCAGTATGTTTTCCTTCGCCCTTCAGGACAAATTAAAAAGGACTTTGGAGCGGGGAGAACAGTGCATGTTGTTCTTAAACCGCCGCGGTTACTCTACCTTTGTGGTGTGTCGGGAATGTGGTTATGTGATTCGCTGTCATGACTGTGATATAGCTCTGACTTACCACAGTCAAGGCAATATTATGCGTTGTCATTATTGCAATCATGAAGAGATTCCTCCCCGTACTTGCCCCGAATGCGGCAGTCGCTATATTCGTTTTTTTGGGCAAGGGACTCAGCGGGTGGAAGATGAGATTAAAGGGCTTTACCCTGCAGCACGAATCCTCCGTTTGGATTTTGATACCACCCGATCCAAAGATGCCTATGAGGACATCCTGGGAAAATTCCGCCGGCAGGAGGCGGATATTCTTGTGGGTACGCAAATGATGGCCAAGGGGCTTGATTTTCCTAATGTCACTTTAGTGGGAGTTGTGGCAGCTGATCAAATGCTGAATATGCCGGATTTTCGGGCCAGGGAGAGAACCTTCCAGCTCCTAACCCAAGTGGCCGGTCGGGCCGGCCGCAGTCAAAAGCCCGGGCAGGTTGTAATTCAGACCTACGCCCCCGAAGATAGGGCGATTATTCAAGCCTCGCAGCATAATTTTAAGGGATTCTTTTGGGAAGAGATCGGCTATCGGAAGGCGAGAAATTACCCTCCCTTTACTCATGTCATTCGGGTGACCCTTATTCATGAAAAGGAAGAAAGAGTGGTAAAAGGAGCTCATAGCTTAGCAAGCTGTTTAAAACTAGGAATGGTATCCGACGAAAATGGGAATACTTCCCTAGATATTCTCGGCCCTGCTCCGGCTGTGATGCCTCGCCTTAAAAATCACTTTCGCTGGCAGGTCTCGGTCAAAGGAAAATCGATGGATACATTACGTGAATTCTTGCATGAAGGTGTCCAACGTTTTGCACGAGATTCCATCAGTTCGGGAATTCAACTGAATATCGAAGTGGATCCATTAAGTATGTAAGACACTGTCGAATACTATGGACATGTAATATAATGATGATAAGCGAGAAGAAAGGGGAAATCGTGAAATGGCGATTTATCAGGTTGTAGAAATCGGTTCTGAAGTGTTGCGGGAGAAAGCTGTTCCTGTAAAAGAGATAACACCCAATATTGAAAAGCTTTTAGATAATATGTTGGAGACACTCTATGATGCCAATGGGGTGGGCCTGGCAGCCCCCCAAGTGGGAGTCTCAAAACGTGTCGTCGTCATCGATGTAGGAGAAGGCCCCATGGAATTAATCAATCCTGTCATCATCGAAAAAGAGGGAGAAGACCTTGATGATGAAGGATGCTTAAGCATCCCCGGTGTAACCGGTCAGGTAGCCCGGGCAGCCAAAGTCAAAGTAGAAGCTCTCAATCGCAAGGGAGAACTCCAGGTCATTGAAGGGGAAGGGCTCTTGGCCCGCTGCCTGCAGCATGAAATCGACCATTTGGAAGGGGTACTCTTCGTTGATAAAGCGAAGAAAACCTATCGCAGGTAAATACTCCTTGGAGGATACTGGAGGAGCCTTTCACGCTGCTGATAGTGAATGAAAAGCTTGCTCGGGTCGTGTAGCTTTACGCACATCGCTTACTCAATAGCTCCTGGGCTGGTCAACTCACTTTCTTAACAGCCGAGCCAAACCTCTGGGTAATACCTGATGTGAACCGGTGGCTCGACTAAGTTAAGAAAGCCTCGTTAACCTGACCGCCCCTCCGCTAAAACCGTTCGCTCTTGTGCGTAAAGCTACACTTGCGGGTCATTGGGGTTACTATTTTAGTCTTTTTTCAGGCCTTTATTAAAATAGCCTTCGAAAAACTTCCTGAAAACATCCTGAAAAGATGCCAAAAGAGATGCTTGAAAGACCACCCAAGGATTTTGTCTTACAAGAGTGAGCGAATTTAAGCGAGCGGAAACAAAACTTCGCGAAAAGCACGCAGCGGAGTCGAGTTGGAAACAGGACGTTTCCAACCGCCCATTGAGCAGGAGCGATTTGGGCGGGGACGCGACGGAGCGGAGAGCTTGAGCGTTAGTTTTGTCCGCGCAGCTTATTCAGCGAACGGTGTAAAGCAAAATCCTGGAGACTCTTTCAATAATAAGCTTAAAAAAACCTTCGAACTTTCAATACATAGTTAGGAGCAATCACTATGCGACTCGTTTTCATGGGAACGCCGGACTTCGCCGTTCCAACCCTCCAAGCCCTGGCGGCTCACGGTCACGACGTGGTGGGAGTTTTTACCCAGCCGGATCGTCCTTCCGGCCGGGGAAAGAACCTGAAGCCCAGCCCGGTTAAAGTAGCCGCCCAAAGCCTGGGGCTTGCTGTTTATCAGCCTCACAAAGTAAAAAGCCCCGAGGGCCTGGAATCCTTGAAGGAACTGGCCCCGGAGGTCATCATCGTGGTGGCCTATGGACAAATATTATCCAAAGAAATTTTAGAATTGCCCCTTTACGGCTGCATCAATGTCCATGCCTCCCTTTTGCCGGATTGGCGCGGTGCCGCACCCATTCATTGGTCTGTCCTTGAGGGAGATCAAAAGACCGGCGTTACGACTATGCAGATGGATGAAGGGCTGGACACGGGGGATATGCTCCTAAAGGCCGAGCATCCGATTGGAGAGGATACCACCACCGGGGAACTTCATGACGCTCTGGCTCAAGCCGGCGCTCAGCTTTTAATCACTACTTTGGAGCAGCTCCAAAAGGGAGAATTGCCCAGAACACCTCAAAAGGGGCCCGTACGTTATGCCTCCCTGCTCACCCGGGAGCACGAGAAGATCAACTGGGCGCGCGGTGCTCAAGCTATTCATAATCAAATTCGCGGACTGAATCCTTGGCCCGGTTCCTATACTACCTTTAGAGGAGAAACGGTCAAAGTATGGAAGTCAACCGTCTCTGCAGAAGAAAAAGGATATGATTTTAAACTGGGTGAAATTATAGAATGTAACTCTCAGGGCCTGCTCGTTCAGACCGGGGAAGGGTTGATCCGGATTACTGAGGTGCAGCCTGCAGGGAAGAAGCCCATGCCGGCCCGGGATTTTTTCTTAGGTCGTCATGGACAGGTGGGAGAGGGTTTCTCGTGAAGGATGGACAAAGGATGAACAAAGAATGAATAAAATGACCGCGAGAGCCTTGGCTGTACAGATTCTCCAGCGTATAGAGGAAGAAAAAGCTTATGCCAATCTGGTAATGCAAAAGTCTCTTCACGATTTAAACGATCCTCGAGAACGTCAATTGACCACTCTCCTGGTCAATGGGACTTTAAAAAATCGCCTCACCCTGGATTATGCTTTAAGGCGTCACCTTCGCAAACCTTTATCTCAATTACCCCATGAGGTACGTTGGATTCTCAGAATCAGTACCTTTCAAATTCTCTACCTTTCTAGGATTCCCGAAGCTGTGGCCATCAACGAAGGAGTAGAATTGACCAAAAAGCATCAGGGCAAGTACACATCCTTAGTGAACAGTGTATTACGGAGAGTTTTCGAAAGCAGTTGGGATATTTCCTGGCCTAGCAAGGAGAGGGAGCCCATACGTTATCTCTCCCTGCGCTATTCTCATCCCGAGTGGATGGTGAAGCGCTGGTTGAAACGATATGGGATGACAGATACTGAAGCCTTATGCCAAGCCAATAATGAGCCCGCACCTGTTTGGATCCGTACCAATACCCTGAAGATTTCTCGAGAAGGCTTACAAGAAAGGCTGGAGAGAGAAGGCGTAAAGGTGACCCTTGGGGAACGGGTTCCGGAAAGCCTGGTAATAGAAGAATTCGGATCCCTGGATAAACTGCCCAGCTTTCAAGAAGGGCTCTTTACCGTTCAGGATGAAAGCTCTCAATTGATTGCCCATGTTTTGAATCCCCAAGCCGGGCAAAAGGTTTTGGATGCCTGCGGTGCCCCGGGAGGGAAAACCACCCACCTGGCCCAAAGGATGGAGAATAGGGGCGAAATTCTCGCTTTTGATATCCATCCCCATAAGGTGAAACTTATCGAGGATCTGTCCGCACGCCTGGGAATTACTATCATTCACCCCCAGGCAGGGGATGCCCGGGAACTGGCAGGGGTAGAGGATTCTTCCTACCATAAAGTGTTGGTGGATGCGCCTTGTTCAGGGCTTGGGGTAATTCGTCGCCGGGCAGATATGCGCTGGAATAAGGAAGAGGAAGAAATTAAGGCCTTACCTGAGTTGCAATTAGCACTATTGGAGAGGGCGGCTCAATGCGTTGCTCTAGGTGGAGAGCTAGTCTATTCTACCTGTACTATTGAGCCTGAGGAAAATTTCGAAGTGGTTAAGGCTTTTCGTGCCAAATACCCCGAGTTTACTCCCGTTAATCTCGCCGAGGATTTTCCTTATTCCTTAAAATCTGAACAAGATATTAAACAAGCCGCCAAGGGGTTTCTGCAGATTTTGCCCCATAAACAGGGTATGGATGGCTTTTTCTTAGCGAAATTTCGCCGAGGTGAAGTTTAGGTGGAAAGATTTGGGTGAATACTATGAAGAGAATGGATTGCCGAGATTTGAATCAAAGGGAATTAACCCGGCATTGTGTAGAGCTGGGACTGCCGGAATTCCGGGGACGCCAAGTGTTTCAATGGGTCCAGCAGAAAGCTGTTCAAGACTGGGAAGAGATCAGGAACATCGGAGCAGGGGATCGGCAAAAGCTGCAAGAAGGCCTCTTCCTACAACCTTTGAGGAAAGTCAAGGAACAGATCTCTCAAGATGGTACTCGAAAATTCCTCTTCCGTTGTACTGATGGCGAAACTATCGAGTGTGTGTTGATGGACTATGATCGTCGGAAGAACAGAGATCGCCACACGGTCTGCGTTTCTACCCAGATCGGTTGCGCTGTGGGCTGTGCCTTCTGTGCTACCGGACTAGGGGGATTGCGGAGAAACTTAAGCCCTGGGGAGATCTTGGGTCAGGTTTTGGACATCACCTACATCATGCGTCAAGAGGATCCGGATTTTCAGGTCACGAATATTGTCTTTATGGGCATGGGAGAGCCTTTATTAAATTATGATGCGGTCCTCAAAGCCATCGAACTGCTAAATGATCGGTCGGGTCAAGGGATTGGGATGAGACGAATGACCATCTCCACCAGCGGGGTAGCACCAAAAATCCGGCAACTGGCCAAAGATAACCCTCAAGTAGGGTTGGCGGTTTCTCTGCATAGTGCCTATGACAAGACTCGGGATCAACTCATTCCTATGAATCGCAGGTATCCTTTAGCAGAACTTATGGAAGCCTGTGAAGAATATACTCATTTGACGAACCGTCGCATCACTTTCGAGATGGCCTTAATTTCCGGTCAGGCGACCCCGGAAGCCGCTGAAGAAGCAGGACATCTCTTAAAAGGACAATTAGCCCATGTGAATCTCATTCCGGTCAATCCTGTAGCAGGAACTGGAATGGCCCGGCCTACTCCCAAGGAGATTCAGAAGTTTGCTCAGATTTTAGAGAGTATGGGAATCCCCGTTTCTGTTCGTGAAGAAAAAGGAACGGATATCGATGCAGCCTGCGGCCAATTAAGACGGCAATTGGAGTGTGAGCAAAATGAACCTACTGGCCCGTTTTGAAGAAGTAGCTGAAAGTTTGTTTACGGGTATGTTTAAAAAGAATAATAATTCCCGACTGCAACCTGTTGAATTGGCTAAAGAACTGGTTCGCATCATGCAGAAAAACAAGCAGGTGAGCATTTCCCAAGTCTATGTGCCCAATGTCTATCGGGTTTTTCTCCACTCCAATGATTGGAGTCCTTTTGCTAATTTTGGGGATGCTTTTTTGATTGAGCTTTCCAAATATCTGTATGCAGAGGGAAAGAAAAGTGGCTTTACTTTTTTAAGTAAGCCCTCGATCGAACTCCACTCCGATGATACAGTGAAACCCCATGAAATGTTCATTGAAGTGGATTTTGACGATTCCATCGAGGTCTTTTGGGAAGACGATGACGAGTACGAAGAAGAGTCTCAGGAATCCAGCGAGTCTTCGGATTGGCGGGATCAGACCAATATCTTTCAAGGGGAGCTTCCTTATGATCTCCGAAATTCCTATGAACAGAGCAGGAAAATTCGTTATGTCCTCGAAATAATTCAGGGACCGGACTCTGGAAAAACTTTCCCTTTGGAGGAAGAGAACATCCATATCGGACGGCATGGTCAATGTGAAATCGTCTTGCAGGACCCTGAGGTATCGCGGAGGCATCTCAAGCTCAGCGGCGGAGGAGAAGACTGGGTGATTGATGACTTAGGCAGTACCAATGGAACTTGGCTTAATGGGCAGAGGATTGCTAAGCAAAAAATAGGCTTAGGGGACCGGGTTGAAATAGGGCAAACGGTCTTCATCCTACGCCACCGATAAACTGCCTGCTTTAGGAATAGAGGTTAGTAGAGCGCGGAGGTTTCTATGCAAGGAATTTTAGTACTGGGAAGGATACTTTTCATTGGATTAATTTATCTCTTTCTTTTTCGTATTCTTACGGCCTTATTAGCGGATTTGCAGGTTAAGGGGTTAATTCGCAAGGGGGAAAAGGATTTTGGGCGCTTTGAAGTGCTCTCAGGGGGAGAGCACTTGCCTAAAGGCCGTGTGTTTCGAATTGACCAAAAAGGCCTGAAAATAGGCCGTGGGAAGAATAACGATGTGGTTTTAGCCGATCACTTCGCTTCCATGGACCATGTCCTGGTACGTCATCATAAAGGGGTGACGACCCTGGAGGATTTAGGAAGCACCAACGGAACCTGGGTCAATGGAGAGCGGATCTACTCCCCGGTTCAACTGGTTGCTGGAGATTATGTGAAAATTGGAAGTATTACCTTCCAATATTCGAGGTGGCAAAATGAGAGTTCTAAGCTTTAGTGAAACAGGCTGTGTGCGCAAAAATAACGAGGATGCCTACCTGATTCTGCCGGAGTACGGCGTGTATGCAGTAGCCGACGGTATGGGAGGGCATCTTGCGGGAGAAGTAGCAGCACGGACAGCACTTGATGAATTGACCAAGAGTGCTCCACATTTAGTGGACCAAGGGGATGACGAGTTGGAGAATCAAGTCAGGGAGATTTTGATTCGAGCCAACCGGGAAGTGTATATGAGCTCTACCCGGAACCCTGCTACTGAAGGAATGGGCACGACTTTGACGGTCCTGGTCTTTAGAGAAAGTAAGGTCGTCCTTGCCCATGTAGGGGATAGTAGAGCCTATGTATGGCGCAATGAGCAATTGGTTCAGCTGACCCGTGATCACTCTTTAGTGAGTGAGCTGGTCCGTCTGGGACAGATTTCTTCGGAAGAGGCGGATAGCCATCCCAAGCGCCATATGCTGGTAAGAGCGGTGGGAGCCGGATGGGACGTAGAGGTTGACTCCCAATCCCTGGACTTTCAGGCGGGAGATGTCTTTTTTCTCTGTACGGATGGGGTATCCAATGTGATGAGTGATCGGGAGTTAGAAGAGGAGTTCTTGCAGAAATGTTCGTGGGAAGAGCACCTGGAGCGCATTTATCAGCTGATCATAGAACGAGGTGCACCCGATAATTTTACAGCGCTATGCTGTATTGCGGAGTGACAAAATGAAAAGGGTCTGGATATTACGTTTATTAATCTTAAGTGTCCTCTGGGTCGGATTGGGTGTCTTGACCTTAGATGGTAAAACCAACGAGCAAATCCTTTGGCAGGCAGGGGTTTTTTCACTGTTGCTCTTAATCGGTGCAGCTTTGGAAAAGCTTGTGGCCTATAAAGGGGATCCCTACCTGTTGCCGACAGTTCAGCTTATTCTCGTGATTGGACTGGTCTTTATAACGCGAATACGGCCGGCCTCTGCCTTGAAACAATTCTGGTGGGCTTGTCTGGGGCTGTTTATTTTTTATTGCGTTCTCTATGCCCTGCGGGATTATCGAGCCTTAGGGCGTTTTCGTTATCTTTCTGGTTTAGGCGCTGTGGTCCTGTTACTGATCACCCTGCTTTTTGGGATTACCCAAGGGGGAGCAACCAGTTGGCTGCATATCGGGGGCATGAGCTTTGAATCAGAGGAATTAGTTAAGGTGGCTATGCTCATCTTCTTCGCTTCGTATTTGAGTGAGCATGAGGAGGTTCTGCGGGTTGGGACAGTACAAATCGGCCGGCTTTCTTTGCCGGACTGGCGGACCCTTGGACCCTTTTTGGTCATGGGAGGATTTTCTCTCCTCTTGTTAGCCGCTCAAAAGAGTTTAGGTACAGCCCTGGTGTTCTATTCCCTGTATATGTTGGTTCTCTATGTGGTGACAGAGCGGGTCCTTTATCTCGGTGTTGCTCTGCCTGTCTTCTTATGTACAGGAACTTTAGGATATTTTCTTTTTGGGCATGTTCGAGTTCGTGTTGCCACCTGGCTCAATCCCTGGAGTGATCCCAGTGGTGGAGGATATCAAATTGCTCAATCCCTCTTTGCCATTGCCGGAGGGAAGATTCTGGGGACCGGCCTGGGCAATGGTATCGGAGCTTCTCAGGTGCCTGCTGCCAGCACGGATTTTATTTTTTCCATCATTGCGGAAGAACTTGGATTTGCCGGTGCTATGGCCTTATTGGTGCTCTTTTTGGTAGTGGTTTTGCGGGCATTTCATATTAGTATTCAAGCGACAGACCGCTTTGGCCAGATTTTAGCGGCAGGTATCGGAATTCTGGTGGGGACGGAAGCCATCATTATCCTGGCCGGAGTCACCAAGCTCTTGCCTTTAACGGGAATCCCCCTGCCTTGGGTTAGTTATGGAGGGAGCTCCCTGCTTATTCATTTTTTGCTTCTCGGAATTTTAGCCAATATTTCTCATGCGGAAGCGACAGGTCCTTCGCATATCAAGAATAAGGGAAGGGAGTATGCCGCATGAAAAAGGGCTTAAGAAATGTAGCCATAGGATTCTCCTTAAGCATCATTGGCCTAAGCTTTGGTCTTGTCTATTGGCAAGTGGTACGTTCGACGGAATTGATGGATAACCCTGCCAATCGCCGGCTTATTCTTATGGAGCAGCGGGTGGTTAGGGGAGGAATTTTCGACAGAAATGGCGAAGTATTGGCTCAGACTGAAGTGAATGAAGACAAAAAAACTCGAATTTACCCTAAAGGTGAAGCTTTAGAGCCCCTTATAGGTTATGCGACTCTGCTCCGTGGTTCGGCCGGATTGGAGGCTTATCTCGGAGATTGGCTTTTAGGGATCAAAGATGCTACGGCACAACAGACCCTGGAGCAGGTATTCCAGCTTCCCCGCCGGGGCAATGATGTGGTCCTTACTTTGGATTATGGTTTGCAAAAGATTGCCTATGAAGGCTTAAAAGGAAAGATTGGTTCGGCGGTGGCCATCAACCCTCGCAATGGGGAAGTCCTGGCCCTAGTCAGTCAGCCGAGTTTTGACGGAAATAAAATAGATGAGAACTGGGAGAACATCAGTAAGAATCCGGGGAGTCCCTTTTTAAATCATGCCTTTGCTCTTTATACACCAGGGTCCACTTTAAAGGTCATGACTTCTGCGGCACTCCTGCGGGCAGGAATCGATACAAGCGATCTCTATCATTGTACAGGTACAGCGGTGATCAATGGACAAGTGATCCGTGAACAAAATGACAAAGCCCATGGCTGGGTGAATTATAACCTCGCTTTGGCTGAGTCCTGCAATACCTATTTTGCATCCTTTGGTGTGGAAGCGGGAGATAAGGTTTTTCTGGAAGCGGCCAAATCCTTCGGGTTTGGCCAGGAGATACCTTTCGAATTGCCGGTGAAGCGCAGTACCTTGACCAATGAAGAAGCGGTGCCTCACCGCATGGATGATAATCTGCTGGCGGCCAGTGCTTTCGGGCAGGGAGAAGTCTTGGTTTCACCCTTCCATATGGCCCTGATTACAGCAGGCATCGCCAACGAAGGGGTGATTATGAAACCCCACATTGTGGAACAGGTGATGGATGAGGACCAGAATGTACTCTATAGGAAGAAACCCGAGCCCTGGTTAACCCCTCTCTCTTCTCAAGAAGCGGAAAGGATTAAAAGTGCCATGATCACGGCTGTTAATGAGGGGACAGCGGCTCCTGGCGGAATTGTTGGGTTTCAGGTAGCCGCCAAAACGGGTTCGGCTGAACCGGGAGGAAATGTTAGGACCCATGCTTGGTATATTGCTTTTGCTCCGGCGGAACATCCCCAGATCGCTGTAGCAGTCCTTGTCGAGAATGGGGGTACCGGGGGAGGGGCTTCAGCGCCTATTGCCCGAGCAATCATTGAGACCGCATTAAGGCAGAAAGCAGGTGATAACTCGTGAGCAAAATTTTGAGTAATCGCTATGAAATAATCGAAAAAATAGGATCCGGTGGCATGGCCATTGTCTACAAAGCTAAGGATCTTTTATTGAACAGGATCGTCACCATTAAAATTCTCCGTGAGCAATTTACGGCAGATGAGGAATTCGTTCGCCGTTTTCGGAGAGAGGCACAGTCGGCAGCCAGTTTGTCCCATACCAATATCGTATCCATCTATGATGTAGGCAAGGATGGAGAGACGGAATACATCGTCATGGAGTATATTGAAGGGCAGAACCTGAAGGATATTATTCGCAATTATGCGCCCTTATCCACAGAACAGACTTTGGATCTGGGCATGCAGATTGCTGAAGCCATTCGTCATGCCCATGAGCATCATATCATTCATCGGGATATTAAACCTCATAATATTCTTGTTACAGAGGATGGACGGATTAAGGTCACGGATTTTGGAATTGCCCGGGCTGTTTCAGCGGCAACCATGACCCATACTGGAGATATTGTAGGTTCGGTCCATTATCTTTCACCGGAACAGGCCAGGGGAGTTCAGACCAATGAGCAATCCGATGTTTATTCCCTAGGGATTATTCTCTATGAACTTTTGACGGGCAAGGTGCCTTATGATGGGGAGACCCCGATTTCCATTGCCCTCAAGCATTTGCAGGAATTAGCCGTCCCTCCCAGCAAGCTGAACGCCAGGGTCAGCCCTGCTCTAGAGAATCTGGTGATGAGAGCCATTGCCAAATCTCCGGATCAGCGTTATGCCACGGCCAAAGATTTATTGCAGGATCTTCGCAAAGTTCAGGCCGGCTTGCCTGTGGACAAGACAGTCGATGAGGACCAGGACTTGGAAAGCACCCGGGTTCATCGCTCCTTAAGCGCGGGGGTGAACTCCGCTTTAGCTTCCGAGGAAAAAGAAGCAGGCCGGAAAAAAACCAAGGTCCCACTATTTCGTAAACGCTGGCCATGGGTAGCTTTGCTTGCCTTTGTCCTGATCATGGGGGGAGGCTGGGCTGTTTTCTCGCAATGGTTTAATGTAGGGACCACCACAGTTCCTCCGTTGGTGGGAAAAACAATTCAGGATGCAGCTTATTTTGCTGAACGAAACGGTTTATACTTAGACCCGAACACTCAGGAAGAATACAATGATGAAGTGGAGAAGGGGAAGATTACGCGCACTGACCCTGAAGAGGGTGCCGTTGTAAAAAAAGAACGGGGCATCAAGGTCTGGGTGAGCTTAGGCTCTAAGCCGGTGATATTCCCCAATTTTAAAACCGGAAACACCACTCGGGAAGCGGCCCTTAATACTTTAGAAAGTATGGGTTTCAAAAAAGAAAACATCTCTGTCCAGGAGGATCAAAACTCTTCCCAGCCGAAAGATATTGTGGTGGGGCAGGATCCTGCTCCCGGTGTAGAATGGTTTAAAAATGGTTTAGTCAGCTTAACCGTCAGCGCTGGAAAAGTGGACAAACCGACGCCTTTGCCCAGCGTTATTGGACAATCATCGGATCACGCTCAAGCGATTTTAAAGCAATATGAATTGGTCGTGGTATTGGGAGATAGTGTGAATTCTACCGAATACCCCCCGGATGTGGTGATGGATACTGTTCCGAGACCGGGTGAACTGGTTAATAAAGGGGATACCGTCAAGATCATCATCTCCCGGGGCCCGGGGCCGATAGCCTTTAATCCAGTCGTTTTGGGTCATGTAGCCAAGCTGGATAAATTTAATCCATAGATGTAGTAAAAAATAAAGTGCCAGGACTCTTTTAGAAGGGGTAAAAATGAACGCATGATTTCTGGAATATTACTCAAGGGATACAGTGGATTTTATTATGTGTTTGCGGAAGGCCGGGTATGGGAATGTTCCCTGCGCGGTCGCTTTCGCATTCGCAATCAAGAATTTCTGCCGGGAGACCGGGTGAAGATTTTACCGGGAACAGGGAATAAAGGAACGATTGAAGAAGTGGAGACTCGCCGTAACTCCTTGGTTAGGCCGACCATAGCCAATGTGGATCAGGCCTTTCTTGTCTTTGCCTGTGTGTCTCCTACGCCTGATCTGAACTTGCTCGATCGGCTCATCGTTCAAGTTGCAGCATCTCAGATTAAACCCATTATCATATTAAATAAAATCGACTTAGGGAGCCTGGAGGAAAAAAACACTGCGGGAAATACCTTTCCGGCAGATGGGTTGGATTTCTATCGGGAGCTGGGATATGAGCTGGTCAAGGTGTCCACAAAGACCGGGGAAGGATTGGCTGAATTGCAAGAGCATATCAACGGCAAGGTGAACGTTCTGGCAGGTCCTTCCGGTGTAGGGAAGTCCAGCCTTGTGAATGCCTTATCCCCCGGCTTGGAACTAAAAACCGGGGATGTCAGCCGCAAGCTGAAACGCGGCCGTCATACGACCCGCCATGTGGAACTTATGGTTTGCGGGGAAGGGCTGTTGGCCGATACCCCTGGGTTCTCTTCTCTCTATCTTCCCCATATGAAGCGGGAAGAACTGACGGATTATTTCAGGGAGTTTCAGGATGCAGGAGAATGCCGCTTTGCGGATTGCCAGCATCATAAGGAGCCGAATTGCGCAGTAAAAGCTGCGATGGAAGCAGGAGAAATTCAACAATCCCGCTATGAACACTATTGTCAGTTTTTAGAGGAAGTTATTGCAGCTGAGAGGAGATATTAGGATGATAAAAATTGCACCATCCATTTTATCGGCAGACTTTGCCCGTTTAGGGGATCAAGTCGCCTTAGTAGAGAAAGCAGGGGCTGAGGTCTTACATATTGATGTGATGGATGGGCATTTTGTCCCCAACATTACGATTGGTCCTTTAGTGGTTAAAGCTCTGCGGCCTCATTCTAAGATGCGCTTCGATGTTCATTTAATGATTGAGAATCCGGAACGCTATATTGAGGAATTTGCTAAAGCCGGGGCGGATCATATTACTGTACATTTGGAAGCAACGCCTCATATCCATCGTGCTATCCAACAGATTAAGGGATTGGGTCTTACCGCAGGGGTTTCCATTAATCCGGCTACACCTCTGGATGGGCTTAAGTACATCCTCGATGAATTGGATATGGTTTTGATTATGAGCGTTAATCCGGGCTTTGGGGGGCAGAAGTTTATCCCCGCGGTTCTTCCCAAGATCGAAATTCTTCATCGGCATCTCGATCAGATGCAATCTTCCTGCGCAATTGAGGTAGATGGAGGAATCAATCTTGACACGGCTCCTGCTGTGGTCAAAGCCGGGGCCAATGTCCTGGTTGCCGGGGCGGCGGTATTTGCCCATCCTGATCCAGCCCGAGCAGTTCAAGAGCTCCGGGAAGCCGCCCAAGGTTATAAGGGGTGACGTAAGGTGAGAATTGCCGTAGTAGCCAATGGAGAATGGGATCAGGAATGGGGTAAACGGGAGCTGGCTTCTTATGACCGGCTTATCGCGGCGGACGGTGGGGGGAATCATATCGTCCAAGCGGACTATATTCCGGATGCTTTGGTCGGTGATCTCGATTCCACTGAGCCTGAGACCATGGAAATCTGTCGTAAAAAGGGAACTGCTATCCTTAGCTATCCCGCCGAAAAAGATGAGACAGACCTGGAGCTGGCTTTGGAGTATGCTGCCAAACTAATTGAGCAGGAGGAAAAGGCAGGATCGCAAGACCAGGAGATCAAAGAGATCTTTTTGCTGGGGGCAATTGGAGGGCGAATCGATCATTTGTTGGGGAATCTCTTTCTTTTGCGGGGCTTCTTAAAAAGAGGATTTCGGATTCGCATGAAAGGGCCTGATCAAGAGCTTTGGCTCTTGGAGGGGCAAGGAAAATTGATAGGGAAAAAAGGGCAAAAAGTATCGGTTATACCTGTGACGGAAAAGGCCGTCGTGCGGACCGAGGGCCTCTATTATCCTCTTTATCAAGAGATTTTGTATCAAGAATCTCCCCGAGGGATAAGCAATGTTTTTTTGGGGGAAGATGCAATAGTAGAAGTCTCGGAAGGAACGGCTCTGATCGTCATGTTGAGCCCTGATAACATAAGATGATTCGTGGGTTTTAATTCGGTCCATCCATAGTGATCAATGGACAAAGAACTTGTGTTTACGAATAAAGCAATTGTGTTGAATGAGGTTGATAGAAAAGATGAACAACAAATATTCAGATGAATTATGGCTGGGCACCCTGGGAAATGGAGAGGTTCGCTGGGTTGCCGTAGGGATGACCAACACTGTGGAAGAGGCGGCTAACCGCCATCACACAACACCTGTAGCCACCGCGGCATTAGGACGGCTTATGGGAGCATCCTTGCTCCTGGCCAGCTCGATGAAAGCAGAGGAGGCCATTACCTTACGGCTTCTTGGGGATGGCCCTTTGGGAGGGGTGGTTGCCGTAGGCAACCCTCAAGGAGAGGTTCGAGGCTATGTTCAGGAACCTCAGGTGGAGCTCCCTTTAAACTCTAAAGGGAAACTGGATGTATCCGGTGCCGTAGGTGCCGGAGAATTTGTGGTAAGCCGCAGCCTGGCCAATGGGGAAAGCTATACAGGGATGGTTCCCTTGGTCAGTGGAGAAATTGCCGATGATTTGGTTCATTATCTGCTTAATTCTGAGCAGGTACGATCCGCCGCCCTTCTGGGCGTGATGGTAGGGAAGGATTCCCATGTGGCTGGAGCTGCCGGAATGCTGTTCCAATTATTACCGAATGCCTCTGAAGAGAGTGTCCAAGCTCTGGAAGCACTGCTGGCTCGGATTCAAGGTATCAGTCAAATTGCTGCAGACAGTACCACTATGGAAGAATTAGTCCGGGAGCTCATAGGAGATCTGGACTATCGTGTTCTGGAAAAAAGGCCGGTGCAATACAAATGCACCTGCTCCAAAGAACGGGTAAGCGAGACATTGATCAGTATCGGGAAAGAAGGCTTTGAAGAACTTCTCGAGGACAAACAGGCTGAGCTCGTGTGCCATTTCTGCAATGAGCATTACCGTTTCAACGAAGAGGATCTGCGTGAGCTTTATGAGCAGGTGAAGTAGAGCTTCATGCGATGGCGTCATCGGTGAAGTGAAGAAGCCGCTGGGGTCGTGTAGCTTTACGCACAACACTCACTCCATAGCTCCGGGGCTGGTTCACTCGCTTTCTTAACAGTCGAGCCAAACCCCGCTGCTTTCTGCATGTAAACCGGTGGCTCGCCTATGTTAAGAAAGCCTTGTTCACCCGGACGCCCCTCCGCTAAATTCGTTCGCTTTTGTGCGTAAAGCTACACTTGAGGGTCTTTTGGCTCTTTTCAGCCCTGTTTTGGGCTTGATGTAAGCTACACTTAAGGTTCTTTGGGTCACTCTTTGGAGGCCTTCCCGGGCGAATAGCCGACCATGCCGCTCAAGCGGCGTCGGTAAAGACGGAAAAAGCTGCTCGTCGCGTAACTTACCCTACAAAGCCCCGCATGCACGAACGTAAAAACCCGAAAAGCAGCCCAAGGATTTTGCTTTACAGAAGAGAGCGGATTTAAGCGAGCAGAAACAAAACTTCGCGAAAAGCATGCAGCGGAGAAAGGTTGGAAACAGGACGTTTCCAACCGGCTATGAGAACAAGTGCGAAAGCAGTGCTTTCGAGGAGCCGATTTAGCCACGAAACCCGGGTGAGGGTTTCGCCCAAGCCGCCACGCCACGGAGATTACTTAGCGGCGCAGGTGCACCCGACGCAGCGGAGGGCTTGAGCGTTAGTTTTGTCCGCGCAGCTTATGGAGCGACCGGTGTAAAGCAAAATCCTGGAGAATTAGCTTATAGGATCTTTTTGGGGGCAAGCTAAAAGGAAAAGAGCTCGAGTTTCCTCGGGCTCTAAAAAACTAAAGCTGATACCGTTATAACGATATCAGCCAAGTTTACATTATATGTGATGGAATTGAGACATTATACTGCACGTTGAACTTTACCGGAACGTAAGCATCTGGTGCAAACACTGATCCGGGTCGGAGTGCCGTTGACGATGGCGTGAACCCTTTGCAGGTTAGGTTTCCAAGTCCGCTTTGTCCGGATATGGGAGTGGCTGACCTGAATACCTGAAGCAACCCCTTTTCCGCAAATAGCACATACATTAGCCATGCTCTTACCTCCTTTACACCGGAAATGATACCTATGTATTCTATCAAATGTTTACTGGATTGGCAAGGTTTTTCCGAACCTTTTCGTTGAAAGATAGTTAAATCTTTTTTACCGGCTTTATTTCCCTGAAATATATCCAAAAACTGTACAAGTTGAATATAATAAAACCGTAGATATAATATTAATTGCGTATTAGCATAATTTTCTTTGAACATTTCATTAATACTTGGTAAAATAGTGACGATATGGACACATGCCGATAAAGGGAGGTCCTTGTATATGGGTAAAGAGATTAATAATAATTTGGGGAAAATCGATATCTCTGAAGAGGTTATTGCGACGATAGCCGGCGCTGCTGCAGTCGAATGTTATGGTCTTGTGGGGATGGCTTCCCGAAAATCTTCGGATAAGTTCTCCGAGCTCCTGGGCCGCGAAAATTTAGCCCGTGGAGTTGTCGTATCCATCGATGATAATCAGGTCGTCATTGATTTGTATATTATTGTAGGTTATGGAGTTAAGATTTCTGAGGTGGCTGCCAATGTTATAGAAAGGGTTCGCTATACCACTGAAAATCTAACCGGCCTAAAGGTAGCGCAAGTCAATGTCAATGTCCAAGGTGTCCGTGTCTTGGAATAGGTTCTGAAGAGTAGGGGGATTATTTTGAATGGAGATATAGGCAATATGATTACAGGACAACAGTGGAAACAAATGATGCGCTCCGGTGCGAGAGCATTGGAACGTAAGAAGCATGATGTGGATGCATTGAATGTTTTCCCCGTACCTGATGGTGATACCGGAACGAATATGAATTTTACGATTCAATCGGCTGTGAAGGATGCCGATAAGACTTCGGGGGCGACCATAGCTGAAGTCGCTGCTGCAGTCTCTATGGGTTCCCTGATGGGCGCTCGTGGGAACTCCGGGGTTATTTTATCCCAGCTTCTGCGGGGTATTGCTAAAGGTCTTGAGGGGCATAAACAAGCCGGCGGGCAGCAAATCGCCCAGGCATTACAGATGGGTGTAGACACTGCCTATAAAGCCGTAATGAAACCTGTTGAGGGAACTATTCTGACGGTAGCCCGGGAAGTGGCGAAAGGGGCACAAAGCAGCGCCAAACAAGGCTCAGATCCTTTGAAGGTTCTGAAGGATGCCTATATGCGCGGACAGCTTACCCTGGAGAAAACACCGGATATGCTTCCCACCTTGAAGCAAGCCGGGGTGGTGGACGCTGGAGGGCAAGGGTTTCTCATTATATTGAGTGGTTGGATTGCAGCACTGGAAGGCCAGGAGATTGAAGAGGAGGAAGTTCGCTCCGCTCCACAAGCTGAACCCCAAATGATGCGGGGAATTACTGCAGTAGAGGATCTGGAGTTCCCATATTGTACGGAATTCTTAGTTAAAGGCAAGAACCTCCAAGTTGAAAAAATTCGTGAAGACTTAATGGCGCGTGGAGATTCCCTTTTGGTTGTAGGCACAGAAGAAGTGGTAAAGATTCACGTTCATGTCAAGAATCCTGGACAGATTTTGGATTATGCCATCCGATGGGGATCCCTTCATGAGGTAGCGATTCATAATATGTTAGCCCAAAATGAAGCGATGGCCCATGCTCAAAAGATGGAAGAAATTCCGGAGGAAAACCTGGAAAGAACCGGTCAAGAGCAAGAACCTGGCTCCAGGGAAGAGAAAGAGCACGGTATCGTGGCGGTAGCCATGGGTGAAGGGATTGCAGAGGTCTTTAAAAGCTTAGGTGTGGATGAAGTCATTTTTGGCGGCCAAACTATGAATCCCAGCACGGAGAATTTAGTGGAAGCGGTTCGCAAGGTTCCCGCTAAAAATGTTTATATTTTGCCTAACAACGGCAATATCGTGATGGCTGCCCGCCAAGTTCAAGATATTGTTACAGATCGCAATGTGTTTATTATCCCGACCAAATCCATCCCTCAGGGTATTTCCGCCTTAGTCAATTATAATCCTTATGGTGAGGCTGATGAGAATGCCAGGAATATGGAAGAGGGGCTGTCCCTGATCAAATCAGGAGAAGTCACTTATGCTGTCCGGGATTCTCAGTTTGGTGACTTAGAGATCAAAGCAGGGGATATCCTGGGCCTGGTTGAAGATATTATCCAAGTTACGGGAAAAGAACGCCTTCAGGTCGCCCAAGAGACCTTGAGCAAAATGAATTGGAAAGAACATGATTTGCTTACGGTTTTCTACGGTGAAGACGTTTCCGAAGAACAAGCTGAAGAGCTTAGAGCATGGATTGAAGCTGAAGCTCCCCATATCGAGCTGGAGCTTTATCCCGGCCATCAACCCCTGTATTATTATATTTTCGGGGTAGAATAATAGGCAATGAACAATACCCTCCGGAGCCATCCGGAGGGGTTTTTACAATGAAGACCAAGACGATGAGTAGGGAGAGATTGCTATGGGACGGAGTACCGTTTTTGATTTGATCGGCCCGGTTATGGTCGGTCCCTCCAGCTCACATACTGCAGGAGCGGTACGGCTGGGGGCCATGGCCAGAAAGATATGCGGCGGTCAGATCATTGAAGCTGTGTTAACCCTTCATGGCTCCTTTGCGGAGACCGGCAAGGGGCACGGGACAAATCTCGCTTTGGCTGCCGGACTTTTAGGAATGCATACGGACGACGAAAGGATCCCCCAAGCCTTAGAGATTGCTAAAGAGCAGGGAATCGCCGTTAGTTTTAATACGGGAGACTTGGGAGATGTGCATCCCAATACTGTCAAGATCAGGTTAAAAGCCAAGGCGGGACAAGAGGTGGAAGTCGTGGGTTCCTCCATAGGCGGCGGCCGGATAATCATTGGCGGAATTGATCAATTTAAGGTAGAGATCATGGGGGATTATCATACCTTAGTGGTTCTGCAAAAGGATCTGCCCGGTGTGGTAGCCCAGGTCACTTCCTTGATCGCCTCAACTCAGATCAATATCGCCCAAATGCGAGTTTCCAGGGAGAAAAAAGGGGCTCACGCTCTGATGATTATTGAGACGGATCAAGCCATCGATCCGGCAGCCTTGGCTCTGATCAAGAAGCTTCCGGCTGTGAACCAGGCCATGGCTATAGAACCCCTGGAATAATGGTATTCAGATCAATCCTTGTTTTTATACAAATAACTAACTACCGAAGGGTGTATTAGGAGGGAAGTTCATGCGTTCCACCATGGATTATCTAGCCCTGGCTGAAGAAGAAGGGAAGACGCTTGGCGAAATCGTCTTGAAGGAGCAAGCTGAAGAGGCAGAGAAAAGTCAGGATGAGTTAAGAAAAAGAATGGCCGTCAATCTTCAGGTTATGAGGGAAGCTGTTCAAAGCGGACTGACGGGAGAAAGAAAGTCCTTATCAGGATTGGTGGGCGGGGAAGCCCTTAAAGTAGAAACTCTACGTCGATCAGGAAAGAGCTTAATCGGAGAGCGAGTCAATGGAGCTATCGCCAGAGCCTTAGCGGTGGTGGAGGTCAATGCCAGTATGGGTAAAATCGTGGCATCTCCTACGGCCGGGTCCTGTGGTGTACTTCCGGCAGTACTTCTAACTGCTGAGGAAGCCCTTGGATCTTCCGAGGAAGAAGTGGTGACGGCCCTTTTTTGTGCTGCCGGAATCGGCATGATCATTGCCGACCGGGCCAATGTCTCAGGAGCGGAAGGTGGGTGCCAGGCCGAGATCGGCTCCGCTGCGGGAATGGCCGCAGCGGCAGCAGCAGAATTGGCAGGGGGGAGCCCCAAAGCTTGTGTCCACGCTGCAGCCATAGCTATCAAATCCTTCCTAGGTCTGGTTTGTGACCCTGTAGCCGGTCTTGTGGAAGTCCCCTGTGTCAAACGCAATGCTACCGCAGCCACAGTGGCTCTTACCGCAGCGGAGATGGCTTTGGCTGGAATAGAAAGTGCGATTCCTTTAGACGAAGTCATTGATGCCATGAACGAAATCGGTAAAAGTATGCCCTGTTCTCTCCGGGAAACGGCTCAGGGAGGATTAGCCATCACCCCAACCGGGCAAAGAATTCAGGCGGAATTCTTATGATCGGAAACCAAGGAAAAATAGTCCTGAATCATCTCCAACGAGCGATTGCCGCAGAAGAAAAACAAGGCTGCTGCAATACGGGAGTCATCGGTGGATTTCATCTCTTTTTAAAAGGGATTCTCAGTCGCTTGGAGCAATTGGAGAAGGACGGAGATTTTAATGTACTTAAGGATATTACCAACCACTATAAGGACTGGAGCCCTTTACAGCGCCGTCAGGCTTTAGCCCATCTTCGCCGCTTTATCGAAGAACATGAGGAATTAGAGGCTCAAGGCCAAGCTCCTCCGGTTTATGATTCCTTGAAACCTGTAAACCTGGAATATGGCGGGCCAGGCATATCTAAACAACCGCAACAACCGAAGCCATCGGATATCCCCCCTGCCTCCGAGCCCCCCGGCTCCGATAAAAAAGAGAGACTCACCAGGCCCACTCCACCCCGCTCTTTGCAGTTTCTTAAAGGAGTGGGGCCGGAACGGGCGAAGCTCCTGGCCCAAATCGGTTTACATACGGTAAAGGATCTCTTTTTTTATTTTCCCCGTCGTTATGAAGACAGAAGTTTGCGCCGTATTGGGGAACTTAAGGATGGAGAATTCGCATCCGTTGCTGGAAAAGTAGTGGCCGGGCAAATCGCCAGGGGTAAGATGAAGGTGGTTAAGCTCAGCATTGAGCAGGATGGCCGCTTAGTCTACGGAGTCTGGTTTAACCAAACCTATATCCTCAAACAATTCCCCGTAGGAACGCCCGTTATTGTTACGGGAAAGGTCCGGTGGCAGCAGCGGGTTCCTGAAATCCAGGCTACCGATATTCAAAAGGCGGGAGCAGCACAGCCGGCGGGTATCGTTCCCGTCTATTCCGAAACAGCCCGGCTTTCCTCCAAAGTGATACGAAGCATTGTTCAGGGAGTTTTAGATCAGGCTCCGGAGCTGTTTCCCGAGTTTTTACCTCCAGAGGAAGGAAAAGGATGGGTTCTCCGTGCCCAGGCCTATCAAGAGATTCATTTTCCCCGGTCCCTCCACAGTTTGGGTCAGGCACGTGAACGATTGGTTTTTGAAGAGGTCCTTTTTCTGCAACTGGCCGTCGCACGCTTAAGAGCTGGGGTACAAAGGGAAAACAGCCCTCAGCTCAAGGGCGGAGAGAGCTTGGTTCAGAAGTTTTTCGCGAACTTGCCCTTTGAACTGACCCATGCCCAAAAGCGGGTAATTGAAGAAATCTTTCGGGATATGGCCAATACACAGGGTATGGCCCGTCTGGTCCAGGGAGATGTGGGCTCAGGCAAGACGGCAGTGGCTATGGCAGCCTTATTGATGGCTGTAGGTTCAGGCTACCAGGGTGCTATGATGGCTCCCACTGAGATTTTAGCCTTACAGCATTACCAATCTCTGGAGGCTGCCTTTAACCCCCTTGGGCTTCATGTTGTTTGCCTTTTGGGCAGTCAGACCAAAAGTGAAAGGGATAAGATTCTTGCCGAAATAGCCTACGGCAAAGCTCATGTCATCGTCGGAACTCATGCATTAATCCAAGAAAGTGTTCAATTTCACTCCCTGGGATTAGCCATTACCGATGAACAGCATCGTTTTGGAGTGAAGCAGAGAACTTCCCTCCAGACCAAAGGTGAGAATCCTCACGTCCTGGTTCTTACCGCCACTCCGATTCCCCGGACATTGGCCCTGACCCTCTATGGCGATCTCCAGCTCTCCGCTTTGGATGAAATGCCCCAGGGCCGTAAGCCCATCATGACGCGAAAATTAACGGAACGGGGTCGGTCAAGCCTGGAAAAGTTTATGGAAGAGCAGATGGAAAAGGGCCGACAAATCTATGTGGTATGTCCTCTCGTGGAAGAATCGGAAAACGTAGATCTGATTTCGGCTACAGAGCGGTTTGAATCCTTGCAGGAGCGGTTCCCTAACCGCCGGATAAGTTTGCTTCACGGCCGTATGAAAGGGGTTCAAAAAGAAGAGATCATGGCGGCCTTCCAGAAAGGGGAAGTAGATATCCTGGTCTCCACTACTGTGGTGGAAGTGGGAGTCAATGTTCCCAATGCTACCGTGATGGTCATCGAAGGAGCGGAACGCTTTGGTTTAGCCCAGTTGCACCAGCTCAGAGGAAGAGTGGGCAGGGGCGGGGAGCAGTCCTATTGTTTCCTCTTGTCCGATGCGAAAAGCAGCCGCCGTCTCGATGTTCTTTGTGAGACTCAGGATGGCTTTAAGATTGCCGAAGAAGACTTAAAGATCCGGGGAGCAGGAGAATTGCTGGGGACAAGGCAGCATGGGATTATGGAATTACGTCTGGCAGATTTGTCCCGTGATGGGCGTCTTGTGGAACAGGCTTATCAATTGGCACAAAAAGTTCTCGCCCACCCTGACCGCTATCCCAGAGTATGGCAAGAATGCGATCAATTTTTTTCTTTAGAAGACATTGGTCTTCATTAAATTCCAGCTTCACCAGCTATTGTCGGGAATATTATGACCTTCTTAGAAGATAATAAAAGTAAAGTGAAGTAAATTGATTAGGGCGGCGATGTAGGTCTGCCCTAAAATTAAAGAAAATAAGAGGAGGGCTTACGTATGGCAGATACCAAACAAACAAATCAACCTGTACTCAGTGCTGCTTTAGAGCAATTCAAGTATGAAGTGGCTCAGGAAATCGGCATCGCAAATCGTAAGCATAAGAAGTTCCCTAATACCTAATAGTATGGATTCAGCAAAAGAGAGCGAAGTTATCGCTCTCTTCTTGTTATTGCATATACATCTGATATTCCTCGACGCTGATACCGGGATGGAGGCTCATGCCTAAAGCTCCGGCGATAATCCGGGCGGTGGTCTCAATCAGGGAATCGATTTCTTTGGGAGTGACCATGAGATTGTTGTGATAGGGATACAGAGCTTTTTCCAGAATCTGCTCAAAGGATTTGGGGCTGAATTCTTTGTAAAGCCGGTAAAGAGATGGACTGGTCTTTAACTCATCCAGAAGGGATTCCAGACAATTGTTGGCGATGATCGCAGCATTCATGACAGTAGGAAGACCGATGGCGATGACTCGGCAACCTAAGGTCTCTTCATTGATTCCTGTGCGGCGATTCCCTACACCGGCACCCGGCGAAATTCCCGTATCGGAGATTTGGATGCTCGTCCCGATACGTTCCAGGGAGCCTGCGGCTAAAGCATCGATGGCGATCACCAGATCGGGCTTAACATGTTCCACGATGCCGCGAATGATTTCGGCTGTTTCGATGCCGGTGATACCCAGAACTCCGGGAGCTATAGCGCTGACTTTCCGCAGTTTGCCCCGCAGTTCTTCCGGTGTATAATTAAATAAATGACGAGTTACAAGACTTTTATCAATAACTTGAGGACCTAAAGCATCGGGAGTGGCATTCCAATTGCCCAAGCCGACTAAGAGAATGCTGGCTTCTTCGGGTAAGTTCATTAACTCAGAAAGTTTATCGGAGAGGGTCTTGGTAATATCCTGGTGGATTAAGTAATTGTTGTCATGAACCTCCGGGACGTCGATGGTGATATAGGTTCCTTTGGGGCGTCCCATTTCCTGAATCCCTTGCTCATTCAAAATTTTAATCGTTGTCACAGTGGCATGTTCAAGTTCTTCTTTCTCCATGCTCACACCCGGTATCTCGGTTTCCGCATCTCCCCTCAATAATTCATGGGCTTCAACGGCCAGATCGATATTAACATTAAAGGCGCGAAGTAGATCTGCTTTTTCCAAAATAGTATCCTCCTTAAATTTCAATATCCGTTAAAGAAAACCCGGCTTCGCCGAGCCTTTAACCCATACCTCCAGTGAAGCGAAGTCGTTGGTTGCCCTTATGCTTAGAAAGTATATAACGCAAGTTTATACTTTCTGATAGTGTAAAAAAAATCACTGGCCCTCGCGACCAGTGACCAATGAGGAGAAAACGAAAGGAAGAACTGGATGGGGGAAAGGTCCCGAATTAAAAATCTCGACGACCAATTTTAGTATTTACAGCAAAAATGCTTTTATTCAAGATTTTTAGGGAAGAATTTAGAAGATTGTGTTATACTTATGCTGAAATAAAATTGATACTTTCTGTACAACCCCACTCGAACGGAGTGAAGACTATATGCGGATTATTGCCGGATATTACCGTGGGCAGCGTCTGAAAACTGTTCCCGGAATGAACACCCGGCCAACAGCCGACAAGATTAAGGGAGCTATTTTCAATGTGCTGCGGGAAAAAATCGCAGGTGCCCGAGTCTTGGATTTGTTCTCAGGCACGGGAAATTTAGCTCTGGAAGCCTTGTCGCGGGGGGCAAAAGAAGCGGTACTGATTGAAAAAAGCCACACGGCGCAACACATTATTCGTGAGAATATTGAACATATGGGGGTAGAAAATGCCAGGCTCGTAACTATGGATGCCTTTACTTATCTTGAGCAGCATGGAGAAGAGGTCTTTGATTTGATTTTTATTGACCCGCCATACCATCGAGGCCTGGCGGAGAAAGCCATAAAGCTTTTGGCGGAGCCTTGCCGGCTTACCTACTCGGGTGTGATCATCGTCGAAACGGCAAAGGATGAAAATCTGGAGAGTTACGAACCCTTTGAAATTAAAAAAACAGGGGAATACGGAGATACAAAGATCTGGTATCTGCAAAGAATGGAATGAACAGATTGGAGAGGATAGCCTTGGAAAATGATGTATTAGCATTACTTGATGAATTAGAAGAAATCGTGGATCGGGGAACGAAGATCCCGATGACCGGAAAAGTATTGGTAGATGATAATGTGGTTTTTGATTTGATTGATCGGGTAAGAGCCGCTCTTCCTGAGGAGCTTCAGAACGCCAAATGGGTATTGTCGGAAAGACAAAAGATCATAGATGAGGCTCAATCGGAAGCAGAGCGACTGCTGGAACGTGGAAAAACTTACATAGAGAAAATGGCTGAAGAGAGCGAGGTTGTGAAGCAAGCTCAAGTTTACGCTGAAGATATTGCCCGTCAAGCCCAGGTTTATGCTAAAGAAGTTAAATTAGGTGCCATTCAGTACACCGATGAAATGCTCCTCCAAGTGGAACAAAATGTGGCTGAGACGCTGCAGGCAGTCCGCCGCAATCGGGAGGAACTGCGGAATCTGGCCAAACGTGATCAAAGGGAAAAGCCGAACGATAAAGGAAATTCAGCTCAGGTGGAGTCTTGACTCCCGATAGTTCCGGTGGAACTATCGCACTTGTTTCTGAAGCCTAGTTTCGTATATCCTCACAGAGGACAAAGCCGCAGAGGCAAGAGAATAAGGGATACCCAAGGGTACCCTTTTTCAGGCTAGAGTATGTGCATTTTATTACAAATGTGATATCATGGAAATCAGAAGTTATTTCAGTGAATAAAAGACTCGGATTCCCAGGCTGAGCAGCAAGAAGAAGAGCATAATTCCACAGAAAACCCAAGAGCTCATTTGCCAGGTCTCCATGAACCCAGAGGGACCGGGAGCGAGGTGTAGATCAAAGACAGGGATCTTCATAAGATTTAAGAACAACTGGCTTAAAACCAAAGCGAGGATGGAGTGAAGGATCCTTCCTATGACAAAGGGCAGCAGCCGTAAACCCGCAGTACCGGTAAAGCTGGCGACCTGGGCAAAGGTGGATAACCCTCCCCATCCCAAAACGGCAGCAAGAAGTCCAACCTTGAGATTAAGGCTGGAAAAGGAGTCTATAACTGAACGACAGCCTAAGGTTGCCTCCAACACTCCGTTCATCAAAGCTGAGACTTCCTGGCTGGTAATCAAGCCGCCGGATAGCCAATGGATGAAGATGCCGATGCTATGAGTTATGTGATAGGTTTCAAGCATATTCACCAGTACAGAGAAAAAAACAATAAAACCTCCCACCACAAGGATGGTATTGACACTTTGACGTACTGCATCCCCGAACATTTGACCAAAAGGCCGTAAATCCTGACCTTGAGCTTTTCTTAACTCTATAAAGGCTCGGCTGAGGGAGGCAGAAGCAGGCGAGGGGGATGCTTTCTGAGCTCCGTAAAAGCGAAAGAGAATGCCTACCAAGAGGTTGCCTAAGTAAACGGATCCTACCAAGACGATTCCCAATTCCGGCTTTAACAGCATACTTGAAGCCACAGCTCCAAACATGAATCCTGGGCTGGGGTTGCAGGTAAAGGTTAAGAGCCGCTCCCCTTCTATTTGGGTGAGAGCATTTTCCTTGCACAGTCTTGTCGTAAGGATCGCCCCGATGGGGATACCAGAGGTGAGGCTCATAGCTACCACAAAGGAAGCCTGACCGGGTAAACGGAATACCGGACGCATTAAAGGCTCCATCAATACTCCCATGAAGTGAACAAAGCCGGAAGCAAGAAGGAGTTCAGAAAGAATAAAGAAGGGCAGCAGTGCAGGAAGTACGTAATGCCACCATAAGGAAAGACCATCCGCTGCCGAACGAACCACTTCTTGTGGGTAATAGAACATTCCTAGGGCTAAAAGAAAAAAGGGAATAACCCGAAAGATAGAAGCCATATCTCACCCGCCCTTCCACATAAATATATATGGAGAAAGGAGGTCTATTAGAAGAAGTTTTGATCACAGGGGGGGTGGCTATGGCCAAAGGCTTAGTTCTGGGAGCAGGAGGAGCACGGGGGTTGGCGCACCTGGGTTTTTTGCAGGTGCTGGAAGAAGAATCCGTCAAGGTAGATTATATCGTGGGGTGCAGCATCGGTGCTGTATTTGGCGCCCTTTGGGCAGCGGGGACGGATCTCTACCGGTTGGAGCAGCTCATTACTTACCAGGGTTTTAGTAAGATGCTTTTGGATCTTTCCGTATCTCGGGATGGCCTCATTAAAGGAGAAAAAATCCTTGAGGCTATGCGCCTTTTAACCAAGAACCTAACCTTTGAAGAGCTGAAGACTCCCTTGGCTATTGTCGCTACGGATATTGAAACAGGGGAAGGGATTGTTTTTAGGGAAGGCAGTATAGCTCATGCTGTGCGGGCCAGCATCTCCATTCCTGGTGTCTTCAAACCTTATCCCTATCAAGGTCGGCTCTTTGTGGATGGGGCTGTAAAAAACCGTTTGCCCATTCAAGTGGTTAAGGACATGGGAGCAGAGAAAGTATTGGCAGTGGATGTAAAGAAGGGGCTTTCCACGAAGCTTAATACGGCAATGGATGTCATGCTGCAAGCTCTTGAAATCTTAGAGGAAGAGGCTTTCAGCACTCAAAAAGAAAAGGCTGATGTACTGATACAGCCCGAAGTCGGCCATATAGGCGTTTTGCAATTTGATTTGGCCGCAGAGGCCATTGCCTTGGGAAGAACTGCAGCAAAGTCGAAACTTTTTGAAATTGTTCGAAATTTCCACTGACTATTGAAATGCAAGCGAATTATGTTAAACTTATTAGGGTGTTTTCCACTACGTGGATAAGTCAACTAGGCATCAGATGGAATTGAAACTCCACCAGATGCAAGTTTCCTTTATCGTGTGATGATATAAAGAGAGATTCACACGAATTTGTATTATTTTTTAAAAAAACAAAAGAAAAAGTCTCTTTCTGGGTAAAATGAAAAAGAAGAACTTTGCCTAGAGTAAAAGCTCTTTTCAGACGATGTGAGTTAGGGCGAAAAAAGACAAAGAAAAGAGACAAAAGAAAAAATGGGTGGAAAAGAAAAATAGGGGGTAATCAATAGTGAAGATTCTTGTTATTAACTGTGGGAGTTCCTCGCTGAAATATCAATTATTGGACATGGATACTCAAACACCGATCGCAAAAGGTTTAGTGGAGCGGATCGGACTTCCGGGTGCAGTGCTGACACACCGTCCGGCTGATGGGGAAAAAGAAATCATCACTGCGGAAATTCCTAATCATACGGTAGCTATTCAAATGGTTCTGGATGCCTTAGTGAATCCTGAATATGGGGTAGTGAAAAGTCTTGAGGAAATCGGTTCCGTGGGTCACCGTGTGGTTCATGGCGGTGAAAAATTTGCCAGTTCCGTATTGATTACGGATGAAGTCATGCAAGCTCTCGAAGAGTGCATCGAATTGGCACCTCTTCACAATCCCCCCAATATTGCAGGAATTGAGGCCTGTCAAAAATTAATGCCGGGAGTGCCTCAAGTGGCAGTCTTTGATACTGCCTTTCACCAAACCATGCCCCCTCATGCCTACCTCTACGGATTGCCCTATGAACTTTATGAAAAGTACAAAATCCGTAAATATGGTTTTCATGGGACTTCACATAAATATGTAAGTCAACGGGCAGCAAAACTCCTCAATCGTCCAGTTGAAGGTTTGAATCTGATTAGCTGTCACTTAGGTAACGGATCTTCTATTACCGCTATTAAAGATGGTAAATCCATTGAAACTTCTATGGGTTTTACCCCTTTGGAAGGCTTAATGATGGGGACTCGCTCCGGGGACTTAGATCCGGCCATTGTTTCCTTCATCCAACAAAAAGAAAACTTGTCATCAGATGAAGTCAACGATTTCCTGAATAAGAAATGCGGAGTGCTTGGTCTTTCCGGAGTGAGCAGTGATTTTAGAGATATTGAACAAGCTCGTGATCAAGGAAACTACCGTGCCGCCTTAGCGCTTGATGTCTTTGCTCATGATGTGAAAAAATATATCGGCTCCTATGCGGCCGTCTTAGGTGGGGTAGACGCCATTATCTTTACTGCCGGTTTAGGTGAAAATTCCGCGGAGATGCGGGAAGCAGTCGTGGATGGCCTTCAATACCTCGGTGCCAAACTGGATCTGGAAAAGAATAAAGTCCGTGGGCAAGAAACTGATATTTCCACACCTGAGGCAACCTGTCGTGTACTCGTCATTCCTACGAATGAAGAGCTGATGATTGCTTTGGACACTTTGGATATTGTTAAGAAGGGGTAAGGAGTTTTCCTTGACAAAGAAAATCCTGCAAATTATAATAATGGTTGTGTATTGGAGTGGTCATTGTGAATATTAATGTCGCTCAAATTCGCCGTGATGAAAATGGAACTGCTCATTTTGATTTAAAGGAAGATTTTTCGGCCTTTGAATCTGAACTTGAGGGGGTGGATTTTGTCGCTCCTGTACACGTTCAACTTCAGGTGAACAACACGGGGAAATCTTTGGTTGTTAATGGGTCGATTGAGACTGAGATTAAGGCTCAGTGTGGCTGCTGTCTCGAACCTTTTCACTATCAGATCCATCAGGATTATGAGGATGAATGGGTCTTCGCTCCCCAAGCTACGGAAGAGCAATTGGAGACGGCGCTGATTTTCCATAAGGATGAGATCGAACTCACAGAGCATATTCTTGAGCAAATCGTGTTGGCCTTGCCAATGAGGTTTATCTGTTCTTCCGAGTGTAAAGGGTTGTGTCCTGTTTGCGGTGCGAATCTTAATGTAAAATCTTGCGAGTGTATCCAGGATAACATTGATCCGCGTTTTGCTGCACTGGCCAACTGGTCTCGTGAAGATTGATTATTCGAAAGTTTAAAGGGGGTGTAATCAATGGGTGTTGCTCAACATCGCCAATCCAAATCCAGAGTACGTAAACGCCGGGCTATGTGGAAGTTAACTGCACCAAACCACATCGAATGCCCCCAATGCCATAAACCTAAAATGCCTCATCATGTTTGCCCAAGCTGCGGTTTTTATAAAGCCAAAGAAGTTATTTCCATGGGTGAATAAGGTAAAAAGAGAGAAGCCAAGTGGGCTTCTTTTTTTTACTATCAGAAAATATAAAGCAACAAGTGCGAAGGCAGTGCCTTCGTGGCGAAGCCGGGTTTTCTTTAGTATTTTGTGTCGTTTTTCTTCTAATTTTAAAGTATCATGATTCGTAGAAGGGTTGCTGCTTGTCATCAGAATCAACCTAAGATATAATATTAGTACCAGGTCGTAAAATAATAAAAGTTGGTGGTATTATGACAAGACATCATAAACATGAACGCCATCAAGCGTTACGAGAGGAAATTGAAAAGAATCCATTTTCTACAGATGAAGAGCTTGCCAGGCATTTTGGGGTAAGCGTCTCCACAATTCGTTTGGACCGGACGGAACTCAATATCCCTGAGCTTCGGGAACGGACTCGCGCTGTCGCTCATGAAGCTTATGACACCCTAAAGTCTTTAGGAGAAGCTGAGCTGGTTGGGGAGCTCCGGGAGCTTCATATTGGAGAATCTGGTTCCACCCTACTTAAGATTGAAGAATCCATGGTTTTAAGCAAAGCACGAGTCACTCGGGGACATCATTTGTTTGCTCAGGCCAATTCCCTGGCTATTGCCCTTGTGGATGCAGAGATTGTGGTCACAGGAAGCGTGGATATGAAGTTTTTACGTCCAGTTCGTTATGGAGAAATGGTCTTGGCTGAGGGAAAAGTCCTGCGGAGCAAAGGGAATAAGTACTGGGTTGAGATTACATCCCATGTGAACCAAGACATTGTTTTGACCGGGACTTGGGTAGTTTTTGCCGTCGAAAAGCCCTTGGAAGTGTAAGAAGGGAGAGTTCATATGATAAGAATCGCTGTAGACGCCATGGGAGGGGATCATGCCCCGGGAGAGATTGTCAAAGGAGCATTGCGAAGTATAGAATATTTTGATATAGAGATCATTTTAGTCGGGCAACCTGAGCTTATCAAGGAATTTCTGCCTCAGGGTGAATTGCCGGCTAAGGTGCGCATCAAGGAAGCCGCTGAGGTGGTAGGAATGGATGAGCATCCGGCTCAAGCCGTGCGCAGAAAAAAGGATTCCTCCATCGTTGTGGCCACCCGTTTAGTGAAAGAGGGAGAAGCTGATGCTTTGGTGAGTGCAGGAAGCACAGGGGCGCAAATGGCGGCGTCCTTACTTGGTTTGGGCCGCATCAAAGGGATTGATCGACCGGCCATCGTGACCGTGCTGCCTACATTAGAAGGAGGAAAGCTCCTGCTTGATGTGGGGGCCAATCCCGACGCCAAACCGGAACATCTCCTCCAGTACGCTATGATGGGAAGCATTTATGCGGAGAGCATCCTGGGTATCGAAAATCCCAAAGTGGGGCTTTTAAATATTGGAACGGAAGAGACCAAAGGGAATGAACTGACCCAAGCCGCCTATCCCCTCCTCCAAAAAGCTCCCTTAAATTTTATCGGGAATGTGGAAGGCCGGGCTATACCTTACGGTCAGGCGGCGGATGTGGTAGTCTGCGAAGGATTCGTTGGGAATGTGGTATTAAAGACCACCGAAGGATTGGCTGGAGCGCTCTTTCAACTGATTAAAGAGAAAATAACCTCCACACCCCTGCGTAAACTGGGGGCTTTGGCCATTAAACCCGGGTTAAAAGAAATCGCCAAAATGATGGATTATGCGGAATATGGAGGGGCCCCCCTGCTTGGAGTTAATGGCATCAGCATTATTTCCCATGGCAGTTCTAACGAGAAGGCCATATTTAATGCTATCCGCGTAGCTAAAGAATGTATTGAGAGCGGTTTTATTGAGGAGATCAGGAAAGAATTGCCACGATTTACCGTCCCACAGGAGTAGGCTGCTGATAGATTATTGTACTCAGGAAAGAAGGAAGCATCATGATTAGTGTAGGAATCGTGGGCACAGGTTCATATGTACCCGACAAGGTTTTAACGAATTTTGATCTGGAACAAATGGTAGATACCAATGACGAATGGATTGTCAGCAGGACGGGGATTAAGGAACGGCATATCGTGGATCCTGAGACTCCGGTCTCTGAGCTTTGCTATCAGGCGGCATTGCGGGCCTTGGAGGATGCAAAACTACCTCCGGAAGAGCTGGATTTAATTATCATCGCTACCATAACTCCAGATTTTACTTTTCCGGCTACAGCCTGTATTGTTGCTGAACGTCTCGGAGCAAAAAAGGCTGCAGGCTTTGACATGCAGGCTGCCTGTACGGGATTTTTGTACGGAGTAGCTACTGCCGCTCAATTTATTGCTTCCGGTATCTATAAAAATGCCCTGGTGATTGGCGGCGAAACCTTAAGCAAGATTTTGAACTGGGAAGACCGGGGAACCTGCATCCTGTTTGGGGACGGAGCCGGTGCGGCAGTTTTGCAGCAAGTGGAAGAGGGTTATGGATTCTTAGGCTATGATCTGGGTATGGATGGTTCGGGGGGCAGCCTTTTAGCTATGCCGGGAGGTGGCTCCATGCACCCTGCCTCCATAGAAACAGTGGAAAAGAAAATGCATACCATCCATATGGCTGGAAGTGAAGTGTTCAAATTTGCCGTCCGCGTTATGGGTGAGACCGCTTTAAAAGCTCTGGAAAAAGCAGGTTTAGGGATCGGGGATGTGGATTGCCTTATTCCTCATCAGGCCAATACCCGCATTGTGGATTCGGCAATCAAACGCCTGGGTATTGATTCTAAGAAAGTGATTGTCAATCTGGACAGATATGGGAATATGTCCGCGGCTTCGATTCCTGTGGCCCTGGATGAAGCGGCACGGAGCGGACGTTTAAACTATGGAGATATTATGGTAATGGTGGGCTTTGGCGGAGGACTAACCTGGGGAGCCGCCGTAGTCAAGTGGTCCAAGAGAGGGGTTTAGTCAGTGATAAAAACAAAAATTTGTGATCTCATCGGCATTGAGTATCCTATTTTTCAAGGAGGGATGGCTTGGACAGCCACAGGAGAACTTGCTGCGGCGGTGTCGGAAGCAGGGGGCTTAGGAATCATCGGCGCCGGGCAAGCTCCTGCAGATTGGCTGCGCCAGGAAATCCATAAGATTAAAAAGGTAACCGGCAAGCCTTATGGTGTCAATGTAATGCTCATGTCTCCTTTTGTAGATGATGTGATGCAAGTGATTGTGGAGGAGCGGGTTCCTGTCATTACTACGGGAGCGGGCAATCCAGGAAAATACATTCCCATGCTCAAAGAGGTGGGAACGAAAATAATCCCGGTAGTGGCTTCTGTGGCTTTGGCCAAACGCTTGGAAAAAGCGGGGGTCGATGCTCTGATCGCTGAAGGCATGGAATCCGGGGGCCATATTGGTGAGATCAGCACACTTCCTTTGGTACCTCAGGTGGTGGATGCCGTAAGTATTCCTATCGTTGCCGCCGGGGGAATTTACGACGGACGGGGAATGGTGGCGGCCTTAGCTCTAGGTGCAGAGGGGGTACAGATGGGAACCCGTTTCATGTGTGCGGAAGAGTGTACCATTTCCCCTAAGGTCAAAGAAATGATACTCAAGGCCAAGGATCGGGACACTGTCATTACAGGGCGCTCCACGGGCCACCCTGTCCGCTGCCTGGGCAATAAATTAACCCGGGAATTCGAGCAATTGGAAAAAACGGGAACGGCTCCGGACGTTCTGGAAAAAATGGGTGCAGGAAAGCTGCGCTTGGCCATGGTGGAAGGAGATACCCAGAACGGGTCCGTGATGTCCGGGCAAATCGCCGGAGCGGTTCATAAGATTGAACCGGCGGCTGATATTGTTCAGGATGTGATGCGGGGGGCTGAGCGGGAGCTCGCACGGCTCAGTCAGCGGTTTGGGAGATAGTTCTATCTGGGCGTTTGAGTCGGAATCTCTAGGATTCTCCGGGATTCTCCAGGATTTTGCTTTCGGCGTTCACTCCATAAGCCGCGCGGAGCAATCTAATCGCTCAAGACCTCCGCTCCGTCGGGACGCCGCCCAAATCGCTCCTCGAAAGCACTGCTTTCGCACTTGTTCTCAATGGGCGGTTGGAAACGTCCTGTTTCCAACCCGACTCCGCTGCAGTCTTTTCGCGAAGATTGCTTACCTGCTCGCTTAAATTCGTTCTCTGCCTTAAAGCAAAATCCTTGGGTCTGTCTTATTAGGTTAGCGGCTTTTCGGGCGGGAGAGAGTCTGAGCTCTTCTGTTAGACACTAAAGACCCGACAGCGTAGCTTTTCGCACAATAGTGAACGATTTACACGGAGGGGCGGCTGGATGAACGAGGCTTTCTTAACGTAGCGGAGCCACCGGTTAACATCAGGTATTACCCGGAGGTTTGGCGCAGCTGTTAAGAAAGCGAGTGCACCAGCCCTGGAGTGTTTGAGTGAACGATGTGCGAAAAGCTACGTGACCCGAGCAAAAACCAAAGAAGTACACGCCCAAACAATAACCCCAAAAGCAAACTCAAGGGTGAAAGGAGCAAAAGGATTTGGCCAAAATAGCATGCATTTTCCCTGGCCAAGGCTCCCAATATGTAGGAATGGGCAAAGAACTCTTTGCCACCTCTTGGGGGAAAGAAGTGTTTGAGACTGGACAGCGTGTTCTTGGGGAAGAATTTATACAGATCCTTCTCGAAGGGCCGGAAGAAGAATTGAAAAAAACCGCCAATACCCAGCCTGCTATCCTGCTGACCAGTGTGGCGGCCTGGCGGGGGCTACAGGAGGCAGGGATTCGCCCTGATTACTTTGCCGGTCATAGCTTGGGTGAGTATTCAGCTTACGTGGCGGCAGGGAGTATTTCCCTTGAAGATGCCTTAAAGATTGTGCGCCGCCGGGGAGAATTGATGCAGGCGGCGGTCCCTGAGGGCAAAGGAGCCATGGCGGCCGTTCTCGGCTTGGAGAATGTTAAGGTTGAGGAAGCATGTCGAAAGGCACGGGAGGAAGGAAATTGGGTCGTTGGAGCGGCTAATTATAATTCTCCGGGGCAGGTCGTGATCTCCGGAGAAAGTTCTGGGGTACAGAAAGCTTGTCACTATGCCAAAGACCTTGGGGCAAAACGGGCCATGCCTTTAGCGGTCAGCGGACCTTTTCACTCTCCTTTGATGGAGAAAGCTGCTAAGGATTTGCGCCCGGTACTTGAAGCCGTGAATTGGCGGGAACCCAGTGCTCCTGTGATCTCCAACATTGATGCGGAAGAGGTTAAGGAGAGAAGGAGTATTGTGGAGAGTCTGGTGAGACAAGTCAGCGGGGCGGTGCTTTGGGAGCAATCCATTCGCTACCTGGGAGAACAAGGAGTAGATACCTTTATTGAACTGGGTCCGGGGAAGGTTTTATCGGGACTGGTTAAGAAAATTCTCCCCAGTGTAACCCTGATGAATGCTGAAGATTTATCTTCTCTGGAAAAGCTACTTGCATATTTAAAGGAGAGTAGATAAAATGTTGCTGGATAATAGTGTAGCCATTGTCACGGGAGGAAGTCGCGGCATTGGACGTGCCATTGCCTTGGAACTGGCTCGTGCAGGGGCTAAAGTGGTGGTGAACTATGCCGGACATGGGGAAAAAGCAGAAGAGACCCTTCGTCTCATTCAGGAGTTGGGCGGAGAAGCTTGTGCGGTTCAGGCTGATGTAAGCAAGGTTGAAGATGTGGAACGACTGATTCAGACCACCCTTAAAACCTACGGAAAAGTCGATATCCTGGTCAATAATGCGGGAATTACCCGTGACACCTTGCTGCTGCGTATGAAGGAAACGGATTGGGATGCGGTCCTCGATACGAACCTCAAAGGAGTCTTCCTATGCACCAAGGCTGTCAGCAAGTCCATGATGAAGCAGCGATCCGGAGTCATTATCAATATCTCCTCAGTGGTAGGTATTAGCGGTAATGCAGGGCAAGCAAATTACTCTGCGGCAAAAGCAGGAATCATCGGCTTTACCAAATCCATTGCCAGAGAGTTGGGCTCCCGTGGGATTCGGGTTAATGCCGTAGCTCCGGGGTATATTTCTACAGATATGACGGAATCCTTAGGAGAAGAGGTCAAGGATCAGGTCATGACCCAGATTCCTCTGGGCAGAATGGGTCAACCTGAGGATATAGCCAAGACGGTAGTCTTTTTGGCTTCACCGGCAGCTTCATACATCACTGGGCAAACCCTAGCCGTAGATGGCGGCATGGCTATGTAATTTTTCATCAAGCATTGAGAGGAGGTGAACAGGCAGCATGGGCGTTTTTGACAAAGTGAAATCTATCGTAGTGGATCAACTTGGGGTAGAGGAAGATGAAATTACATTACAAACCACCTTCGCAGATCTGAATGCGGATTCTTTGGATATCGTTGAACTTATTATGGCTCTTGAAGAAGAATTTGATCTTGATATTCCGGATGAAGATGCGGAGAAAATTCGTACTGTAGGTGATGCAGTAAATTACATCAAGGAAAACCAATAATCCTGAGTACATAGAGAGTCCCGTAGAATGCTGCGGGACTTTCTTTAAAGCCTTATTCTTTTCAATTCAAGAGGGTAAATTAGAAGCTAATTTTAGGATCAGGTCCTAATTTGTAGACCCTGATCTCTGTCTCTTGTACTGAAAGGTTTAGTATAGAAGAATGACATTAAGCATTCGATGAGGAAAATACTGGTATCATAATGCTTTAGATTTGATTGGAGGAACTTAAGTGAAGATTCCAGAACTGCGCCTTGCCCATCATATCGCCAAGATGCCCATTATTCAAGGAGGGATGGCCGTTAGAGTATCCATGGCTCCTTTGGCAGCGGCAGTTGCAGAGGAAGGCGGAATCGGTTTGATTGCCGGAAGCGGTTTAAGTATTGAGGAGTTAAAACAAGAAATCAGGGAAGCAAGGAAGCGCACGAAGGGGATTATCGGGGTTAATATTATGTTTGCAGTGCGTGAGTTTGCTCAGCTTGTCAAAGCAGCCTTTGATGAAAAGATTGATCTGCTGGTTTCCGGGGCGGGTTTCTCCCGGGATATGTTTACCTGGGGCCAGGAAGCGGGAGTTCCTGTGGTTCCCATCGTATCTTCAGCGAAGCTGGCACGCTTATCTGAAAGGCTCGGTGCAGCAGCGGTGATTGTGGAAGGAAATGAAGCAGGGGGACATTTAGGAACGGAACGCTCCATGCGGGAGATTCTCCCTGAAGTTAAGGAGGCCGTGAAGATCCCCGTCATTGGAGCGGGGGGAGTCATGGATGGCAACGATGTAGTGGAGGTTCTGCGCTTAGGGGCTGACGGAGTGCAAATGGGAACCCGCTTTGCTCTCAGTGTCGAGAGCAGTGCCGCTCCTGAATGGAAGCAGCATCTCATCGACGCTCAGGAAGAGGATATAGTCATCCTTCATAGCCCTGTGGGTTTGCCGGGACGGGGAATCCGCAATCCCTTTACGGATGCCTTGGCAGAAGGAAAGGATGTCCGGCGTATAGGCTGTGATCAATGTCTAAAGCATTGTGAGCGGAACTTTTGCATTATGGAGCGTTTAATCAAAGCTCAGCAAGGGGATATGAAAGAAGGTCTTGTGTTCTCAGGCGCCCATTTTTCCCGAATCAAAGAAGTTTTATCGGTTCATGAAATTTTTGAAGATATTCGTGAACAAATACTCCGGGCCTAAACAAGAGATGGGTTTATTTTTTCCGATAGTGCGATTAAAGGAGGATAAAGATGGAAAAGAAGCGAGCGGTTATTACAGGAATGGGAGTGGTTTCCCCGGTCGGGAATAACCTTGAAAAATTCTGGGACAGCTTAATTGGAGGACAATCAGGAATTGATGTTGTTACTCGCTTTGATGTGGGAGACATGCCCACCAAGGTGGCAGCCGAAATTAAGGATTTTGAACCTACGGATTGGTTGGATCGCAAAGAAAGCCGGCATATGGATCGCTTTACCCAATTGGCTATGGCTGCGGCTAAAATGGCCGTCCAGGATTCCGGGTTAAATCTGGAGCAAGTGAATAAGGAACGAGCCAGCTGCATTGTGGGAACCGGAGTGGGCGGGGTCGCGACCCTGGAACAACAGAAAGAGGTCCTCATGAATAAGGGGCCGGGGAGAATCAGTCCCTTCTTTGTTCCCATGCTGATCTCCAATATGGCAGCAGGTCATATTTCCATTGAATTTGGTTTCCAGGGTTCCAGCTTAAGCGTTGTCACGGCTTGTGCCTCGGCGACCAATGCTATCGGAGAGGCCATGCGTCTTATCGAGCATGGCTATGCCGATGTAGTTGTTTGCGGTGGAACGGAAGCGCCCATTGTCCCCTTGGCCTTTGCGGGTTTCTGTGCCATGAAGGCCATGTCCACAGAGAAGGAAAACCCCAAGGAAGCATGCCGTCCTTTCGATGCCAGAAGGTCGGGGTTTGTCATGGGTGAAGGAGCGGGAATCCTTGTGCTGGAGTCCCTTGAGCATGCCCAAAAGCGTCAGGCCAGGATTTATGCAGAGATTTCAGGATATGGAAGCACCTGCGATGCCTATCATATCACTTCCCCGGCACCGGGAGGAACAGGGGCCATCCAATCCATGAAGGCAGCTTTGGCAGGGGCCAAGGTATTGCCGGAAGAAGTGGATTATATCAATGCTCACGGCACGGGAACCCAGGCCAACGATTCTGCAGAAACAGCGGCTATTAAAGCTCTCTTTGGTGAAGCTGCTCAAAAAGTTGCCATCAGTTCCACCAAGTCTATGACAGGGCATCTCTTAGGAGCGGCTGGAGCTATCGAAGCCATTGCCTGCGCTTTGACGATTAAGAATGGTATGATTCCACCCACCATGAACTACGGGGAACCTGACCCGGATTGCGATTTAGATTATGTCCCGAATACCGCGCGGAAAAAAGAAGTTCACGTTGCTTTATCAAATACCTTTGGTTTTGGAGGACATAATGCTACAATTGTATTAAAACGTTTTTGATGAGTAAGGAGTATGACGGTGGAAAAGAAACATCAGGGTACAGCAAAAACAACGAAGCATAATCTTCATGGGAATAAACGCCATAAGTATCATGCGGATACCGTGAAACGGATTCCTACAGGAATTGGCTTAGCGAAACGATTGGAGTTGGACGATCCCCCCAATCGCTTGTTCACTACTGCTTTGACCCACCCTTCGTACTTGTTTGAAAATCCACAATCCGGTCTGGAAAACAATCAAAGACTGGAGTTTCTGGGTGATGCCATCTTGGATTTTGTGGTAGCGGAATATCTTTACTTGAGTTATCCGGAGCGACCTGAAGGAGAATTGACGAAGATGCGGGCTGCGGTGGTGAATGAGAGCACCTTGGCCCGCACCGCTAAGAAGATTCGGCTGGGGGAAGAATTGCTCCTGGGTAAAGGAGAACAAGTCTCAGGTGGCAGGGAGAGGCCTTCCATCCTAGCGGATGCCTGGGAGGCCATAGTTGGAGCTGTTTATCTGCAGTATGGCTTCCAAGAGGCCAGGCGGGTGGTTCTGACCTTGCTGAAGGAGGAAATCGCTGAGGTGGCCCAAGGGAACTACGGCGATTACAAGACCATGCTTCAGGAGAAAGCGCAGCGGGAAGAGATGGAAGTGACCTATCGAATCCTTGCCGAAGAAGGTCCGGATCACAATAAGCGTTTTACAGCCGGGGTATTCCTTCAGGGGAATCTACGGGGTAAAGGGATCGGTCGGACTAAAAAGGAAGCGGAACAACGGGCAGCCCAGCAAGTCTTAGATGAGCTAGGGGGGGAGAAACATGGCTAAGGCCGATACTCTCCCTGTTTTCTTGAAATCCATTACAATCCAAGGGTTTAAGTCCTTTGCGGACCGAGTGAAGCTGGAATTGGGGCATGGCCTGAGTGTGGTGGTCGGTCCTAATGGGAGCGGGAAAAGCAATGTAGCCGATGCCATTCGCTGGGTATTGGGGGAACAGAGTGCCAAGAACCTCCGGGGCAGCAAGATGGAGGATATCATTTTTTCCGGAAGCAGTGCCAGGCGCCCCGTGGGGATGGCGGAAGTCTCTCTGTTTTTTGATAACTCCACAGGGATCTTTCCTCTGGAATATCAGGAAGTGATCATCACCCGCCGAGTCTATCGGGATGGCGAAGGGCAGTATTTTATCAATCGCTCCCCCTGCCGGCTTAAGGACATACATGAGCTTTTTATGGATACCGGTGCGGGAAAAGAAGGCTTTTCCATTATTGGTCAAGGCCGGGTAGAGGAGCTTCTCAATCAGCGCTCCGAAGATCGGCGGACTTTGATCGAAGAGGCTTCAGGAATAACCAAATACCGCATGCGCAAACGGGAAGCACTTAAACGTTTGGATGAAACGGAACGCAATTTAGAACGGATCAGGGATATCCTGGCAGAAATCGAAGGGCAACTAGGACCTTTGGAAGAGCAAGCCGCCATTGCCAAAGAAGCTGTAGAATTAACCACAGAACAAAAGGCTTTGGAGATTGAGGTGGTGGCCTTTGATCTGAAAGAAGTTCGGAATAAGCTTGCCTCAGCGGTACAGGAAACGGAAGAGCTTCAATTGGCTATCGCTGCGGCAGTAGCGGATTTAGGCCAAAAGGAAAGTGAGATTCTCAGCAATAAAGTGAAGCTTAATCTTCTCGATGAGCACATCCAGAAGCAGCAGGAGACCACCTACCAATTGGATCAAGCGGTCAATGAAATCATCCAGGAACTGCGGCTCCGCCAGGAGAGGGAAGGTTATCTCGGTGAGCAAATAAACCGTGTCACCACGGAACTATCCACTTACGATGAGAAGGTTCGCCAGAGTGCAGAGCAACTCAGAGCCTTGGAGGATAGAAAATCTCTCTTACATAAGACCTTGGACCAGGCCAATCAAAAGTTAGCCGAGGATGAACAATGCTTAGCTGAGGCTAAAGCAAGAAATGGCTTAGAGGAAATCGAAACCCTCAGAGGTAATCTCTCCCATCTGCAAAGCAAGCTTGCCGAGTCCACCACAGGATTAAGCCGCATTACCCATCAGTTGGATACCTTGAACTCAACCCATCAGCAGTTGATTAAAGAAAAAGGGGATAAAGAAACCGGTCTGCTTTCCTATGAGCAACAGGAAGACCATGTCCGGGAGCAGATCGAAGCTCAGGAAGGGATACAGAAAGATATCCGGCTCAAGGCAGAGAGGACGCATCAGGAGATAACCCAGCTCCGTGAACAAAGCAAAACAGAGCAGAAGGAGCTCCAGGAGCTTCATCGGGAGTTGGAGAAAAAATCAGCCCGCTATCATGCCCTTAAGAATCTTGAAGACTCTTTGGAAGGCTATCAGCGGGGTGTCCGGGAGCTGATGCTGGCGAAGAAAAAGAATATTCCTGCCTGCGGAGACCTCTGTGGAACCCTGGCTGATCTCCTTCAGGTTGAAGAGCGTTATGAGGTAGCCATAGAGGTTGCACTGGGGGCAGGCATTCAAAATATCGTGACCGAAACGGAACGAGGCGCCAAGGAAGCCGTTCATTATCTGAAAAGCCGCAATCTGGGTCGAGCCACCTTTTTACCCCTGGATGTGATTCAAGGGGGGAAAACCAATGTAGCCAAAGAGGCCGCTAAGGACCCTGGCTTCATCGGTGTGGCGGTGGATCTCATCGCCTTTCAGGAAAAATACCGCAAGGCTTTCGAATCCCAATTGGGGAGAACCCTCATCGTTACAGATATGGAGGCAGCTACCCGGGTAGCGCGAGCTTCGGGCTATCGGGCCCGCATCGTGACTCTGGAGGGGGAACAGGTTCACCCAGGCGGGTCCCTGACCGGGGGGAGCTTGCAAAGGAAGGGCTCCAACATCTTAGGGCGTTCCCGGGAAATAGAAGAGCTCCGGAAAGAGTGCGAAGAGAGAGGTACCCGGCAGAGAGAACTTGAAGTCAAGGCGGGGACTCTCAGCGCCCAGATCCGGAAAGGTGAGGAAAGCCTTAAAGGCCTTATGGGTGAAGAGCAGGAGCTTAAATCCGCTATGGCGGTGCTGAGAACTCAAGAGGCTAATCTTCGGGAGCAGATGCAAAGGATTCGCGATGAAATAACCGCCCTAACCATCCGTATGGCAGGGATAGAGCAGGAACGGAATGACCTGCAAAGTCATAAAACCCTTGGGGAAGGGGAGCAAAGCAAGCTTGCGGCAAGCATCAAAGAAGCTCAAGGGGCCTTGGTTTTACAAGAAGAGAAGAATCAAAAAGCCGGCCAGGAGATGGAACTCCTGCAAGAAAGACTGACCCAAACCAAAGTACAGGCAGCCAAGTGGGAGCAGGAGCTGAAACAGGCAGCGGAGCGCTTGGAGCAGGATCAGGCCCTTTTGGCGGAGAATCGGCATCTTTTGGAGCGCAAGCGCAAGGATCTAAAGGATTTGGAAGAGGGCAAAGCCCGTCTGGCCTTCGAACAAGAAGACTGGGAGGGCCGCCGCAGGGAAGCGGGAGAGCAGCTACAGCAAGCCCAGGAAGTTCTCATCGCTTTGCGCAAAGAGCGGGAAGTTCTGTCCAAGGAGCTGATGGATCAGGAAGGCCTCGCCCAAAAGAAAAGACAGGAGCAGCAAGCTCTGGAACAAAAGCTGCATAACCTGGAGCTGAAGACCGCTCGCTGGGATGCCGAATGGGAAACAGGGTCCAAGCGTTTGCTGGAAGAATTCGCTCTGACCTGGGATGAGGCTCAGTCTTACCAAAGCGAAAGAAACCGTGCCGAGCTGGCGTCCAGAGTCCAGGAGATCAAACTAAGGATGGAACTGCTGGGCCCTGTGAACCAGGCGGCCATTGAAGAATATCCTAAGCTCCAGGAGCGCTACGATTTTCTATCGGTGCAAGGGCAGGATCTTGAAGAGGCCAATGAGTCCCTCCATCAACTCATTGCCGAACTGGATAAGACCATGTCGGAACGCTTTGAAGAAGGATTTATAGCCGTGAACGAAGCCTTTAAAGTGGTCTTCAAGGAGCTGTTCAACGGGGGCTATGCGGAACTTCGTTTAGTGGACCCGGCCAATCTCCTGGATACGGGGGTAGAAATCATCGCCCAGCCCCCGGGGAAAAAGCCCCAGCTTCTTTCCCTTCTCTCCGGTGGAGAGCGTGCTCTGACAGCCATTGGTCTGCTCTTCGCCTTGCTTAAGGTGAAGCCCAGCCCTTTCTGTATCCTTGATGAAATCGAGGCTTCTCTGGATGATGCCAATGTCAGCCGCTTTGCTCAATACATCCACCGCTTGGCGGACTCCACCCAGTTCCTGGTGATCTCTCACCGTAAAGGAACCATGGAAGCAGCTGATGTTCTCTATGGCATCACCATGGAGGAATCCGGTGTATCTAAGCTGCTGTCCGTTCAGCTGGAAGGCCAGGACAAGGATACGCGGACCGCTTGAGAGGATTGCGCAAGTTTGAATAAGCTAAAATAGACCTAATGATATAGACTAAATAGAAAAAGGATACTTCTCTTTTAAAGGGAGGTATCCTTTGGTTTTTAGCTACTCGGGGAGTATAGGCTTGTGGGTGCATAAGGGCATATCCTAGAGATAAACGTGAAATAACCCCTAAAAGCAACGACGGATCAACTGCAAAGCAAAAATTTTAGCCCTAGTCAAGTGAGGGGGCTTTTGCTATCATAAATTGTGAGGATAATTCTAAATTTTCAGTCCCAACGCGATAGAGGGAGGAGGTGTTAGTACATTGGGACCTTGGAGGAATTCATTTGCACCGAGTTTTCTGAGTAAAATAGTATTAGATCACAAGAATCCTAAACATTAAAAAACAGGGTATTCAATATATAACCCGATTTTCTGGCAATATGCTAATGTCTTATCTGTTAACACAAAGATTGATCACCTGTCCCTGAAGTAGGCTAGTAGGTCTTTTTAGGAGTTGTTCCATTTTGTGTGGGGCCAAATACCTTATGGAACTGATTAAGGAGAATGTAATGTGAAAAAGAATAAGTTTTTTTATTACTGTGCTGGCTTTGAGTCTAATGCTTTTAAGTTTAACAATATTAAAAGCGCCTGATTACATAAATGAAATTAAGCCATATCTAGATATTATGCACAAATTAAATTTAGAATATGGTTTAGAAGGTGACTCAAAAATAAGACTGGTTCAAGGTGAAGAACAAAATTTCTATTCTCATGTTAAGAATATGTCTTTAAATGATTATGAGCAAAGTTTACGTGATGCCTATGAGCAAGCGCTCCGTATTCCTACAGTGATAAAATCAGACCCAAACTTTAGCATTGAATATGGCTATTATTTATCTGACAACTATTCATATGATAATGAAATTAAAGAAGGTAAAAGGATTGCCGCAAAAAAGATAAGCCATGGCCTCCTAAACTTCTCTGCCTACCCTAAATAAAATTTCAAAAATACTCCTTAGGAATGAACGCAATGATAATGGCGATTTCTGTTTTTTGCCTTTTCTCACTGATTCTAAGGCGGCGGTTTTTGTTAAGCAAGATAATGACAAACGATTTTAGCCTTTTGAGGCAGTAAAAATAGCGAATCGAAGGCATGAAGATATGGTGAGTGAATTTATTAGATCCTCATTAACTTTAACCAGTAAAGAATACCCAAGGATTTTGTTGGTTAAAAGATAAAATAGGTATCCTCCCAAAAAGGAGATACCTATTCTTTGGTCAATAAATAGTTTTTTGTATCAGATTTCAGGCACTAAATAACTTTTATTCCGTTATTTATAATTTCTCTTACAAACGGATTATTCTCAGTAAATTCGTGTAGGGAAAAGGGGTGAGGTTCTATTCTATTGTCGATGTTTCGTCTTAACTTCATTAACATATGTGTATCCTCAATAATATCACCTGAAAAGCCTTCAGCAACTACAGCGACATCAATGTCACTATCTTGCCGATTTTTGCCATTTGCATAAGAACCAAAAAGATAGACGCTATGCAAATCCAAATGTTTTTTGAGGTTGGCTGCATACTTGAAAATAATTGCATTTAGTTGCTCTCTAGTATCGAAATCAGCCATAATCTCAGCTCCTTAATCTCTGTTATCCTTTCCTCGGTGTATGTATCTGTGCACTTCTTATAGAAAGTTTGTTGGTAATCAGGATATCTGGTACTTATGTTAAAAGTTGTTATAAGGTCAAGTAAATCTTCCCTTGTATTATCTGTAGATAGCCCTGCTTTGTTTGCTAGTAAAAGCAAATTATGAGTTCGTGGCACGTTTTCTTCAGCAACATTTTTAACGAATAACGCTTTGAGAAGTTTTTCTATAACTAAATGTCCAAGGAATAGACTCCAGTGATAATCTTTACTTTTGAACAAATTCATCATTGTAAGATAGTCTTTATCTGATGAATCTCTCCAATAGTTAATAATATCTTCCGCCTGCATCGTTCACCACCCCCATACTTAATATAAGTATAACATAAAACTTTAATATTGTAATTATTTCCAGAACAAAGCGAAATGAAAACCTCTACTGGTAAACTTAATCCCGTCCACTACGATAAAATCGTCTCCCTTGGACTCTATATAGGCTAATCTATAGGCAACCTTGAGTTTGCCAATTTCGAATGCTTGCTCAATCATGTCTTCTACATCCTCGGCATAAGGTTTGTCCGGCTTGATATGTATATGTGTAAAAGCAAATCCCGATCGATAGTAAAGGAATAGTCGCCATTACATTTGTATTCATTTAGTACCCTCTTCAGCTTAAATTGATTATTTAATTAGGCATAATAGGAATTTCCTTACAATGATAACTTCTATGCCGTTTTTATGCCCAAAGGGGAAGTATATGCTCCTGATGGTCTTTGCTCTTTAAATTCATGGTATAATCTGTAATGAGAATGTTTTTGAGAATGGCCTGCATCGTTCCTGAAAGGAGTGGGATTTATGTCCCTGCCGCTTTACAGACAGATATCCAATCACCTTTTCGGTACATCTTGTATGGTTTTTGCTGCTCCCTTTGATTTGAGAATCCCTGAAAGAGAAGGATGAAGATGTTGCTTCTGTGGTGCAGTCTGATCCAGTTGTAATATGTGAGAAGGCGGAGTTAAAAATCAACAATCTAGAGTAATCATAGCTTTTAAAAACTTTATAAGCAGGAGGGAAAAATGCCTTACATTAAAGTTCAAGGGAAAGATATTTTTTACCGGCAAAACGATAAAGCTATTTCCCACAGACCGACCATCTTATGTGTGCATGGTGCCGGCGGAACTGGAGAGAAGTGGGCAAATCAACTATCCGGTATCAAGGATTATCATCTTATTGCTCTCGACCTTCCTGGCCATGGACTTTCGGAAGGAGAAGCGATTAATTCCATACAGAGTTATAAGGAATATATCTGGGAATTTGCCCAAGCCATAGAGTTAAAATCTTTTGTCATCACGGGGCATTCCATGGGTGGCGCGATTGCCATGCAGTTTGCTTTAGACTATCCGGATTGGTTAAAAGGCCTGATCATTGTTGACAGCGGCGGAAGATTGAGGGTGAACCCTGTGATGCTGGAAAGCTTGTCACGGGGAGAACATCTGCTGGAGAGTGTTCAATTCAGCTATTCTCCTAAGGCTGCTGCAAAGATTCTGGAAGATGCTGTTGAAGAAATGAGAGCTGTATCAACTCAGGTTTTATGGGCAGATTTTCAAGCCTGCAATAACTTTAATGTAATAGAGAGTGTTCAGCGGATTAATCTGCCTACTTTGGTTATTTGCGGACAGGAGGATAGAATGACGCCGGTTAAGTATTCTGAATATCTTGCTCAGCAAATACCTCAGGCATTACTTGCGCTCATTCCAGATGCCGGTCATATGTCCATGATTGAACAGCCGGAAGCTGTCAATAAGGCTATCATGGAATTCATGCACACTCTATAGTAGAGTTTTTTTACCAATTCTTGTACATACTCGACATCAATATACAAAGCAAGATTTGCAGGAACTAAGACGACGAATCCATCAAAAGGCGAAGGCTGAACCTACGTACCGCTTTTGGGGGTTATTCACCCACATTACCAAGATGAGCACCCTGGATCAAAACTACAAAATAATACAGAGTCCTGAATGTCACCTCCGGTCATTCAGGACTCTGTTTGCCTGGGAAAATTTATAGCTTACTTATCAATTGAACCAAGTTCTCTTTTATTCTTTTGATCTCCTCGACCGGCTCTCCGCCCAGATCAAAGAGGGCTTTGCCATCCAGGTCGGCATCCATAATCTCTCGGCTGAAAGTGACATGGCCCAGCAGAGGAAAATCACTCAGAGCTTCTTGTACAAACTCCAAATCCTTAGCGCTTCTCACTTTGCTGGCCACCACAAAAACCCTTTCGATTCCCAGATCATGGGCCAGTTCCTGAATTTGATGTGCCGTCTGAACACTTCGCCGCCCCGGCTCGACCACCACGATCAAGGCATCCACCGCACCTGCCGTTCCCCGGCCCAAATGCTCAATGCCGGCTTCCATGTCCATGATGACCACTTCGTCTCTCTGCACTAAAAGGTGCTGCATCAGCCGCTTGATGAGGGTGTGTTCCGGGCAAACGCATCCTGATCCGCCCTGCTCCACCGTACCCATCAAGAGCAGCTTAACACCTTCATGCTCAACACAAAACTGCTCCGGCAAATCATCTACCTTAGGGTTGAGGATGAAAAAGGTGCCATAACCACCGTCTGCCCCCGTCCTCTCCTCAGCCAGTGCCTTCATCTTGGCGAAGGGAGTAATTCCCCGGTAGTTTTCCTCAGGAATACCCAGAGAGGAAGCCAGATTAGCATCAGGATCTGCATCCACCGCCAATACCCGGTAACCATCAGATGCCAATAGGCGAGCCAATGTTCCGGAAAGGGTTGTCTTTCCGACACCGCCTTTGCCTGTTACCGCTATTTTCATCACTTAACCCCCTGTTTGTTGTTTCTATAGATTTAATCCGGCCCGCTTCTCCTGAATCACGGCGAATAATTTCTTGGCCGCCTCTTCGGGATCAGTCTCAACGATAAAATAGCCCCCCGTAATATCCTTGATCTTCTCTGTCAATACTTCTGTGACCACCTGGGACCCCAGGACTTGAGGAACAGTTCCCAGATGAGTGGGCAGGCCTAAGGCTACGGCCCAGGTGCCGATGGCTACCGCTTTTTCCGACATCGCTTCAGGAGCGGAGGCCACCAGTGGCAAGCGATCCAGATCAACCCCCAGCTTTTGCGCTATGGCGACAGCTACGGAAACGGCACGGGTATTGTCTACGCATGATCCCATGTGGAGAACGAGAGGCAGAGGCCCATTCAAACCATTGGCCTGGCCGATGGCTGTCAGGACAGCTTTCAATCCATCCCCCGCATATTCCATGGTTGCTTCCTGGGTCATCAGTCCATGCTTAGCCAAAGCACCGGCTCCACAGCCTGTTGCTAAAAGAAGAACATTATCGGCTGCCAACCGTTTGGCCAGCTCAACAAAGTTTCGATCCTGTAGGGTGTTGGTGCTGTTGCAGCCGGCAAATAGACAGATCCCTTGAATATTTCCATTCACAATATTGTCCAATAAAGGTTTAAGAGGATCGTGAGCATCAAGCTGACTCAGGGCTCCGACCACCGCTTCGGCGCTGAAACCGACGATCGCCTTTTCTTTAACCTGAGGGATATTCACCCGCTTGGGATCCCGACGCTGGTAAGCTTCCACAGCCAGCTCCAGGATTTTTTTAGCGGACTCTATGGCCGTCTCCGTCTCGAACTGAATATGGGTAGCACCCGGGATTTTTGTGGTAGGCATAGTGGTGATGAGCTGAGTATGGAAACACTGGGCAATCGCTCCCAGGGAAGGCATAATACACTGAACATCCACCACCATGGCTTCCAAAGCGCCTGTTAGAATAGGCATCTCCTGGGAAAGATAGTTGGTCGCCAGGGGCACACCATGACGTACCATCACTTCATTCCCGGTACAGCATACGCCAACGACATTAAATCCACCTGGTGCTCCGGCTTGCTTAGCCAAGTCATTCATCATAGCCGCTGCATCGCACACCATCTCACTGAGCAGGGGATTATGCCCATGGACGGCAATATTAATGGCATCTTCCCTAATGACGCCCAGGTTGGCCTCGGTTACTGTGGGTGTAGGGGTTCCGAAGAGAGCATCGGAAAGCTCGGTCGAAATATACATTCCCGTATAATCGGCTACCGCTCCTTTTACTCCTCCCAGAAGAATATTCACCGGATCGGCATCACAGCCCACATGAGTCCGGCTCATAATCTCAGCAACGGTAGCATCGATATTGTGAGGCATGACATCCCATTGTTTTAATTTGGCCGCCCGCTCTTCAGTCATAGTCAATTCTGCCCAGCGGCACGGAACTTTAGAATCCTGACGGGAGTAATCCTCCAGGGACACTTCAGCCACTTCTTTGGTCAATTCACGAATGCTTTTTCCTTCGCAATCGATCCCCAGCCTTTGGGCGATTCTTTTCAACTTTTCTTCATCCTTAATCTTATAGGCGGGGGCATTTCCTTTTCCGACCTCCTGCATGGTCAGGGCAATATGGCGGCCGTGGTCGGAGTGAGAGGCTGCTCCGGCAGCAATGCCGCGGATCAAATTGCGGGCCACGATGGTATGAGCATCTGCGCCGCAAATTCCTCGTTGGGCTCCATTGCCAAAGGGATCGACCCGGCAGGGACCTTTCCAGCAAATGCGGCAGCAAACACCCATTTTGCCAAAACCGCATTGAGGTTGCTGATCTTTATGGCGATCCCAAACGGTTTGGATCTTCTCTTTTTCGGCCACAGGCAGCAGTTGCTGTACTGCTTCGTCGATGGAAAATCTTAAATTCATGATCCTTTCCTCCTTTAGTCTACGACACTCTGCATTCGCTATTCCTTTATAAGCTGAGCGAAAGGGCTTTTGTCGGGCAGGCCTGAATGCAAGCACAGCCTTCTGCTTTAATTTCTTTATTCCGGCTAAAACACAGGTCACATTTGAGGGCTTTGGTCCGGTTGTTCTTTCTTCCATCCGATCTTTCGACCACTTCCGTCGTCATGGTGATTGAATCGAAGGGGCAGGCCTTGGCACAAAGCTTGCAACCAATACAAGTTTCCCGATTAAGCTTGACGATCCCCTCTTCCTGATACAGTGAGCCGTTCGGGCAAACCTTAACACAAGGAGCATCCTCACACTGACGGCATTGAGCGATCACCACTGTGGTTCCTTGCTGGAGGACACGCATGCGCGGCTTAAGCTTCATTTCGATCTCACATCCTGCATGGGCCAGGCCACAAGCCAGTTCACAGCTTTTGCAGGCTAAACAACGGCTAAGATCAGCATGGATGAAACGGTTCTTTCCATTAGACATAAAGCAACACCTCCTCATCTCTGCCCTTTCATCGATAGAAAGGGTAAATTATGTCGATTTCATCGTACCATGTATGATTACAGAATTATGTCAATTAGCAGACAAAGGAGAGTGAATTTTCACTCTCCTTTGTCTATAAAAACTATTCCATTGGCAGTTTGGTTTTATTTCAGCTTATCATTCTTTATCGAGCATCTTCTTTAACATGTCCATGTCTTTAATAATAAGGGTTCGCCTATTCACTTTCAGCAATATGCCGCTCCTGTAAAAATCGTTGAGCAGAAAGGATACGGTCTGGCGGCTTGTTCCCAATATAGTTGATATATCCTCCACATTTAACCCCAACTCCAGCTGAATTCCCTCATCCACTTGACACCCCTTATCTTTTGCTGCATTCATTAAAAATTCAGCTAATCGAGTGTGCGCTTCCTGAAAAACCAGCCCATTAATAATGGTGATTGAGTTTTTCAAAAGGTCTCCCAATACTTTAATCATAATCAGAGAAAATTGTGGATAGCGGGTGATCATCTCACCAAACTTTTTAGTCTCAGCCACCAACAGTACGGTGTCATTATCCAAAGCCTGGGTAAAGGCTCTAGTATGCATGGAGAAGATATCCCCTTTTTCTAAAATAGATAGGGTAAACTCCTTATCTTCATAAGATAAAAAAACCCGTACCCGCCCGTTTTCAACGAGCATGACTAAATCCTCTTCATGATTAGGAAAAGATATGATCTGCTTCTTTTGGAAAGCCCGCTCTTGAAATATGGATAATAAATCACTGTATTCCGGTGACCTCAAAGCCTTTATCAAATCAATATCTGTCAATTTCATTCTGGCAGGCATGATGATCCACCTTTCGCTGTTAGTTTCCTAATTTCCCCTATTATAACTAGCACACTATGAACATACAAGCCCCCTCATAATTCGACAGATTATACATATAGAGTGGCAATAGAACGAAAAAGCGAGTCCGCGTTTTACGCCAAAGGACTCGCTTTTCATTGAAGTGCGCTGTATCCATCAGTTTTCCACTCTCTCATCCAGACATTTAAGCAGAAACTTTCTCAGATTTTTTCGATACTCCCCATGCACATCCTTATCAATGTTAACCAGTAGATCCAGCTCATAGGTCAGTTCCTTGAATGCTTTTTCCAGAGCTTCAAATTTAAAAGCGACTCGATGAGTGGCGTTTTTAATTTGGACGGCGGTAAGATCGGTCCTCAACTTCTGATTGTTTTTGAAGAGCTGGCTCTCTTTGAGTTTACTGTTCTCAGCTGTCTTTTTCGCCACATCCTGTTCCAGATTTTGTTTTTCCTTTTCCAGCTCCTCTGTTCTGAGCTTCAGCCCATCGCGCTCTTTTTTCAGCTGGTTGTTTTTCTCCTTTTCACTCTCCAGAGCTTCCTGCAGCTCCCTATTCTCCTGCTCGGCTTCCTCTTTTTCCTGCTTGGCCTGCCCCCGCTCCTTGATGGCCCTCTGTAGCTGGCGCACGGACATATTTTCTATATCCAGTTCGGCGATGAACTCTGCCCGCTCTTCTTCCGGAACATCCAGAAGGGCTAAAGCCTGGGAGTAGGATAGAATCTGCAACGTTGATGATTCTTCATCTTCCCCCTCCGGGGAGCCTCTCCTTGCATGCCCGTACTCTCGGGCGACTTTCATATACCTCTCTGCCGTAAACTGGGAATAATTCACATGTTCTTGCAGCCATTTTCCCCAATCCCCATAAGGAAGAAGGGATTTGGCCTCGATCAGCCGCCGGCCTATTTCCACAGCAAAGGTTAACTGGATTCTCCCTCTGGATTCTTTATAGCTGTTGATCTCTGCCGCGATAATCTGCGGAGTACGTTCGCTTACCAAATCACTCATGACAATCCCTTCCCGGGTTTTTACTATAGTATATGGATTTGTCCCAATTGGTGACAACTTGTAACACCCAGGGAAGGGACTAAAATAAATAAAAGTAGTGCCGAAAGGAAGTGAATGGGGAAGTTTAGGCGGATTTCCAGGATTGACTTATATTTCTTACACATGTAGTATATAATTATCTTACAAGTGTAAGAAATGTTGTGATATACTTGTAAACTACTTTGTAATAGATTGTTGGAGGTGCGTATCTTGAAGGCAATTCCTCAAATTTCAGAGGCAGAACTGGAAGTAATGAAAATACTATGGGAGCTGAAAAGCTGCACCAGCGCTCAGATCATAGAAAGATTAGCGGAAGTATCGGACTGGAAACCCAAGACCATCCATACTTTGATTACCCGGCTGGTCTCGAAAGAGGCGGTCAGCGCCGTAAAGATCGATGGTAAATCCTATCTCTATTCACCTAATGTCAGTGAAGAGGAATATAAAAGCTATGCGAATAAATCCTTTTTACACAAGCTCTATAATGGTTCACTGAATCTCATGCTAGCCAGCTTTATTAAAGAGCAGCATCTATCCAAAAGAGAGATAGAAGAACTTAAAAAGATGTTAGATGAGGAGATGTAAACATGGAAGCTGTCTTTAAGATAGTTTTAACAACATCCTTCTATGCCGGTATTGTCGGGATGGTCATACTCCTTGTTAAAAACGTGTTGAAAGATAAACTCAATCCCCGATGGCATTATTTGCTGTGGATAGTCCTGCTGGTCAAGTTAATTCTTCCGTTCGGCCCGGAAAGCGCGTTGAGCTTATATAATTTTCTTGAACCGCTGTCTCAGGAAATCAAATTTTTCGACCTGCCGGAAACGGTCGGAGATGCAAGCACTTTTTGGTCGGAGGGGGCTCAAACCGGGAATGAACTGCCTGGGCCCCCGACCAAAGGGTCCGTTGCTTCAGCTCAGGATTTCAGTACATATGCTGCGGATGTACTTCCTATCATTTGGCTTTCAGGGCTGGCTTTTATGCTTGTATGGCTGATCTATGCTAATGTTTCCTTTGCCGGAAAGCTAAAGACCCATGCCAAGCCGGCACCCCCCGCTGTTCAGGCCCTTTTAGAGAAATGCAAAACAAAGGCTAAAGTAAAAGGGGATATCGCTGTCCTTATCCAGGATATCGTAAAAGCGCCTTCCTTAATCGGCATTTTTAAACCAAGGATCTTGCTGACTCCGGATATATTACGCCTGAATGAACAGGATATTTCCTATATCATGCTGCATGAGCTTACCCATTACAGGAGAAAGGATGTATGGGTTAACCACCTTCTGCTTACCCTGCAAATCATTCATTGGTTTAACCCTGTTATTTGGTACTGTTTCATGCGCATCCGCCAGGACATGGAAGTTGCGGCAGATGAGCGTGTTTTAAGCTTATTGAGCGTAAACGAGCATAAGGAGTATGGGAAAGCCCTGCTAGCGGTTCTGGAAAAGATCAATACAAAAACGACATTAATGCCAAGGCTGGTGGGTATGGCCGATGACAGAAAAAATATCGAAAGAAGGATCAAGATGATTAAAATGGCTGACTTTTTTAACCGTAATCGGCCAAGGATCGTCCTCACCGGCATTCTCTGTGTGGTACTTTTAGCCGGTCTTTTGTGGACATCGGCTTCAGTTCAAGCAACGCCTTATGAGATCGGTGATTATACCTTTGAAACACCGGCGGACTGGGAAGTAACCGGGAGCGGGACGGAATTGTTCTTCAGCAAAGATCATCATCCCTTGGGGGGTGTTCAGATCTTAAATTACGACCCCGATCAGCCCCTTCCTGTCCCCAACCATTCTCTTACCAAGAGTAAACGGGAACTTCCGGGACTGATCACAAAAGGCATCTTAATGAACTTTGAGCTGACGCAGAGTGCAGCCTCCGGGGATAATACCGTGCTTGACGAAAAACACCTGTATTTGATCTTTGCTCAGGATCAAAGGGTCTACGATTTTTATGTCAGCACGGCATATAGCGACGAAGCTGAACTGATCAAAATCGGCCAAAGCATTAAGTTAAAACCAAAAAGCGCAGCCCAGGAGAACAACGCAGACGTCATATCACAAAATTTAGAGGATCAGCTCGCAACGGGTCAATCCATCGAGGAAGCTGTAAGTCTTGCTGTTAAAGGGCAGGGGAAGGGATACCTTCAGGGAGAGGTCCTGACCGAAGGCCATAAGATAGTTGAAGTCGAAGAAAAGGACGGGACAGTGATTGCCTATACTGTAGCCAGCGTCGGGTGGTTTGGTTTTGAAAACGGTATCTTTACCGGAACCAGCGGCAGCGGAGCTATTCCCACCGTTATGACCTTTGCCAGGAATTCGAATGGGGAATACAGCCTGCTGGAATATAAGGAGGCCATGGATGGTAAAGGGTATACGGAGTCCATCAAAAGGAATTTTCCGCAAAGATTATGGGATAACGTACTCTCCGCTGAACATTATCCTGAATTAGCAGTGCAAAAAGAAGCACAGGCTAAGCAGTATCTGCAAAGTATCGGCAGGGATGCCCAAGTCAGCCTGGGATATGTGGAGAAAAAACTGGTTGATATTAACGTAGAAGCTTCCAATAAACTGTTTGCCGAGCTTACCAAATGGGATCCCGAGCTGAATCGCTTTCCTTACTGGATCGGGACGAAAGAATACCTTGATCAAGGAGAGCGGTTTATCTATGAAACATCTCAGAATAAAACCAGTGACGGGTATGATCTTATAACCTTTCGCAAGAGTAAAGAAGATGGCAAGATAGAACTGGAGTATCAGTATAAAATTGTCGGGAACGAACTGACACTGGTTTTTCTGCAGAGTACTCCGCAGCTTAAACCATAGTCCATCCTCCAATAGGACAAATATCTAAAAGGTTTTGCGCGTTTCTAAGTTAAAAAGCTCTCCTGATTGAGATAAAGGCAGCAATTTATAGCTTTCTTTCCAACAAGCCTTTTCTGTTGAGCAGAAGTTCATCTGATGTCAGATGGATGAGAAGTTCCTCTATCGCCGAAATGCTCGCCAAAACACAGATAATGTACATCAATACATCTGTATGAGAAAAAGAAAGTAATAATGGAAATAGAAATAAGACCAAACCGGTGGCTTTATTTCCATAAGTATGAAGACTTGCAAAACTGTTATATTTTATCTGGGCAACAATCATTGCTGCCAATCGAATGACGCCAATAAAAATAACCCACAGGAGAATAGCTGCTTCCGGGTTTATGATTGGCAAAAGTATAACGAGCAATATACCCACCATGACCAGATCGGCTAGGGAATCAATCTTTGCGCCAAGGTTGCTTGTGGTTCCTGTCTTTCTGGCAATAAAACCATCGAGCATATCGCTGAGTCCACAGGCAATATAAATGACGTAAAAGCTCAGGCTCAATGGCTCTACGAAAAGCAAACCAAAGGAAAGTAATATCCTGCTTAATGATAGCCAATTTGGCATTGATTTCATGGGGTACCTCGCCGCAGCTCCGCAATCAAGGAAGCCATTCGCTCATCGATAGAGTTCATCAAACCACCGCCTTGAGTGTATTATGCTGTATATAACACACTATTGCAAAATAATATTCAAATGCTGCAAAAGTTTATTTTTCTAAGGAAACCCCAGACTGTTATGAAGATTTCGCTCAGTTTGAGATCTTATCTCTTTGGAGTGCAATCTTGATCTTGCTTAATGATTTTAAGAAATTGCAAAATATTCTTATAATAGATATAATTAAGCTGTTACTTATCAGAGTGCGACACTAGTTGATGACTATTTTAGCAATATAAAATGAGGAGTGAGAGAATTGGAATGGTTGACACTAAGCATCAATGGGCGTGAAGTCAGCGTACCAAAGGGAACGACCGTGCTGGAAGCTTGCCGGATGCATGATATCCCGATTCCTACGTTGTGCCACGACCCGGAGCTTACCCCTGCCGGAGCCTGCCGCTTGTGTGTCGTTCAGATTGAGGGAATGCGCAATCTACCGCCATCCTGTGTCACCCAGGCGACTCAGGGCATGGTGGTTCATACCCAAAATGAAAAGGTACGAGAAGCGCGCAAAACCATTTTAGAACTCTTGGTGGCCAATCATCCTTTGGATTGTATGACCTGCCAGAAAATGGGGGATTGTTCCTTGGCCGAGTATGCCTATGAGTACGGCGTAAAGGGTGAAAAATACCAGGGGGAGAAGCGTCAACTTCCCATCGAAGATTCCAACCCCTATATTTTGCGGGATCTGAACAAATGCATTCTATGCGGAAAGTGTATTGCTACCTGTGAAGCTGTGGAGGAAAGAGGTATCATCGGATTCGCCTATCGTGGTTTTCAGGCCAAGGTGGCTACCTTTATGGATACCGACCTGAAGGATTCAACCTGTGTCTACTGTAACCGCTGTGTGGCAATTTGTCCGGTTGGGGCTTTAATTGACAGAAACACACTGGGTAAAGGCAGAGCATGGGAGATCCGGAAAGAAGAAGTCACTTGCACCTTCTGTGAATCAGGCTGTAAATTCGAAATCAATTCCAAGGATGGCAAAGTCATCGGAGTCACTGCCAAATCAGCGTCCAGTGGACGGCCTCTTTGCCTCAAAGGACGAATTGGTTCTGATTTCCGTTATAACCCCGAGCGTAAAGAAAAACCCTTTGTCAATAAGGATGGAGAGTTTGTCCAAATTACCTGGGCGGAATTCCTCGGACTGGGGAATATTGCTGAGAAGCTCGCCTTGCTGGCGGAGTAACATGTCGGTTGTTTGATACTGTTGACAGCATGATATCCACCTTTATGCAGACGGCGACTGGCAGATGCCAGAAGCCGTCTTGTTGTTCGTATGCCATATGGCGGGGAACAATGGACATCCCGAGGGGGGAAGGATACGACACCGGTCAATTCGGTACATCCGGACTACCAACCGGACTGTGTTTTTATGTTCCATTTTTATTAGAAAAAGAGGTTGAAGTTGACAACATAAGAGGGGAGAAAGCTTGAGTGGTTTGCACTGGAGAACAAGGTCATAAGGCAAACTATCCCAGACATATAGTATTAGAAAGGGAATGCCTTGGAGGTGAGGAGGGTGCTGTCCCCGAGCCTGGAAGATTACTTGGAAGAAATCTACCGTTTTTCCTTGGAAAACAGTGTAGTAAGAGTAACGGATATCAGTAAGAAACTTGGCGTATCTCTGCCTTCGGTGTCCAAGGCCCTTCATAAACTAAACAATCAAAGCTATATCAATTATCGCCGTTACGGTGAAATTGTCCTTACGGATCAGGGGTGTCTGAAAGGCAGTTACTTGGTGGAGAGAAACCAAATGCTGCAAGAGTTTCTGTCCTTGATTCAAAGTCAATGTGATATTCCCGCTGAGACGGAAGCCATAGAGCACTATATATCCGATTCTACGATACAGTCCCTACGTCGGCTGGTTACTTTTTTTAAGGAAAACCCAACCTGTTATGAAGCCTTCATTCGGTTTGAGTGTGATCAGAATTAAAGATAACCCTAACGACGAATTCGCGGGGCCGTTTCCTACCTGAGCAGTAGAGAACGGCTCCTTTGTTGTTCCCCGGGGAGTGTGGTTAGATTTTATTCTTGGCAAGGCAGAGTTTCCTTGCTATCCAAGTCACACTTTATTTTCATCTTTAATACAGTATAAAAAAACATAATTCACCTGAAAAAAGGAATTGGTTAAAAAGTTAACTCAGTCTAACACTGAAGGGAGTTGTGACTCATGGATTCACTATCGCTTATTCCTCTATCTACCCTTAAGCAAGGAGAGAAAGCTTATGTAGTCGATCTTGAACTGGATGGTTTATTAAGACGTAGAGTGCTTGATTTGGGCATCGTTCCCGGAACCTCCCTCCAATGTGTGGGAACCGCCCCAGCGGGAGACCCTATTGCTTACTTAGTTCGCGGAACAGTGATTGCTCTCAGAAGTAAGGATGCGAAGTCAATCCGAGTAAATTCAACCTTAGTATAAAAGGCCAAGTCTACCGTTGTGGTGAATATGGATGTCTATGGAGAGTGAGTACAATGAATTTAAAAGGAAGAATCCAGAGAGAAAGCTTTGGTATAAGCAATGCGGAAAACCAATGGATTATTGCTTTAGCCGGAAACCCCAATGTGGGTAAAAGCACAGTGTTTAACGCTTTAACCGGTCTGCGCCAACACACCGGTAACTGGCCGGGAAAAACAGTGAACAATGCCCAGGGTTACTTTACTTATCGGGATCAAAGCTTCATGCTCGTTGATTTACCGGGTACTTATTCCCTTCTGGCTCATAGTGTTGAAGAAGAAATTGCCCGGGACTTTATTTGCTTTGGTCAGCCGGATGCCACGGTGGTGGTTTTGGATGCCACCTCCTTGGAGCGTAATCTTAATCTAGCCCTGCAGATTATGGAGATCACTCCCCGGATCATAGTCTGTGTCAACTTAATGGATGAAGCCCGCAAAAGAGGAATCATCATTGATTTTGATGCTTTGCAGAAGGAACTTGGAGTACCGGTGGTAGCCACGGCGGCCCGGCTCAATCAAGGGCTCGAGGACTTGCAAAAAGCAATTTTTGATATTGTAGTGAGAAATCAAGCGACTCAGCCCAAGCAAATTGTCTATTCTGAGGATGTGGAGCGAGCCATTCAGCTCCTCCAGCCCAAGATTGAAAAAGTAGGTATGGGTAATGTTCTCAGCCCGCGCTGGCTCGCCCTTCGGCTTTTGGATAGCGATCCTGCCTTCCTTGAAGAGATCGGTCGTTTCGTTTCATTAAATGAAGATAAAGAGGATAACCCCCAGAGCAAGGGGGGGAAGGTAGCGTTATGAGCAGTATCAATCCGGATCCTTTATTAAAACTCTATAGAGATTCAGAAACGATCAGGGAAGATTTCGGCCACTCCATCACAGATCGTGTGGTTATCGATATTTTTGCGTATTCGGAAAAACTGGCCAATCGAGTGGTCTGTCGTGAAAAAGTGCAGGCAAGCTCGTGGAGGGAAAGCATCGATAAGATTGTCATTTCCAGAACCTTTGGTTACCCAATCATGCTGGGTCTTCTCGGGTTAATCTTTTGGATTACTATCGTGGGGGCTAATCTTCCCTCCCAACTCCTGGCTACGGTACTTTTCGCTTTCCAGGATCTTCTTACCCAAGGTTTTAATACCTTAGGTGCCCCGGCCTGGCTCCATGGTTTCCTGGTGTTGGGGATGTATCGTACACTGGCTTGGGTGGTTTCAGTGATGCTGCCGCCTATGGCTATCTTCTTTCCCCTGTTTACCCTCCTGGAGGATTTGGGCTATCTGCCCAGAGTGGCCTTTAATCTGGATAATATGTTCAAGAAAGCCAGGGCTTGCGGCAAGCAATGCTTAACGATGTGTATGGGCTTCGGCTGCAATGCAGCAGGTGTGGTATCCACCCGGATTATCGATTCCCCAAGGGAGAGACTGATTGCTATTCTAACCAATAATTTCGTTCCCTGTAATGGACGTTTTCCGACCCTCATTGCCATTGCCTCGATCTTTATAGCGGGTATGGCAGCCTTTTCCCAGTCTCTTTTAGCGGCAGGTTCGGTCATTTTAATGGTGCTTCTGGGTATCTTGGTCACCTTTGCGGTGTCCTGGGGGTTGTCCGTGACCCTCTTAAAAGGAGAACCTTCCTCCATGGTTCTGGAACTGCCCCCCTATCGCCGGCCAAAAATACGCGCCGTCCTTTATCGCTCCATGCTGGACCGTACTTTATTTGTTTTACGCCGGGCGGTTATTGTGGCAGCCCCTGCAGGAGCCTTGACCTGGACTTTGGCCAATATCACCGTAGGGGATGCAAGCGTTCTTACCCATATTGCAGCGTTCCTTGATCCGGTGGCTAGAGCAATCGGGCTGGACGGTTTTATTCTCATGGCCTTTATCTTAGGGATACCGGCCAATGAAATCGTGATCCCGGTCCTCCTGATGAGCTATTTGGCTACCGGACAATTAACAGATTTCAGCAGTCTGGCGGAGTTGAAAGAGGTGCTCTTAGCCAATGGCTGGACTTGGCTTACAGCTCTGAACACCATGCTCTTCTCCCTATTGCATTGGCCCTGTGCCACCACCCTCCTTAGTATGTATAAAGAGACCGGAAGTAAAAAATGGACCGCCCTGGGCTTTTTTCTCCCCACGATTATTGCCTTTGCAGTATGTTTTGTCCTGGCTCAGATTGTTTATGGATTGGGGCTCGTTTAATAGAGTATGGGTGAGTTCTTCAATCCGCTTAAGAGCTGGAGTAAGTGCTGTATTTAGTGGTAATAAGAAGCTAAGATAATGAAGAGTTATATTCCATTTTGTTGGAATATAACTCTTTTTAATTTAAACTGGATTAGTTTGAGAGCCTGACCAGATTGTGATACAATAGCGTCAAAGGTGTGCCTATGTATAAGGAGGAAGTCCAGGTGGCTGGTTTTTTTACGAAATTAAAAGAAGGATTGACAAAAACTCGGGATCAGTTTGTTACTAAAGTCGAAGAAATTTTAACAGGAAAACGGAAAATTGATGAAGAGCTTTACGAAGAACTTGAAGAAGTATTGATTCGCTCCGATGTGGGAGTGAATACTTCCTTTGAGCTGGTTGAAGGGTTACGCAAAGAGGTCAAGAAAAGAAAATTACAGGAGGCCGAAGAGTTAAAGGTTGTTCTCAAAGAACTTATTGCTGAGCTGCTGGGGCAAGAAGAATCCATGAATTGGGCAGAACGCGGTCCCAGCATCTTTCTGGTGGTTGGTGTCAATGGTGTGGGAAAAACCACGACTATCGGCAAATTAGCTCATTATTTCCAAAGTGAAGGGAAAAAAGTTATTTTGGCTGCCGGAGATACCTTTCGGGCAGCGGCCATTGATCAGCTTGAGGTTTGGGGACAGCGGGCCGGTGTGGAAGTGGTTAAACAGAAAGAGGGAGCAGACCCTGCGGCGGTAGCCTATGATGCTCTCCAGGCGGCGAAGTCCCGGGGAGCGGATCTGGTCATTATGGATACTGCCGGCCGACTACATAATAAAGTCAATCTAATGGAAGAACTGCGCAAGGTTAAACGGGTCATTGAACGGGAAATTCCCGGAGCGCCTCATGAAGTTCTCCTCGTGCTTGATGCGACAACGGGGCAGAATGCTCTCCAGCAAGCCAAGCTTTTTCAGGAAGTCGCCGGTGTGACGGGAATTGTTCTCACGAAACTGGATGGTACTGCCAAGGGCGGAGTGGTCCTGGGCATTCAAGGTGAAGTCAATATCCCGGTGAAATGGATCGGAGTAGGGGAAGGGATGGAGGATTTACGTCCCTTTGTTCCACAAGACTTTGCCAATGCTCTTTTTGACCAACCTCAGGATGAGGAGGAAGAGATCTGAATACCTTCGCATTGATCGGCGGAACAGGATTAGAGAATGTTGCTCTGCTGGATTTCCGCGCAGAAAGCATCGATACCCCTTATGGAAGGGTATCCGTGGATATCGGGCGCTTTGGGACTCATGATGATCCGATTGTTTTCATGAGCCGTCATGGCAAAGGGCATACGGTGCCTCCCCATTTGGTCAATTATCGGGCCAATCTATGGGCTTTAAAAGACCTTGGTGTCCGTAAAATCATTGCCACGGCTGCTGTGGGCTCCCTTTCCTCCCGATTCAAATTGGGAGATATTGTGCTTTTGGATCAATTTCTTGACTTTACCAAGAGTCGTCCCCAGACCTTTTATGAAGGGGGAGAGCAGGGCGTACTCCATGTGGATATGACAGAACCCTATTGTAAGTCTGTACAAGCAGTCATTCGTGAAGCTGGTGAGTCCCTGGGTGTGTCATTGGAGGACGGGGCTACATATGTATGTACAGAGGGGCCGCGCTTTGAGACCCCGGCTGAAATCAGGATGTACCAAATTCTCGGCGGAGAATGCGTAGGGATGACCAGCGTGCCCGAAGTTATTTTGGCCAGAGAATGCGGTATGTGCTATGCTTCGATTGGGATGGTTACCAATGAAGCGGCAGGAATAGCCAATCACCCCTTAACCCATAAAGAAGTCGTTGAAAGTTTGCAAGCTGCCGGAAAGACGGTGGCCGGGTTAATACAAGAAGCATTTCGGATACTTCGCCACGAACAGGATTGCCGGTGTCAAATGGGTAATGCAGAGGTCGGTAAGTTTTAGAAAGGCGGTACGAAGGTGAAAGCATTAGAGTGGATGGGGGATTCCCTGAAAATATTGGATCAGACCCGTTTACCTGTAGAAGTTAATTATCGGATGGCTACAACCTATGAGGAAGTGGCGGAGGCCATTGAGAAAATGGAAGTTCGGGGTGCTCCGGCTATCGGTGCAGCAGCTGCCTATGGATATGCCTTGGGAGCGATGGGTTACTCTGGTGAGCCGGAAGGCTTGCAAAGCCATATGGAAAAAGTTCAGCACCGTTTGGCAGGGACCCGTCCTACAGCGGTCAATCTTTTTTGGGCCCTGCGCCGTATGGAGGATCGGCTCAGGGATCAGCATGGGGTCAAGGAACTGTCGGAAATCCGCAAAGCGTTGGTGGGAGAAGCGGAAAGCATAGCTGAGGACGATCGTCGTGTCAATCGTTTAATAGGAGAACATGGGAACACCATCGTGACCGCTGAAGCCAGCATTCTTACCCATTGCAATGCAGGTGCTTTAGCCACGGTGGAGTATGGTACTGCCCTTGGGGTGATACGTGCCGCACAGCAGGCGGGGAAGAAAGTTCATGTCTACGCAGGTGAGACCCGGCCCTTCTTGCAGGGGGCCCGTTTAACAGCCTTTGAATTGATGAATGATCAGATTCCCGTGACACTCATTGCGGATAATATGGCTGGTTTTTTAATGCAGCAGGGTAAAATTGATTTGGTCATTGTGGGTGCGGATCGTATCGCAGCCAACGGAGATACGGCCAATAAAATAGGCACTTACTCCTTAGCCGTATTGGCTCATGCTCATGGAATACCTTTCTATGTGGCGGCCCCCACTTCGACTATTGATCTGAAGGTCCCTGGCGGGCAGGATATTCCCATTGAAGAAAGACATCCTAAGGAGTTAAGAGAGGTTTTTGGGGTTCAGGTTGCCCCGATGGAAGTTCCTGTCTATAATCCTGCTTTTGATGTGACCCCTTCGAAATTGATTACTGGAATTATCACGGAAAAGGGTATCGTATCTTCCCCTTACTCTGTGAATTTATTAAAGATGATGGTGCGCTCTTAATGCTCAAAAAGAAAATCCTTGAAATTGGTCAAAAAATAGCTCAAAGTGGTATGGTTGCCGGTACTTGGGGGAACATCTCCGCCTGGGATGCCCCTCAGAATGGGTATTGGATTACTCCCAGCGGGATGGATTATTTCATCCTAAAGGAAGAGGATCTGGTACTGCTGAGTCTGGACAGCACTGTGCTGGAGGGAAAGCGCAAGCCTTCCTCGGAGCTGCTGCTCCATGGGGAGATTTATAAACAGCGGCCTGATGTTAAGGGAATTGTGCACACTCATTCCTCATTTGCCACAGCCCATGCCGTATCCCGGATTCCCCTCCCTGGGATTGTGGAGGATTTGGTCATGATTGCAGGAGGTCAGGTGGAGGTCGCCCACTATGATTTACCCGGCACGCTGGAGCTTGCTCTTAGTGCTGTGCAGGCACTGGAGGACAAGAATGCTGTCTTTCTTGCCAATCATGGCTTGGTTGGGGTTGGTTATTCTCTGGAGGAAGCTTTTAAGGTATGTCAAGTCGTGGAAAAAAGCGCTCAGATTCATATTATGTCCCGGCTGTTAGGTGAACCGGCAGTGTTAAGCCATGAGGATATTCAACTCATGCGCCGCACCTATCAAGAAAGCTATGGGCAATGAACCGGGTAGATTAGACCTCCAAAGGATTGGGGGTCTAAATCATTGGTTGTTAAGGAGTGATATTTATGTCCAAAATTCTCATTCGCGCTATGGTATTGCCCATGACCGGACCGGAGGATTTCTATCCCGAGGGGGAAATAGGGATTGAAAATGATCGGATTCTTTTCGTTGGGGAGAAGGGCTCTGCTCCGGAGGGCTTTATTCCTGATCAGATCATAGATTTGCCTGAAGATGTGGTCATGCCGGGACTCATTAATACTCATACCCATGCAGCAATGACCATGTTGAGAAGTTATGCTGATGATTTGCCTTTGATGCCTTGGCTGCATACGAAGATTTGGCCTTTTGAGGATAAACTATCCGATGAAGATATCTATTGGGGAACATTGCTGGCTCTGGGAGAAATGATCCAATCAGGAACCACCACCATGCTGGATATGTATGCTTCTATGGAACAGGTGGCGAAAGCCGTTTTGGAAGCCGGAACCCGAGGGGTTTTATCACGGGGAATGATTGGCAACGCTCCCAATGGGGAAAGAGCTTTTGCTGAGAACATAGACTTAGTGAAGAATTATCATGGTTCCGGTAACGGACGGATTCAGGTTATGTTTGGTCCTCATGCTCCTTATACTTGTTCCGGGGAGTATCTGCAGCGGGTCAAGAGGGAAGCGGACCGTCTTGGGGTGGGGATTCACATTCATGTGGCGGAGACAGAGGACGAGATAAAAACCATACGGGAGCAATACGGCAAGACTCCGGTACAATGGCTGGAAGAGCTGGGCTTATTCGGAGGGCATGTGGTTGCCGCCCATTGTGTTCACTTGACCGAGGAAGATCAGGAGATTATGGCCAAAAGGAATGTTTTTGTTGCCCATAACCCCGAAAGCAATATGAAATTAAACAGCGGCACGGCGCCGATTCCCGAACTCCGTTCACGGGGAGTTGTGGTTGGATTAGGGACGGATGGAACTTCCAGCAATAATAATCTGGATATGTTTGGGGAAATGCGCTCAGCGGCATTTCAGCAGAAGCTCTTAAAAGGTGCCACCGCTATGCCTGCCTATGAGGTGTTGCATATGGCCACCGTGGACGGGGCGCGGGCTTTGGGGCTTTCTGACTTGGGTAAGCTGGCACCGGGCTATAAAGCGGATTTAATCTCCATCAATTTTGATCAGCCTCATTTTTATCCGAGGTTCTCCATTTCCGCCCATTTGGTCTATGTAGCCCATGCCGGGGATGTACGTACAGTCATGGTGGATGGCAAAATCCTTATGCAGGAACGCCGGCTCATGACAATGGATATCAAACGGGTTTGTCATGAGGTGGAAAAGCGGGCCAAGGAGATAGCGCAAGGCTTGTAGTCTTTTTTAATTCTATAAAATAAAACTTTCCTTCATTAATATAGGCGCAAAATTCTTGAAATAGGAAAAGAGAAAAAATATGTGAAAAATATGTTTGAAGAGAAAGTAAAATTACTTGACAAAGCAGGAAATATACCCTAAAATAGCGCAGTAAAGTAAAAATCCTTTACGGGAGGCTTTTTGCATTGGAACGATTTGCAAAAATGGCATTACTGGCGGATTTTTATGGTCCTCTTTTAACTCCCAAGCAGGGGAGGATTTGGGATCTCCATTATGAGCAGGATTTCTCTTTGGTGGAGATTGCTGAACTTGAGAATATCAGTCGGCAAGCAGTCTATGATTTGTTAAAGAGGACGGAAAAGATCTTGCAGGGGTATGAGGATAAGCTGGGCTTGATTCATCGCTTTGTGGACGAGCAGCATAAATTATCCGAAGTCTATCAATTAGTGCAGGAATTCGAGCAAAAGGATTTTTCCAACGAGAAAGCCTGGGAACGGCATCAATCCATAAGTCAAAAGATTGATGAAATGTATAGGGATATTGAAGCTTCCTAGTCTTAGATCGGGTCCGGAAAGTGAGGGCTGGTATGTTTCAAGGCCTAAGTGAAAAATTACAAGAAACGTTTAAACGGTTAAAAAGCAAAGGCAAGCTCACGGAAGCGGATGTCAATGAAGCCATGCGTGAAGTCCGTATGGCCTTGTTGGAAGCCGATGTGAACTTTAAAGTGGTTAAGGATTTTGTCGCCAAAGTCAAGGAACGTTCGATTGGACAGGAGGTTCTCGAATCTCTCTCCCCTGGACAGCAGGTGATTAAGATTGTTAACGAGGAAATGGTAGCCTTAATGGGCGGCGTTTCCAGTAAGATAAATATTTCATCCAAGCCTCCCACGATCATTATGCTGGTGGGCTTGCAAGGGGCCGGTAAGACGACCCATGGCGCTAAGCTGGCCAATATGTTAAAGAAGCAAGGGAAACATCCTTTGTTGGTCGCCTGTGACATTTATCGTCCGGCAGCTATCAAACAGCTTCAAGTCCTTGGTGAACAAATCAAGGTTCCTGTGTTTTCATTAGGCCAGGAAAACCCTGTAGAGATCGCTGCTGCCAGCCTTCAGCACGCCAACAGTCAAGGCTTGGATGTGGTGATCATCGATACTGCAGGCCGGCTGCATATTAATGAAGAGCTTATGGGGGAACTCAGAGATATTAAGGCCTCTGTGAAGCCTCACGAAATCCTGCTGGTGGTCGATGCCATGACCGGGCAGGATGCCGTGAATGTAGCAGAAAGCTTCCACAACGAGCTTGGGGTGGATGGAATCATCCTGACCAAACTGGATGGGGATACTCGTGGGGGAGCGGCTCTCTCCGTGAAAGCCGTAACCGGTTGCCCGATTAAATTTGCCGGTATCGGGGAAAAGATGGATGCTATCGAACCCTTTTTCCCGGAACGAATGGCTTCCCGTATTTTGGGAATGGGAGATGTCCTGACCCTGATTGAAAAGGCTCAGGAAGCTTTTGACGAGAAGCAGGCCCGGGAAATGGAGCAGAAGCTTCGCAAGCAGGAATTTACCTTGGACGATTTCCTGGACCAGATGCAGCAGCTTAAGAAGATGGGGCCGCTAAATTCCCTGCTGGAAATGATACCCGGTGTCGGGAAGCAGATGAAAGATGTTCAGGTCGATGAAAAAGATATGGCCCATGTCGAAGCCATTATTCATTCCATGACTCCCGAAGAGCGCAGAAAACCCGCCCTGATTAAGGATTCCAGAAAGCGCCGCATCGCTAAAGGAAGCGGGACCAGTGTTCAGGAGGTAGGGCGCTTGCTGAAGCAGTTCGAGCAGATGCAAAAGATGATGAAGCAGTTTGCCGGCGGTTCAGGTATGGGGATGATGGGCAAGGGCAAAAAGGGTAAAAAAGGGAAGAAAATAGGTTTTCCTTTCCCTTTTAAATAATTTTCTAGTTCTACTTATCTTTCCGAAAGGTGATAAGTATCCTGGTGAGGAGGTGAAAAACATGGCAACAAAAATTCGTCTTCGCCGCATGGGTGCTAAGAAGAATCCTTTCTACCGTTTAATCGTTGCGGATTCTAGTTCTCCACGCGATGGTCGTTTCATTGAGGAGATTGGCTTCTATGATCCTACGAAACAACCGGAAGTCCTGAATATTGATGAAGAAAAAGTAATGAAATGGTTAGCAACTGGTGCTCAACCTTCAGATACAGCGAAGTCTCTTCTTCGTAAAGCTGGGGTTCTCGCTAAGTACCATGAGTCCAAGAAGTAATTGGATTGTTGGGGGTGTTCCTGTGAAGGAACTCGTAGAAGTTCTTGCGAAAGCTTTAGTCGATCACCCGGATCAAGTGTTGGTTGCTCAATCGGAAACGGAGAAATCCGTTCACCTGCAGCTCACCGTTGCTCCGGAGGATATGGGCAAAGTGATTGGTAAGCAGGGAAGGATTGCTAACGCTATACGCACGTTAGTAAAAGCTGCTGCGGTCAAAGATGGCCGTAGAGTGCATGTTGACATTGATCAGTGATGTGTTGAGAAGGGCCTTGAGCCCTTTTTGACGTTAGGTGCTTCTGCTTTTTAGATTTGGGTAGGGGTGTATCCAGAATACTGGGGCGTGTAGCTTTACGCACAACGGTCACTTCATAGCTCCGGGGCTGGTTCACTCGCTTTCTTAACAGCTCAGCCAAACCTCTGGGTAATACCTGAAGTGAACCAGTGGCTGAGCTATGTTAAGAAAGCCTCGTTCACCTGGCCGCCCCTCCGCTTAAAGAAAGCTTGGCTTATGGTGAGTGAAGCGAATCAGAAGCCTTAGCTGCCTTATACACAGTGAAATCCGTTCCCTTTTGTGCCTAAAGCTACACTCGCGGGTCTTGCTTAGTCTTCTTTCGGGCTTCACCTAAGCCTTTCCCGAGCGGGTCGCCGACCATGCCGCAAGCGGCGTCGGCAAGGCTGAACAAGCGGCCCAAGCCAAAATTCACAACACCCCGCCCGCTCAAACCTAAGAAGCAGCTCAAGGATTTTGCTTTCAGGCAGAGAACGGATTTAAGCGAGCAGGAAAGCAATCTTCGCGAAAAGACAGCAGCGGAGTCGGGTTGGAAACAGGACGTTTCCAACCGCCCATTGAGCAGGAGCGATTTGGGCGGGCACCCGACGGAGCGGAGGTCTTGAGCGATTAGATTGCTCCGCGCAGCTTATGGAGTGAACGCCGAAAGCAAAATCCTGGAGAATTTAGTTTTTGCGCTTTTTAAAGTACTTTCCTCAAAGAAGGAGTAATGTCTTTTATGGATGAGGTTTTAATCGGTGAAGTCATAAAGCCCCATGGGGTTCAAGGGGAAATCAAAGTGTATCCCATTACGGATAATCCCAAGCGGTTCAAGAAGCTTAAGGAAGTTATCCTGGTGCAGAATCAGGAGCGGCGTTGCTTGAAGGTTCTTAATGCCAAAGTCCATCAATCGGAAGTGTACCTGACTTTGGAAGGGGTTAATACCAGAGATGAGGCAGACGTCCTAAGAGGATGGGCGGTAAAAACGGACCGCGACCAGGTTCCCCCTCTTAAAGAAGGCTGGTATTACTTCGAACTGGAGGGTATGCAAGTCTATGAGGGAGAGGCTTTATTAGGGACCTTGACCCAGGTGATTCAAACGGGGGCTAATGATGTTTATCTTGTTAAGGGGGATAAAGGGGAGATCTGCGTGCCGGCTTTGAAGACGGTAGTGAAGCATGTGGATGTAGCCGGAAAGCGGATGGATGTAGAGCTGCCCTCCGGACTGATTGATGGTGACGAAATACGATGATGAAGTTTACCGTGTTAACCCTATTTCCGGAGATGTTTGCACCTGTTCATGAGAGTATTTTGAAACGCGCTCAAGCAGCACACCTCATTGACGTGAGTTTGATTAATTTTCGGGATTACGCTGCAAGTAAGCATAAGAATGTGGATGATGTTCCTTATGGTGGAGGAGCGGGGATGGTGCTCAAGCCGGAGCCTCTCTTTGCTGCTCTGCGGGATTTGCCGCCCTGCGACCGTCGACGGCGGGTTGTTTTGCTCTCTCCTCAAGGGGAAGTGTTTCAGCAGCAGAAGGCCAAAGAATGGAGCAGGTTGGATGAGCTGGTCTTTATTTGCGGTCACTATGAGGGATTTGACGAACGTATTCGCAGTCTTGCTGATGAAGAGGTTTCTTTGGGGGATTTCGTTCTGACGGGAGGAGAACTGGCAGCCATGGTGATGATGGATGCAGTGGCTCGTTTATTGCCCGGCGTGCTGGGGGAAAAGGCATCGGCTGAGGAAGATTCCCATAGCGAGGGGCTTTTGGAATACCCTCAGTATACTCGTCCCCCCTTGTTTGAGGGGATGGAGGTTCCAGACATTCTTTTATCCGGTCATCATCGGCGTATTGAGGATTGGCGAAGAAAGGAATCCCTGCGTCGTACTTTCTTAAAGCGCCCTGATTTGTTCGCCAAGGTAGAATTTCAAGCGGGAGATTTTAATTTATTAGAGGAACTGATTCATGAGCATCCCGAACTGGGGAAAGAACGTTCTCGCTGGGAACATTTAAGGCCCAAGCCCAAAAAACGCAGACAGAAGAAGTCTGAATTTAATGGGACTGAGAATGCAGAATAAGGAGGAACCATCATGGGCGATTTGTACGTCGCATTGCTTCATGCTCCAGTCTATAATAAAAACATGGAAACCATCGCGACCTCCATCACCAATTTGGATATTCATGACATCGCTCGCAGTGCCACTACATACGGAGTGAAGCGCTACTATATTGTCCATCCCGCTGAAGCTCAAAGAGCCTTAGCTCAGCGGATTATGGGGTATTGGCAGGAGGGCTTTGGTGCAGAATATAATCCCAATCGCCAGGAAGCCTTTGCCCGGGTTAAATTGGCTAGTGAACTTGCCGAGGTTGAAGAGGAGATTTTTAAGGAACAAGGGAGAAAGCCTTTGAAAATAGCCACGGATGCCCGGCGATATCCCAATACCTTAGGTTATGCTGCCGTACGGGATAAGATCGAGAATGGGGAGGAACCTTTGCTGTTGCTCTTCGGCACAGGCTGGGGGCTGCTCAGGGAAGTTATGGAGGATTGTGATATCATCCTTGAACCTATCTATGGGCCTGGTGAATGGAATCATCTTTCCGTTCGTTCAGCAGCAGCTATTATTCTCGATCGTTTAAGGGGACATTAAGGGAATTTTAAAAGCCCTCAAATAGTGATCTAATGACCTACTAGCGTAGCTTTACGCACAAAAGCGAACGGATTTCACTGTGTATAAGGCAGCTAAGGCTTCTGATTCGCTTCACTCACCATAAGCCAGCTTTCTTTAAGCGGAGGGGCGGTCCGGTCAACGAGGCTTTCTTAACGTAGCGCAGCCACGGTTCACATGCAGAAAACAGCGGGGTTTGGCGACGAAAGTGTCCAGTGGACAGTTTCGCTCAAGGCGGCACTCCTCAAAGAACACTTATCCGCCGCAGATGCTGTTAAGAGAGCAAGTTGGTCAGCCCCGGAGCTATGGAGTGAGTGTTGTGCGTAAAGCTACTCGACCCAAATAATATTTTGTGATTTTTAAAGTTGCATACAGCTTATTGTTTATGATACAATATCACGGTAAAACGGATGGTCCGCTCACTGTGAAAAGCATGGTGCTTAAACATCGGCTCAGTGTATGAACATCTATGCAAGGAAGGGGGGAATCAATAATGGATTTTATTCGCATGATTGAAGAAGAGCAAATGAAAAAAGATCTTCCTGCCTTCCGTCCTGGAGATACTGTACGTGTCCATGTAAAAGTTGTCGAGGGTTCTCGGGAACGTATCCAGGCTTTTGAAGGGGTTGTTATCAAGATGAAAGGCGGCGGTCTTCGTCGGTCTTTCACAGTGCGTCGGGTAACCTATGGTGTAGGAGTAGAGCGGTCTTTCCCGCTGCATTCTCCTCGAATTGACCGTATTGAGGTGGTACGCCGTGGTGTTGTACGCCGTGCCAAACTCTACTACCTACGTGGACTTTCAGGTAAAGCTGCGCGGATTCGCGACCGTCGCTAGCAATAAGATGGGCCGGAGCTATCCGGCCCTTTTATTTATAGATAGGGGAAGACATTAGTAAAAAAACCATTCGTTTTGTCTTAAAAACGCTGTATGCTCCTTAAAATTTCTGTTCATACTAGTGAAGAGTTTGAAATAGGGAGGAGAAAAACAGTGAGGAATAAGACAAAAATCGGATGGTTAATCTGGGTCATTGCAGCAGTCGTCATTTGTGCTGCTCTTTTACGTTTATTTGTACTTCAGCCCTATACTATTTCTTCAAATTCCATGGAGCCTACTTTGCTTCCAGGGGATAGAATTCTCGTGAATCGTTTTGCTTACCAATACGGAGCACCCGCTCGGGGAGATATTGTGGTTTTTGCCTATCCGAAAGATACCAGCCGTACTTTCGTCAAGCGGGTCATTGCAGTGGAGGGTGAGACCGTTGAGCTCAAAGGGAATCAAGTCTATGTCAACGGATCACTGATTCAGGAACCTTATCTGAAGCAAGGGGATCATTCACCCTTTGAACCCGAAACGATCCCTGCTGAAAATATCTTTGTTTTAGGCGACAACCGTCGGGAGAGCGGTGATTCAAGAGAATGGGGAGTTTTGCCGAAAAGTTATATCATAGGGAAAGCTTGGTTTGTTTATAGTCCGCTCCAAAGATTTAAGTTTTTTTGGTAGACGGTAGATAAGAAGGTGTTTCGTTGAGTATTCAGTGGTTTCCCGGCCATATGGCCAAAGCAAAGCGGTTGTTAGTGGAACAGCTGCGTTGGGTGGATGTGGTCATCGAATTGGGAGATGCCCGTTTGCCAGAAAGCAGCAGAAACCCTCTGCTGCAAGAGATGTTGGGGGATAAGCCTAAAATCGTTATACTGAACAAGGTGGATTTGGCTGATCCTTATTGGACGGAGATCTGGACACGTAAACTTCGTCAGTCCAGCCCGGTATTGGCAGTAAGCGCAACCGGCGGTGCCGGGGTGGGCAAAATTGTTCCTGAAGTCGAGCGGCTCATGGCCCATAAAATAGAGAAATGGACGGCCAAAGGAATTCGTGCCCGCAGTATCCGGGTGATGATCGCGGGAATACCCAATTGTGGAAAATCCTCTCTGGTGAATAATCTCATAGGAAGTGCAAAAGCTAAAACAGGGAATAAACCGGGAGTGACCCGGGGCAATCAATGGATTCGCATTCACGACAGGGTGGAATTGCTCGATACGCCGGGATTGCTTTGGCCGAAGTTCGAAGACCCAGAAGTGGGCAGAAAATTAGGTGCTGTAGGCGCTATCCGGGATGAGGTTTTAAATCTTGAGGAGCTGTCCCTTTGGGTATTGGAGCATTTAAAGGAGAATTATCCGGAGGCTTTAAAACGATACACTGAAGATGTCCAAGGTTTGGATCTGGAAGGGATTGGACGAAAGAGGGGCTGTTTGGTTAAAGGGGGACAGGTGGATACCCTGAAAGCGGCTCAGATTTTTATAAGGGAATTTCGGGCAGGATCTTTAGGGAAGTTTACTTTAGATCGTACGCCGAAATAATTGATGATACTATCCAAAAGAAATTTTTGAAGAGATTAGGAAAGAGGAAAAATACGTTGAAGGCAATATCTCGAATGAGTATTCGTGAAGTGAGTGAGGTTCTCAATACTGAACCTTCGGAGGAACTTCTTAAAGCCTGTGCTCAGGACTCACGTCAAGGTATACAGAATCTGATTGCTCGTTATTATAAGGAGTGGGAAGCTCGTCAAGTCGAAGAAGAACGCATCGAAGCGTTATTAATGGAAGAGAAACAGTTGTGGAGCAGCGGGTATTTACATATAGCCGGGATTGATGAAGCGGGGAGAGGTCCTCTGGCCGGCCCCGTCGTGGCAGCTACCTGCATTCTCCCTGCCAAATTTAATTTGCCCGGACTCAACGATTCCAAAAAGTTGACCGAGAGCAGACGGGAAAAACTGTTCCAACAGATAAAAGAGCAAGCTATCGGGTATGCTGTCGGCAGTGCGGAACCTGCCGAGATCGATGGATTGAATATACTTCAGGCCACCAAATTGGCCATGAAGAGAGCCGTGGAAAGTTTAAAAGTGCGTCCCCATTTTTTATTGATTGATGCCTTGGAATTACCAGGTTTCAAGATACCCCAAAAAGGCATCGTGGACGGAGATGCCTTAAGTGCCAGTATAGCGGCCGCATCCATTTTGGCAAAAGTCTCAAGGGATCACTTAATGAGTGAACTGGACAAGGTTTATCCTGAGTATGGATTTGCCAAAAACAAAGGCTATGGTACCAGAGAACATCTTATGGCTCTGCGCCGTTATGGAGTGAGTCCCATTCATCGAAGGAGCTTTGCGCCGGTTCAACAGCAACTGGATATCGTTTGAAAATACTTATAATTTGCATTCAAGATATTAGACATACATAAATGTTGACTATTCATAAACAAATATGGCACAATGAGTTTGGCTTATGGGAAATATATTTTTTATATGAAGGGGGGTAGGGAGATGTCAGATAACTTTGCTGCTGTGGGGATTGCTCTTGTGGTAGCAATTGCCATCAACTTAATTATGATGTTGATGCCAAAACTCTTAGCTCCAAAAAAACCGGTTCCTGAAAAGTTAACACCCTATGAAGGCGGTAACGTGACCATAGGAAGGACCTGGTTGGGTTTCAAAAGCAATTATTTTCTTTATGCTCTTGTTTTTACAGCTTTTGATGTAGAAACGGTATTCCTGTTTCCATGGGCGTTGTCGTTCCGACAACTTGGAACCTTCGCTTTTATTGAAATGTTCGTATTCATTGTCATTCTCTTAGTTGGTTTCTGGTATGCTTGGAAGGAAGGTGCATTAGAGTGGATGTAGCAAAAGAGAAAGAACTCCGCGAAGCCGAAGCTCTTATGGAAAAAAACATGCTGCTCACCAGTGTTGATAAAATTCTGAACTGGGGACGGGGGCATTCTTTTTGGCCGGTAACCTTCGGTTTAGCTTGCTGTGCTATCGAAATGATGGCTGCAGGTGGTCCGCGTGTTGACATCTCTCGTTTTGGGTATGAGGTCTTCCGGGCGTCACCTCGCCATGCCGATGTCATGATTGTCGCTGGAACATGTACTCGCAAAATGGCTCCTCTTCTGCGGATGATTTATGACCAGATGCCTGAACCGAAATGGGTTATTGCTATGGGCAGCTGTGCCGCTGCAGGTGGTCCTTTTGCGGATTCCTATTCCATGTTGACAGGTGTGGACAAAGTAGTCCCTGTCGATGTCTATATTCCTGGCTGCCCTCCACGGCCGGAGTCCTTAGTATATGGGTTGCTTCAACTTCAACATAAGGTGAATCACCCAGACAAGGTGAGGTTATTGAAACATGGGAAATAATGAAGTATTAAAAAAACGTGTGGATGATTTAGCATCCCGGGTCGGCGGAACCGTCGAAGAGATGCTCGATACTTTAGTGCTTACCGTTAAGGCACCTTATATTACGGAAACCTTAACGGCAGCAAAAAGCTTCGAAGAAGTGCCTTGTGACTTTCTCCACGACATTGGGGGAGTGGATAAGTTAGACCACTTCGAAGTGGTCTATCAATTAAACAGTTTGCGCGGACCACAAAAACTCAGAGTCAAAGCGATTGTAGATCGCGACAATCCAGTGATTGATTCAGTAACCCGACTTTGGGCAGGTGCCGATTTCATGGAGCGGGAAGCTTATGATATGTTTGGCATTCAATTCAAAGGGCATCCCAATCTGAAACGGATTTATATGTGGGATGACTTCGAAGGGTTTCCACTTCGCAAAGATTATGTCACAGAGCCTGCGGAAGTTCGAAATGTTATGCGCGTGCGCAGGGAAGATGATTAAGGGGGTAGAGCCATGTCTGATATATACAATGAAGGAACAGAAGAACTCCTTTTAAACATGGGCCCCCAACATCCGAGTATGCACGGCGTATTTCGTATGATTGTTCGTTTACAGGGGGAAACTGTTACCGGTATTGAACCTAAGATTGGTTATTTGCATCGCGGGTTGGAGAAGATCGCAGAAAGCCGTACCTATCCGCAATTTATTCCCTATACCGATCGTTTGGATTATCTGGCCTCACCTCATAATAATCTGGCCTATGTCCAAACTGTTGAAAAATTAATGGGCCTTGAGATTCCGGAGAGAGCGGAATACCTCAGGATTATTTTAGCCGAGTTGGCTCGTATCGCCAGCCACCAGGTATTCATCGCCAGTTCCGCCTTGGATATGGCAGGATGGACGGCTTGGGGATATCCTTTCCGGGATCGGGAGAGAATCCTTGATCTGTTTGAAATGATAGCAGGCAGTCGTTTGACTGTGAATTGCATGCGGATTGGCGGAGTCAGTTCAGAGCCTCCCGCAGAATTCTGGCCTGCTTTGGAATCCTTCCTGGATGATATGCCGGAAAAGATTGAGGAGTATTTTAACATTTATATGGGCAATGAAATTGCCCAGGCACGGATGAAAAAGATAGGTATTCTCACCAAGGAGGCTGCAGAGAATCTTTGCATCACGGGTCCGGCTTTACGGGCTTCCGGTGTCCAATATGATGTACGGAAGGCTGAGCCTTATGGGATTTATGATCGCTTTGATTTTGAAGTTCCGGTGCTTTACGGTTGCGATAACTATGATCGCAATCTGATCCGTTTCATGGAGATGAACGAAAGCCTTAAGATCATTCGCCAAGCAATCAGGGATATCCCTGAGGGTCCGATTATGGCTAAAGTGCCTAAAATTATTAAACCACCGGTCGGTGAAGTCTATCATCGCGTGGAAAATCCCAAAGGTGAACTCGGTTTCTATATCGTAAGTAATGGAACACCGAAACCTGAGCGGGTTAAGATTCGGGCCGGCGCCTTCGTCAACCTTCAATGTTTAAGTGAAATTGGTGTGGGCACCTATATTCAAGATCTTATCGCAAGCTTTGCATCCTTGGATGCAGTACTTGGTGAAGTGGATAAGTAATACTCTCAACGAGGGGAGAAGAAGATGGAAGCTATACGTGCTTTAAATGAGTTGCCACAAAATATTGCGGATGCCATCCGTGGTTTGTTTGCGGATCCGAATTCGATTTGGGCAGACTTAACCATGACCTTAATCGGGATGATACTTATCATCGTAGTGATCGTCATTTCAGCGCTTTTACTGATTGTTCTCGAACGTAAAATTGCTGGTTGGGGATCCCAGCGTCCCGGTCCAAACCGCTTAGGTCCACGTGGATGGTTTCAAACGATTGCCGATGCTCTGAAGTTGCTGGGTAAAGAAGATCTTGTGCCCGCAAACGCGGATCGGTTTATGTTTAAGATTGCTCCTATGTTTATATTTGGTATTCCCATTTTGACCTTGACCATTATTCCCTTTGGTTATGCCATGACCGTTATCGATCTGGAACTGGGTGTGTTTTTCTATCTGGGAATTACCTCGATATCCACTCTTGCCCTGTTAATGGCAGGATGGAGTTCCAACAATAAGTATTCATTGCTGGGTGGTATGCGTGCTGTTGCACAGATGATCAGTTACGAGATCCCCTTGATCTTCTCACTTCTTGGGGTTGTCATGCTGACTCAGACCTTTAATTTAACGAAAATCGTGGAAGCACAGGCGACATTGCCCTTTATTTTCTTACAGCCTTTAGCATTTATAATCTTTTTGATTTGCGGACAAGCGGAAGTCAACAGGGCGCCATTCGACCTTTTAGAAGCTGACCAGGAAATCATCGCCGGACCCTTTACGGAGTACACAGGATTGCGCTGGGGATTATTCTACCTTGGTGAGTACGCTAATCTTGTAGCTATGTGCGCATTAGCAACCACCGTATTCCTTGGTGGCTGGCAAGGGCCGGCAGTTTTACCGGGCTGGGCTTGGTTCTGGTTAAAAGTAGGTCTCTTGATCTTTGTCTCCATGTGGGTTCGTTGGACGTTCCCGCGGATTCGGATTGACCACTTAATGCATTTGGCCTGGAAGGTCTTGTTACCGCTCGCGCTTCTCAACATCTTGTTGACGGGTTTGGGGATTTACATCTATCAACTCGTGATTGGAGGGTGACAGAGTGTTAGGTAAAGGATTATTAACGGGAATGGGCATCGTACTCAAGAAGATGCTCGGACCAAACGTCACAGAGTTCTATCCTGAGGTCATGCCGGATCTTCCCAAGGCCGTTCGCAGCTCGATGGGACTGGAACCGGAAAAATGCATTTCCTGCACATTGTGTGCTTTGGCCTGTCCGAACAAGGTCATTACTTTAACCAGTGAAAAGGATGAAAACAATAAAAAAGTTCTTAAATCCTATCACATGGATGTGGGACGTTGTTTGTTCTGCGGCCTATGCACGGAAGCATGTCCGACGGATGCACTGACAGTGACCCAAGAGTTTGAGAACTCCGTCTTCTATCCCGAGGATTTATATTGGGACATGATTGAGCGTTCGAAGCGTAATCGGAAGGAGGGCAACGAATGAGTACTATGGCGACGATTGTATTTTTCATTTTCGCCATAATCGCCGTGGCTTCAGCATGGGGAGTTGTCACCTCGAAAAATATTGTACACAGTGCCTTTTTCTTGGCTCTTTCCTTTGCTGGAGTTGCCGTCCTGTATGTTCTCTTAAATGCTGAGTATCTTGCAGCAGTTCAACTTTTAGTTTATGCAGGAGCAATTTCGATTATGGTTATCTTTGCAGTCATGCTGACCTTAAGGGGCGATGTGGCTGTAAGCAGCCCTGTTACAAAAAAATGGACCCAAGGGGCTTTGGTGGGTTCCCTTGTCTTTATTGTTTTGGCCTTGGTTATTCTGACCAACAGTGATTGGCGAATTCTTGCCATGCCTGCACTTGCGGGAGGGACTACAGTGGAGCTCTCCAAGCTGCTCTTGACATGGTATATGGTACCTTTTGAAGCAGCTGCCATCCTTATTACAGTAGCATTGATTGGGGCAGTGATTATCGCGAAAGGAGGGCATGAAAGCAAATGAGTATAAGCGTTGGGCTTGGATCCTATCTTTTGGTTGGAGCGATGCTTTTTTGCCTGGGGCTCTACGGAGTTTTCGTGAAGCGAAACATCATTGCCATTCTCATGTCCGTTGAATTGATGCTTAACGCAGTGAATATTAACTTCATTGCTTTTAGTCGGTTTGCCCCCTGGGCTAGTCCCGGGACAAATCCCCTCATTGGACAGGTGGCCGCAATCTTTGTTATCGTTGTTGCTGCAGCGGAAATTGCCGTGGGATTGGCGTTGGTTATCGCCATTTACCGCAATCGCCGTACCACGAATGTGGATGAATTCAACTGGTTGAAGTGGTAGAGAGTCTATGGAGAGGTAGGTGTTCAAGGAAATGAATGATCTTTTTCAATGGGCATGGTTGATTCCCTTTTTGCCCTTCCTGTCGTTTCTACTCATCGCCTTAGTCACAAAGCGATCCAAAAGACTGTCCTCCACCATTTCTATTTTGGCGATTCTTACTTCGTTTGGATTGTCCATAGCTATCGGTCTTGGTGTAATTCAGTCTGGCTCGCAAGTCGTTGAAAACCCCGTGTTGACCACTGTGAACTGGCTCAGCATCGGCGGACTTCATATTGACTTTGGAACACTCATTGATCCTATGAGTGCGATGATGTTATTTGTAGTGACCTTGGTTGCATCCATGGTTCAGATTTACTCCATCGGATATATGCATGGAGACCCCGGTTTTTCACGTTATTATGCCTTTCAATCTTTATTCGCAGCTTCCATGCTGGGCATGGTTTTAGCAACAAACCTTTTGCAATTGTTTATCTTCTGGGAGCTCGTAGGACTATGCTCTTATCTGCTCATCGGATTCTGGTTCTTTAAGGTGTCCGCCCGGGAAGCGGCCAAGAAGGCCTTCATTACCACCCGTGTAGGGGACTTTGGCTTGCTCTTGGGAATTCTCTTCCTCTATAACCAATTCGGTACCTTGGATTTTTATGGTCCTGGTTCCTTATCCGTTCAAATGGCGACCAACTTCCAGGATTTTGCCCTGATCGGCGGAGTAAGTTATCTTACCATCATGGCAATTTTGGTCTTCATCGGGCCTGTTGGGAAATCCGGTCAGTTCCCCTTACACGTCTGGCTGCCTGATGCCATGGAAGGTCCTACACCCGTCAGCGCCTTGATCCACGCTGCAACCATGGTTGTAGCCGGGGTCTATTTGGTCGCACGGATGTTCTTCCTCTTTGATAACGCGTCTCCTTTTGCTCTGCAGCTGGTGGCAGGAATGGGTGCCTTTACGGCAATTTTTGCGGCCACCATTGCCATTGCGCAGGACGATATCAAACGGATCTTGGCTTATTCAACTTTAAGCCAATTGGGGTATATGATGTTCGCCCTTGGTGTCGGCTCCTTAACCGCCTCCATGTTCCACCTGATGACCCATGCCTTCTTTAAGGCCTTAATGTTCTTAGGAGCAGGTTCTGTCATTCATGCCCTGCATGAAAAGCAAAACATCTGGGATATGGGTGGACTTTGGAAGAAGATGCCGATTACAGGCACGACCTTCTTCATTGGGGTCTTGGCTATCGCCGGTATTCCGCCTTTTGCCGGATTCTTCTCCAAAGATGAAATTCTTGCCGCCGCATTGCATAATGGTCATCCTATCATCTTTGCAGTAGGCTTGTTTACCGCCTTCCTGACCGCCTTCTATATGAGCCGTCTCTTCTTTGTGGCCTTCATGGGTAAAGAGAAGCCGGAAAATCATCCTCACGAATCTCCTTGGGTGATGACCTTGCCTTTGATCATCCTGGCCTTCTTCAGCGTGGTCGGCGGATGGGTTGCCTTGCCTGAGCATAGTTTTGGTTTCTTCGTTCGTTACGGCGCGTTCCACCCTCATGCTATGGATTGGCTTGTTGCCTCTGTTTCCATTATCGCAGGAGTATTGGGGATCGGTTTGGCCTACATCACTTATGTGACCCGGGCTATTAAAGCTGAAAATGTGGTTGCCCGTTTCCCTGGTGTCTATAAGCTTCTTAAAAACAAGTACTATATCGACGAAATCTATCTCTGGTTCATTCATAAGGTTATGGATGGCGTTGTAGCCAAAGTACTTTATTGGTTTGACCTCTATATTATCGATGGTATTGTTAACGGGTTGGCAGCGGTTACCCGGGGTTCGGGCCGCGTCTTACGCCGGACCACCACTGGTCAGCTGCAAACCTATGCTTTGGTATTCTTCTTTGCTATAGTCGTAATCTATCTTGTCTTCGCCTTGGGAGAGGGACAGCTTTCGGCGCTTAATCCCGCAGCTATGCTAGGAGGTGTTAAGTAATGTCGACTTTGGCACTTCAGCCTGAAGTGGGCTCCTTTATTCTGCCATTCGCACTGTTAGCACCCATTCTGGCAGCACTGCTTATTGTGTTCCTGCCCAAAGAGGAAGGAAAGACGATTAAACTGGTGGCAGCTCTGGGTACCCTCACTTCATTGTTACTTTCTCTCTATGTATTCTTTGCCTATGACCGCTCCTTAGCAGGCATGCAGTTTAATCTCACGATTCCGCTGATTCCGGATATCGGTGTTAATCTGGCTTTCGGGGTGGACGGCATTAGTATTCCTATGCTCTTACTCACGAACCTCATCGGCTTTACTGCCGTGTATTCCTCTTGGAACATCGACAATCGTGTCAAAGAGTTCTTCGTTCTTCTCCTGATCCTGATTGCCGGGGTTATGGGAACCTTCATTGCCCGCGACCTGTTTATCTTCTTCCTTTTCTATGAAATCGTGGTTATTCCCATTTATATCATGGTTATCATCTGGGGAAGTACAAAACGGGTGACCAAAGAGTATGCAGGGATGAAGCTGACCATCTACCTGTTGATCGGATCCGCTTTATTGCTGGTGGCTATGGTTTCCCTTTGGGTCAATGCTACCAACCAGCTGGCCGCCCTGGGCCAGGGGCCGACCTTTATGTTCGATGAGCTGGCAAAGCTTCAGTATGACCAGACCTTCCAGATCATTTGCTTCGGTCTTTTAACGTTAGGCTTTGGTTCGCTGATTTCTATGTTCCCCTTCCATTCATGGTCTCCTGACGGTTATGCCGGCGCTCCTACAGCGGTCAGTATGATTCACGCCGGAGTCTTGAAGAAGATCGGGGGTTACGGTTTAATTCGCCTGGGACTTATGGTGTTCCCCTTGGGTGCAAAATTCTGGGCGCCGGTGATTGCCGTCTTAGCGGTGATTAACGTTCTCTATGCAGCCTTCATCGCTTTAGCACAGAAAGACCTCAAATATGTGGTCGGATATTCTTCCGTAAGCCATATGGGTTATGTTCTGATTGCCGTGGCGGCACTTAATATAACCAGTATCAATGGCGCAGTGGCCATGATGTTTGCGCACGGCGTGATGTCAGCCCTCTTCTTCTCCATGATCGGATTTATCTATGAGAAGACCCATACCCGCAATATTGCGGAACTGGGCGGGCTTGCCCATCAGATGCCACGCCTGGCCGTAGGTTTCTTACTGGCAGGTATGGCTGGCCTGGGATTGCCCGGCACAGTGAACTTTATCGGTGAATTTACGATCTTCATTGGAACGGTTAAGGTATTGCCGGTCCATGCGATAGTTGGTATCGCCGGGATTATCTTCACAGCGGTTTATTCCCTCCGACTTATTGCCAATGTCCTCTTCGGACCTCGCCGTAAGGAATGGGATCATCTGAAAGACCTGCGCGGTCCTGAGCTTGTTCCTTTGGTTGTTCTGGTCTTTGTCATCATCATCACTGGTGTGTTCCCGAACACCGTACTGCAATTGATTGACACCGGGGTCCAATCCTCAGGGTTAGCCAAGGTGCTTGAAGCTGTGACTCAGGCGAAGATGGGGGGGTTGTTCTAATGGTGAGTTTCGAATTATCTTTACTCTCAACGGAAATCATTATGGCAGTCCTTGGCCTTGGCTTATTCGCAGTAGGATTAATCCTTCCCCGCGGGTCAAGACAGGGAATGTTCCCTCTTACCTTATTCGCCCTCTTGGGAACCCTTGCTTATGCCGTCTATGATTTCTTCTATGGTGGAAATGCGGCGTTCCTGCAAGGAATGTATATGCATGACCAGTTTGCAAGCTTTTTTAAGATTCTTTTCGTCATTGCGGCATTCCTTGTGGTGCTCTCAACGAAAGACTATGTGGCTAAATTCCAGGCTCATCGTGGAGAGTTCTATCCCTTATTGCTCATAGCTACTTTGGGCATGATGCTCATGGCTGGAGCAGGGGATCTTATCACCATGTATGTAGGCTTAGAGATGATGACCATAACCTTCTATATTCTCGTAGCCTACCATCCTAATGATCCAAAATCCTCAGAAGCCGGTATTAAGTATTTAGTTCTTGGAGCCGCTTCCTCGGCAGTGCTTCTCTATGGTATCAGCCTTATCTATGGACTCACCGGCTCCACCCAGATGCACTCGGTGGCCATGACCTTGGGTGCGGAAGCGAATCCGGTGACCATTCTGGCTACCGTGATGATGCTGGCCGGTTTTGGCTTTAAGATTAGTTTGGTTCCTTTCCATATGTGGGCGCCGGATATTTATGAAGGGGCACCTGCTCCGATTACCGCCTTCTTAGCTACAGCTTCCAAAGCTGCCGGTTTCGCAGCCCTGATCAGATTCTATGTCTTAATGATGTACAATCACTCCATGGGTGAAGCTGGGCTCATTCTGCTTCTTGTTCTGGCTGCTTTAACCATGATCATCGGAAACTTGATGGCCTTCCCGCAAAAGAACATCCAACGTTTGATGGCTTATTCAGGGATTGCCCAAGCAGGTTATGTCATTGTTGGTGTTATCGCAGTCTCCATTGCCAGCTCGGCAGCCCAAGGGGGCGTCGATCCGGTCAGTGCTTTTCTGGACGGGATTAAAGGGGTATTGTTCTACCTGATGATTTATGTCTTTGCCAACTTAGGGGCCTTTGCGGTGATTACCCATGTGGCCCAATCTCAAGGCAGCACAGAGATTAAGGACTATGCAGGTTTAGCTAAACGCTCCCCGCTGTCCGCCGCAGTTCTCACCTTATCCGTTCTTTCTTTGGCTGGGATTCCTCCCTTGGCAGGATTTGTGGGTAAATTCTACCTCTTCTCGGCTGTCGTCAACCAAGGTCATGTCTGGATAGCGGTGATTGGTTTTGTGATGAGTATGATTTCCGTCTACTACTATTTATCGATTGTTAAGGTCATGTATCTAGGCGATGGGGAAGGATTACCTGAAGTACCGGTTCGTGGTGCTGCCAAATTTGGTATGGTATTCTCTATGATCATTACCATTGTCTTAGGTATTTATCCCACACCTCTGGCTCAAATGGCGATTACAGCCGCTACGAGCCTGGTAAAATAGGATAGTGTATGTCTTTAAGAGTCTCAGCTTATGCTGAGGCTCTTTTCATAAGCGGCTGCGATAAAAAGGAGTGGAAAGCCAGGTCTCCAGGATTTTGTTTACAGCGGTCGCTCCATAAGCTGCGCGGACAAAACTAACGCTCAAGCCCTCCGCTCCGTCGGGACACCGCCCAAATCGCTCCTGCTCAATGGGCGGTTGGAAACGTCCTGTTTCCAACCCGACTCCGCTGCGTGCTTTTCGCGAAGTTTTGTTTCCGCTCGCTTAAATCCGCTCCCTTTTGTAAATCAAAATCCTTGGGCTGTCTTTTGGGTCTGGGCTGCGAAGCGTCCCTATAAGACCTAAAAGAAAAGCTGAAAGAGACCCACAAGCGTAGCTTTATGCACAGGAGCAAACGGATTTCACTGTGTATAAGGCAGCTAAGGCTTCTGATTCGCTTCACTCACCATAAGCCAAGCTTTCTTTAAGCGTAGGGGCGGTCAGGTTAACGAGGCTTTCTTAACGTAGCGCAGCCACGGTTCACATCTGGTATTGCCCAAAGGTTTGGTGCAGCTGTTAAGAATGCGAGTTAATCAGCCCTGAAGCTATGGAGTGAGTGATGTGCGTAAAGCTACGCGACCCGGCTTTGCTGTACAACAGATTCTTGCTGGGACAAAGGGACTTAATATGTTAGAATACTAAAAAACTTAGAACACTAAGGAAATCAAAGGAGAGAGCTGTCGGTGAGCGAAAGTCGGCAAGCATTAGGAAAATATGGAGAGGAACTTGCTGTAAAGCATATTAAGCAGGCTGGACTTACTGTTCGGGAATGCAATTATCGCTGTCCTTTAGGGGAAATGGATATTATCGCTCAAGACGGGGAAACGATTGTTTTTATTGAAGTTCGGACTCGTTCCACCGGAAGACAGGGATGGGGGGAAGAGAGCATTACCTCTAAGAAGCGTGAGAGACTTTATCGTATTGCTACTCATTATTTAAACTATAGGAAGTATAAAGAGTGGCCTTCTTTACGCTTTGACATAATTGCCATACGTTCCCAAGACCGGGAAGGCAGTCAGCCGGATATTATCTGGATCCGTAGCATTTAAATAATATTGATAAATCCACATTCTGAAAAGAGTGGCCCTATATGCCCGCAAGCGTAGCTTTACGCACAGGAGACCACGCCCGAAGGTACGGATGTGGGGAAAGCTACACGACCCGAGCAAACGTATTACATTGGAATCAGATCTCTTATTTGTTATAAAGTAGAGGTATGATAAAATGCAGATATAAGACAATATTGGAGGGGAGACAGCTATGAATCCCATTTTAGTAATCGATGATGAAGAACGCATACGTCATTTGGTTCGCATGTATTTGGAACGGGAAGGCTATGAGGTGGATGAGGCGGGAAACGGACGGGAAGCTTTGGAAAAAATCCAGAAACGGGATTATGCCCTGCTTATCGTTGATTTAATGATGCCTGAGATAGATGGTTGGAAGGTATGCCGGGATGTAAGAGAGAAATCCGATATCCCTATCATCATGCTTACTGCCCGAGGGGAAGAGTTTGATCGAGTGCTGGGTTTTGAATTGGGCGCAGATGATTATCTGGTAAAGCCATTCAGTACCAAGGAGCTTGTGGCACGAGTAAAAGCCCTTTTAAGGCGTTCCCGGGGGAATACTGCCATAAGTTCTTCGGATTTAGTCTTTGGTTCCCTTAAGATTGAAAAGGAGAAACATCGGGTGTCTATTGAGGATGAACAAATTCCTTTTACCCCAAGGGAATTTGAACTTCTTTACTTTTTGGCGAAAAACCCCAGCCGGGTGTTTTCCAGAGAACAGCTTATGGAGACTGTATGGGGCTATGACTTCTACGGGGATGCCCGTACAGTGGATACACATGTGAAAAAAATCCGCGAAAAGCTGGCGGATCCTAAGGTAAGAAGTATGCTTGCTACGGTATGGGGAGTGGGCTATAAATTCGATCCTGAAGCAGTCAATGAATAGGTTAAGTCTTCACTTGAAAAGAGGAGAAAAAATTGAAGTTTGATCTTCGTCCACGAAGTATCAGTATAAAATTATGGGCTGCCATTACCGCTTTAATCCTAGTGGTATTAGGTGGATTAGGGATAACAATCACTTTGCTATTCGGTGATTTTTATTTCCAACAAACATTGGATACTTTGGGAAATGAAGTTAAGGAAATATCTCACTATCTCGGGGAGCAGCCTAACTGGTCTCAGCGCTTATTTGCCATTGATGAGATCCGTCTTTCCTCGGATACCCAGATGGTTGTCATTGACCGTTACAGTGAAATCATTGCCATCAAAGGTGGGAATGTAGCGGCAAGCTTCGGAACCAACGACCGTATCGGTTGGGGTGACGTTTCAGGGGAGATGAGCTGGCTTATCCGCTCTTTATACCCTTCGGATTTCTTATCCAGAACCGATATTGCCGAGGTCTTGGCGGGAAAGGTTATAACGATTAAGGCTATCCCCAGGAATCAGACGGGACAAGCAATGCTGATCGCTGCGGCCCCCATAGGTACCCCAAGTGAAGCCATTGTGGTGTTGGGGACATCGCCGGCCCCTGTTCAAGATAGTATCAATGCTTTTCGACGGATGACTTTATACGTATCTCTGGCAGCTGTGGTGTTGGCTACCCTGGTAAGCTTAGTTTTCGCAAGACAAGTGACGAGGCCCTTAGCTCTGATGCAAAAAGGGGCCAGCCAAATGGCTAACGGGGACTTTCAGCCCATCACCGGAGTGAGAAGCCGTGATGAGTTGGGTGAACTTGCCGATGTCTTAAACTCTATGGGAGAAAGCCTGAAGAACCATATGACTTGGCTATCCGAGGAGAGGAACCTCCTCCTGGGTATTGTAGAAGGGATCAGCGATGGCGTCATTATGCTGGATGCGGGAGGGGAGATTCTCTACACCAATGAACCTGCTAAAGCCCTTTGGCAAGGGTCGGGGCCGGACGAAGAGTCCCCGGAGCGGAAAGAAGCCCTTATGACTTTTTTACGGGAGTTCATGGAGGATGTTGAGATCGATAACAAGATCCATTTCAACTTGGATACCCAAGTGCTTCAAGTGGCTATGGCAACAACCCAATTTGAAGATGGAAAGCAAGGCTATGTTGCTGTACTGCGGGATATTACCGCATCCTTAAGGGCCGAAAAAGAGCGGCGGGATTTTATGGCCAGTGTCACTCATGAATTACGAACCCCCCTTCACTTGATTCAAGGATATTTAGAGGCTATTCAAGATGGAGTGATAGCCGAAGAGGAGCAAGCGGAAAACATTGATTTGGTGTTGGAAGAGGCTAAACGTTTAGCGAAATTAGTCATGGAACTCCAGGAGTTGGACCGCTTTGACAACTGGAAGAATTTTGAGAAGAAAGAAATTGACTTGGCTAGTTTTCTCCAAGAGTTGCACTATCGCTTTCAAGGACGGGCAGAAGAGTTAGGAATTCATTTAGAGATGGATAATGGTACAGGAGTCATCCATGCCAACCGAGATCGTTTGCTCCAAGTCTTTATCAATCTCATAGAAAATGCGTTCCGGCACACTCCTAAGGGGAAAAGTGTCAACATTAGAATCATTGACTATGATGAGCATATTCAGTTTAATGTAGAAGATCAAGGAGAGGGAATTCCCCCTCAAGCCCTTCCCCATATTTTTGATCGATTCTATAGGGTGGATAAATCCCGCTCGCGGAAAGAAGGAGGTATGGGCTTAGGCTTATCCATTGTTATGCTGATCGTTGAGGCCCATAATGGGGAGATTAAAGTTGAAAGCGAGGTCGGAAAAGGTACAACCTTCAAAGTGATACTTCCCAAATAAATGAACTTTATTGGAGGGATAGTTTCTGTGCGAATAGAACAACTCCAGCATATTATTGAAATTAATAATAAAAGGTCCATATCGGAAGCGGCGAAAACTTTCTTTATGGGCCAGCCTCAGCTTAGCCACTCCATGAAGAACCTGGAAGATGAGTTAGGATATAAGATATTTCGGCGCAATCGAGCAGGTTTAATTCCAACCTGTCAAGGGAAGGAAGTTGTCGGACTGGCTCGTGAAATAATTAATAATATGGAGGAACTTAAGTCTCTGGCAAGTGGCAAAGCCAACCTAACCGGAAATCTCAGTCTGACTCTTGCGCCGGGAGTTTTCAACTCATATGCCAGCTGTTTGATAACTGGTTTCAACGGAAAATACCCTAATATTAATCTAATGATTACAGAGGATATAGACACTGCAATCATTGAAAAGGTTGCCACGGGAACATGTCTAATGGGGGTCACGGTGTGGACCAGCAATTATGATGAGACCATGCGAAGGCTCCTTGATGGAAGTGATATAGCCTATGAAGAAATTATTCAGGATGACCTGAGCTTGATTGTCGGTAATCAGCATCCATTAGCAGATAAAGAGATCATAAGATTGTCCGATTTGGAAGGAATGACTTTTGTGGATTATTGCGGCAGATATCGTAATTTGCTACGAATTTGTGGGATCAATACGACTAAGAGTCAATTCCTGATTGTTTATAACCGAGAGGTCATGAAAATGATCATCGCAAAAAATCAGGGAATCGCTCTGTTTCCTCGTTTTTTCTTTTATAATGATTTGTTTTTTGAACAAGGGTTGTTGAACTATCGCACTATCGAGAAAGGAAAAGATGAAATCAAAATGAAAATGTATCTCATCTATTCCAGAACTAAACCTTTGTCGCATTCTGCGCGGCAATTAAAGAAGATGCTCACCGAAACAATTGTCGGCAACTATAGTTAAGGAGAAAATTCATCCATGCGTATAGAACAGCTTGACCAAATCATAAAGATTCACGAACATGGATCTCTATCCAAGGCTGCTAATTCACTGTTTATCAGCCAGCCCTCATTAAGCGTATCCGTCAGCCGGCTGGAAGAGGAACTGGGCCTGAAAATCTTTGAACGCAGTAATACAGGTGTGCTGCCTACAGAGCAGGGAGAAGTTGCCTTGGAATTGGCAAAAAATATTGTGGGATTAAGCGAAAAGATTAAAGAAATTATGGATGGAAGAAAGGTCCTAATCCGTAATCTTCAGATGGCTATACCGGGAGCCTTCGCTAATGCCATAGCCCCGGATCTACTGCTGAGGTTTCACGCTCTTTATCCTGAGGTTAATCTGCATATTCATGAGACACCCTATTATGAAATTGTGGAGCGCATGGATAAGGGAGCATACTCCATAGGCGTCATACCCTGCGGACAAGAGGGCAAAAAAGATTTACTCAAGCAGCTTAAAGACGTTGAAATTGAATGCGAGATTATCTCCGGCGGTCAGGCCAAATTATTGCTTTTCTTAAGCAGCAAGAACCCTTTGGCAGATAGAGAACGGATTAGCTTCTCTGATATTAAGTCGATGAAAATGATTTCATATAAAACAAACTATATTCAAACTTCGCGAAACTTAGGATATCCTTTCAATAAGCCAATTGTTGTTGAAGACATTGAGCTGCTTAAAAAGCTGATCGGTGCGGACTTCGGGTTTTCCATTTTTCCAGAGATTTTATCCTTCAACGATTTATATATGAGCAGTGGAATGATTAAAGCTATACCCATGCCGGAGTTAAGTGAGCAGTGGGATATTTTCATCTTATACTACCCTAACGAATCTTTATCATCTATCGAAAGAGAGTTGCTTGCTCTGGTCAAAGAGCTGATTCAGGATAACCTAATTAGTCAGATAGAATAGAGGTTGGAATTTAATATGGGTATGCAATATATGCACGAGTAAGTGCATATATTTTTTTTCACATACCTGGCATAACAAAACCTATATTATGCAAAGCCCTAGCAATATCCTACAATAAAGTCAGCCAATTGGTCCATCAGTTTTACTTATTTTTATGGCTCACAGAAAAGCCTTGAAGGAGGAATTGTGAAAGTACTGTCTTTCTTCTTTGCCCCCGAACCTATACTTTCAATTTTTAGGCTGACTATGTAAAGGATGTGGAAATGTATGAGTGTAGAATTTAACCAAGGTAAGGAAATTTCACTTACCGATGGGCCAAAAGTAAAGAAACCTAATAACTATTTCGATGGATTGGCTGTGTCCAAACAGCATCTGTTTTTATTTGTCATCATTGTTTTGTCATACTTTTTCGAGCAAATGGACAATAACAATTTTGCCTTTATTGCTCCTGCTCTTGTTGGTGGAGGGTTTTTCCAACAAAATCAAATCGCCACAATTACCTCAACTTATTTTCTGGGCATGACCCTTGGAGGATTCCTGGGAGGATTTATTTCTGATGCTATCGGCCGTCGCAAGACTTTTTTGTTAGCTATGCTGATCTTCTCTTCTATGTCTATCCTTAACGGCTTAACCAGCAACTTTTCCGTCTTCGTATTCGCCAGAGCAGCAACCGGATTCGGTATCTTCATGATGATGGTTACCTCAATTGCTTATATCGCGGAAATGGCTCCTGGAGAAAGCCGGGGTAAATGGCAAAGCTTGACCGCCGCCGGAGGGTTTATGGCTATGCCGGCCATCGGATTTATTTCCAGAGCGATTATTCCTACAAGTCCGGAAGCTTGGCGGATTATTTTCTATCTCGGTGGCTTAGGCTTTATAAGCTTCGTACTGGGTCTTAAATATCTTAAAGAATCTCCACGTTGGCTGGTAAGCAAAGGCAGAATCGCTGAAGCTGAGAAAATCGTCGAAGAACTCAGTGGCGTAGCAGTCGATTTAACAGAGGCTGCCAAGCATACTCCGCCAAAAGTAAGCTTTGTTGAACAGTTTTCAGGAATGTTCAAAGGGAAGTATCTAAAACGCACGCTTATTTTGTTGGGCTTTGGTATTCCTATCAATATTGCCAGCTTTGCCACATCTGTCTGGACACCAACCCTCCTCACCATGAAAGGGTTTACCCTCGAACAGAGCTTAACCATTGGTACTGCCTTTATGCTGGGTGGCCCGGTGGGACTGTTCCTCTCTTCACCCTTCTCAGATAAAGGCGGTCGGAAGATTCCTATAGCCGTAGGTGTTTTAGCAGGTGCTATCATGACCGTAATCTTTGCCGGCCTGGGCAATACCTATATGGTCGTTATGATTGTGGCATTTATGTTAAACGCTTTAGGTATGGGTACCGGATTTATCGCCATGGCGTATGTTCCTGAACATTTCCCGACCAAAATGCGCAATACCGCCGTGGGTATCGTCAATGCCTGCCAACGTCTCGGTGTATCGGCTTCTCAACTTTTTATTCCCCTCATCATGGCAGGATACGGCTTTAAAGGCTTATATCTTGGTATTGCTTCCTTAATGACATTCTCAGGCTTGTTCGTTCTTGCCTTAGGGGCACGTACGGGTGGAAAAGCACTAGAAGAAATTGACTAAAGTACGCAATTGCAATAAGGAGTGTTGAATGATGAATCCGATCAAAAGTGAACAAATTCCCCATATTATCCATAGGCAAAAGGATTTTGAAGAAGCTTTTTTAGCTGAATTCTCAGCGGGCCATTATACGCTGGCTAACCCACTGGTTGAACTCAATCCCTATGAGATTTGCCCCTTAACGGCCATGATATTATTTGAAACACCGGTATCCACTGAGGCCACGATTATCGTTCGTGGAAAAGAGCATCCTGGAGATATCCGGCATACATTTCCTGCTAATAAGAAGCATATTCTACCGATTTATGGGCTTTATGCAGATTACGAAAATAAGGTTGAAATCGTCCTGGCTAATGGACAGAGGAACACGGTAACCATCAAAACCGGGCCCCTTCATCCTGATGTTCCGGTAGCCACCTCGATTAAGACTACTTCTGAATACATGGGAAATAATCTGATGTTCCTGACGGCGGCTATGAAAGCTATGCCTGTAGGCTATGACTATGCAGGTGAGGTTCGCTGGTATGCTACGAGAAATTTCGCCTTTGACCTCAAGCGTATACCTAATGGCCATATTCTTATTGGAACTGAACGTTTGGTGAAAATGCCTTATTTCACCACAGGCCTTTATGAAATGGCCTTTAGCGGGAAAATATTCAAGGAATACCGTCTGCCCAGCGGATACCATCATGATCAATTCGTAATGGAGGATGGCAACATCCTGGTTCTCACCTTTGATTTTTACTCCGGTACGGTTGAGGATATGTGTGTGCTGCTGGATGCCGAAACAGGGGAAATTCTGAAATCCTGGGACTATAAAAAGGTCTTGCCACAGGATGTAGCCGGTTCCGGAAGTCAAGATGCTCACGACTGGTTTCACAATAATGCCGTTTGGTATGATAGGAAGACCAACAGCCTAAGTTTATCCGGTCGTCACCAAGACGCAGTGATCAATATTGATTATGAAACAGGGGAGTTAAACTGGATCATTGGGGACCCTGAAGGGTGGCCTCAGGACATGGTGGATCAATACTTCTTTACCCCGGTTGGGGAAGGGGAGTTCGACTGGCAGTATGAGCAGCATGCTTGTGTTGTTTTGCCCGATGGAGATATCATGCTTTTTGACAATGGTCACTTCAGAGCAAAAAACAAAGAAAACTACTTGCCCAACAGCCAGAATTTCAGCCGTGGTGTAAGATACCGTATTGATACTGAAAAGATGACCATAGAACAAGTATGGCAATATGGGAAAGAACGGGGCGCTGAATTTTTCTCACCTTACATTTGCAATGTTGAGTATTATGATGAAGGTCACTATCTGGTTCACTCCGGTGGTATTGGCTATGAAAACGGCGAAACCTGCGAAGGTATGGCGGTTATGAAGGTATTACAACCGGAGTTTAAGGATAATGTGTACACCTTTAATTCCATTACCTGTGAGCTCAAAGATGATGTGCTTATGTATGAATTACAAGTACCTGCTAATTGTTACCGGGCAGAAAAACTACCCCTCTACTATGCCTACGAAACTGCCGAATTAGGCGAGGGAAAAATACTCGGCAATTTAGTTGAGACCCAAGAGACAAAAATGAAGATTAAGGCAGTGGAGACAGGTGAGAGGGTGCCGGATCATTATGAAGCATCCATCACAGAAGAAGAGGATCGAATTCTCTTGAATGCTATCTTTGACGCAGGGGAACTGGCTCAGTTGCTCTTGGTGGATGGAGACGGCGGGGTAAAAAGATATCCTATCAGTACCGTACCTCAGGCATTTCAAGCCATGTGCGTAGGGACGTTCCAAAAAGCAGACCCTCGTAACATTGATGTTTATATCAATAAGACCGGATTATCCGGAAAGTATCAGGTTAAGCTCATTGCTGAAGAAAAGCTCTATGAGACCGGAGTTAGCATTACGGCTTAAGCATAATAATAGCAAAGCAAACGGCTGGAGAGCAGGGAAATGCCCTATTCTCCAGCCGTTTCTGACTTGTTTTATATAGCAGGATCAGTATGCAGTAGGGCGGTCCAAGGTTCGGTATTGAAGGGCTTCGGCGAGATGAAGAGGAAAGATATTCTCCTTACTATCTAAATCAGCAATGGTACGGGCAACCCGCAGTATTCTATCGTGGCTGCGAGCGCTTAGGTGCTGACGGTCGAACACATTACGAAGAAGCTGTTCCCCAGCGGAGTCAAGACTACAGAAGGTGGATGTTTCCCCAGCACTCATCTCCGCATTAGTTCTGCTCTCCCCTAGACGGGCCCATTGGCGCCGGCGTGCCTTGAGAACACGGTTTTGAACATCTGCTGAGGTCTCACTTTCCGAATACCGGTGAAGTTCATCAAACTCCACCCGGGGAACTTCAATGTGAAGATCGAAACGATCCAGTAAGGGGCCGGATATCCGGTTACGATAATGACTGATTTGACGTGGCGTACAGATACATGCTCGCTTAGGATCCCCGTACCATCCGCAGGGACACCCGTGTGATTCACTATGTTGGTCACTATGTTGGAAACTATATTCAATGTAAATAGTTGCTGTGGGGCTTTTATCTTCATGAATTGTTTCTACTATGACTCGTTTTACAAGCATCTTAACGATTTCTCTCTTTTCATCCCAAAGGATATCTTCATGAATTCTTGATTTCAAGTAGGCGAGCAGCTCTTGAATTTTTGATATTTTTTCTTCGCCAGTAAATTGCTGATCAGGATACTTATTTAATTGGCTTAACCTTTCGTTAAGCTGCATTGACTCTGTATTTATTTTTTGAAGCTGTAGTTCAACATCTTCCACAGTAATTATCTTTTTCCGAAACAGATCCAGTATCGATTGCTTTTCAGATTCTTTTTGGTTGATGGCTTTAGTTAGAAGGTCCTTTTCCTGATTTAGTTGTTCAACATAGGAGTTATCATCAGCAATTTCCGTTTCTAATTCGTTTAAAAGATCATCAGGATTGCTTACAAAATACACGATATCGGACCATACTAGATTTTCAAGCCATTCTTGAGGAACATTCTTAGAGGTGCATTTTTCTTCATTTGGACCATGGTACATGTTTTTACTATGGCATCTATAATAACCTGTAAGTTTATTTTTTGATCCACTATAAGCGGTACCGGTGTAGGTCCTGCTACAACTACCGCAGCGAATAAGTCCACTGAGCAAGTAATTACGCATTTTGTTCCTCGTTGCTTCGAGTCTATTTTCTTCAAGAACAGCTGCGGCTTGATCGAACATTTCGCAGGTAACAATTGCGGGAACTTTTCGGGTGATTATTTCGCGGTCTTTTTGGGACCGGCGACCATACTCATGTATTCCTTTATAAGTTGAGCTAATAAGTATAGCTCTTATTCTTCCTGGGTACCAAATTCCGGCGGTGTTTTCCTTTCTTTTTCCTTTCAATACCTTACGTCCATCCTTAGTATAAGAAGGGGGAATACCCAAAGCATTAAGGTAGTCAGCAATTTTATAGGTGTTCATACGTCTTTCAATAGTTAAGCGATAAATCAATATGATAACATCGACTTCAGATAATTCAAATCCTGGAATAGGATCGTTTGATAGAGCTAAATACCCGTCTTCAACTCTATATCCATATGGAACAATGCCTCCTAACCATTTTCCATTCTTTGCAGCTCTGTTGGCACCAAGCCACATCCTCTGCAAAATAGTCTCTCTTTCAAGGTCTGCCACGCCGGCCAATATGGTTAGCAAGAATCTACCGCCTGGATCGCTGGTGTCGAAAGGCTCTGTCATGCTGCGAATTTTTACTCCGTGCTTTTCAAGTTCATATACTGAATTTAGTATTATTCGAGCTGAACGCCCGAGCCTGTCCAACTTGTAAATAAGTAAAGTTTTGATTTTGCCCGCTTTTGCGTCTTCGAGAAGACGCTTTCCATCTTTACGTTCCTCTAAGGGAATGGTGCCTGTAACACCGTCATCCAGGTACCATTCTTCCAACTTAATTCCGTGCAAATCACAGTATTTATTACCAAAGTCAATTTGGTTTTCGATGGTACCTCTTTCAGCCTGATCTTCAGAAGAGACTCGACCATAGGCAGATACCTCATCTAAGTTAATTTCTGCAATTCCAAACACTTGTTAGTCCCCTCCAATTTCTTTAACTTGGCTAAAAGCTCGATTGAAGTCCCTTATTGATACCATAAAGCGGTGATCAGGCAAAGCCTTATAAGTTCTGATATGGTTATTGAAAATAAAATCAATGGTTTCCGCTTTACTTAATTTGAGAGCTGCACTTACCTGTGTAACGGTTAAATAACGGTCATTTTGCGTTTGATACACCTCCTAAGGAGCCGCTAATAGAAATAGCCCCACAGCTCTCCCTAGGGAGAAATGTGGGGCTCTGAGGGCCCTCTGACAAGTTTAAGTGTTCTGGACTTCCGGCTGAATATCGCGGAGCCCCTAACATATTTATGTGTTCAGTATAGCAGATGTTGAAAAAAGAACAAGTGTTCTATAAATGGAAATTATTGATACAAGAAAGCAAGGCAACAATACTTTTCGTTTAAACTGTCATTTTTTCCTCATAGTAGTTGTCAAAATCGTCGCTAACAGTATCCGGAGACAAGTTATTGATTATGTTCATATACGCCAAATCTGCATTTTCATCTCCAAGCCACTGAATATAATCTACTACCATTCTTTCCGCTCCGAATTTATCAAGTTTGTACTGATTTATTTTTCTGTTTTTTCTTAGGATAAATTCAGGGTTATTTATGCAGTAGTCAAAGATAGTGCATATCTTTTCAATTCCCTCTTGGTCTGTGGCCACAACCATTGGAGAACAGATTATCTCTGAATAAATATGTCCCTTGATAGTATCATAAACTTTAAGAAAATCAGAGCTAAAAGATATGTGATCTCTATTTTGGCTGTTACTAATGACATCATATATCAAATGATCGATCCAATTATGGTCAAACGGAATGTCAGTAAGGCTGTTCCATAATACTTTGAACTCGTCTTTTGTTATTAATCCGTTTCTTATTCCATCATCTATGTCATGCTTTAGATAGGCAATTCCGTCTGCAATATTGACAACTTGTCCTTCAAGAGAAGCTGGTTTGCCTGGAGCATAACGGTCGATTTGATTCAATTCATTAATAGTGCCTGAGCAATTTGTATGCTTTAAAATTCCCTCGACAACATTATGGGTTAAATTGAATCCAGGATATGGCTCTCCTGTAGCGTTATCAAGGCGATTACATAGAGTTGTTCTCAATATCCATACACTTTGAGCATTATGGTGAAATGTCATTCCACTAAGGCATTTTTTTAGTGCAGTTTCTCCGGCATGACCATAGGGAGTATGCCCCAAATCATGGCCAAGTGCTATAGCCTCTGTGAGATCTAAGTTGAGTTGAAGAGGTCGCGAAATAGACTTGGCTATTTGTGATACTTCCAAGGAGTGTGTCAAGCGAGTTCTGTTATGTTGTTCAAGTCCACTTGCCTTAAAAATCTGAGTCTTCATTCGTAGCCGGCGAAATGGGTTTGAATATAGAATTCTTCCAACATCTCGTTGATACTCAGTTCTATAGATGTCCGGTGTCTCTTTTTTCCAACGTTCTGCGTTTTTTGATTTTTTTGCGTTACGGCGTAAGTGCTGTTCCTCCCAAGCTTCCTGTTGTTCTCTGTAAGTTGTCATACTATCCTCCTCTTAAATGTTATTGAAAAGAAATATATTAGCTATTTTTATTTCAATACCCGTAAGCCCTTGCAATTTTCTTCGCAGCCCAATCCGATTGTATTTCAACATGAGCATGTCGCATATTTAATCCAATGATATAGCCGGCGCTAGCTAGAAAATATCTTTACGATGAGACAGCTTATAAGAGCTTTTTAATTCAAGCCGTAATTAATTACAATATGGGAAACGACTTTTAATCACTTCCTGTGGAATTATGTCGAAATTGATATATATGATAAGAACTGCCCTTCTTTTTTAGTAAGGCAGTTCGTTAATTATATTAAAGGTTAATTAACTTTTTTTACAACGCTTGCGAATAATTCAAGCATATTCTGAACTTGTTTTCCGTCAAGGCCAATCTTACTGGCCCTCATAATCGTATCTTGCCAATCTTGATCGAGGATATCCTTCGATATAACCATATTTTTATAATCATGAAGAGAAGGAGTTTCCTTTATTACTCGAATAAGTTTTCCAATAATTCTGTGTTGGGCCGTAAATGACATATCTTCATATTCGGGATTCGCCGAACGGAGCTTGAATCCCGTATTATCTTGGACAAAAAATTTTAGTGCCGCTCTCCATTCACCATCATCAATACCGGCTGCTACGATGGAACCGTGAGAAGCAACCGAAGTTTGCTCCATGAGAGCAAGATCGCCTTCATGAATGCCAACCCAACTCATGGAATCACCAACAATACGAAGGGCAAAGTCTGCATCGAGATAATCTGGAACACGAATTACTTCTTCCCAATTATCCTCTGAAAGTATAGGAAGCCCGGCACGGATTGTCCCTAATACCGGTATAGTCGAAAGAGGTGTAGATTTATAACTGTGCTTATATGAAGTTGAAGCCTCACCGATAACTATTGCTCCTGCTGGAACTCCAGTTAAGTAGTCGTTTGATGGTCGAATAGAATCTGAGCGCCCGAGAAGATAATCAGTAGTAACATTGAAGTAATTAGCCAAAACTAATTTAATATCATCACTTGGAACCCTCACATCATTTTCATATTGACTAAGAGTCGAATTATTTACCTTCAGTATTTCGGCCAATTCTTTTTGATTTAAGCCTTTTTTTTCTCTAAGAGACTTAATTCTTTGCCCCAAAGTATTCTTGCTCATCAGGTTACCATCTCCAATTTCACATATTGTGAACAACTAAATTATAATTGGAAAGGAAAAGATATACAATCAAAGTTCACGAATAGTGAACAATATTGTTGACATTTGCTAAGTGTGAAAGTATAATAAAGATATAATTAACGTTTCGTGAAAGGCGGTTTGTAATGATTGAACTAAAGTTTGCTAGAGAAGCTAAGGGATATACCCAAGAGCAGATGGCTCAGCTAGTTAAAATAGGCGTTTCCACATATAACATGTATGAAAAAGGCAATAGAAATGTCCCGGATTATATTGCTGACAGAATAGCTAATGTTCTCCAAATTCCTAAAGACGAAATTTTTTTGCCTGTAAGATTCACAGTTAGCAAATGTAAGGGGGGTTAAGCATGGCTGAACCGGCAATTTTTATAACTGAACCTACATACCAAAGCAAAAAATTTGAGGATACCGTTACTGTCGTGCGTATCTTTAATCCGAATAAAGAGAAGATGCTTTCAGCCTTAAAAAGAGTTGTGAATCTTGCAGAAACTCATGCAACAGATTCGACTGAAGATTTGGATGCTGAATTGGATGCTATTTCATAAATCAAAATGGAAGGAAGATAGCTGAGGGGAGTGGGGAGATGAATCATTCAACTATCATTCGCTGTAAAAAATGTAACAGAAGACTCTTTGATATCAGTAACTGTGAGGGAAAAGTCAATATTCAGATCGTCTGTCCAAAATGTGGGGAAATATGGGAAGTTTCAATATCCGGTGAGCTTATCAAAATCAACCGCGTACGGAAAGAAAAAGAGCAAGTTGGGAAGTAAAGGCAGAATCGAACCAAAAGAGATCTTAGGCTGGCTTTGTTGGGAGTGAGTAAACAGAAGAAGGGGGAAAAGCATGTACAGCATGAAGGGGCATTGGATGCTCGTTAGTAAGGAATACAAAGAAGATTTTAGCACAAAGAAAATCAGAGAGGATGTAAAGATTAGCCTTACGGATAAAGAGTATATCAACCTAAAGTTGCTGGCTTACAAAGCTGGGTTCAGAACCCCTGGAGACCTTTTATCATCCTTCGTTGGCGATTTAACAGGTTGGCACAGAAACGGATCGGATGAGAGCGAACTTGCCGAAATGTGGTTCGAGAGAACTTTTGGCGAAAGTGAAGATCACAGTAATTTCATTCACTACCTCTATAATAATGACTTTACATTAGGAGATATGACTGAGCTTCTTTACGATGAAGACTACTTCGAGGACGTATATGAAAACTACATGGATGAAAACAAGGGAAAGAAAAACCAGACAAAAGAAGAATGTAAAAAACTCATGACAGAGCTGCTTGAAAAAGGGGAAGAGCTATAAAGTTTTTGATTAAGAGGGGACGATGATATGGACATAATAATCCAGCAAAATAACATTAGCATCGAAAACTTAACGAATCGGCAGTTTGCCTTGATTTGTGAAGCGGTTTTAAGCCATTTTTGGGAGACGGGCGATTATGGAATTAACGAAGCTGACCGTGAATTGATAAGAGAGGCTTTTGAAAAAGTTGATGGCAAATCTATCCTTGACTTGGCTTCAGAAAGGCGTGAAATCCAAGAGAAGGTTTGGTCAATTATGGCTAGTTACAATTCAGATATTACCTCTCGTCATGCTTGCGTTACTACCCATCGCGGACTTGCCATTTACGTCTTAAGGGAAGCTTGCCCGGCCGCCGGTGATAAGCTTGGATATCTTATCAATCATGCAAATTTTCAAGGAAGACATTATGATACGGTTCAAAATGCAATGGATGATATTGATAGATGGAAAGGATGAACATTTTGCACCGCCCGCCTGATGAGCGCAGACGCGCCTTGGGTCCGCTGGGTACGGACCGAAACTGATGATCCGGCAGAGCTGCCGGGGAGGTCGCGGGAACCCTATTAGCCGCTAATCATTATTAAACTCAACTTCTATAAACAGTTAAATAATTCCTTTAAATTGCTCTAGAATTTAGTTCGGTGAAACGGAACGGAAGGATGTGGGCGAAGCTATGTCCATAGGTAAATCAAAAAGTGAAGCTGTACAGTTAAATGAATTTAGAGAAAAAACGCTTGATTCATACAGGGAGGCGGCAAAAAAAAGAGGGTGTCAATATTTACACTGTTATTGCTTAGCACACATAAAACACCTTGTTACATCCGAGTGCTCAGATAAATTGTTGAGAAAAATGATAGAGATTGCGATTGAAGCTTACGATCTTGTCGCGAATGATACAACTCTCCCTTGGGGGGTGAAGTGATGTCGAAGCTTAAATCCTCCGGGCGGCCGGCTGGCCGGAAGAACACCTCTATACGAGCCGACCGGCTGGAAGTGATCCAGCAGGTAGCCGAAAAACTCATTGCCGGCATGGCCATTGCGTCCTCATCGGAGTTGGCTTTAGCAATCTGGCCGGAAGCGGGTCTGGACAAAACAGTCCTCAATGCAAAATCTAAAACTATTCGTCTGGCACTCAAAAACATAACGGACAATCCGGAGTTGGCCTCTATACCCCAAGAAGCTCTCCAGGCGGCTCTTGTGCAAAGAGCTGGACTAAAGAAGGACCCAAAAGATATTGAAAAAGAAAAGGAGGAGAAGGAAGCAGCTCGTCGATCACACCTTGAGCTGCAGAAAAAAGATTGGATGAGTCAGCCGGTTCGTTTGATGGAAAGTCGGATCAAGGCAGCGGCTAAAGAAGCTTTGGGAATTTATATCGGTGAAGGAGTAACACCGTCCAATCCGATGCCAAGTTTTAATGTCCGAGTTGCCCGCAACACATTTACCCGGGAATCGGCTCTTCAGGTTCTGCAATTAGAGCTGAAAATCCAACTCCATTCTGTGCTGCGCTACACGTGGGGTGGGGAAGAGGCTTGGGAGTTTTTTCAGAAGGCAAAGGAGTTAGTAAAACTCAAAAAGAAGCGTTTTAATGCTGAGAACTTGAGACGAGAAGAGGTATCCGCATTGGATTATCAGCTCAAGCAGTTACAAGATGATGTGGAACTGGCCTATGAGAAAATGAATAGTCAAAAAGGCTGGGCCGATCCTGATCTGACCGCCAGTCAGCAGCTTTCAAACTCAGATATTAAAAACATGGTAATAGAGTACCACACCAACGAAGTAGAAGCCTGGGCTGCAGACAAGCTACCGGCAGATGTCCAAATTCCCAAAGACTTGCGATATCCCGAAGCGGATAAGCTTTGGGATAAAGAACCTTTGCAACAGCCTGAATCAAATTCTTTCCATACCCTGGCTCCTATAGAAGATAGCGCAATAAAACGTGATATTGCCAACACGATACGAGGAAGCTCCCTACGAGTCGCGGGGATAGATAAAGCGGCTTTCCCAGAGAATAAAGATTTCTTCACTGTGGAGGATCTCGAATATCTATGTATGTTCTATGACCGGGGGAGCAAGGAAGTTGCCAAAGCATTGAAAAAAAGCGTCGGTTCGGTCATCAGAAAATATCAATGGCTTAAAAAGCTCAATCTAGTGGATTATTACAAAGAACGTTTCTCAGAAAAAGAAAAAGCCCCGGCAAAAGCCGAGGGACAAATAAAAATCTCCCGTTCATTATAACTCAAGATCGGGCCAAAAACAAATCGACGTTTTCCTACAGCGTTGTAGCATTCAATAATGCCAGGGAAAGCATGGAAGATTCCAAAAAGCATCCTATTGATGCAATCATTTACTTCTATTAGATTGGCAATTCAAAACAAGTTAAAAGTGAATAAATGGAGGGGTAATTATTGTGACAGTAAGAAAAATTTATTTAAGGAGTAGTTTACGGATTAAACGAAGAGCTTCAATTAAAAGAAAGAGTCATATTTTGTTAAAATTTCATCGGCTAGCGCTAGATACGTCCAAAATGATAGGTGAAATTCGCTCAGAATATGAATTTTTGGTGTTAGCAGGTTCTTTTCTGGAATGCAAACAAAAGGAGGCTACATTCGAATAACAAAGCAATATAGTAAATAGTATTTAAGTTCGTCATAAGGCCATAGCCAATACAACCAATGATTTTTAGAGCCATCTAATTCGTGCGAAAATGTAGGGAATCTATTAAATAGGTCCTTAGTGCCCACTGTTGCGCCGAAAATACAAAATTTTTGATGGATAGTTTGAATATATGGGAGATCACTGGTTCTGATAGCTTTTTCTAAATCGGGCAATACCCCTATATTGCCTAATTCGAGTGATACTTCTGCTGCGTCAAGCCAAATGAATAGAGCACCATCTTTTTCTACGAGATTTATTAAAACTTGATGATAATTCTCTATTACTTTGTAAATCAAGTATTTAGCTTCATCTATCAAGCTCTTTTTTTCTTTTGGACTCAAGTAATCTCCAAGAAGATCAAGCGTTTTCAGCATGTAGGGGATTACTAATTGTGTATGCATAGCTGAAGATGCAACAACTGAAAAACTACCATATAGATCGGATAAATCATCTATAGGCTTTAGATCATTTGCAACTTTTCTAATATATGAAACAATTTTTTTTCTTGGCATTTCATCAACCAGCATTGCTTCAAATTTCTTCGGAAAACCAGCTTTAGTTAATCCTGAAACATCGATATTTAATAGCTTAATTTTCAGACTTTTACTTTCATCAACCTTTTGACGGATAAGAGCATCTTTTACGCTACTTATGTCTAAATCAACAAGATAAAGTTCATCAACATTTTCTAGCCAGCAATTGAGGTCGATGTCGTCGCAATTTCCTGCGCCGAAAATAATAATATTTTGACTGGGCTTGTTTTTCAGGAGTGCCCTTTCTTTAAAGATTTTAGTTAATTGGTCTCTATGAGCCTTCCAATCATACCATCTTGAGAAGTTCCTTGATGAATTGAATTTATTGTAGATGCTATTCAAAAAATCACCTCAGAAATTTACTACTCTTTGCTAATTATATAATAAAATTGCACATTTTTGTATTAATTTTCAATTCTCGGCAACCAGTTGAACTGGCCCAGCAGGGCTGAGGATAAATTAAAGATCAAATTATGAAAGGGGAAGATGATGGGAAATCAAACAAAGTACTCTATCATTAAAATAATCACTATTTCCATTGGATTGGTAGTAAGTTATTGGGATTATGAATTATAAAAGCAGTAGGAACAAACGTCCTGCTGTTTTTTTATTTCAATAACCAGGAGGTGGATACATTGTTAATAGAAAAAACCTTAGCCGTCATATTTACAGGGATTGGCGGTTATTCTTATGGCGCATTAAAAGCACAAGTGGAATACGGCGGGAACGTTTATAGATACAAATTAACTGCAGCAATCGACTGCGACCCGATTGCTTGTCATAACCACGATCTTATAACCGGAGAATCAAAATCTATCGTGATGGATTTATTTAGCAGGAAGCAGTATATTCGCTTTCATGGGCAAGAGCCGCCTGAAGATTGGCATGAAATCACGCCATGGGATATATGGGTTGCATTAGGTTACAGAGTGCCAAACGTGTTTTTTCTGAGTCCCCCGTGTAAAGGGCTTTCAGGATTGCTTTCCAAGAAGTTTGCAGATTCAGAGAAATATCAAGCTCTTAATGAACTGTCTGTAAGAGGGATGGAACTTGTACTTTTGGCATGCTACCTCTATGGAGGTGACGTGCCGGAGATTGTGCATTTTGAAAATGTTCCGCGAATTACGTCCCGGGGTAAAACCCTATTAACAAAGATGAAAAAGCTTCTGAAGCATTATTGTTATGCTGTGGATATGAATCCCAGCCATAACTTAGGTCAAATAGGAGGGCTTGGACAGAATAGAGTACGCTTTCTGATCATGGCCAGGCAGGAGAGTAAAATCCCGAACTTTATCTATCAGCCGGCCAAGAAGCCTATGAAGACTATTGGAGATATCATCGGTCCGTTGCCGGTACCAGGCGATACAGTTGCTGGCGGTTGGATGCATCGGATGATGAATTTGCAGTGGAAAACCTGGGTAAGGTTGGCCCTTATCCGTGAAGGCGGTGATTGGCGTGATCTCAATGCTCTCGATTGGTGGAATTATGGAATTACCTATATTCCCCGAGGAGCTGGTGCTTATGGTGTCCAGGCGTGGGATGAACCGTCGAATACAGTCATTGGGAATGCTCGTATTAATGGCAGCAATGGATGTGCAGCTGTAGCCGATCCAAGAACGGGCTTTAAAGACAACACTCATGTTTCACTTTACCGGGTAAGTAAGTTCACTAAATCGGCCCCAACGATAACGGGAGCCATTGGTCCAACGAATGGCTGCATAAACATTAGCGATCCTAGGCTGAGTCAGAGAAGCAGCAGGCATCCAAGTGTTTACCAAATTGTTAGATATGATGAATGCGCCCCCACTGTCACCGGCACAAGGTTTGGCAGCGGGGCCTTGGCCATTGCGGACCCCAGAATTCCAGAACGCCCCGGTCGATACACAGATAAGTATCGTGTACAAGATTGGAAAAAGGCCGGAAATACCATAACAGGGGTTACTGATGTACAAAGTGGAGCTCAGTTGATCGGCGATCCACGATTAACCTGTGAGTGCCGTTCTGGAAGTTATGGTGTCCAAGCATGGGATGAGCCAGCTAAAACAGTGTTTGCCAGTTATGATGTACATGCAGGAACAGCAGCAGTGGCGGACCCGAGAATACCTGAAGATACGGAACGAGGTGTCTGGATTATTATATCCGAAGATGGTACCTGGCACAGACCGTTAACAACATATGAGGGGGCCATTCTCCAGTCATTTCCTACTCATCTTCCGGATGGACGTCCTTTTCAGCTTGAAAAGTGTTCTGATGCTAAGGCGAGAGAATATATCGGTAATGCATATCCACCGGCTGCAGCCACAGCAACAAGTGAAGTAATGCTTTTGGCATTGGCCAAAGCCGATGCCAAAGTTGAATTTGAGTTAAGTCATAAGACCATTTGGGTTGCACCTGATTCGACCGAAGAGGTATCTGATGTGACACATTTAAGTCATTTTGCGCAACATCGGAGGTAGATAAAAACGATGGAGATACGAGATGAAATAATTATCACTTATCCAAACGTCACGCTTGAGTATGCAGAATGTTGCTCTGACAGTATGAAGCGCTTAGGTACATATGCTGAGATATTGTCCGGAAAACTTGGCTATAGGTTGAAAGTTGGTGACGAGGCGGGATTTCTGCAATCGCCTTATCTTAAAGAAGAAAGAAAATCACCATACCGGAAGTACCCACTCTTCCCTTCAACGGTCGTTAAAGAAATCACCGCTGCCGGGGTTTTATTCGCTGACAAATGGTATCCCGACGAGGCGGCATTTATACCGTTTGAGGATTTGCTGGTAAAGCCTGTGGACGCTACGCGAATCAAGTTTGATATCCGTGAGCTTCTGGACGGAAATGCTCAAACTTGCGAATGGTGCAAGAAGAAAAATAAGTATGTGGAATACGACTTGTTTTCTCGTCACTGGTCGAGGAATCACAGGCTTGATAGTAACCTGAAAAACTTTGTGCTTCTTAACGAGCAGGTGGCGTTTTTCTAAGAAAGGATTTCATCCATTTTACAGGGGAAGGGAGTAGGAGCTGTGTTAAAAGAGATAAAGCCAGGTAGAAAGTATTTTGTGATCAATATTGATGAACCTTATGCTGAGCATATTTACGAGATTTTGAAGGCTGGTCAGATTGCTAAAGGAGAATGGCCCGAAGGGGATATCAATTTTGAAGAGTGGAAAAGAATTACCTTTAATAAACCAATAAAGGAAGGTGAAATTTTATGGAACTTTTAACGGCATTGGGTGCCTATCTTTTCTTCGGAACGGTTGGAGTCGGTATAATGGGTGCCGGCTTTAAATATCATCAGAAGCATGGTGGAGCAAGCACTATGCTTATCGGGTTTTCATTACAATTTTATATCTTTGGAATGGTTATGCTGGTTCCAAAGCTGCCCAATCTATTGGAATCGATTTTAAGTCAAAATATAGACATTAGCGGTTACATTAACGGTTTTTGGCATCTCTTTGTTGGAATCATTTTGCTGGTTTTAAGTGGCGTGGCATCGGTAATCTATAATCGTCAGAAAAACAAAAAGAAGTCGCATGATGAGATAAAGTTAAAGGAGTGATGGCAGTGTCCGGCTTTAAACAGGTCTCACTAGCCGATGTTTTTGATGCCCAAGAGCTTCCCCTTGGATTGGGTGAGTATGTTGAACATAGAAGTAAGCCGGGGGTTATCCTGGAGATTGTCAGCGAACCTTATACTACCAAAACGGGTAAGGTAGGGGTGGAGGTAAAAGACCCGCAGGGTTGGACATATCCGGTTGTGCTGGAATATCTGAAACGTTACAAACAAGCCTAATTGACCCAAAGTATGAAAGGAGAAAGGTAAAATGAGTGACATCCTTGATTTGAGTAGCAATAATAATGAGATTGATTTCAAAAGAATATATGATGAGAATTATGATGATCTCAGAATTGGAAAAACTAGAGAGATTATACTACAAGAAAAAGATTCATTGAAACTCTCGTTAGAAGCCCATCCTATGTGGACCGACCACAAGGGAAAAGGAATACACGCGGTTTCCATCAACGTTTATGATGAAAATAACAGGGCAGGTTTTAAATACTCGCTTCCAGTAGAAGATTATGCAGATCCAGAATTTCGTTGGAAAGAGGTTCGAGGCAATTATGATGAAATAAAATCATGTTTTGACAACTGGGATAAAGCACTAGAAGAAGAATTGATGGAACTGTCAGGAAAGGGTACTCCGCAAGCTCAAGTTCATGTAGAAATGAATGATGAGTGGGATTTGGAACCATGAATAACGTAGGTGGCTTGAAGCCTTTCAGGTGTGATATCTGAGGGGCTTTCTTAGTTTGCTCAGAGTAGCCGCCCACCGGGGCGAATTGACAGTCAAGGAGGACTTTTCTAATGTATAAAGATTACGAAAATGAGCCAATGTACATAGCTACATTCGCAGTCGTGGCTATTCTTACGTTTTTTCCCTCGCTAGTGGCAGCGTTCAGGTATCCATTCTTTCTAAACTACATATCAATCATCAAAGAAACTCAACCTATTATTGCTTTTCTCCCATCGTTCATTGTAATAACTATGTGGTCTCAGGTTCTTGTCTATTGGATTGCGGTAATGATAGTAATGTTTGGTTTACTTATAGATCCTCTATTTAAAGTTAAGGCAAGCATGACTGATTTTAGTGCATCGGATTTCTTAACTACTGTTTTTAATGTTATGTGGCGACGGATGGCAACGGGTTTGATAAGTGTTTTAGGCTTTGCAATAGGTTTTAGTGTATGGGTTATTGTAATTACGTCGGTTTTAACTTTTCATACATCAGATATCACCCTTCCAAATACATTTATCCTTTATGTGTTTGCCGGTATTGGTATGGGTTCGATGACTGCCAAAGGGATGCTCGTTTTTGCGAAGAAACTGGTTTCAATTTTGTCCACAGGTGGACTATCAGGAAATGGATGATATGATGAAAATACAACAATTGATTAAGAAGCCTTACAAGAGTGTCACTTGTAGGGTTTTTAATTAATTCGCAGAGTGGCCGCCCATTAGGGCGGATTAATGCGGCAGAGCCGGTCACAAGCCCGGCATTGTTTGCAAAATGTATAGTGGGAGGGTTTTAAAATGAATAGGATTGGCTCATTTACCCAAGAAGAAATAATTGAAAAATGTCAGGAAAATCCACGTATTAAGGATGGTGGAAGAGAGTTCGGAAGTCACATCTCTGAAAAAGATTATCCTTTTAAATTTTATGAACTAAAAGAACCTCAAGATCTTTTTTATCAAATCGGTAGGAATCCTCGCTTTATAAGAGAAGTGTGTGTTTTTAACAGTTTGGCATTCATCAATCAGATACCAGACAATGGTGATGAGTGGTGGGCGTTAAAAAAATATACGGATGACTCAATAAAAGCTTTTTCTAACATAATATTTGAAGGTTTAATTACCTCAGGTTGGACTCCTAACGGAAATGTAAATGAAAAAGTTATTAAAGATCTGGATGCAGCAAATTCCCCTGAAGAAGTCGAAAGCATTTGGTCAACGTATTTACAAACTGAAAAGGATATGCTGGCGCGTGTTTATAAATCTTCCCAAGCTGAAATAGCCGATGATGAAATGGAATATGACCCACATTATTAAAAGAGAACATCAAGAAGGAAATTGCGACAGGATCAAGAATCAAATGATATATTGAATTAAAAAAGGGGGATTAAAATGGCTGTATATGGTTATATACGCACGGCTCAAAATGAGGAGTTTTCTAAAGACCAAGAAGATATAATAAAACTGACTGCATCTAAAAACGATCTCATAATTGATAAAATATATATCGATCATAATGTCTCTGGATTAGCTTTAGGAGCAAGTTTTCAGGAAATGATGAATACCTCAAATTTAAAAACGGGGGATACCATAATAACCACTAGCTTTTCCAGGATATCAAGAAAAGGTGAACATATTGACACGTTTTTACTGGAAACAAAAAATATAGGTGTTCGAGTTATCAGCGCTAGTGAAGATTTCGACACAGCCATAGGTAGATGGGCCGAATTTGTTTCAAGTATTACATCTTTTCTACCATCATACTTTGGAAGAGAGTTTTACTTAGGTGATATTTTAAGCATTGTTACTGACAAAATACTTTATCCACGGAAAATAGAAGGTATGCACGATATTCTTAATTACATGTTAGGAACTCAGATCTTGACTCATCAAATTCCGGAAGCCATAAAAAAATGCAAACCAGTCATTTTGGAACAACATCCTGAACTTGCCACAGTTGATTTTTCTAATATAAAAGAGTGGGGTGTTTGGCTTAGAATGCAAATCGAATTATTTGGTGAGACTCTACCGATTATGCCAATTCCGCACATTAATTCAGATGCACAAATACACGAGATTGATTGATCAAATTATGTGACTAAGTATGCTCTTATGGAAGGGTGAAGAAAGAATGAAAAGCAAAGAAGAGCGTTCGAGTGAGAACCAACGGATCATATCTAATGCGAAAGCCTCTATGGCCATTGAGGGGTTTACGGTTACTGAAAAAGAATCTGAATTGGTGCAGCAATATCTCGAAGGCTCATTATCTGAAGCAGAGGTTATCAAACGGATTAAAGGTGGTCTCTGAATGGATAGGATAGAATATTGCTATCCCGATACAAACATTCTTAAAAACAAATTAGGGATAAAAGACTCAGGAAAACTCCATGAGATGGAAAGGGGGCTTACTTTTTTTCGCTTGGCTCAACTTGAAAAGGAACCAATCCCTGGCAGGTTTGACTTACAGCATCTGCAGAAGATTCATCATCATATTTTTCAGGATATGTACGGTTGGGCTGGCCAAATTCGTTTGACGAATATTGCTAAAGGAAATTCGTTGTTTGCTCTCTATCATTTAATAGAGCCCTCATGTGATGAGCTTTTTAAAGCTTTGAAAAAGGATAATTATCTTCAAGGTTTAAGTCTTGATAAAGTGAGTGAAAGGTTAGCGCATTATACTTCAGAAATTAACGCTATACATCCTTTCAGGGAGGGAAATGGGAGAGCTACCAGGGAGTTCATTCGCTGCCTCGCTAAAGAGGCCGGATATGAACTCAACTATTCGGAATTTGACAAAAATCAATTAGTGGGAGCCTATATAGCGTCATTTAAGGGAGATAATACTGAGCTTAACAACCTATACAAAGAAAACCTTAGACAAATTATCCCGGAATTGGAAAGGGATTCTTTCATTGAGGAAAATAAGTCAGTCGTAGTAATAGAAGAGTATCGGGAAATGGATGATGAGTGGGAACTGGAACCATGAATAAAGAATTAGCATGAAGCCTTTCAGATATGAAATCTGTAGGGCTTTTTATTATGGTTATTCGAATTTTGTGTGGAATCTCCTAATTTTAAAATGTGAGGATGATATGTATGGATATTAAACAACATGAACCTGAAGGTGTACACTTGGGCATATCAGGCAAAGTCGAAATTGTTAAGCTTGATTATTATAAGGAACGCCGGAATGACAATGCGGTTATTATGGCTAAGGCTGGAAGGGGTATGAATTATATTCATAAAGCTAATCTTGTATCCCGATTTCAAGAGGAAAGAATACTCTGAAATACAACAATTGATTAAGAAGCCTTTCAGGTGTGATACCTGAGGGGTTTTTATTTTACGCAGAGTGGCCGCCCATCAGGGCGGATTAATGCGGCAAGCCGGTTCACAAGCCCGGCTTTTTGCTTGCAATTTTTTAAGGAAAGGGAGAATTAATGTTATGAACCAATGTGAAATTATTGCTATAGCCAATCAAAAGGGAGGCGTTGGCAAGACCACGACGAGTATTAATCTGGGTTATTCCCTGGCTGAGCAGGGAAAGAAAGTCCTGCTGGTGGATTGCGACCCACAGTCTAACCTTACAATGAGTTTTGGGATTGATCATCCGGACGAATTACCCATCACGCTGTATCATTTAATGAGCAATATTATTGATGATGATGAATTACCATTAATATCAGAGTTTATCCTTTCTTTCGGTAACCTTGACATTATTCCATGCAGCATTGAGCTTGCTGCAATAGAGATTAATCTGGTAAATGCAATGAGCAGAGAAGTAACCTTAAAAGCTATCCTTGATCCGCTGAGGCATCATTATGATTACATCATCATTGATTGCATGCCCTCATTAGGCATGTTAACGATCAATGCTTTAGCCGCTTGTGATCGTGTATTGATTCCAGCAGCTCCTCAATACTTGTCAGCAAAAGGTCTGGAACTCTTACTGAAAAATATTATGCGTGTTAAGCGACGGATCAATCCAGGTATCGAAATAGACGGTATCCTTATTACTATGTTCACCGAACGAACCAAGCTTTCAAAAGAGATTCTAACGCTTATCAACGAAGCATATGGAAGCCATATTCGAATTTTTGAAAGTAAAATTCCTGTTAGCGTTAAAGTTGGTGAGGCAGTTCTTAACTCTAAAAGTATTGTTGAATTTGATCCCAAAGGAAAGGTGGCTACAGCATATAAGAACTTTGCAAAGGAGTATGAGGGCCGATGATCGAAAAAAAACTCAGATCTCTTGAGGATCTTTTTGGTGATCCAATTAAAAACAAATCTACTGTCAAGGAAAGCGGATCAATCATTGAGCTTGAGTTAGATTGTCTTATTTCTTTCAGCGATCATCCATTTAAGCTATATACTGGGGAACGACTGGAAAACATGGTTGAAAGCATAAAAGAAAATGGTGTTCTCCAACCTATCATTGTCCGGCCAGTCGGCAGTGGAAAATACGAAATTTTAGCTGGTCACAACCGGGTTAATGCCTCCCAATTGGCAGGACTCAGCAAAATAAGAGCTGAGATTCGCGACGTTGACGATCATGAAGCTGTCATAATCGTCATAGCGACCAATCTTGAGCAAAGATCCCCATCCGATATGCTACCTTCCGAGTTAGCAAAGGCACTTAAAATGCAGCTTGAAGCGGCTAAGGCAACTGGAAAAAAACAAATTATTAATGCGCTAGATTCACCCTCAAACCCGCATGGAGACAGGGATTCACAGGAAGGTAACCCAGTGGGGCACCGGGGTAAAAGTATAGAAAAAGTTGCCGATAAAAATCGTATGAGTAAGACAAATATCCAACGGTATATTAGGCTGAATGAACTTATTCCAGATCTCCTCGAACGGGTAGATGACGAGACAATAGCTTTACGTCCTGCGGTTCATTTATCGTATTTATCAAGAAACGAGCAACAAATAATAGAAGACACTATTTCTATCAAGGGCTATAAAATTGATATGGCTAAATCTGAAAAACTAAAAGATCTATCCAAACGAGGGAAATTAACTGACGAGAAAATTTACTCTGTTTTGTCCGGCGAAGATGAAAAAAAGCCTAAAAAGCCAACTAGTATTAAGCTTAAGCCAAAACTGGTTACTAAATTTTTTAAATCAGAGCAAAACCAGGCCGAAATCGAAAAAGTTATTGAGGAAGCACTAACTATATATTTTCAGATGAAGGAGGAGAAAGAAGATGAATAATTACATTCAGGAGCTTAATGAATTTAGCGAGTTAATGGTTAAACTCATTGGACCAACAGTGGATGAAGCACAGGAGCTGAGGCGCTGTATAGATGATTTTGGGGCTGACATCTTCAATCACCTTGACCGTATCAATTTACCGTTGGAGCAGCTTGAAAAGCTAGATGCTATTCGAATTCTTATATCCGGCCGCAAGGAGGACAATCAATGAACCCTTCTCAAAACCTTGCATATAAAGAGATTTTTTTGAGTGGTTTGGCCGGGCTTACCGGCCTTTCTCATGCCCAGCTCAAAGAATATAGTAAATCAAGTTCTATTTTCAATATCATGGATTATCCGGAACTAGTCGATCCGACTTCAGAACAGTTGGAGCGAATTGAACTTCTCAAAAAACTAATCAAAAGCTATAACGTGTTAAGAACTGCAGAAACTACAAGGATGGTATTGGATGATGTTTCTGCTGCAGGAAGATATTTTGTATCCTTCCTGGAGGGCAAGAGAGATAAAGAGGTCTTCATGGTTGCTTTCATGGATACCAAGCTAAAAGTCATTGAAACGAGGATAATGAGCGAAGGGGATATCAATTCGGCCGCCGTTTATCCAAAAGAGATTTTAAAGAGAGCATTAGATTGCAGTTGCTCCTCAATTTTTCTAGCGCATAATCACCCCTCTGGTGATCCCACGCCCAGTAGAGAAGATATTGCCTTGACTCAAAAGCTAGCCAATATATTTGAACCTATAGGAATTCATATTAATGATCATTTTGTTGTAGGGGGGATGAACTATTACTCCCTTAAAGAAAACGGTGAGTCTTGTTTTGACTATAGAGATACTGCAAATTATCAGCCTATCTATTATCATCAAGATAATGCTGCAAATGACCATGAGCTAGAGCCATAATAAATCAAGACGTGAACTATCCCGTCTTTTTTATTGTCCTAAATAGGTGAAGAAGGGAGGTAGATCTTGCATGTCTATCGTGTGTAGTTGCTTAAAGAAAATGGAACAAGACATTATTCAAAATTACACGGTTGAAGAGGTAGAGCCGATAATTCAAATACCTAACTGGGGAGTAACCGTAATGGAGGCAATGCCATATTCGAAAAAACTTAATAGGCATTTAAAACGCTCTGGTGTTCGATGTGTACATCATAAATGGAGTCATTGCCCTCTGTGTGGCAAAGAATTTCAGTAAAAGAAATATAGGAGGAAGAAACATCTAATCGCAGAGTGGCCGCCCGTCAGGGCGGATTAATGCGGCAGGCCGGTTCACAAGCCCGGCTTTTTTGCATGCAAATTTTAAGTGTCCGAAGGAGGTGGGATGATTGGATAAGGAGCTTAAGGCGATCATAAAGCCTTATGATAATTGGTTTAATGATGTAGATGAGGAAACCAATCTTCAGGCTAAAGCTGCTTTGCTGGAATTTTATCGGGTATTGCGCAAAAGGAAACCAGATACTAGGTATGAGATGGGAGATATTTATCACTTTCGTTATCTTCTTTTTTTTGTAAATATTAAGAAGGCCTTTGAAGAAGAAAAATATCTTCGTGTATGTAATGAATTTCATTCGTTGATGTACTATACTCCCTTTTTTCAGAAAAGAGTTTATAATAATGCTATTAACATTCTAGAGACTTATCTTGAGATAAAGGGAGGGTGAAAACAGAGTGCTTAAAAAGCTATTCTCTAAGAAAGAGATAAAACTGAGATCACACCCGGAAAGGGAATTTGATTGGGCTATGAGTTTTGTCCGGGAAGCCTTGGAGTATGAGAACACCAATGAAGACAAGATTATTATTTTGGATTTCATGTTAGGGCTGATCAGGGAAGATTTAAAAACCTCTTTAATGACAAGTGTTTTTTACAATGAAGAACCTGTGAAAATTTCTCCTTTTTTCCCGAGTACTTACGAAGACGAATCAGGGAAGCTAAACAATTTGGAGACCGATAAGAGTCAGAAAAGAGAAATTGACTTAGCCAAGGATTGTGTTTTTGTTGTGCCGTGGGATAAGAGTGACTTGAGAGGTACTATAAAGAACATATTTCAAAACCCCTTTGAATTCATAGACTCTAATCACATGGCCAACTACTATCCTTATTTAGATATTTGTCATGCTTACAATGGACTTCATTCCATAACAGCAGGAATTGGACATAAAAAGGGGATAATCAAAGCTGACGTTATGGATATCACCCCTTTGTTTAATCACATCTATACTGACGGGAACTGTTGGTTAAATCAACATAACCATAATAAGCTGTGGGAGCTATGGGATTTTCGTATTGGAGTGATTTATGAGGTGGCGAAGATTAAGTACCGGCTGGAGAGGAAACTATAACCCGATTTTTTAGAGCTGATTTATAGGGGTTAAGACGTGAATTATCGCGTCTTTTTTTATTGCCCAAAATCGATAAGGAAAGAGGTGAAAAATCATGGGGAAACGGAAACTCTTCACGGATGAACAGGTTGACATGGCTAATAACATTAACATCCTGGAATATGCCAGGCAAGCGGGTTATCCCATTGAACAAATCTCACCTAAAGAATTTAAAATACCAAAACAGGGTGGTCTCCGTATTGATGGAAACGGCCATAGGTGGAACTGCTTTTCAACCAAAACGGGTGGCGGACCGATTCAGTTTGTTATGTACATGGAGAAAAAGTCCTGGGTGGAAGCCGTAAAACAACTGCTTGGATTATCAGCGACTTTAGACTCAGCTCAAAGCTTATACCGTCCTCCGCAAAAGCCCGAAGTGGAAAAAGGTGAGCTCGTATTACCTGAAAAGAACAATACCTATAAGCATGTCTTTGCATATCTAATCAACACACGAAAGATAGACAAAGACATTGTTTCTTTTATGGTCAAGCAAAAGAAGCTTTATGAAAACAGTCATCGATCTTGTGTTTTTGTCGGTTACGACCAGGATGGTGTCGCCAAATATGCCTCAGTTCGCAGCACTAACACAATGGGTAGCAGTTATCGTGGTGATGTAGCTAACTCAGACAAGACTTGGGCCTTCCGTATGGATGGGACGAGCGATACGATTCGAGTCTTTGAAGCTCCGATTGACGCTTTAAGTTATGCTACATTTTTCAAACAGTATGGAATTGAAAATCATGACCATATGTTAGCTCTCGGTTGCCTTGGTGATGTGGCATTAGAACAATATCTTAAGGACCATCCCGAAATCAAACAAATTATTTTCTGTGTAGACAATGACAAATGGGGCCATCAAGCAGTGGAACGCTGGACAGATAAGTATAAGTCAGATTACTCCATAGCTCATCATTTCCCCAAGGGAAAGGACTGGAACGAAGATCTAATCTCTTTTTTCAAGGAGATGGAGAGTAGGGAAGTTGATTTGGAGCTGGATCAGGCCGAAGAGGCTGAGCTATGAAAGGAGAATTCTAATGGAAAACATTGAAATTTTGAAAAAAAATAATCCTCTACGCTTTGCGGATCTGCAAGCGGGAGATACCGTTTTTATTCAGTATCATCCAAGGGAAAAGTATCGTTTTTGGGAGTTTGGTAAAGTCATCGACATAAAAGAAAATCACCGCTCCGCATTGGCGGAGATCTCACTTGAACGCCCTAACCTTCAAAAAAGCGATTTACTAGGGGCGTATGTTGACGAAGTAGATGTGGTGCAACGTGTTAATGAGCCGGCATCCCCTATGGTTAATAAGCTCCATTCTTATATGGATTTGGATTTCTTGAACTTTAAAGAAAATCCTGACAGCAACGGTATAGCAGAAAAATTAAGAGAGATCTACTTGGGTTTACAGCATGGTGTAGATGTTGATCGCTTTGTGAGGCCTGAATACAGTGCTGATCTGATGAAAGAAATTCGATTAGACCTGGAGAAAGACATAGAATTAGACCAGTTTCAAGATGAATGGGATCACGAACTGTAGGGCATTTCTTTTTCAATATCCCCCGCCCCAGATTGCGTCTTATGTCCCGGCAAGCTTCCTATTTGGGTGCCCACGCACCCAAATAGCTTGTTGGGAGTACCTCCCAAACCCTCCTTGGGGACTGCGTCCCCAAACCCCTCTAAGATACCGGAAAATGGAAGTGACGGAGATGAGAAAAAACCCTGAGCGTATCGTCATCCGAACGACAGCCGAGCGAAAAAAGGACGTCCAAGACAAGGCTAAGCGTTTGAATATGGATGTCAATGATTACATGCTGATGATGGAGGAACGAGGAATTATCTATGTAGTAGAAGATGTACCCAATTTGCTTCGACAGCTTGGCGGTATGGGTAACAACCTGAACCAACTTACCCACTTATGCCATATGGGGAAAATTAAAGAACCTGAAATACTCAAGCAGCTGGAAGCTAACATGAAGGGGGTGAAAAAGATATTGCGATCCTTGAGTTTATTAATCGCGAGAACAAAGAAATAAGAAGTCTGAAGAAGGCGATTGATTACATCACTAATCCTGAAAAAATCAAAACCAATGATTATGATACAGAAAAGATGGCGATTGAACGGGTTCTTAAAGATGAAAACTCTGACACATCTAAATTAGTGCTGGATTATATTATGAATCCCGAAAAAGCTGAGCTTGTTACCGGGATCAACTGTACACCTGAGACAGCATTCGAAGAAATGTTGATGATTAAAACGGCCTACAATAAAACAGATAAAAGGCAATTCATTCACTTCGTCCAATCGTTTCATCCTGAGGAAAAGGTAACGCCGGAGCAAGTCCATGAAATTGGCGTTCGGCTTGCTAAGGAGTTCGAACGCTTTTCAGGGTTTCAAATGGTGGTGTCAACGCATCTGGATCAGGATCACCTGCACAATCATTTTGTGATGAATACCGTGAATATGGAACATGGCCTAAAATGGCAGCAAAGCCCGGCACAAATGCAGATGGCTAAAGATTTCTCCGACCAACTCTGCAGAGAGTATAGTCTCAGCACGATAGAGCATAAGGGGAAGGATAGAGAATCCTCCGGAGAATATCGCGCAAGGCAGATAGGGCGGAGCTGGAAACATGAGTTGCGCTTAGCGGTGGATGCATGCATGAAAAATTCCGTCAACCGAGATGACTTCGTGAACAATATGAGGAATCTGGGTTATGACACCAAATGGACGGACACGAGAAAAGACATCACATTCTTTACGGCTGAGGGTAAACCATGCCGCCTTGACAACTTAGATAAGGAGTGGACTAAGGAAGTACTGGAGGAGACTTTTAAATTTAACCAAGAACTTAAAAACCCCGAGGATATGGCTGGTGAAATCAAAAAGTTGGAGCTTGCTGTGCAAGTAGCCAAGGCTGGAGCTGAAACGCAAAAAGCAGAGCAGCAAGCTGATGAGCAGAACGACACCAAAGACTCAATGAAAAGCTGGGAAGATAAATTACGCCAAGCTATTGATACTTGTATGGAGAATTCGATTGGCCGAGCCGACTTCATAGTTAATATGAGAACGCTGGGCTATGAGGTTAATTGGACGGATACACGGAAGGACATAACCTTTATTACACCGGAGGGTCGAAAACGTCGTAATAGCACTTTGGATGAGAATCTGACCAAGGAAGCCTTTATAGAGGCATTTAATAGAAACAAGGAATACAAGGACAGGGAGGTCATGGCTACTGAAATTAGAAAGATGGAACTGCGAGATAAGGACAGTAAGGCTGAGCTGCATAAGGAAGAGGCTCCTATCGAGGAAGGTAATCATGAATTAGAGCCAGTTGAGGTTGGGGATTCGGACATACATGTTCAGGATCATCTGGAAAGCAGCCATGATGATAACGCAAACCAAGAATACCGTGTTGATTGGAGTGCTCGTTATAAGGAAGCGCGAACATACCTTTACGGTAAAAATGAAATTAAGCAGGATTTTAGCAAGGCACATCAATTATTCACGGAAGAAGCACTTACTGGCAACGTCCTAGCCATGCATGACCTGGGCCGGATGCATGCAGACGGGCTTGGAGTAGAAGAGATTGATCTTGTGCAGGCTCAAGAATGGTACACAAAAGCTTTCACTGGATTTAACGCCGTGGAGAGTGAGGCAAGTAGGCCATATATAAAGACCTATGCTCAGTACCGCATAGGTAAAATGTATGCTACAGGATTGGGAACGCTTCAAGATTATTTTGCAGCGGCAAATTGGCTAGAGATGGCTGTTGAGGAAAATCATAAATATGCTCAATATACTTTAGCCGGTTTATATTATCGTGGTCAGGGAGTTGATCAAGACTACGGAACAGCCTTCGTGTTGTACCGCCAATCTGCTATCCAGGGTAACTCTTATGCAGATTATGAGCTTGCCAAAATGCTACGGGGCGGAATCGGGACTGAAAAAGATACAAGCAAAGCTGACGAGCATTTCCGATGTGCTTTTGCGGGCTTTTCAGCCATGGAAAAAGATAGCCGTGACGATAAGCTGCAATATCGACTAGGGCAAATGCTTTATACGGGAACCGGCACAGAGAAGAACATACCCAGAGCCATTGATTACTTAGAAAAATCTGCGAATACCGGTAATGTTAATGCACAATATTTACTCGCAAAGATTTACTTAGAGACGGAGAATGCTCCGCCTGATAAAATTCGTAAAGCGTTAACGTTACTTGAGAAAGCTGCAGGAGGTGGCAACACCCAGGCTCAATATGCTTTGGCGAAAATACTTATCCAAGGGAAACATGTAGAAAAAGATATTGCTAGAGCATTAACACTTCTTACATCATCGGCAGAGCAAAAAAATCAATTTGCTCAGTACGCTCTTGGCAAGCTGTATGTGGAAGGTAAAGTCGTTCCCAAGGATGTGGTAGCAGGTTTGGAACTGCTCAAAGCATCTGTAGAGCAGGGGAACCAATTTGCTCAGTATACTCTTGGCAAGCTGCATCTGGAAGGTGAAGTCGTTCCCAAGGATGTGGCCGCTGGGCTAGAATTGATTAAAGCGTCGGTGGAGCAGGGGAACCAATTCGCTCAGTATACTCTCGGCAAGCTGTATCTGGAAGGTGAAGTTGTTCCCAAGGATGTGGTTGCTGGGGTGAATCTACTTAAGGCATCGGCCGAACAGAAAAACCAGTTCGCACAATACCGCTTGGGTAAGCTCTATATCGAGGGTGAAGATGTTCCTAAGAATGTTCAAGTTGGCATACAACTTCTCAATGAGTCGGCAGAACAAGGAAACCAATTTGCTCAATTCAAGCTCGGCATCGTGTATCTATCCGGAAAAGATGTTCCACGAGATAAGGAGTTGGCAAGACACTATTTCACCCTATCGGCAGAACAGGGCAATGAATTAGCTCAAGTATTTTTGAAAGAGATGGATTCACTTAATATCCCATACCTCATGCATTACCTGGATCTATTCACGAGAGGAGGTCATAATCCGAATACATCCAGATATCCTTTATCTCGCCTTGAAGGACATGCTCTGAAAGAGAAGATTCTTGAGCTTAAATTTAGCAGCAACGTCAAATGGGATAAGGGGCAAGGATACGAGCGTTAGAAAGGAGATGTATCGATGAGGCAATATAGCGATTGGGCAACGGTTTCGGAGTATCTGTATAGTGGAATTTCTAAAAAGATAAGTTTTTTTAAAAATTACCCAGAGAATGTTACTCCCGATCAACTTAAGCTCTTGAAAGAGGCTATTGATGTTTACAATGAAAAATGCATAGCCGGTGTAAATTATCTTAAAAAAGAGTACCAAGACCTGATAGATACCCTTGCGACGAATCAGGAATATGCCGAGAATCTGCCAGAAGATGAGTTGGAACCTGAAGCTTAAGGATGTGAGTGAGCATGTCAAAACAACGCTTGTTTGTGGATATGGACGGGACATTAGCTGAATTTAAGAAGGTCGATACTTTGGAAACCCTTTATGAAAAGGGTTATTTTTTTAACCTTAAACCTATAAACAATGTTGTAGAAGCTATAAAAACTATCATTAGGAACAATCCTGAAATCGAGGTAAACATCTTGTCGGCTTATTTGGCCGGTAACCCTTATGCCATAGAGGAAAAAAATCAATGGCTGGATCAGTATTTACCCGAAATTGATGCAGCCCATCGTGTTTTCTCTCCCTGTGGATGTGACAAAAAGGATTTTATTCCTGGAGGCGTAAGGGAAAATGATTGTCTCCTGGATGATTACACTCACAACCTGAAGTTATGGCAGCCCCCGGCCAGGGGGATAAAACTTCTTAATGGGATCAATCATACCCGGGGAACATGGGAGCATGATCGTGTTCGATACGATAAAGAGCCGGTAGAACTAGCCGCTGACATCGTGAGTATCATGAGGAACCAAGAGATGATTCGAGATGGTAAACCAAACGCTCCAAATTTGCTGGATGAGGCTGGTCAAGAAGACGAATGGGATCACGAACTATGATAAGTAGTTGGGAGGGTGAATTGATGAAATACAAGATAAAGTCTGTAAAGGTCCAAAGGTGCCGAGTATGTGGATGTACTTGGCGTCATGGTTGCCCAGGGGGATGCTATTGGGTAGAGCCGAATTTGTGCAGCCATTGTGTTTGGTAAGGTGGTGGGAACTAAATGCTATTGTTTTTAACCAGTAATCTCAACTTGAATCTTTTTGACTTCGTTCAGGATGAAACACTTCCTGTAAAGAAGATCTCAGGGGAGTTTAACTTAAAGAAATTTGTGATTCGCGATATGCGGAGTTTCAGTCATATTCGTTTTATTGCTATTGACCACCAGGCGTTGAATGATACCGATGAAGAAATTATGGAAGCTATATTAGGATTCCGGGCTATGTATGATGCCCGGATTATTTATTTAGCCGTTGGTATGAAACCCGGTGAAAAGTTGCTGGAAAATCTTTATGAGGCCGGGGTAAGGAATTTTATCACGGCGGTAGACCATGAAATGATGCTGCAGGAAATTATGGAATCTATAAGCCCTAAAGGGATGCGAATTCAAAAGGTGGAAAAGTTTAAACCTCGGCCGACAGAAGAAGTTTCAAAGAAAACAAAACTGAAGAAGCCAAAGGCCGAATCCGATAAACCGATTGCAAAAAAAGAGGTATTGCGCATCAATAAAGTCAAGGCAGCCGGTAATGAAATTAAATCTGATTTGGAGCATGAAGAGAGAAAAGGGGTAACCATTTGTGCTGCTGGTATTGCTGAAGAAACGGGTGCTACAACTAATGCACTGAATCTCGCCTGCTTTTTAGCAGATTTGGGAGCAAGGGTTTCGTATATCGTATGCGACCCTGAGAAAAGTCTTGATTGGCTTGTACACTATAATGTAAATATTAATGTCCAGCCGATTGAACATAAGAGAATTCACTTCTTTACAATTCAAGATAATGTGAATCTTTTAGATTATGATTTTAACGTTCTTGACCTAGGCCATATTTTTAAGACAACGCAGATTACAAATGCTTTTAATGGGAGTAATGTGAGACTACTCACTATAGACTATAGAGCTTATGAGTTAGAAGATTTGACTAAAATACTTGAGCCTCTTGAAAAATCAGATCTGATGTTTCTATTTGCCTCTGAAGAGGATCAGAAAATTATAACGAATGTGGTCAAAAATTATAGCCATTCAATTTACTTTAGCGAAGGTTCTCCATCCCCTGAGTTCTTTAATCCAAAACCTAACCGTATGATTTGGGCAGACATCATGCGCGACTATATGGATGAGATAAATATCCCCTTCGCAGATGATTCTGTTGAAGAGGAAAATAAAGAGATGGTCTCATCTAGGATAAAAAATCTAATTGAGATTCCCGAATCCTTTAAGAAGGCAGCTAGTGTTTCAAAAGAAGTTATTTCAACTTTATCCATAAAGACAGAACTAAAGTGGAAGGAAGAGAAAGTAAGTAAAGCAGGCCCGAGTATAGTAGAAGGCCCCATGAAATCTCTCATGGGGCTGGTCATTTGGGTATGGGCTGAACGAGGAAGGGAAACAACTTATACGGTTTCTCATCTGGCCCAAGTAATAGCGGGTTCCATACCAGTGCTCATTCTTGATGGGAACTTCGAAAATCCTTGTCTAAAACGCTATTATCCGTGTCCTAAACCAGGACCAGGTTGGGAAACCTCTTGGTTAAAGAAAACACCAGGAATTCCTCCTAGCGTCAAACATACCTACGTAAATGGAAATCTGAACGCATGGCCATTGCTGGAAGCGGTCACGGTGGAACAGTCTGAAATAGTGGATATGTGGAATGTGGCGCTCTATTACCATCGGTCTCAGCAGAGGCTCCTTATTGTTGATGGAGGTGGTACGCCTCCTCCTGAAGATGCAGATATTAATTTATATATTGGGAAACGAACAGAAGAAAAAGAAGACGCAAAAACTATTTTTATTACGGAGGATATGGATGGAGATATTGGAGATATTGAAGGTATTCTAAATTATTTGCTCCAGAAAACGGAATGTTCGTGCTAAAGTGATTTTTTGGAGCAATTGTTCATAAATAAATATGGACATGAAACATTATCCATAATTTGGTGAATAATTAATAGGTAAGTATAAAAACTTACTTCAAAAAAGATAGTTAAGTAGATGGAGGTATTTGTCTTATTATGAAGAATAATCTAATAAAGTTTATTGTTTCAGAAGGCTGGGTGAAAATAATAATGTCTAAAGAAGAGAAGCTAAGTGAGTTGCAAAAACTCAATGAGGAAAGTTTTAGGGTAAATGTAATACTGCCACTGTTCAGAAAAATTGGGAAAATGTCCCACGTTCAATCTAGACATGGTAATGATGAATCGGGGCTTGATATAGCATATTTTGAAGAAGATAGTTTAGGAACCAAGCATATGGTGGGTGTTCAATTAAAAGTAGGTGATCTGACAAATTCGCCTAGTTCTGGAAGTAAAAACGATATCACAGTTATAGGTAATCAACTTAAAGCTGCATTTACTCGTAAACATGATTTTGTGGAACCTAGAGGTAAGTTTTCTCCAAAATCAATGTATGTAATAACAAATGGAAAAATAAGCAATAGTGCAAAAAGACAAATTGTTGACGGCATAGGAGTAAGTAATGAAATAAGTTTTTTAGAAGGAGAACAAATCCTAAACCTTCTAGAAAAACACTATCCTGAGTATTTTAGCATTAGAGATAAGCAATATATCGACTATTATACTCAGGTTTATGAAAAACATAGGTATCTAATCGATATAAGAAAATTTGGTTCTCAGAAAGATTTAGAGTTTAATGAAATCTTCATTGAACCAGATATTGTAGAGGCAAATACTGACAAAGAGTTGTTAAGAAAAAAGGCCAAAAAGATAGTTGATAAAAAAATAAAATATTCTTGTGATGAGATTTTGCAAAGTCGTAAAGATTTTTTAATAACCGGAGATCAAGGAAGTGGAAAATCAACTTTATTACAAGCCCTATTATGTAAACAGATATTGAATAATCTACAAGAACATCAAAAGGGAGTTATTCCCGTATTTATAAAGGTAAAAGATCTTGAAGCCAACAAATACGATATTTTATCAACCCTAATATCAATTTTGAAAAAGGAAAATGGAGAAAGGATCATTCCTGAATTAGAAGAAAGACTTACTTCTGGAGATATGCTATTGCTATTTGACTCTTATAGTGAAATCCTTGAGGTGTCTGAAAAAAAGGCTTTTGAAGAGTCGATAGCTAGCTTTAAAAAGGCTTATCCTGGCAATTCGCTTATAATTGCATCAAGAGATTATGATGTTACACTTACCCAAAAATTCGATGATTTAATAAAGTGTAAAATCGAGCCGTTTAACTCTCGAAAATCTGAACAGTTAGTTAGGCAATGGTATAAAAATTCTACTACGATTCTACCAGATGTTGCTTTTCAATCTGTAGAAAGGAAAATAAGCATAGGTAATTTTCCAAGGACACCTTTCGTTTATACAATATGTCTTGTACTCTATGAAGAACATCGTGATGAAATTACATCTAATGTTGCAGAGCTATTTGAAAAATATACTGAGTTATATTTAGGCAAATGGGATAAAGAGCTTTCGATTAAATATAAGTTTGATTTTAGGACCAAGCATGACTATTTATCCTACATAGCATATAGACTTTTTTTAGAAAGCCGCAATTCGATGTCTGTGTGGGAATTTATTAGTGAAATCAACAAACGATTTAAACAAAAAGGGTTGGATGAAGAAGGGGAGGAGTTACTTGAGGAAATAGTCAATTCAGGTATAATAAAAAGAACTGAAGATCAAGTTGAATTCTCTTTTCATACATTACAAGAGTTTTTTGCCGCAAAATATCTGTTAACCGAAGGATTGGAAAACGAAATAATTGCAAACTATACCAATCCTTCTTGGGCGTTAGTAATAATTTATTATGCGGGATTAAAGAGAAATTGTACAAATCTTATTTCAGAAATTTTAGGTCGGGATTATATACCAAAAGAAATTAACGAAGAAAATGAAACACAAAAGACAAAGTTTTTTATAACGTACTTATTAGGTAGTATTTTACAAAATGCTGATCAAAGTAATGAAGATGTTAAAATAGAGAGCTTGAAGCAGTGTTTACAACATCTATCAGATTTACACTTCTATTTATTAAAAAATAACAGCGCAGATAAATTTCCTGTTTTAGTATTCTCTAGTGTCTTAGCGAGTTATATATTAGGTACCCAAAAAATGAAGAACCAATACTTGAAATTGATCCAAGAGTTTAATGGGAAAAATGAATATGATCTTTGGGTGACATTTTTATGTATTATTGTATGTGACTTAGGAATCGCTAATTATCCTAAACATTTGAAAGAGCTGACTAAATCCCAGGATATAGATGTTTTGCTTTTTATAATTTTTAAAACTAAAATTTACTTATACGATAGAAAAGACAGTATTGATGCCGGTGGATTAAAAAAAATTCAAGAGAATGTCAAAAGCAGACTAAGCCCATCTAAGGCGAAAATCAGAGAACAATATAAGATGTTACTGTGAATTTATACAATAGCTATTAAAAGACAGTCCAAAGGGCTGTTTTTTTGTTGGAAGAAAACCATGTGTCTTGAGGAGGGATACTCGTGTTAACTGGATTCCTATATTTTGTTTTTGTCCTAATAACATTCTTTTTAGCACTAACAGACTATTTTAAGATGCGGCTTCCGGATAAGCTGACATTTCCACTACTTGGGATAGGGCTACTTTTCTCAGGTCTTAAGGGTTCTCAGGTCTTGTTTGATAATGGAGTGGCAGCACTTTTCATCGGTGGATTATTCGCCTTGGTTGCTTATTTTTACCCCAACGGCATGGGTATGGGTGATGCTAAATACGTGACAGCATTGACTCTATTTTTAGGGCCTCTTCCTGTTATGGTTACCCTGGTTTGGGCCATTTTACTGGCTCTTATCTTGGGGGGGGTCCTCATTGTTTCCAAACGAATTACGCTGAAGCAGCAAGTTCCTTTTGGTCCTTTTTTGACAATCGGCGCGTGGATGACAATGATTATTTTATAATTGATGGAAACTGATGGGAAAAGATATAATGAAGGGAGTGAAGGAGATTTGAATTGGGGGCAGATTCTAATGGACAGTTTAACGGTTGCGATTATTGGTGCAGTGGCGGTGCTAGGATCAACTCTTTTGGCGAATTGGATTACCGATGTGAAGGGGTATAAAAAACTAAATCTTAAAATTGGTGAGGTACCGAATACTACTCTTTCCGGACAGCATAAGGATATTGAGGCTGCCATTAAAGAAGGTAATTGCAGTCTCAATGAGCAAGTCAAGGATTCGATTAAAGGCTCTACAGAGTCAATATTATCTTCCTCAAACACCATATTGACAAAGGTAGAAAAAATCAATGACCATCTCATCAAGGAAAAAGCGGATCACGAGAATAGTTTCAAGAATCTGGATAAGGATCAACAGAAGATTAAGGGACATGTAGAAGGAATACATGCTTTGGTTAAGGATTGGGAGAGAACGATCAGCAGGAATAGGGAGCTTGAAAATAAGGTCATAGTCTTGGAAGAAAAGGTACAGAAGCTGACTCTTGAGTTAAGTCGTGTGAATCAGGACAGGAGTAACGACCGGGACGAGCAGGATTTGGAGCGCTAAAATGAATGTCGCGATACTGAAAATAAAAAATGCGATTTGAGTTGATTATATCAAATTAACTCGTGATTTCTCTTATTATCTTGAAATTACACACTGATTATGATATAATAGTATTGAGATAGTAGACTTTTTATTCAAGAAATCAAGCTGACATTGATTAACAAGTGGCTGTTGCAAAAGCGTCACATATCTCCAGATAAGTGGTTGTTTCTATAAGGAGGGGAAAAGATATGACCAAGAAAATTAAGGCTTTAGTTATTACGGTTGCTTTGCTAATAGGGTTATTGCCAGGCGTTGCGTTAGCTAGAGGAGGCGTTCCTCATGGCGTTACGCTTGAGGGATGGGTTGCAGGACCCAATGGGAACGGAACAAGTATTTCGTTCGGTTATAGTGATGGATTTGGAACAGATTTGTTTATATCTATCCCATACAACTCATCATGGAAAAAAGTTAATCCGGTAGAACCTATTCTACAAGCTTATAAGGAAGGCTATGGACCGAACTTGGGTGGTGAAGGTGGAATTCTCGGTACAACAATTAACTTCGCTCCTAATGTTCTTGCGGCTATGAAATCTCAGAATTTTAATCCTGCAGAAGTGGGTGGGGCAAGCATCCCACCTGAGTCCACAGCATTAAATGATGATCAGATTGCCTGGCTTCAAAAAGGCGGTTATACTGTTCCAGCAGAAACAACGGCACCTAAACCGCTAGCCGAAGCTGAACCAGCTCCAGTACAACCAGAACCAGAACTTCCGATCAATACAGGACAGGTCAATGCGGTTACTGAGCCAGTTAATTTATCAACAGTACCAACACAATCTGAATCAGAGCCGAAAGCTGATCCGTCAGATTCAGTTGGGCAAACGGTAAAAACACCAGATACACCTATGACTGAAGAGATGGTAACCGAGAATCAAAAGCTTGTTACTCAAGATCCACCAAAAGTAAATGAACCACCGGTCCCCGTTGCCAGCATTCCTGTGCAAGCTCCAGAGCCGGAGCAGTCTAATACTAATCTCATGATGTGGTTAGGAGTCGTAGTAGCTGTTGTGGTTTTAGCTTCGGTTGGAGCTGTCTTTATCAGAAAAAAAGCATAACTCAATAACATCATTTCACCTTCCAGAATCGAGGAGGGTGATTTTTTATTGCCGAAAGTGTGAAAGGAGGTCATATATTTGCACAGAAAGCAATGGACCATGGCCCTTGTTGTTACTTTGCTTTGTCTATCTCTTGTTCTACCGGCTAATGTCTTTGGGGCAGATAACTACACTCACAATGCCAACATCTCAAGAAATAATACTGTCGTTGACCCTCAATACAATGACCTTAAGTACAATAACAATCCCTACTATGTTCAAATCCCGTCATGGAACGGGAACCGGCAGTATTCTAATACCACTCCGGCCGTTGTAGGAAGCAATCTTTATCAATTTACCTATGATCAGAAAGGCAAAGGTTACCTTACCCGAATTGAACTTAAAAAGCCGGATGCCACATGGAAACCAGGCAATGGAATATCACTAAATGCAACTTTAATTGCTACATTTGATGTTGGATCAAGTGGAGGCCGTGATGCAGCTGCTGGGATCTCCGGGCCAACTATTAAGGATGGGTATCTTGCAATAGCTGTGGGTGAGTATCTGTACTGGTGGACAATTGATGAAAATGGCAATAGGACTTCAAATGTTTTCAATAAGAATATTCAAGGCAATTCGGGGAACGCGATAAAATTAATTGCATCCTCCCCTTTAATTACTCCACCTTTAACTGCAAGTGGGACAAACATGCTCACGTGGGAAACAATAACGTGGGAAACTCCCTTCGCCGTTGTTGGTTCATGGTCGGGTGGGGTATTAGCTCAACCCCTTTATACACCTGTGAATGTACAATTCATAGGAAAAGGATATAACACCATAATGGACACTTCCCGCGCCACTAACGATATCGTCACATCCTCCCCGGCCTGGAATCCCAGCACAACAGTGGTGGGCGGCACCGGAGCCGCTGTATTCGGTGTAGCAGCTTATGGGAGTGGGGATAACCGTCTCATCATCATGAATCCTACGACAGGTGAGATTACAACGGTCCGTGGCTTCTTTGAAGGCCCTATAGATTCCTCGCCGGTTATTGCTCCGAATTTGCATATTTTTGTACCGGACCATTGGGGAGGTATTTACAGGATGAATGCCAATGGAGTGTTTGAGGCAAAGGATCTGTCTGCCATGGATAAAGCCCGGTCCAATATCTCCAACATTGCCATAGATGGGCAAAACGTGATCTGGATCGGAAATGCACATACTACGATTACCGTAGCACCTCTTAGTTCATTTGGTTCCATGCGGATTCGGGCAAGTCGGTTTTCAGGACTATATTCACCAGCAGTAGTGAGTAACGGATCTACCAGTACGATTTTTCTTGCTTCCGATACAACAAACGGCCTACTTGTTACCAATCCCATGACAGCTACTAATCCATCCGCAACCTTTGGCGATGAATTTAAGGATTACTGGCAAACACTTGGTTCTGTCTCCGCGACTTATACATCGGTTGCCGCCGATGTTGGTGTCGATTCTGTGGATGGCTCAGATTTACACTTCGTTTGTGCTTGGACGAATTACGGCCTGAATAGTCAAGGCTGCGTCGAGATTTGGGCACCGGCTGACTATAATCTTAAGGCGACAGCTTCACCGGGCATAGTCAACAGTGGGGAACAGGTCATTATCAAAGGCTTGCCCTTTCCGGAGAACCTAACCCAGAGTGTGAAAGCTCATATTACTGATGGCGGGGAAAATACGGTTGATCTGGACTTAAGTCAGTGGAGCCGGTCACCGGAAACATGGCAGGGAGTGATGAATGCCCCCAATAATTATACCGGGGCTGATGCAGTCTATACGGTTACATTAACAGCAACACAACCCGGCGGTAAGACAGCAACAGCCACAACACAGTTCAAGGTAAATCCCATTCCTTTGCCGCCGCCAGGGAATTTGTCCGGAAAACTAAAAATCGAGGCATGGAGAAGAAATAATACCGTTCAGCCTGCGGGTACTGCCAAATATGGAAATGAGCTGGCTATCACCTTAACAGTCGATCAGCCACCGCCGCCACGGGGGCTACTCAATGCACAGGTCACAAGTGCTTATATTACCAAGGCATGGGTTCATACTCCCCGGGGAGAAATCGGTTGGGATGGCACCGGTAAGGTGGAAATTAAGAGGAGAGAAGAGGATATTAATTTATCTCTCAATGGTCTTGTTGGCACGATAAAATACACCGTAGATTGGGCAGGATACCCACCACCTATACCGGATAACACTGTCATGGAAACAAATTATATATACGCACCCTTCGCTGTACATGTGAACTATATCTATCAAGTGCCTTATGTCACGGAATTCGGTGTGTTTTATTACTGGGCATCAGGAAGTTATGAAGCCAGCGGGAATGCTGGAACAACGTTGGATATAACAGGGACTGACCTGTATATCTTTAATCAAAAAATTCATGACCCAGGTACTCCTGTATGGCAACCTTAAAGTCTTTAAGGGTGAAGAATGAACTGGGGGTGATAAATATCTTTAAGTATCTCATTAAAAAATACAAAGCTTCGCGATTTAGTGACGAACATGGCGGCCCACCAATCTATATACTTGCTATCTTCTTTATATCCACCCTTTTAGCCGTGTATGCTGCCTTCTCCTATGTTGGTAAGATACAAGCCATGGCTACAAATCTCAGTTATGGAATTGAGGTAGCTGCAAAAACGGCCTTCGGAAACCATGCAATCCCTGATACAACTAACAATGGTGTACAAGTCTCGAATGCCGGAGCTTTTCAGAATGAATTTATCAGTATTCTACAAGACCAAATGAAGGATTGGCCGCGTAACACTTATACAATAAGGTCTTTAGAAACTTTTGGCGAAAGTGACCGTGGCTCATTACCTCCGACAGAGTTTTCGAATCCAGTACCAGGTACAAGTGTTTATATAAAAATGGATATGCACATTAAAATTGATATGGGATTTATCCCAGTATTCACACGGTGGACAATCCCAATTTATGTTATGGTCAGCTCTAATTCTTATGATGCTTCAACCGGAGCATGGAATTTGGCTCGCTGAAAAAATAAAAAAGGAAGAGGTCATTTATGGAGTACGCTGAAACAATTATGAACAAGCGAGGATTATTTGATCGTCTTGTGAGGGGACGAACCGGGGGTCCTGGGGTGATCGCCGCAAATCAAACTATAGCGGTCTATGGAACACAGGGAGGAGTAGGTACGTCTTGCCTTACGGCGGTTCTGTCTAAAACCTTACATCGTTGGGGATTTACAGTGCTGGTTGTTGAGGCAGCAGCAAGCGGAGGAAGCTTTTTGCGCCTTATGGGGAAAAGACCTGCGAACAATGGCCTTGATACAATAAGTAAGAACCGTGAAAAAATGAATAGTGAATTGGAAGATATTAAAGTGAACATCATAAAAGGCCTAAGCACATTACCCCGATCCGGTGCTCCTTATAATACTCAATGGGCCTGGAAAGAAGAAGAAGCCTTGGAATTATTGCGACTTGCTAGGAAGATGGCGGGTACCGGCTTTATGGTCGTTGATGCCGGAAATCTTCTAAGTGATGCATTATCCCGCGCAGCGTTGATAGATGCTGATCATATCGTTTCTTTGTTCCGGCCAACAGATATGGGAATAGACGCAGCCATTCGCTTTTATGAGCAAACCAGATACGCAAATTTGAGCGACAAATTAATCTGGATTGCAAACCAAGCATACTCATCAAAAGATTCAGCACAACTAGCAGGGATTATTGAACAAAAAATTAATTATTGCATTCCATGGGAAAATTCGATGAAAAGTATGGAGCAAGGTGATAAGGTTCCACAAAATGTTCAATCTATTGCTGAAGAGCTACTGCATAATCTAATCAGTGCTCCTTCAGCAAGAGTATTTTAGCAAAAAAGGTGGTTGTTGAATGAAAACGGTTATAGTAATTATCCCAGATAAAAATATAGGTACTCGATTATGTGAGTATCTAAATGAAAAGTACGGAGTAACGGCAAAGCTTCAGCTGGATCTTCACGGGGTAGAAGAGGTTCAAGCTGATGCTTTTATTATTTACCGGAAATGCGTAGACGACATGAGATTTTTGGATGGAATAGAAGGTGAAATTGCCCTCCTATATGGTAAAGCTTCCATTCCATCGTCGGATAAAGCGTTGACGTATCAAAAGCTGACGGGGAATTTGCCGGAGTGCGTAGACGGTTTTTTGGAACCCCTACTGCAAGATAATTGCGGTGACCTAAATGAGGAATTAAATTGGGATTGGGATGAAAGCGAAGCAAAGCATAAAAGATCAAACAAATTTACGCCGGTACGGTCTGTGGCATTATTTTCCCCAGGAGGTGGTGTAGGAAAGACAACAGCTGCTGTCCATCTGGCAAAGCTTGCTGAACAAGCACGAATCAATGTCGGTTTAATTGAAACCGATGAAGACAAAGGAGGAGTATTACGTTATCTGGGAAAGTCCCCTGCACAAGAGGGACTTGATTCGCTAGAAAAGGCGGTATGGGATGATGAAGTGTTTTTCTCGGAAAACATAAAACGAATTGTACAGAAGGTCGGTCGAATACAGGTTGTACCAATGGTTAGTACATTTAACGGATTATCATGCAACATGCAGAATGTGTCATCTCTCTTTACTTGGGCTAATTCACAATTCGACTTAACTTTATACGACCTGCCGCCAAGATTGCGTGATGTTATGACGTTTTCTGTGCTGCAGGCGGTGGATCAAGTGGTTCTGGTAGCTGAGCCAACGGATATTCTTATGGATGCCTTGCAAAAACACCTGAAGCTGTGCCAGGAAGTAGAGCAGTTCAGCAATTTGCCGAAGAAGTACCGGCTGCTTGTCAATAAAGTGCCGGAGAAAAATGGGCTTAGTCCGGAAGAAATGGCTGATGCGTTAGGACTGCCTTTGCTCGGTTCAATCTCTGCAGATGTAGAGCACTATGACAGAATGATTAACCGGGCTAAGTTTGAGATTCCTTCGGATTCTTCCTGGCGCAAGGTCTTTTTTAATATGGATTTGGGAGGTGATGCCTCAGCTATAAACTTAATCGAAGGCACCAAGGGTGATGGACCCGGTGGGAAAGCTAAGAAAAAGCGGAAAGGTTTTCTTAGCTTTTTCTTTTGCTAATATCTGAACAAAACGCTTTTTTAGTGACGAAAAATGAGTAACGAAGGGAGATAAAAGAATGGACAATTGGGCTACGCTGATAATTATTGTAGTAGTTGTTATTGGGATAGGATTAATTATTAATTCGGTAGCACCGGGAGCCGTCGGCAACTGGTTTAACAATACTTTGCAAAACCTGCTTAATTCTGTGCCATCGATCTAAATGTCTGAAGTGTATCTAAGTTCCCGGAACGGTATAGGGTTCCGGGAACTTACCTTAATGAAGGAGGAATAGCTCATGCCAAGACTAGATTTTGAAACACTGGAAGTAACAGAAAGAAGTGTCAATCTGGCTGATCTCAAGGTGACTGGTCAGCGAAAACAGAAACAGGATAAGAATAAGCAAGATGACAGCCGGAAGGAGCATTGGAAAGGAATCCTTGATGAAATCAATGCTGATGTAATTAAAAGCGCCGGAAACCTCTTGATTGATAAATACACTCACGAGAAAGAAATCTTGCGCCACCTGGAATTGGTTATTGAAAAAAAATCGTTGACCAGTACTGAGAAGAAAGATGCTTATGAGCAGATGAAGGTCAATCTTTTTGGCTTTGGTATTTTTGATAAACACATGAATGACAATAAAATCACAGAGCTTATCATTGATGCCCCTGGCGCAGTTGATGTTGAAGTCGGGGGTGTTTTATATCGTCTAGGAGAAGATCCACCATTTGAAAACGATGAAGTTTTTGAAAGCGACGAGGAACTACAGCAGTGGGTGGACCAGTTACTGAAGATGGCCAAGGCAGAGAGACCATTAAATTACGGGAATCCAAGTGTAAATGTGGAACTTGCAAATGGGGAACGGGTGCAAGCAACCTGTCCGCCTGTAACGGAGCATATCACAGTGAATATCCGGAAAAGTGTGAAACAAACAAAAAAATACTCCGTTGAGGACCAAATTAAGGCCGGATCAGCTGATATAGATATGGCCCACTTTATGCTTGCGTCTGCTCGTGGTAAGGCTACAATGTTAATTCTAGGGCCTACTGGTACAGGTAAAACAACCTGGGTAAGAACCGTGATGGAAGGCGGAGCTACAGTAGAGGGCGGTGGTTTCGATCCAGAAGAACGAGTCATTATGCTCGAAGATACTCGGGAAACCAACGCTAATTTGAAACGCTTTTTAAGTATGCAAACTGTTACACAAGGTCAAAACAAGATGGATATGATAGCTCTGTTTGAGGAGAGCATGAGAAAACGGGGCGATAGAGTGTGTGTGTCCGAGATTCGTGGTATTGAGGCTGCTGTTTTTCTCTTAACTTCGGCAGCTGGGCATGATGGTGCGGTGTCCACCATGCATGCTGGAAATCCTCAAAAGGCTGTCTTCTTACTTATTATGCGGATGAAGCAAGCGGGATATGACATGAGTGAAGAGTTCTTGGAACGCTTTATACACGAACAAGTCCACATCATGGTCTTTCTTGCCCGTACACGTGATGGTCGTCGACGGATATCTCGTATTGTCGAAGTCAATTCTTTAGAAGCAAGCAATACTCCGAAATTCAAAGACATATTTGTTTGGGACCCAATAACAGACACATTCGAATGGGTCAATGACATTGAAGAAGATAAGAGGCGGGAATGGATCATTAATGGGGCTATTGTGCCAGAGTTTCCTGGTAATAAGGATAAGGGTAAGAAATCCAGAAAAACCAAGAAAAAAGATGCTGAGGAGGATAAGGATGGAATGGTCTCTGCTTAGTCTGCTGAGTGCTTTAGCGATGGCTATAGCTTTCTTCTTGTGGCAAAAGAACAAGGAGAAGGGGCTTACCTTTGATGAGAAGACAGAGGAAGTAGTAAAAAGTGTTAGGAAAAAAGAAGAGAAGGCCAAGAAGGGGAATGTCGTTACGTTGCAAAGCCTTACGATTTTGGGAGTACCTTATCTGCGTTATAGGGTGCTCTCATTTGTCTTTGGCTTTATCGTGACTTTTGCATGGTTGGCTATCGCCCAAAACTATGTGGCTGCTGTCATTATGTATGCAGTGGGCTTCCAGCTGCCGGGTTTGTATTACGAACGCAAGGCGGCCGGACTCTTAGATATGCGTGATCGGCAAGTGGCGATTTTTGTTGGCACGACGGCTGACGGGTTAGGCAATGGGCGGACGATCAACGAAGCTTTATGGCAGGCGGCGTTACTGATGAGAGAAGAGCCAATGTATTCTATAGCCCAAACATATATGAAGAAAATTGGAGCGAAAGTGTCTATTGAGGTGGCGATAACTGAAATGGCCCAGGAAATTAATACTCCTAGTTTTCTCTTCTTTGCTAATTTGGTGACTACAGTAAAAAAAGTGGGAACCAAAGGAAGTGATAGCTTCGATATTCTGGATTTCAAATTCAAGGAAGAAGAAGATATTCAGAGTGATCTGCGGGGAGAAGTGTCACTTTGGATGAATCTATTGCTTGCTTTTCTTTCAGTATCCCTTGCCGGTCCCTTGGTCTATCGGAGTTTTATGCCGGATGTATGGTTGGTTATACCAACGACGTTCGGATGGCTGCTGGCCCTTTCGGCCATTGGTACCGTGATTATTTTTAACAGCTTAAGAAAATATTCACGGTTTAGAGTAACACTTTAAGCTGCTGAAGAAGGAGGAATCACCTTGAATTTACCGATGATAGCGGCACTCTCATTTTCAGCCTTTACATTTATCTATTTAGGAATCAGCGAAGAGGATGTCAGACGGAATGAAGTATTTGGATTGGATGACCAGAAAATAAAAAATAAAGTCATGGCATGGATAGAAAAAAAGACATCCTATGGGCTGCGGTCACGTTTGCTTCGCTTAGGTATATCCCCACAAGCTTACATCACTAAGGGGGTGTTGATGACTCTAGGTGCAGCTCTGTTTTTTGGCTTAGCCGGGCGGAGCATAGCATGGGCTTTATTTGGAGGCGGTGCCGCTTATCTCATCCACTGGATGCAGTATTATCAAGCGTATACCTCTTGGCATGAGGATGTTGTCGCTCAAGCGGGCAATTTAGCCACTCTGCTTAAGATACGTCTAATTGTGGGCGATACGGTATCCCAGGCTATACCGGCTATCCTGCCGATACTCCATGGCCCTATGAAAGTGGCATGGATGGAATTGAATTCGGAAATAGCCGGGGGTGTCTCGATACCGGATGCTCTGGATCGGCTGGCGGATAAGATTGGGGATCGGGATATGAGTGCTATCCTTATGAAGCTAAAAACCTATCACAGGGAGGGTGTCCCAACAGATCATTTGGGAAGTCCTGATCCTTTTGGAGATATGGCGGCCAAAATTGAGAGAAGTGCTGCCAAGAGGGTGAAGTATGCAACTAAGAAAATGTCTGGTTCTTTAACCCTCATTGCTGGTGTAGGCTTTTTTACCTTTGTGCTTTGGCTCATTCCGTATTTTTACCATATGCTGACTGATTCATTAGGTCGTATATAAGTTACTATGATTTGGATCATTTTTTAGTTCAAGAAAATAGATCGTTGATTTCTTTTGGAGGTAGTTTGGAGGGAAGAATCCATGATGAGATTGAAAAATCTGATCAGAAGGCTGGCCTATCAGTTAAAACGAGAGAATGGGGTAAGCAATTATGTAAGCTTCATAATAGTCTTACCGGTATTGCTGACCTTTATCGTCGGTGGCGGCTATATGGCCAGCTCAAATCGGATCATGAACACGCTGGATCATGCCCTGGAAATCATTGGCCAGAACATGACCCAAAACGGTGCTTTAACTGCAAAAGGGCAAGAACAACTGATTGCTTATATCGAAAAAAGCGGCTTAAATCCGGGTAAGGTTTATCTTAACGCAACAACAACGCCACAGTCATACGGTAGTCGCGGTCTTGAGGCTGTCATTGGCTATGACTGGGACATTAGAGCACTAGGCTCTGATAGGACCATATGGCATAAATATTATGAAAGAAGTCTACCTCTTGCTCAAAGTCAATTGATTCCCGGTTCCGGTGCTGATACGTCCGGTAGCACCGATATTTCCTCTATTTTCGGAGGTACCCAGGGGGGAACCAATTCAGGAGGTTCCTCCTCTGGATCGGGTACAAGTATCCAGGCAACCAGCATGACGATGACATGCTCAAACTCATCCCCTGTGGCTAATTCTTCAGTAATAGTTTCCGGAACGGCTTATGTCGGGGCTAATACTGCCCCGGCGGGGACACAAATCACTCTCAATGGGGGAGGAGTAAGGCAAACTGTATCCACGGATAGTTCCGGCAAGTATACGGCCAATGTGGCTTTTACCACTCAGGGTACAATCACTTTGCAAGGGGTCAGTGGTAAGGCTTCAGCCAGTGTTACGTTGAATGTTCAGCCGAGCGTCCCGGCCTCGATTACGCTTCAGGTCCCGAGCACAATTCAGATCGGAGACACATTCAATGTCACGGGTAAAGTGGTGGATGCTTCAGGGAAGATCGTTGCTGATGATACGGTTGTTACTATTAGTTCTAGCAATGCCACAGATATTCCACCAACAAATGTTAATACCAAGTATGGGAGTTTCACATATTCCGTTGACAGAATAACTTCGCTAAATTCATTAACAATTACTGCAACAGCTGGGTCAGCGTCAACGACGAAGACTGTAAATGTCATACCAGGCAGTCCTGAGTCAATTGCGTTAAATATCTCCCCAGCGACCTTATCGGCGGGATCGACGGTTACGTTTTCGGGCAAAGTTCTTGGTCCCTATGGAACTCCACCGGCTGCGAATACCCAGGTAAAAATTGTTTCAGGAACAAACGTGGTGGATACCATGCCTTCAGCCGTCACTGACGATCAAGGAAATTTCTCAATGACGGCAACATTAACCAAGGCAGGAACTCACGTATTCTATGCCCAGACAAACGGCTCAATAAATTCGCCTACAGCGACAACAGTGGTTACATCGGGCGCACCGTATAAGGTCAATAATCTATCCCAAACGCCCAATCCACTGAATGCGGGGGCGAATCTTTCTATTTCAGGTTATATTAGCGACCGATACGATAATCCAGTCAGTTCCGGAACAACGCTAACTGTTAGATCCAATGCATTATCAGAGAGTGTTCCAACGGTCGTTCATAGTGGGACGATCAACACTCATGTAACAATGCAGACACCAGGTATTCAGACCTTAACCGTAGCTGATAGTGCGGATAACCCGTTAGCGGGTGGGAGCTTCACGGTAACAGTATTGGCAACTTCAGCGTTTACGCTCACTCCAGAACAGGATCAATATAATGTCAAAGCGGGACAGTCGATAGGGACTGTGGGATTCGTCCTTAAGGATTCCAACGGACAACCTGTAGCCGGTAAAACAGTTAAGTTTATAGAAACTCCCCAGGGTGATTCCTTGATCACTCCGTTAACGGCTGTAACAGATGCGTCAGGACGTGTCCAGACAACAGTCGGTACGCTTACCAAGGCCGGAACTCACACCCTTATGGCAACCTTAGAAGACGACTCTGCTGTGATTGGAACAGTTGGTATAACCGTGACTCCAGGCGCACCTGCGATAATACTTTCTACGGTTTCTCCAACGACGACTGAAGTCTGGGCAGAAGGAAAGTCGGTCCCTTTACCCATCGTAAGTGGTACGCTTACCGATTCGTACGCGAACCCTATTTCAGGGGCTAATTTGACCGTCTCTGGAGGGTTTGGAGTTAGCGTATCGAGAACCACAAATACCAATGGATACTTCAATTTTTTGATTACTCCAACCGTTATTGGAGGGCCCTATACACTTCAGTATTCGGTAAATAGCCCCCAAGGAAACTACTCTACAAACCAAAATTCCTTAATCGTTACAGCCCCACTTATTATCCCAGTCGATAAGATCCTGCAGGGCGTTACTATAGCCGGTCGAGTCGGGACCATGCCCAACATGGCAACATCTAATCCAAATGGCATAGGAGTAGGCCGAAGCCAGGCGAAAGAATACTGGACAGGTGGAGGCTCTACGCTCTTTCTAAAGCCGCAAAGGGGCTATTTTGATGGCGTTGACACCTGGACTTATTGGAATGAGCCTAATCTGTTACCATCAAATATTAAAAGTGGTACAAGTATCTTTGGAGTCGAGGGAAATATGCCTCCTGGAAAACGGTCATTATCAATGAATTTCATTTACGATACATATCCAGTTAAAAATCCCGTTCTAAACTTTACAGTGCCCAATGTCAACTTCACTCCATTTTTAGTTTATGCGGATTTTAGTTCGAGTGGCAGCGTAAATGGAACGGGAGGTGGAAGTGGCCCATCAGGAACGTACTTAGGCTCAGTTAGTAATTTAAGTAAAGGAGAAATGCATGCCGCGTCTAATCATGTAGATTTTTATCTTTCTTTCAGTATGTCAGGAACAAATTGTAATGTTTCAATAACGGCCAATCAAACTTTTACTCTTGATAGAGGTAATGTAACAATCTATCTCTTTGAATAAATAAGAGAGTAAGGGAACAGGAGAAAATCCACTGTTTTCTTACTGATTTCGATTCGTACGCGAACCCTATTTCAGGGGCTAATTTGACCGTCTCTGGAGGGTTTGGAGTTAGCGTATCGAGAACCACAAATACCAATGGATACTTCAATTTTTTGATTACTCCAACCGTTATTGGAGGGCCCTATACACTTCAGTATTCGGTAAATAGCCCCCAAGGAAACTACTCTACAAACCAAAATTCCTTAATCGTTACAGCCCCACTTATTATCCCAGTCGATAAGATCCTGCAGGGCGTTACTATAGCCGGTCGAGTCGGGACCATGCCCAACATGGCAACATCTAATCCAAATGGCATAGGAGTAGGCCGAAGCCAGGCGAAAGAATACTGGACAGGTGGAGGCTCTACGCTCTTTCTAAAGCCGCAAAGGGGCTATTTTGATGGCGTTGACACCTGGACTTATTGGAATGAGCCTAATCTGTTACCATCAAATATTAAAAGTGGTACAAGTATCTTTGGAGTCGAGGGAAATATGCCTCCTGGAAAACGGTCATTATCAATGAATTTCATTTACGATACATATCCAGTTAAAAATCCCGTTCTAAACTTTACAGTGCCCAATGTCAACTTCACTCCATTTTTAGTTTATGCGGATTTTAGTTCGAGTGGCAGCGTAAATGGAACGGGAGGTGGAAGTGGCCCATCAGGAACGTACTTAGGCTCAGTTAGTAATTTAAGTAAAGGAGAAATGCATGCCGCGTCTAATCATGTAGATTTTTATCTTTCTTTCAGTATGTCAGGAACAAATTGTAATGTTTCAATAACGGCCAATCAAACTTTTACTCTTGATAGAGGTAATGTAACAATCTATCTCTTTGAATAAATAAGAGAGTAAGGGAACAGGAGAAAATCCACTGTTTTCTTACTGATTTCGATTCGTATGCGAACCCCATTTTAGGGGCCTCTGTGACTGTTTCTGGTGGCTTTGGGACATCTACTTCCGGTACAACAGATACTAACGGTTTCTTTTCAGTATCTATAAAACCAACCGTGGTTGGTGGTCCCTATATGCTGAATTTTCAAGTCTCCAGTATATCCGGAAACTACTCCACATCCAAAGGAACAATCACGGTCACAGCAGCCCCAGTAGTCCCCGTGCAGAGTATCTTAGAGGGTGTGACGATCTTTGGTAAAACCGGAACTATGCCCAACATGGCTACCCGAAATCCCAATGGCGTAGGGGTAGGCCGAAGCCAAGCTAAAGAGTTCTGGACAGGCGGCGGAAGCACCATCTTTGTAAAACCCCAGATGGGCTTTTACGATGGTAACGATACCTGGGCCTATGTGTCTGTGCCTAACCTAAGCCCGTCAAACATCAAGAAAGGAGTTGATATTCTGGGCGTTAAAGGAGAAATGTCCGCTGGTTATGAAATTGGTGATAGAGTCCTTTTATCGAACCTGGGCATGACTCCGGAAACCAAAACTCTTAATACTAACTTTTACAGTAACAATGGCTCTCCATTTTGGGCAAACTTTATTAACGGTGTCGGGATAGCATCCCATAACTTTGGAAACGGTAATAATGCATTGTTCTCAAGTACAGGTAGAACAAAGGGGTTAAGCTATATGAGCAACCCAAGAATATATTATCCTATAACCTATGGAAGCTATTATTATGCAATAGTAGTATCCGCCAACAGTTCAACTTGGCCAGATAAATGGTTCCATAGTATCTACAAAGTAAATGCTGATCTCAGCGAGGTAAGATTAGACTTGGATTTTCCAACGACTGGTAGCTTTAATCCATCCTTCCTTATTGCCGGTGAGGACGGGTATCTTTATGTTGGATATAATGGAGGAAGCACTATAAAGAAAATCGATCCAAATGCTTTTTCCGTCGTTGCAACAATTAATCTCAGCTTAGCTCCTGGCAATAATGCAAAATATAACGCCTATGTGGATGCATCAGGTAATATCTATCTTTCGGAAATCCTCATCCCCCACTACACTGATTCATCTTCGCAGCCCCGAACAAATATATATAAATACAATCAAGGAGGAAATTTAATTTCAAGCTACATTGGCTCAACAACAGTGCGTGTTCCACACTATACATGGACTAACTATGGGAATAACATTGCCATGTCCGGAAAAGCTGGATACCTTTATATTGTCAATTCAAATTTTGACTTAGTAAAAATCAATGGAAGTACGATGCAGCCCGTTTGGACATACCCTTTAATCAACTTTTGGTCATCCGGATCGAGTTACACCGACATAACATATGGGGCAAACCTTAGTGTGGCTCCAGATGGGTTTATCACTGTCAATTATTATTCGTACACTTCTATGCGCGTATTTGTTTTAACTCCCGACAAGGAGGTTTACTATCAGACTGCTCTTACTTCGGCTACTACAAATGTTATTTATGATGGGCTCAATAGTCTTTTCTGGTTGGAATACCCCCAAGACGGTTGGGGAAATTACGATAAAATATTCAAGACCCAGCGTATTAGCACAACGATTACAGGTTAACAGAAGGCTTTCAGAAAGGCTATCGGATCTTCCAATAGCCTTTTCTGAAATGAAGTTTTTGAGGAAGCACACAGGTCCGGGGCCAGCGGAATCGCGCTACCATTTTACCAAAAGATATATACAGCTCCATCCCCTGGAGTACCTTTTGATCCTGCTCCACCGCCCGGAGAACCGGCCACGCCTACGTCTGCTCCCCCGTAACCACCGGCTGGGAAGATACTACCTGGAAATGTTGGACCTCCTGCACCGCTTGTTTGCCCCGGACCTGCAGGACCGCCACCACTGGCTCCAGATACGGATGTACTAGAACCCCAATACGCATCTCCACCCTTTGAGCCAGCTATAAAGCCAGCTCCCGTTGGTGCTTCACCGCCTTTTGCCGAGGTAAGCTCATTAATAGGTGCATATGCGCTAAACGATTTACCACCATTAACTATTAGGTCTCCAAAGGAAGAGTTTTTTGTCCCGGCCCCTACTCCTCCAACAGTAATGGAAATGTTTTGACCCGGTGTAAGAGCCACGAAGGCTAGACCGAATGCTCCACCACCCCCACCCCCACCGATAGGGCTTCGATTACCAATACCGGGAATGTAACCACCCGGATGAAAATCTCCACTCCCGCCCGCACCATAAATTCCAACAAGTACACTACTTACACCTTCCGGAACGGTCCAAGTATATGTTCCAGGTGTAGTCCATGATTTGCTCCCGTGTGTTGGTAGAGCACCCTGCAAAGTTCCTGTAACCCCTAAAATGGAAACCCCCTTCTTGACATTAGAGGGCACCAAATTAGGTTCAGATACATAGGTCCAGGAGTCAACTCCATCAAAAAAACCCTTCTGGGGCTTAAAATAAATCGTGGAACTCCCACCTGTCCAATACTGCAACGCGACGCTCCTACCCACACCTATCCCGTTTGGATTGCGTGTGGCCATATTGGGCATGATACCTGTTTCTCCAGCTATAGTCACTCCTTCGAGGACTTTGTCCCTTGGGACTAAAATAGGTGGGGTAACTGTAAGTGAGCCTTGGTTAGTCGTGTAACTACCAGGGGGGCCAGTCACAGAATAAAGGAGTGTAAAAGGGCCTCCAACATTGGTTGGGGTTACTGAAAAAGAGAAGTATCCATTGGCATTGGTAACTCCTGACCGACTGGCTCCAAAGTTCCCTGAAACGGTCACGGAGGCCCCCAAAATGGGGTTCGCATACGAATCGAAATCAGTAAGAAAACAGTGGATTTTCTCCTGTTCCCTTACTCTCTTATTTATTCAAAGAGATAGATTGTTACATTACCTCTATCAAGAGTAAAAGTTTGATTGGCCGTTATTGAAACATTACAATTTGTTCCTGACATACTGAAAGAAAGATAAAAATCTACATGATTAGACGCGGCATGCATTTCTCCTTTACTTAAATTACTAACTGAGCCTAAGTACGTTCCTGATGGGCCACTTCCACCTCCCGTTCCATTTACGCTGCCACTCGAACTAAAATCCGCATAAACTAAAAATGGAGTGAAGTTGACATTGGGCACTGTAAAGTTTAGAACGGGATTTTTAACTGGATATGTATCGTAAATGAAATTCATTGATAATGACCGTTTTCCAGGAGGCATATTTCCCTCGACTCCAAAGATACTTGTACCACTTTTAATATTTGATGGTAACAGATTAGGCTCATTCCAATAAGTCCAGGTGTCAACGCCATCAAAATAGCCCCTTTGCGGCTTTAGAAAGAGCGTAGAGCCTCCACCTGTCCAGTATTCTTTCGCCTGGCTTCGGCCTACTCCTATGCCATTTGGATTAGATGTTGCCATGTTGGGCATGGTCCCGACTCGACCGGCTATAGTAACGCCCTGCAGGATCTTATCGACTGGGATAATAAGTGGGGCTGTAACGATTAAGGAATTTTGGTTTGTAGAGTAGTTTCCTTGGGGGCTATTTACCGAATACTGAAGTGTATAGGGCCCTCCAATAACGGTTGGAGTAATCAAAAAATTAAAGTAGCCATTGGCATTGGTAATCCCTGAATGGTTGGCTCCGAAGCCCCCAGAAACCGTAATTGCAGCCCCTAAAATAGGGTTCGCGTACGAATCGAAATGGGTAACGCATTGTCGTTATTTTTGGTCATTTAACACCCCATTCAAGGATGGGATTGAGCCAAAACTACTTCACCAAAACACCACAACTCTTCCGCAGCTGCCATCATTACCGTCACCATTTTCCTTTGTCGAATATGTACCAGATCCCATTCCTCCGGTTCCATAATTATTCATTCCACCAGCACCGCCTAACCCATTAGATGGCGAATAATATTCGCCTTGTGTCCCTGGTGTGCCGTTCCTACCATAAGAATTTCCGATACCACCAAGACCTCCGTATGGATAACTACCGCCAGGAGATCCCCCTTTACCACCCGTGCAGCTGTAGGAACCCACTGATGAGTTTCCCCCGTCTTGTCCTGCTGTGGCACCAGTCCATTTACTACCATCATAATAATTTATAGTGCCGCCTAATCCCCCTGATCCTACAACAATAGGTAAAATCTGGCCTGGCGTTACAGGTATTGAAAAAACACCATAACCACCACCACCGCCGCCTCCTCCTCCGACCTGACCGGGGGTATTACCACCACCGCCACCACCACCTGCTTGAATTAGCGCAAAAATCGAATTCACGCCTTCAGGGACGGTAAATGAATAGGTTCCTGGAGTAGTCCATTCTTTTGATCCATGTGTAGGTACGGTTCCCAAGTAGGTACCCGTTACACCAAATAAATTAACTCCTTGTTTTATATTTGACGGTAATAGATTGGGGGCATTGACGTATGTCCATGTATCGGCTCCATCAAAATAGCCCCTTTGTGGCTTTAGAAAAACCGTAGACCCACCGCCTGTCCAGTATTCCTTAGCAAGGCTTCGGCCTACTCCTATGCCATTGGGATTAGCTGTGGCCATATTTGGCATTGTGCCGATTTGACCTGCTATTGAAACGCCTTCGAGAATCTTATCTGTAGGTATAACAAGGGGAGCCGTAACAGTTAAGGTATTATGACTAACAGCGTAATTCCCGGAGGAACTGGTTACTGAATAATGGAGCGTATACGGCCCCCCAATAACACTAGGAGTAATCCCAAAATTGAAGTATCCATTGGTATTTGTGGTTCTCGATACGCTAACTCCAAACCCTCCAGAGACGGTCAAATTAGCCCCTGAAATAGGGTTCGCGTACGAATCGAAATAGGTAAAGAAAATGGGGAAGATTCCCCCATTTTCTTAATCTGAAATTTAATGAATAAAATTACTCCCAAGCTCGCCAACTACAAGTTTGAGGTGAAGATATCCCAGGACTAACTATGATGGAAAAGCCGTCTGATGTCGCAGAATAACCCGTTGATACTCCAGTATTAGAGTAACCTGTGTTATATGGACCATGATATATAGTATAGTTGGACATGCCCAATAGATATCCATAGTTATTAACTTGTACTAACACAAAAGATGGTCGGAAACTTAGGCCGGAAATATTTAATCGCTGATAGCCATTATCCAATTCTGACATTTTACTACCACTTGCATACTTCACCCCAGTGTTAGTTTTTGCTGTCCCCACAACCCCAAATATGCTCTTCCCACTTATTATGTTTGACGGGATCAAGTTCGGATCTCCCAGTATTGTTTGTGTTCCAGAAAGATATTGACCTGAAGCTATCGTTTGGTTAACTGTTGATGGGGTAATCGTTGCTGCACTCTTTGAAGGAATTGTGCCTGTAACTAGATATCCATTTGAAAATCCTTTATAACCGGATAGCATAGCTCCCGGCACTAAATTTCCTGTAGATGTATTAACGACATTTGTATCTCCATTAACTCCAAAGATGTTAACCCCTGCTCGAATATTGCTCGAAATTAAATCTGGATCTCCCTGTATCGTCTGTGTTCCAGAAAGATATTGACCTGCCGTTATTGTTTGATTAACGCTCGATGGAGTAATCGTCGCTGCACTCTTCGAAGGAATAGTGCCTGTAACTAGAGATCCATTTGAATACCCTTTATAGCCTGATAATATGCCTCCCGGCACTAGATTTCCCCCGGATGTGTTAACAACATTAGGGTTACCATTTACTCCAAAGATGCTTGTCCCTGCTCTAATATTACCGGAGTTTAAGTTCGAATCATTATAGTAAGTCCATGTGTCATCTCCATCATAGAACCCTTTCTGCGGTTTGAGAAAGACCGTGGAGCCTCCGCCGGTCCAATACTCCAATGCTTGGCTTCTCCCGGTTCCTACACCATTTGGATTACGAATTGCCATATTAGGCATGGTTCCGGTTTTACCCAAGATCGTTACACCTTCCAGGACATGTTGTACTGGAACAAGGGTAACAGTCAGTGTATTTTGGCTAACGGTGTAAGTCCCTGAGGAGCTGGTTACAGAATAATGGAGCGTGTATGGTCCGCCTACGATGGTTGGAGTTACCTCAAAATTGAAGTAACCGTTCTCATTTGTGGCCCCACTTACTGATGCTCCAAAGCCTCCAGAGACGGTAATCGTAGCACCCAAAATAGGGTTCGCGTACGAATCGGAATAAGATCTCTTTTCTCAATTCAGGTCCAAAACAGGATAATTTGTGGTTAAATATGCTTATTGCCTGAAAGGACACGATTTGAAGAAAGAGGGAAAAGCAGAATGGATCTAGACACATTTGAGAGATGGATGGATGAAAGGCAAGGTTATGACGTAAAAACGATACTTGCATACTTACGAACAATTAAGCAATTTATCAAATGGGTGGAAGAAGAAAGGGAAATTGATTTTACCGGACCCGAAACCATTACAGCAGGACTTATTCGCGATTATCGAACGTACTTGGCAATCATTTCAAAAAAAGAACCTGCCACGATAAATAAAGCTCTTCAGGTGATTAGAATTTACTCTAGGTGGGGGGTGGAAGAAGGCGCTATCAAAACCAATACAGCGTTACGGGTTCAGTACATTGAAGAACCTTTGTTGGCACCCAAAAGTTTACCTGAAGACTATGTGGATGTGCTTAGAGATGCGATGAAGTCTGAAAGCCTTAAAAAACGTGTGTTGATTGAAATTGGACTTGGTGCCGGATTACGTGTATCAGAAGTTACTAACTTAAGGATTTCAGATTTAAAGCTAAAAAAGAGAGGTGGTGAGATTCGTGTAAGAGTAGGAAAAGGGTTTAAATATAGAACTGTTCCGATGGCTCCTGATTTGGTGGAGCTCTTGCAGGAATACCTTCACGGTAGAACGGACAAAGATGGATATGTTTTTTTGGCTCAAAATACTGATCATAAAATGTCTACTCGTGCCGTGCAAAAGATGGTCGAAAACCTCAGAGACAAATTAGGATTTTATTTTACCTATCATACTTTGAGACATACATATTGTGCTGATTTATTAAACAGTGGCATGAAAATCACTGATGTGGCCATAGTTGCTGGTCACCTGAAGAAGAATGGTATGCCAAATATAGCCACAACAGCTCGATATGTAATGTCCAATCAATATGAACTAGCAAAGGCCGTACGAAAAATGGCGCGCTGGAGGCAAAAGCGCGCTGGACAAAATAAAGGAGATGAAGAAATATGATCACATAAAACTTCCAAGGTATACATAAGCAATAAACTGCTGTGTTTTTAAGAGGACAGGCGATTCTTTGATAAGAATTTGTTTGTCCTCTTAATTTATGAATTTAGAACAAAGAAAGGAAAGAAAGGTGACTCATTTATGAAACTTCCATTTTCACTCCCTCGAATCTCTTCTACACGCAAAGCTAGGTCAAGAGCTTTAACTCTATCTCTGTTAGTCGGTATAAGCACCTTTGCCCTGGCAACGTTCGGAGGACGTTTAGCCATGGGAGACGTCACAAGTATGGTTGTTGCGGCCAACGATCTTGAACCAGGAAAAGTAATCACCGCAGCAGATCTTAAAGATGATGGAAAAGTGTCCGGAATACTTCCAGCAGATGTTATCGTTTCAAAGGATGAGGTGGTAGGACAATCACTATCATATCCAGTTAAAGCTGGACAGCCAATTGTTAAAGGGCTTGTTGCAGAGACACCTATGCGAAACGGCCTCTATCCCGGCGAAGTTGGCGTATGGGTCCCGGTTTCCCTAACGACATCTGGTCTTGTTAAACCAGGCGATATCGTAAGTGTCTATTTGACCCCGGATAGAAATGGATCTAATTGGGGGCAGGTAATCCAATCTGAAATGGTTAACTCACTCAAAGGGGTTAGAGTTGTTTCGGTAATTAACAATGCGGGGCAGCCCATACAACCGAATCTCAATAACACAAGTGGCAGCGTTAATGCTAGTGTGCCTGTTGCGGTTCAACTGGCAATCCCTGAGGAAAGCGCGGGAGCATTTAGTCAGCTTGCTACCGGCAAAGTATCCCTTATGTTTGATCCGTTTGCAACACCGAAAACACATTTAGGCAGTATACAAAGCCCTCCAAACACAATGGTCCCTCCTGCTGTGGTCGAACCTCAGGCAAATCAGGTAATACAAACTCCACCAAATACGAATACTGAGCAAACTGATTTAGATCCTTCAACCATGAACCCGGAAAACATTCAATCCCCGCCACAAAGACAACCTAATCCGGATTCAAATACAATTCCTATTCAGCCACCTAGTACAGGACCAGGGACATCTGGAACATACAATCCACCAATTTATAATCCCGTAGGTAATAATTAAGGAGGTTAATAATCATGGAAAAAAAGTTTAATTTAACTCGGCAAGGTAAACTCGTTATTCTCGGAGTGCTTGTAGTCTTCGTTATAGCTTTAGCTGCTATGACGCTCGTTCAAGGCAAAGGAAAAGAAGGTTCACAGCAGGAGTTCAACTTAAAAGATGTACCGGCGCAAGGTGTTATTGCTGATGCAAATTATCGTCTAGTACCTGTTTTGGATGCCGCAGCAGATAAAGCAGCAAGAGTTTATATCGACACGGAAGCGATACCAGCTCTTTTCTTTGCGACTTGGGATGAGTCCTCAGCTCAAGTAATTATAGAAATACAAAATGTGATAAATCAGATGGGAAGCACTCCTCATAAACCTTTGGTATTGGTTAGTACATTTGCTAAAACTACAGACCAAAATGAGGCAAAAGAAATGGCTAAAGGATTCCAGCAGGAAAATAATATATCCCTGCCTATGACCGTTCAAGTCGGACCTCCAACAGAATTTGTTCAGCAAAGCCCGTCTTTTGTTTTTACAGACAATGAGGGTACTCACATAATAACTGAACAAAACAAGATTATTGAAAGCCTAAGTAATGCTTTAAGTTTGCCTGTTATTGAGCCCGAAATAAAAACTCCTTCAGGGGATGATCCGATTTCACAGGAAGGGGATATGACAAGCCCTAAATAATTGTATTGAGTAGTTAATGAAAGGAAGAAGGAGGGAGTTAATGCGTGAACTATGATAAAATTGTCACCGACTTTACTCAAACATGGTACGAAGAATTGTTTCGACGGCTCAGATGTGTAGGTTACGATATCAGGATTATTAATGATAACTATACTTACGCAAATATTTATTGGGAAGATGCCCTGGTTTGTCAGATTGATAATAATAACGATCTGAAGGGTGATTGGAGTAGTAAAGCTGTCAAGATAATTGCTGAAGAGACAGCGGAGTATGTACTTATGTATAAAATGTCGCCACCTATAAAAAGCAGTAATTCCGGTAAGCAATTGAGGGGGTACAGAAAACTCTTGGCTTATAATGATCAAGTTTTAGCGGCGAGATTAACCCCTGGGGAGGGGTATCAATTTGCTACAGGATATCGTTCATTAACGCTTAACTATTACGTCTTGGATAAAAGATTTAGTGACTATTCAAAGGCTTGTGAGGATTTTGCATTGAGGGCTAGGCTAATCGATCATGAAAAGCTATTCAATGAATCAGAACTAAAAGTGATTCGCTCAGGCTTAACCCGACTTATTACAATTTCTCCTCCTCAAGTAACGTTTGAAGAGTTAAAAGATATTGGAAATGTCCTCAATAAAATAAGTTTCATTCTTGTACCTCGGGTGCAGACGAGAGAACTTGAAGAATTGGAATTATAGTGAAGGAGGTGCTTTCTTGAGCATTAAGCGAAGATTGTTGGTAGCAGGAATAGCCACCGTTTTGCAGACTGGAATCAGTGTCTATTTATCGACGTTACTGCATTTGCTTTTGAAAACGAAGTCTTTGCGGTTCATGGATTCTGGTTTCCCATCGTTTATGAGTTGCATAGAAAGCATAGCATCGGTGAAATCTCATCTGATGCTTTTTTTATGCTTCGAAGGGTTTATTTTGCTTTTTGCGGTATTCCTAATTGTCAGTACCAATAAACCGTACCAGAGCCGTATGATGCAGGTAACACCAGCAATAGAAACGCCTGTGGCTGCAGGACAAAAACAACATGGTTCTGCCCGGTGGATGACGGAAAAGGAAAAAACGGAAACGTTTGGAGTAGCATCCATACCGCTGAAAGACCCCATTATTAGTGAGCTTATTAAGAGAGGAAAGGAGGATAAAATCATTTGAGCACAGCTTTAGCACTTAATATTTCCGAAGGTGGAATTGTCCTCAGTGTACAGAGGAAGGGAAACACACTGTCTATCACTTATGTTAAAGAAGATATCCACACTCTCTGTATTGGTGCTACGAGATCAGGCAAATCACGCACAGTTATCTTGATATCTATTGGGTTTATAGGGCTATCCGGTGAAAGTATGATCTTAAGTGATCCCAAAGGTGAACTCTATAGCTATACAGCTCCGTATTTACGAAGTCTGGGGTATGAAGTTTATGCGGTAGACTTTAAGAATCCTCTTAAGAGTCATCATTATAGTTTTTTGAAGAGGATTTGTGATGGGGTAGATAATGATGATCTTGCTGCAGCGATTGATGCAACATGGGATATGACAGCCAATCTTGTTGGTGAAGCGAAAGGAGAGCGCATCTGGAATGATGGGGAAGCCTCAACGATTGCTAGCGCAATTATGGCGGTAGTCTATGACAACCGCGATCCGGAACGGCATAAATACCGAAACATGACGAATGTCTATTATTTTATCGCTGAAATGTGTAAAACAATCAACAGCAAGATGCCAATCGTTGAGTATGTTAAGAGATTGCCGGATAATCATCCTTCAAAAGGGTTGTTAGCAATTTCTGAAGTAGCTCCTACAAGAACTCGTGGAAGTTTCTATACGGCTGCTTTGGCGACACTTAAACTTTTTACTAACCCTATGATTTATTCTTTGACCTCTGGACAGGATTTTGATCCGGCCGAAATAGGGCGTAAAAAAACCGCAGTATTTATCATCCTTCCGGATGAAAAGAAAACCTATTATTCCTTGGCTAGTTTGATGGCTTCACAAATCTATGAGGAATTGGTAAGGACTGCGGATGCAAGAGGAGGGAGGCTGGAAAGGCGGGTCAACTTTATTCTTGAAGAATTCGGGAACTTCGTCAAAATGCCGGCTTTAGATAGTTCACTTACAGCCGGTGGGGGACGTGGAATCCGGTATTCTTTGTTTGTACAATCTTTTGCTCAGCTTGACGAGAAATATGGCAAAGAAGTCGCAAAAATTCTACGGGACAACTGCGAAAAATGGATCTATCTTCAGGCAGATAATCCTGAAACCCTTAAAGAAATATCAGAAAAACTTGGACCGTACACGGTATCTTCGTACTCAATCAGTTCTTCTAGTGGGCGTTACTCATCTCCCTCTACATCGGAAAGTATGAGTTTGATGAGCCGACCTCTATTGACTCCGGACGAAGTTAGGCGGATAAATCGTCCGTACAGTTTGGTTACATCCCGTGGCTATCCGGCCATTATGTTTGCTCCGGACATATCACAGACTATTTTCAATAAAATGTTTGGCATGGGGGACAAAGAGCATAACAGGTTATTAAGAGAAAGGCGTGAAAATCTAAGGCCACAGCGTATTACGAAAATGAATGACATTGAACTTTGGGGCATTTGGAAGCAATACCAATATTTATGTGCTCCTTCTGTTGCACAAGAAATGAAAGAATTTCTCAATGAGAAATGATTTTGAGAGGTGGATATGTAAGATGATAAAAGAATATAGAAAGTCGTTATTGTTAGCAGCCATTCTAATGGCTGTTTTTTTGTTGGTTCCGGATATGGTTTTTGCTGAGACAATCCAGGAGAGCAAAATTTTTACCGGCACGATTAAGATGTTAAACGATGGTACGACAGCGCTCATGATCGCTGCCCCGATAATTGGTGCACTGGTAATAGCATACTTTTTGATTCGGCGTAGCGCTGCAGACGAAATGGACCAGAAGCAGTGGAATAAACGTGTTTTTGTGGCGCTGGTATCTGTTGTCGGCGTGGAGCTTGTAAGTGTTATCATTAACGTCGTTACATCTTATTATGTTTAAACCGTTTGGATTCTTGAGATTCAATTTCTTAGGCTTATAAGGAATTCTCCTTATAAGCCTAAGGGAGGGAGGGAATGCTTTGGTTGATCTTTTAATGGTTTTGATTGAGGCTTTATTAACAGGCCTTTTAAATTATATGGATTTATTACTAATGAATCTAGTACCAATCGCTTTCTATGCAGAAAATGCTTTAAATGAAATCCTAGGTTTCAATTTGCTGTCGGAAATCTATGAAATTCTATTCATGTTTGGGATATCTCTCATCATTCTGAAGTTTGTGCAAAAGGGATTTAACACGTATATTTTATGGATTGATGGTGACGCAGATACTGATCCGATTGTATTTCTTACCTATTTTCTTAAAGCGTTAGTGGTAGCGATTTCTTTTCCAACATTGTATCACTGGATGGCTACGATTGTACAAGGTCTGACAGATAAGCTTTTAGCCGCCTTAACTCGGGGTCTTCTTGTCGATTTCAAACTGGTAGTGGAATCCATTATGTCGGCAGGGCTTCTGACAGCTATTTTTGGTCTGTTTTACTTAGGCAGCCTCCTTTATTTTTATATCAAGTTCTTGAAAATAGGGTTAGAAATATTAACGCTGAGACTAGGTGTTCCTATAGCCTGTGTGGGATTAGTCGATTCCGACCAAGGCGTGTTCAAAACATACATGCAGAAATTCTTTCAAGCTATGATTACGGTGATGCTCCAGATAGTTTTTCTTAAGCTCAGTTTGGCTCTATTCATGAAAGGGCATCTCATATGGGCTATAGTAGCTATCCAGATGGCTCTAGGTACACCAAGATTTTTACAAGAGTTCATTATTCCCGCGGGGCCGGGGGGAAATGTGATGGGCAAGGCTTTTTATGCTACACAGTTAGTACGAATTTTCAAGAGATAAGGAGGGGGCACTAAATTTGGAGATTGATGACCTGGCAGTGGCTGTTATAATCCTTATCCGAGCCGGAGTGGCTTTGAGGATTGTCTTTTGTCTTATTCGTATGATCGGCAATGCAGAAGAGGCTTCTATGTACAAAAAAAGAGCTTTCAATGCGGTCCTTTTTTATATCATGGCAGAGTCAGTTTGGCAATTTCGAGATATTGTCTTTTTCTACTTTAAATAGGAGGTGCTCACATGGAAAAGGAAAATAGTGGTAATACACTCTATATCCCTGTTGGGATTAAAAGTAAGCCTGAATTCTTTGATGGTTTTGGGAAAGATGAGCTGAGACAGGCTGGCCTTATCTGCCTGGTAGGGGGAGTGATGGATATCATATTTTTGCTGGTAACGTGGAATGTTTCGGTAAGTATCGTATCCATGATGGTGATTGGTGCAGGGAGCGTGATGATGACGATCAAAGATAGGACAAATCTATCGGCAATTGATCAGGTGAAGAATATGCTGCATTTCGCAAAATCACAAAAAGAATATCCCTATGTGGCGCTGAATGAGTGGAAATTCAAATGATGAAGAGGGTGATAATTAGATGAATCCTATTATTTCAATATCTGTCTTGTTTATAACCGTGCTCTTAGCAGCAGGGGTTTTCTTTTTTATAAACAAACAGAAGAAACAAGCTAAGGCTGAAACTCAAGACCAAGTCACTGCTCAAAAATTCACGAATGTCAAAGATATTCTTGTGAAATATCTTTATGCACGGGATGGATACATTTTTATGGCGCTTAAGATGGAGCATTTTAGTATTGATCTTTTTAGCAAAAGAGAAAAGGCGTTATTGACCCGGCAGCTCACGGCTGATCTTTCCGGAGATCAACAAACATTTAAATTTATCGCCGCATCGCGGCCGGTCGATATCAGTCCATTGATCAATGAGTACACGGAGCGTTTAATATCAACGACGAATCAAAAGCAAAAAGAAATATTACGCAAGGAGATTTCAGTGCTATCTAACTATGCTTTATCCGGAGAAGTGATTGAGCGTCAGTTTTATTTGATGATATGGGAGCGATTTGAAGAAGGATCGGAACGAAGTATTTTTCGTCGTATGCAAGATATTGCAGGATGTTTTGAAAACTCTAAAGTCCCCGTAGAAATCTTAAAAGAGAAGGAAATTGTGCGATTATGCAACCTGATTAATAATCCGGCTTATGCTCACCTTGAGGATATGAGCTATGATACTACTTTTCCGATACTCCGGGATCAGGGAGAAAATCTTTCTTCTTGATGTTTTTATTGTTTTTATATAGGGAGGAGAAGAGACTGCTATGGCAAAAAAAAGGACAGAAGAAATGCCGGTCAATAGTGCCTTACTCAATGTTATCACTCCGATAGGGCTCAGATTTACTCGAAATAACTTGACGATAGGTGAGAATAAAGGCAAGATTTACGGGATTATTCAGTATCCACAAGATCCGGACTATGGTTGGTTATCTAAAATAACGAATATACCAAGCACTATTGTATCAATTACATTCACGCCAACAGACAATGGTGCCTTCGTGGACACGCTGTCAAATACAATTAAACTTAATCGTGGTACAGCGGATACAACGAACGATCCTCTAACAAAGCAGAGAGCGACAAGAACTGCAGATAATGCTGAAAAGACCATGGCTCAGATTGATCAGAATGAAGAATCTGTTGGGTTAATGAGTGTTGTGGTTATGCCTATTGCTCGAGACGACGCTATGTTTACTAAGGTTTGTCGGAAGGTAGAAAGTACAATCAAAGGGCTTAAATGCAAGGTGCGAACATTAGCTGATCTACAAAAAGAAGGCTTCAAGATGATTTCTCCTTTCTATACGACAGATAGTAAGGTGGAAAACATCACTCAGCGTCCGGTGCCCCTTTCAAGTTTTGTGGGTGGGTTTCCTTTTGCTTCGTCTGGTTATAACGATGGGAGAGGCTATTACTTCGCCAAAGATGCGGCGGGAGGGCTTATTATCATTGATCCCTGGTTGCGCGGAGGGGACAGGACGAATTCTAATGTGGTGATCATGGGGGTCCCTGGAGTGGGGAAATCTACGATCATCAAGCATCTTGCTCTTTGTGAGTACATGCGAGGGACAAAAATTATCTTTGTAGATCCTGAGAGAGAATATAAAGATCTTTGTTTAAGGCTGAATGGAGATTGGATCGATGCTGGTGGTGGAGCAGGGGGGAGAATTAATCCACTGCAAATACGGCCGGTAGCAAGAGACGAAAACGACGAAGTGGAGAAGCTATATAAAGATGAAGGTCATGGTATGGGAGACATGGCTTTGTATATGCAAAATTTGGAGATCTTTTTCGGTCTTTATAGTCCCTCTTTGACCGATATCCAGAAAGCTATCCTGAAGGATTGTCTAATTGAGTTATACAATGCGTTCAATATCTTTTGGGACACGGATATAGATCTTCTAAGCAATACGGATTTTCCAGTTATGAAAGATCTGTATGAACTTATTGATAAAAAAGGGAAAGCGATAAAGAAGGACTTGGAACAAAATCCTTATGCCAAATTGGCTCTGCTCTTAAAAGATATTGCAATGGGCAGCGATTCCTTCCTCTGGAATGGACACACCACGATTCAATCCGACAATCAATGTGTTTGCCTCGATACTTATAACTTACAAAACTCCAGTGAGCGTATCAAGCGGACCCAATATTTTAACATCCTCAATTGGGCGTGGGAAAAAATGAGCGAAGATAGAACGCAGCCGGTTATGGTAATTTACGATGAAGGGTATTTAATCGTTGACCCGAATGTTCCCCAATCATTGGTGGTCGTGCGAAATCAAGAGAAGAGGGCCCGAAAGTACGAGGCGGCGGTTGTAGTTGCTTCGCATAGTGTTGTAGATTTTCTCGATCCAAAAGTGAAAATGTATGGTCAAGCGATTCTCGATACGCCGTGCTTCAAGATTCTTATGGGGACGGATGGGCCGAACTTGAAAGATACGAAGGATTTATACGGCCTTACTGATGCCGAAGAGGAGCTGCTGGCCAGCAAGCAGCGCGGCCAGGCGCTTCTGATGATAGGGTCAAAAAGGATGAAGGCAAATTTTAACGAGGAAATTCCTGAATATAAATTTGATTACATGGGTACAGCTGGTGGAAGGTAAGTGAGGTGAGCGTCCATGGCCGGCCCCGTCGCGACAAAAGCTCTTCTTCACTTGGCCACAATGGCGACCAGCGAAGAGGGGAGAAGGAAGCTTATCCTTCTTTTTTCAATACCTATAGCCCTGGTTCTTCTACTTTTAATGATGTTTGCTTATATTTTAGCAAGCCCGCTATCGTTTTTAGCGGGCTTCTTTTCTAATCCCAAAGAGATGGCTGCTCTGCAAAGTTTTCGGGCTGAACATGGCGATAAGATTCGTCTGCAGACGGGCATGATCATTTTGAATGGCAAATACCCAATGCCCTCAAATGGTGTGATTACTTCGCCTTATGGTTCGCGCATTCATCCTGTTACGGGGAAATTTGGTTTTCATTCTGGGATTGATATTGCTCCGGAATGGCATAGCGAGATTACAAGTATTGCGGATGGACAAGTGGTCAAGGTTGGTATAGATAAGATTTACGGGAATTATCTGCTCATCAAACACGATTACCCGGATGAAACGTTTTACTCTTTCTATGCTCACTTATCGAAGGTTATTGCTCTGCCTGATCAAGAGATATTTACAGGTGATGTTATCGCGCTTGAGGGGGGAGATCCGGAGAATGATCCTAACCCTGGTTCTAGTACGGGTCACCACTTGCATTTTGAGATTAGAACCAATAAGTTTGCGTGGAGTCATACTGACCCTATCCCATACCTTTATCCACCGCCACCACCAGCCGCAGAGGAAGGAGGGGAATCATGAGCCGCAATGTTAGTCGTAAGACGATTATTGAATTATTTATATATTCTTTTATCCTGGTCATCTCAATTATTTTACTTATTCAGGATAAGCACGAACCGATGTCTGTTAATATCAAGCCGGATTTTACATTACAAGAGGAAAAGCAAAGTGATGCTATTGTTCCTAACGAGTAGGCCATCGGCTTTTTTTATTGGAAGCTTGATCTATATTATCTTAACGATTACTGTATGGTTACACTGCGTGGATTTAGCAGCTCTTATGTCCTTTGTAATGATTGTTTGGCTTAGGGTTGAGAAAGATCATGTATAAATAGAAAAATTCCCGGCTTTTTGACCGGGAAGAATTTAAGTGGATAAATTGATTTTACATCTCATTATACCATAATAATCCATCAAAATAAATAGCGCAGAGAGAACTCAAGCTTGTTTTGGCTTGAGTTCTTTTTTGAAAGGTTGGTTCAATGCTTTCTGATATCTTTTGCGACGTGTTGCCTGAAACCAGCCCATATAAAACGAATCAAATGAAGAAAGATAATGGTCTGGTTTTTGGCTCAAATATAAAATCTGATGCTCGTATTCTCTGGACCTTACCTGATCTTGGTAAAGATTATACTTATATTACTGCTTCAACTTTTTTTGCCCGTCGCCGGCAACGTCGTTATGTTCGGCATGTTTTAGCTTTTGTCTGTGATTTTGATACGCCTCAAGGGACTACTCCAGATGACATCCTGGATTGTTATCGTGCGGCTCGTCTTCCTATTCCGGAGCTGATAGTTGCAACGGCTACTCCTGGACATTATCAGGCGTGGAATATTCTTGATCAGCCGTTACGCATCCGTCATGATATTCTTTTGGCTAAGGTGTCTAAAATTCATGAAATGATGGTTGTGGCATTGGGGGCCGATCCGTGTGCTGTTGGTGTGGAGCGTTGGGTTCGTCGGCCGACAGTGGAAAATAGTGTGTACTGTGATTGGTATAGTAGAACATCCTGGGATGAGTTATGTGATTGGTATGATGTCCAGAAGCCAATCAAGACGGTAAAAGTTAAAGCGCAGAAGGTTGTTTATATCGGTTCACTTCTGGCCACTCCGGCCGGGAGGCGCATCCAGGAGCCGGTCGCGGAAAATGGGGAAAGGAATCGCTGGGCTTATGGCCTTGGCCTTTGTTTGTGGGATGCTGGGATTCCTGTTCCGGAGATACATACTAAGCTGCATGAATGGAATAAAGGTCTTAAAGAACCGTTGGCCATGGCCGAGATTGAGAAGATTTATCGGTCGGTAATTACTGGACGGCATCACGCCTCCCCTCGTGTCCTTTCGTCCATAACCGGCCTTTCTGCACAGATAAAGGGCTGGTATAAGTGGGCTAAACCCAGGGACAGAAGAAGGGATCATATATCGGAAGTTAAGGAAGATATTATCCAGGATCTTTGGATAAATAAGATAGTACGGGAAACTCAAAAAGCCTGGGCTGAACGGCTTGGTGTGGCTTATAGAACGCTTAAGGAGGCGTTGGCACAACTTCGCAATGAGGGTGTTATCGAGGCTTATACTTCAAGGGGGAAGTACGCCCAGAGTTTCTACAATCTCTCTGAGGGATATTTAAATTCGATGTCTTCTGCAGAACTTCCGGCCGCTGCCGGCGCGGAAACTCTATTTTCGAACGGGATTTTAAAAGGGCATACTGCCATATCACCCCTTAAGGGTACTTTGTCTTCTTCTGGTGGGGATATGCCTAGGTGTGGTACTAGATTAAGGATGCAGAGGGGGAATATTCTTCCGGAAGGAGGGTGTAGGGGTGGTTGACCTTTAAGGGAATGGTGAGGTTCCACTGTCTTGATGTAAAGTGAGCTGATTTTTTTCAGTATCTGTGTAGCTTTTTATTAGTGTTTTTCTTAAGGGTTTGAAAGGGTTTTTGTTGTTTTGAGTGAGCATGTGGAAGCCCTTCCAGGTTCGCTATTCGCTCGGTCCATTGGACTCCGGTCTTTGGGCCGTGACCTTCCAGGCTTTCCTTTGGGTCATGGATCGGATCTTTGGGGTTGTTTTTAAGCATGATTATGAGCGCAGCTTTAGGCCCGAAAGATGCCTTGAAGCAGAAGCCTTTGAAGAGGAATTCAGAGTTATGCTTTTGAAGCACTTCAAGATACAAGAGTCTTGTCTAAAACCCATGACTTGGAAAGACTTAATAGGATATTGAAAAAAATATACACATAGGCCAAAGGGACTATTCTCGGCTCCAGCTGAAGGGGGCCTATTTGACAACCATTGGAACTGGTATCATTAGGACTTTCATCTATATAGTGGGCAAAGGTTATCATCAAAATTGCATGTATTTAAGAAGTGATCTGTTGTGGGGACTTAATTGTAAACTATCCCAATTGGAGAATAGCACCAGGAAGTTGATAATCCTTAGGCAAAGTGGCTTTGATTCGCTTCCAAACCTGATCATCAACCAAGAGACTGGGATGCCTAGACGCTGAAGGAAACAGGTTGCAGTAGAAATCGGCTGTCATCGGCAGAAGAACATCGATAGACTGAGGATTAGGAATAACGTATTCATTAGGAAGGCATGTAAAAATTTTGCGCCAGATATGAAAGTTATTGAATTGAGTGTCTAACATAATATATTGGTAGCCGTCAGGACTTTCATTTAATTCTATAGCTACTTCCAATTCAGTATTAACCTCTGGTTCAGCATTGACCTCCGGTTCAGCATTGACCTCCGGTTCAGCATTGACCTCTGGTTCAGCATTGACCTCCGGTTCAGCATTGACCTTTGGTTCTACGCTAACCATTAATGGTTCTTTGCTGTCGTCTATATGAATCACCTTTTTTATACAACACCAGAAATATATAAATACCCGTGTTAACATTTTTATAAACCTGGTCCAGATGATTCTAAGGCTAATCATTAAGACTTCGCCTCCTTTCCGTAATAGCTTTTTGATAAACTTCTACGGTATGGTTTACCATGTTGTCTAGTGACCAATGAGACAACCCCCAATCCTTAGCTGCAGAACCAAGTGTAATTCGAAGAGATTGGCTTTTCAGCAACTTATTTAAATTGGCACATAAACACTCTATATTTCCTACAGGCGTCAATAAACCTGTAACATTGTGTTGGATCATTTCAGGCAATCCTCCTGCGTTACTGGCGATAATCGCTTTTCCGGCGAGTTGAGCTTCAATAATTGATAAAGGCTGGTTCTCAATAATGCTCGGAAGTACGAAGATGTCAGCTTGTGCCAATAAACTTGGGATATCATCTCGATTTCCTAAGAACATAACATCTTCTTCCAGTCCCAGGACCTTACACTGGAGGCGAAGTTCTGCTAGCTTATCTCCCTCTCCGGCAATCCAGCAAATCCAATCTTGACGTTCTTCCTTTAGTCGCCCGAGTGCATCAAGAAGATGCTCCACGCCTTTTAGTTGAACCAACCGGCCTGAATACATGATCACTTTCTTATTAACGGGACGTTTAATCTCGGATGTTTTCTTCATTAGCAGGAAAAATTTCTCAATATCGTAGCCATAATGAAACACTTCGATTTTCTCGTTGGGAACACGGAATTCGTCGGTTAGTATTTTTTTCATCCATTGATTATTAAGAACGGTGTATTCTGCTGATGATGCACCGTCATACTCCAGTTGGTCAAAATATCTTCTAGCCATATAAGAGGTCGGAGACTTGTGAATGGTCTCTAACTGAAGCCTAATCTCGTGTGCAACAGATCCATGAAGGGAGGCGACAAGGGCTGCTTTTGGTGGCCTAATTCGGTTGATGCTTACGGTGGAAATAACATCTTGCGTATGAATGACGTCATAGGATTCCAGACCGAAATAGGCGGTTGACAATTCAAAAAGATAACGACGGAATTCGGTATACTCTATAAGCTTATTCATATAGATTGTAGGGTAATCAGATTCATTTAGCATTGATTTAAGAACTGGAAGTAACTTATCAGTATTAAGTTGCTGTTTATTAACTAAGTGCACAAAACTTCCGGCTTCATCACCGTAGCCAAGTAAATCCACCTCATGATTTAATGATTCCAGCTTTTTTTTCAGTTGTAACATATACGGCCAAACGCCTCCCAAATGAGGGACATGCCAGTAGGTTGCAAGCAGAATTTTCATTGGTTCATCTCCTTTTTATGTAGACAGATGCCTAGGGGGCATCTGCAATCAAATTACTCCTTTATTAAAATTTTTGAGACAAAAAACCCTCGTCAGTCAGTATTTGTTTAATTTCTGCTTTGCTCTTGAGGAGATTCTTAGAAAAATAGGATTCCATTTTTACGGACGGACAAGAAGCATAAGCCTGCTTTAACGTCGGTATATTAGTCGACGGGAGTACCACCAAGTACTGATTGTTCAAAACCACCGAATTGTCACGTTCTATTGATGAGAGAAAAACCTCGTCGAGTTTTTCTCCCGGTCTAATTCCGGTTTCGACAATTTCTGTATCTGCCGTACCATAAGTTTCTATTAATACCTCAGCCAAATCCAATATCTTCCACTGCGACATCATCAAAATGAAAGTTTCTCCACCCTTTCCTTCCTTGGCTGCAGTTAGTAAAAGTTCGGTTGCCGATTTCGGGGTCATAAAGAACCGGATCATCTTTTTGTCAGTAATACCGATTTTACGTTTTTCTTTTAACTGCTCAATAAATATATTAAGGACACTGCCGTTGGAACCGAGAATATTACCTCCTCGTACGTTAATGAACTTCGTCTCTTCGTTTTGTAGATTCGCGTATACGATAAGCTTTTCGCCAATCGCTTTAGTCATTCCATAAAAGTTGACCGGATCTGCTGCCTTGTCAGTTGAGATGTTTATAACCTTTTTTACACGATTTGCAATCGCAGCTTCGATCACATTTTGTGTTCCAATTACGTTTGTTTTCCAAGCCTCTAACGGCTGTTCTTCGCAGACGGGTACGTGCTTCAGCGCGGCAAGATGAAAAATGTAATTTACCCCTTCACACGCTTTAGTCAAGGCATTAAGATCTCGGACGTCACCTATAGAAAAAATCAATCTTGGGTCATTGATTTCCCGATTCATTTTTACTTGGCTGGCTTCGTTACGGGAAAAAATGATAATTCTTTGTGGATTATGAAGTAATAATTCCTTTACCAACTCTTGTCCCCATGAGCCACTTCCCCCGGTAACCAAAATGATTGAGTTTGTGAACATATTATTCACTCCTTATTGCTAATATCAATGTCTTTAAGCATTTTTGTCCAGAAGTGATCATTCGCGGTAAACTTATTTTCGGCAGGAAGTTGAATTGCGCACACTTTATCCAAAGGCCAATCGTCTTCAACCAACCCTTGAACATTCGTATGATTAACAAGAAGCACTCGAAAATCATTCCTGACTAAAGCCGACAGCACCTTTACAAGCTCTTTAGCTTCTCCCAGATCACCTTCAGTCCGAACAAAAAGCATACGTTGACAAGTGGCTGCTTTCTCCAGAAAACGATGAATGCGACGATCAAATTTTTCTTTTACTTCCGCATAACTGCCTAAGTGAGATAATGAATTTTTCCCTATTTCGAAATCGTGATTGGACACCATATGGTAGGCGTCGTCTGATACACATATATTTTTTTCTCCGGCATAGCCGATAATCCGTAAATTGGGAAGGTCCATAAACCCAATAAAACGGTTCTTTAAAAGACGATTAACATCGGACAACGCGGGAGAAGCCATCCAATCCAAAACCCCTGAGTAAGGTCTGAGGTTATTCTTTTCCAGTTGTATAGAGCCGAGGCAAAGATCCCCTAGACTATAAACGGCATCGTACGTTCCTTTCAAATCTTGTAGTCGCAATATCACTATCTCCTTTTATTTTATTTTTTGAATAGGCATAGGTGGTGGCTAAACCGTCTGGTAAGTCTATCAGTGGCTGCCACTGCAACAGTTCATATGCTTTTCTGTTATCTAGGCAACTGTGTTTTACATCTCCTTGATTGGCTGGAGTGTGAATGATTTCGAACGCCGATCCATGAATACGGGACAACATAGAGACTAATTGGTTTACTGAAGTCTTTCCGGATGAACTGACCTGGATGATTTCCTGATCTCCCCGCTCAACTGCAGCCTGAATTGCCCGGACCACATCTTTCACATATACAAAATCACGTGTTTGTGCGCCATCACCGTGAATGTTAAGTGTTTTTTTTGCATGGATATGATCCAAAAAAACAGCTACTACTCCACCTTCCCCTTTGGCTATTTGCCCTGGGCCATAGACATTGCTGAAACGCAGGATGGTGTAGGAAATTCCATAAAGTTGATGGAAAAGAAGAATATATGACTCGGCGGCCCATTTAGATAAGCCATAATAGGAGATTGGTGCCACTGGATCTTCTTCTGAAATCGGTTCCTTATGCAGATCTCCATACACAGCTGAAGTAGAAGTGAAGATCAGTTTTCTAACCTTGGCTTCCCGGCAAGCCTCAAGAAGGTTGATTGTTCCGCAAATATTCACCTTGGCATCATATTGCGGATCCTGAAGAGATTTCCGAACATCTGTCTGAGCAGCTAAGTGAAAAACGACATCGGGTTTTTCACGTATAATAACGGCTTTGGCATCTCTACTACATATATCCATATGGTGGAATGCCACAAGCGGGTGAGACATACATGACTGTCCAGATACCAAATTGTCTATTATGGAGACTTCAATACCTTGGCAAACAAGAGATTCTACAAGATGGGAGCCAATGAAGCCAGCTCCTCCAGTCACGAGGACTTTCATATTCATTCTCCTTTTATATTTTGTGTATTCTATGCATATTGACAGTGTTAAGTGAATAGGGTTCTGGTGCAAAAATAAGCTCTTGTGTATGCTCCACGAATGTCGATTACTAGGTAGTGAAAGTCCACTATGGGGGCTTGTAGTTGCCAACCATTAGTCAAGAGCAACGGTGTCTGATGTCAATAGATTTTGCGGAAGTTTTTATGAAAAAAGCACCGAGATTATCGATGCTTGTCACGTTTATGGGAGTATGTGCGTATAGTGTAGTAGGGATGTTATTTGTTACCCTGGTGTGGTCGGCCGGGGTTTCTGCTTTTTAAACTTGTCACACATCCCCGGCCAGGGACATATAGTGGGGTGGGGATGATAGTCATAAAGTTACCTCTAAATGGCTAATTTATATTCTTCTAAGCAGAAACCCGGTACAAATATAAGGCGCTGGGCTTCTGCTTTTTTACTCCCAGGAATGGTTGTCACGCTTTACTCGTTATGGACATATAGTATAGTGAGCCGAGAGCTTTATTGGTAGATATAGTCATAGTTCCTTTCTTTGGAGCAGAAACCCTGGTGTGGTCGGCCGGGGTTTCTGCTTTTTAAACTTGTCACACATCCCCGGCCAGGGACATATAGTGGGGTGGGGATGATAGTCATAAAGTTACCTCTAAATGGCTAATTTATATTCTTCTAAGCAGAAACCCGGTACAAATATAAGGCGCTGGGCTTCTGCTTTTTTACTCCCAGGAATGGTTGTCACGCTTTACTCGTTATGGACATATAGTATAGTGAGCCGAGAGCTTTATTGGTAGATATAGTCATAGTTCCTTTCTTTGGAGCAGAAACCCTGGTGTGGTCGGCCGGGGTTTCTGCTTTTTAAACTTGTCACACATCCCCGGCCAGGGACATATAGTGGGGTGGGGATGATAGTCATAAAGTTACCTCTAAACGGCTAATTTATATTCTTCTAAGCAGAAACCCGGTACAAATATAAGGCGCTGGGCTTCTGCTTTTTTACTCCCAGGAATGGTTGTCACGCTTTACTCGTTATGGACATATAGTATAGTGAGCCGAGAGCTTTATTGGTAGATATAGTCATAGTATCCTTTCTTTGGAGCAGAAACCCTGGTGTGGTCGGCCGGGGTTTCTGCTTTTTAAACTTGTCACACATCCCCGGCCAGGGACATATAGTGGGGTGGGGATGATAGTCATAAAGTTACCTCTAAATGGCTAATTTATATTCTTCTAAGTAGAAACCCGGTACAAATATAAGGCGCTGGGCTTCTGCTTTTTTACTCCCAGGAATGGTTGTCACGCTTTACTCGTTATGGACATATAGTATAGTGAGCCGAGAGCTTTATTGGTAGATATAGTCATAGTTCCTTTCTTTGGAGCAGAAACCCTGGTGTGGTGAGCCGGGGTTTCTGCTTTTTTATTCCCGGGAGTGTTTGCACACATCCCCTGGCAGGGGCATAGAGTATAGTGTCAATGACCTTGATGTCCTTGACCCCTGTTAGGGCGGTGCTGGAGCAAGAACCCCGGTTCACATTGTTGGCCGGGGCTTCTGCTTTTTTTTGCCTTCTTTTTTATAGCTTTGCCTTACTAGCCTTTTCTAGTGCCACTGTTCGTCTACTGCTAATATTTCTGCCAAATTACTTGAGTTTCTTCATAAACTGCTTTGCAAATACCACCCATATTGCTTGCGCACTATTGACGGTAACTTTCACGCGTAAATGGGGAAAGAGAGCTCATCTTTGCTATGAAGTCGGGTAGTCTTGGCAGGGTGAAAGTCTCAACGTATTTACTTACCTACTCACCCTTTTTCCAGAAGAGTGGAATAGAGTTCACCTGAAATAGCACACCTCGTTTTACTGTCTTATTTTCTCGTTGGTCAAAATTCGCGGGAATTCGTCAAACGAATTGTGCGATAATTACATGAATATAGCTTAATTTAGAATAAGATTGTTCTTGGAACTAAAGGAGTGCATGAGAAATGAGAGATATCAGAAAAACACGGGTGATGCTTGGGCTATTAGTGACTGTTTTGATAAGTAATTGTTTTATTTCATTAACTCCTGAGAAGGCTATAGCTCATTCTGGGAGGACGGATTCAAGCGGTGGCCATAGAGATAATAAAAATGCAAGTGGTTTAGGAAGTTATCATTATCATCATGGTTATAGTGCACACTTACACCCTAATGGCATATGTCCCTATGAAGCTCCGGCCGAGATACCGGTTTCTTCGGTTTCAATAACTTCTAACAAAGATACTTTAAACATTGGAGAAAGTATAGAGCTTAAAGCTGAGACGAATCCAGCAAATGCAACGAATAAGTCTGTTTCTTGGACATCTAGTGATACAAATGTTGTTACTGTAAATAGTAGCGGAGTGATCACTGCTGTCGGAGCTGGAACTGCTGTAATTAGTGTGCAAGCTAATAATGGGATGAAGGATAATACCTCAATATCCGTTATTAAGCCGGTAGAAGAGATCTCTATAGAAGAGAAAGAGTTTTCATTATTAGTTGGTGAGAGTAAGGTATTGACAGCTAGTATAGCTCCAAGAGATGCAACAGAAACGTCTATTTCTTGGTCATCAACTGATCCGAGTATTGTTGAGGTTAGTAATACCGGTGAGGTATCTGCAAAGAGTGTCGGTATTGCTACTATCACTGCCGAAACACTTAATGGGGTAACTGATAGTATAGAAATTGAGGTATCTAAGTTGGAGGAAGCCATTCCTGCGAGTTCTTCACCTGTGACCAAAACGGATTTAGCCAAAACTGAAGAGAAAACAGCTTCGGACAATAATGGCTTCGAGAGTATCGTTGGTATAGGCATTTTAGGAGCCGTGGCTATTGCGGTTAGAAAGGTTAGGAGTGGTAGGAAGTAGGAGTACATGAAGGAAATAATTATTTTTCTAGCTGTAAATGTAAGATTCCCGGGGAGTATTATGGGGCGATCTAAATCTCGGGGTTAGGAGGATCTGCGTGGGGGAAATTGAAAAATTTATAAATGAAATGGTAAGGCAAGGCGTGAATAAGCAATATATTGAAAATATGAACTAAAAAACTTAAAATTACTTACCCCTGCATTTATAATTTAAGGATAAGTTTCCACGCTGTAAGATTAAGTATAGAAATCTCACAAAATCCGGATTGCTAAGATTACCTTCAAGTGTTGAAATATTTCATGATTAACCAGGTGTTTATCACCTGGTTAATTTTTTCCCCTAGATCCATAGGAACGCCAGTCATTATCGAATAACCTGGAGAACAGGGGAAAGCGATTACCGGATTATGTCCAACTTACTTTTATTTGTTCGTTAAATCATTCGTTAGATTAATCGTTTACCTATTCGTTATAACGAAGAAAAAGATTGTCTAAATCCGCATGAATACTTATATGTTCAATATAAAGAAGAGGGTGCAGGGAGAAGAGTGGGGGAGTTGGGGGAGAGGAGAGGGATTTATTTTATGTGTAAAAAGGGGTTTACTGCTTTGCCTTTTATTCTGATCTCATAGTGTAGATGAGGTCCGGTGGAGCGACCAGTATTTCCGCTGTATGCTATCTTTGTACCTTTGACAACAGGATATCCTTCCTTAACCAGGATATCTCTGTTATGTGCATATAAGGCTTGGAGCCCATTTTGGTATTCTACTATAACGACTTGCCCATAGATATTATCCCATTGTGCTTTTATGACTTTCCCATCAGCTTGAGCTCTTATCGGTGTTCCTTCTGGTATGGCGATGTCTATTCCGTGATGATGAGGTGGGTCATAGGTTTTCGTAATTTCTCCTTGGACGGGCATTTCAAACTTTTTCCCTCCTGCAGCAAAATCCGTTATGGTATTTAATAATGGGGAAATATCTTCGAGGGTAGTGTTGACTAAAAGCAAAATACCAAGAGAGAGGATAAGCTGCTGAAAGGGTTTGAGTTTAAAAGCGCCTAGTGTTACCCAGATGATGAAGGTAAAGAAGCCGATGATGGTAATGTGGGCAATCCATAGGATCATTAGAAACCATTTCCTTGGGATAACCCGAATATTTTACCTAAAAGGGTGAGGGCAACGCCGACGACAGAAAGAATCGCGGCGATTTCCATTCCGGTTTTGTAATAGATGGACCAGGTTCCTTTACCTATAGAAACCAGGAATCGTTCACCCAGGAAGGTAATGAGTCCGGCCAGCAATACTCCGAGCATGATCATTCCTGGAGTGCCCGGGCCGAAGAATGATTTAGCGATTTCTGCCATGCATACATTCCTCCTTTATCTGGTCCAATGTGAAGACTTGAAAGTCCAATCCATATTCGTTGTCCTTTGTGATTTTTTCAAGGATTGAGTTTTTCCTGCGGTTTGTTGTAGTGACGATGACTATTGAGGGAAAACCTACAGCTAAAGGTCCCCACCAATAATTCATGTATTCTTGACTGGAGTATAAGCGATTGTATTTGGTAACTTTATCGAATTCATTTTTGGATTCGGCAATATCCAATTCAACGAAATAGAAAGTGAGCTTGTTATAGGCTAAATTTTTTATTGCTGCGAATCCGTCCGGCCGAAGTATTTTTCCATAAGGGACTTCCCATTCGAAGCTGTGGAATTTCTCCCAGCCTTTCTTTATTCTTTTGTTGAACCACACATAAACCCAATTGACGGCAAGCTTATGTTCGAGCTGACCCGGGCGTTTATCCAGATAGTAGAAGTAGGGTCTATCGAAACTAAGCCGGTCACGTTTGATGAGCTTTTTATCTTTGACTAATTTCCTTAACCTTTGTTGGGCCATGCGTAGGCTGACGGTATCAAAGAAAAGAAGTTTAATTTGGTCGGTGTCGAGAACCTGGCATTCCTCCAGGAGGGAGAGCAAGGTTTTGTCGCGGAGGTAGCCTTTCTGATGGTTGGTTAATAAAGAAGTCAACTTTTTTCAACCTCCTGTCTTTTGAATCCTTCAGAAGCATAGCGGCATCTTCAGGATCGAGAAACAGGGTTTGTACTTCAATCATTTCTAAGCCGCATTTATAAATTGCTCTGCCTTGGATGGCTTCAAGGTGTGCTGCCCGGTCGTTATCAAGGATCATATGGCTATTAATAGAGTCGGCACAGATGAACGCCAGCCGGCCAAGGAACATTGCTTTGACATCTCCAAAGTTATCAAAGACTTTTGAGGAGGGTCTTTGGGTGGCGGCTATGATGTGGATTCCGGTGAATCTTCCCATCCGGAGCAATCGCCATAAGTGGTCGATTGTTTCTTTATCCTGCAGTTCGGCCATTTCGTCGATTATGACGATAATAAAGGGCATGTCGCCGCCTTGGGTTAGATACTTTTGGACTTTAACACAATTGGCTTTTTTGAGGATCTTTTTCCGTTTATCCATTTCATGGTTCAACTTCTGGAACAGGATTTTGGCATGCTGCATTTCGTCAACGACTAAGGCGTAATCTTCCAGGTATGCGAATTCTGTGCTTTTGGGGTCTACTATGACCAAGTAGGTATCCGGCCGGGAGAGGAGAATTGAATTAGCTATGACATGAAGTGCATTCGATTTGCCAAAGTTTGTTTCTCCTCCGGTGAAGAAGTGTGGATATTCTGCCAGATCGCGGACCAGTAATCCTTTAGCACTCATTCCGATTGGGAAGGGTAAGTGCATGCTGTTGTATTTAGTGTGATCATAGAGGGAATAAGGGTAACTCTTTTTTAACTCCTCGGTTAAGACTTCCATGATGATTGTGGTTCCTCGCTTTTCGATAAGGAGAGAGCCGCCGGTTGCATCGGCAAAAAGCCGTTCCTTTTTCTTGAATTCATCAAACCCTTTCCCGGGCGGGAGGTGGATTAGAAATCTGTGAGCTTTGTCAGCAAGTTTGATCTGTTTGATAATTAGCGGCCTTGGCTCCTTTGGATATTGATCGTCTATTACGTCGCTGATGGCAGCGTACACTGGTCCTTTTCTGCGAATGTAAATGTATCTGAGCCGGTCAACCAAGGGAGCATCATTACGAAGCATAGCTAACCTCCTTGGTTATTTTCTATTGTTTTTTGTTATTTTCTTTTTCAGTTTCCGGTTCATTTAGTGGGCCTTCTCCATAGACGACTTCACGCCAGCGTTTTCGGGCAAGGTAGGGATGATTGACGATGTATTCCCGGAGCGAGTTCCGGACATGAAAAGATAGTTCATTATCCGGTAAATCGTCAAGTATTGGGCGCAGATCTTCATCATCCCAGAAATGGCGCTTTTTTTTACCCATAGTATCACCTCCTTGGGGGTACTGTGTGTTCCTCTGGTGATACTAAACTATTCAAGAGTGATATGTTTCTTGTTTGTCCGCATATATGTAAATATAGGAAAATCCCCAGACTTATTCGTCTGGGGATTCTTCTAAGTAGACTATATCCTCTACTTTCATATTAAGTTTTCTAGCCATTTTAAGAGCCATTTCCAGAGAGGGTTGAACGTGTTGGTGTTCATACCTACTGTAATTAGCTGGAGCCAGTCCAAGGAATTCTGCAATATCTTTCTTCTTATCAAAAAACATCTGATGTCTAATTTCTTTTAACCGATTCTTTACTCCCATGATTATAACTCCTTTCTTGTCCAATTAAGTATAAGGAAAATAGTTCCGCAAAAATTGGCGAATTCCTTCTATATGAAAAGAGCACTAAACTCACAAGCCATTTTTTTTAAGTTTTTTGTTGCATATAAGTCTTGTTTTAAATGTCATTTAATGATAATGTTTAAATAAATATATAAATAAATATATATATAAATAAAGATGCCTATATAGGCATAATGAGAGGGATGATGCGTAATGGCTGTTACTTTACGCGAATACCCAACTGTTAAGGGTAAAGATGCTACAAGGTTTTTAAAAAGGCAAGAGCAGCAAAAATTAAATCTACAAAAAAGGGCAGATAAAAAATTAGCTAGTAGGAAAAATGCCTAAAGAACTTGAACTTGAGATATCAAAATTATATATTCGTGGTATTAAGGCTGAAGATTGGGCTGAATCAAAAGAGTTTCGTTGTGGAAATGGATCTATGGATAACTTCCTATACATGGAAGCTTATGAGGAACACATTTATAGGCATGCTAGCACTACTCTTGTCTTTTATGAGGAGGAGCTAGCGGCCTATTTTACATTACATCGAGCTCCACTTAAGTTTCAATTGGGAGAAAATGAAGATGAAAAAGTAACTCAGGATGCTTTAGCTTTAGCGAGATTGGCAGTCTCAAGAAAATACCAAGGGAAAGGTCTAGGGACTCATATACTTAAGGAAATTATTATTAGAAATGCTTATATTCATAATGAAATACACATTATTACTGACGCTCTTTATGAAAAATGGAAGTGGTATAATGAAATTGGATTTGTACCATTAATTGAGGACGAAATCGATGAAGAGAATCCAAGTGAAGTGGTTTTCATGGCTTTAGAGCTTTTAGACGGAAAGCTGATAGTGGAATTTATTGATCCATATTAGACAGTATTCTAGTTATATTTTATGGGCATATATCTTATTGAGGTGATTTATCATGCCCGTAAATTTTAGACCTTTTCCTGTAGTCAAAGGTAAAGATGCCGAGAGGCATCTAGAACGACAACGTAGAAATAGGGAGACTCTAAAACGAATATTAAAGGATGCGACTAAAAAATTAAAGAAGCAATAATTGTATAATGAAAAAACTTAAAGTCCCCAGGAGCACATATTGGTATGCCCCTGGGGACTTTTATTGCTCCTCATACTTTTCCTTAACTATCGCCTGTAGTAAAAGCGTCACATTATCAAGACGGTCTTCTATAGATTCGTTCGCTCTTTTCATCCCGTTCTCGACGGCTAATTTTATTATGTAGTAAAGGATTAAGACACCCACGCCCCAGACTATAAAGATTAAGGTCAGGTTTGCAAGTAATAAACTTGTGCCGATGGTTGGTCACCTCCTTTGAAAAGGTGAGTAAATTAAAGCTTGAGAGAAACATCATCATTCGCTATAGACGCAAATTCAAAATTCAGTCTATCAAGCTTATATTTAGGCATCCGCTCTCCACACTCCCAAGCTCTAAGGGTTCTTACATTAACTCCAAGAAATTTTGCATACTCCGATAGGGTCATCCCACGCATTAGACGTGCTTTTTTTATTTGTTCCGGAAGTGTTCTTTCAGGGAGGCAGTCAAAAGCAGCCAACTTATAAAAAGGGACCTCTAAAACAGCCCCTAGGGTTTTCAGAGTTGATAGCAAAGGATTGACCTTATTGTGCTCTATACCTAGAATTGTCACTTCGCTTAGTCCACTTGCTCTTACTAAATTTGCTATTGTCATTTTCTTAGCAAGTCTTGCTTTCCGAACACGAGACCCCGTTGTATTCCCGAGAATAACTGTTCCAGCTTGCCGTGGTGGCAAAGTTTCCTTCTTATTATATAACGCCCAATATTGTAAACTACACGGACAGGGATTCATGCTGGCGACAATACTTAGCCGGGCAGGGTATTTGACACTGCCCCGCTGCCGGGTCAAGGTCAATTCCCGGTCCTCTAAAGGTTGACGCAGAGATTCGAGGACTTCCCGGGAAAACTCCGGCAATTCATCCAGGAAGAGTACGCCATGATTAGCCAGAATGAGTTCGCCGGGTTTAAGGTCACGGCCGCCACCGAGAATCCCTGCTGCAGTTGCCGAATGGTGGGGCTGGCGAAAGGGTCTTGATTGAATAAGCTGCCCGTTATGGCCCAATAAACCGGCGATGCTGTAGATTTTAGTAACTTCAAGGCTCTCAGTTCGCGTCAAAGAAGGGAGGATTCCCGCATAGGCTTTGGCGAGCATGGTTTTGCCTGAGCCGGGGGAACCCATAAGCAGGATATTATGTCCCCCGGCAGCGGCAATTTCCAAAGCTCTTTTCGCTTGCTGCTGACCTCGGATGGAGCATAAATCCAGGGTTTCCTCAGAAGGCTGCTCAATGGGGGAAGAATCGGTTAAAGGAAACGATGCTGTGAAGGGGGAAGAAAAGAGCTCCTCGGTATGGAGTGCACTCACCAATTGAACAAGGTTTTCTGCTGAGCCGCTTTTGATTTCTTCAATAAGATTGGCCTCGAGGAAGTTCTCATGAGGAACAATCAAGGCGTAGGAGGAGAGTTGGGCTAAGGAAACGGCCATTGCAAGAACTCCGGATACCGGCCGTAGTTGTCCTTCTAAAGAAAGCTCTCCGACGAATACCATCCCGGTGAGTTTTTCCAGAGGACATTGTCCTGTAGCGGCCAGTATACCGACGGCAATAGGTAAATCCAACCCTGATCCATCCTTTTTTATATCGGCAGGGGCTAAATTAACCGTAATACGCTGCAAAGGGAAATTAAACCCCGAATTTTTGATGGCTGAGCGAACACGTTCCCGAGATTCCCGTACGGCAATGTTGGGAAGCCCGACGATAGCAAAATCAGGCAAGCCGTTGGAGACATCCACTTCCACCCGAATTAAATGAGCCTGAATTCCAGATACGGCCATGCCATGAACAGAAGCAAACATCAAATCCCTCCCATAGAAGGAAGAATTCGACAAATACCTATATTTTCCTTCCAGAATCGCTTGCAAATTTTTGTCTATGGAGGGGGAGGCAGCCCCGGGTGGAAAAGAAATATGCTCCTCCATCTGTAGTGGTTTTTACTAACCGGACTACATTGGGGAGCATTGATTTTTTTATTTTATCCGTTTAAGATAGGCGGTTTCCATTTGCAGGATGTCAATCTTGGCTTCGATTCGCTCCAGCGAGCGAGAAACATTTTGATTGATATCTTTTTGTACTTCTCTGGCGTCAAATAAAGCCGCAATTTTCTTCGTTAAACCTTCTTCCATGCGAGTTTGTGATTGTTTGAGGCTGGAGATGTCCTCTTTCATAGAGGAAATATCTATTTTCATGGAAGAGATATCTTGGTCCATACGAGCTTGTGATTGCTTAAGACCGGAGATGTCCTCTTTCATAGAGGAAATATCTATTTTCATGGAAGAGATATCTTGGTCCATACGAGCTTGTGATTGCTTAAGGTTGGAGATATCCTCTTTCATAGAGGAAATATCCATTTTCATGGAAGAGATATCTTGGTCCATACGGGCTTGTGATTGTTTAAGACCGGAGATATCCCCTTTCATATTGGAGATGTCCACTTTCATAAGGTCGATATCTGCCTTCATGGCATCGATATCTACCTTCATAGTGGAGATGTCAAGCTTCATAGTGTTGATGTCAGCCTGCATTACCTCTTGGTTGATAGCTAAAGTGTCTATACTTTTAGTGAGTGTACTCAGCTGCTGGATTACTAATTCCTGAAATTGACTATTATCCAATAAATCAATCCTCCTTATCAACTGGGTATCTCTTTAATTTACTCTTCTTGATAATCATATAAGACAAGCTTTGGGTTGTAAAGTGCAAAAAAAACAATTCCTGGAACGATATTAGGAAGTAATAATTTGGTAGCATGCGGTATTTTTTAGGGGCAGGAAGTGAGATGGATGAGTCGAATAGTTATTAATAGTGGAGTTATGCTCTTAGGCTATTATTAATTAGCTTGAGACTAAATAGATAGGGTGTGTATGAACATTGGTGGTCCAGTTAGAAACTCTAAGGGATAAAAATCCTGGTCCAGAGCCGCAAAAGAAGAATACGATAAAAGCAATTGCACAATTAGTCCGTCCTCGGCAATGGGTTAAGAATTCCTTTGTCTTCATTGGCTTGTTGTTCACGCAAAACCTTAGCCAACATTTGATTATTAAGGTCATCATTGCCGCGGTGGCCTTTTGTCTTGTCTCCAGCGCAGTCTATGTGATGAATGACTTTGTGGATCGAAGATATGATCGGAATCATCCGATTAAGTGTAAGCGCCCTCTCGCATCAAATCGGGTTACTCTTCCTGTAGCAGGCTTGATTTGCGCTCTGTTTCTTTTGGGGGGATTTCTCTTAGGTTTGCATGTATCTAAAATCGCCGTAGGAATTCTTGTTTTGTATGTTGCCCAGAATATAGCTTATACGAAAGGGCTCAAGCGAGTGGTTCTCATCGATGTGTTTATTATTGCTCTGGGGTTTATGATGAGGATTCTCATGGGAACTTGGGGAGTGGGAATTCCCCCTTCTGAGTGGCTCTTATTGTGTGGCTTTATGGTGGCTCTTTTTATGGGCTTTGGGAAACGGTGTTCTGAGTTGAACGAATTGAACGCAGATGCCGGACTGCATCGGCCTGTTCTGGAACGATACAGCTCCGGGTTCTTAAATCAATTGCTTGGTATTACGGCCGGTGGGGTTATTTTTACCTATAGCTTATATACCCTGGATTCTGCAACTGTGGCACTTCATCATACCTCAGATCTCATTTATACAGTGCCCTTTGTTATCTATGGCATTTTTCGCTATCTCTATCTGATTCATGAGGGGGAAGCGGGAGATCCGTCGAAGCTTGTTACAAAGGATGGACATCTGATTGCGGTCGTTATTCTTTGGGTTCTGTGTGTATTGTGGATCCTAAAGCTTCATGATCTAGTATTAGGGGTGTTTTGATGTATCGGATTCTACTTGTTGGTTTGTTCGTTGATGTGCTCTGGGTCATTCTGGTACAAACGGTACCTTTTTCAGATTTCTCATATTATCACCGCTTGGCAACGCAAATTGCCAATGGCGGCCCATGGGGCGATACCTATACCTCTGTGGGTTATCCAATTTTTCTGGGGCTCTTTTATAAGCTGTTCGGGAGTTCGATCTGGGTTGCCAAATTTTTAAATATTGCCCTGAGTACAGTAAATAATATCCTTGCCTATTTTCTGCTTAAAAAAATGTCCGTCCCTGCAGAGGTGCGAAATAAATGCCTTTTGCTCTTTGTCTTGTTCCCGATGAATGTTTATTATAACAGTTTAGTGGCTTCAGAAATTCTCTTTACCACAGGACTGCTCTCTGTTCTATTACTCTATTTTTCCAATCTCCGTTGGAAGTATTTTTGGATTGGAGTATTGACGGGACTCAATGCAATGATCAAGCCGTTCTTTCCTGCCTTTGTCCTGGCCATCTTCTTGGTTGAGATTTTGAGCAAAAGGAATTTCCGGCAGAGTCTAAAACGGTCCGGAATCGTGCTTCTGGTGGCCCTCATCGTGCTATCGCCCTGGCTCTATCGAAATTCTAAGATGTTCGGTGAGTTTTGCTATATTTCAAATAATAGCGGCATAGTTCTCTATATTAATAACAACTCCCAGAATAAAGTGGGCGGTTGGATGCCCGCCGAGGATGTAGAAAATTCTGTGGTCAAAACCCCCGCCTATCAAGAGGCAAATCCCCTTGAAAGGAATAAAATGCTTAGTGCGGCGGCTAAAGAGTGGATCGTAGGACATCCCTTAGAATTTCTTATCTTGGGAATGAAGCGGCTTGCCCGTACCTTTTTACTCGTCGGGGATATCAATTATGCCTTTCATGGAACGGCACTCGCATTGCCAAGTATTCAGATGTTTCTTGCTGCTCCGGGGAGCAGTTGGGTACCGTTTTTCATCTTCCTGGCCTCCGAGCTGGTGCGGGCTCCTGTTTTCTTCCTGGGCTGTATCGGAATACTAAGTTATTCCTGGCGAGTTTTGAGAGGGGCTCTCTTCTCGGGTAGGCCGGAACAAAGAAGAATTAATAAAGAAAAGCTGACCCTCTTGATTACATTCTTTATGTTTGCCGGCGTGTATTTTGTCACAGAGGGGCAGAGCCGTTACGCCTATCCAACGGTGATTATTCTAATCTATTTTGCCCTTTGGCGAGTGTATCAATGGAAAGATAAGATGGAGGAATAATATGTTAGGGCAGATTATCATCTCGGTTATGCTTGGGGCGCTCGGCCAAATCCTCGTAAAAATCGGAGCTAAGAATCTTGAACTGGACTTTTCACCCGAGAATTTACTTAGAAGCCTCGGCATGATTATCCAGAACTTCCCGGTCATGTCAGGGTTGTTTCTTTACGGAATAAGCTTCTTATTGTGGATTAAAGTGTTGAGTAAGACGGAGTTAAGCTATGCATACCCTTTCGTCAGTCTTGGCTATATTTTTATCATGGCGTTTTCAGTGATCGTCTTTAAAGAGAATATTTCCTTTTATCGAGTGCTGGGAACTGCGCTGGTCATTGTCGGTGTCTTTTTCATTTCAAGGAGTTAAAAAGAGGCTTAAGAAAAGAAATATGCTCCTCCATCTGTAGTTGTTTTACGAATCGGACTACGTTGGGGGAGCATTATTTTTTTACGTTATCCGCTTAAGATAAACGGTTTCAGTTGAACATATAAGACGAGCTTCAGACTGTAAAGGGAAACGGTAGCATTTCGCAAGAAAAATAGCAATTGACAAAATAGGATAGGGGGGTATACTATATCTTCAGGAGGTGGACACCAATGGAGGAAAAAATAAAGCATTGTCCAGCTTGTCATGACTCAAATGATCAGGAAAGTGAAAGACTAAGCCATCATAGTGAAAGAACCATTCGTGAGTTGATCAATCGGATGAATCGGATCGAAGGTCAGATTCGCGGCATCAAAGGAATGATTGAGAATCACGCCTATTGTGATGATGTATTAAATCAGATTGCTTCAGCTCAGGCTGCGTTAAATGGTGTATCCAAACTTCTTTTAGAAAAACATATGAAATCCTGTGTTCTCGAGCAGATCCAAGAGGGTAACGATCAGGTCCTTGATGAGTTGGTCAAAACCATTTACAGAATGATGAAATAAGGGGTATCAAGGACTTAAGAGCGGGATAGAAGCCGAGGAGGCGTTACAATGAGTAAAAAGAGCAAAATAATTAAAGTGACCGGCATGACCTGTGAGCATTGCGTTCGTCGGGTGAAGAAAGCCCTTGAGAGTTTACCTGAGCTGGAAAATGTAGAGGTCTCTCTGGAGAAAGAATCGGCCAGCTTTGACTGGGCAGGGGAAATCCTAAACATGGAAAAGGCGAAAGAGGTCATTGAAGAAGCGGGCTATGCGGTGATAGAGGCCGAAGAGGAAACGCGGCAAAAGGAACTCAAGGTTCATGGTATGACCTGTGAGCATTGCGTCCGAAGAGTCAAAAAAGCTCTGGAGAGTCTCCCGGAAGTGACCGATGTCGAAGTCTCATTAGGGGAGTCTCAAGCCAGCTTTCGTTATAATCCGGCTATAACCACAGATGCACACATTAAGGAGGCTATCCAGGAGGCGGGATACACTACAGAGTCCACAGAATCCACTGAAGCCCCCGTGCCGGACACCCAAAAATCGAAAAGCACTGCACAACGGTCCATCAACGGGACAAAACAACTCAAGATAACAGGTATGACCTGTGCTAATTGTGCTCTGACTATTGAAAAAGGAATGGCAAAGCTGCCGGGGGTCAAATCCGCTACGGTCAATTTTGCCTCAGAGAAACTTTCCTTAGACTATGATCCCTCACTTCTTGATGAAAAAACTATTCTTGAGAAGGTCAAAGATTTGGGTTATGGGGCATACATGGAAAGCAATGAAGGGAAAGCCCAATTTAAAGTGAGCGGTATGACCTGTGCTAATTGTGCTCTGACCATTGAAAAGAAATTGCGCAACACTCCGGGTGTTCAGACCGTAGCCGTTAATTTTGCTACAGAAAGTGTCACCACAGACTATGATCCCGCCGTGACTAACCTGGAGACGATTTATGAGCAGATCAGGGATGCAGGCTATACCCCGATCGAGAATAAGGAAGAGTTTCATGAAGATAACCATGTGAAATCCCAGCGGAACTGGGTCATCTTTAGTGCGTTGTTATCCGCTCCCTTAATGCCTATGATGTTCATGCCCATGACTCCTGGCATGATGTATACCATGTTCTTCCTGGCAACTGTCGTTCAATTTACGGCAGGCTGGACATTTTATCGGGGAGCTTATCATGCCCTGAAAAATCGCTCCACAAATATGGACGTTTTGGTCGCGATGGGGATTACGGCTGCTTATGCTTATAGTGTGATGACAACCTTCCCCCATATTTTCTTTGAGGGGCCCACATTCTTTGATACATCAGCTCTCTTAATCACCTTTGTACGTTTTGGTAAATATTTAGAAGCAAAAGCCAAGGGACGTGCCGGACAGGCCTTAAAACGCCTCCTTGAGCTCCAGGCGGATAGAGCCCGCTTATTTATTGATGGAGAAGAAAAAGAGGTCCCTGCTTCCAGTGTCAGGATCGGGGATGTGGTCCTGGTGAAGCCCGGGGAAAAGATTCCTGTGGACGGGGTGATCCTCGAAGGGCAAGCCAGTATTGATGAGTCCATGATTACGGGAGAATCCATACCGGTTGATAAGGGTATCGGTGAAAATGTAGTCGGTGCAACCATCAACCGTTCGGGAAGCATTAAGGTCTCCACCACAAAGACAGGTAAAGACAGTGTCCTTTCTGGAATTATCAAAATGGTGGAGGATGCGCAAGGGGTTAAGCCTGCTATTCAGCGTTTGGCTGATAAGATATCCAATGTCTTTGTGCCCGTGGTAGTAGCTATTTCGATCCTGACCTTCATCATCTGGTATGTATTCCTGGACAGCACCTTTGTCTTCGCTTTTACTGCGGCCATTGCAGTCTTGGTCATAGCCTGCCCCTGTGCTTTAGGTTTGGCAACCCCCACGGCCATTATGGTGGGAAGCGGCGTCGGTTTAAACCGGGGTATACTTTTCAAATCAGCAGCCGTACTTGAAGGAATAGCCAAAGTGGGGGCCATTGGCTTTGACAAAACAGGCACTTTAACCAAAGGGAAACCTGAAGTAACTCATCTCATTTCCTATGAAGGATATTCACAAAAGGACCTGCTCAGGATCGCTGCGGCAGGAGAGAACCCTTCCATCCATCCCTTAGCTCAAGCCATCGTCCAAAGAGCCAAAGATGAAGGGATCGAAGTGGCAGACGTTCAGGATTACCATGAAGAAAGCGGTCATGGGACGATCTGCTCTTACCAAGGTAAAAAATTGCTCATCGGCAATAGAAAGTTAATGATGAAAGAGAATGTTCCCACCGAAGGGGTAGAGAACGATTTTCAGGAATTGGCCAACGAAGGAAAAACTACCAGCTTTGTAGCCTATGATGGAAAAATCATTGGGATCATCGCCTTGGCGGATGTCTTAAAAGAGAGTACGAAAGAAGCGATTAAACGCTTGCATGGTTTAGGAATTAAGACCTTCATGATTACCGGGGATAATAAGAAAGTCGCCACCGTCATTGGCAATGAGGTGGGCATTGACGAAGTGATTGCGGAGATCCTTCCCCAGGATAAAATTGAGATTATCAAGAGATATCAAAACGATGGACTAAAAGTAGCCATGGTCGGGGATGGGATTAATGATGCCCCCGCCTTAGCTCAAGCCGACATCGGTATCGCTATCGGCTCAGGCACGGATGTGGCCAAAGAAACCGGGGATGTGGTTCTGGTGCGCAATGATCTCCTGGACGTGGAGCGTGCTATTCGTCTTGGCCGCAAAACCCTTACCAAAATCAAGCAGAATTTATTCTGGGCTCTCATCTACAATACACTGGGAATCCCTATTGCTGCCGGAGTGCTTTTCCCTATCACCGGAGAGCTCTTACCCCCTGAATGGGCCGGTCTGGCGATGGCCTTTTCCTCGGTGTCTGTAGTGACCAGTTCCCTGTTGCTCTCAAGGTATAGTAAGGTATTGGCCAATTAAAAATTTGTTGTTTTTCTCCTTCTACGAGTTGGAGGAATAGATAAAGGGAGGTAAGAACCATGAATCAAACATTAAAAGTTACCGGAATGACCTGCAATCATTGCAAAGCTCATGTGGAAAAAGCGTTGCTGAAAGTTGGCGGAGTCCAACAAGTGGAGGTGAATTTAGAAAAAGGAGAGGCAGTTGTTGCCGGATCAGCCGGCCGTGAAGACCTGATCAAGGCTGTGGAAGACGCCGGTTACAGCGCTGATTGAACGAGACTTCTTTCAGTGATAATGCATGTTTTGAAACGGGATTTGCCATACTAAGATTGAAGAATACGAATCTTAATGAGGTGAGAATTATGGCATTAATTCCTAATGATCCCTTCCGGATGCTCAATCACTATTGGGATGAAATGGAGCGTAATTATCTTAGAGGCCGTGGCAAAGAGGAGCTTTCACAGTTTCTCTATCGGGTCGATGTGGAAGAAACATCGGACCAGGTGTATGTGACGGCAGAGATTCCAGGCCTTGAGAAGAAAGAGGATCTTCATATTGAGATTAACGAAAATCTTCTGACCATCAGCGGTGAGGTCAAACGGGCTGCCACGGCAGTTGAGAGAGCTTCTCACCGCACAGAGAGATATTACGGAAAGTTCAGCAGAACCCTCACCCTTCCCGCGGTGGTAAAAGCGGATGGCTCTCATGCCAGCTATAAAAATGGGATTTTGGAATTGTCTTTTCTCAAGGATCGTCACCCGGCAGCCCGCACTATAGAAGTAGATTTTCATTAAGCTTGATATTTAGAAAGGGATTAACTCCAAAGAGTTAATCCCTTTACCGTCCCTTGTCTTAGGACAAACGACCAGACATATTGCGTTCGGCAATTTCAATTGCTTTTTTGACCATGTTGCCACAATCCCGAGATGAAACCCCACTGAACCCTTCCTGCTTTAAGGTATCCGAAAATCCAAGCTCTTGAGCTATCTGTTGCTTAAGGTTATCTGACATAGTACTACGACGTCTGGACATTTGGATTCCTCCTTTCACCTTAGGGAAATTCAATCTCCTTGCTATTTAAGCAAGTAACACTAGTTTGCATCGCTTCCCTTAACTTTATGTGTGACGAAGGAGCTATTGTTATGCCGGAAAAGGAATAAATAGTTAGATAAAGTCAGAAAAACTGTTATGATATACCCAACACCTACAAGGTAATGAGAAAAGGAGGAATAGATTTGCCACTTTTATTCGGGACTGCTGGGGTTCCCTTATCAGCCAAGGAACGGTCCACAGAAGCAGGGGTCAAACGGGTTAGGGAGCTTCAACTGGATGCCATGGAAGTAGAGTTTGTCCAAGGGGTCCGCATGAGGGAAGAGAAGGCCCAAAAGATTGCCAAAATAGCTGTGGAAGAGAAGGTTGCCCTAAGCTGTCATGGCCCTTATTGGATTAATTTTAATTCTCAGGAACCTGAAAAAGTAGCAGCCAGCCGGGACCGTCTTTTGCATAGTGCACGAATAAGCAAAATCTTAGGTGTAAGAAGTGTGATATTTCATCCCGCTTTTTATCATCAAGATGATCCTCAAGTGGTCTTGGAAAGGACAGCTGGGGAACTTATGATTGTTCGAGAGATTCTGGACACAGAAGATAATGATGTCATACTGCGACCGGAGACAACGGGAAAGCCCTCGCAGCTGGGCACGCTTCAGGAGGTTTTGACCTTAGCACAAGTAGTGCCTGGGGTTTTACCCTGTATTGATATAAGTCACCTTCATGCCCGCAGCAATAGGGGGATCAATACCTATGATGAATTTTGTCAAGTCCTGGAGGCTGCGGCAGAAACCTTAGGGGACCGCTGGGTTAAAAATGCTCATTTTCATGTTTCCGGGATTGAATATGGTGCCAAGGGAGAGAAAAAGCACCTTATCCTTGATCAATCCGATTTGCGCTATCCCGAGCTATTAAAGGCATTTCATACCTTTGGTATGGAAGGATTGGTGATTTGTGAAAGCCCCAATCTCGAAGAGGATGCTCTTCTATTGCAAGCTACTTATCACGAGATGGGATGAGTAGGATCCCCAGGCTTCCTTATTCTGTACGCAACGCTTCTACGGCATCCTTTCGAGAGGCCAGCCGAGCGGGAATATGACCGCCTAATACAGTAATTACGGTACTGAGGATGATTAAGAGGACAGCATGGTCCAGCCTTAACTGGGATGCATTGGTAAGGCCGGTAGATTTATGGATAGCTTGATTGATAGGGAATGTACATGACCAGGCTACCACAATGCCGAGGACACCGGAAAAAACTCCGAGAATAAAAGTTTCAGCATCAAATACTCTTGTAATATCCTTCTTTCTTGCGCCCAGTGCTTTCAAAATACCGATTTCTTTAGTCCGCTCCAAAACACTGGTATAGGTAATGATACTGATCATAATCATACTGACCACCAAAGAAATAGCGGCGAAGGCAATAAGGACCAGGGTGATACCATCCATAATCCCTTTAGTCAAATCTGAAAGGGTCCCAGCCAAATCGGTATAAGTAATGACATCCGCTTCATCTTTTCCTACATTATAGTGCTCAATATATTTGATGACCTCATCCTTGGCGTCAAAGTTTTTAGGAAAGACCATGATCATATAGGGAGAGGGGTCGCCCCCTAAATAAGCAAGCAGGAGTTCCTTAGTATTTTCATCGATCTTCTCTCGGGATAAGACATTATAATCAGCATCTCTTTGGGCTATCACAATGTCGGAATCCATAGCGTTATCGATAACTTTTTGGGATAGCTGATCATCATAAGCGATCCCGGATGCCAACATAGACATACTGGTTCCGGCTTTGGGACGAACTACACCGGAAATTTTAATGGTAAAACCATTTGCAGAGGTATAGTTTTTTTCATAAGCATTGGCAGGGAGATAAGTTCCGAAGGGGGTTTTCGCGTAGAAGTCGTTATTATGGATCACTCTATACTCTGTTCCTACAACATCGGAGAAGGCCAGGCGGTCATTTCCTTCCCCATCAAACCCTAAATCCCCCAGGGTGCCCTTTTCGATTTGATTTTGGCTATTGAGTACCAATACCACATCGGTGAAGTTTTTAGGATATTCTCCTGCCAGTAACTCATAATTATCTACCAGGTAACTATTATTTCCTGAAACGGCACTGGGAAAGGAAGACAGGCCGACTGAACTTGAGGAGGTCATATTACCTGAGGGTGGCCCATTGCTCAAGGTGATAGGAAGGTACTTATCCTCCATCTTCCGTAAAAGGTTCATTTGGACCACTCGGGTATAACCAATACTGCCAACAATATCCGGTGAGACATTTTCCAAGTAGTTGATAAATTCCGGGGAAAGATCGTTTTTATGAGTAATGATATTTTTGCTGGAATCTATGACAATAATTTCGTTAGTATTGGAATTGGCATTGGTACCATAGATCCGATCCCGAATTTCTAGGGTCATATTATTCAGATCGTTGGCATTCATCTGTTGAGTTTCCTGGGAAATAATAATAGGAAACTCAGCCATGGCATCGAATTGGAATTCGTCAATTTCTGAACGAAAGCCCGTGGATAAGCTTAAGATAATGGCAATCCCGATAATACCGATACTGGAAGCAAGGGCGGTGAGAAAAGTGCGCCCTTTTTTGGTCCATAAATTCCGGAAGGATAGGTTAAGAGCGGTCAAGAAGCCCATTCCAGTTTTCTTGAGGTGAAAATCCTCGGGGTGGGCGGGGATTCCATAAGGATTGGTATCGTCAATAATCTTGCCGTCGGAAAACCGGATGATGCGATCCGCGTAAGTTTTGGCCAGCTGGGGATTGTGGGTGACCATAATCACCAACCGATCCTTGGACACCTCTTTGATCAAATCCATAATCTGAACACTGGTAGTACTATCCAAAGCCCCTGTGGGTTCATCGCACAAAAGAATTTCCGGATCATTGGCAAGGGCTCGTGCTATAGCTACCCTTTGCATCTGTCCGCCGGAGAGCTGGTTAGGCTTTTTATGCAGATGCTCCTTTAGTCCTACTTTTTCTAGGATTTCCAGAGCCTTTTTATGCTTTGCCTGCTTGGAAACGCCGCTTAAAGTCATGCCCATTTCCACATTGGCCACGATACTGATATGTGAAATCAGATTATAGCTTTGGAAGACAAAGCCCACTGAATTATTGCGATAGGCATCCCATTCGTATTCTTTAAAGGCTTTGGTGCTTTTGCCTTTTATAATTAAGTCCCCTGAATCGTAATGATCCAGTCCGCCAATAATGTTTAAGCAGGTGGTTTTTCCGGAGCCGCTGGTACCCAATATAGCCACAAACTCTTTATCTCTAAAGGAAACGTTTATGCCATCGAGAGCCTTTGTTTCGATATCTCCTACCCGATAGATTTTTTTGATTTCTTTAAGCTCAAGCATGATAGCCTCCTCAAGAGTATACATAATGGGTCTCATGGGTATTTTCTCTTTTACTTATGTTTTTAATGCAGAGACGGGCTAAGTTTCTTTACAGGTAAGGAGGAAAAACAAAGGTCTGAAAAGAATATCACAGGGAAGAGCAAGTTGACTTTAGGGAGGATGAGGAATGAATTATTCAGCCGCTTATGATGTTGCTTTAGAGAAATTCCGCAAAGCGACCCTTGAGGAAATATCAGAGTACTCCGGTTACCCCATAGATGGGAATAGGATAAAGATAATATTCCTAGGTCAAAGATTTGATGTTGAATACCCATCCGGTCAATTTTATGCTGAGGCAACACTGAATGAGGAGATTTCTGTTCCCACTCAGATATTAATTCTTCATTATTTAGTAAACCGCTCACCTGCTATTCAGACCGGGCAATTAATATCTTATAAAGAATTACCGGGGGGAAGTATCTATATACAACCCTTTACGAATCGCGCCATTAATCCTTTGGTTAAGACCTTTGGCTCCCAACGGTCAGATCTTATTAAGGTGGCCGGCACTTTGGGAGGAGAAGAAGTTTCCCTGGGGGACGCTGCCGTGGTCCTCAATGTATTTCCAAAAGTCCCCATAACCTTGGTTGTCTGGGAGGCTGATGATGAGTTTCCTGCCTCAGGAAATATTCTTTTTGACAACTCAGCCGGCACGATTCTCCCGACAGAGGATTATGCAGTCTTAGCAAGCCAGGTAGTGTTTACTCTGCGGAAGTTAGCATCTAAATAAATCGAGTGTGGCAGAAGATTAAGGACAGCAAGGCTAGGAAAACATGAGTAAATCCATGGGTTAAATGATAATTGGTTTTATTAAAAATATTAAATTAATGCCTTGACATAGTTTTAACATGCTTATATAATTGCAAATGTAATCCGGATTATGAAAATTTATCGAACTTGTTGCAGATTTTTGTCTAAACAAGTGTTTTTTTTGGCCAGATACTTGTTGTGACAAATGTAGTAGATGCAAATATTGGAGTGACAATAGTTAGCCTATGCAACTAGCTTTGCACTAATCCAATAATCTATGATGGCAATCGAGTTCATATCACTGTAGGTTCACATCACCGTGTTTTATGCTAAAATACATTCTTTCACAGAGAGACTCATTTATGGGTCATAGAGTAGAAGAGATATTTCTTCACAGGAGGAGTTTCTTTTTATTGTTAGTCTTTAGCTTAATAAGCTGAAATGAAAAAAATTGTACGTTCTCGAGATTAGGGAGGAAAAAAAGAGATGAAAAAGATTTTGGGTGTTGTACTTTCTTTGGGTTTAGTTATTGGACTTGCTGGTTGTTCAAGCCAAGCTCCTGCAGCCGCTCCTGCTTCAACTCCGGAGCCCATCAAAATGGGCCGCGTTGATGCAGCAGCTCATGGTACCAATGCGGTAGCCATTGCTGTTGTTGCAGTTCAAGGGGACAAGATTGTTGGTGTATCACTTGATGAGTATCAATTCATGCCTGCTGATAAGGCTAAAGGTCTTGCTAATTCTGAAGGCCTGGCTGCAAAGAACTATAAGGATCCTGCTCAAGTTCTTGCTTCCAAAATTGACAACAATGAGTACTACAGCGCTAACATGAAGGAAAAAGCCGGATCTACCGTTGCCTATGCTGACAACTTCAACGCTATCGTAGAATTCTGCGAAGGAAAAACCATCTCCGAATTAGAAGGAACCCTTTCGTCTACTCCTGCAGAAAAGATGCCTGTTGATACTGTATCCGGTTCTACTTTAGCTGACACTGCCGGCTATATCAAAGCGATTGTAGATGCTGCGAAAGCTGCAAAGTAATTTAACTTATATTAGAATATTTAAGTAGTAAAGAGTGCCCGTAACCTGAAAAGGTAGAGTGGGGCACTCTTTTTTTGCACTGTCAGAAAGTATAAACTTACGTTATATACTTTCTAAGCATAAGAGCAACTAGGCAGCCGCCTTTGCCAGAGGCTTGGCGCCAGCCAAGTTTTCTTTAGAGTTTTTGCATAATTCCTTGATAAGGGTTTGTTGCCTTTTGATGGATGGAATGCCAATAATCTAAGTCATTAACATCGAATGAACTTTAATCTCCGGCTTACAATAAAGCTTGAGGAGGTGTATTTCATGCATACCGTATGGAAAGGTTCAATTAGTTTCGGCTTAGTCAATGTTCCGGTCAAAATGCATGCCGCCACAGAAACTCATGAATTTCACTTTAACTATTTACATAAAGACTGTCATAATCGACTTCGCTATATCAAGAAATGCCCCCATTGTGAAGTAGAAGTAGCTGCCGAAAATATAGTTAAAGGTTATGAATATGAGAAGGATCATTATGTCATTATGGAGGAGGAAGACTTAGCGACCCTGGAAGCCCCCATGAGCCGCTCCATTGATATACTGGATTTTATCGATCTTAGTGATATTGACCCGGTCTACTATCAAAAATCCTATTACTTAAGCCCGGAAGAGACGGCTCATAAAGCCTATAAATTACTTTGTCAAGCTATGTCCGACACTGGGAAAGTGGCAATAGCTAAATTGACTATGCGCTCCAAACAACATCTCGCTTGTCTCAGGGTGATTGATCAAAATGTTATGGTCTTAGAAACAATGTACTATCCGGCGGAAATTAGACATTTGGAGTCAAGTTGGGATAATGTATCTCCTACGGACACGGAGATTGCCATGGCTCGTCAGCTCATTGAGAATTTAGCGGCTCCTTTTGAACCCGAGAAATACCGGGATGAATTGCGGGAGCAAGTGAAAGAGCTCATCGAGAAAAAAGTGTCCGGAGAAACTTATCAGGTTAGCGCTGCGCCGGAACCAGGAAAGGTCATCGATTTAATGGAGGCTCTACGGGCAAGCATTGCCATGACCGATCAGAAAAAAGGAAACCCTGAGAAGAAAAATAAAGAAGCAGAGGGTTCCCCTGATCAAAAGAAGTCCAAGACTAAAAGTAAAGAGACCACAAAGAAGCCTTTGGACGGAACCGAGGAACCGGGGCCGGCAGTTCAGGCAGAAGAAGAAAAACCAGCTAAATCCACATTAACCCCCCGGGGGCGGCGCAAGGAAAGGGGAGCATAATTAAGAGTTTACCTGGGGAGGTTTTCGGAAAAGATTAGAAACAGTTGGGGATTTGAGCAAAGTCAGGCAGGAAAAAAATGATTTTGCGAGAATACTTCATTATTTTCAATAATAGTATAAAATTCGACATAGCTCGACGCAGGAAAAAATCCCCAAAGTCGCGAATTGATGGACGGGGGAGGGTTGGCCTATGGGGAAAGAGAGTTTAAAGGAAACAATAAAGGATATATTATTAGAAGAAAAACTTATCCGAGCTATGCTACATACCATACAGGGCGTAGGAAGCGGCAGACTGCGCCAGCTGATTGCCCGCTTCGGGAGCGCCTTAAACGCTTTGCAGCAAATCGAAGGGAGCCAAGAGCTACAAGATGAGCACTGGCTGCAGCAGATTGTGCAAAAGAGTAAAGAGATCCATCCTGCGGATATTCTGGAGTCCTTACATGATCATGGAATAAAGTTGGTCATTCCTGAAGAAGAGGGTTATCCGGATTTGCTGCGTCAATTGACGGATGTTCCGCCGCTGCTCTATTACAAAGGGACCTTACCCGTCGGGCAGGAAGCTCTGGCCATTGTCGGGGCTCGTAAAGCTACTCCTTATGGGAGAGCTGCAGCTGAATCACTGGCCAAAGAAGTCGCCGGACAGGGGATTATTGTGGTTAGCGGGTTAGCCAGGGGCATCGATACCGCTGCTCATCGGGGAGCACTGGCCGGAAGGGGAATAACCTGGGCGGTCATGGGCTGTGGATTGAAGCATATGTATCCTCCGGAAAATCAAAAGCTCGCTGAAGAAATAATGGCAAAGGGTGGTGCTTTATGGAGTGAATTTGCCCCGGGGATGCCTCCTGAACCTCAATTATTTCCAGCACGCAATCGCTTGATCAGCGGAATGTCCAGAGGGGTCGTGGTTGTGGAAGCCGCCCTGAAAAGTGGAGCCTTAATCACTGTGGACTTCGCTCTGGAGCAAGGCCGTGAAGTTTTTGCAGTACCTGGACCTATTTTCAGTCAGATGAGCAAAGGGCCTAACCATCTTATTCGGCAAGGTGCCAAGCTGGTGGAAGGTTTTGAAGATGTATGTACAGAGATTCCTTCCTTTGCCGGAGCAGGTCATATGACCAATCCCTCTGCAGATAGAGATACGGTGTCAGCGGACATCGGGAAGCAGGAAGATCAACGGGGAATAAGCTGCGAGCAGCAACAGATTCTGAACCAATTAAGTGATATCCCCACTCATATTGATCAGATTACGATGAATTCAGAGGTTCCCCCTGAGCAAATTCCCTTAGCCTTGCTTGAACTCCAACTTGCCGGCCGCATCGAACAACTACCGGGTCAATTTTATGTATTAGCTTATAAGTGCTAGACATACTATGGAAAAGAAGATAATATTAGGCTAGTTTACTTATAACCACTCAAGCTAAAGTGATTCAAGATTTTGAAAATTCGGGCTTGTAATATACATTGTGAAAGCAAAATAAGACGTTAAGATTTCTTGAGGTGATGTATGGCTAAAACACTAGTGATCGTTGAATCTCCGGCTAAGGCTAAATCCATAAGCAAATTTTTGAGCAATAATTATACAGTCAAAGCGTCCATGGGACATTTGCGGGATTTGCCTAAAAGCCAAATGGGAGTTGACGTAGACAAAGATTTTGAACCCAAATATATAGCTATCCGTGGACGAGGAGATTTAATTAAAGAGCTTCGCGCTGCCGCCAAGTCTGCCAATAAAGTTCTTCTGGCCTCTGACCCTGACCGCGAAGGGGAAGCTATTGCTTGGCATTTAGGCCACCTGCTTGGGTTGGATCTATCAGAGAAGTGCCGTATTGAATTCCATGAGATTACAAAACCAGCCATCACGGCAGCGATTAAACATCCCCGTCAGATTGATTCCAGCAAAGTAGATGCCCAACAAGCCCGTCGTGTCTTAGATCGTTTGGTGGGGTACCAGTTGAGTCCGTTCCTTTGGAGAAAAGTGAAAAAGGGCTTAAGTGCCGGGCGGGTTCAATCGGTTGCCGTCCGTTTAATCTGTGATCGGGAAGAAGAGATACGGGAGTTTATTCCGGAAGAGTACTGGACATTGACCGCTTCCTTGAAAAGTGAGGGAGGGGTATTTTCTGCTAAGCTTGCCAGGAAAGGGGATCACAAGATCACCATTGCTTCGGAAGAAGAGATGAAGAAGGTTCTCCAAGAACTGGCCGACCAGTCATACCGGGTTAAAGATGTTCGTACCAGGGAGAAAAAGAAACAACCATCCCCTCCCTTTACCACCAGCAGCCTGCAACAGGAAGCTCATCGCAAGCTGAATATGTCACCCAAAAGGACCATGATGCTGGCCCAACAGCTCTACGAAGGGATAGAGCTGGGTAAAGCAGGAGGTATAGGTTTAATTACCTATATGCGTACCGACTCCGTGAGGATTTCGGAAATTGCTCAGGAGGAAGCCAAGGATTTTATTGTGGATCACTATGGGGAGGATTATTACCCGCCGGAACCACGTCAATTTAAAAGCAAAGGCCGGGCCCAAGAGGCTCATGAGGCCGTTCGCCCTACTTCCATATTGAGAACCCCGGACTCCATGAAGGAATTCTTGTCCCGGGATCAACTTCGTCTTTACCGATTAATCTGGGACCGTTTCTTAGCAAGCCAAATGAGCGCGGCTATCCTTGATACGTTAACCGTTGAAGTAGAAGCCGGTGAGTACCTGTTTCGTGCTAACGCTTCCACGGTGCGTTTTCCTGGATATCTTGCCGTTTACGAAGATGGACAGGATGAGAATGAGGACCAACAAGAAGGGACCCTCGCGGCCAATATTCAGCCCCATGAGAGTCTTAGTGCCGTTCATCTCCAAGAGAAGCAGCATTTTACAGAACCGCCTCCTAAGTATACGGAAGCTTCCTTGGTGCGAAAAATGGAGGAGGAGGGAATTGGCCGGCCCAGTACCTATGCCCCTACTATCGAAACGATCCAATCACGGGGCTATGTGGCTAAAGAAGGAAAACAGCTTTCTCCTACAGAATTGGGAGAAATCGTCATCTCCATTCTGACAGAGTATTTTCCGGAAATTGTGGATTTGGAATTTACCGCAAATATGGAGAAAAGGCTGGATGATATTGAAGAAGGGGCTTTACCCTGGAAAGCCGTCATTCGGGAATTCTATGGCCCCTTTGCGGAATCCTTAGAGGAAGCCGATCAGCTTATGGGTAAAGTACAAATCGAAGATAAGGTATCGGAGGAAATCTGTGAAAACTGCGGACGTAACATGGTGATCAAAATGGGACGTTATGGCAAATTTCTGGCTTGCCCAGGCTTCCCCGAATGCCGCAATACAAAGCCTTTGTTGGAAGAGGTCGGAAGGTCATGCCCCGATTGCGGGAACCCGCTTGTTATCCGGCGCAGCAAAAAGGGCAGAAAATTCTATGGCTGCAGCACTTATCCGGAATGTGAATTCGTATCCTGGGAGTTGCCGGCACCGGAACCCTGTCCAAAATGCGGAGGATTAATGGTGGTTAAAACCTCGAAGCAAGGGAAAAAATATGTCTGTACGAATTCCGAATGCCGTTTTGACAAGCAAGTAGAGGAGCAAGCAGAATAATATGTCAGCCATTACAGTGATCGGGGCAGGTCTGGCCGGAGCGGAAGCCGCCTGGCAGATTGCCCGACAAGGAATAGAAGTTGAGCTTTATGAAATGAGGCCGGTGAAAATGACACCGGCCCATCATACAGAGCATTTTGCCGAATTGGTCTGCAGTAATTCTCTTAAAGGGGCAGGATTGGATAACGCAGCCGGACTGTTAAAAGAAGAGATGCGCCGGCTGGATTCGTTACTCATGAGAGCAGCAGACCGGTACGCTGTACCTGCGGGAGGCGCTCTAGCCGTTGACCGTGAGAAATTTTCTCAAGAAATAACGAAAATTCTCGAAGAGCATCCCCTGATCCAAGTTCACCGGGAAGAGGTCAAGTCACTTCCCCCATCGGGTATTGCTGTGATTGCCTCAGGGCCATTGACCTCGGAGGATTTAGCGCTGGACATCCAGAAGGTGACAGGTGAGGATGCCCTTTCCTTTTACGATGCTGCAGCTCCCATCGTTACCTTAGAGTCGATTAATATGGAAAAAGCCTTCTGGGCCTCTCGTTATGATAAAGGGGACCCAGATTATTTGAATTGTCCCATGACTGAAGAAGAATACAAAATTTTTTACAACGAACTCATCAAGGCCGAGACGGCTGAAGTCAAAGGCTTTGAAAAAGGTAAAATCTTTGAAGGCTGTATGCCCGTCGAGGTCATGGCAGCCCGGGGAGAGCAAACCCTGACCTTTGGCCCTCTTAAACCCGTAGGCCTTATCGATGCACGCACTGGCAAACGATCCTATGCTGTTGTACAGCTCCGCAAAGAAAACCGCGCAGGGACCCTTTTTAATTTGGTGGGTTTCCAAACCCATCTCAAATGGGGAGAGCAGCAACGGGTTTTCCGTCTTATCCCCGGCTTAGAAAATGCCGAATTCGTCCGTTTCGGAGTCATGCATCGCAATACCTTCTTAAATGCCCCCAAAGTATTAAAGGCCGACTACAGCCTCCAAAAATCGCCCAATCTCTTTTTTGCCGGTCAAATCACCGGAGTAGAAGGCTATGTAGAATCTACAGCCAGCGGCTTAGTGGCAGGTCTCAACGCCGTTCGCCGCCTCAAGAACCTGCCCACCCTTATTTTCCCACAGGAAACAGCCCTTGGCTCTCTGGCTCGCCATTTAGAAGGATCCCCCAGCGTGGACTTCCAACCCATGAGCATCAACTACGGTCTTCTCCCACCTCTAGAGGTCCGTATCAAAGCTAAAAAGGAGAAAAACGCAAAAATCTCCGAACGGGCTTTGGCGAAGCTGGAGGAGTTCAAAGCAGCGGAGGGGCTTAATTAAGTGAAAGCAAACTCTCCAGGATTATATTTTCCACGTTCACTCTATAGTCTGCGCGGACCGAACTAATCGCTCAGGCTCTTCGCGAAGTTCGGTATCCGCTCGCCTAAAGCTGTTCTCTTTCGGAAAGCATAATCCTTGGGTGGGTTTTCAAGCATTTGTTCGAGTATCTTATGAGGACGTGAAAAGGACCCGCAAGCGTAGCTTTGCGCACAAAAGCGAACGGATTTAGTGGAGGGGCGGTCGGGTCAACGAGGCTTTCTTAACATAGCGCAGCCACGGTTCGCATGCAGAAAGCAGCGGGGTTTGGCGTAGCTGTTAAGAAAGCGAGTTGACCAGCCCTGGAGCTACGGAGAGAGCGTTGTGCGCAAAGCTACACGACCCGGCCAAAGTTTTCATTCTAAAAACGAAGAGGTGAGAATGCACCATGCAAGCCGATCATGCCCTCAGCTTATTCGACGGCCACCTTAAAACCCAAAACCGATCTGAGCATACGCTCATAGCTTACCATAATGACCTCATCCAATTCTTTGATTTCGCCGCCCGGGAGTTAGGCGAAGAACCGGAAAAAATAACCGTCGATCAGGTGGATATATACATCGTTCGCAGTTTCCTTGGGGAAATGACGGACCGGGGCCTGGAGAGAAAAAGCATGGCCCGCAAACTTTCTGCCTTGAGAGCCTTTTTTAAATTCCTATGCCGGGAAGGAATCCTGCAGAAAAATCCTATTCAGCGCATAGCCACCCCTAAGTTAGGAAGGAAGCTGCCCCACTTTCTCTCGATAGAAGAACTGGATAAACTGATTCACACTCCTGACTGCACCACACTGCTGGGGGCGCGGGATCAGGTGATCCTGGAATTGCTCTACGGATCCGGCTTACGGGTCAGCGAGCTGGCCGATCTTAATCGTCAGGATATCGATGAGGGGACTTCCCTTCTTCGGGTTCGCGGAAAAGGAAATAAAGAGAGAATCGTTCCCTTAACCCATTACGCCCTGGAAGCCGCCCGGAAGTATCTGAACATGAGAGAGGATGAACAAGAGGCGTTACTCTTGAATTACCAGGGATCGCGGTTATCCGTTCGTTCCATACGCCGGATTCTCGATGGATTGGCGCTGGAGGCTGGGTTATCACAACACCTTCATCCCCATATGCTTCGTCACTCCTTTGCCACCCATTTACTTGATGGCGGAGCTGATCTTCGCAGCGTCCAGGAGCTATTGGGGCATGCCAAGCTCTCCTCTACCCAGATCTATACTCATTTAACGAAGGAACGATTACGGGAAATCTATGAGCAAAGTCATCCCCGGGCAAAGAAAATGTAAGGGGCTTGTAAATTTTCACAAAAAGACAACAATTGTACACAACTTCCCTTGACACTTACCCAATAATTCTGTAAACTGCCGATATAAGGAGGTATTCCTATGTTCCATGCAACGACCATCGTTGCCGTAAAAAAGGATAACCAGGTAGCAATGGCTGGTGATGGCCAGGTTACTATGGGCCAGGCAACTGTTATGAAGCATAAAGCAAGAAAAGTGCGCCGACTGTTCCACGGCAAAGTTCTTGCCGGGTTCGCTGGTTCCGTTGCCGATGCTTTTACACTCTTCGAGAAATTTGAAAATAAGCTTGAGGAATACCAAGGAAATCTCCAACGAGCTGCTGTAGAGCTTGCCAAAGACTGGCGGATGGATAAGGCACTTCGCAATCTTGAAGCTCTGCTCATTGTAGCAGATAAACAAAGCATGCTCTTAATTTCAGGCTCTGGTGAGGTCATCGAACCTGACGATGGAATAGCGGCGATTGGCTCCGGTGGTAACTATGCTTTAGCAGCAGCCCGGGCATTGGTTAAAAATACAGATCTCCAACCTGCACAGCTTGTTCAAGAGGCTATGGAGGTTGCTTCGTCTATTTGCGTATATACCAATGACCAAATTATTGTTGAAGAACTGTAAGGAGGGGAGCCAATGGAACAACTTACACCACGGGAAACTGTCCGGGAACTGGATCGATATATCGTAGGTCAAAACCAAGCTAAACGGTCAGTAGCAATAGCTCTCCGTAATCGCTTCAGAAGGAGCTTGCTTCCCGAAGGGATGCAAGAAGAAGTTCTCCCTAAGAATATTCTCATGATAGGCCCCACAGGGGTTGGGAAAACTGAGATTGCCAGACGCCTGGCCAAACTGGTACGAGCTCCTTTTCTTAAAGTGGAAGCCACAAAGTTTACGGAAGTGGGCTATGTGGGCAGAGATGTTGAATCCATCATCCGTGATTTAGTGGAAATTTCTTTGCGCATGGTTAAGACGGAGAAGATGGAAGAGGTGGAGATTCAGGCTGCACAAGCTGCGGAAAAGCGCCTTGAAGCCCTACTCGTTCCAGGGAAACGCCAGGAAAATAATTCGTCAAACCCTTTCCAATTTTTGTTTAACCAAGGACAAGAAAAAGATGAGACGGTAACTCCCGAGATTGAAAGAGATCGGTCGTTTATACGTGAACGCTTGCGCAGTGGAGAACTTGATGATCAAGTCATCGAGGTTGAGGTAGAGGACAACCAACCCCTTCTCCCTGATTTTTTAGGAACCGGCATGGAAATTAATACAAATCTTCAGGATATGATGGCAGGAATGCTTCCCAAAAAGCGGCATAAACGGAAAGTTACAGTCAGAGAGGCTCGTCGTATCCTAACCACTGAAGAGGCACAGAAGCTCATTGATCATGATGAAGCTGTTCAAGAAGCGATTCGCCGGGCAGAACAAGAAGGGATGGTTTTCCTCGACGAAATCGATAAGATTGCCGGAAGAGAGGGAGCTTCGGGTCCCGATGTATCCAGGGGAGGCGTCCAGAGGGACATACTGCCTATTGTGGAAGGCTCCACGATTAACACAAAGTACGGACCCGTAAAGACCGATCACATCCTGTTTATAGCAGCCGGTGCATTTCACGTGGCCAAACCATCGGACCTTATTCCCGAGCTTCAGGGGCGCTTTCCCATCCGGGTTGAACTGGAATCCCTGAGCATTGAGGATTTTAAACGGATTCTGACTGAGCCCCAATCCTCATTAATTAAGCAGTACAGTGCTCTGCTGGAAACCGAAGGGATAAAGGTCGAGTTTACAGAGAATGCTATTGATGAATTAGCAAAAGTTGCCTACGAAGTGAATTCCAACACAGAAAACATCGGGGCCAGAAGACTTCATACCATCGTGGAAAGAGTCTTGGAGGAATTGTCCTTCGAGGCCTCGGAGCTGCCTGAAGATTATACGGTTACGATTAATCGGGAATATATTCAACACCGGCTTGGAAATATCGTAAGGAATCAGGATCTTTCCAGGTATATCCTTTAACAGGGAATTTGAATCAGGGTTTAAATAATAGGAGGAATTTTCGCAATGAAAAACTTATTGGAAAAAACAAGAGGTATCAGTAAATTAATCCAGAAGGCTGCCGGACATCCAGTAGACTTCGATGAAATGGCCAATGTGCTCAGTGAATCCATTCAGTCCAACTGCTATATCGTAGGACGGCGTGGCAAGATTCTGGGCTATAGCTTTATGCCTAATTTTGGCTGCAACACCATGGAAGACATCGTTGTTCATACCGAGCGTTTTCCTGAAAGCTATAATGAAGGATTATTAAAGGTAACAGAAACTCGGTCCAATACAACTCAAGTAGCCAACGGATGCGTATTTAACGAAAAAGAGCGTTGTCATTTCAACAATAAAATTACCACGATTGTCCCGATTCTCGGAGGCGGAGAACGCGTGGGAACATTAGTATTGGCAAAATTCGATCAGGATTTCAGCGAAGCAGATTTAATCCTTGCTGAATACGGAGCTACAGTAGTTGGTATGGAAATCCTGCGGATAAAAGCTGAGCGGGCAGAAGAAGAAGCCCGGAAGAAAGCGGCTGTCCAAATCGCTGTAGGCACCTTGTCTTATTCAGAATTGGAAGCTGTAGAGCATATCTTTGCCGAACTGGGAGGCGGGGATGGATTACTGGTTGCCAGCAAGATCGCCGACCGTGTGGGAATTACCCGTTCCGTCATTGTCAACGCCTTAAGAAAATTTGAATCCGCCGGTGTGATTGAATCCAAATCTTTAGGGATGAAAGGGACCTACATCCGCGTATTGAATGATTATCTCCTGGAAGAGCTGGACAAAATCAGCCACAATAAATAATCCCTGTAAACACAAAGGTGGAGGGATCTCGATGGAAGAACAGGTTTATTCCTATCAAGTGAAGCCTTTGCTGATTCCCGGGGGACTATATCTCGTCATTGCCCCACTTGCTTTAGCTGGTCTGCACTACGGATTAAAGATTTCGGCTTTGGAAACGAATATACTGCGGGTTATCTATGGTCTTACCGCTCTGGGGATTGTCGCCGTATGTGTTTATGGACGGAGCAAGAGTTTTCGGATCAGTGACAATCGGTTAGTCTTTGGTTCTCTGAGGGGAGAGTACAGCCTCTCCCCTGCTGAGATTCGCCGAATTGCCCTTTTTACGACCAAGCAAGGCAAGGAAATCGTTCAGATCAAAACCAAAAAACAAGATTATTATCTCAGCGATCTCTATTTTCCTTTTCCGGAACTGATGACAGAGTTGGAGCAGTACATCAAAGAGAATGAAATTCGGACAAACTTTTCCTGTGCATAAGCTTTTTGTTGCATTGGAGTTCCAACTATGATATCCTATTCGCAGTGTGAAATGACTACACACGCAGAGGGATGGCGGCTTAAGTTCCCTGAGATCAGGGTAAGCCAAAAGATGAACCTGCGGAGGAAAAAAACAAGAAAGGAGGTGCAACACAATGGCTGTAATTTCTATGAAGCAATTACTAGAAGCCGGTGTTCACTTCGGTCATCAAACTCGTCGTTGGAATCCTAAAATGGCTCGTTACATTTTTACGGAGCGCAATGGTATCTATATCATTGACCTGCAAAAAACCGTAAGAAAGGTAGAAGAAGCCTACAATTACGTGCGGAATTTAGCGGCAGATGGCGGTACTGTTTTGTTTGTCGGTACTAAGAAGCAAGCCCAGGAGTCAGTGAAAGAAGAAGCTGAACGCTGCGGTATGTATTATGTCAATGAGCGTTGGCTCGGCGGCATGATGACCAACTTCCAAACCATTCAAAAGCGTGTTAACCGTCTTCGTGAATTGGAAAAGATGGAAGCTGAAGGAGTATTCGAGGTTCTTCCTAAAAAGGAAGTTGCTTCACTTCGCCATGAAATGGAGAAGTTGGAGAGATTCTTAGGCGGAATCAAGAACATGAAAAGACTTCCGGATGCTTTGTTCGTTGTGGATCCACGCAAAGAGCGGATCGCTGTGGCTGAAGCCCATCGCTTGAACATTCCTATCGTTGGTATTGTGGATACGAACTGTGATCCTGATGAAATCGACGTGGTCATTCCAGCGAATGATGACGCAATTCGTGCAGTGAAGCTCTTAACAGGTCGTATAGCGGATGCCATCATTGAGGGACAACAAGGAAGCGATGAAGCTGAAGAAGCAGCAGAAGAAGCTGCTGAAGAAGTCGTTGCTGAATAATTATCCCCCATACGGGTAAATGTGGATTAAGTAGAGGGGCAGGGTGAAGAAGGGTTGGTTAAGCTTCCCGGATGCTCATCCTGCTCCTTTTCTGTAATGTCCTGTCGAAAGAAATACATACAAATGTTTGGAGGGTTTTAACATGGCAGAAGTTAGTGCAGCTCAAGTAAAAGAGCTCCGTGAACGTACCGGAGCCGGAATGATGGATTGTAAAAAAGCTCTTAACGAAGTCGGTGGCGATATGGATAAAGCGATTGATTTCCTTCGTGAAAAAGGTCTCGCTGCTGCAGCCAAGAAAGAAGGACGCATCGCAGCCGAAGGAATCGTTGAAGCCTATATTCATGGCGGCGGAAGAATCGGCGTCATGCTCGAAATCAACTGTGAAACAGATTTCGTGGCCAATACGGATGATTTCAAACAATTTGCCAGAGATATCGCGTTGCAAATTGCTGCGGCAAAGCCCCTTTACCTTTCGAAAGCGGATGTTCCTGAAGAGGAACTGGAGCATGAAAAGAATATTCTCAGAGCTCAGGCTCTAAATGAAGGAAAACCCGAGAAGATCGTTGATAAGATGGTCGAAGGAAGGATCTCCAAATACTATAAAGAAGTATGTCTGCTTGAGCAAGAATTTGTGAAAGATCCGGATAAGACCATTAATGATCTCGTACTTGAAAAGACTGCTAAGATCGGAGAACGTATCGTGATTCGTCGCTTTACTCGCTATGAAATGGGCGAAGGGATCGAGAAACGTCAAGAAGACTTTGCTGCAGAAGTTATGAAAGAAATGAACCGCTAAGGTAAGCAATTAGAGGACACTTAGGTGTTCTCTTTTTAGAATAGCGAAGAGGATTATTTTTCGTTATGTAGAAATATGTATTTGGAGGTTCAGCAATGGAAACACCACGATATCGCCGGGTTATCTTAAAACTTAGCGGAGAAGCGTTAGCCGGGAATCAGGGCTTTGGTATTGCTCATGATATGCTTGTAGCCGTTGCAGAACAAGTTGTTGAAATCCAGAAGCTTGGAGTAGAAGTGGCCTTAGTGGTTGGTGGTGGAAACATCTGGAGAGGAATTGCGGGAAGCAATCAAGGGATGGACCGGGCCAATGCGGATTATATGGGAATGCTTGCCACGGTAATGAACGCTTTAGCGTTGCAGGATGCCTTGGAAAAGGCTGGTGCGGCTACTCGTGTCTTGTCCGCTATTGAGATGAGACAAGTGGCGGAACCTTATATTAGAAGACGGGCTATCCGCCACCTTGAAAAAGGACGCATTGTTATTTTTGCGGCTGGGACCGGAAACCCTTATTTCTCAACGGATACCACGGCAGCACTGCGTGCTGCGGAGATTGAAGCCGAAGCCATCCTTATGGCCAAACGTGTGGATGGAGTTTATGATTGTGATCCCCTGAAAAATCCTGAAGCTAAGAAATATGACAGACTGACCTTCCTAGATGTTCTTAGCCAGGGATTGGGCGTTATGGACTCTACAGCAGCTTCATTGTGTATGGACAATAATATTCCTCTTATCGTGTTTGACCTAAACAAAAAGGGTAATATCCTAAAAGGAATCATGGGTGAATCCATTGGAACCTATGTAGGGAGGGATAAATAATGATTAATGACGTTTTAAAAGAAGCAGAAGACCGTATGGTCAAAGCAGTGGAAGCGCTAAAAAGAGAATATTCTACGATTCGTGCAGGGCGGGCCAATCCCAACATGCTGGATAAGATCACCGTGGAGTACTACGGGACCCAAACTCCAGTGAACCAGCTGGCCAATATTTCAGTTCCGGAGCCTCGCATGCTTGCGATTCAGCCCTGGGATAAATCCAGTCTGCCCATGATCGAGAAAGCGATTTTGAAATCTGATTTAGGATTGAATCCCTCAAGCGATGGTGCAGTTATTCGTCTAATCATTCCTCAGTTAACCGCTGAACGAAGAACAGAAATCGTAAAGACTGTGAAGAAAAAAGCTGAAGAATCCCGGGTTGCAGTACGCAACATCCGCCGGGACTGCAATGACGACCTTAAGAAACTGGAAAAAGACCATACGGCTTCAGAAGATGAAGTCAAACGGGCTCAGGATGATGTACAAAAGATGACCGATAAATTCGTAAAAGAAATTGATCGTATTATGGGTATAAAGGAAAAGGAAATCATGGAAGTTTGATTTCCAGTGGATTTGACCCCCTTTAAACATAAGGGGGTCTTTACCCTCTTTAAGGTCTGCCCATTGGAGGTATGGAAATGTGGCATAGATTTTGGGACAAAAAAGAGAAAAGCAAAACCTTAGTCGATCAGCTGGATAAGAATAATTTGCCGCGGCATATAGCTATTATCATGGATGGGAATGGCCGCTGGGCTCAGAAGCGAGGCTTACCCCGAGCGGTAGGTCATAAGGCCGGCGTCGAAGCACTGAGGGATATTGTTAAGGCTTGTTCAAATCTTGGCATTGAGGTCTTAACGGTTTACGCTTTCTCCACCGAAAACTGGAGTAGACCCAAAGATGAAGTCAATATTTTAATGAATCTATTAATCGATTACTTACGACGTGAATTGGATGAACTCCACCAGAATAAGGTGTGCATACAAATGATTGGCAATATGGAACAGCTCCCTTCGGAAGCGCAAAAAGAATTAAAGCGCTCTATTAAAAAAACAGAGAACAATAGGGGGCTTATTCTCAATCTAGCCTTAAATTATGGTGGACGTGCAGAAATAACTTCAGCAGTACGGCGGCTCTGTGAAGAAGTCATGAAGAAAGAGTTGACACCTGAAGAAATTACGGGAGAAGTTATCTCACAACATCTGTTTACATCAGGATTACCTGATCCGGATTTACTCATTCGGACTTCGGGGGAGTTGCGTGTAAGTAATTTTTTATTATGGCAGATTGCTTACACCGAGATTGTTGTCACAGAATGTTTGTGGCCTGATTTTAATCCGGATCAACTGATTGAAGCGCTTCTGGAGTTTCAGAAGCGGGAGCGTCGTTTTGGCGGGTTGAACAAGCGGTAAGGAGTATCATATGCTGACAAGAACACTAAGCGCCTTGGTTTTTGTCCCTATTATATTGGGATTGACATATTTGGGAGGGGTATATACTGCTTTACTTGTGACGACGGTTTCCCTCATAGCGCTTAAGGAAGCTCTGGCCATTGGTGAAAAATTAGGATTTAAAGCATGGACTATAAGTTCGGGTATCTTTTCCATGGTATGGCTATACCTGATGTTTGCGGGCGAAACCCAATGGAAATTTCCTTTAATGATTGCATGGCTTTTGTTTGCTATGGGAAGAATGGCTTTAGGGTATCCCAGGGTTAATTTGGGAGAAGCAGGGTATAATTGTTTTGCTCCGATTTACACTGTGGTGCTGTTTTCTCATCTCTATCTTATCCGAGGATTCTCTGAAGGAATAGCTTGGGCAATTCTCACGTTTATTTTGGTATGGGCTACGGACACTTTTGCATACCTTATAGGGAGAGTCATGGGGAAGCGCTTACTTGCCCCTCACGTCAGTCCCAAAAAGACCATAGAGGGTTCCTTAGGGGGACTGGTTTTTTGTATTCTAAGCGGCATCCTGGCGTGGAAAATTATTGGCGGCGCCCCTTTTATAGCGTACATTGTTTTAAGCATTGTCGTAGCTGTCAGTGCTCAGATTGGTGACCTGTTCGAATCCGCCCTGAAACGCAGTGCAAACATTAAAGATTCAGGGAAGGTTATTCCAGGACATGGGGGAATTCTCGACCGCTTTGATAGTCTTTTATTTGTGATACCCATTATGTATTATTGGGCATTATTTGTGAGGTGATTCTGTGAATCTTCAGGAGGAACCGAAGCTTAAACAAAATATTAATCGCTTAGCGGTTATTACCTTTATTTTGGTGCTGCTCAAAGTTATTACATTTTTCTTTGTGGAGTTTATGCCTGTTTTCAGCCGGGTTATGAGTCAACTCCTTGCTGCGCTTTTACCTTTCATTATTGCTTTTTTCATCGCCCTTTTGCTGGAACCTTTGGTCATACGATTTATGCGCGGATTAAAGGCAAGCAGACCCATCGCCGCAATTTTGGCCTTAGTTCTTGCTATTTTTGGAATTGGCAGTATCGTCTTTTTGATTATAGCCCGTCTCTATACAGAGCTGTCTGACCTGGGTCATTCTTTCCCTAGCTACGGGTATTTGGTGACTTTTTTTAACAACATTCTCGACACAGTCGACAACTTTATCCAGCTCAATCCTCAAGTCCAAATTTCCATCAATAATGCCACTCAGGGACTCATTGACTCGTTGCAGGGCTGGGCTCTCGCGGGCAGCAAGATTCTTTTGAATTTCATTTCCGCCTTGCCGGGAGTTTTTGTGGTCTTAGTCGTATCCATCGTTGCCACCTTCTTTATGAGTGCCAGTTACCCGGGAGTCAAGAATTTTTTCAGCAACCTGATCCCTCGAAAGTGGAAGCCCAGTGCCCATTCCGTAAGCCGGGATCTGGGGGCTGCGGTGGTTGGATTCGTTCGGGCGGAAGCCATACTTATTTCTGTAACCGGCCTTATTTTGACTTTAGGATTAGTATGGATGGGTAACCCCTATGCCTTCACCATTGGTTTTATTTCTGTCTTTTTAGATTTATTGCCCATCGTCGGAACAGGGATGATTTTTGTCCCTTGGATTGTTGGTTTGTTTATTTTGGGTTCGGTATCTGAGGGCATTAAGCTCTTAATCATATATTTGATAGCCATGGTCGTAAGGCAAATTATCGAACCTAAAATCATGTCCCAAAATATTGGGATTCATCCCTTGGCCACCATTATTTCCATGTATGTTGGTTTGAAATTATTGGGTGCTTTTGGTTTGATTTTAGGACCGGGTTTAGTGATTATTTATGAAGCTTTAAGAAAAGCAGGCTTTTTTGGAAAATAAGAAGGTAGTGAGCGCGTGAAGAGATTGACAATTCTAGGCTCTACGGGGTCTATTGGAACACAAACCCTGGATATTGTGCGTCAGAATCCGGAGAAATTAGAAGTTTTTGCTTTGGCGGCAGGGAAGAATGTCAAGGAAATTGAACTCCAAGCCCGGGAGTTCAGGCCCCAGATCATTGGGCTGATGGAGGAAAAGGCTGCTCTGGAGTTAAAGCATAGGATAGCAGACCTGGACATCGAAGTGGTTCATGGGATGGAGGGGCTCCTGCGAACGGTTACAGATGAGGTGCCGGATACGGTGGTAACTGCTATCAGCGGACGGATTGGTTTAGAACCGACCCTGGAAGCTTTGCAGACGGGAAAAGATATTGCCTTAGCCAATAAAGAAACTTTGGTTGCCGCCGGCGAGTTGGTTATGGAGACAGCCAGAAGGCTGGGTAGAGCTATTCTTCCGGTGGATAGTGAGCATTCTGCAATCTTCCAATGTATGGAAAGTGATTCGCGTACCCTGGAGAAGATCATACTTACCGCTTCCGGCGGTCCTTTCCGGGGATGGTCTGAAGAACAGTTGAAAGAAGTCACTCCGGAAAGAGCTCTCCAGCACCCTAATTGGGCTATGGGAGCAAAGATAACCATTGATTCAGCGACCATGATGAATAAAGGTTTAGAAGTTATCGAGGCTCATCACCTCTTCAATATGGAGTATGAGCAGATCGAGGTATTGATTCATCCCCAAAGTGTGATTCATTCTATGGTCCAATACTGTGACGGGAGTGTCCTGGCCCAATTGGGGAGACCGGATATGCGTTTGCCTATCCAGTATGCCTTAGCTTACCCGACCCGCTGGCCTAATCCATTGGAACGGCTTGATCTGCGGGGAAAGAGCTTAACCTTTTTTGATCCGGAGGATTATGATTTTCCTGCCTTGAAGCTTGCCTATGCTTGTGGAAAACGGGGAGGGACTTTGCCGGCTGTTATGAATGCTGCCAATGAAGTTGCGGTTCATGCCTTTTTATCACGCAGGGTGTCCTATCCGGAAATCATCGCCTTGGTGGATAAGGTTTGCTGGGAGCATGATGTGTTAGATGCTACAGATTTGGAAACCATACTTAATGCGGATCATTGGGCGCGTGTTCGCACGGAAGAGCTCATCCTTTCGAATAAGACAAGGCATAGTTGAAGATAGATTGGTATAAGATTAAGAGAAACATGAGCAAGGACACCATTCATAGTGGAAGAATGGAGGAGGGTTTAGTTTGGTAAGTGCTATAGCTGTGGTATTTGCTTTCGGGCTGCTGGTTATGATTCATGAACTCGGTCATTTTATTGTGGCCCGTTTAAATGGCATTAAGGTGTTGGAGTTTGCTTTTGGATTTGGGCCGAAGATCATCGGTTTTAAAGGCAAAGAAACTGCTTACTCCCTAAGGCTGGTTCCTTTAGGTGGCTTTGTAAAGCTTTATGGAATGGATGCTGAGACAGACGAAAATGGGAACCAGGTTTTAGCCCCTACCACAGATCCGCGCAGCTTCAATAACAAAAAAGTATGGCAGCGCATGTCGGTTATCGCCGCAGGACCCATTATGAATTTAGTCTTGGCTATATTTTTATTCATGATTGTCTTTGCCTATTTTGGCATCGCCACAGCAACCAATACCAATGTCGTAGGTTCGCTGATTCAAGGAATGCCTGCTCAGGCCGCCGGGATTGAGCCCGGGGATAAAATTGTTTCGGTCAATGGAGTCGAGACTTCTACTTGGACGGATTTAACCCAAGCGATTCATATTAAGCCTGAGCAAGAGGTTGTTCTTGTGGTTGAGCATCAAGGAATGCAAAGAGCCCTAACCATAACGACCCAGAAAGACCCCACCTCAGGAAACGGTCTGGTGGGGATCAGTCCGGAGGTTACCTATCAGAAGACGAGTTTACTGGAAGCGGCACGCTATGGGCTGGAACAGACCATTAATTTCACTCGTTTGATCTTAGTCACCTTAGCTCAGATGATTACAGGTGAGACGAAGGCTGAACTGGGAGGACCGGTAGCCATTGTTCAAGCCATCGATCAAAGTGCTGAGTCAGGCTGGGAGAATTATTTAGGATTTATCGGGATATTGAGTATTCAACTGGGCCTCCTTAATCTTTTTCCCATTCCAGCCCTTGATGGAAGCCACCTGGTCTTTTTGCTGATCGAGGGACTGAGGGGTAAACCTATGAACCCCGAACGACAAAACTTTATTCATTTTCTGGGCTTCATTTTCTTAATGTGCTTAATGTTGGCAGTCACTTATCAAGATATTTTAAAACTCTTTTCAGGCAAAGGATAAGGAGGCCTCAATGTGGAGCGCAAGATGACGAAAACCGTAAGGATTGGAGATGTAACCATAGGGGGAGGAGCTCCTATCGTCGTCCAATCTATGACCAATACAGATACCCGGGACATCTCCAGTACCCTGGCTCAGATTAACGCCTTGGCCAAAGCTGGGTGTGAGGTGGTACGGCTGGCCGTGCTGGATCGGGATGCGGGCCATGCTCTCAAAGACATTGCCTTGAAGAGCGAGCTTCCCGTCATCGCCGACATCCATTTCGATTATCAGCTGGCTTTGCTGGCTATCGAACAAGGTGTTCACGGGTTAAGACTGAATCCGGGCAATATCGGCGCACGCTGGAAGGTGCAGGAGGTTGTCCGGGCCTGTAAGGAAAGAGAGATACCTATTCGGATCGGGGTTAATGCCGGTTCACTGGAAAAAGAAATCCTGGAAAAATATCAGGGAGTCACCCCTGAAGGAATGGTGGAAAGTGCCTTAGGGCATATACATTTGCTTGAAGAAGAAGGCTATGACAAAATCAAAGTCTCCTTAAAGGCTTCCCATGTCCCCTTGATGCTTGAAGCTTACCGCAAAATGGCGGAAAGGGTGGATTATCCCCTTCATATAGGAGTCACTGAGGCAGGAACGGTTCGTTCCGGAGTGGTAAAATCTGCAGTAGGTATCGGCAGTCTCTTAGCCGAAGGGATAGGAGATACCCTGCGTGTATCCCTTACCGGGGATCCTGTTCAAGAGATTCCTGTAGCTTTGGAAATTTTGAAAGTTCTTGGGTTAAGAAACCGGGGAGTAGAGCTGATCAGCTGTCCGACCTGCGGCCGTACTCAGGTGAATCTCGCTGAATTAGCTGAGAAGGTTGAGGACAAGCTCTCCAATCTTCCTCCGCTAGATCGCCCCTTGAAAGTTGCAGTTATGGGGTGTGCGGTCAATGGACCCGGAGAAGCCCGGGAAGCGGATTTTGGTATTGCCGGCGGCAAAGGAATGGGCTTGCTCTTTAAAAAAGGGGAGATTGTCGCCCGTTTATCTGAAGAAGAACTATTGCCCGCCTTACTCCATGAAATCGAAAATTATGTGAAACAGTATGGAAAGGAGCAACACTAATGCGTGTAAGCCAAATCCTTAATCCCACCCTGCGGGAAGTTCCTGCTGAGGCGGAAGTGGTTAGTCATCAGTTGCTGGTTAGAGCAGGATTAATCCGTAAATCCGCTGCCGGTATCTATACCTACTTGCCTCTGGGCTTGCGTGTATTGCGCAAAATTGAACAAATTGTCCGGGAAGAAATGGATATTAAGGGAGGTCAAGAAGTCCTGCTCCCGATTATTCAGCCTGCCGAGCTCTGGCGTGAGAGCGGTCGCTGGGATTTATACGGACAGGAGCTGATGCGCCTTAATGACCGCCACAATCGGGAATTCTGCCTGGGACCGACTCATGAAGAAATCATTACTGATCTGGTACGGGGAGAAATCCGTTCCTATAAACAGTTGCCCTTGCTTCTGTATCAGATTCAAAATAAATACCGGGATGAGCGGCGTCCCCGCTTTGGCTTAATGCGGGGCCGGGAATTTATCATGAAGGATCTTTATTCCTTTGACCGGGATGAGGCAGGCTTAGCTGAAAGCTATAAGAAAATGTATGATGCTTACACCCAGGTCTTTACCCGTTGCGGTTTAACCTTCCGCCCTGTAGAGGCAGATGCCGGAGCCATCGGCGGTACGGGGGGCACTCATGAATTTATGGTCTTGGCTGAATCTGGAGAAGCGGCCGTCGTCTATTGTCCTGATTGTGATTACGCTGCCAATGTGGAGAAGGCTGAATGTAAGCCCGCCCCTGTTGCCGGCGATACTCCTGCCGGTGCTTACCGTAGTGTGGATACTCCTAACGCAAAGACCATTGAACAGGTGGCTGAATTCTTAGGAGTTCCCCAAAATGAATTGGTGAAGTCCCTTCTTTATCAGGGAGACGATAAGCTCTTCTTGGTTCTGGTGCGGGGAGACCGGGAAATCAATGAAATCAAAGTGAATAATGCACTTGGTCCCTTTATCAATCTGCAGTTGGCCGGTCCTGAGGCGGTTCAGAAAAAACTTGGCTGTGAGCCCGGCTTTGTAGGCCCTATCGGTATTCCCAAAGACTTGATGGTGGTTGCCGATTTGGAAGTACCTTTGATGGCTAAGGCTGTTTGCGGTGCCAATGCTGAGGACAAGCACTATGTGGATGCTGTACCGGAGAAGGATTTCCGCATCGATCAGGTTCTTGACCTGCGCATGGTGGAAGCCGGGGAGCCCTGTCCCAAATGCGGCAGCCCTCTCCAAGAAGCACGGGGCATTGAAGTGGGTCAAGTCTTTAAACTGGGTACCAAATACTCCAAAGCTCTCAATGCCGTATTCCTGGATGAGAACGGGGCCGAGCATCCCTGTGTCATGGGGTGCTATGGTATTGGAGTCAGCCGTACCATGGCTGCGGCTATTGAACAAAACAATGATAAGGATGGAATCATCTGGCCCATCCCCATCGCTCCTTATCATGTGATCGTCGTTCCTGTCAATATGAAAGATGAGCAAGTCCGCGAGACGGGCGAGAATTTATACCAGGAGCTGCTGAAACTCGGTGTGGAAGCCGTCCTGGATGATCGGGACGAGAGGCCGGGAGTCAAGTTCAAAGACGCTGACCTGGTAGGCTATCCTCTGAGAGTTACAGTAGGGAGCAAGACTTTGGCCAATGGAGAAGTCGAGCTTCGGGATCGCAAGACAGGGGAAGTTCAGCTGGTGAAAGTGGGAGAGCTGGCAAGCCGTGTCCAGGGAATGATTGGTGAAGCCTTAAGGGTTAAGTAAAGATAGGTAGAATGACTATAACTCGACCGGGAATGCCGTAAAAAGCATCTCCCGGTTTGTTTTTGCATCCATCCATTGAATAAGAAATCGTCCGTTATTTGTACATGATCAGATTTACGGCTTGCTCATAATCATACTTGAATGGAAAATAGAGGGATTTATGTTTGCGTGAAGAATATTAGGAACAGCTGACGATTTTTGTTGATAAGGTGGTGGAGAGAAACATGAGCAGATTGTTTGCTGTCATAATGGTCTTGTTTTTTGGAATTATGGGGACATTATTTAATAACACACATCATCCTTCAGGGCGAACTATTGAGGAAGCAATAGAAAGATCCGGGAGAGAAGTTGTGTCGATCCTCCATAGTGAGAAAGTAAATGACGGAGAAGTAGTGTTCTATCATAAAGGAATTAATGACGGGAATGCTCACAGCGTAGCGGCTGGATATGTCCAAAAGACCAACAGCGGCTGGAAATGGGTATTCGGCGGAGAACATACTGGAATAGATGAAGTAACAGCTCAATACTTTCCCTCTACGAAAGGATACGTGAAAAGCCCTTTTCCCTTAGCGTATGGTGAAATTCTTAGAGGGGATATCGTTAGTATCGGGGTCCTAACAAAGAATTCAGACATAGAAAAGAAAGCGCGCATTGTCAGCAATGAAAAAGGCAAGGTATGGTTTGTCTTATTGAATTCTTCGGAAGGAATATTAAGTAAAATCATAGGTTACAACCAGGTGGGTGAAATAATTTTTTCAAGTGAATATGTTGAACCATAAAGTGAGACCTACAATTTAGGCTTAGAGTGATATGGGGATCAGAAGGCAGCGGGCTATTCTTTCGCTGCCTTGACTATTATAAAAAACGATAAAGTTTTTCGTGGGAACAAACAATCCCTCTTGCAAGAATATATGTTCTGTTATATTCTTATAATTGGAGGGGACGGATATGGATGTATTTGATAAACTTACTATTTTGACAGACTCAGCAAAATATGATGTGGCTTGCACTTCCAGTGGGGTCGAGCGTAAGGGTAGGTCAGGCAGCATTGGGAATACGGTAGCGGCCGGGATCTGTCATAGCTTTGCCGCAGACGGTCGGTGTATAACCCTTCTTAAAGTGCTGCTGACCAATATCTGTGTCTACGACTGTAAATATTGTATCAATCGCAGTTCCAATGATGTTCCCAGAGCTGCCTTTACTCCCCGGGAGCTTGCCGAGCTGACGATTAATTTTTACCGTCGCAATTATATTGAGGGGTTATTTTTGAGTTCGGCGGTCATTAAAAATTCGAACTATACGTCCGAACTACTGATTAAGACTTTGGAACTTTTGCGTCATGAGTATCGGTTTGCCGGATATATTCATGTTAAGGCCATTCCCGGTACAGATAATGAGATTTTAACCCGGCTGGGCTATCTGGCGGACCGGGTCAGCGTTAATATCGAACTCCCATCCCAGGAGAGCCTGAAGCTTTTGGCTCCCGATAAGAGCAAGGAAGCTATTCTCCGGCCTATGGGTCTCATCAAAGGTAAAATAACGGAAAATACTACGGATCTGATCAAATACCGCCATGCTCCGAAGTTTGTCCCGGCAGGTCAAAGTACCCAGCTCATCGTTGGCGCCACACCGGATACCGATTATAAGATACTGGCCCTGGCAGAAGGGCTGTATAAAAAATATCAGCTGAAACGAGTCTTTTTCTCGGCTTACATACCGGTTGCCGAACACAGTCTGTTGCCGGCAGTTTCGGCAAAACCACCCCTGTTGAGAGAGCATCGCCTTTATCAAGCAGATTGGCTCCTGCGGTTCTACGGTTTTGAAGCCCGGGAACTATTGGATGAAGGCCATCAAAATTTTAATCTACATGTTGATCCCAAATGCAACTGGGCCCTTAATCATCTGGACCAGTTCCCCGTCGAGATCAATCAAGCCCCTTATGAAATGCTCCTGCGGGTACCGGGAATTGGTGTAACCAGTGCCCGCCGGATTTTGCGGGCACGGAAAATAGCCCATCTCGATTTTGCGGGGTTGAAAAAGCTGGGCGTTGTTCTTAAGCGTGCTCAGTATTTTATTCTCTGCAAAGGAAAAACCCTGGAGGGGCTTAAGGTAACTCCTCATAACGTGATGCAAGCCCTGATGTCCGAGCAGGTCATCGCCAGTCTTCCCTCCCAGGCACCCCAGCAACTGGCCCTGTTCGAGGAGCCACCCATTTCCCGAGAGGATGTGATTCAGTGTTTGACGGGGCAACTTTAGTCTACAAATACGACGGAAGCTTTGAAGGACTCATGTGCTGTGTCTTCACAAGCTACGAGGAGAAGGAAATCCCCCTCGACATTCTCCCGCCGGAGGGCCAGCCTGGCCTCTTTGATACCCTTAAGACTATTGAGACGGACCCTCAAAAGGCTCAGCGCGTGTATGATTCTATCCCCATCAAAATTTCTCTGGAAGCACAAGAACTGGTGAGACTTGGTTTCTTGACCTGTGCCCCGCAAAAGGAACGGCTGATTTTTCTTTTTCTAAGGCTGGGGTACAAGGTAGGAGGGAATGTCATGGGGATGCTGACTGATGAGCATGTCAACGCATTGCAAAAAGCGGTACAGAACTTAACCTTTGAAAGCCACCGCTATAAAGGGTTCGTCCGGTTTTCAATTTATAACGAAGCCTTGGTCGCCATGATTGAACCCCAAAATTTCGTTTTACCTCTCTTGGCCGCTCACTTCTCAAGCCGTTACCCCAATGAAGTCTTTATGATTTTTGACAAGACTCATAAGGCCGCACTAATCCATCAAGCGGGCAGAGCGGAAATCGTGGATGTTGAGGATTGGGAATTGCCGGAGCCGGAAGAAAGCGAAGTAGAATACCGCCGCCTCTGGCAGCAGTTCTACAAGACCATTGCCATTGAAAGCAGGGATAATCCCCGCTGTCGTATGAATTTCATGCCCAAACGCTTTTGGAAGCATCTGACGGAGTTTTATCCTGAGCAGAAAGTTAAGGCAAGAGAATCTAAAGATGACAAACCCAAAGGAGAAAACCCCGTCTATGAGGAGGCGGCAATGCTCTCCGGTAGCAAACTAAGTGATAATAGGTGGCTGCAGGAAGGGCGAAATTTCCAAGCGCTTGGAAATTTGAAGCCTTAACCCATGGCAGAACTAATTTTGAATATCAAATTTGTGCTTCCAAATGTTGCATCGATGCAGGGGCTGCGATACATTCTTGACAACTGAAAGCCTGCTGTGTATAATGTGCTCAAAAATAATAAGTAGTTTTCTAGGGTTCCGCAGTTCGCTGGCCTGGTCCGAGAGTAAACGACAGCCTACGGCTGTATCACGGAGGGATAAAAGCCCGGGAGAATAGCTGCAATAATGCAGCTTATTTTCCCGGGTTTTATTATTTTTTTTGCTAATACTTAAAAGGGAGGGGATAGATATGAACAAAATCTGGGCATCTGTTGTGATTGCCGCTTTCTTTGAAGTATGTTGGGTGATTGGGCTGAAGCATGCGGAGGGTATTTGGGAATGGGGAGGGACATTGATTGCCATAATCATCAGTTTTTACTTGATGATTATGGCTGCGCGTAATATTGCCGTTGGCACGGTATATGCCGTCTTCGTCGGACTTGGAACAGCGGGAACCGTATTGGCGGAAATTCTACTGTTCAATGCACCTGTTATACCTGCTAAACTCGCCTTAATTGTGCTGCTGCTCAGTGGAGTGGTCAGTCTCAAGCTGCTAAGCAACCAGAAAGAGAAGGAGGTGCGATGATATGGACTGGCTATACCTCATAATTGCAGGTGTTTTCGAGATGATGGGAGTTACAATGATTAACAAGCTGCACAAGGACCGCAATTGGAAGGCGCTTGCCCTACTGGTCACCGGCTTTGGTCTAAGTTTTATTTTTCTGGCGCTTGCTATGAAAACTTTGCCGATGGGAACAGCCTATGCGGTGTGGACAGGAATTGGGGCTTCGGGAGGAGCGATACTAGGGATGTTGATATATGGTGAACCACGGAATTTACCAAGGATTATTTCTATCGCCGTTGTGCTTGGCTCTGCTGTTGGATTAAAATTGATCAGTTAGTACGGTTTCCTAGGGAGTCAGTAATTCCTTTCTTGGGTTGGCTGCCCATTTGGCATAATGAGATAATTTAAGAGCTGATCTGACTCATGGAGGATTTATTCTATCGGATTTGGATATAGAACAGATCGCAAGGGGACTGGAATTTTGCCCCATCTAAAAGATTGACCCTGCACATGCTGCACAGCTGTAGATAACTACCCAAACCAATTCGTGAGTTTTAAAAAATTGTCTGAAGGTAGTGTTAATATAAATAAGCAAAAGGGTCTGTCGCAGTAACAGCACCTAAATAAAAAGAACAAAAGACGGCGACTGGCGTAAGCCAGAAGCCGTTTTTTGCTGTAAAATATAAGTTGTGAACAATACTTTACGGCCAGATTATACATTAACCGGGAATGTATATTAACTGGTAATCCCGATGGACATAGGAGAAATGATCCCGGCGGACGATTCGGTGAGGCTTTTAAACAGCATACTGGAAAGGATGGATTACAGAAAATTGTATGCTGCCTACTCCCGGATGGGGAGAATCGAGAGGTCACCGAAGAGTCTCTTCAAGATTGCGATTTATGGGCGGATGAACGGAATCTATTTCAGCCAAAAGATAGAACAAGCCTGCCGGCGAGATGTAAACTTCATGTACCTGCTGGACCGGGAAGCGGCCCCCGACCATGCAACATCGCCCGTTTTTGCAGTGAGCGCCTGACTGATGTGGAGGAGGAGTTGTTCTCCCAACTGATAGCCCTTTTGGCAGAGGCAGGAGAACTATCGCTTTCACAGGTCTTTATCGATGGAACGAAACTTGAAGCCAATGCGAACCGCTACAGCTTCGTCTGGAAGAAGTCCACCCAAAAAGGCGAGGCCAAAATGCAGGAAAAGATGAGGACAGAACTGCCAAAACTGGCAAAGCAATTTGGGATACGCTTCTATGTAGGAGAAAAAATCCAGGCCAAAGACATGAAGAAATTGCGCAAAAAGCTTTATGCCCAAAAGGGGGAGGAGAAATTCGCCCAGGGAAAAGGCAAACGGAAATCCCCTTTACAAAAAGCCATCGAAACCACAGAACACTTATCTGGCCCGCCAGAAAAAATATGACGACTACAACCACAGCTTTGGTGAGCGCAACAGCTTTTCCAAGACAGACAGAGACGCCACATTCATGCGGATGAAAGAGGATCACATGAAAAACGGGCAGCCAAAGCCTGGCTACAATGTCACCTTGGCGGTAGACGCCGAGTACATCGTCGCTGCGATGATCTCCCAAGCCCGCAGTGATATAGATACATTCATCCCAATGATGGAAAAGCTCCTCCCTCTTGGCTACACCAAGCCGGTGGCGGAAGCAGGCTTTGAGAGCGAAGATAACTACACCTGGTGCGAGGAGAACGGACAACTGGCCTTCATCAAACCTGCCAACCATGAGCAGGCTAAGACTAAAAAATACAAGAGTGACATCGGCAAACGGGAGAATATGCCATATGATGCTGAAAATGACAGCTACATCTGCCATGCGGGTCATCCCATCCAAGCCGCATATGAGAAAAAAAAGCAAGTCTAAAGCCGGACGCACCCTCGTGACCACCGTATATTCCTGTACCAACTGTGACGGATGTCCACACAAGACAAAATGTATTAAAGGCGCAAGCAAAATACCCCTGGAGGAACGAAGCAAAAACCTTCATGTTTCTAAAAACTTTCAGAGACAGCGTCAGGAAATGCAAGCCCGTATCAATACCGACGAAGGTATTCTTTTACGGATAAACCGCTCAATTCAGGTCGAGGGAGCCTTCGGTGTTTTGAAACAGGATATGGGTTTTCGCCGTTTTCTTCTGCGCGGCCGGGTAAAAGTACAGACAGAGCTTCTTTTACTGGCTATGGCATTCAACATAAACAAACTCCACAACAAAACCCAAGCCAGGCGCTGCGGAGAACATTTACATATCCCTAAGGCAGCCTGATCAAACCCAAAAAGTTATCCACAAGGGGAAAGACTTCCCTTGCTTTGTTGTGCCCAGATCAGGGCTAAAGTGGCGATATAAGCCTGCATTTTAGGTGTTTTCTTATCTGTCCATGATAAAAAGGAGCGTGTCGCTCAACATTTTAAATTAACTTTTGGGACACGCCCTTTTTATTTGTATCCCAGGCGGCCTTCAGGCGCCGACGCCCGGGCGGCATGTATGAGATACTTTTATGTATCTAGTTCTGGCTGGCCGGCGTCTCCGCCCGGCTGGCTGCAGCGGGCCGGAGTGGGATGCATGTTTTCAATAAAGTGTCCTTTAACTCATCATAGCCAGGGCAAATACGGGTAAATCCAAACGGGCCAGCCACAGCCCGCATGAAAGGCTGCATAGAGGTCAAATATGGAGGCTTGGGAGTCAATTAAATATATGCCCTGGGGTCAAGTGCAACAAAAAACAAAGCGCCGTAATCAGAAGTGGTGCAGCATTCTGCTTACCCTCCATTACGGCGGTTACTAAAAGCTTATTTTATTCACAAAAACAGGTTATTCTATCGTGTCAGTTTCCGGCCTTGGTATTAGCTCAGTTTCTTCAATAGAGAGAATAATCCAGCTACCATCGTCTAGAACTTTAACAGTAACTATGGGGATAGAGCCAGTAATCCACTTAACACCATCTAGAGCTTCAATTGCTTTAATTTTCTTTTCATTTTCAATGTTAACTTTTTTATTTCGTTCATATCCATCTCTCATAAGTCGTTCAAATTCATCCAAGGCCTTTTGATCCATTTCTACATAGCTATCCGCAGGCGGCACATAATCGCTTGGAGGCGTAATGTTATACTCTTTATATAATTTTTGTGCGACTTCGTACATCGTTTTTGGTTTTTCTACATCCGCTTTCTTCTCTTCCTCCGCTATTAAAAATGTCGGTATAAGCAGAAGTAGTAACGTTATCAAAATAACAAATGCCCTTTTCATGACGAATCACCTCCTTGGTGCAATCAATAGCATAATAGGGATGAATTACCATTAAAAGGAGGTTTATTACTCACACCTCCATTCTATGCTGGGGTTTTATATTATTATAGCACTAAATTGATAAAGTTCTTATTTTTCAAAAAATTTTGATGTGAGGATATTGTCCTGAACCCGTGTTTTACAGACAGCCTGATCAAACCCAAAAAGTTATCCACAAGGGGAAAGACTTCCCTTGCTTCGTTGTGCCCAGATCAGGGCTAAAGTGGGATATAAGCCTGCATTTTAGGTGTTTTCTTATCCGATCATGATAAAAAGGAGCGTGTCGCTCAACATTTTAAATTAACGTTTTGCGACACGCCCTTTTGCTTATGGAATACAAGTAAAGTATTTTATCCACCTGAAAAATGCAGTTTGAATAGAAACATCCTAGGTGATGTATTATATATTATCTGATGATCCCGATAGTAATTTGATTTTATGAGGGGAACATATATTGATTTGGTTCTTTTTAACTAAAAACAGTTCAGCGGAGGTTAGATGATGAAGCATCTTTTGACAGCATTGATTATCTTATCCTGTTTACTTTTGAGCAATGGATGTTCCCACATACAAAACCTTGGTCGATCAGATCATAGCGAAAGGTCCCAGGCAGAGTCCTCTGCTCCCAATAATGCTGTGAACATTTCGGATGATAATTTATCTGTCAGCCAGTCAAAGAATACAGATGTTTCGGAAACCCCTCAAAAGGATCAAATAGAGAAAGGAAGTCCCTTGATTGAACAATCGTTAAGCGCATTTCCTGCTGATGGGATACCTGTGCTCATGTATCATTCCATCAGTACCATCCCTGGAAATAATTTAGGGGTTCCTGTTGCCCAATTCACTGAGGAAATGAAGTGGTTAAAATCCCGTAACTATTCCGCCCTATCACTGGAAGAATTTTACCAAGCTTTGATACATGAAAAACCAGTTCCTCTCAAACCGATTCTGATTACGTTTGATGATGGATATTTGGATAATTATCAAGATGCCTGGCCGATTTTACAAGAGAATGGTTTCCGGGCGACTTTTTTTATCATAACTGATTCAGTTGGTCCCGGAATGATGAACTGGGAGCAAATTCGTGTTCTTGCAGATCAAGGAAACAGCATCGGAAGTCATACGAGAACCCATCCAGATCTAACAATTCTTTCATCTAATCAACTTGAAAAAGAGCTTGCCTTATCAAAAAAAGAGATAGAAAGCTATGTGGGCAGAAATATTAATGCTTTGTGCTTTCCCTCGGGCAATTACAATGATAAAACACTTGAAATAATGCCCCGGCTGGGATATAAGCTCGGCTTTACAACTAAACCTGGAAAAGTCCATTTAGGGGATAAACCTTTAGCCTTAAAAAGAGTCCGCATTCCCGGCGGCATGTCCTTTGATGCTTTTAAAAGCTTGTTTCCATAAAGTGATGTCGGTTTTTCATGCCTGAATCAGTATTCATAGAAATGACTTCCGAAGGAAAACTTAAGGGAGTCATTGTCGTTTTTATTCTAAAGGTGAAAAATCTGTAATGCAGAGAAAGTAATTCGCTCCGGTAGAAAACTGATTCTTGGAAATGAAAGAAAAACGAGCTGCTTAGCTCTGAGGAATTAAAGAAACTCTGAAGTTTTTTACATAAACTATCAATTTTAGGAAGGAAATAGCTATTTTTTGGCGAATGCATAACATTAAATGGTATTAAAAGAAATTAAAGGAGGGATCATATGAGGGGCAAAAAAAGACTTATTCCATTAGTTTTATTCGTAATAATATTTTTATCTATTCCCTTAGGAGCGTTTGCTGCTTTTGATGATTACGGCTATAACCCTCAAGGAAGAATGTTTAAAGGGACTTTAGAAAATTGGGAGGCTTTTCTTCATAACCAACCGGCTGTTTCTTGGGATCCTAAAGCAACCGATGTCATCTTTTTGGAAAGAAAGTGGGATAAGCTTTTTGATCCAATGTTAAGGGGAGATATCCCCCTTCCTGGTGCTTGGCAAAAGGCAAAATTATGGCAGTATTTATCTGGTGAGCAAGCAGGATGGACTTGGCATCAAGAGCTGGAGGTAGTTTATTCACCAAATCAACCGATAGCTGGTGCTATGGAACTTACGGCCAATGAAATGGGGATTCCAGGTTTTTATTGTGTAACATTTAAAGAGTGGCAGACTGGCCCGAAGGGACAAAAAGTGGTAATAGACGATCTTTCAGTGAATTCAGGTATCATACAAAAGGCGCTTAAATTTACAAAATAGCTATTAGAACTATGGGTTACTAGATGTAGTACGAGAGTACACAGTGACAAGCCAATCAATTCTTTTCCTTCAAAATCGAAATGTCTATGAATGGAAATGCCTCTATATATGCTATAAAAGATTAAAATTGTTTTGTTGCGATTTGGTCGTTCAATGCGTACCAAATCTTTTTTATACGGCTATCAATAATTTGGAAGCAATTTAAGGGCATATTTATATTCTTGTAATATAGACGGGATGGATGGAAGATTAAATTCTGGGATAGCCCTTATTGAACGTCGATCCTATAGCCGATATATAATAGTAACTTTAGATGAACTAAAAATTTGCTGGAAAGGTCAGCAGATACCTATCTTGATTATATAATGATCCAGAAAAATAACGAGCCAGTTTTATGCTTAGTAATACTTAGCTTTAACCCAGATTTATCCTTGATAAAGGTTATTGGGGATGAGAATGAACCAATTTATAAAGAAGTAGGCACTAATCCGTCCCTTTCAGTCATTGAAATGAAATTTCCTATTTCAAATATAGATTACTCTTTCCGGAAAAATGTGGAGTTACTCCAGTTATTGGGCTAGATATATATGCTATTTTTAGCAAATTTCATTCAATTCAAATCTCTCTTTTTTGGTTGTTACTCATAGAATTCCAGTAAATGTACTCCCTGGCGTAATAGTTATTGTGTTAGGAGTTTTTTTAAAGGGAAGAAACTGAAAAACTAGATTCTTCCATATTTTTCTGCCTGGGTATTTGATTATTCAGCTATCAGAGGCGAGATTTCTATGCTAATATTAATTGGTAAATATAATCTTCCAAAGTCCTATTAAAATTAATAAGAAGGAAGTGCATAACTGGAATGAATAAAAAGATTTCATCTCTTATACTTATTCTAATGTGTACACTGGTTCTCGCAGCCTGTTCTACGGGGACGACTAACTTAAGCCAAGGAAAAAGTCCCGAACAGATCGTTGAGGAATCCTTTGCAAAGTGGTATGGGCTTAAGAGCTATGATATGGACATGGTTATGACTATGAAGTTTTCTGTGGGAGAAGAGGTTCTGGATATGTCCATGACAGGAAAAGGAGCCGTGTTTCAAAACCCTATCAAAATGAAAATGGTCATGGAGGCCAATATTCCCGGAATGGATCAAAAAATGACTTTAGAGCAGTATGTAGTGCAAAATAAGCAAAAAATGGCTATCTATCAGAATATCGAGAACAACTGGCAAAAGATCATTTTCGATGATCCTGCAATGACGGAAAAGATGTACATGGACCCCAAAGATAACCTTAAATTGTTTATGGACCATCTTGTTTCGGCAGAAATCCTTGGGGAAGAAAAAATCGGTGAGAAGGATACATTAAAGATAAAGCTAGTGGCTTCAGGGGATATCTTTGACCAGATCTTTCAAGAAACAGCTGGCAATACGCTCGGCGTAGGGAATGGTCTTATCAATCCGGATGTCTTTTCCCAAATAGGAGATATGGTTTATACAATCTGGGTTGATAAAGTTACCCTTGATACGCTGAAGTGTCAGATGGATCTATCCGAAAATATGAGAAACTTAGGTAAAGCTCTGGCCGAAGACCCGAAGTTGCCTTTAGAGATAAAAGACATCTTCTCCGATGCAGAAATATTTATGGAATACACGATCTTAAACCAAAATAGCGCCCAGGACTTCACTATTCCTGAGGAAGCTATGAATGCCCCGGAGGTAGAATTACCAACTGCTTAAAGAAATTATCGAATCATTTCAAATAGCTTGCACAATTCCCTGGTATGTGCTATAGTTTAAAGAAGAGAAATTCTATTGCAGCCGAAGAGGAGTGGGTCTTGAACCCACTCTTTCCTTTGTTTTGTATAACACATTAAAACCCTCGCAACACTAGTCATAGTGGTTATTAAAAATAATAGGAGGATGGCTATGGGAGAATCCATCATGGAACAAGTTGAGGCGATCATTGCACCTGTTATAACCGAACAAGGCCTTGAGCTGGTTGATGTCGAATATGTTAAGGAAGGTGCACATTGGTATCTCCGTATTTATATCGATAAAGAGGGCGGGGTTGATATCGACGATTGCACGAATGTCAGCCATTTGGTAAGCGAGGTATTGGATAAGCATGACCCTATAGCTCAAGCTTATATGCTTGAAGTCTCTTCGCCGGGATTAGAGCGCCCTCTGAAGAAGGATGAAGATTTTGAACGCTTCACAGGAAAACTTGTACGGGTCCTGACTAAAGAAGCTTATCACGGATATAAAGAGTTTACTGGTTATTTAGTCGGTTTAATTGAAGACGACATCGTTTTGGAATATGAAAAGGAAAGAATGGCTATTCCCAGATCGATAGTGGATAAAGCACATTTGACCTTTGAATTCTAGGTTTGACTATGTTTTGGAACATAATATAAGGGGGAAGAATAAAAAATGAATATGGAGTTCATTGAGGCCCTCCATGAATTGGAGAAGGAACGGGGGATCTCAGCGGATATTCTGTTTGAAGCTATTGAAGCTGCTCTAATATCTGCTTACAAGAAAAATTTTGCTTCGTTACAGAATGTCCGGGTACATATCGACCGTATGACCGGAGAGTTCAAGGTTTTTGCCCGGAAAAACGTGGTGGATGAGGTCGAAGACTCACGGACTCAGGTAAGTCTGGAAGAAGCACGGAAGATTGACCCTAACTATGCCATTGATGATGTGGTGGAATACGAAGTCACGCCTCGTGAATTTGGGCGGATTGCTGCTCAGACTGCTAAACAAGTGGTGGTGCAAAGAATTCGTGAAGCTGAGCGGGGCATGATTTACGATGAATATATCAACCGGGAAGGGGATATCGTTACCGGAGTTGTTCAGCGCTATGATCAGAAAAATGTCATTGTCGACTTAGGTAAGGTTGAAGCTATTCTGACAGCACAAGAACAAATCCCTGGTGAGACCTATCAACCCTTTGAGCGAATTAAAACTTTTGTAGTGGAAGTCAAAAAGACAACCAAAGGGCCTCAGGTTATGCTATCCCGTACTCACCCTGGGCTGATTAAACGTTTGTTTGAACTGGAAGTGCCGGAAATCCATGACGGCCTGGTTGAGATTAAGGGAGTGTCCCGGGAGGCGGGAGCTCGCTCTAAAATCGCTGTGTATTCCCGGGATCCCAATGTGGACCCTGTGGGTGCTTGCGTAGGCCCTAAAGGCAGCCGTGTTCAAACCATTGTTACCGAGCTGAAGGGTGAAAAGATTGATATCGTAAATTTTTCCACAGATCCCGAAGAATTTGTGGCTAATGCACTTTCCCCTGCCAAAGTTGTCGGTGTGTACCCTAAGCCCAATGAGAAAGTTGCTTTGGTCGTAGTTCCTGACTATCAATTATCCCTGGCTATCGGTAAAGAAGGTCAAAACGCACGTTTAGCTGCGAAGTTGACCAATTGGAAGATTGACATTAAAAGTGAATCTCAGGCCTTGGCTCAAAATCTCATTCCCGAGAAGAATGAGGAGCTGGGAGAGTTCGAAGAGTATGATGAATTCGCGGATTATGCAGAATATGAAGAGTATGAAGACTATAATGAATATGAAGAGTATAGCGAATACGATGAAGAATATGAAGAGAATGCAGAATACGATGAAACCTCATACGATGAGAACTATGATGATGAGCTGGTTTATGATGAAAATTCCGAGTACGAAGACTTCGATAATTACGAAAAAGAGGAACTTCCATACGAAGAGGGCGAAGAATACGAAGTAACATCAGGCAATGCAGGGTCTGACAAGGAAGACTATACCCTCGCAGAGTCAGAGAGCAAGGAAGAAAAACTGACGGAACGGGATCGGGCCATGATGAAGTACTTTGATGCTGATGAGAAAAACAGCCGCAAGGAGAAGAAGAAGAAAGCCAAAGGTAAAAGGTAGGTGAGTGCTATGAAGACACGCAAAATTCCGCTAAGAATGTGTTTGGGCTGTCAAGAAATGAAGCCGAAAAAGGAGCTCATTCGCGTAGTCCGCACACCAGAGGGAGCTGTGGAGCTTGACCCCACTGGTAAACGGAATGGCCGTGGCGCATACATTTGCCCGCAAGTCGAGTGTTTTAAAGCAGCAGTAAAGGGTAAGCGATTCCAAAAAGCCCTGGAAATTGAATTGGCTCCTCAAGTGGTTGAGGAACTGGAAAGGAAGTTGGGTGGGGAGTGTTAGAACGAATCTACTCTCTCTTAGGATTAGCCCGAAGGGCGGGAAAGATTACCTCCGGAGAGTCACAGATAGAGGTTATGTTAAAGAAAGGGAAGGGATTTCTCCTCATTTTGGCCGAAGACGCTCCGGGAACCCATAAAAAATATGGGAAATGGGCGGAAGACCTTCGCTTGCCTGTTTTGATACTTGGGACTAAACAAGACTTGGGGATCGCCGTCGGGCTCTCTCCAAGATCAACGATTTTGGTTATGGACGAAGGATTTGCCAAGGCCATACTAAAGATAAGGAGTTGACGCCTGGAAAGATAATGTGCGCTGAATATGTGGGGGTGGTATTTTGAGTATACGTGTTCATGAATTAGCAAAGGAATTAAATTTAAGCAGTAAAGAAGTGATGAGTCGCCTGGAAAGTATAGGTGTCGATGTAAAGAACCATTTGAGTGCTGTCGAAGATCATGAGGCCAATCGTCTTCGGACTCGAAATCAAAAGCCGCAGGGCAAAGAGCAGGTTGTGGAACCTAAAAAAAGTATTCCGACACAAGAAAGTAAAAGCTTAGCTCAAGGTTCAGTTGAAGGGAATCATGATAAATCTCAAAGCTCACAAGTGGAAAGTTCCCGAGTAGAAGGGGAAGGACATCCCCAAGGACAACGACCGATGGGAGATCGTCCTCAAGGACAACGACCGATGGGAGATCGTCCTCAAGGACAAAGACCGATGGGAGATCGTCCCCAAGGACAACGGCCTATGGGAGATCGCCCTCAAGGACAACGGCCTATGGGAGATCGTCCTCAAGGACAAAGACCCATGGGAGATCGCCCTCAAGGACAGCGGCCGATGGGAGACCGTCCTCAAGGACAACGACCGATGGGAGACCGTCCTCAAGGACCAAGACCGATGGGAGACCGTCCTCAAGGACAACGACCCATGGGAGACCGTCCTCAAGGACCAAGACCGATGGGAGACCGTCCTCAAGGACAACGGCCTATGGGAGACCGTCCCCAAGGACCAAGACCGATGGGAGACCGTCCTCAAGGACAAAGACCTATGGGAGATCGTCCTCAAGGACAAAGACCGATGGGAGATCGTCCTCAAGGACAAAGACCCATGGGAGATCGTCCTTATGGACAACGACCGATGGGAGACCGTCCTCAAGGGCAACGTCCCATGGGAGACCGTCCTCAAGGGCAACGTCCCATGGGAGACCGTCCTCAAGGGCAACGTCCTATGGGAGATCGTCCTCAAGGACCAAGACCGATGGGAGATCGTCCTTATGGGCAACGACCGATGGGAGACCGTCCTCAAGGACAAAGACCGATGGGAGATCGTCCTCAAGGACAAAGACCACCTCAAAGACCACCTGCAACTCCCAGTGCACCAGCGGTAGAGCAACCGCCTAAGCGTCAAATCGGTGAAAAGAAGAAAACACCAGATCGGCCTTTTGAACGCAAAAAAGAGATGGAAAAAGAGATGCGTTCACCACGAAATAATAAACGGAATATGAAACCAGCGCCACGTGAAATACGTGATACTGCGCCAAAGCATATTGTTATTCCGGAAACTTTAACAGTTCAGGATTTGGCATCGAGAATGAGTCGTAAATCCGGAGAAGTGATTAAAAAGCTGATGGATTTAGGAGTCATGGCAACGATCAATCAAGAGATTGATTCTGAAACTGCCACCATCATTGCGGGAGAAATGGGAGTAACGGTAGAGGTTAAGGTAGAGAAACCAATTACTGTGATCGAAGAGATTGAAGACGATCCAGCTGAACTGCGGCCACGTCCTCCGGTTGTCACGGTCATGGGCCATGTTGACCATGGTAAAACGTCACTCCTTGATGCTATACGGACAACCAAGGTCACTGCATCGGAAGCGGGTGGTATCACTCAGCATATTGGTGCTTATCAGGTAGAAATTAATGGACAAAAGATCACCTTCCTTGATACCCCGGGCCATGAAGCGTTTACAGCAATGCGTGCCCGCGGGGCTCAAGTTACGGATATTGCCATTCTTGTTGTCGCTGCAGATGACGGCGTGATGCCCCAAACGATTGAAGCTATCAACCATGCCAAGGCGGCGGATGTACCGATTATTGTAGCAATCAACAAAATTGATAAAGAAGAATCTAACCCGGATCGGGTTAAGCAGGAATTGACCGAATATGGACTGGTCGTTGAAGAATGGGGTGGCGACACCATCGCGGTGCCTGTCTCGGCAAAAGCCCGCATGAATATTGAACAGCTCTTAGAGATGGTTCTGCTTGTTGCAGAAATTAAAGAGCTTAAGGCTAACCCCAATCGAAGTGCTACCGGAACAGTGATTGAAGCCGAATTGGATAAAGGAAAAGGACCTGTGGCTACAGTCCTCGTCTCCAAAGGAAACCTAAATGTTGGAGATATTATTCTCGCAGGATCCGCCTTTGGCCGCATCCGTGCCATGGTGGATGACAAAGGACGCCGTGTTAAGAAAGCCGGCCCATCCACTCCTGTCGAGGTACAGGGGTTAAATGAGGTCCCCATAGCCGGTCAAGTCTTTAATGTAGTTGACGACGAGAAACATGCCCGTCAGATTGCTGAAGCGCGTGCTAACGAGCGGAAGGCTGAGGAAGTGCGGCAGACGACTAAAGTCAGCTTAGAAGACCTCTTTGATCGGATTAAAGAAGGGGAAGTAAAAGAGCTGAATGTTATTATCAAGGCTGATGTTCAGGGATCCATTGAAGCTCTGAAGCAATCGCTCCTCCGCCTATCCACCAGCGAAGTCCGAGTCAACCCGATTCATGGAGGGGTTGGGGCGATTACGGAGACAGACATCATGCTTGCTGCGGCTTCCAATGCCATCATCATTGGGTTTAATGTCCGCCCCGATGCCAATACCAAAGCAACGGCAGAACTGCAAGGGGTAGATATGCGTCTCTATCGGGTCATCTATGATGCGATTGAGGATGTCAAAGCGGCTATGACAGGCATGTTGGATCCTGATTTCAAGGAAGTGGTACAAGGCCGGGCCGAAGTTCGCCAAGTCTTTAAAGTTCCCAAAGTTGGAGCTGTCGGCGGATCCTATGTTCTCAACGGCAAGATTACAAGACACTCCAAAGTCCGCGTCATTCGTGATGGCATAGTCATTCATGAAGGAGATCTGGAATCCCTGAGACGTTTCAAGGACGATGCCAAAGAAGTTGTGGAAGGCTATGAATGCGGTATTGGAGTAGCAAACTTCAACGATATTAAAGAGGGAGACATTATAGAGGCCTTTATCATGGAAGAAGTGAAACGAGAACTATAATTCACCCCTATGGAGGGAGACCACATGGCTAAACATCGTTCGAATAGGCTCGCAGAGACCTTAAAACAAGAAATATCCCAGTTGATTCGAGAGGAGCTCAAGGACCCTAGGATTGGCTTTGTTACCGTGACCAGTGTCGAAGTAGCCGATGACCTTGGCAGTGCTAAAGTCTATATAAGTGTTTTGGGTGACTCTCAGCAGGCTAAGGATTCATTGGATGCCTTAAAAAAGGCAGCGGGCTTCGTACGCAGCGAAATCGGTAAAAGGGTGCGCTTAAGGCATGCTCCTGAGATCGTGTTCAAATATGATACTTCCATCGAGCATGGTGCCCATATTGCCCAATTGCTCCGGGGAGTAAAGCATGAGGAACAAAAAGACGAGGGCGAATCCCATGATGAATAGTGTTATCAATCAAATGGCAGAGGAATTGAGAAAAGCGCCTAAAGTGGCGCTTTTCTCCCATGTATCCCCGGACGGAGATTGTATAGGATCAATGTTGGGAATTGGCTTGGCTTTAGAGGCTTTGGGGAAAGAAGTAGCTATGATTAACCCGGACCCGATTCCACGAAATTTAAGTTTTTTGCCCGGTGTTGATAAGATCGCAAGATCAATGCCTAATCCTCTCCCTGAAACCCTGCTCTTTGTGGATTGCGCAGATTTACAACGAGTTCAATTGCAAAGGGAAGATCTGCCTGCGGAGGCCGTAATCCTAAATTTGGACCACCACATTTCCAATCAGAATTTTGGCAAGATTAATTGGGTGGATAGCCATGCTGCAGCCAGTGGTGAACTTGCCTATGCTTTAATACGCCGGCTTAATGTGGAGTTAACTCTGGAAATCGCGGCGAATCTCTATACAGCATTGTTGACGGATACCGGGTGCTTTAAGTATTCCAATACCACGTCGAAGACTCATCAGATTGCAGGTGAGCTTATCGACGCCGGTATAAACTTAGGTGATATACATCATTTCGTTTTTGACCAAACCCCTATGGTTAAGTTAGAATTATTGCGCCGTGGCTTAAACCAATTGCAGATTTTTGCAGAGGGGCAAATAGGGATGATGACCTTAAGGAAACGAGATTTTGAGGAAAGCGGTGCTGAGGAGAGTTTAAGCGAAGGACTGATCGATCACGCCCGGACCATAGAAGGGGTGGAAGTGGCAGTCTTATTTAAAGAATCGAAACCCGATACCATACGTGTAAGCCTCCGCTCTAATCGCTGGTTGGATGTTAACAGAATTGCCGATAGTTTTGGTGGTGGGGGGCATAAACGGGCAGCGGGCTGTACCTTGCATGTTTCCCTGGAAGAAGCAAAACAGATGGTTCGACAATCCATTGAGGAGGAGCTCAAACTTGGACGGAGTCATTAATGTACTTAAACCCTCAGGGATGACTTCTTCTGACGTGGTGGTTCGTTTAAGGAGAATTTTGAACACCCGGAAGATTGGGCATACGGGAACATTGGATCCCGAAGTAACGGGAGTATTGCCGATTTGTGTGGGGAAAGCAACACGCTTGGCTGAATATATCACCAATCAAGGGAAATCATACCGTTGTGAGATGACCTTTGGAATTATCACAGATACCCAGGATGCTTCTGGAGAAATTCTGAACAAGGCACCGGCTCATGTGAGTGCTGAGGATTTTCAACACATCATCCCCCAGTACCTTGGTTCGATCCGGCAGATTCCTCCCATGTTTTCTGCTGTAAAGCATCAAGGGAAACGTCTTTATGAATTAGCCCGTCAAGGTCTGGAAGTTGAAAGAAAATCCCGGGAGATACACATTGATCATTTGCAGCTCATGGAATGGATAGCGGGGGAATACCCTAAGGCCATTTTTGAAGTGGACTGTTCAAAGGGCACATACGTGCGGACCTTGTGCCATGATATGGGGCAGACTTTAGGGTGTGGGGCACATATGTCTGATCTGGTCCGCCTCCGTTCCGGACCCTTTCGTATTCAGGAGAGTCTGTCCTTGGAGGCCATTCAAAGCTTTATGGAGCAGGATGATCATTCATTCTTGATTCCTTTCACTCAAGTACTGGACTTACCTCGGGTTATCTTGCCACCTCAGCGAGCTTTGGCTTTTCGCAATGGACTTTCCACCTCGAAAAGTCAAGTTGAAGAAGGGGCTAAGACGGATGAGGGGTGTGAGGTTCAAGTCTTTAGTGAAGGAAATTTCTTAGGTATAGGTATTTGGAGAGAGCAGGCCCTCTGTCCTTACAAAGTTTTTTAACCATAAAGAAAACCCGGTTTCGCTGAGTCTTAAACGCATGCTCGGAAATGAAGCGAAGCCGCTGGTTGCCCTTATGCTTAGAAAGTATAGTGCGCAAGCTTATACTTTCTGACAGTATAAAAAATAGAGTTAGTGCTGAGGGAAAGTTAGGTGGGGAACTATGCAAATCATTCGAGAATTACCGTCAACCCCTGAGACCCAATGCGTATTGGCTTTAGGGAATTTTGACGGGGTGCATCTGGGACATCAACGCTTGCTTAAAAGCGGTTTGGAACAAGCTGCTCAAAAAGGTGTGGACCTTGCCGTTCTTCTTTTCGAGCCTCATCCCTTGAAGCTGCTTTTTCCGGAACGAGTCATCGGCTTCTTAACCACTCAAAAAGAGCAGATGCGGTTGTTTTCCGAAATCGGTGTTGATCGGGTTTATTTGGTACCCTTTACCAAGGAAATGGCCGATACTTCTCCAGAAGGGTTTGTTAGAGATATACTTGTAAAGCTTGGCGTCGTTCATATTGTTGTCGGCTTCAACTATTCCTTTGGTGCCTTGGGAAAAGGGACTGCGGAGGACCTTCAGCGTTATGGACAAGACTATGGCTTTGGGGTGAGTGTGCTCCAGCCCCAGACTTTTGAGGGCAAGGTCATCTCTTCGACAGCCGTTCGCAAGGCTTTGCTTAATGGGGATGCCGTCCAAGCCAAGAAGCTATTGGGCCGGACCTATAAGCTTGTGGGAACCGTGGTCGAAGGAGAAAAACGTGGCCATGACTTAGGGTATCCTACCGCAAACTTAAGGATTTATGAAGATTTGATTATTCCCAAACGGGGAGTCTATGCCGTATGGGCTGAGATCGAGGGACGCCTTGTCCATGGTATGATGAATATTGGCATGAAGCCCACGTTTCATGAGGAATATGCCCTTACTGTAGAAATTCATTTTTTTGATTTTAGTGGAGATCTTTATGGCATGGAATTAGCAATATGCTGCGAAGAGAAGATTCGTGATGAAAGAAAATTCAATGGCCTTGGCGAACTGAAGGGGCAGCTTGATCGGGATGCCTTAAAAGTTAAGCAAGTACTGGAAGGAATCTTCAGAAACCCTATTCAAGCAGTAAATGGCCATTAAATTCCTTTACAAATAGGAATTTTTCTAGTAAAATACATGAGAACCGCTCGCTCGGGCTTGCGTTCTCCGTCGCAATTCTGGGCAGTAGGCGATTTTTATAATTATTGGAGGTAGACACCCATGATGACACCGGAAAAGAAAAAAGAAATTATTGCGAAATTCCAACAACACGAAGGAGATACAGGTTCTCCCGAAGTACAAATCGCGTTGCTCACTGAGCGCATTACCTATTTGACTGAGCACTTCAAGACCCATAAGAAGGATCATCATTCCCGCCGTGGTCTTTTGAAGATGGTTGGACAACGCCGTGCTCTGCTCAACTATCTGAAAGATATGGACTTCAATCGCTATCGTAAAATTGTTTCTGATCTCGGCTTACGCCGTTAATTTTGTCCACAGAACGCTATAATATGGAGAGAAAAGAGAGGCAGACTATTTCTGTCTCTCTTTTTTGCACTGTCAGAAAGTATAAACTTACGCACTATACTTTCTAAGCATAAGGGCAACCAAAGACGACCCTTTCGCTGCGGCTCAGCGAAATCAGGTTTTCTTTATATAATTAGTTTTTTTAATCTAAATGCAGGAAATAATAACAATATGTCGAAGATGAATCAAGTTAAGAAGAAAATAGTTGGAGAGAATTTAAGGAGGTTCCATTGTGACACAGGAAGTATTTGAACGTTCGATCCAGGTCGGCGGCAGGACAATGACCTTCCAAACCGGGAAAATCGGTAAGCAAGCAGGCGGTGCCATTTTCTGCCGGTATGGAGATACCGTTGTTTCAGCATTTGCTACTGGAAGTGCTCAACCAAGGGAAGGTATTGATTTTTTTCCGTTGACCGTTGAATTTGAAGAAAGACTCTATGCCGTCGGGAAAATTCCCGGAGGCTTTATTAAGAGGGAGGGGCGCCCCAGTGAGAAGGCTATTTTGTCTGCGCGCCTCATCGACCGGCCGATTCGGCCTCTTTTCCCCGAGGGTTATCGCAACGATGTACAAGTTGTTGCTCAAGTCATGTCGGTAGATCAGGATTGTGCCTCCGACATTACAGGGATTAATGCAGCTTCGGCTGCGCTGACGATTTCCAATGTTCCTTTCGAAGGACCGGTAGCTGCAGTTACCGTAGGGTTAATCGGCGATGAGTTTATCATTAACCCCACAGTTGAACAGTCCGAAAAAAGCGTCATGCATCTTACCGTTGCCGGGACCAAAGATGCTGTGATGATGGTAGAAGCTGGTGCGCAAGAGGTACCTGAAACTCAAATGCTGGAAGCCATTATGTTTGGTCACCGCGAAATTCAACGTATTGCGGAGTTTATCGAGAACTACCGCCGCGAAGCTCTGGAAAGAAATTTAGCAAAACCCAAACAAGAAGTCGTGATGCAGCAGATATCGGAAGACATTGTCCGGGTGGTCAAAGAATTTGCCTATGACAAAATGGATCAGGCAGTTCGCACCGAAGAAAAGAAAGCAAGGGAAGAAGCCATCCGACAAGTTAAGGAAGAAGCTTTAGCCCATTTCGCAGAGCAATATCCTGAAGATCTGAAAGCCATTGATAGAACTCTGGAAGACTTCGTACATAAGATTGTTCGCCGCTTAATCACTGTAGAACACATTCGACCCGATGGACGCGCTTTAGATGAGATTCGTCCCATCAGTATCGAAGTCGGACTGTTGCCCAGAACTCATGGTACCGGCCTGTTTACCCGGGGACAAACCCAAGTGCTCACGGTGGCGACTTTGGGAGCCGTTGGTGATGAACAGATTCTTGACGGGTTAGGTCTCGAAGAGTCCAAGCGCTATATGCATCATTATAATTTCCCACCTTACAGCGTAGGGGAAACTCGTCCTATGCGCGGACCTGGCCGTCGGGAAATTGGTCATGGAGCTTTAGCAGAACGGGCCCTTCTCCCCGTAATTCCTAATGAAAACGACTTCCCCTATACCCTTCGTCTGGTTTCTGAGGTTCTTGAATCCAATGGATCCAGTTCTATGGCATCAGTATGCGGCAGCACTCTGTCTTTGATGGACGCCGGGGTGCCTATTAAATCCCCTGTGGCCGGGATAGCCATGGGCTTGATCAGCGAGGAAAATCATATCGCTATTCTTTCGGACATTCAGGGACTGGAAGACCATGATGGGGATATGGATTTCAAAGTGGCAGGAACAAGTCAAGGTGTAACAGCTTTGCAGATGGATATAAAAATCAAAGGGGTGTCCCAGGAGATCTTGGAGAGAGCCCTTACTCAAGCGAAAGAAGGACGTCTGTTTATTCTTGATAAAATGCTCTCCGTGATTGAAAAACCACGACCAGAGCTTTCACCCTATGCCCCAAGAATCATTACGGCATCCATTCACCCAGATAAGATTCGTGAGGTTATTGGACCTGGCGGAAAGACTATTAAGAAGATCATTGATGAAACCGGTGTTAAGATCGACATTGAAGATGATGGCCGTGTCTTTATTTCTGCAGTAGATGGGGAGGCCGGTGAGAACGCACTTAAAATCATCCAGGCCCTCACTCAAGAGGTTGAAGTAGGCCGTATTTATAATGGCCGGGTAACCCGGGTTATGGACTTCGGAGCCTTCGTAGAGGTCATTCCTGGTGTTCTGGGATTAAGCGGTAAAGAAGGATTGGTTCATATTTCCCAACTGGCTCACGGGCGGGTTGAGAAAGTAGAGGATGTGGTGAAACTGGGAGATGAAATCCTGGTTAAGGCTACAGGCATTGACAAGCAAGGTCGTTTGAATCTTTCCCGGAAGGAAGCACTGCCCAATCCTAATCCCAATGGAAATACGGCTAATAAAAAACCCAAGGAATAATTAAAGAAGAATAGCCTGAATTATTCTGCATTCGTCCCCCCTTGCATAAATCTAAATGGAAGGGGGTAGACGAATGTATGTTTTTAAAGTTCCATTTAAGACCTTAAAGCTTCTCGGGCTTGTTCTCGTATTAGCTCTTGGCATACTCATAGAACAAAGAGTGGTGGGGATTGTTGCTAATCTTCCCACCCCCATAGACCAAGTCAAAACCGAGAAAAAAGTCATGGCTTTAACCATTAACGTGGACTGGGGCGGAGAATTTCTGCCCGGTATTCTGGATGCTTTAGATAAATATAATGGAAAAGCAACCTTTTTCCTTACGGGACGCTGGGCCCAAAATAATCCGGAAATGGTGAAAGAGATCCAGGCCCGTGGCCATGCCATAGAGAATCATGGCTATTCCCATCCTCATCCAGACCAAATATCCATCAGTGCCAATCAGGAAGAAATTCTTAAGACGGAAAAGATCGTCCAGGAAATTACCGGAACCAAGACCAAGTATTATGCACCGCCCTATGGCGAAAAAGGAGCCTCAGGGCTTAAAGCCGCAGAAAATCTTGGCTATACTACCATCCTTTGGACCTTGGATACGGTGGATTGGCGTCCGGAAAGCACACCGGAGATTATTACCAAGCGCATTGTGGATCCGGCTGTACGCTTTGGTATTAAGCCCACCCGGGAAGGAGCCATTGTATTAATGCATCCCAAAGAGAACACAGTGAAAGCTTTGCCGAATATTTTAAGCCGGCTCGCCAATGAAGGATTCCAATTCATTACTGTAAATGAACTGATAACATTGGAAGGAGTCGGAGATACTACCTCATAGACTTTAATGTGAGGTGGTAGAATGTTCAGGCAAAAATGGATGCAGGCCGTGGTTTGCGTTCTTATTTCACTATCTTTAAATACGGCTCCAGTGTATGCACAAACCATGGACACGCATCAAGAGCCAATACCGACACCGTCGTTAAAAATTACTGCTGATGCAGCGGTACTTATGGACGCAGCAACAGGAGATATACTCTATGATAAAAATGCTCATAAACAGAGGCCGCCGGCCAGCACCACAAAAATTATAACGGCTATTCTCGGACTGGAGCTGGGAAAACCTGATGAACTTGTAGTGGTAAGCGAAAAAGCCGCTTCTGTAGGCGAATCCACCATTCATCTGGACCCCGGGGAAAAGATTCTGCTTTACGAACTGGTTACAGGGGCTATGGTTAAATCAGGCAATGATGCCTGCGTGGCTATCGGAGAACATATAGCGGGTACTGAAGAACATTTCATTCGATTAATGAACCAAAAAGCGTTCCTTCTCGGAGCGAGAAATACTAATTTTGAAAACACCAACGGCCTACCTGGCAAAAATCATGTCTCAACAGCCTATGATTTGGCTTTAATGGCTCGTTATGGGCTGCAGATTCCAGCGTTTACCTCGATTACTCGCTTGAAGGAAACAGAAATTCATTTTATTGAACCTGATTTTTTTATGAACTTAAAAAATACCAATAGACTATTATGGAGTTACCCTTATAGCGATGGAGTTAAGACGGGGACAACCAATGCCGCCGGAAAATGTTTAGTAGCAGCCGCGACGAAGGACGGTCGGCAGCTCATTGCCGTTGTTCTCCATGCTCCCAACCGTTTCGGAGATGCACAAAAGCTTTTGGAATGGGGTTTTGACGAAACAGAAACACTGAATATTATACAAGCCGGAGAAACCATCGAGTTTCCCGCTAAAAATACAGAACCTGTCAAAGCGTTTGCTCAGAATCCGGTTGACATCAGTATTTTAAAGAAAGATAAGGAAAAACTTGAAAAGAAAATTGTTTGGACAAGGGATGAGAGTCTCCCTATTAATGCCGGCGAGGTCTTAGGAGCATATGAGGTGTGGCTGAACGGAGGAAAGTTAAGCAGCACCCCACTCTATGCCGAAAGTCCTGTCAAGCAAAAGGGGAGATTAACGAATCTCTTAGAGGGGAAGTGAAAGATATGTATCAAAAAACTGTATTACCAAACGGAGTTCGCATTATCACAGAGGAAATCGATCATGTACGCTCAGTAGCGGTAGGAGTATGGGTAGGTGCTGGTTCCCGGGACGAGAAAGAAGGATATGAGGGGATATCCCATTTTATAGAGCACATGTTTTTTAAAGGAACAAAAAACCGCACCGCTCGCGATATCGCTGAATCTTTAGAGGCTGTGGGGGGACAGCTCAATGCCTTTACCACGAAAGAATATACTTGCTACTACGCCAAGGTTCTGGATGAAGATATGGATCTAGCTATGGATGTACTTAATGATATGTTTTTTGAGTCTCTCTTCGATGAAAATGAAATAGAAAAAGAAAAGAAAGTGGTCATTGAAGAGATAAAAATGTATGAGGATTCTCCCGATGAGCTTATTCATGATTTGTTTTCCGATTACGTCTGGAATGACCATCCCTTGGGAAGGCCCATATTAGGAACCGAGGAGAGCGTTAAAGGACTAAGCCGTGAAAAAATCCTGACCTTTATGGATCATCATTATGCTCCTGATAATCTGGTTATTGCCGTGGCCGGCAAAATCAAGCATGATGAGGTCTTGAAAAAGCTTGCTCCCTTATATGGGGAATTTAAACGGGGAGGAAGACGGATCTTGGAAGGGACTCCCAAGGGGCAGCAGGTTCAGGAAATGATCCCGAAAGATACGGAACAAATGCACCTCATCCTGGGAGTTCCCGGTCTAGGGCAAGAAGATGAGGATATTTATCCCATGCACATCTTCAATAATATCTTGGGGGGAGGCTTAAGTTCCCGTTTGTTCCAGGAGATCAGAGAACAGCGGGGGATGGCCTATACGGTGTTCTCTTATCATTCCACTTATGTGGATACCGGCTTGTTTGCTATTTATGCAGGAACCACACCCTCAAATTCCCAAGAAGTTGTGGAATGCGCTCTCGCTGAGATTTTAGACATTAAGAAGAATGGTATCTCACAATCAGAGCTGGATCGGACCAAGTCTCAGATTAAGGGCGGACTTTACTTAGGATTAGAATCAGCAAACAGCAGGATGAGTCGTTTAGGCAAGACGGAATTGACCTATAATCGGGTTGTTTCTCCCGAAGAAGTGGTTGAAAAGCTGGAACGCGTTACCGTCGAGGATACGAAGAGAGTGGTAAACCGTCTGTGGAAGCGGGATAAGATAAGCCTTCTCATGTTAGGGCCGGCAGGGAATGAAGTGAACATAGAAGCATTGTTGGATAAAATAGGCTGGACCGAAGAATAAGGCAATGTTTATTAGGAGAGGAAAAGCAAATTGAATTCGCTTAAAGTAAAAATAGCTTACGTCAGGAGAGATAAGGCCCCAAATCTTCCGCAATACGCAACGCCGGGAGCAGCGGGTGTGGATTTACAAGCCTCTCTGGATCAGGATCTACTCATCAACCCGGGGCAGATCGTTAAAATACCTACTGGGCTGGCCATAGAGCTGCCTCATAAAGGTGTGGGGGCCTTTGTTTTTGCCCGAAGTGGTTTAGCCTCTAAGTATGGTTTGGCGTTAGCCAACGGGGTGGGCGTCGTCGATTCAGATTATCGGGGTGAGATTCTGGTTGCAGTTATCAATCAGGGCCCGGAACCTTTTGTTGTGAAGGACGGGGATCGGGTTGCACAAATGGTTTTTCTCCCTGTATTCATTGGAGAATTTTACTTGGTGGATCAATTAGACGAGACCGACCGAGGCCAAGGTGGCTTTGGCTCAACAGGTGTTTCATAAGTCGTTGGTTGTAAAGAGTTCTAGGGCTCATGAACTTGTCATACACATCCCATAGAGGAGGTATGCCATGCAAGCCCTAGGACTCTTTTTACTTACCACTGGAATCCTTGTATCTCTTCGCTCCAGGTGCTATCTGCTTATGTGGCGATCAGAGAGTAAGCCCAGTCTGTTATCGGCAGCCATAACCCAGCTTGTAGGTACTGCAGGGGGAATTTATCTCTCTTTGGAGCTATTGTTTTCTTTTTTGAAGATTCCGGAGGACTGGTGGAATCCTTCAGCTTTTGTTGTCGAGCCACTTGCCGTTATTTCGCTAGTCTTAGCCATTGTACAGCCCTTTATGGTCCAATTGTGGCTGAAGATTAAAAAATAAGGAGGAGTAACTATGCTTCTTAGTGACTTAGCAGGTAAAGAAATTATTAATTTATTTGACGGAGCGAAACTAGGACTGGTGGGTGATGCGGATTTAGCGATTACGGCAAGCGGAGCGATTGAAGCCATTATACTTACTTCCCGTTCCGGCTTTTCAGGGTTTTGGGGAAATAATGAAAGAGATAGAGATATCTTAGTCATTCCCTGGGATGTCATTAAGAAGGTAGGGTCTGAAGTCATTATTGTGGACATGAGTAATAGAACAGAGCGTATTAATAAATATTCTGTTTGACATGAATACGTTAATTAACTAAAATAGTAAAAAAGGTAAAGCAACCCCGAAATGCCTGTGGCAGCGGGGTTGTTAGTGTAGTGACAGGTTCACTTTCAGCTCAGCATGTCGCTACACTAGCTATCGTTGGGTCTCTTGGGAGGGTTATAGATGAAGAAGATTCGTGTTTTTGTTTCTGGAGCCGGAGGGAAAATGGGAAAAGAAGTGGTTCGCACTATCCTCGGCCAGGAAGATATGCAGCTTGTGGGTGCTTCGGATGCACGCCAACAAGGTAAGGATATAGGAGAGATTCTTGCCACTGCTCCCCTAGGGATTGAGATAACCGGCCCTCTGGAAGGTGTGCATCTTAAGGAGAGTCGGGCAGATGTCTTGGTGGATTTTACCAATCCTCAGTCCGTATTGAAAAATACAAAATGTGCTTTATTGGCCGGAGTTGTTCCCATCTTAGGGACCACGGGCTTAGATGAAGCCGATATCGCGGAAATCAGTGATCTTGTGGATCAGACTAAAGTGGGAGCCTTTATTGCACCGAACTTTGCCATTGGTGCTATACTCATGATGCGCTTTGCCCAAGAAGCGGCAAAGTACTTTCCCAATGTAGAGATTATTGAGCTGCATCATGACCAAAAGCTGGATGCACCTTCTGGAACGGCTCTCAAAACTGTAGAGTGGATATCGGAAGTGAGAAAGCCCCTGGTACAGGGTCATCCCAATGAGTACGAAAAGATCAAGGGGTCACGGGGCGGTGATGTAGATGGAATTCATATCCACTCTGTCCGTCTGCCCGGATTTATAGCTCATCAGGAAGTGATTTTTGGCGGCCTTGGACAAGCCTTGACGATCCGCCATGATGCCCTCTCCCGGGAAACCTATATGCCCGGGGTTATGTTAGCTATTCGCAAAGGGAGCCAACTCTCAAATTTGGTAATAGGCTTAGAGAATTTCCTCGAATAGGAATCATCATCGGGGAACCGCATTCTATCTTTCCTCATATACTGGATAGTAGTCATGGGACACAGTCTCAAAGGGGGCTTAAAGATGAGTGCGGGTCTAACTGGAATTCGAGTCGCTGTAATTGGAGGGGATGACCGAGAAATTTATATGATTTCGGAGCTTCAAAAGCTAGGGGCCTACATAGTCGGGGTCGGATTTGAAAAAGCAGATTCCATCCAAGGAGTTACACTTCTTTCTTCGCCGCTGGAAGCGGTAGAGAAGGCAGACGTCTTGCTTTTTCCAATGTACGGTACCGATGAACATGGGGGTGTCAGAGCTAAGTATTCCGATACGCCTATTGTGCTGAATAAGGAGCTGTTAAAAGCAGCTTCACCCAAGGTGCCGCTTTTTATCGGGTGGGCACGCCCTGCCCTAAAATCAGCGGCGGAAATGCTGGGAATTCAAATTGTCGAGACGGCTAACCTTGACCAACTTGCTATTCTCAACTCCATTCCTTCTGCAGAAGGTGCTATCCAAATGGCCATGGAGGCCTCGCCCATCACAATCCACGGCAGTGAGAGCTTTGTTCTCGGCCTGGGACGATGTGGCTGGACTCTTGCCCGGACATTAAAAGGGATGGGGGCTCATGTTACTGGAGTAGCCCGCAAACCTGCGGATCTGGCCAGGGCATTGGAAATGGGTTTGGAAGCGGTCCATTTTGCTGATTTGGAAGACAGGATCGGGAAGGCGGAGCTTATTTTCAACACCGTTCCCAATCTGATTCTGGACAAAGTCATGTTGGAACAAGTGAATCATGAGGCTGTCATTATCGATATCGCTTCACTTCCCGGCGGCACGGATTTTGAATGGGCAAAGGCTTTAGGCATCAAGGCAATACTCGCTCCTGGTTTACCCGGTAAGGTTGCTCCCAAAGCAGCAGGAAAAATCCTTGCTCAAGTCTACCCGCAACTTATTCTTCGCCACCTGACCACAAATAGTATTTCTTTAAAGTTTTGAAGTGGAGGTGACGAAGGCATGAAACTTGACGGGTTAAAGATTGGTTTTGCTGTAACGGGTTCACATTGTACCTTGCATGAAATCACTGAGGTCATGCGTAAGATGGTTGAAGAAGGAGCGGACTTAACTCCCATTATCTCCTATGCTGTGGACAGCATGGACACTCGATTTGGCAAAGCAGAGGATTGGAAGATCAAATTCGAAGAAATAACCCAGAAAGAGGTTATTCATACCATACCGGATGCTGAACCCATCGGGCCGCAGAAAAAGTTTGACTGCCTGCTCATTGCACCGTGTACAGGTAACACACTGGCAAAGTTAGCAAATGGCATTACGGACACTCCGGTACTTATGGCGGCAAAAGCACATCTTCGTAACCAGCGGCCTTTGGTAATAGCCATCTCAACTAATGACGGCCTGGGATTGAACGCTCGGAATATTGGGACACTTTTATGTACAAAAAATATATTTCTCGTTCCATTTGGGCAGGATAGCCCGGCTACAAAAGCGAATTCATTAGTAGCCCATATGGATAAAATTCCGGATACAGTCCTTATGGCTTGTGAGGGGAGACAAATTCAGCCCATATTGGTTGATTATCACTAAAACTCAGACTGATCAGTTATATGGATATGGTGCTGTGCGTTTAGGCTTAGCACCATATTCCTAGTTACTGATCCAGGATATTAAGGAGGAACATTTATGCCGAATGTTGCAATTGTTGGAGCTACAGGTGCGGTTGGACAAGAGTTCTTGAAGATCCTTGTGGAAAGGAATTTCCCTGTGGGAGAATTACGCTTATTAGCTACAAAGCGTTCCGCAGGCAAAAAAATTCTTTGGCAAGGCAGGGAAATCGAGGTTCAAGAAACGACCCATGACAGCTTTAAAGGTATCGATATAGCATTATTTGCTGGAGGATCATCCAGTACAGAATATGCTCCCTCTGCAGTTAAAAGTGGAGCAGTAGTCATCGATAACAGCAGTGCTTATCGTCTTGATCCGGAGGTCCCTCTGGTCGTACCCGAAGTCAATCCGGAAGATGTAAAATGGCATAAGGGGATCATCGCTAATCCTAACTGCTCCACAATCATCATGGCAGTCGCCTTGAAGCCTGTTTTTGATTTAGCTGGAATCAAAAGGGTGGTGGTGTCAACGTATCAAGCCGTTTCCGGAGCAGGTCGTGAGGGGATCGAAGAATTAGAAGGCCAGGTTCGCGACTGGGTGCAGGGGAAGGAATTGAAGAACCAGACATTTCCTTATCAAATTGCCTTTAACCTGATTCCCAGGATTGATGTATTCCAAGAAGGGGATTACACTAAAGAAGAGTGGAAGATGGTTAAGGAGACCCAGAAGATTTTCCATGTGGACAATATGCCGATTACGGCAACCACAGTCCGAGTTCCTGTTTTAAGAAGCCACTCCGAATCCATTAACATAGAGACAGAGCGAAGTGTTGATTTGGAGGAGGTCAAAGCGGCCTTCCGAAAGGCTCCAGGAATTATTGTTGAGGATAATCCGGCAGAAGATCGCTATCCGATGCCTTGGTTTACTTCAGATACCGATGAAGTCTATATAGGCCGTATCCGTAAAGATTTCTCCATTGAAAATGGAATCAATCTTTGGGTTGTGGGCGACCAGATTCGTAAAGGAGCTGCAACCAATACGATACAGATTGCCGAATTATTATTATAGTCATGTTGTGAGCACTGTAGGGAAGAGTGTGGGGACAGATAGAAGGATCCATTAAAATTTTGAAGCACAAGGAATAGTGCCTTTATATAAGTGAATAAAATAATTGAAATCATAATGTGAGGCGACAGGAGGAGTTCAGGTGCGTGTTTTGGTCCAAAAGTTTGGGGGAACTTCAGTATCCAGTGCTGAACGTCGTGCCCAGGTTGCCGCAAAAGTTTCTGAAGCAGTGCGGGAGGGGTATTCACCTGTTGTCGTAGTCTCTGCGATTGGGCGCAGCGGCGATCCCTACGCCACAGATACCTTTATTAACCTGGTCAATGGTATTACCCTCGAATCGCCTAAGCGGGAAATGGATCTTTTGATGAGCTGTGGGGAAATCATATCGGGTGTGGTATTGACCAGTACCCTTAAGAACATAGGGCTCGATGTGGTCCTCTTAACCGGAGGTCAAGCAGGAATTATAACCAATGATTGTTATGGAGATGCCCGCATCATCCGCGTGGAGCCGAAAGCGATCCTTGATCATCTCAGTGAAGGTAGGGTTGTGGTGGTTACCGGTTTTCAAGGGATTACCGAAGACGGCCAGGTTACCACATTAGGTCGTGGGGGAAGTGATACCACTGCTTCAGCACTGGGTGTCGCTTTAAATGCTGAGGCCATCGATATTTATACTGATGTGGAAGGTATTATGACTGCCGATCCTCGCATTGTTGAGGATGCCCGTATCTTAGACGTAGTGACCTATAATGAGATCTGTCATTTGGCTCATCAGGGAGCTAAGGTCATTCATCCCCGTGCGGTTGAAATTGCTATGCAACGAAATATCCCCATCTGGATCAAATGTGCATTTTCCGATGCCCGGGGGACATTGGTAACCAGCATACAACCCGATATGGGAGCTGGAACAGATATTACGGGGGACCGAACGATTACGGGGATTGCTCATACACCCAATGTGACTCAGATTCAAGTACCTACTCATGATGCACCCGATATGCTGCAAGTCGATAAGCAGATCTTTAAGGGTATGGCTTTAGCGGATATTAGTGTCGACTTTATAAGTGTTCAACCTGAGAGTGTGCTTTACACCGTACCAGATGACTTAGCTAAAAAAGCTACAAAAATTCTTGAAAATTTAGGATTCAAGCCTACAGCGGTTCCGGGATGCGCCAAAGTCTCCATTGTTGGTGCGGGAATCGCAGGAGTTCCCGGTGTTATGGCCGACATGGTGGAGGCCTTATCTGATGCAGGCGTCCGTATTTTACAGTCAGCAGACTCTCACACAACCATATGGGTACTTGTCAATAAAGAAGATATGGTCCCGGCAGTGCAAGCACTTCACAAGAAGTTTCTTCTGAGTGCCTGTTAAAAAACGAGCAAATGAGGAGTTGAGAGAGATATGGCTTTGAATAGAATTATGACGGCAATGGTCACACCCTTTAACGACAAAATGGAAGTGAATTACCCGGAAGCCGAGAAATTAGCTCATTATCTCATAGAACATGGTTCTGATGGGATCGTTGTTTGCGGTACCACAGGTGAATCCCCTACAGTATCGGATGAAGAAAAGCTTGAACTTTTTAGAACGGTCAAGAAAGCTGTTGGGAGCAAAGCAACGGTAATAGCCGGAATTGGCTCCAATACCACGGACGGGAGCATTAACCTGGCCCGCAAAGCGGAGAAAACCGGGGCAGATGGACTCATGGCAGTGGTTCCCTACTACAACAAACCTTCACAAGAGGGATTGTATCAGCATTTTCGTGCTATCGCTGAAGCAATATCCTTGCCTTTGATGGTGTATAATATTCCCGGAAGAACATCCATTAATCTTCTTCCGGAAACAGTTCTACGGCTAAGTGAAATTCCCAACATAACATCCATTAAAGAAGCAGCCGGTTCAATGGATCAAGTCAGCGAAATGAGACGTATCTTACCGGAAGACTTCCTGATTTTTAGTGGTGACGATTCCTTGACATTACCCATGCTGGCTTTAGGTTGTGATGGAATAATCAGTGTAGCGGCTCATGTGGTCGGTGATGAAATCAAACAATTAGTTGAGGCCTGGTTTAACGGAGACCCACAGACTGCCCTTCAATGGCATCTAAAGCTCATGCCGATGTTCAAAGGAGTGTTTGTCACCACCAATCCAGTTCCTGTTAAATATCTTTTAAAGAAAGTAGGAATCAATGCAGGAGGGGTAAAACTTCCCCTTGTCTGTGCTGCTCCAGAAGAAGAAGCCTTCTTGGATGATCTCTATCAAAAAATCAAGGGATAAAAAAGGCTAAAGATAAACTTCATTGAAAAACAAGTGTATAAATTTTAAGAGGCAGAAATTCAACATTTTTTGGTTGAGTTTCTGTTTTTTCTGTCTCTTGTCTTTCTTTACGTAACGAGTTATAATAAAGTGACTGTATTGTGCGGTGAGTTTCATATTTGTTTGCGGAATATCAGCGAGTACCAGGGGCGTTGTATTCGTTTGTTATTTCGAATCTTTTTGTTTTCATTTTCGGGTGGAAGCAAATTAACAAGATCCATGAAAAAAAGGCACAAATAGTTTTCTGAAAAGGAAAAATATGGTGGAGGTGTAGAATTTTGCCAAAAGAACATAAGGTTCAGATCATACCTTTAGGCGGTTTAGGCGAGATCGGTAAAAATATGACCGTGATTCGCTACGATAATCAAATGATCGTTATAGATGCGGGGTTGGCATTTCCCGAAGATGAGATGCTGGGGATAGATATAGTCATCCCGGATTATTCTTATCTATTGGAACATAAAGAAATGGTTCAAGGAATCTTAGTCACCCATGGTCATGAAGACCATATTGGTGCACTGCCTTATCTTCTTAAAGACCTGGATGCCCCTATTTTTGCCACGCGCTTAACTCTGGGGTTGATTCAATCCAAATTAAAAGAAGGAAATCTAGATAGTATCAAAGCAACGGTAGTTCGTCCTAGAGATACTGTTAAACTTGGAGTTTTTAAAGTCGAGTTTATGAGTGTGAATCATAGCATTCCGGATGCTGTAGCGCTAGCGATACATACTCCTATGGGTACGATCATTCATACTGGGGATTTCAAAGTGGACCATACTCCTGTCATGGGTGAAAAAATTGATATTCATAAGTTTGCCGAACTCGGAGACAAAGGGGTCCTTTGCTTGCTGTCCGACAGTACCAATGTGGAACGGCCTGGTTTTACCATGTCTGAACGCAGCGTGGGACACATGTTTGAGGAAGCATTTAATAGTGCAAAAGACAGAATTATCATTGCTAGCTTTGCGACCAATGTGCACAGGCTTCAGCAAGTGATTACAGCAGCATACCATACCAACCGTAAGGTTGCTGTCGTTGGCCGGAGTATGGTTAACACTGTAGCTATAGCCTCAGAGTTGGGTTATTTGGATATACCTGAGGGCACTCTGGTCGATGTGGATGAAGTTATAAATTTGCCGGGTAATCAAGCCTGTATTCTAACCACAGGCAGTCAGGGGGAGCCTATGTCGGCTCTAACCCGAATGGCGATGAGCGACCATCGGCGTATTGAAATTCAACCTGGCGATACGGTCATCATATCTGCAAACCCTATCCCCGGCAACGAAAAATCAGTATCAAAAACCATTGACCTTTTGTTTAAGCTCGGTGCCAATGTGATTTACGAGTCTTTCCAAGGTATGCATGTTTCTGGACATGCCAGTCAGGAAGAACTTAAACTCATGCTCAATATGACTCGCCCTCAATACTTTATTCCTGTTCATGGTGAATATCGTATGCTTATTAAGCATGCTAAGCTGGCTGAACAGCTGGGAATTCCCAGAGAGAACACCTTTGTTGCTGATAATGGTACGATTATTGAGTTTACGCGCCATGGGGCAAGTATCGCAGGGAAAGTCTCCGCTGGGAAGGTCTTAATTGATGGACTTGGAGTCGGTGATGTCGGTAATATTGTGCTGCGGGATCGCAAACAGCTTTCTCAAGATGGAATCTTAATCGTGGTTATGACCATTAGCCGTAGTACCGGAGCTGTCGTAGCAGGCCCTGATGTAGTAACTCGTGGCTTTGTCTATGTTCGTGAATCGGAATCCATGCTTGAAGAAGCAAAAGATAAAGTAAAACAGACTATGGCTCGATTAAAGGAGAACCGTGTTACTGAGTGGGCTGTTTTGAAAGGTCAAGTTCGGGAAACCTTAAGCAAGCATTTCTACGAAAAGACACGGAGGCGCCCAATGATTCTTCCTATCATTCAGGAAGTTGAGTAGCGTAAGTGTAAATATTAGTAGTTGACCTAAGGGATCGTTCTTAGATTTTCTATAAGAATATTACCAAGTAGATTACCGAGCATAGTACAAAGGGGTATCGCAAAACTGCTTTTCAAAGTAGTCGGCGGCCCCTTTTTCATATGCTTTATCCAGAGTCCAGTCCCGAAAAGCGACTTTACCGGTGAGCTATTTTAATTTAAGCAGCAGCATGATGGTTGCTGGACCAATGGGCGGACCCCTTTCTTGTGGAGGCTGACGAATAGTATAGTTAAAATCCGCAGATAATGATAATTCTGTTAAAAAAACTGTCGAAAAAGCTGTTGACAATATAAACATAGTCTGCTAGAATCTATAAATGTCGCCACTGAATTGCGGCGGACGAAAAAACATCCTCTTACCGAGAGGTAAGGGAATGAAAAATTAGCAGTTGACGAAAGTCGCAAAAAGTGCTAAGATAAGTCTCGTTGCTGAAAACAGCAAATAGAAAAGATGGTCTTTGGTCGCTTCCCGCCGTCCATGGCTCCAGCGACACCCAGACCGTCCATGGTCTTTGAAAACTAAACAACAAGGAACAGCCAATGACTCGTCAAATGAGTAAAGACAATTTGAGCAATCAAATGTTCTTCATAAATTTTATGGAGAGTTTGATCCTGGCTCAGGACGAACGCTGGCGGCGTGCCTAACACATGCAAGTCGAACGGACTAACGTTTAGCACTGAGTGTTCAGTGAAGTTGGTTAAAGCGAGAGCTCGAACGTAGTGGAACGAAGAGAGAGCTCCACGCATTATAAAGTGCCAACACAGTTTATTAGAAAGAACATGAAGAACACTGAGTGCTAGACGTTAGTTAGTGGCGGACGGGTGAGTAACGCGTGGATAACCTACCCAATAGACCGGGACAACCCTTGGAAACGAGGGCTAATACCGGATAAGCTTATCCCATGGCATCATGGGATAAGGAAAGATGGCCTCTGAACATGCTATCGTTAATGGATGGATCCGCGTCTGATTAGCTAGTTGGTGGGGTAAAGGCCTACCAAGGCGACGATCAGTAGCCGGCCTGAGAGGGTGAACGGCCACACTGGGACTGAGACACGGCCCAGACTCCTACGGGAGGCAGCAGTGGGGAATCTTCCGCAATGGACGAAAGTCTGACGGAGCAACGCCGCGTGTACGACGAAGGCCTTCGGGTTGTAAAGTACTGTCTTCAGGGACGAACGGCAGGTATGAAAATATTGTACTTGCATGACGGTACCTGAGGAGGAAGCCCCGGCTAACTACGTGCCAGCAGCCGCGGTAATACGTAGGGGGCAAGCGTTGTCCGGAATCATTGGGCGTAAAGGGCGCGTAGGCGGATGATTAAGTCTGGTGTGAAAACCTAGGGCTCAACCCTGGGACTGCATCGGAAACTGGTTATCTTGAGGACAGGAGAGGAAAGTGGAATTCCACGTGTAGCGGTGAAATGCGTAGATATGTGGAGGAACACCAGTGGCGAAGGCGACTTTCTGGACTGTAACTGACGCTGAGGCGCGAAAGCGTGGGGAGCAAACAGGATTAGATACCCTGGTAGTCCACGCCGTAAACGATGAGTGCTAGGTGTAGAGGGTATCGACCCCCTCTGTGCCGCAGTTAACACACTAAGCACTCCGCCTGGGGAGTACGGCCGCAAGGTTGAAACTCAAAGGAATTGACGGGGGCCCGCACAAGCGGTGGAGCATGTGGTTTAATTCGACGCAACGCGAAGAACCTTACCAAGGCTTGACATCCATAGAATCCCGTGGAAACATGGGAGTGCCCTTCGGGGAGCTATGAGACAGGTGGTGCATGGTTGTCGTCAGCTCGTGTCGTGAGATGTTGGGTTAAGTCCCGCAACGAGCGCAACCCCTATGTTTAGTTGCCAGCAAGTAAGGTTGGGCACTCTAGACAGACTGCCGGTGACAAACCGGAGGAAGGTGGGGATGACGTCAAATCATCATGCCCCTTATGTCTTGGGCTACACACGTGCTACAATGGCCAGTACAGACGGAAGCGAAGCCGTGAGGTGGAGCAAATCCGAGAAAGCTGGTCTCAGTTCGGATTGTTCTCTGCAACTCGAGAACATGAAGTCGGAATCGCTAGTAATCGCAGGTCAGCATACTGCGGTGAATACGTTCCCGGGCCTTGTACACACCGCCCGTCACACCACGAAAGTCTGCAACACCCGAAGCCGGTGAGGTAACCCTTTTGGGAGCTAGCCGTCGAAGGTGGGGCCGATGATTGGGGTGAAGTCGTAACAAGGTAGCCGTATCGGAAGGTGCGGCTGGATCACCTCCTTTCTAAGGAGACATGTTCACTCTGGTAGTGAGCATATCCTAAGGTCGATGCTTTGAAGAACGTCACGGAAGCAATGAAGTGAAACGATTCAAAGTTGGAGAAGTCTTAAGAGACTTCTGAAAGCCGAAGAGGCAAAACGGAGCAATCCGTAAAGTATGAGAAATGAAGCTGTTGAAGTTAAAAGCTAACTTGTTGTTTAGTTTTGAGGGACCAGCAATGGAAACTCAATATTTTTTTGACCAAAAATAAGGAAGCTCATTGAGCAATCTTTTGAATTGGCAAAAATTACAGATTGAAAGTAAAGCTGAAAAATGCTAAACTAACAATCCGCTGAGAAATCAGCCACATGTTCTTTGAAAACTGCACAGAGAAGAAAAAAACTGTAATTAGGATAACATCTAAAACCTAGAAGTGGCGGCAAAAAACGTTTGGTCAAGCTACTAAGGGCGTACGGTGGATGCCTAGGCGCTAAGAGTCGAAGAAGGACGCGGCGAGCGGCGAAACGCCACGGGGAGCAGTAAGCATGCCTTGATCCGTGGATATCCGAATGGGGCAACCCATCCAGAGTCATATCTGGATATCTGTAACTGAATCCATAGGTTGCAGAAGACAACCCGGGGAACTGAAACATCTAAGTACCCGGAGGAAGAGAAAGAATAATCGATTCCCTGAGTAGCGGCGAGCGAAACGGGAACAGCCCAAACCAATCCCTTCGGGGGTTGGGGTTGTAGGACCCTCTATTAAGTCTGTATCTCTAGTCGAAGAGGTCTGGAAAGGCCGAGCAAAGAAGGTAACACTCCTGTAGGCGAAAGAGAGAAAGACTGTGAGGGTATCCTGAGTACCGCGGGACACGTGAAACCCCGTGGGAAGCTGGGAGGACCACCTCCCAAGGCTAAATACTCCTTAGCGACCGATAGCGAACCAGTACCGTGAGGGAAAGGTGAAAAGCACCCCGGGAGGGGAGTGAAAGAGAACCTGAAACCGTACGCTTACAAGCAGTCAAAGCACCATAAAGGTGTGATGGCGTGCCTTTTGTAGAATGAACCGGCGAGTTACGGTATGTAGCAAGGTTAAGACGAGAAGTCGGAGCCGAAGCGAAAGCGAGTCTGAAGAGGGCGATGAGTTACATGCTGTAGACCCGAAACCGTGTGATCTACCCATGGACAGGGTGAAGGTGGGGTAAAACCCACTGGAGGCCCGAACTCACTGTCGTTGAAAAGACAGGGGATGAGCTGTGGGTAGGGGAGAAATTCCAATCGAACACGGAGATAGCTGGTTCTCCCCGAAATAGCTTTAGGGCTAGCCTCAATTAATGATTCTTGGCGGTAAAGCACTGAATAGGCTAGGGGCCTTACCGGGTTACCGAACCTTATCAAACTCAGAATGCCAAGAATTTAGATTGGGAGTCAGACTGTGGGGGATAAGCTTCATAGTCAAAAGGGAAACAGCCCAGACCATCAGCTAAGGTCCCCAAGTATACGCTAAGTGGAAAAGGATGTGGAATTGCATAGACAACCAGGATGTTGGCTCAGAAGCAGCCACCATTTAAAGAGTGCGTAATAGCTCACTGGTCGAGTGGTTCTGCGCCGAAAATGTAACGGGGCTCAAGCGTATCACCGAAGCTATGGCTTGGAACGGAATTATTAAGTCTTTAGAAAAGGAGCACTAAGGGAAGTTGCATCAGGAATTTTGCTTCCAATGAGGAAGACAAAGGCTTGAATGAAAGCAAAATTTCCAAATGTCCTCAAGGGGCTCAAGAAAAGCTAAGGGTTTAATAATTCCGTTCCAGGGGTAGGGGAGCGTTCTATTCGCAGCGAAGTCAGACTGTGAGGTCTGGTGGAGTGAATAGAAGTGAGAATGCCGGTATGAGTATGCGAAAAGGTGAGTGAGAATCTCACCCGCCGAAAACCTAAGGATTCCTGGGGAAGGCTCGTCCGCCCAGGGTAAGTCGGGACCTAAGCCGAGGCGTAAAGCGTAGGCGATGGACAACTGGTTGAGATTCCAGTACCACTGAGAAGCGTTTGAGCGATGGGGTGACACAGAAGGATAGGTTAAGCGTGCCGTTGGTTGAGCACGCCCAAGCCCGTAGGGTGTGAGATAGGCAAATCCGTCTCGCGAATAAACCTAAAAGGTGATGGGGAGCGAAATAAGTAGCGAAGTAACCGACTCCAAGCTGTCAAGAAAAGCCTCTAGCGAGCTTACTTAGTGCCCGTACCGTAAACCGACACAGGTAGGTAAGGAGAGAATCCTAAGGCGCGCGAGAAAACCCTCGTTAAGGAACTCGGCAAAATGACCCCGTAACTTCGGGAGAAGGGGTGCTCTAGAGATAGAGCCGCAGAGAAGAGGTCCAGGCGACTGTTTATCAAAAACACAGGTTCCTGCCAATCTGAAAAGAGAAGTATAGGAGCTGACGCCTGCCCGGTGCTGGAAGGTTAAGAGGAGAGGTTAGCCCGAAAGAGCGAAGCTTTGAATTGAAGCCCCAGTAAACGGCGGCCGTAACTATAACGGTCCTAAGGTAGCGAAATTCCTTGTCAGGTAAGTTCTGACCCGCACGAAAGGCGTAACGATCTGGACACTGTCTCAACGAGGGACTCGGCGAAATTGTAATACCCGTGAAGATGCGGGTTACCTGCGACAGGACAGAAAGACCCCATGGAGCTTTACTGTAGCTTGACATTGGACTTTGGTATGAAATGTACAGGATAGGTGGGAGACTAAGAAGCTAGGGCGCCAGCCTTGGTGGAGTCACAGGTGGGATACCACTCTTTTTGTACTGAAGTTCTAACCTAGGCCCCTGAATCGGGGTTGGGGACCGTGTCAGGTGGGCAGTTTGACTGGGGCGGTCGCCTCCTAAAGAGTAACGGAGGCGCCCAAAGGTTCCCTCAGCGCGGATGGAAATCGCGCGAAGAGTGTAAAGGCACAAGGGAGCTTGACTGCGAGACCAACAAGTCGAGCAGGGACGAAAGTCGGGCTTAGTGATCCGGTGGTACCGAGTGGAAGGGCCATCGCTCAACGGATAAAAGCTACCCTGGGGATAACAGGCTTATCTCCCCCAAGAGTCCATATCGACGGGGAGGTTTGGCACCTCGATGTCGGCTCATCGCATCCTGGGGCTGTAGTAGGTCCCAAGGGTTGGGCTGTTCGCCCATTAAAGCGGTACGTGAGCTGGGTTCAGAACGTCGTGAGACAGTTCGGTCCCTATCCGTCGCAGGCGCAGGAAATTTGAGAGGAACTGACCCTAGTACGAGAGGACCGGGTTGGACGGATCACTGGTGTACCAGTTGTCTCGCCAGAGGCAGTGCTGGGTAGCTATATCCGGATCGGATAAGCGCTGAAAGCATCTAAGCGCGAAGCCGGCCTCAAGATGAGATTTCCCACAGCGTAAGCTGGTAAGACCCCTGAAAGATGATCAGGTAGATAGGCCCGGAGTGGAAGTGCGGCGACGCATGGAGCGGACGGGTACTAATCGGTCGAGGGCTTGACCTAACGAAAGGTCATGGAAAGGTCACCTCACTGAGGGGCTCAAGACTAAGGTGAGGAAAGATGGACGCTTAATTACAGTGAAGAAGACTCTGTGTAGTTTTGAGGGAACAGGAAGTTCGCTCAAAGATAACCACATAAAGATCTGGTGACTATACCGGAGGGGTACCACCCGTTCCCATCCCGAACACGGAAGTTAAGACCTTCAGGGCTGATGATACTTGGACCGCAGGGTCCTGGGAAAGTAAGTCGTTGCCAGGTAAGCGAATGGACTATGCAGTGATGCGTAGTCCATTTGAGTTATGTGGGTTATGTATGGGGAATTTGTTTAGGTATGGTTTTAGCTTTTTTCCTGGTGGAAAAAACATACCGGAGGAGTACCACCCCTACGCCGGCGCCACGTAGTTGATTTATGTGGCCGTGTGGCTTGGCCGAAATGATGTACTACATCATTTCGTATCCCGAACACGAAGTTAAGACCTTCAGGGCTGATGATACACTGCTACATAGACTTTCTGAGGCGCGCTACCTTAGTATCCACACGGCAGGAGTGTTCGTCTGTGGAGGCTGTGTGGCGAAAGGCTCATCCGCCTTTCGTGTTGCCGGGTAACGAAGAGACCGTCTGAATAAGATGGTCTTTTCCCTTCTGCAGAACATGCGAAGTAACTTCATAACCTCATTCGAAAGGTTCTATATGACTTTTTACAGCGCAAAGTGAAATCTTCCTGGTTTTTAGGTTTAATTATTATAGTATTCTACGGAATAGCTCATTGGGAATCTACGAATTACCAAGACATCTTTGTACCAGGGAATGTGGATGTTGCTCTATTTGGAATCATCTTCTACGCTTTGGGGCATTTATTCCATGAAAAGGATTGGTTCAATAAAGAACGAGTAGGTCGATTATTGTTGCTCGGATCTATAGCTTATTTAACAGTCTTTTTCTATTTGTATGATGAAGGCATGATTCGCTTTGGGTTAGATTTAAAGCATCGCCAGTATTATTTTTTTGGCACGGTTATTTTAACCCCTTTATCGTGTACAATAATCATAGCATTTTTAAGCAAGTTGCTTAGCCGCATTAAGGTGATTCGTAAAGTGTTGGGGTTTTTAGGGCAGGCCACCATGGAGATAATGTATCTCCATGTCATGACCGGAGTCATCATAAGTGATTTTATCCCTTTACCATGGTATTTATTTTCATTAACAGGGCTGCTCTTTCCTAGTGCCTGGTATTATATTCTGTTAAAACTCAAGGAACTAAAAAATGTTCGCAGCCACAGTTTAACAGCGGGTCATTTTAAATAAAGAAAGTTCCAACTTCTGGGCAAACCCACCCAATCGTACCCAAACAGGTTAATCTTCACTCGTTACCTAGCAAAAGAAAAAATCTAAAATATAATAAGAGGTGCTATAATAAACTAGAAGTGGTGTAATAATGAAGGATCAGATAATTCGAAAAATCCAAGGTTTGCTTTTCCCCGCCTTACTGATTATCCTATGGCAAGGTGTTAGTTATTTTGGCTGGGTTAACCCCTATCTTTTGCCTTCACCGGGTGATATTATGGGAACGCTTGCGGAACTCTTATTCACCGGGGAGATTTTTATCCATATTAAATCGAGCCTTTTTAGACTGGGAGTGGGAATGGCAATTACCATAGTACTTGCTGTTCCCCTTGGTTTGTTCATTGGGCTTTTTAGCGGAGCCCAGAGGTTTATCACTCCGACTTTAGCATTTCTGCAGCAAATTCCGTCCATTGCCTGGATTCCTGTCTTTATTCTTTGGCTTGGAATAGGGGAGGGTTCTAAGATTGCGCTGATGGTCTATGCAGCCTTTTTTCCAGTCTTTATTAACACCTTATTTGGGATTCAATCCGTAGACCAGAGGTTAAAAGAAGTGGCCCAGGCCTTTAGCTTAGGCTACAGGACAAGGATCACTCATATTTATCTTCCTTCGGCGGCACCTCATTTTTTCGTTGGCATACGGTTAGGCTTCAGCAACTGTTGGCGTGCCCTTGTAGCCGCCGAAATTATTGCCTCCTCAAAGGGATTAGGCTATCTGCTGATGGAGGGAAGAAATTTAGCCCAGGCGGAGTTGATTTTTGTATCGATTTTTATTATCGGCAGTCTTGGAGCATTAATTGACTATGCTATTAAGTACCTTGAGCAAAGAGCATTGCCTTGGAATAACGCATGATAGAGGAGAAAAAATGAGGCCGCTTTTAGAGATCAATGGGTTAAGGAAAGAGTTTATCACCCCCAGAACGAATATAACTGCCTTAGCAGATATATATATGACTGTAGCAAAGGGTGAGTTTGTATGTCTGGTTGGGCCCAGCGGTTGTGGGAAAACAACCTTGCTGCGTCTTATCGCGGGTTTAGAGCGTCCGACGGCTGGAACAGTGTCCGTTCTGGGCAATGAAGTCCTCGAGCCTGGCCGGCAGTGCGGGATGGTTTTTCAAGAACCACGACTCTTCCCTTGGCTTACCGTGGCTGAAAACATTGGGGTGGGGATCAAGGGAAGACTCGCGGCTTCTGATTTGCAAAAGGCAGTGAGTCATCACCTGGAGCTCATAGGCTTAATGGATTTTGCCCAGGTCTATCCCCGTGAATTATCCGGGGGTATGGCCCAAAGGGTAGCCATCGCCCGGGCCTTGGCCATTGACCCGGAAATTCTCCTTTTGGACGAACCCTTTTCAACATTGGATGCACTGACACGAAGACGAATGCAGGATGAGATTTTACAGCTTTGGCGAGCTACAGGCAAAACCATGATCATGGTGACTCATGATATCCATGAAGCTATTCATCTCGGAGAGCGGGTCTTAGTTTTTTCGCCTTCCCCCGGCCGAATTACTCACATCTTTGATGTGGGAAAGGAGAAGAGGCTGGCGCAAACCACGGATTCCCAAAACTTGATAGACATTGAGCGAGAGATTATGAGTTGCCTGAACCCTATAAACTAAAAACGCAAAGGAAAGAAGGATGATCCTTGTTAAGAAGAAGAAAACCATTGATCTATTTACTGTGTCTTTTTCTATTTTTGCTGGGAGCACAAGGCTGCAGTATAGAGAAGGGGAGCCAGCCGGAAGATAAAGGGATTCCGGCCTTAACCCAGATTAACGCATCTTACTCCACACGGCCCATTAACGTTCCTGCTATCGTTGCACTTGATCGGCTTAATTTTGAGAAGGCTTTTCAAGCAGAGGGTATCGATTTTAAATGGACTGAGATTGCGGCGGGACCGGCACAGCTTGAAGCCCTGGCTTCGAAGAGTATCGATATAAGCACCTCTATGAACTATGTTTCCGCTTTACTGGCCAAAGCCAATGGCAACGATATCCGGGTCGTTGCCGGGTATTCTCAATTTCCTGAAGGGATCGCCATCGTCGCTGGAACAGATCGGAATGTAAAAACATTGGCCGATCTAAAGGGTAAGAAAATAGCCCTGCAAAAGGGGACCATGCTCCATGAGTTCCTGATCAAGGCACTGGAAAAAGCGAACTTAAGCCCTACGGACGTGGAAATGGTGGCCATGGAATCTGTGGATGCAGCTCCTGCCATGATGGGAGGGCAGATTGACGCAGCTATTTTGCCCGAGCCTCTCCTGACAAAAGTGATCAGTTCAGGAAAAGGAATTTTAGTTCAAAATGCCGAAGGATTTATTACCGGTCAAACTTTTATCGTCGCGCGATCAGACTTTGCCTTGAATCATCCCGAGGCGGTTAAACGCTTTATCCAACTCCATGAGGAAAGTATTCAATGGGCTGAGCAGAACAAAGAGCAGTTTTACACTTTTGCCGGTGAACAGCTGAAGCTCGAACCTAAAGCAGTGGAGGCACTTTACCCGAAATTCGTGTTTTCTACTCAGATTAATTCGCAAATGATCCATGAGCTTAAGGAATCAGCACAGTTTCTCCAAAAGAATGGGTTTATCAAGTCAACAGTAAACACGGATCAATTAGTGGATGATCTGGTGGACATTTCTTTCCTATAGGTCCTGAGTTTTCATACCACTCAACCTGGACTAAGCCTTTGAGAGATGTAGATCGACCGCTTACCCTCAATTTTGAACAGGAAAAGGTCTATATTGTGCCGCTTGCGGAAATATTCTTATTATTTGAAAAGATTTGGTGTACAATATAACTAACAAGAGAGAGGGAAAAAGAGGAGTGATACTGATGAAGGTTTATGTTGTGAAATGTATGGATACCAACTTTGTCAGCTCAATAGATAAGATTTTTATTAATAAACAAGAGGCAGAAAGATATGCCGCCCTTCAAACGAAGAAATACGACTTTGTAACCTTCATGGTCACTGAATATCAGGTATTTAGTGAGGTAAGCCAGTGCAGCCTGGCAGTTTAACTTAATAAAGGAGTTTAGAGCATCATTATGCTATAAAATGGTCGAAGATAAGCAGGTCGCCTGGAATTTGACAGGTAGCCTGCTTAATTTGTATTTTCAGATTTTTATTATCTAGATAACAAGGTAATTATAAATAACTATAAAAAGAGAAGAGAGCAAATGCAGGCTCTCTTCTCTTTTTATGAAAACGTGTTTATTCGTTAGGGAAAATGAACAAACTAAGCAATGCCAAGCTAATTTTATGAATGCAAAAAGGAAAAGGGTCAAAAGGAGGAAGGTATTTTGAAATCCAAGAGAAGAATATTACTCGGACTGCTAGTGATCGCATTGGCTATTACAGTACTCATAGGCTGTAAGAACCAAAAACCTGGCCCAGGGACAGCTGTTACTCCGCCGCCAACGGGTCAACAGACGGCGCAATATGTGGGCAGTGACAGCTGCAAAACCTGCCACGCAGAATATCATACCAATTTTGAGAAATCCCATCATGCCGGTGCCTTTAAGCCTCTGTCAGATTATTCCTTAACCCAGCCCGCGGGGCAAATCAAGCTTTTTGATTCCAAAGCTACGGATAAGACGGGGAACCTCGATCTGGCCAATAAGGACCAAGTCTATGGGGTCATGATGGATCACTACGTTGTCGCCAAAGCGCCCGAAGGTTTCACAGATAAGGTATATCGTGTTGCTTCCCTCGAAAAGTCGGGAGATAAGTACGTCATCAAACCTGCGAAAGAAACGGATGTTGACAAGGATGGCAAGCCCGACTATACAGCGGAAAGCTATACATGCGGCAGTTGTCATTCACCGGGTATCGAAGTCAGTTCAAAGGACTATGGAGTATCTTGTGAATCCTGTCATGGCCCTGGAGGAAACCATGTTACCGCCACTACGAAGGCAGGAACGATGGATACAAAAGCGGCGGCCAACGCCTGCAATTCCTGTCACGAAAGCAACCCCAGCAAGAACGATAAAGGAGTATGGACAGCTAATACTCACTATGGAGCACGGAACTATTTTGCCAGCAAGCATGGACAAAGCTCCATGAACTGTATGACATGTCACGAAACCCATAAACCTAATGCCAGTGGCTTGCTTCTCAAGGCGGATAAAGCTCAGGATATCTGCGCTAAGTGCCACGAAGGAAAATCCTTTGATCTTGATAAAATGATGTGGAAGAACCCCACCGATGCACGAGGACATTTTACCAAGGATCATAGCTTTGGCGCCCTTCCCTACGAAAAATTAGGCGATGATAAAAAGACGCCTGAGATTGAGATTACTAACCAGGAAGCCATCGATTTGATTACCAAGCTGCTTCCTGATACCGCTAAAAAATAAGCAGACTTTTTAATTGTTTTGTCCAATATAGGCTCCCTTGAGGTAGAAAGAGGATTCTTCCTACGATCAAGGGAGCCTTTTTATACCTATAAAACCCATGCCTTTTGGCGGTACTGCAAAATAAAGATTCTGCTCCCGTTGGCAAGTTGAATAATGCATTTAAGCAGAGATTCAAGACAACTGAGTGAGAATTTCTTGTATAGATGGAAAATTCATAATATTATGATAAGAACACATATTATCGATATAGTCAGGACTTCAGTAGAGTGAGAATAAGCAAAGGAGTGGGGATTATGAAAGAGCCGGTCTGGTATAATTGTTATGAGGAAGGGGTACGGAAAACTCTCGAGATCGAAAACATATCCTTATACGAAATGTTCGAGCGCAGTGCTAAAAGTTTTGGACAGCGGCCGGCTATCGTTTTTGGAGGTAAGACCTGGACTTATACTGACATGGAACTGGATGTCGATCGTTTAGCCAAGGCCTTAATCAGACTTGGTGTAAAGCCCAAGGACCGGATTTCTATCAATATGCCCAACTCTGCAACCTGGATGATTAGCTTCTTTGCCATTATGAAAATTGGCGCCATTGTGGTTCAGACCAACCCCCTCTATGTCGAAAGCGAGCTGAAAGCGCTGATGAATGATTCCGGCGCGATAGGTATGATTACAGTTGCACCCCTTTATCCGAGAGTTCAGGGAATCCGTCAGGAAACCTCTCTTAAATGGGTTCTTGTGGAAGGACTAAGGGCCATGGGTATGGATGAAGGAGAAGGAACTTGTGATTTCCATACTTGCGTTAGTGATGATTCTGAGGTTGAATGGACCAAGCCGGATATTGACCCACAGACGGACATTGCCGTGTTGCAATATACCGGAGGAACCACAGGCACTTCCAAGGGTGCCATGCTCTCCCACAGCAATCTATATGCCAATGCCTATCAGATTTGGGAATGGCTTAAAGGAACACCGGGACAAGAGAAATCCTTATGTGCCATCCCCCTGTTTCATATCTACGCCTTATCCGTCTGTATGAATACTTCGATCTTTGGGGGGAGTGCAGTCATTCCTATTCCCAAATTCGATGCGGATCTCATCTTAAAATTGATTAACGATGAAAAGCCCACCCTTTATCCAGGAACGCCAACCATGTATGTGGCGTTGATTAACCATCCCAAGATTAAAGAGTTTGATGTTTCCTCCATACGAGCATGTGTCAGCGGTTCTGCTCCCTTGCCTGTGGAAGTCGCACTGCGCTTTGGGGAATTGACCGGCGGAAAATTAGTGGAGGGCTATGGATTATCTGAGGCATCTCCTGTGACCCATATTAACCCCTTCTGCAGCGCCCGTGTCGGCTCAATTGGAACCCCTGTTTCCAATACCCAGGCCAAGATTGTGGATATAGAGATAGGGGATAAAGAACTTCCTGTAGGGGAAGTAGGAGAGCTCGCCGTAAAAGGTCCCCAAGTCATGCTGGGGTATTGGCAAAGAGAAAATGAAACCAGAGCGGTGCTGCGGGACGGATGGCTGTATACTGGTGATCTGGCCCGGATGGATGAAGATGGGTACTTTTATGTTGTTGATAGGAAAAAGGATATGATTATCACCGGCGGCTATAATGTTTATCCCCGCGAAATTGAAGAAGCATTGTATGCCCATCCCGCTGTCAGAGAAGCGATATGTGCCGGGGTTCCGGATTCATACTGGGGTGAGAAAGTAAAAGCTTATGTAGTGCTTAGAGAGGCACAGCAAGTTACAGAAGAAGAACTTCTTAATTATTTGAAGAAAGAATTAGCTTCCTATAAAGTTCCTAAGCAAATTGAAATCAGGGATAATCTTCCTAAGACAGCAGTTGGTAAGGTCCTCAGAAGATTTCTGGTTGAGGAGGAAAAACAAAAACTGGAAGAACAGGCCAAGGAAGCTTGATAAAGAAAGCACGGCATGAAAAGTCTAATATATTAAGCAAAAGAAGCGAGTTCAACCTCGCTTCTTTTGCTTGTAAGTGCTCTCTGAGAGAGTCACCTCATTTGCATGGAGATCATGCTGGCCGTCATGATGTCCTTGCACTATTTAATTTGTTTTTACCCTTTAATATCGGTGCCTTTACCCATCTGTTCTTCAGCAAATGCCACCATCTTTTTGACCATGTTACCACCAATTTGTCCGACTTCTCGGGTGGTCATGTTGGCAAAACCTCTTTCCTGGATGTCGTCGTCCAAATGGAGCTCTTCTGCAACTTCCCATTTAAGTTGATCCAATTGTCTTTCGGATTCAGGAACCATCGGCGTTTTATTGCTCATGTAACCTGCCTCCTTTTTTATTAGAACATTTGGGAAATCTTCAAGAGTCATTATTAGAATAACCCAATCAAAGAATTCTATACATAAAAATAAAAAGAGCCCAACACTTTGCTGGGCATAGAGCAGAGGGGTTAGATTGAGGAGGAGTGAAATGAGAAGGTAACTAATGTACCACACAAAATTAGATTGATGTGCATTTCACAATAAGATTGTAACCTATTTCGCAAGCTTTGGCTAGCCCTTTTTAAAATTTCCGAAAATTAAAATTATTTACTTAATACCTCTTTCGAGTGTAGAATGTATTTACATGGTTAGGTAGGACAGAAAGCGGGTAAAGTTTATGAGGACAGCTTATTTTATCCATCTCAATGGTATCGTTCAAGGTGTAGGCTTTCGACCCTATGTCTACCGTTTAGCTCAGGAAATGGGGATTAAGGGATGGGTAAATAATTCCAGTCATGGAGTCACTATTCATGCTGAGGGCCCACAAGTTCCAGCCTTCTATAGGCGCTTGCTTCAAGAGGTGCCTCCTTTAGCGAAAATTACTCATCAAGAATACCGTGAAGTGGCCTTTGCCAATTATCCAGGTTTTGAAATCCTCCAAAGCCAGGATGAAGGACAGGCTGATGTGCTCATTTCACCGGATATAGGGACCTGCGGGAATTGCTTGGCCGATCTCAGGGATCCGGATAATTTACGTTATCAATACCCCTTTACCAACTGCACCAATTGCGGTCCACGCTACACGATTATTCGAGATGTACCCTATGATCGTGTTCACACGACTATGGAAGCCTTTCCCATGTGCCCCGTCTGTGCTCAGGAATATGAAGACCCCCTGAACCGGCGCTTTCATGCTCAGCCTGTAGCTTGCTCCCGATGCGGTCCTACTGTTCAGCTTATGAATGTTCAAGGTGATATTTGCTCTGGTCTGGGTGTTGAACAAATAGCCCGGGGAGAGATTTTGGCCGTCAAGGGGTTAGGCGGATTTCACTTAGTCTGTGATGCAGGGAATCCGGAAGCTGTCCGGCGCTTACGTCAGCGTAAAGAAAGAGGAGCAAAGCCTTTTGCTTTAATGGCTCGTAACCTTGAGGTCATTCAGAGATACCTTAAGATATCGTTGAAAGAGGAAGAACTTTTAAAGAGTTCTTCGGCTCCTATTGTGATATTAGAAAGAAAAAAAGGTGATGAGGAAGGTCTGCCCTATGAGCTTGCTCCAGGACTTCATACCTTAGGAGTGATGCTTCCTTATACCCCGCTCCACGCCCTGCTTTTCGACGGACCCTTTGATTTTTTGGTTATGACCAGCGGGAATCTCAGTGGTCGTCCTCTGATTTATATCAATGAAGAAGCTGTCCGGGATCTAAAAGGGATTGCCGACTATTTTCTCCTTCATAATCGGGATATTTTTCATCCCTGTGATGATTCGGTGGTTCAGGTCATTGGGGATGAGGCTGTCTTTCATCGGCGGGCTCGCGGTTATGTTCCGCTGCCTCAAAAATGTCCAAAGGAGTTCAATGCTTCAATCCTGGGAGTGGGCGGAGAATTGAAAAATGCCTTTTGTCTGGGTGCCGGGAGCAGAGCCTTTACCAGTCAGTATATTGGAGATATGGAAGGGTACGAGAACTTTCAGCGCTTTCGTCAGGAGCTGGCATCCTTCCAAAAGGTCGTACAAATTGTTCCTGAGGTGGTAGCTTATGATGCGCATCCGAATTTCCAGACCACAAACTTTGCCTTGGCAGGTCCATGGCCTCAGAAGATAAAAGTTCAGCATCATCATGCCCACCTAGTGAGTGTCTTGGGAGAGCATGGCATAACAGCCCCTACCTTAGGCGTGGTTTGTGATGGGACAGGCTGGGGTGAGGATCAAAAAATTTGGGGATTTGAGTTTTTAAAAGGGAATGCTGAAGGATATCGGCGTTTGGCTCATTTGGAATATCTGCCCTTGCCCGGAGGAGATACTGGGGCCAAGCATCCCTTGCGTATTGCTTATGCCTATGGGAAAGCGCTGCTCTCCGAAAAGGAATGGCTGATGACGGAGAGATTATGGGAAAGGCTCCCAGCTCATGAGCAAAAGATTCTTAATCAGCAATTAGAAAAAAAACTTCAAATCTTTGAGACATCCAGTGGAGGCAGGCTATTTGACGCTGTGAGCGCCTTGCTTGATATCTGCACGAGAGTTACCTATGAAGGGCAGGCTGCTATTGAATTAGAGAGTCAGGCTACCCAGTGGCTCTTCAGAAATAGTGAAGCCGCTCTTTCTTATAGCAAAACGTCTCCAAATGTTTGTGACCTTGAACCGCGCTATCCTTTAGAGTGGGCTAAGGATGGGGAGTGCTTAATCCTAAAGGTGAAAGAACTATATCAGGGTATTATTCAGGATGTGCTCGAGGGAAAAGACCCCGGTTTTATTGCTTATCATTTTCATGATTCCATCGCTCATGGGATTATCCGGACGGTGCTTAAGCTCCAGGAAAGTGCAGATCCCCTTGTGTTGACCGGTGGAGTCTTTCAAAATAAACTCTTAACGGAAAAGGTATTGGCGCTATGTCAAGCCTTTGCGATCCCAACCATCCGGGCCAAGGAGCTGCCGCCGGGTGATGGAGGACTGGCCTTAGGTCAAGTATTGATAGGGAATGAGAGGTGCTCATAATGTGTATAGCTATTCCTGCCCGGGTCGTATCCATAGATGAGATGCTGGCCAAAGTGGATATGATGGGCAATGAACGTATCGTCGGTACCCATTTAGTGCCTGAGGTGCAAGTAGGTGATTATGTCTTGGTTCATGCCGGGTTTGCGATTGAAATCGTTGACCAGCAGTATGCTAAGGAGACAGAAGAATTATTAATAGAGGAAGCGAATGCTCGTGAAGAATTATAATTCGGGTCAATCTGTTAAAGAAGCGGCGGAAAACTATTTAAGAGAAATCCGGGAATTAGCGGCTGTTCCCTATACCGTAATGGAGGTATGCGGAACCCATACCGTGGCTATTGCTAAGAATGCCTTGCGGGATTTGCTGCCGCCCCAGATTCGCTTGGTCTCTGGTCCCGGGTGTCCTGTATGTGTTACAGACGGCAGCGATATTGATCAGTTTCTTTATCTGGCCGCCCAGCCGAATGTCATTACCGCAACCTTTGGGGATATGATTCGGGTGCCCGGATCGAAAAAAAGTTTGCAAATGCTCCGTGGAGAAGGTGCGGATATCCGCATTGTCTATTCCACACTGGATGCTTTAGATCTTGCCCGGAAGAACCCGGACAAGGAAGTTGTATTTCTCGGGGTAGGCTTTGAGACTACAGTTCCCACGGTGTCTGTCAGCATTGAACAGGCCCAAAAAGAAGGCATCGGGAATTACAGTGTCTTATCCATGCATAAGCTTGTTCCTCCTGTCCTTCGTGCTTTAGCGGAGGACGAGGAGACTGAAGTAGACGGGTTTTTAGACCCGGGTCATGCTTGTGCAATTATCGGAAGCGAAGCATTGGCCTTTATGGCTGAGGATTATGGCATGCCCGGAGTCGTTACAGGTTTTGAGGCTCTGGATATCCTGGAAGGGTTGGCCATGCTTCTCCGGCAAAGAGCCCAAGGCCGCTCGGAAATTGAAATTCAATATCATAAGATCGTAAAACCGGAAGGTAATCCTGTGGCTCAAGCTTTAATTCATAAGATCTTTGAGCCGGTTGATGCAGCATTTCGGGGACTCGGTATCATCCCTCAAGGAGGACTGGGGATTCGTAAGGAATACGAAGATTGGGACGCCGCGAGAAAATTTGATCTCCCGGAGTTTGAGAGCATAGAAATCCCTGGCTGCCGTTGCGGGAATGTCCTGAAAGGGCAGATTGCTCCCACCGAGTGCCCATTATTTGCACGGAAGTGCACCCCCTTGTCGCCTGTGGGACCTTGCATGGTTTCCTCAGAAGGGTCTTGTGCGGCCTATTACCGATATACTCAAAGGAGTGGGATGTAGATGGAGCGAATCATTATGGCCCATGGCAGTGGGGGGCGTCTAAGCCATCAATTGGTAGAGGAGATTTTTCAAAAGCATCTGAGCAATGATTTTCTTAACCAAATGAATGATGCCACTTATATACCCGGAAGTGAAAAACTAGCCATAACCACGGACTCCTTTGTAATTTCTCCTGTTTTTTTTCGAGGGGGAGATATTGGTAAGTTAGCCGTATGCGGTACCGTCAATGACCTGGCCGTATCGGGAGCTCAGCCCCGCTACCTTTCCCTGGCAGTGATCCTGGAAGAAGGATTTCTGATTGAGGATCTCGAAAGAATTGTGATGAGCATTGCTGAAACTTCTCGAAAAGCCGGTGTCCCCATCGTCTGCGGGGATACCAAGGTAGTAGAGCGCGGTAGTGCGGATAAAATCTTCATTAATACTACGGGAATAGGATCGATCCAGGAACGATGGGTAGGGCCTCAGTATATTAAACCAGGGGATTATGTCCTGATCAGCGGTACTATTGGCGATCATGGGATTTCCATTCTTGCCGATCGGGAGGGGCTGGAATTTGAGACTCCTGTCATCAGTGATTGTGCACCTTTAAATCACCTGATCGACAGCTTTTATATGCCGGGAGTGCATTGCATGCGTGACCCTACCCGGGGTGGCGTAGGGACAACCTTAAATGAGCTGGCACGTCAGGCCCATGTCAGCATCCTTCTTGAAGAAGAAAAGCTACCTCTCCATCCTGGAGTCGCAGGAGCTTGCGGAATGTTAGGATTGGACCCTCTTTATCTTGCCAATGAGGGGAAAGTGCTAGTGATCGCTTCACCGGAAGCGGTAGAAGGGGTCTTATCACAGATGAGAGCTCATCCCCTTGGTAAAGAGGCAACGGTTATAGGCAGGGTCGCAGAAGACGATCCGGGATTTGTCCTGCTCAAGACTCCTCTGGGGGGAAAACGAATTGTTGGAATGCTTGAAGGAGAGCATTTGCCAAGGATTTGCTGAAGACCATTGAGATATTAAGAGGTGTGGAGGTTTGGGATGAGAGTTGCAGTCATTGATGGACAAGGCGGAGGAATGGGGAAGCATATCGTGGAACAATTGCGCAAACGCATGCCGGATCTGGAGATATTAGCTCTCGGAACCAATGCTTTAGCCACGGGCGCCATGCTTAAAGCTGGTGCCACCGAAGGGGCTTCCGGAGAAGCTGCGATCTGCTACAACGCCCATCGGGTCGATATTATAGCAGGCTCTTTAGCCATTTCCACAGTTCATGGTCTGCTGGGTGAGATTACACCAGAGATTGCCGGAGCACTATCCTCAAGCCCGGCCCTGAAACTTCTCATACCTATTCAGAGAAGCAATACCATCATAACAGGAATTACCCGTATGCCCTTGCCCCATCATGTCGAGCAATTGGTGGATGAGGTTGAGAGAAGAATAAAAGAGTAAAAAGGAAATAAGAAAGGGAGGCCGCTGACCAAGTAGTTTTGCGGCTTCCCTTGTTGTACTTAGAAAAAGACTTGTCAACTGATTCTCCAGGATTTTGCTTTACACCGTTCGCTCCATAAGCTGCGCGGACAAAACTAACGCTCAAGCTCTCCGCTCCGAAAGGTGCCCGGCCAAATCGCTCCTGCTCAATGGCCGGTTGGAAACGTCCTGTTTCCAACCTTTCTCCGCTACATGCTTTTCGCGAAGTTTTGTTACCGCTCGCTTAAATTCGCTCACTTTTGTAAAGCAAAATCCTTGGGTTATCTTTCGGGTCTGAACAGTGCAGCTACCCGACTCGTATCGCCCTTTTCATCCTCTGCTGGTGCTACGGCAGCGGCATGACCGTCTACTCTGAAAAAGACCCCAAAAAGGGCTAAGAAAGACCCACAAGCGTAGCTTTACGCACAAGAGCGAACGGATTTAGCGGAGGGGCGGTCGGGTCAACGAGGCTTTCTTAACGCAGCGAGCCACTGGTTCACATGCAGAAAGCAGCGGGGTTTGGCAGAGCTGTTAAGAAAGCGAGTTGGCCAGCCCCGGAGCTATAGAGTGAGCGTTGTGCGTAAAGCTACACGACCCGGACAACGTTTTTTATCAGTCAGTGGGCTTCTGATCATTGTTCTTATTGTCGGGGAGCGGTGTAGCACCGCCTGCGGCTTCATTGGCGGTTCCTGCGCCCGGGGTTTGCCCTGCATCGGGATTGGCCGCACCGCCGGCGGTTGCACCCATGGCAAGATTAGCCTGAAGCTGAGCCTGGCGGGCAAAGTCAATTCCTTCGCCAAGGACACGAAGGGCTTCATTGGGGCTGTGGAAGCCCATACTGTTTTCGGCGGCAATATAATCCCAGCGCCACTGGGCTTTACGGTGCAGATCCCGGGCTTTACTCATGGCATCGGCTTTGGCGTTGGGATTTTTATCGGCGGCCACGATAGCATCTATGGCATCACCCAGAGCGTTTTCAAGGATTGTCCGTGTAGCAAAGACTTTATCCTGGGTCGTGATGACCTGATTTTTCAGATAGTCCTCGCTTTGACGATGGCAAGTCTGGCAGGACTCACTAATGGTGTTCAGGGGGCTTTGAATATGGTGGGAGGAGATCTTCGAAGTTCCTTCCTTGACATAAGGCATATGGCAGTCAGCGCAAGCCACACCATTAGCGGCATGAACTCCGGTGGAACTTAGCTCATAATCGGGATGCTGGGCTTTCAGCATGGGAGCCCCGGTCTCAGCATGATTCCAATCTTTAAAGTTTATTTCTTCATAATACTTTTCTGCGTCATCGGCGGTAAGGCCATACTTCCAGGGATAAGTTACTTTCTTATTCTCATCAGCGAAATGATATTCCACATGGCACTGGGCACACACCATAGTGCGCATTTCCTGACGGCTAAGTTGGTTAGGATCAATTCCCCGCTCCTTTAGTGCATTGAGTAGAGTAACCCGGGTAATGCGCAGATTCATGGTCTCCGGGTCATGGCAATCCGCGCAGGCAATGGGGATGGTGATTTGATCTTTGAGCTGCAGGAAAGGGGTGGACCAAAAGTCATCCCCCATTTTCTCGATTAAACCGGGAACTTGAGGGCTTTTGCAGTTCCAACAGGAACTGATGGTTTTTTCGTTAACCCGTAATGTGGTGGTGACATCCTCCAGGGCATAGATATGACCCCGATCATCATTATAGTCTTCTGAGAATCCATAACCGGCAAAAAGTCTCTTTTGGATAGGATATTTTTCAAGATGGGATTCAGGCAAAGAACCTTCGTATTTGGAGTTGCCCTTTGTCATTTCCTTCTGTTTGTTTTGGCTGGCATATTGATCAGGGTAGACCTTTCCCCAGGTCTCGGAATCAAGGGCCCCTTCCGGGATGGTGGCAGCGGTTCGAGGGGAGGGAGTGATTTCCGAAGCACAGCCAAAGACCAGCACAGATGAGACTGCTAAGAACAATGAGACAAGTAAAAAGCTTTTCCAAGGTTTTTGCATTTATGAGCCTCCTATCGAGTGAAGTGGTGTTGAAATGGTTTGTGTACCAAAGGATTGGGTACCTTGTCCGTGGGGGGTATTTCTATGACAATCAAAACATTGAGGACCATCCGCGATCCGGATGTTGGCTACCACCGCTTGATGACAGCGCAGACAATTCTTCTGAATGACATTTTGGCTCCATTCTGAAGTATGCAATACTACCGGTTGATCAAAAGCGTTTTTATAGACATCCTTCATTCCGGAATATCCTTTATAGACCAGGGAATAGGCGATATTGGAACCATGATAAAGATGACAGTCACCGCACCCCACAAGTTCTTCCCGGTGAACACTGTGCAATTGCGTTTCATAAGCTTCTTCCATGATGTGGCAAGTGGTTCCGCAATAATGAGTGGTTGAAGTGTATTCATATATGTAGGCAATAAAAAGGACAAATAGGGCCAGCGCAGGTATGCTGATCACAAGAAGTTTTTTGTATTTACGTGGTATGGGTGCCAAAAACAAAACCTCCTCTCCGTTTTTGTCTAGTATGATGAGCTAGAAGGTTTTTCATTCCCTTAAATGGCTTTACAGGCCAAAATTCTCTTGGTACAATAGGCTTTGGACTTAAACTAAGGAGGAGTCGCTGTGGCTGGACATTCGAAGTGGGCGAATATTAAACATAAAAAAGCAAAAGCTGATGCGCAAAAAGGAAAAATCTTTACAAAGCTTGGCAGGGAACTCATTGTGGCTGCTCGGGCCGGCGGTGGAGATCCTAATAATAATTTCCGATTAAAAATTGCTGTTGAAAATGCTAAATCTGCCAATATGCCTAACGACAATATACAAAGAGCCATTCAAAAAGGTGTTGGGGGCGGAGAAGGGGAAAGTTATGAAGAACTTCGCTATGAAGGCTATGGTCCAGGGGGAGTAGCTATCATGGTGGACATCATGACCGATAACCGCAACCGCACGGCCGGTGAAGTGCGTCATATCTTTTCTAAGCATGGAGGCAATCTGGGAGAAACGGGCTGCGTGAACTGGATGTTCAATGAAAAGGGCCAGTTGACGATTCTCAAAGAAGATTTAAAATTTGATGAAGATGAACTGATGCTTCTTGCTCTTGAAGCAGGGGCAGAGGATCTGCAGCAGGATGAAGAGAGTTTTATTGTCTATACAGCTCCTGATGATATGGAGGCGGTGCGGCAGGCATTGCTCGATCAGGGAATTGAGATAGAGGAAGCGAAGATTAACCAGGTTCCTCAAAATACCATTGAGATAGCCGATATGGATCAGGCAAAGAAGCTGGTTCGTATGATGGAACTCCTGGAAGACCATGATGATTCCCAAGGAGTCTATGCAAACTTTGAGTTTGCTGATTCGATTAACGAAGAGGAACTGGACTAATTGTAACGAATTGAGAGTTCTGCGCTGTTTAATCTGCGTAGAACTCTTTTTGGTATTTCTTAAATACGCTCCCACACAAGGAATACATCGTCTTCCTGTCGAATCTTAATGAAGAGAGAAAGGAAGGCGTTTATGCTTATATTAGGTATTGATCCAGGAACCGCGATTATGGGGTATGGATTAATTGAAAAAAAGGGAAATCGTTTATTTCCAGTGGATTATGCTTGTTGGCGTACACCGGCTCATACACCCATGCCGGAGCGGCTGCTTATGCTTTACAATGAGATTGAGGGATACATAAAAGAAAAACAGCCTCACCATGTGGCTGTTGAAGAGCTCTTTTTTAACCGCAATACTACAACCGCTATTTCCGTGGGACAGGCAAGGGGAGTTGTTTTATTAGCTGCAGCTCAATTTGGCATCCCCGTCTATGAATATACCCCGTTGCAGGTTAAACAAGCTGTTGCAGGTTATGGAAGAGCGGATAAACAACAAATTCAACAGATGGTTAAAGCCCTGCTGGGCCTTCAAGCGATACCGAAACCGGATGATACTGCGGATGCTTTAGCCATTGCCATATGCCATGCCCATAGTGTGAATTTGCTCAATAGAATGGGGGGATCCCTTTGATAGGAATGCTTAGAGGAAAAGTATGGGAAGTTCAAGCGGATAAATTGATTCTGGATGTTCAGGGAGTGGGATATCAACTATCGGCCCCTCATGGACTCTTAGCCAAAGCACATTCCGGTCACGAGCTTATCGTGTATACTCATGTGATTTTGCGGGAGGATGAACTGGCTCTGTATGGTTTTTCCTCAGCGGCTGAGAAAGAACTCTTCTTATTGATGCTTTCTGTATCGGGCATTGGACCCAAGGCAGCCTTATCGATCCTGTCTACTTTAGGCACGGGTCAGACAGAGAGCGCTATCGCCAGTGAAAATATTACTCTTTTGACCAAGGTTCCCGGTATTGGCAAAAAGACGGCACAGCGCTTGATTTTAGAGCTGAAGGAGAAGTTCAAAGGCAGGGTCCTCTCCTCCGACGGGACAGAGGGCTCAGCTATCCTACCCCAAGCTGCTTCTCTTTCGGAAGCTATGGAAACTCTCCTTGCTTTAGGGTTTAGTCAGGAGGAAGCTAAGAAGGCACTCCAAGCCCTTCCGGATTCAGTCCGGGAAGCAAGTACAGAGGAGCAGGTGCGGATAGCCCTTCGATCCCTTGCGGCTTCAAAGTAAAATGGGTGCCGGTTTTTCAGGGATTATTAACATAGAGGAGAAAAGTTATGGAAGAACGGATGATAACTCCCCAGCAGCTTCCAGGGGATCAAGAGGGAGAAGTCCTCAGACCCCATCGGCTGGCGGACTATATAGGTCAGACTAAGGTTAAGGATAATCTGCAGATTTTTATTCAAGCTGCCCTGGCCAGGGGAGAAGCTCTGGACCACGTCCTTCTCTACGGGCCGCCGGGTCTGGGCAAAACCACGCTGGCCAATATTATCGCTACGGAGATGGAGGTAAACATTCGAACCACTTCGGGACCGGCTATTGAGAGACCGGGAGATTTAGCGGCTATACTTACCTCCTTGGAACCCAGGGATGTATTGTTCATCGACGAAATTCATCGTTTAAGCCGTACCACTGAAGAAATACTCTATTCCGCCATGGAGGACGGGTGCCTGGATATTGTCATCGGCAAAGGCCCCAGTGCCCGGTCCATCCGTCTCACCTTACCGCCCTTTACCTTAGTGGGAGCAACCACACGGGCTGGACAATTAGCTTCACCTTTAAGGGATCGGTTCGGAGTCATCAGCCGCCTTGAGTTTTACGAAGTTGAAGACCTGATCAAGATCATTACCCGGGCCGCAGGAATCTTAAATCTTCAGATTACCCTGGAGGGAGCGGCGGAGATTGCCAGGAGATCCCGGGGAACCCCGCGGGTAGCCAACCGTCTCTTGAAACGGGTTCGGGATTATGCCCAGGTCTGGGAAGACGGTATGGTTACTGAAGGATTGGCCGGCAAATCCCTGGACCGGCTTGAAGTTGATCCTGCGGGACTGGATCGCATTGACCAGAAATGCCTCCTTACCATCATTCAGATGTTCGCAGGAGGTCCTGTGGGTTTGGAAACCCTCTCGGCAACCATCGGGGAAGAGGCTGAGACTATAGAAGATGTGGTGGAACCTTATCTACTCCAACAAGGGTTTATTCAAAGGACACCCCGGGGACGAGTAGCCACTGTTCGTGCCTATCAACATCTCAATATTCCTCTAAATCCTTCATCTAAAGAAGGTGGGCAGGAGGACAGTTTATTTGATAGTGCAGACGAATAAGGTTAAGGTGCAGGAATAGATAAAACCTGAAACGGGCAATCTGTTTGAAAAGAGTTGTGAGGTGGTTGAGTTGCTGCCTTTCTCGGACAGATTGTCTTTTCCCGTCAAGAAGGTATTCTTTTTGCTTATGGTCGCTTTTGTTCTGCAGGCTGCCCCTTGTCAGGCGAAAGAAATCGACGTGGAGTTAGTATGGAAATTTAAAGAGGCCGGATGGATTAAAGTTCAGGTGGAGCAAGGAAATTATATTCTTAAAGAAGTGGATAAGGATAAGCAGATTGAGACCCCTTTTCCAGCGGGCTCTGCTCTTGAGCTTACCTGGGGAGGCTGGTCTCCCGCTCTGAAAAAGAACTATGATCCGTTTCAGATTTGGAGGGGAAAAGAGCTGGAGCTGAATCGGAAAGGGGAGTATGGGTCTTTCCTTGTTCAAACTCCGGATGGCCAACAGGTAAGCTATCGGGGGAGCCTGAGGATACGTTGGGAGGATGGCGGTTGTAAGCTTATCAATCGAGTGGAGCAGGAGGACTATCTCAAAGGAGTGGTACCCATCGAGATGAGCAATTCTTGGGCGGGCGACGGTTTAGAGGCGCTTAAAGCACAAGCTGTAGCCGCTAGAACCTATATGGTAAGAAAAACCCGCGCTACATCTCAGATTACGGATTCTCCTGATTATGATCAGGCTTATTTAGGAAGGAATGTCGAAGGTACGGCCAACCAAGCCGTAGAGGCTACGCGGGGAGAAATCATGGTGGATTCCATAACCTACCAGCCTATTGATGCCCTTTATTCTTCTCATAATGGCGGTTATACAGAACGGGCGGAAAATGTCTGGTCTAATCCGGATCCTCATTTTACCTCCCAGCCGGATCCTTTCTCCCAAGGAATCGGAGGCCCGGCCGACCGCTGGCGGTTTATTATTGGGGCGGATGTTCTGGGGCAGGCCTTCGAAATGGGTCCCATTGCCAAAATTGAACTTGACAAACTCCCTTCAGGTAGGGTAAAAAAGGTAAGTATACGGGACATTGATGGTAAGGTTCATGAGGTTGGCGGCAGGGCTTTTGTGCAGAAATTTTATCCCTATGGCCAGCCCATCACCGTCCAAGCCTTTCTGGGCAACTTATTTAATGTGCAGCAGATACCTGGTGATGAACCCCTCTTTTCTTTCGATCTGAAGGAATTGGGTGTTCCCTCCCGCCTAAGCGGGCTGGTCGATAAGCAAAAAGCCCAGGAGGTTGGCTCCGGACCCCGTTTAGGCCGTATTTTAAGCACTGCTCAGGGGATTCGGGAGTTTCCCGCTTCCTATGATGTTTTTGTTTTTAATGGCCGTGGCTGGGGGCATGGGGTGGGTATGTCCCAATGGGGAGCCTATCATATGGCTCAACGAGGATATACCTATGGGGAAATTCTGAAATTTTATTACCAGCAGATGGATTTAATCAAGTACTATTTATAGTGCACAAAGGAGAATCATTTTGAAATTAGAGGATTTCGATTTTGATCTGCCCGTGGATCGTATCGCTCAGCACCCGGTGGAACCCCGGGATTCTTCCCGCCTTATGGTTATGAATCGCTCCACCGGAGAGATTGAGCATCATGTGTTCCGGGAACTTCCCGAACTGCTCCAGGCGGGAGATGTCCTGGTGGTCAATAATACCAGGGTCATCCCCGCCCGATTGATTGGTGAAAAAGAGGATACCCAGGCAAAAATTGAGTGCTTACTCCTTACCCGCCGGGAAAAGGATGTGTGGGAGACCCTGATAAAGCCCGGCAAACGGTTAAAGGCAGGGCAGACTGTGGTATTTGGAGAGGGCCTCCTGCGGGGAGAACTTATGGAGATTTTACCCGATGGCAATCGGCTTGTGAGATTTGATTATGAGGGAGTCTTTGAATCGGTGCTCGATCAATTGGGGAATATGCCCTTGCCACCCTATATTACTGAGCAGCTGGAGGAAAAGGAGCGGTATCAAACCGTCTATGCTAAAGAAAGCGGATCCGCCGCCGCTCCCACCGCCGGTCTCCACTTTACTCCGGAATTGCTGGAGCGCTTAAAGGATAAAGGGGTGGAAATCGTTGAGATCCTGCTCCATGTGGGGCTGGGAACCTTTCGTCCGGTCAAAGTGGACAATGTGGAAGAACATGCCATGCATTCAGAATATTATCGGGTCAGCCATGAGGCGGCGGAGCGGATCAATCGCGCTAAAGGCCAAGGGCGCCGGGTTATCGCTGTGGGAACCACGGCTTCCCGAACCTTAGAATCCGTGACTAAGGAAAATGGCCGGGTCGAAGGGAAAGAAGGGTGGACCGACATTTATATCTATCCGGGCTACACCTTTAAAATTCTCGATGGCTTGATTACGAATTTTCATTTTCCCAAGTCCACCCTGGTCATGCTGGTAAGTGCTTTTGCCGGCAGGGAAGAGATTCTCAGAGCTTATCATATCGCCATCGAAGGGGGCTACCGCTTTTATAGCTTTGGCGATGCTATGATGATATTGTAATAAAGGAAGTGAACGCATTGGCAGTTCGTATAGAAATTCTCAAGGAAGATTCCCGCACCCGTGCCCGCCTCGGCAAGCTTCATACCCCTCACGGGGTGATCGAAACCCCTGTTTTCATGCCCGTGGGAACCCAGGCCACGGTAAAAACTATGACCCCTGAGGAATTAAAGGACCTGGGAGCGGGCATAATATTAAGCAATACCTATCACCTTTTTCTGCGCCCAGGTCATGAGCTCATCCGGGAGGCAGGGGGTCTTCACTCCTTTATGCATTGGGACGGGGCGATTCTTACCGATAGCGGCGGCTTTCAAGTATTCAGCCTCGGTGATTTGCGCAAAATCACTGAAGAGGGAGTGGAATTCCGTTCTCATCTGGATGGCTCAAAGAAATTTTTAAGTCCGGAGATTGCGACCCAGGTTCAGATGGCATTGGGTTCCGACATCGTTATGGCTTTTGATGAATGCACCCCTTATCCCGCCACCCGGGAATATGCCAAAGCTTCTTTGGAGCGTACCACCCGGTGGCTTAAGCGTTGCCAGGAGACCTTGACCACCACGGACCGGCAGGCCCTTTTTGGAATCGTCCAGGGAAGCATGTACGAGGACCTTCGCAAGCAAAGCGCGGCAGAAATCACAGAATTGGATTTGCCGGGTTATGCCGTAGGAGGGCTGAGTGTTGGAGAGCCTAAGGAGCTGATGTATGAAGTCCTGGATTATACGGTTCCTCTGCTGCCTAAAGATAAGCCCCGTTATTTGATGGGGGTAGGTTCGCCGGATGCCTTGATTGAAGGAGTGATGAGAGGGATTGATATGTTTGACTGCGTTCTTCCCACGCGAATAGCACGTAACGGAACCGCTCTTACCCGTTATGGAAAGCTTGTGGTAAGAAACGCTGAGTCAGCCCATGATTTTTCACCGATCGATCCCACCTGCGATTGCTACACCTGTAAAAATTACTCCCGAGCCTATTTAAGGCATTTGATCAAAGCGGATGAGATTTTGGGCTTGCGCCTGATGACGATTCATAACCTGCGTTTCTTAACCAATCTCATGGCTGAGATTCGGACTGCCATCAGAGAAGACCGCCTCCCTGAATATCGGGAGAAGTTCTTCTATGAGTACGGATATTTGAAATAATTTGCTCAATAGGCAGGATTTCTTGGACACAATGGGGAATAAGTTATTCCAGAATAATGGGAAAATATAAGGGACAAATTAAAAGGGGGACAATAAATTTATGGAAAGTGGTACAATGACACTTCTTCTTTACATGGTAGTTTTCTTTGGTATTATGTATTTCTTCATGATCCGCCCACAACAAAAACAAGCTAAGCAAAGACGAGCTATGCTGGATAGCTTGCGCGTTAATGATAAGGTCATAACCGCCGGTGGAATCTATGGGAAGATCCGTAAGGTCAAGGAAGATTCAGTGATTATTCAAATTGCTGATAAAGTGGAAATCGAAGTGACCAAGAACGGTGTGGGTTCCGTAGAAAATCGTGAAATTGTCGTGGAAAAAGAGAAGAAAGCAGATAAAAAGGATAAAGCAGAGAAAAAAGAAGAAGTGGTTGAGCAAGGGCAGACCGCTGAATAAGCAAGCTCACAAGAATGTCCGACCTAATTACGGGTACAATATAGAGGAACGAATAAGCAAGTGGAAGTATCTACTTGCTTATTTCATTGATTTTAAGAATTTAGTTTTGGTTCAAAATAAATTTTTATGTCAGGTGGGGGATGGGAGTGACCTACGAAGAACATATCCAAAGCGAATTACTGCGGTGGCAAAAGAAAATACTGCGCCCACCGGGTTTATTGGAAAAGGGATCGAAAGCAATTCAAAGTAAAGTCAATGAACTCTACCCTAAGAAATTTTTTGATACCCTGACCGTTACCATCAAAGGACTGGTTCGAGGGGTACTATTTGGTCTTGAATATATGCCCAAAGGTAAGCCCATTAAAAACGCCGATCTCATGGAAAGGGATCAGAAGGCCCTGGAATTGCTAAAGAATTATAAGCGAGTGGCGGCGGCGGAAGGCGCTGGAACAGGGGCCGGAGGAATCATACTGGGTATAGCGGATTTTCCTGCTCTGATCGCTATTAAAATGAAATTTCTTTTTGAACTTGCCCATATCTATGGTTATTCCACGGAAAGCTATAAGGAACGGTTATATCTGCTTTTTGTCTTCCAATTGGCTTTTTCCAGTCAGGAGAAACGCCCGGGGGTGTTCCATAAACTGGTCCATTGGGACGAAACAGTCAAAGACTATCCGGAACTAAAAGCCATGGAACTCTTCGATTGGGAGCAGTTCCAGGTGGAATATCGAGATGCCATTGACTTGAGAAAAATGCTTCAAATGCTGCCGGGAATCGGAGCAGTGGTTGGTGCTGTAGCCAATTATGGTTTACTGGAAGATTTGGGTCATGTGGGAATGAATTGCTACCGGTTAAGGATTCTTCAGGAAAAAGGACTTATCCAAATGGATTAGATAAGATAGAGACAAACAGTCTGGGGGGATTTTCGTGAAGCCAGTTACTATAGCTGATCTGAAAGCGGACCCAATCGTTCAGGGATATATCGAAGGGGGAAACAAAAATTTAGCAGCCATCGGATTCACAGAACACGGTCTAAGACATGTAGGCTTGGTGTCCAGTATCGCTTATAATATCCTGGAGAAATTGGGTTACTCGGAACGTGAATGCGAGCTCGCGGCGGTAGCTGCTTATCTTCACGATATTGGTAATGTGATCAATCGGGCGGGACATGCACAGTCCGGTGCGATTCTGGCCGCTCATATTCTGGAACGCCATGCCATGGCTCCTGAAGAAATCGCCATCGTCATTGGAGCGATCGGCAACCACGACGAGAGCGACGGCAATCCGGTAAGCAAAATTTCCGCAGCATTAATTTTGGCGGACAAATCCGACGTGCATCGTTCGCGGATAAGAAACCAAGAACCCGCAACCTTTGATATTCATGACCGTGTCAACTATGCAGTGGAACACTCTTTTCTGAGGGTTTATCCCGAGGATAGAATTGCCTTGGAGATTACCATCAATACCAAGATTTGTCCTGTTATGGATTATTTCGAAATATTCTTAGCCCGCATGCTCCTCTGCCGTAGGGCAGCCTATTTCCTGGGCACTCAATTTGAGCTTAAAATCAATGAAGTAAAGCTGCTTTAAAAATTACCTTTCGTTGACAGCGTGAATAGGCGAGGATTATAATTAAATCTGGCATGGGCAAGTCCCAGGTAAATATTAAGGGAGGAAAAAAGATGAAAAGGGGAAGCATCCTGAAATTAACAGCAACTATATTGCTGATCGTCATCGCGGTAGTATTCTCAATCCAACCCCTTACGGACCCGGAAAAGGGAATTTCGTTGGGACTTGATCTGCGTGGAGGAGTTCACCTTGTCCTGCAGGCTGAACCAGGTCCAGATGGTACACAAGTTACGGCCGAGGATGTTGAAAAGGCCAAAAGCATCATTGAGAGACGGGTCAATGAGATGGGATTGTCTGAGCCGGTCATTCAGACTGATTTAGATAAAAAGCGGGTTATTGTGGATTTAGCTGGAGTTCAAGATCCGGATAAAGCGGTAGAAGCTTTGAAAACCACAGCTAAATTGACGTTTAAAGATGCACAAGGGAACGTGGTTATTGAGGGATCGGATTTGAAGGATGCCCGTGCCGGGCAAGGACAATCCAGTTATGTGGTTCAACTCACCTTTTCTCCAGAAGGAACAAAGAAATTTGCTGATGTGACCAGCCGTAGTGTTGGACAGCAGATCGGCATCTATTTAGATGATCAGCTCCTGCAAAATCCTGTAGTTCAGGTACCTATTGTCAATGGCCAAGCAGAAATCACTGGGTACGCATCTCTGGAAGAAGCTGCTCAATATGCGGTTTTGCTTCGTTCCGGCGCTCTGCCTGTGAGCTTAAGTATTGCAGAGAAACGTTCCGTGGGAGCTTCACTGGGTGTAGATTCCCTGAGCAAGAGCATTAATGCCGGTATTGTGGCTTTAGGGTTTATCATTTTATTTATGTTCGTACTCTATCGCCTGCCAGGGCTTGTTGCGAATATTTCTTTAGTCGTCTTTACTTTACTCGTACTGTGGGCATTAAAGGGATTCGGTGCGGTTCTGACTTTGCCGGGGATAGCGGGGATTCTTCTTTCTATTGGTATGACGGTGGATTTAAACATCATCATCTATGAACGGATCAAGGAAGAACTGCGCCTTGGCAAATCCCTGCGCGCTTCAGTGGAAGCTGGTTTCAGCCGTGCTTTTGTGACCGTCTTTGATGCCAATATTACTACCTTATTTGCTGCGGCTACCCTCTTCTTCCTGGGCACAAGCTCCATTAAAGGATTTGCTATTACTTTGGGTATCGGTATTTTTGCCAGCCTCTTTACTGCGGTTACCTTTACTCGGATGCTTTTGCGCTGGATAGTAGCTATTAATCCACGTATGAATACTGCCTGGTTTGGCGTAAGGAGGGAAGGCTAATGTCTGAAAACAATAATCCCGGCAAGAAAACCACGGCCTCAACTCCTGCGGCTCATGCGGCAACCTATGAAGAGGTTAAAAATTCCATCCCTTTCTATTTTAATGTGGTTAAGCACCGGCACGTTTGGTTCGCAATATCTCTTATTATCCTTGCGATCAGTTTCATCTCCTTTTTCGCCCGAGGGCTGAACCTGGGGGTGGACTTTACCGGTGGGACCATGCTTGATATGAGATTCAATCAACAGGTGACCCAAGAGAAAATCACCGAGGCCATGGCCTCCGTAGGTTTGGAAGGACCGGTGCAGCTTTCCGATAATGATACCGCGGCCTTGATCCGGACCTCCGCTCTGGAAGAAGAACAGCGCAACGAACTTCTTACAGCGCTGCAGACTCAGGTAGGGGAATTAGATAGAGAATCCCTTAAGGAGGATAAGGTCGGACCGGCCATCGGTCAAGAGCTGACCAAGAACGCTTTTTTATCCCTGGCTATTGCAGCGGTCTTAATACTGGCCTATATTAGCTTCCGCTTCCAATTTGCCTATGCTGTGTCAGGTGTTTTGGGCTTACTGTATGCTGTGATCACTACAGTCGGGGTATTCTCCCTCTTTCAATGGGAAGTCGACTCTACCTTTGTGGCCGCCATCCTGACCATTTTCGGTTATGCCATCAATGATACCGTAGTTATTTTTGACCGGATCCGTGAAAACGAACCTCGCATGAAACGAGGGGACAGTTTTGAGGATATGGTGGATAAATCCATTTGGCAGATGATGGGGCGTTCGATCAAGATTGCAGTGACGGTTCTTATCTCCCTTCTATCTATATTTATCCTTGGCGGAGAATCAACCAGAGTGTTTGCTTTAGCCATGATGATCGGTGTAGTAGCAGGAGCTTATTCCTCCATCTTTAATGCCAGCCAGATCTTAGTCGAGATCAAGAAAAGGATGAAGCCGAAGAGGGGCGGTAAACCTGCCCGCGCCAAAGCATAATCCTCAAAGAAATATTAAATCCTTAATGTTTGGCAATCCAACTGTTTTTGCATAATCTAATATAAACCTAAAAATTCCGGGCTGGCTCCCGGAATTTTTATTACACGAGCAGAAAGTATGCCAATAAATTTCTTCCTTAATTTATAATATTATATAGTGCATTTTTTTGAGTTCTGTACTATAATACATTCTAAATAGAAAATAAAGGAGGAGTGGGTGTATGAGGATGTCAGGAGCTCAAGCTGTCATTGAATGCTTGAAGCAGGAAAATGTTGAAGTTGTTTTCGGATATCCTGGGGGTTCGGTTTTAACGCTTTATGATGCACTTTATGAGACTCAGTTTCCTCACATATTGACCCGACACGAACAGGGTGCAGTCCATGCTGCCGATGGGTATGCCCGATCGACCGGGAAGGTGGGAGTGTGTATTGCCACCTCAGGACCGGGAGCTACGAACTTAATTACTGGGATCGCCACAGCCTATATGGATTCCATCCCCATGGTGGCGATTACGGGTCAGGTGGCTGTTTCTCTCATCGGACGGGATTCCTTTCAGGAAGCAGATGTAACAGGAATTACCACGCCGATTACAAAGCATAACTATCTTGTTAAAGATGTCGATGAATTGCCCAGAGTGTTTAAAGAGGCGTTCCATATCGCCCGCACCGGCCGGCCCGGTCCCGTCCTTATCGATGTTGCTAAAGATGTTTTTGCTAAAGAGCTGGATTTTCATTATCCTGATAACGTCCATTTGCGGGGATATCGCCCGATTTTCGAAGGAGACTCCCAGGTCATTGCCCGGGTTGCAGAGGAACTGGGCAAAGCTCAAAGACCGCTGCTCTTTGTCGGCGGGGGAGTGAATCTGGCCGATGTTTCTCCTGCCTTAAGGGAATTGGTAGAATACACCCATACCCCTGTCATAAGCAGCCTCATGGGCTTAGGCTGTATTCCCGATAAACACCCACAACATTACGGTATGGTGGGCATGCACGGAACTTATGCAGCCAACATGGCAACCACTCATACGGATTTGCTGATCGGTCTAGGTGTGCGTTTTGACGATCGGGTTACAGGCCTTGTTGCCGATTTCGCTTCAAAGGCGAAAGTGATTCATTTTGATATCGATCCTGCTGAGGTTAATAAAAACATTATCGCCAATATACGTGTCATAGGGGACTTAAAGTGGTCTATACCGGCTCTGTTGAATCAAGTGAAAGAAAGATCTGCGGAATCATGGATGACTGCCCATATGGAATGGCAGAAACAATTGGATGAATGGCAAAAGGGCAATCCTCTGACCTATGTCCCACGGGAAGGGTTGGTTATGCCTCAGCACTTAATCCAGCAAGTCAGTCATTATGCGGCAGAGGATGCTGTGGTCGTCACGGATGTTGGGCAGCACCAAATGTGGGCCAGCCAATTTTATGAGTATAAACATCCCCGGACTCTGCTCACCTCCGGTGGTTTGGGAACCATGGGATATGGACTTCCAGCGGCTTTGGGAGCTCAAGTGGGATGTCCCGGCCGTCAGATAGTATGTTTTACAGGGGACGGCGGGTTTATGATGAACTGTCAGGAGTTATCCTCGTTGGCGGATTTGAACTTGCCTGTAAAGGTATTTATTCTTAATAATCAGGTCCTCGGTATGGTGGCCCAATGGCAGCGGATGTTCTACAATGGACATTATTCTCATTCTACCCTGAAGGGTCATACGGATTTTGTGAAATTAGCGGAAGCAATGGGTGTCGTCGGTCTAAGAGTCACGGATCCTCAGGAGGTTGACACGGCCATTCAAAAGGCTTTCGCCGTAAATGGGCCTGTAGTCGTGGAGATTCGAATTCCTGCTGACGAAAATGTACTGCCAATGGTTCCGGCAGGAGGTCGTCTTGACCAAATGATTATGGGAGGGTAAGGCATTATGAGACATACATTAGCCGTGTTGGTTGAGAACCGCCCCGGGGTATTGACTCATATCTCAGGATTAATCAGCCGGAGGGCCTTTAATATCGAAAGTATTGCCGCAGGGTATACAGAGGAACCCGATACGACGCGCATAACGGTCGTTGTTCAGGCTGATGAGCTGGAATTGGAACAGGTGGTCAACCAGCTTTCCAAACTCGTTGATGTTATTAAAATAACGAATTTAACAGAAACGGATTCCATTCAAAGAGAACTGGCTATGATTAAAGTGAAGGCCAGCAGCGAAACCCGTTCAGATATTGTGGATATTGTCGATATTTTCCGAGCTAAAATCGTCGATGTAAACCGTGAGACTATGGTTATTGAATTGACAGGAGAAGAAACCAAGATTGACGCTCTTTGTGAAGTTCTTAAGGATTACGGGATTATTGAAATTGTCCGGACTGGAAAAATCGCTTTATCAAGGGGGCCTATTCCAGCAAAACATGGATAGACCTAGAATAAAATCCCAATATAGAAAGGCTTTTAAGTGGTGTGTTGGTTAAAAAGCACATCACTTTTTTATGGGTATCGGAAAAAGAGGGAGATTGAACTGCTGTAGAGAATATTCAACCAGGTGGAAAACGGGAGTTGTATTGACTCGATCATGCCCAGAGGAGTTGAGAAGGTGAATCACGTAAAGGGTAAGTTTATCCGTTTATTCTTTATTCTTGTTATTCTATCCACTCTAATTATCCCGGGATGTTCTTCAAGGTCCAGCGAAGCAGTGCCGCCAAAAGATAGGGCCAATGAGGAGATAATAAATCAAGAGCCAATAAATATGGTCAATGAAGATATTAAAACTGAAGAACCAATAGTGGAACCTGTACAAATCGAGACTATAGATCAAATCGCGGATCCCCCTGTGGAAAATAATGCTCAAGGGCTTTCACAAACTTTGAAACCGTCTATTCCTATTCTTTATTATCATTCTATTGACTATGAAGAGGGCAATGAACTAAGAGTATCTCCTGAGGAATTTGAAACTCACATGGAATTCCTCTCCCAAAACGGCTATGAAAGTATTACCCTGAATGACCTTTATCAGTATTTTTACGAAGGGAAAGTACTTCCTGAAAAGACCTTTGTCTTAACCTTTGATGATGGTTATGAAGATAATTATGCTCATGCTTTTCCTATTGCTGAAAAGTATGGGTATAGCGGAACGATTTTCATGGTGACTGGATGGATTGGGGGAACAGAATATTTAAAGGAGGAGCAATTACTGGAAATGAGCCGGGCGGGCTGGCAGATAGAAAGTCACACCATAGCCCATCCTTATTTAAATAGTCTTTCTAAGGAGCAAATCAAAGAGGAGCTTCTCACTTCAAAAAAGATTTTGGAAGAGATGCTCAGCGAGCCGAAAATTGCTTTTGCCTATCCTTATGGAGTTTATGACTCTTTAATCATTGAGTTATGCCGGGAAACGGGATATAAAATGGGACTGACCACGGACAGAGGATGGGCAGGACCGGAGGATTCTTTCCGAATTAAGCGCGTATATTGTTATGCTCAGATGGGTCTTGATGAGTTCAAAAGAAGAGTTGAAAATGCCAACTATTAAATAAAGCATCTCGAAAACAACCATATATTCTCTAAGCTGCCGATAGACCTAAAAGGATCGGCAGTTTTTATTGAGTTCATATACTAATTAAAAAAAGCAAATGGGAGATTTTGTGAATTATCGGCAGGACATCTCACATATTAATGGAGCGGCCATATCTTGTAGTGTAACCATATATTACCAATCTTGGAGGGAGATAACACTATGGAATTCGGAGCAGCTGGAGCTTGCGGACCTAGCGGGCCTAACTATTTTCAAGGAATCGCGGTGGTAGTTGTAATCATCCTTTTATTGATCGCAATGGGTATTGTGTTCTAAAAATTTTATGAATTAAAAGGAGGGTACTTTATGTACGGTTTAGGATATGGAGCAGGTTTTGGCGGCGCTGGTCTTTGCTGTGGCACTGGCGGAGGCTGGGGAGGCTGTGGCGTAGGCTGGGGCGTTGGAGTAGGAATTATTGCTATTGCAATCTTGATTCTTATCGCTTTGGGCGTAATCTTCGTCTAATCAAAAGCATGCGAAAGGCCACTTTAACAGGATCTATTGTCTTCGCTTATCGAGAGAGTGCAATTTAGGGAGGGTATCAAATGACAGGAACAAATTTGGGAGCAGGAATCGCAATCGTTGTAGTCATCATCTTACTTCTCATTGCTATGGGAATTGTATTCTAAGCAATTAACTCTAAAGTCCCCATAAGAAGCCTCCTCATTCGAGGGGGCCTTTTTTTGCACTATCAGAAAGTATATGCTTGCGCTATATACTTTCTAAGCATAAGGGCAACTAGGCAGCCGCCTTCGCCAGAGGCTTGGCGCCAGCCAAGTTTTCTTTATGATCAGACTTCTATGCAGCTTACTTGACATTCGCACCCTCATGCACCCTGGGGTCGGCAACCTTGCAATAGTGCCAAGAAAGACCGTTGGCGATAACCAACGGCCCTTCCCGGAATACTTATAATGAAGCTTATAGAAAAATAAAGGGGCAAGAAACCTACCTAAGAATAAAGAGATAATAAGCACACTTAAGAAAGCTGAGTGCCAGAGCGGTTTACCACCACCAGCGACGACGCCAAATACCCCAAGGGAATCCAAAACCGAAGCCCCACCAAGGAAAACCCCACCAACCCCACATAGCGCAATTCCTCCCTTAACAAAGATTTAAGATACAGTTTCAATACAAAATATGCTTAAATGGTTAAATATGCCAGTTGTCCAGGAATATATTTCCTATTGATTTTTTTACCATAATACGGGAGATACTAATTCAAAATGTCGTTAGAAAGGGGGATGGACCTTGGCTTTTGTGGTTCTGGTCTTGCTGGAATGGTTGCTTCTGCTGGCGGCTGCCTTGATATTCATAGGTGGAATTCGAGGAGCTTTGGCGGCCGCATTCATAATAAGTGGAATTCTCTGGTATACGCATCCGGATAATTTTTGGCTATGGGAAGTCCCCTTTATAATTGGAGTGTTCATAAGTATAGGAGCTCTTTTATATTTTGCAAAAAAAGCCCGTCAAAGCAATGTTGTGGCGGGTTTAGCTGGGGGTATAGCCAGTTTGGTGGTCTTTGGCGCTTTTTTTACCCCCATTCTTGCAGTGATAGTATGGGCTTTAATTGTAGGTACAGGGTTAATTCCTAAGATCAGGTTAAAAGAAGTGGTATGGGGAATTTCCCCGATTCTCTGGCGTGCGTTGATGGGCATCTTGTGCATTATCATCGGCAATGTTATGATTTGAAAATTCAATACATTTTGTTCTTGTCATTACTATTTAATTTTGTTATTCTGAAATAAGTTAATGTCAAAGTTTTGGACTTATCGCTGATTAGACTGTGGGACTTCTCCTGGAAGTCCTTTTTATATTTTGGTGTTAACCCCTTAAGGTCTCAATATAACATCCACAAAAGTGGAAAGGGTAAGGTATAATATTGCCTATGGAGGTGGAGCATGACAAAAAGAATATGGACAAAACCACGACCCCTTCCTGGGCTTCAAGATAGCAGCAGCTCACTCCCACAGCGCTTAGGGATTTCTCCGGTGGTTGCAGACATTTTAAGCCAGCGGGGCGTCGGGACGGAAGAAGAAATCCTGGAATTTCTAAGCCCCTCCTTACTCAATTTAAATTCCCCTTTTGCCTTTAGAGAAATGGCTAAGGCAGTTGAACGTTTAGAGCAGGCACGGGCTCAAGAAGAAAAAATCCTTATCTACGGCGATTATGATGTGGATGGGGTAACCAGTACGGCATTACTCTATAAAGTATTGACAGATTTAGGGTTTAAGGCGGTCGCCTATATTCCCAGCAGGATGGACGAAGGGTATGGATTACATAAGGATGCCGTATTAAAAGCTTCCCAAGCTGATGTTAAAGTGATCATTACCGTGGACTGTGGCATTACTGCCGTGGATGAAGTGGAGTATGCCCGGTCTCAGGGGATAGATATGATTCTTACCGATCATCATGAGCCGCCTGAAATCCTGCCCCAAGCCTATACTATCCTGAATCCGAAGGTTAAGGACTCTAGATACCCTTTTCGGGAACTCGCTGGAGTGGGAGTAGCTTTTAAGTTGGCTCAGGCCTTGTTAGAGACTTTAGATTGCGGTGGGACGGGAGCCTATGCTGTCCTGGAAATTTTAGATTTAGTAGCCTTAGGGACCATTGCGGACCTTGTCCCCTTAACCCATGAGAACCGTACCATCGTGGCCTATGGCTTACGGCAGATGGAGAATACCATTCATTTAGGACTGCGCACTCTACTTGAGGAGTGTGGTCTATGGGGGAAACCTCTTAAAGCGGGGCAGATCGCTTTTATGGTGGCGCCGCGAATTAATGCTGCCGGTCGGATGGATAGCGCCAGAGCCGGATTGGAGCTGTTGCTCACAGGCCATGAAGATCGGGCTGTCGAGTTAGCACGGTTTTTAAGCCGGGAAAACGCCTTGCGCCAGGACACAGAAAAGGATATCTTTGCAGAAGCAGTGAAGATTTTAGAGGAAGCTCCACTTCCCAGGGTTATTGTTTTATCGGGTAAGAACTGGCACCATGGGGTCATCGGAATTGTGGCTTCTCGCTTGGTGGAGCGCTATTATCGCCCCGTTTTCCTTGTCACGGAGGAAGAGGATATAGGAAAAGGGTCCGCCAGAGGGATAGGAGGCTATCATGTACTAGATGAACTGAAGGCTCAGGCAGAGCTTTTGGAGAAATTCGGTGGACATAGCCAGGCTGCCGGTTTCTCGCTGAAACCGGAGAATATCCCCCTTCTTTGCGAGGCTTTGAATCAAGCAGCTCAAAATTTCCCGGAGGATATGTTTTATGAACGGGTTCGTGTGGACCAATGCGTCCCTTTGGAGGCCCTTGATGCTTCCTTGATGCGCGATTTAGAGCATCTTGCCCCCTTCGGATTTGGTAATCCCAGTCCGGTTCTGGCCGGAAAGGATTATCCCCTCTATATGGCCGATCTAGTGGGGAAAGACCAGGCTCATTTAAAATGTATGTTCGGAACCCAAGGTGAATGGGAAGGAATAGCTTTTCGCAAAGGGGAAGAGTTAGGGAATATTTTAGGGTCTTCAACGGTGGACGTAGCTTTTGGTTTGGACTGGAATACTTTCCGAGGAACCCAGAATATCCAGCTGATGATTAAAGATATTCAACCCAAGGCCCCATGGCAGGAAGATAATGACCACTCAGCGGCTTTGCAGGAGATCGCTTTGGGACCGGAGGAAATGGCTGCAGGAAGCCCATCTTCTCAAGGCTTGAAAGTCATGGATTGGAGAGCTAAAAATCGGGAAGAATGGAGCAAAACCCTTGAAAGCTGGGGTGCTTCAGTCGCCCTTTGGGATTTTACCGGATCAGACCCTCAACGGCCTGAAACGGATCTCAAGGCAGATTGGGCTATGATTATAGGGGTTCCTTCATCGTGGAACGCAGTGAGGGAGATCATGAGGGAGACCCAAAACCAAGGTGGACAAGGCATGATCATTGCCGAGAGTAAGATTGAGGCCCTCGTCTTAAAAGAGCGAACGGGTTATTTATCTCGGGAAGATCTTGTCCAATTGTACAGAGTGTTATATGATTTGGCTATTAAGAATAATCCGTTCACCTGGCAGGTGGAGGGAATTCCCCTGTGGCAAGCCCGAACCGGCTTGAAAATCTTGGAAGAGCTGAATTTGCTCCGCTGTCTGCGCCATAGACCGGGTGCCATCCATATCGAGTGGATCCCCGCCAAGAAAAAGCTGGATTTGGAAGGGGCGCTGCGTTTTCGGAGTGCCAAAAAGCGCTGGCAGGAGACCATGGCGTTTAAAGAAGAATATTGCACTATGCCTTGGCCGGAGTTTCAGACAAGGCTGGGCCGGTACCGATAGAGAACTAAAGAATGGAAAGGTGTGAAGGCATTGGATTTTAGTGAGTATATTCGCGTCATCGATGATTTTCCCAAACCCGGTATTTCTTTTAAGGATATTACTACCCTCTTGAAAGACGGAGAAGCTTACCGAGCAGCCGTTGATGCCATTATTGAGAAAGTCAGGGAGTGTAAGCCGGATATCATTGTGGGACCGGAAGCCCGTGGCTTTTTATTGGGAGCTCCGGTAGCCTACGCCCTGGGCATTGGTTTTGTTCCTGTGCGCAAACCGGGCAAACTTCCCGGTGAGACCGTGGGAGAAACTTATGAACTTGAATATGGCAGTGATACTTTGGAAGTCCACGCCGATGCCATTCAACCGGGACAGCGGGTAGTCATTGTGGATGATTTGCTGGCTACCGGCGGAACCATTTCCGCCACGGCTCGTTTGCTTGAAAAGACCGGTGCCCAGGTGGTGGGAATGAGCTTTTTGATCGAATTAGGCTTTCTGGAAGGTCGTAAGAAGCTGGAAGGGTATAAAATATTTTCCTTGATTAAGTATTAAAAAAGGGGCACAGGAGAGGAGCAGAATAATGTCGATTGGCGAGCTCATGGAAAAATTACATAAAGTGTCTCCGGAAGGGATCAAGCTTGTGGAAAAGGCTTATTCCTTTGCTGAAGAAGCACACCGTGGGCAGCTTCGCAATTCAGGAGAAGAATATATTCAGCATCCTCTGGAAGTGGCCAAGATTTTATCGGAACTGGAAATGGATGAGGCCACCATTGCGGCGGCATTCCTTCATGATGTAGTGGAAGATACCAAGTACACTATCGAAGATATTGAAAGAGAATTTGGCTCTCAAGTGGCTATCCTGGTCGATGGAGTGACAAAACTAGGGCGGATTGAGTACAAGAGCAAGGAAGAGCTTCAGGTTGAGAACCTGCGCAAGATGTTCTTGGCTATGGCTAAGGATATTCGGGTGATTCTGATCAAATTGGCGGATCGTCTTCACAATATGCGGACCCTGAAATTTCATTCTGAAAAAAAGCAAAAAGAGATTGCTCAGGAAACTCTGGAAATTTTTGCGCCCCTGGCTAACCGCCTGGGTATTTTTCGCATTAAATGGGAGCTGGAGGATCTCTCCTTCCGCTACTTGAAACCTCAAGAGTATTATGATTTGTCAGAAGGAATCGCTTTAAAACGGGCGGAACGGGAAGTCCAGATTAATGAAGTGATCACCCAGTTATCCAAACGCCTGACTGAAGTGGGCATCAAAGCGGATATATCAGGCCGCCCCAAGCACTTTTACAGCATCTATCGGAAAATGATTACTCAACATAGAGAGCTCAGCGAAATCTACGATCTAACGGCTGTTCGGGTTATTGTCGATTCAGTGAATGACTGTTATGGCGCTCTGGGAATCATTCATACGATGTGGAAGCCCTTGCCCGGCCGGTTTAAGGACTATATCGCCATGCCCAAACCCAATATGTATCAGTCCTTGCATACGACCTTGGTTGGGGCCCATGGAGAGCCCTTTGAGATCCAGATTCGTACCTGGGAAATGCATCGCACCGCTGAATACGGTATTGCCGCCCACTGGAAATACAAAGAGGGCGCAGGAAAACCTGTAGGTGGTAATTTTGAGCAAAAGCTTTCCTGGCTGCGCCAGCTGTTGGAGTGGCAGCATGATTCACGGGATGCCGGAGAATTCATGGAATCACTCAGAATAGACCTTTTTGCGGATACGGTTTTTGTCTTTACACCCAAGGGAGATGTGGTGGAGCTTCCCGCAGGATCCTGCCCGATTGATTTTGCTTACCGGGTTCACACGGATGTAGGACACCGTTGTGTGGGCGCGAAGATTAACAGCCGCATTGTACCTCTGGAAACCAAATTGACCAATGGCGATATTGTCGAGATTTTGACTTCAAAACAAAGCAATGGTCCCAGCCGGGATTGGTTGTCTTTCGTAAAAACATCCCAGGCCAAAAACAGAATTCGTGGGTGGTTTAAGAAGGAAAAGCGGGAAGAGAACGTTGCCCGGGGCCGGGAGGGAATCGAGCGGGAGGTACGCAAGCTTGGCTTAGATCCGACTCAAGTACTTAAATCCGATATTCTTTTGAAGATTGGTAAAGCTTACAATATAACCAGTGTGGAGGATCTCTATGCCGCCATGGGGGACGGCGCAGTTACAGTGAATAAGGTCCTTATGCGCTTAAAGGAAGACCTGACCAAGGATGAGCGGGAACGGCTTCAGTTGGAGGCCCTTCAGCAGGGAGAAGGTAAGTCTTCCAGTGGTTATGGTAAGGCGAGCCAAGGGGTAAGGGTCAAGGGAGTGGACAATATTCTCATTCGTTTTTCCCGTTGCTGTAACCCTTTACCTGGAGATGATATCGTGGGCTATATTACCCGGGGGAGAGGGGTCTCCATTCATCGCCGCGAGTGTGATAATATCAAATTTCATTCTCAGGAAGAACAAGCCCGGATGGTTGAAGTCATCTGGGATACGGAAGTCGAATCCATCTATCCGGTGGATTTGGAGATTTTCGCCTTAGACCGGCCGCGTTTGGTTACGGATGTGATGAATGTGGTAGTGGAGAGCCGAACGAATATTTTAGCGATTAATGCCCGAGTGGCTAAAGATAAGAGTACCCATATTCAATTGAGTATTGAGATTCGCAATCTTGGACATTTGTATAATGTCATGCAGAAGATTCGGCGGGTTAAGGATGTCACATCTGTGGAACGGGTACATTTAGGAGGACGTTAACTTTGCGCAGTGTTGTTCAGAGAGTGACCCAGGCCTCAGTGACTGTGGAGGGAGAAATCGTTGGCCGGATTGGAGCCGGATTGTTGGTTCTTTTCGGAGTAGGACAAGGAGATACCGTATCTGACCTGGACTGGATGGTGGATAAAATCGTCGGACTTCGACTCTTTGAAGATGAGGAAGGGAAGATGAACCGCTCTATCCAGGATGTAGGCGGGGAAATTCTCATGGTCTCTCAATTCACCCTTTATGGAGATTGTCGTAAAGGAAAACGCCCCAGCTTTTCCACAGCGGCACCTCCCGAGATGGCTAAAAACCTTTTCCAGCAGGCTGTGGAAAAAATACGGGGCTGTGGACTCCATGTGGAAACAGGGATCTTTCAGGCCGAGATGCAGGTGGCCCTGGTCAATGATGGGCCGGTAACCTTGCTTATCGATAGTGAGAAGAACTTCTAATTTTATTACCAATTATCTGAAAGTAGGAAAGTATGCTTTTGATGGAGGGATCTACATGATTGAGTGTCGTGCGGTAGGATCTATGGGGGCTAATTGTTATCTTGTGAGCTGCCCGGAAACCAAGAAGGCGGCTATCATCGACCCGGGAGCCAATGGTGCCGGGATTCAACGATGGATAGCTGAAGAAGGAGTTCAGGTGGAATATATCCTGCTTACTCATGGACATTTTGACCATATTGGTGCTGTGGATGAATTACGTGAGCTTTATCAGGCGAAAGTAGGGATTCATAAAGAGGATGCCATTATGCTGACCAGCGGCGCTCATAATCTTTCCCGGATGTTGGGAAGATCCTATGACTATAAATCGGCAGATTTTCTGCTGGAGGATGGTCAGGTAGTGCAGGTGGGAAACCTGACCCTTACAGTGATCGCCACACCTGGACATACCCCCGGGGGAGTGTGTTTTCTGACCTCAGAAGGGCTGATCAGCGGAGATACTCTTTTTGATGGTTCCATCGGACGGACGGACTTTCCCGGTGGATCTTACCAAGAATTGATCGACTCCATTGTAAAGAAATTGCTTGTTTTGCCTGAGGACACTAAGGTATACCCGGGCCATGGACCGGAAACCACGATCGGGAGGGAAAAGCGGGATAACCCGTTTTTGCGATGAACATCATTTTAAAAAGCAATACTTTATCCCGCTCCGAATTGGAAGCGGGTCTTTCCTTAAGCCGGGCCTTTTTTCCGGAGGCCCAGGTGGAGTTTGAAGAGGAAGATAACCATCAATCAACGGTTTCAACGAATCTAAGTCGTGAAAATGATGCAGTCAATGATGAACTGGGTATTCTTCACATTGATATTCATTATCCGGATGCTCCCTGGCGAATTGAAGGGTATTTTAACTGCAAAACCGGTTCAAATTTTACTGAAGTCTCAATCACCCTCAATGAGGAACAGATAAAATTCCTTTTATCCCATCCCTATGTGGGAAAGGAAGGAAAACGAAAGCTCTTATTAAAGAGGGGGCTTATCGCTCTTTTTTCTCAGAGAACAGGGCACACTCCCCCTTGGGGAATCCTAACGGGAATTCGCCCCAGCAAAATTCTCCATCGCTTAAAAGAGGCAGGATACCCTTTAGAAGACAGGGAGGGATCTCTGCGCGAGGTGTACGCAATCCGTGAGGATAAAGCCCAATTGCTTCAAGAAGTGGTGTCCATTCAGCAGCCTTTCCTGGAGACGATGAAGAACCATCCCATGGATGTGGCCGTCTATATCGGGATACCCTTCTGTCCTAGCCGTTGCTCCTATTGCTCCTTTCCCGCGTATTCATTAAAGCGGAGCAGAGAGCCTCTGGAGCACTATCTGCAGGGGTTAGGGGAAGAGATCAGGGCGACAGGAGAATGGATGCGAACTGCAGGCCTTACGGCGGATTCCCTTTATCTGGGCGGAGGAACACCTACCATACTTACCACTGCGGAGATCCGTTGCCTGATTGCTTTAATGATGACCCATATTCCCCATAAAGAAGCCTTAGAGTTTACCGTGGAAGCAGGCCGGCCTGATACCTTGTCCCAGGAGAAGCTTCTAGCTCTCCGTGCAAGCGGGGTCAATCGATTGAGCATCAATCCTCAAACCATGCATAATCGAACGCTGCAGCGGATTGGCCGTGCCCATACAGTAGAGGATATCCTCAAAGTCTATGGACTTGCCCGTGAGATTCCCGGCTGGATCATTAATATGGACTTGATCATAGGGCTGCCTGGAGAAGGGGTTAGGGATATCCAGGAGACTTTGGAGCAGATCAAAGCGCTGGAACCGGATAATCTTACAGTTCACGCCTTAGCCATCAAACGAGGTTCCAAGGAACATGAGCAGGGCTTGACGCAGAATTTGGGCAGAGAACTGGAGGCTATGCAGGAAGTCGTTATGGCCGCTGCTCGTTCTATGGGAATGCAGCCCTATTATCTCTATCGCCAAAAGCAGATCGCCGGCAATCTGGAGAATATCGGCTTTGCCAAGCCCGGCCTGGAATGCCGATATAATATTGGGATCATGGAAGAGTACCAAGCGGTTATCGGCCTGGGAGCGGGGGCTTCCAGCAAAATTGTAAACCTGGCGGATTTTTCCCTGGTCAGTTTCCATCATCCGGCCAATTGGCAGGTTTACCTGGAGCGATGGGGAGAGACCCAAAGGAAGAGAGCGGAAGCAGAAAAAATCCTTGGATAGACTTAACCGAATCCGGCTTTTAGCTTAACATTATTATGCTATTTTAAGATTGACTAAGTCTCCGGGTGGCACCGGAGCTTGATGACCGGTTCTCCGGTCTTTTTTTTACCCTATATACAAAAGTTTAAAATTATATTTACTTAAGTTTAATAATGGATTAACATTAATAGTGTAATATTCCTTTAGCAGCTAGGAAAACGACTGAAGTCCACGGTAGTCGGTGAATTGGTAGGGGAGGGGTATTTATGCTTCATAACAGGAAAGAAAACAGGTACAAAGAGCACATGGTCAAAGCATTTTGTCCGTCTTTCTTATCCTTACTCTCTTCCGGTTTAAGGCGGGTGTCTGTTGAAAGATGTTCACAGCGCCGGGTAGCCATGTCCCGGTATCAGCATCATTATTATAAAGAATGAAAGCGAGTCTCCTGACGGTAGTTAGGACTCGCTTTCGTTTTTTATAGGGCAATCATTGCAGACAAAAGTCGGTGAGGAGGGTGATTATGTACAGCATCACTTACGGAGAGGTGACCTTCGAGGAAATGTATCAGCTGATCAGAAACTACACGGCTCACGGCAGTAAAATCGAATACAAGCTTGCCGTCGGGACGGACAGTCAGAATTTCTCCTATACCAAAGTGCCCATCACCATTGGGGTGCACAAGTTCGTCAACAATGTGGGCCGGGGCGGGATTTTCTTTTCGGAGATCAGAAAGGTTATGAAAATAACCAACACCAAACAGAAAATTCTCTTTGAGACCGGCCTGAGTCTGGAGTATGCCAAAAAGCTCCAAGAACGCTTTGAGAAGGATAACATCTTCTGCGATATCGCCGTCCATGTGGATGTGGGCTGCAATGGCCCCACTGCCCAGTTCATGGATGAGGTGGTCGGCTGGGTCCAATCCTGCGGCTTCTTCTGTGAGGTTAAGCCTAACTCCTATATGGCTTCCAGTGTGGCCAACAGGCTCTCAAAATAAAACAGGGGAGGAAGGATACTATGAAGAAAACCTTTGTACTGGACACGAGCGTTTTGCTCCATGACCCCAATGCCATTTTCTGCTTTGAGGACAATGAGGTTGTCATCCCCTATGCCGTCCTGGAAGAGCTGGAGCATAAAAAAAGATCGCTGGACGATGTTGGGCGCCTGGCCCGCCAGACTATCCGTTTTCTTGATCATTTGCGCGAAAGAGGGCAACTTTCCCAGGGAGTTGACCTCCCGGAGGAAGGGAGGTTAAGAATCGAGCTCAACCATTCTTCCGGAGCCATCCTGCCCCTCTTTTCCGATCTTTCCCTGCCGGATAACCGGATCCTCGCCGTGACCCTCAATCTGGCCAATGAAGAGGAACGCCCGGTTATTCTGGTCACCAAGGATGTGGCAATGCGCGTCAAGGCGGATGCCCTGTCCATCCAGACCGAGGATTTTTATAACGATAAAATTGACTTTACCCCTTTAAATGAAGAGGTTCTGATCATAAATCTCAAGGATGCCGAAGTAGCCGAACTTTACGAAAAAGGCTCGGTTTTCCTGCCGGACAAGGCAGCACCCAATAGCTGCGTCAAAGGAGTTCTTACGGATCAGACGGAAATTCTCTGGACGGAGTAATGATGGGTACAAAGCCTCTCCGGGATGCATCCTTTCCCTCCGGACATTCCACCGCCATCTTCTGTATAGCTACCGTGCTGGTTCTGGCTATTCCCTCCTCATTCATCCTTTTCTATAGCCTCGCCTCCATCGTCGCTTTCTCCAGAGTTTATCTGGGTATGCATTATCCGTCGGACATAATGATCGGCGCAAGCCTGGGGACCATAACGGCCCTCTTGATGGGGTAGAAGCTTTGCATGTTTGGCTATATATGGCATAATAAACGTACTCAGGAATGTAGTGATTAATAACAACCCTGCCCTGAACTGATTTTAGGGCAGCGGTTGTTTTTCGTATGTGATATGCGAACTTTTTTCCAGGTTAAATACTCTTACTTATAGAAAGAGAGGTGGCGAAGTGGAACAAGAGGCTATAGACAGAGTGAAACAAGCCCGAAAAGGGGATAAAGAAGCCTTGATTCAACTGATCATGAGTCGGAAGCAGGACTATTATCGTCTGGCTTATATCTATATGAAGGATCAGGAAGATGCTTTGGATGCTATGGAAGACATGATCCTCAAGGTGTTCGAAAATATTAGGGGTCTAAAGGATGAAACGGCATTTTATAGCTGGAGTAAAACCATTTTAGTTAATTGCTGCAAACAAAATTTGCGTCAAAAGAAAAAAGTTATCTTGCTCCAGGAGCTGCCTGAAGGATCCTATGAAGGGTCATTTCATGAGCATGAAGAACAAATGGCCTTTGAAGCCTATTTGACCCAATTGAAGCCACACTATCAGGAGGTTCTAAGGCTGCGATTTCTACTGGATATGGATTATCAAACCATCGCTGACCTATTAAAAATTCCCCTGGGTACAGTGAAATCAAGAATGCACACAGGGCTACAAAAGTTAAAACAAAGGATGGAGGTGGAACAGGGATGAAGAATATTGAGGAATTATTCGAAAGGGGCAAGGCTCAAATGGATAGCACCCAAGTGCCGGATGAACTGGAAATGAGGCTGCGCTATGCCCTGGAAAAAGCGGAGCAAAAGCCCTTGTCCTTTTATCAACGCCATGCCAAACAAATGAAGATCGCCGTGGCTCTTGTCTTCGCTCTTCTTATCAGCTTTAATTATGATGTCATTGCTTCCTATGGCAAGCAACTTTTCGGCTATGATCAAGTGATGGACGGAACCCTGAGAGAGCTGAATAATCTAGGCAAAGGCCAGCTGATTGGCAAAAGCCATACCTTTCCTAATGGAGTGTCTTTGACGGTGGATTATGTGATGCTGGATGAAAACCAACTCCTTCTTTTCTACACGGTAAAGGCCCCGTCAGGAGATGCAAGTGAAGCCTTATTCCCCGTTATATCCCTGAAGGGCTTCTTCGGAGAGAGCCGGTTTATAAGTTCTCAAGGTTTAATCAATGAAGGAGAGTCGGAGGTAAAGTATATCGCCAGCTTTGAGCCCACGTCCCTTCTGACCAGAAGGCTAACGCTCAATTTTGCCCTCAATGAACCAGGAGTAAGTACTCCTGCTGAAATCACTTTTGCCTTGGACAGAAATACAGCTATGGGGCACATTTTAAAGAAAGAGCTTAATCAAGCTATCACTGTGGATCAAACGAAACTAAAATTCCTGTCCATTGTGGCTTCCCCTACCCAAACTGTGATTAAGGGATCTGCCCAGAGCATTTTGGGCTTAGCTATAGATACCCTAAGTGGTGAGCGCTTTAGGCCAACGGATATCAATCTCCGCTTAATTGCTAATGGTGAAGCGGTAGAAGCGAAAGGGAGAGGACTGAGTACAGACATGAAAGGCATCACCTTCCAGACCAATTTTGATGCTTTGCCTGTCCCTTTAAAGGAGCTAAAGCTGGAACTGGTGAGTTTTAGTGCGGATCACGATGTAAACCAGCAGTATAACCTGAGCAGGGAGGAGAAGAATCAAGTCCTGAATATTCTCGGACAGCTAGTGGAGATTAATTCGATCGAAGCAACCAACGGTGAGACCTTGATCACCTTAACCAGTGAAGAAAGCCTGGTTCTGACCAAAGTCTATCTCCTTGCCGATGGAAAGAGGATTGCTTTAGAGGAGACCATCAATGATGACTACGAAAAAAGCTTGGACGGCACAATTAAGCACCAAAGGACTCTGCGTTTCCCAGGAACGGGAAAAGATCTCCAACTGGAGGTTCTGCGGATGACCTACAGTAAGAATTATAATAAAGTGATAGATATCCCTTTAGACTAAACTAAGGGGTGCTGGAACACCGCTCAAGGATCATCTGAGGCTTTAGGTCAAGGATGATTCTTTTTGCATCGGTTAATGATATAATAGCAGTATGAATATGGAAATATGAATTCCTATTATAAAAAAGTTTAGGAGGCATAGTGTGAAGGATCCGCAAAGCATTTACGAAAAAAGAAAACAAACCTATGAAGACTTAAGTAAGAAACAGAAGCAAACAGCGAATCAGTTAAGCAATTATCGGCTGTTTTCCTTTTTATTGGGCTTCACTGTCGCTGTTTTTCTATACCTAAAAGTCAGCGGTGTTTCAGGAATAGTGACAGGGATCCTCACTCTGGGGGTTTTCCTTTACCTTGCTTCACGCCATCGCCATGTCCGTACACAATTGCGATATTCAGAGATTCTCACCGGCCTTAATCAAAAGGGAATCCAGCGTTTACAAGGGGAATGGGTGAAGTTTAAGGAGCAGGGAGTAGAATTCAGTGAAGAAAAACACCCCTATGCCATCGACTTGGATCTTTTCGGTCAGGCGTCCATCTTTCAATGGATTAATTCTGCGCAAACTCCCTTGGGAAGAGTGACCTTAAGCCAAGTTCTCAAAACTCCCTTTAAAAATCATGAAGAACTATTAAAGAGGCAGGAAGCTATCGCAGAATTAGCCCGAAATTTAGGATGGCGTCAGCGTTTTGAGACGGAAGGAGTCGTTGCATCCCAGCAGTTTCAAGCAGTGGAGCCCTTTATCCTTTGGGCTAAGGAAAGAGAAGAGGCTTATTTAAAGCCTGTTCTCAAGCTGGCCGTAACGGTTCTTCCGGCTATAACTTGCATCATGGGAGCCCTCTATGTGTTTTGGGGTGCAGTGCCCTGGCAGGTTCCCGGACTATTGGTTGCTGTCCAAATCGTTCTGCTCCAGTTGTATAATAAAGGGCGTTCCAAAGTTCTATCCATGGTCTATAAGCATGAAGCCAGTCTGAAGACCTATGCCGATATGCTAAAGCAGCTTGAGAAGAAGAAATTCCGCTCAGCAGAGCTCCAGAGACTTCAGCATATTCTGCGTGATCAGAAAGGGCAATCTGCCTATGAACAGATTCAGAAGCTCTCAAAGATTGTGGAGAGGATCTCCAATCGTGAAAATGCCATGTTCATCTTTATCAATATTCTTTTACTTTGGGACTATCATTGCATGATTGCCCTTGAAGAATGGAAGAGCAAATCCGGCGGTCTCCTGAAAAGCTGGCTGGAGGTTATCGCGAGATTCGAGGAATTATCCAGCCTGGCCACCATTCCATTTGAGAATCCGGATTGGGTATTCCCGGTGATAGTAGAAAAAAGCGCTGAACAACGAGGGCTGACGGCCCGTCAAATGGGTCATCCCCTCCTTACCCGTAAACGCGTGACCAATGATTTCACTCTAAAGGAACCCTCGGGGATCGCCCTCATCACCGGGTCCAATATGTCGGGAAAGAGTACTTTTTTACGCACTGTGGGGACGAATCTTCTTATTGCCTATACGGGTGCGCCGGTGTGCGCTCAGGAATTCCGCTGCTCCATTGTGGAAATATGGACCTGTATGCGTGTTAGTGATAATCTTGAGCAAAGCATTTCCTCCTTTTATGCGGAAATATTGCGGATCAAGCAGATTGTGGAAGCGGCCAAAGGGAATGAGCCGGTCTTCTTTTTACTGGATGAGATTTTTAAGGGAACCAATTCCCATGACCGCCACCAGGGAGCCATCGCATTAATTCAGCAATTGCAGAAAGAAGGAGCATTAGGGCTGGTATCAACCCATGATCTGGAACTCGGTGAGCTGGAGAGAGAAAGCAAGGGAAGGATCAAAAATTACCACTTTCGTGAATACTATCAGAACAAGGAAATATATTTTGATTATAAACTCAGGGGAGGAATATCCACCACACGCAATGCCTTATATCTGATAGGGCTGGCTGGGATTGAAATTGAAAATAATAAGTAATTTTTAAAATTTATTAAGTGGATAAAAATAGAGGGTTTAAGGATTTAGACTTAGAATAACTAAATATTTGGTATTATTGCAGGAAGTAAGACTGCGAACAATGGAGGAGCTCATGGATGTTTTTGTAGCTCGTCAGCCAATCCTAGACTCACAGGGACATATTCATGCTTATGAACTTCTGTTCAGGGAAAGCATGGACAATTACTTTAAGAGCGGTGACGGGGACTCAGCCACAAGTTCACTGATATCCAGCAGTTTTTTTCTCATGGATTTTAATAAGCTGACCATGGGCAAGCCGGCCTTCATCAATTTTACTGCCAATTTGCTCAAGGAAGGAATGGCGACCTTACTCCCCAAGAACCAGGTGGTCATCGAGATTCTTGAAGATGTGGACCCTGATCCGGAAGTTGTAGCAGCCTGTAAGAGCCTTAAAGCAAAAGGATATCAAATCGCTTTGGATGATTTTGTATTCAGGCCGGATTATCGCTCCTTGATCGAACTGGCCGATATTATTAAGGTGGATTTTCGGGCCACTCAGGGCTATGAACTGCAGGCCTTGATCAAACGATTAAATGAACTCAATATACGTTTCTTAGCTGAAAAAGTAGAAACTCTTGAGGAGTATGAGAAGGCTAAGGATTTTGGCTATGGATTGTTTCAGGGGTATTTTTTCAGCAAGCCGAATATTGTTCAGGGTAAAGACATTTCCGCAAATAAATTGAATTACTTAAGATTATTGCAGCAGGTTAATTCTCCTGATGTGAACATAGAGGAACTGGAGAAAATCATACGAGCAGATATCTCCCTTACTTACAAATTATTAAAATTTATCAATTCCTCAGCCTTTGGTCTGAACTCTCAGATTTCCTCCATCAAGCAAGCCTTAACCCTATTAGGGCCTAAAGAGGTAAAAAAATGGGCCTCCGTTATCGTGATGGGTAAAATCACCGACGGAAAACCCGATGCCCTTGCTATTCAATCCTATGTCAGAGCCAGCTTTGCAGAAAAGCTATCCCCAAAAGTCGGCTTAGTGGGCATGGGCTCCAATGCTTTCTTATTGGGACTTTTCTCCTTGATCGATGCCTGCCTGGATCGCCCCCTTGCGGAGATTCTTCAAGAGCTTCCTATCGAAGCACCTGTCAAAAACGCTCTTTTAGGGCAACCCAATGGATACTGTTATTTGCTGGATTTGATCATTGCCTATGAGCAAGGGAATTGGTCTGTAGTGAACCGATTGCTTAATAAGTTCAGTATCGAGGAAGAATGTGTTCCTGAGTATTATTTGAAAGCTTTGGAGGAAGCACATGAACTGAACCAATAAGAATACGAATCAAGAAGAGGGAACCTTCGCCTCTTGCCTCAGGGCAAGGGCGGAGGTTCTTTTGGTTATCAGTTTGCTTTAACCTTTAACTATTAATGGTACATTGTAGAATAAGGACACAGAAAAGATAGATGGGTTTGATACACTCATACCTGAGGAGGGAAGATGGATGATCAAGATCCTTTTGGTGGAGGACGATCTGCAATTACAAGAGATCATAGAGGATTATTTCACCGCAAAAAGCGCCGGTGAAATCGAACTGGTCTGTGCGGCCGACGGAGCCGACGGATTGACTCATGCTCAGGAAAAGGACTATGATCTGGTGCTGCTGGACGTTATGCTGCCGGAAGTGGATGGTTTCACGATCTGTCGGGAACTCAGGCGTCACAGCGATGTCCCCATTATGTTCCTGACGGCCCGCCAGGCGGAAGCGGACAGACTTCATGGTTATGGTCTCGGTGGTGACGACTACATGGTAAAGCCCTTTTCTCTGGCGGAACTCTATGCCAAGGCCAACTCTTTGATTCGCCGGGCCAAGGGTATGATACGGGATGACCTTATGAGCGTAGGAAGAATCAGCCTCGATCCTTACAGAGGTACAGCCTCCGTAGATGGAAGAGAGGTTGAACTAGCCCCGAAGGAATATGCTCTCTTAAAGTTGCTGATGGAGAATGCCGGGAAGATTGTCACCCGGGAGACTCTGCTAGTGAGGATCTGGGGCTATGATTTTTCCGGGAGCGACCGGGTGGTGGATAACCATATCAAAAAGCTCCGGCAGACTTTGGAAGAAGGGGCGGAACAGATTAAAACCGTGGTTAAAAGCGGCTATCGTCTGGAGGAGAGGAAATGAAAAAGAAGATCTATCTGCGCACTTTTGGCTGGCTGATGGGGATTTGGTTGGTATTTATGATCGGGTTTTCAATCTTTGTCATATCTGAGGAAGAAAACAAAATCAAGGAAGAGTTTATGGAGCGTTCAAGGATCATCGGTGTCAGTGTGGATCGTATTATTAATGATTTCAATGATGTCCAAGACAATGAGGGTAAAAAGACTGCTATCCAAGAAGAACTCAGCCGAACCCTCAATTCCTTTACTTCTTATCAGGGGTATGAAGCCGCTGTTTACACTAAGGAAGGGGAGCTGATCTCCAGCACCAATGAATATTGGACCTGCCAATATACTTCCCGCCAGGAGGGAAATACCTTTTATACAGACTATGCTGTACTTGATCCCAAAAAGTGGTTCAGTACTGAAGAGATTGCAGAAATGGAGGAGTATTTGTATGGCAGGCATCATCCAATAGAGGTTGGGGATCTCCAGGGTTATGGGGTGGGCCTTGAGGGATTTTGGCTTGACGGAGCCGAGGTTATCCCGGATACGATCAGAGTAACCAAGTTTTTGGCGGGCACCTTTAATGAGCAGGGGGAGGCTACCTCCGGCAGCGGGGAAAGGTTAGAAGAACCGATCTACCGCTCCGATTATGTAGATGCCGGGGAGTTGCCCTATTATGAACATGGAGGCATACAGGGGAATATTATCTTCTATCCTGACGGGAAATTGAGACTCCGCAGCGACGAACGCCAGCTTGCCTTGCGGGAGGCCTTGCTCGATAAACATGTCTTTGAAGAAACCATTGAGGCATATTATGCTTTTTATGCGCCTGAAAATGCGGCTAACCGCGGGTTTTCGCAGCCACCGGCCCTTGAGGTCAGGGAGGGTTTCACTTACCGTTTTATCACCCCTTATCTTTACCAAGGCACGGCTAAACTCCGGGAAGTTGGCATCTCTGTCGGTGACTATTGGGTCCTGACCGCCAATGAGTTTAATAGTTTGACCGGAGCTCTGCCCATTCTTATTCTGGTCTGGGTAAGCTGTTTTCTAATCTTCAGCTTTACCGCCGGGATCCTTTCGGCTCAGACCTGGAAGACCTTCCGCAGCCGTGAGGAGCTGGAGCAACAGCGCCGGGATATGACCAATGCCATCGCTCATGACTTAAAGACCCCTCTGGCCATTATCTCCGGCTATGCAGAGAACCTGGCTGAGAATGTCCACACGGAAAAGCGGGAGCATTATGCAGCGGGGATTCAGGAGAATGTCCGGCGCTGTGACCGTATGATCAAGGATATGCTGGAACTCTCCCGCATGGAGAGCGGCGGGGTGATTCTTGTCTTAGAAGAGGTTTCCTTACGGGAGATCACCAAGGAGATACTGTCCAGGTATGAGAATGTCTTTGTGGCAAAAGAGATTATGCTGACGGTAGATGGTACAGCTGGGATCAGGGCCGACAGGCAGCTTATAGAGCGAACCCTGGATAATTTCATCAGCAATGCCGCCGCCCATACAGCAGTGGGGGGTACGGTGAAGGTAAGCATTACGGCGGAGAGGTGGAGTATAACCAATACCGGTTCACCTATCCTGGCGGAAGAGCTTGATTCCATCTGGCGCGCCTATTATAGGCTGGATAAGTCAAGAATGGGCAGCGGTTCCGGCCTTGGATTGTCCATCGTCCGCTCGATCCTGGAGCTACATGGCTTCAACTATGGGGCGGAAAATACGGAGGCAGGGGTGTGTTTCTGGTTTGCATGGTAAAGAGTGAGGGATAAGGAGCTTGAGCGGTCCACGGAATATTGGTAAACTGTCCATAGATAGGATAGCTGTTAGGTGGTGGACAAATGAAAAGATTGCTTTTGATGCTTTTGCTCTTATCCTTTGCGCATTTAGCCGGCGGATGCAATGACACTATAGATACTACAGAAATCGAGCCGGCAAGCACTGCCTCTGGTCAAGAAGATCAGTATGGGCAAGGAGCTAATTCCGGGAACTCTGATCAAGCCCATCCTGATTCCGATGGGGAGGACACTGCTGCTTATGCCAGGTATCGGGGAGACTGGAAAATCAAAGTGAACCGGGATGAAGATCTCTATCGCATGACAGCTTTGATAGAGTACTATGGCTCAACGGGAATTCATATTGCGGAAGTCAATCAGCAGGAAATTCAAGGAAGTATCCACAGTGTAAAAGGAGCCCCCAGCTATCGGCAGGCTGAGGTAGCCTTTTCCGGTGTCATAGAAGAGGGCGTATTGCGCACTGCTTACGAGGATCTTGCCTGGGGATACGCCGGAACTATGGAGCTGAAATTTGAAGGGGATCATATCGTAGCTAAAATAACCAGAGATGGATTTGAGCCTTCTATGTGGGGAATACCGGAGGGAGAGTTCGTCTTCGTCAGAGCAGCAGCTACGGAGAGGGTAGAGTTGTCTGAATCAGAGAAGGCTGACCTGGAAACCTTCCTGCGTCCTACGGCAAAAGGGATCATGGAGCCGTTCGAGGAGGATGCTTTGACAGATAAGATCATGATCGATTTCGCCTGCCGAAGTCTCGCTTTGGGAATCATTGATCCCAGCGCATTTGAGGACAGGGTGGTTAGGGGAGCAGATATCGTCTTTGCGGAGTCGGTGCTGGATGATATCATCAACAGGTACTTTAACTCTGGGGTAAAAGAGCACAGAGCCTATGAAATTGGTACATACAAGAAGGGGAGATACAGTGTGCCGGCGTTGGGTGGAGTAACAGAATATCCCCAGCTGCAGCGATTGCTGAGAGATAAGGAACATCCCGATCGCTATTACGCCATAGTGGACTACCTATTGGAGTATCCGGGAGAAGGCAGAAAGCTCAACTACCAATACCTTATCAAACTTCATAAGAGCAATAACGCTAGTCATGGCTATAGTATTAAAGTCATCAAAGAGGTGGAAGATCCTATCAACTTCGCCTTGATAGATTATTAGCCTGAGAGAAAGGGGTTATGTGCTGTGAAACTAGCGGAAGCATTGATTCTGCGAGCGGATTATCAAAAAAGAATACAACAGCTGAGGAACAGGCTGGAGCATTGTGTTAAGGTTCAAGAGGGAGAAGAACCGGCGGAGAATCCTCAGGTGTTGTTAAGTGAGATTGAGGCCATCTTCAAGGAATTAACGGGGTTGATCCAAAGGATCAACAGAACTAATTGCCAGGTCAGGTTTGATGAGAAGCGGACTCTGGCCGATGCTTTAGTAGAACGGGATCTGCTGCTCAATAAGAGGGGAATTCTTGCTCAGGTTGCTGTGAATGCCTCCATCAAACATGATCGGTTCAGCCGCTCCGAGGTGAAATTTATCAGCACCATAGATGTTGCGGAGACCCAAAAGCAGGCGGACCAATTGTCGAGGGAATTCAGAGAACTGGATACCCGCATCCAGGGCATGAACTGGACTATCGATCTCATGGAATGATTATTTACAATGGAATAATTGCAGTGGTAGCTGATTTGGCAAAGGTGAGTACAAACCCGCCAACTGGGCAAGTTGGATTTGATGGTAGTATTGGGGCGATACTGTGGTTCGACTCCACATTGAACAAGTTAAGCCCAGTAATGTGACACCAGTACAACTCATTGTTATTGTAACGACCGCGTACTGATTTGCGAATTCAGTGAGGGTGGGTATGGGGAAATAAAGCAACAAAACAAAAATAAGATCGGAGTGCTCCGATCTTATTTTTGTTTTGTTGCTTTATCGATATAGCGATCCGATTTGTTGGGGCTGGGAGTATTATCATCAGCATTAGGGGCATGGGTGCGGGTTTTGTCCGTTTGCTTGTCAGACATAATCAATGACCTCCTATCTTTGTTGTTTAGGTTTTCCCGGAAGTGCTTTGGACATGCAAACGTTTATATGATTTTCACTTTATATGATGCTCATAGTGAAAGCTTTGGCAGGAATTTTGACTACCATGATCTTTCTTTGGATAAACTGTAATAAGAAAAGGTGTAATAAGAAAACTGGTTTTGACAGATTGACAAATGTTCCTTCTCTCGTTAAGATATTGTAATATAACAGGTTTACATAATTGATATCTTGAATTTCTGAGAAACTCTTGGGAAGAGACTGTGCATCATCTCTCTACAGGGAAGGCTGGCCTGGACTGAAACCAGCCTGGGAGACGCTTAGGAGGACACCCCAGGTACAGAAAGGAAAGCGCTTGGTCTCGTTATCGGCTGCAAAAGTGGGCGGAATAGAGATTGGAACTCTAAAAATCCGTCAATAAGGGTGGCACCACGGGAGCTCTCGTCCCTTGCTTCATGGCAAGGGAGGGGGCTTTTTATTGTTGTCATATAAGATGAAATAGATTCCAGGAAGGAGTTTAATGATATGGCTATTCAACGTCCGAAAGGAACACAGGATTTACTGCCCGGAGTAGTGGAACAATGGCAAGACCTTGAGGAGCAGATTCGGAAGATCTGTAAGGAATATGGGTATCAGGAGATCCGTACCCCTATGTTTGAAGCCACAGAGTTGTTTCAACGCGGGGTGGGTGAAACCACAGATATCGTCAATAAGGAAATGTACACCTTTCTTGATAAAGGAGATCGCTCCATTACCCTGCGCCCGGAAGGGACAGCCTCGGTATGCCGTGCTTATGTAGAGAATAAGCTCTATGGCGGTCCTCAGCCTGTAAAGCTCTACTACATTGGACCCATGTTCCGTTATGAACGTCCCCAATCGGGAAGATTTCGGCAATTTCATCAGTTTGGAGTAGAGGTCTTGGGAGCGGATAAGCCCATGGTGGATGCGGAAGTCATTACCCTGGTATGGGATTTGTACAGTCGTTTAGGGTTGAAGGGATTGGAAGTTCATGTGAACTCTGTCGGATGTCCGACCTGCCGCCCGGAGCATAAGAAAAAACTTCAGGAATTCCTGGCTCCGCGTCAAGAGCAGCTCTGTAAAGACTGTCAGTCGCGCTTTGAGAAGAATCCCTTACGGATACTGGACTGCAAGAACCCTTCCTGCCAGGAGATCACTCAGGGAGCGCCGACGACCTTGGACACCCTCTGTGATGAATGTGCGGAGCACTTTAAGGAACTTCAAAGCTTATTGAGCGCTGCCGAAGTCGACTATAAAGTCGATCCCCGCCTGGTGAGAGGATTGGATTATTATCGTAAGACCGCTTTTGAAGTGCTGGTAGAGGATATTGGCGCTCAAAGTGCCATCTGCGGAGGAGGTCGTTATGACGGCCTTGTCCAGGAGGTAGGCGGCCCCTCAACCCCCGGCATCGGTTTTGCCATGGGGATGGAGAGGGTGCTGGCGGCCCGGAAGCTTGCTCAGGCGGAACAGGAAGAGGCAGGGAAAGACTATTTGATGCTGGTGGCCTTAGGGGACCAGGCTCAAAAAGAGGGCTTCGGCATCATCAGCCGTTTGCGGAAGAAGGGAATACCTGCCGGTATCGACTTGTTGGGGCGGAGTCTCAAAGCCCAGCTTAAGGCGGCAGACCGGGTTCACGCTCCCTACGCCGCTATTCTTGGCGAAGAAGAGCTTCATAAAGGAATCATTGTTTTGCGGGATCTCCGCTTGGGAGAACAAGTTGAATTACCGATTCAGGACTTTGAAGAGGATATGCTGAAGAGATATAGGGAGGATGGAAATCAATGACCTTATTAGCTAATCGAACCGAATCAGGAAGCTTAAGACTGAGCCATGCCGGAGAAGTGATTCACCTTTTAGGTTGGGTACAACGCCGCCGGGATCACGGGGGAGTTATCTTCGTAGATCTCCGCGACCGCTCAGGCTTTGTACAGGTTGTATTTAACCCCGATATGCCTGATTTTGCAGCAGCAGAACGCCTGCGTTCAGAATATGTGGTAGCTATTAAAGGAAAAGTGCGCCCGCGTCCGGAAGGAGCGACCAACCCCAATCTGGAGACCGGAGAAATTGAAGTCGTGGCTGAGTCTTTGACCATCTTAAATGGGGCAAAAACACCGCCTTTCTATATCCAGGATGATGTGGATGTGGATGAGATGGTTCGCCTTAAATATCGTTACCTTGACCTGCGTCGTCCGGAAATGCAGAAGGTCTTCAAGATTCGTCACCAAGTCACCCAAGTTATGCGGAATTTCTTCGACAGCCAGGGGTTCTATGAAATCGAGACCCCGGTGCTGATTAAATCTTCACCGGAAGGGGCCAGAGACTATCTCGTTCCCAGCCGTGTTCACCCCGGGGAATTCTATGCTTTGCCCCAATCTCCGCAGATTTTCAAGCAGCTCCTTATGGTCTCAGGCATGGAGAAATATTTCCAAATCGCCCGCTGCTTCCGCGATGAAGACTTACGGGCAGATCGTCAGCCGGAATTTACACAATTGGATGTAGAGATGTCTTTTGCAGAAGTAGAAGACATTCTGCCCATGATGGAAGAGTTGATGGTTCGTATTTTTAAAGAGACCACCGGCCGTGATATTCCTCATCCCTTCCCACGGATGACCTACAAAGAAGCCATGGAATTGTATGGCTCGGACAAACCGGACATCCGTTTTGGTATGGAAATGGTGGATGTGGCGGAATGCGTCAAAGACTCCAATTTTAAGGTCTTTACTGATACCTTGGCCAAAGGCGGACGGGTTAAAGGTCTTTGTGCTAAAGGCTGTGCAGGGATGCCCCGCCGTGAGTTGGATGGCTTGGTTCAATTTGTCAGCATCTATGGCGCCAAGGGACTGGCCTATATCGTTTTGGCGGAAGAGGGAATCAAATCCCCCATCGCTAAATTCTTCACCGAAGAACAGCTTAACGACCTGATTGCCAAGCTGAAAGGAGAGACAGGGGATATCCTCTTCTTCGTGGCGGATAAGGAAGCGGTCGTCGCCGATGCTCTGGGGCATTTAAGACTGGAGTTAGGAAAACGGTTAGGACTTATACCCGAGGATGCCTTTAATTTCTTATGGGTTACAGAATTCCCACTCCTCGAGTGGGATGAAGAGGAGAAGCGCTTTATTGCCATTCACCATCCTTTCACTTCACCGATGACCGAGGATTTGCCCCTCTTAAAGACAGAACCTGGTAAAGTCAGAGCCAAGGCTTATGATATGGTTCTTAACGGAACAGAACTGGGTGGAGGAAGCATTCGCATCCATCAAAGAGAGGTTCAGGAGCAGATGTTTGACCTATTAGGCCTTACCCCTGAAGAAGCCAAGGCTAAATTTGGTTACTTGTTGGATGCCTTTGAATACGGTACTCCGCCTCATGGAGGGATTGCCTTCGGCTTAGACCGGTTGACCATGCTCTTAACGGACAAGGATAATATCCGGGATGTGATCGCTTTCCCCAAGACTCAAAGCGCATCGGATCTCATGATTCAAGCTCCATCTTCTGTTGACGAAAAACAATTGAAAGAATTACACATCAAAAGGGATATTCTGCCGGGTAAAACAAAATAATAGTAAAGATATCAGATGGAGCAATACACTCCATCTGAATTTTAAATGGCAAAACCTTTGACAAAAGAAGAGACTTTGCTTTATAATATGGGGTGTACCCCCTATGGGTATCAGAGAGGGGAACGTGTAGTGCAGGAAAACTCTGATTTAGCACAAAAAGAAGATATTATCCGGCGTTTAAAGAAAATTGAAGGCCAGGTTAAAGGTCTTCAACGTATGGTGGATAATGAAAAGTATTGTGTGGATATTCTAATTCAAGTTGCAGCAGTACGCGCAGCCATTAATAAAGTCGGCGTTTTAATCTTTGAAAACCATTCGCGGGAATGTTTGCAAAAAGCTGTGGAAGAAAACCACCAGGACGAATCCATCGATGAATTAATTACGGTTTTATCGAAATTTATTAAGTAGCTCATTATCTAATCTATGATGTTAATTCATAGTATCTAAGTTAATGCAAACGAATTTGAGGAGGGTATATTCATGGCAGGTGAAAATGTTAAGACCTTTACAGCAGCAAATTGGAATGAAGAAGTTTTGGGTTCTGACAAAGCCGTATTAGTAGACTTCTGGGCAGCTTGGTGTGGTCCATGCCGTATGGTTGCTCCGATCATTGAGGAGCTGGCAAATGAAATGGCGGGAAAGGTTGTCATCGGTAAGCTTAACGTGGATGAGGAGCCGGCAATTTCTGGTCAATACCAAGTGATGAGCATCCCCACCTTAGCTGTTTTCAAAAACGGGCAGCTGGTGGATAAGAGTGTTGGCTTCCGTGGTAAGGCCGATCTCGTCAAAATGATTGAGAAGCATGCCTAATAATAAAAGAAGCTAAAACGGTGCCATTCGGCACCGTTTTTAAATTAATCCAGATTCCTTTTTCCGCGATTGCCGCGGTCCTGTCCCACTCCGGAGGGAATAAAGAAATTCTCCCCCCGGACCGCTTTGGGTAAATACCCTTGCTCCACCCAATGACCGGGGTAGTCGTGAGGATAGAGATAATCTTTGCCATGGCCTAATTTTTTGGCTCCCGGATAATTAGCATCTCGAAGATGCTCAGGGACCTGACCTGTGGGATGGGAGCGGACATAGCCCGTGGCCCTGTCGATGGCCATAATGGTGCTGTTGCTCTTGGGTGCTGTGGCGATGGCCAGGACGGCCTGGGCTATAGGGATTCTGGCTTCAGGAAACCCCACCCATTCCAGGGCATTGGCTGCCGCATGAGCCTGGAGCATTGCCATAGGATCAGCCAGTCCCACATCTTCAGAAGCATGGACGATAATCCGGCGCACGATAAACCGAGGATCTTCTCCCGACTCTAGAAGGACTGCCAACCAATAGAGGGCTGCATCGGGATCGGAACCACGCATGCTTTTGATAAAGGCGGAGATAATATCGTAATGATTATCTCCATTTTTATCAAAACGCATAGCTCTTTGCTGTATGGATTCTTCAGCTACAGACAAGGTAATACGACGCACTCCCTGTTCAGGAGGGGTGGTGAGTACGGCCAATTCCAAAGCGTTCAAGGCCCGCCGCAGATCCCCGTTGGCGAAATTAAGCCAATGCTCCCAAGCCTCCGGCCCAATGCTTACCGAGTAATTTCCCAGCCCTCGTTCCTTATCTGCCAGAGCTTGTGTCAAGCCGCTGCGAATATCTTCTGTCGTGAGAGGCTGGAGGCGAAAGAGGGTGGAACGGCTTAACAGAGCCGAGTTAAGCTCGAAAAAAGGATTTTCGGTGGTCGCTCCGATAAAGGTAATGGTCCCATTCTCCACTGCGGGGAGCAAGGCATCTTGTTGACCTTTATTAAAACGATGAACTTCATCACAGAAGACAAGGGTTTTCTTTCCATAGAGATGAAGCTGCTCCGTAGCCGTCTGAATGATCTCCCGAAGTTCTTTGACACCGGCAGCCACTGCATTAATGCGCACAAAGGCGGAGGAGGTTGTATTGGCGATGACTTGGGCCAGGGAGGTCTTACCTGTTCCCGGAGGTCCGTAAAGAATGAGGGAAGTGACCCGATCCGCTTCGATGGCCCGGCGGAGAAGTTTTCCCTTGCCGATGATTTCGGATTGCCCGATATACTCATCAAGGGTCCTGGGACGCATCCGCTCCGCCAGAGGGGCTACTTGATGAGGGTTAAAGGAAGCTGAAAATAAGTCCATATGAAACAATTCCTTTCTGAAAAGGCATTAACGATGAGAAGATAGAGATTTGACCTAACCCTAGTATACTTTGTTTCTTAATTGAAGCAAAGAACCGTGAATAAGCAGTACATTAAGAAAACCTCTACAACTCATTATAATCAAAATAGAGATATATCATAAGGGCCGTTGATGGTCATATGGAAATATATAGGTAAACGAAGAAAAGCACTAGAAACCAATGATATTTCATAAAAAAATCTGAGCAATTTGCTCGGGATTGTCTTGACAAATCCCGAGTGTTTTTGTAAGATATCCATAAAAAGAGATGTTTCATATTACTTAGTGGACGATAGAATTACTGAAAAGGAGTGGGGGGTTTGAAGCTTTCTACGAAAGGCCGCTATGGTCTCACGGCCATGGTTGATCTAGCTTTAAATTCAGGCGAAGGGCCGATCTCCCTAAAAAGTATAGCTGATCGACAAGGATTGTCTGAGCACTATCTCGAGCAACTGATTTCCGGACTTCGCAAAGCCGGATTAGTGAAAAGCATTCGAGGAGCACAAGGTGGATATGTCTTGGGTAAGAAAGCAGAAAAAATTAGAATTGGCGATATTATTAGGGTTTTAGAAGGACCGATAGCACCGGTAGAGTGTGAAGCCAATGGAGATCCTGAATGCTGTCAGAAGTCGGATTATTGTGTGACGCGGACCATTCGGGAGAAGGTTCGTGACCCTATTGAAGATGTCTTGGATTCCATCAGCTTGGCCGACCTGGTTAAAGATCCTCAGACCATGAGTACAATTGCAGACTCCGGATAATGAAGCTTGCATTTTAATCAGTGAATAATCCATTAATCAAGTTACTAGGAGGAACCACAATGCGCAGAGTATACCTTGACCATAGCGCGACAACTCCAGTCGATCCTGAAGTTGCTAAGCTCATGATGACTTATTACACAGAGAAATATGGAAATCCCTCCAGTGTTCACAGCTTTGGACGGGACGCCAAAGCAGCCTTGGAGAACGCCAGAGAGTCTGTTGCCAAGCTTCTGGGTGCACAACCTACAGAAATCACCTTTACCAGCGGCGGCACAGAGGCAGATAACCTTGCCATAATCGGAACGGCTGAAGCTCAGAGCAAAAAAGGAAAACATATCATCACTTCAGCTGTTGAACACCACGCTGTCCTGGAGACCTGTGAATTCCTTGAGAAGAATGGCTATGAGCTCACCATTGTTCCGGTGGATGAAGAAGGACTTATCGCTGTTGAAGATGTTGAAAAGGCCATTCGACCCGATACGATATTGATTACGATCATGCACGCCAATAACGAAGTGGGAACCATTCAGCCTATTGCTGAGATCGGGAAGTTAGCTCGGGATAAAGGGATTGTCTTCCATGTGGATGCGGTACAATCCTTTGGCAAGATTCCCATCGATGTGGTAGCTATGAATGTGGACCTGATGACCGTATCAAGCCACAAGATTTATGGACCGAAAGGGGTAGGAGCTCTTTACATCCGCAAAGGTGTCCGGGTTATTCCCCGCATCTATGGCGGTGGCCAAGAGAAGAAACGCCGTTCCGGTACAGAAAACACTCCTGGAATCATCGGTTTCGGCAAAGCCTGTGAGATAGCTGCTCAGCGGATGGAAGAGGAAGCTGCCCGGGAAGCCAAGCTAAGAGACAAGCTTCTCGAAGGCATTATGGAAAAGATAGATTACGTGAAATTGAATGGACCTCAAGGAGAGAAACGCCTCCCTGGTATTTTGAATGTCAGCATTCAATTCATTGAAGGTGAAGCACTTCTTTTAAGCCTTGATATGATGGGCATTGCTGCTTCCAGCGGCTCAGCCTGCACCTCCGGATCTTTAGATCCCTCTCATGTCTTGCTGGCCATGGGATTGACTCACGAAATTGCTCATGGTTCCTTGCGGTTCTCCTTCGGACGTCAGAATACGGAGGAAGATGTGGATTATGTCTTAGAACAATTACCAAAAATCGTAGAACGGCTGCGGATGATGTCTCCGCTCTACGACCAGGCCAAACATAGCAAATGCAGTCAGGCAAAAGCGCAATAAAAGGAGTGAAGAGATATGTATACAGAAAAAGTAATGGATCATTTTATGAATCCCCGTAATGTGGGTGAGATTGAAAATCCTGACGGTGTCGGTGAAGTGGGTAACGCTAAATGTGGCGATATTATGCGTATTTATTTAGATGTTGATGGAGATATTATAAAAGACGTTAAATTTAAGACCTTTGGCTGTGGAGCCGCTGTAGCTACCAGCAGCATGGTCACGGAAATGGTTAAAGGCAAGACGATAGAAGAGGCTCTCAAAATTACAAATGCTGCTGTTGCCGAAGCCCTTGACGGACTTCCCCCAGCTAAGATGCATTGCTCTAACTTAGCTGCTGATGCACTGCACGAAGCTATTAAAGATTATCATCAGAAAACTTTAAAGGTATAGGGATGAGGAAATGACGCTTACCGAAAAGAAAAAGGTAGTGGTCGGTATGAGCGGCGGCGTGGACAGTTCCATGGCCGCCGCTTTGCTTAAGGAAGAAGGATATGAGGTCATCGGGATAACCCTCCAAACCATGCCCTCCGGAGGTCCGGATGATGTTGGAGGGTGCTGTTCCATTACAGCCATAGATGATGCCCGGCGGGTAGCCCACCAACTAGGTATACCTCATTATGTACTGAACTTTCGCACTATCTTTGAGGAAAATGTCATCGATTATTTTACGAACGCCTACCTCAGTGGTGAAACACCGAATCCATGTACCATGTGCAACCGGGTAGTGCGCTGGGGAGAGTTTCTGAGGAAAGCACGGGCTTTGGGGGCCGATTATCTGGCCACAGGTCATTATGCTAAAGTCCTCCAGGATCCCCAGAGCGGACGCTACCTCATGAGCCGACCGGTGGACGTCTGGAAGGACCAAACCTATATGCTCTATACTTTGAGTCAAGACCAGCTCAAGCACACTCTGTTTCCCCTGGCAGACTATAAGAAAGAGCACATCCGCGAGATGGCTGCGGAACGAGGACTACTTCGGGTCTCCCGGAAGCCTGATAGCCAGGAAATATGTTTTATTCCAGATGACGATTATGTCTCTTTCATTCGTGAGCGGTCACCGGGGAAGATTAAGCCCGGCAATTTTGTTGACCAGAAGGGGAATATTCTGGGAAGGCATCAGGGCTTGGTCAACTATACCGTCGGCCAACGGAAAGGTTTGGGGGTAACCTTTGGTAAACCCATGTTTGTTCTCGGCTTTAATGTAGAAAGCAATGAAGTGATCTTAGGTGAGGATCAAGAGGTTTATGCACCTTCTCTTCTGGCTACGGACTTAAATTGGATAGCCATTCCTGACCTGGAGGGTCCCTTGGATGTTCAGGCAAAAATTCGTTATAAAGCACCTCTCGCTGAAGCGAAGATTATTCCTTTAAAGGATTTTGAAACACTGCCCGGAGCCATCGGTCCGGTGGTGCGGGTGGAATTTGGCACCCCTCAACGTGCTATTACTCCAGGACAAGCCGTGGTCTTTTATCAAGAGGATCTTGTCATCGGTGGCGGCAAAATTATCACAGGATCTTTTTATAAGTGAATGAATGGGCAAGTAAAATACTGGGCATAGTATCATAGAACCATAAAAGTTTCGAAGGGAGGGGAAAAATGCGACGAGCACGGGAAATCGTTGGTTTACCTGTATTATGTTTAAAAAACGGAAACCAGATTGGCTGGGTAAAGGATGTGGTTTTCGATGAAAGCAGCAGGAAAATTAGCGGTATTCTCTTGGAAAACGCTCACATTTTTCACTCCGAAAAGGGTTTGCCGCGAGAAGTTGTAGCTGCTGTTGGTAAAGATGCCTTAACTGTGAGAGACCATGTGGTTCAAAAAATTCAAGGGATTAAATGGTCGCAAAAAGTTGGCAATCAAGTTTTTACCCAAGGCGGGGAAGCAAAGGGCACGATTGAGGATGTCTTTCTTGATGATTCAGCAGAGAACATTGTGGGTTTCGAAGTTTCGGACGGCCTTTTTTCCGATCTTATGGATGGCCGTGGCGCAATTCTGCAAGCGGACGTAATGGTAGATGGGAAAGATGTCTTAATCGTTGAAGACCAGGTATCCCCCTGGGACCAGGGAAATGAAGGGGGTTCACTATCATGAATTGTCCAGTTTGTAGTGGTCGCGCTATCGGTAAGGTAGGAGTGGGTCAGTTTTATTGTTGGGATTGCTGTGTGGAATTTACCAGCTCTACGGACAAAGTCGTTATCTATGATTTAGCTGAAGACGGTTCTTTAGTAGCGTGGAATGATCCGGCAATCAACGAAGAGCTCAGTGAGGCTGTACTGGAGTAAAGAAATAAGGGAGGGATATACCTTGAGGTCAGGACAAGTTATTGGAGGAATTGTAGCAGGTAGTATCCTTGGGATGACCGTCGGTTATATGATGCGTCCAAAGAATAAAGCTATGTCTGCGATGCGTAAGGGTATGAAGATGATGAAATTCTAGTCTCTCTCCACAGTATCAACAAAGAAAATCATGTGTTTCTTGGAAAGATAAGAGCGTAAGAACGGATTGAAAGCCGGTTTACGCTCTTTTTGCATTTAGGGTATAAAACCTTTCGGAACGGGGTAAGACAATCTCAAAAGAGGGTTGGAGGAAACTATGAAGAAGGAAAAATGGCGCTGGGCTTTCCTCATTAGTATTATTTTGTTAGGATTGCTCCTGATCCTTTCAGTGCGTTCTATATTGGGCCCTTTTATCCTGGCTTTTGTCTTAGCCTATTTATTGGCTCCTGTGGTTGAGGCTTTGGTGAGGCGAGGGGTTGGACGTAAAATGTCCATCGCTTTTGTTTTTATTGGAATTCTCCTGACTCTTGCCTTGCTCATCTTTATTGTTATTCCTAAACTTTATATCGAGTTATCCAAGCTGACTCAGGTACTGCCGGAAACCATCCGGACCCTGGAGCAGGCCATTCAAGATTTCCGGGCCAATTTCAGAGCGACCGGGCTTCCCAATCAGGTGGTCAGTGTATTGGATGAACATTTGGGTGAAGGAGAATCCTTCCTTATCCATTGGTTGGAAGACTTTCTGGATAATCTGCCTAAGGCACTGACCTCGATGAGTCTTTTTATCCTGTCACCGGTTATAGCCATTTATTTATTGGCAGATTGGAATCGGCTTCGGGTAGGATTTTTGAGAATAGTTCCTCAGCGCAAGCGGGTAGCCTGGCAGAGAGTAGTTCAGGATATTAGTCATATTGTCCGCAGTTTTATCCGTGGTAACGTTATAGTAGCTTTGATTGTAGGAATTCTCTCTGGTGTCGGAGTAAAGCTGGTGGGAATGGATTATGCCTTGCTGATTGGGGTGATTTGCGGTGTCTTTGATTTGATCCCTTATTTTGGTCCCTTAATCGGTGCCGTCCCCTCGGTGCTCCTTGGCCTTATTCAATCCCCCATGATGGCCTTAAAAGTTGCCGTAGTTATCCTTATCGTTCAACAGCTTGAAAGCAGTATTATCTCACCGAAGCTCATGGGAGACAGTGTAGGACTGCATCCTTTGTGGATTATCTTTGCCCTCTTGGCAGGAGGAGAAATCGCCGGCTTTTGGGGGATGTTGTTTTCGGTCCCCTTTGCCGCAGTATTGCGGGTTATCATTCGTAATATCTACTTCTGGCTGGTTTCACCTGAGATAAAATGAGGGGATTGATCCGCACTCCGACCAACATAATGCGGTTTACCCCCTTGAACCCTCTTGTTTTATTTTGCATATTCTTGATAAAATTATATCAGAAATACGATATAAGGTGCGTGTGGACTATGATAATCAAACCATCGGCAGCATTGCGGAATGAATACTCTACGATATCAAATCTGGCAAAAGAAACAAAAGAACCTATATATATTACAAAAAATGGCGGGGGAGATTTGGTTCTCATGAGTATTGATGCTTTTGAAAAAAGGGAACAGATACAGATTTTACAGCTTCGTGCCAGGATTTTACAGGCAGAACAGGAAAGAATCAGTGGAGCGGAAACCCTCAGTATTTCAGAAGCCAGAAGAAGATTAAGGGAGCGGGCAGATGAAGTATGACATTGGTTGAATGAACAAGGCTATCGGATGGTTATTTCTAAAAAGCATGCAGTGATTTATCGTAAGATTATGGATGTGATATATATTTACCATATCGCTGATACTCGGACAGAATACACGAAGTTATTTTATTGAGAGCCTGGCCGTGCGCCAAACTACTGAAATATTAACCTCCCTGTACAATTGAAGGTATAGGGAGGTTTTGGGTTTTGTGGAAGGAAGTCTCTTAATGGAGGTGGAATTATCAATTTAGGCAGAGAAGCTAAGTGTTGAAACGATTGGCAAAGGGGGAAGCCGAAATAAGCTTGAACGTCTCTACTCCCTCTATAAAGAGGAGATGTTTTATGTAGCTTATAGTAGACTAAAAGACTATCACCTGGCCCAAGGTACCCACTTATGCTGGAGAAGGGATTTATCCTTATCCGGATAGTGTGAAAGAAAATCAGTATGGTCCCTGCGGCCGGGGAAGAGACTATGTACATGGTCTATGACACTTGGATTCACGAAGGGATGAAAACCAACGAGTTTCCGGTGAAGGTGGATTATCGCTATAAGAAATAAGGACCGGTACACAAAGAATGTCCCAGAACGCGACAACGTTGTCCGTTCTGGGACAGGTTTCGAAGTGGATGATGGTGATGATTGTTTTTATGATTGAGACGAGCTGAATGATGCTACGGCTGCCCCCCATATAAGGGGGATTGGGGAATCTATAATTCATGTATAAGCGGGTGAAGTCATGTTTGTACCAAATACGAAAGGGCTTTCGTATTTGGTACGGACTGTGACTAACTCATAGACTACGGAATATCACAAAAGAAGGGTTTCTTTGATGACATTGCAAAATCCGTACAGGACGAAGTATTCTCTGGTGCGAAGAAATTTGTCTGTGCTAAAGAATAAAGGCGGTTAGCCCAGGAAATATTCAGAAACATAAAAAAGACTTCTCAAACAATAAATAGTTAAGAACTCTATTTCTAAAATGTCAAGAACTCTTGACATTTATTATTTTGCGCTCTATACTAAAAATGTCAAAGAAATTTGACATTTTTGGTTGAATGGCATGATATAGAAAGGAGTCAATTTTATGGAATTATCTGCACTAATTACTTTTGGTGTTGTCTTGCTGGTATTTATTGTTTTGGATATTGGTATGGTAGTATCATTGGTCAAACCGGGTGATGAACGCAATCAGATAATCGTATGGAAAGCCAGCACATATACCTTACTTGTAGCAGTGGGAGCAATGATTCTTGACGTCATTGAAAACCTTGTGACGGCACGGCCAGCGACGATAAACCCGTTCATCCAGTTGACAGTTACAGCCATAGTTTATTTTATTGCACTTCTGTTTTTTAAGAAAAGGCATAGTGGTTGATATGGAAAACATGATTAGGAATAGACGAAAAGAACTAGGATTGTCACAAGAGGAATTAGCCAAAAAATGTGGAGTTTCCAGACAGACAGTAAATGCGATAGAAAACAATAAATATGACCCGACATTGATGTTAGCATTTAATCTTGCAAAAGAATTAAATACAACAGTTGATGAACTTTTTAAACCCATTTAAAAGGAATTGGCAGCGCCTTATGGTACGAATCTTAGCAATTATGTAAAAGATAGAGAGAATGCCTCAACGCGACAACGTTGTCGCGTTGAGGGACCGGTTTTAGAGTGGATGATGGTGATAATTATTTTATGATTGAGATGAGCAGAAAGTTGACAAGAACCCAGGTCCTCCGCTATACTTTAGATTAATTTGTAAGATTTAAACTGATGACGGAATGAGTAATACCTAATTCCTTTGTAGAGAGGCTTTCGGAGGTGAAAGGAAGCCAAGGGATTTTGTATGAAGGCTATTCCCGAGGGCGAGGAAAAACCTTGACGAGGCATGCGTTAAATGCGATGACAGTAAACTGTCGCTAAGCGACTCATTCTGAGGAACCTCCGGATGAGTAAGCAGGGTGGTACCACGGTAATATAACCCGTCCCTGATTCAGGGGGCGGGTTTATCTTTTTTTACACTGTCAAGTATAAACTTGCGTTATATACTTTCTAAGCATAAGGGCAACCAGCGGCTTCACCTCGCTTGAGGTAGGCGTTTAAGGCACGGCGAAGCCGGGTTTTCTATGATTTTGTTCAAATTGGACGTTTAGATTATGATTCATTATTAAGGGAGGAATAATCATGTATACAGGTAACCAGCTCAGAGACATGTTCTTAAAATTCTTTAAATCCAAAGGTCATAAAATCTTACCCAGCGCATCCTTGATTCCTAAGGATGACCCCACCTTACTCCTTACCGTAGCCGGGATGGTTCCTTTTAAGCCTTATTTTATGCGCAAGGTCGAGCCACCTTTTCCTCGGGCTACCACATCACAAAAATGCGTCCGTACACCAGACCTGGAAGTAGTGGGTAAAACAGCCCGCCATCATACCTTTTTTGAAATGTTAGGGAACTTCTCCTTCGGCGATTATTTCAAATCCCAAGCCATTCCCTGGGCCTGGGAGTTTGTGACCGAGGTATTGAAGCTGCCCATCGATCAGTTGTGGATTACCGTTCATCCGGAAGATGAGGAAGCCAAGAACCTTTGGATCGAAAAGACGGGTGTTTCCCCGGAGCGGATTAAGTACGACCCGGAAAACCTATGGGCAGCCGGTCCTGTTGGACCGTGTGGGTATTGCTCGGAAATCTATGTGGATTTGGGAGAACAACGGAGCTGCGGCAAACCGGGCTGTGCCTTAGGCTGTGATTGCGACCGCTTCCTGGAGATCTGGAATCTCGTTTTTATGCAGTACAATCGGGATGAATCCGGTATGCTTACTCCACTGCCCAAGCAAAATATCGATACAGGGATGGGCCTGGAGCGGATTGCTTCCGTCATGCAAGGTGTGGCCTCCAACTTTGATACCGATTTATTCCTGCCTATCATTAATAAGGTAGCCGAGCTTTCCGGAACCCCTTACCATGATAATCCAAAAAGCGATACTGCGATGAAGGTGGTCGCCGACCATACCCGGGCTGTTTCCTTTATGCTTTCCGATGGCATCCGTCCGGGTAGCGAAGGCCGCGGATATGTGCTGCGTCGAATTCTGCGCCGGGCCATTCGCTATGCTCGTCTTTTGGGTATCGACAAACCCTTCCTGGAGCAAATCTTCCTGATCATTCAGAGAGACTACAGCCATCATTATCCCGAGCTTAAGGAAAATGAAAATTTCATCCTCAATCATTTACGCCTAGAGGAAAAAAACTTTCAAGCGACTTTAGAGCAAGGAACGCAAATTCTCCAGGAAAAAGTCAAAACCCTTCAAGAAGCCGGGGAAGCAGTTCTCAGTGGAGGGGATGCTTTCTATCTCTATGAAACCTATGGCTTCCCGGTAGAATTGACGGAAGAAATGCTCATCGAGCAAGGGATGAGCGTAGATATGGAGGCATTTAATGCTGCGGCTGAAGAGCATCGCCGTCTGGCTAAAGAGCAATCCCAGCAAATGAAGGCGGTTCAAGAAAGTGCCGCCATCTCGGAAAAAGCCAAGGCCTTGGGTACGACGCCCTTCCTGGGTTATCATGAACTGGCTGCCAACACTAAGGTGGAAGCCCTATTCCGGGATGGAGAAGAGGTTAAGGATGCCGCTGAAGGGGACGAGGTCCTGATCTTCCTAAGAGAGTCTCCTTTCTATGCGGAAAGTGGGGGGCAGATCTCAGACAGTGGCGTGATTCGCACCCAAAGGGCAGAGGCAAAGCTTATGGAAGTGAAAAAGGGTGTCACAGGTACCGTTTATCATCGCTTCCTGATCACACAGGGGGTTTTGAATACTGGAGATGAAGTAGAGGCTTTGGTGGATGAGCACCTTCGCCTGGCTACAGCCCGCCATCACAGTGCGACTCATCTTCTCCAATCAGCCCTTCGTACCGTATTGGGAGAGCATGTTCAACAAGCAGGCTCCCTGGTTACACCGGATCGTCTCCGCTTTGACTTTACCCATTTCTCTGCCTTGACTCCCGCTGAGTTACAGCGAGTAGAGGATCTTTTAAACGAGGCAGTCCTTGCCAATATGCCCGTTACAGCTGAGGAAATGAGCCTAGATGCGGCGAAAGCCAGCGGAGCCACTGCCCTTTTCGGAGAGAAATACGGGGACACCGTTCGCGTCGTCTCTATGGGAGATTACTCCATGGAGCTTTGCGGAGGAACCCATATTCATGCTACCGGAGATATCGGCCTGGTCAAGATTATCTCTGAAGGGGGTATCGGGGCGGGTTTGAGACGAATCGAGGCTGTAGCGGGAGCAGAGACTCTTAAATATATGCGTTCCCTCAATGATCAGATTCACGATGCGTCTCAACTTCTCAAGGCTCAGCCCTCGGATCTTACCAAGCGAATCCAGGGGCTCTTAGTCCAAGTCAAGGATCTGGAGAAGGAAGTTCAGCAGCTTCATGCCAAAGTGGCAAAATCCGAAGTGGAATCTCTCCTGGAACAGGTTAAGGATATCCACGGGGTACCTGTTCTGGCGGCTAAAGTCTCCGCCCAGGATATGGACGCTCTCCGCAATACAGCGGACCTTTTAAAGGATAAGATGAAGACCGGTGTCCTCGTTCTGGGAGCAGCTGTGGAAGGAAAGGTCAACTGGGTAACCGTTGTCACCCCGACAGGTTTAAGCGGGCTTCATGCGGGGCAGATTATTAAGGAAGTGGCCAAAATCACCGGCGGTGGCGGGGGAGGCCGTCCCGATATGGCACAAGCCGGGGGAAAAGATGCGGCTAAATTAGGGGAAGCTCTTGATCAAGTTCCGGCCATTATAAAGAGCTATTTAAAATAAAAACTTTTTGACCCCGAAATAAAGGAAAATCCCTTCTTCGGAGAGAAATATTCACCTAACTGGTAAGCAAAGGGGGAACGCTAATGGATCGTTTAGAACACACTATGATGTTTAAATCTCAGGGGGGCGATATTTCACCCCAGGAAATTTTGCAGCAAGTGTATGTGGCACTGGAAGAGAAAGGATATGACCCGATTAATCAGTTGGTAGGATATTTAATGTCCGGTGATCCGGTCTATATCACAAGCCACAATCAAGCGCGCTCCCTCATACGGAAGCTGGAACGGTATGAACTTCTGGAAGAGCTTGTTCGTTCGTATCTGCAAAAGAAGTAGTTCTTAGGAAACCCTCACTTCAAGGTGAGGGTTTCTGTGCGAGGAAGTGAAGCAACTATGAAACAAGTCTCTCTGGGTTGGCATGGCCCTATGGTATCTGAAGTATGTTTTGGCAGCTTAGCCATTTCTCCTCTGCAAGGGCGTGTATCCTTTGCGGAGGGAGTGAGGGTTCTTCGCTATGCTTTAGAGCAAGGAATTGATTGGATCGATACGGCAGAAATATACGCTAATTATTCCCAGATCGCCCAAGCCCTTCAGTATCACCCGGAAGTCAGGATGGTGAGCAAGTCTTACTCGGTGACAGCTGAAGAAATGTCCGAAAGCATTGAAAGAGCAAGAAAGGAACTCAATCGGGATGTCATCGACTTTTTCCTCCTCCATGAGCAGGAAAGTGCCCTTACCCTGAAAGGACATCAGGGGGCCTGGGAGGAATTGATGAAAGCCAAAGCTGATGGAAGGGTGAAGTACATCGGTATCTCTACCCATGCTGTGGATGCGGTGAAGGCCGGTGCCCTCCTTCCAGGTATCGATGTGATTCACCCCATAGTCAACCGTCAAGGGTTAGGTATCATCGACGGTATCTTAGAGGAAATGCTGGAGGCCATCCGGTTTGCCTCTGAGCTGGGAATCGGAATCTATGCTATGAAAATTTTTGGCGGGGGGCATTTGGCGACCCATCCTGAGGAAGCCCTGGACTTTATCACTGACATTCCTTGGATCCAGGCCATGGCCTTAGGTATGTCCAGTGTAGAAGAAATAGATTTTAATCTTAACTATCTGGCAGGCCAGGAGATATCTGAAGAATTAAGACGATCCGTCACCTATAGGGAACGTAAGCTCTATATAGCGGATTGGTGTCAGGGCTGTGGCCGCTGTTGTGAAGCCTGCCCACAAAGCGCCTTATCCCTGGAGGAAGTTGTAGAAGGTGGGATGGTGCAGGCTACAGTGGAAGCCGGTCAATGTGTCCTTTGTGGGTACTGCGGAAGGGTATGCCCTCATTTTTGTCTAAAAATTGTCTAAGTCAGGGGTGAGCCAATGAGAGTTATGGGTCTGGACTTTGGTGAACGGACCATCGGAGTGGCGGTAAGTGATGCTATGCTCCTTACAGCCCAAGGGATAAAGACTATCCGAAGGTCGAAAAAGGAGCTTGAAGAGCTTAAAACGATCCTTCAGGACTATGAGGTGGACCACATTGTCCTGGGTTATCCGAAAAACATGAACGGTACTCTGGGACCTCGTGCCCAAGCCACTGAGGAATTTGCCCAAATTCTCAAAGAGGAATTCGGGTTGCCGGTCACCCTCTGGGATGAACGCTTAAGCACCATGGGGGCACAACGGTCTTTGCTGGAAGCAGATGTGTCACGAGCAAAGCGCAAGCAAGTGATCGACAAAATGGCAGCTGTTTTTATTTTGCAGGGATACCTGGATTATATAAGGCTAAAAAATGGGCAGAATAAAGGATAAGTGAAAAATCTGAAATATTCAGATGTATTTGACATTCTTCCCCTCGGGGAGTACAATGACTATATCTTTAATAAGAGGTGAATCAAATGACCGAACATAAGCATGGTCCTCATTGCGACCACGAGCATGACGTTGAAGAGTTTGACACAATCATTCTGACCGATGATGAAGGAAACGATCATGAATTTCTCCATCTCGATACGTTGGAAGTTGAAGGGTCTACATATTTTGTTTTAATGCCTATCAGTGCCGAGGAAGATGAAGAAGCTGATGAAGCCATCATCCTCAAACTTGGCAAAGATGCTGAAGGCAACGAAATGCTCCTCGACATCGAAGATGATGAAGAGTGGGAAAAAGTCGCAGATGCTTGGGAAAGCATGGAAGAAGAATAAACATAAGTTTTTGAAAGCAGTCGGGTTCGAGTTATCGAATCGACTGCTTTTTTATTTTTTTACTCAATATTTTTTGATCAAATTGCAGACCCTATAGAAAGGTAAAATAAATGATAAACTTTCTATGCTAAGGGGGAAAAACGATGAGCCTAAAGTGGAAGTGCTGTTCCTATCTTTTCTTACTGGCGTTGCTGGCCTTTACAGGCTGCACGACGAATGAAGCACGCCTGTTAAATCTTACCCCGGAAGCCGTTTCCACTGACCAAAACCAGTTTCCCCCAGGGTCACGTCTGGACGACTTGGCACTAGGGGGAATAACACCCCAGGAAGCCAAGGAGAAGATTCAGAGTTGGTCCAAGGACAAACTGGAAGAAAATCTATTCTTAGTGTACAATGAGACGGAGATTCAGTTTACTCCGGAAGAGCTTGGTATTACGCTTGATTTCGAAAGAACTTGGGAGAACCTCTCAGAGAACACCGGCAAACAGACTCACAGTGTTTTAGCCATTAATGATTTAATGGCTAATCAGGTTCTACAAGAGAAGCTTGCTGAATTTAGCCGCTCCGCTGTGGATGCCACCTTCAAAGTTGAGAACGATCAATTTAAGATTACCCCGGCCACTTCAGGGGAGGCCGTAAATGTGGACGCTTTTTTGGCTGAGGTTAAGAAAGCTTCGTTAGGTGATTTGCCCAGGAGAATCCCCATAACAAGTGTAGAGATTCCCGCTACGGTCACTACCGAGTCCTTAAAAGCGTTAGCTTTTGATGGTGTCATCGGTGAATATACCACCAAATACAATGCCGGTGATAAAAACCGTACCGCTAATCTCATAGCAGCCGCGCAGAAAATGGATAAAGTTCTTTTAAAACCCGGGGAAAGCTTTTCCTTTAATGGAACCATTGGACCGCGGACAGCGGAGACAGGTTTTAAAGACGCCTATATCGTCATCAATAATGAGTATGTCAAAGGAATCGGGGGAGGAATCTGTCAAGTATCCTCTACCTTATACAACGCTGCGCTGCTGGCGAATCTATCAATAGTGGAAAGACACCCTCATGCGGTTGTGGTTGCCTATATTCCTCTTGGCCAGGATGCTACGGTCAATTATCCCACCCTTGACTTGAAATTGCGCAATGATAGTTCATCCTATATCTATTTCCGTACCAAAGTAGAAGCGGGAAACCTCACCATTAAGATATACGGTAAAAAAACAGGAGCAAAGGTTCGCTTTGAGAAGGAGATCGAGAAGGAATTGAGTTATCATACTATACGTAAAATAGATCCTGACTTGCTTCCCGGTGCGGTGATTCAAGAACAAAGCGGAAGCAAGGGATATATCGTAAAGACCTGGAAGATTGTCACCGATGCTCAAGGTAAAGAGACGAAACAGCTCTTAAGCCGTGATAGTTATGCGCCCACCAATAGAATTCTTAAGATTGGTGCCGACTAAGGCAGATTAATAGGAGATTACACCGAGGGTCGGTATAGCCTTTAAGGGTGCAACTAATATGTAGTAGAGGAAGAGAAAGAGAGAGTGTGAAGATGGGAAGACGCTGGTTAAAAGGGTTATTCAGTACTTTATTCATTATAGTAATTCTTGCAGGGGTGGGAATTGCAGCCTGGTGGAATTGGGCTATACAACCCTACGCTGAGGAAGGAAGCAATGCAGCAGAAGTGCAGTTCATGATCGTCCCGGGAATGAATGCTTCCCAGGTAGCCCAGGAGCTGGAGCAAAAGCAGCTTATACGCAATGCTTTGGCTTTTCGCTTTTTGGCCAGTCAGCAAAATGTAGATTCCAAGCTTCTCGCCGGAGAATACCAGCTTTCTGCCCAAATGGCTCCTCAGGAAATGATCGATAAAATTCTTAAGGGACCTGCCGTGCATACTGAAAAAATAACTATCCCCGAAGGATATACCACGGCTCAGATTATTGATCTCTTTGTGAAGAACGGGCTGGGAACAAAAGATGACTATCAGAGGGTCATTGAAAGCGAGTCCTTTGGCTATTCTTTTCTTGCAGATATCCCTTCAGGGCCGCAGCGATTGGATGGGTTTCTTTTTCCTGATACCTATTTCTTTGATCCGGAGGCCAACCCCAAGGAAAATATCAATCGAATGCTTCAACGCTTTGAGCAGGAAGTAACCCCGGAAGTGATGACTAAATTAGCGGAAATGAATCTTACTCTGCGGGAGTGGGTGAATCTTGCTTCCATTGTGGAAAAGGAAGCAGGTAAGGATACGGACCGTCCGATTATTGCTGGAATCTTCCTCAATCGTCTTAAGATCGATATGGCCCTCCAGTCCTGCGCCACTATTCAATATGTATTGGGAACTCAAAAGTACATTCTCTCTCTGGAGGATATCCAGGTGGAGTCCCCCTATAATACCTATAAATACCCAGGATTACCCCCCAGTCCCATCTCCAGTCCAGGGCATGCTTCTCTGGATGCGGTGCTCAACAGCACAGCGTCGGACTATCTTTATTTCTTAGCTACCCCAAGCGGAGAAACGATTTATGCGAAAACTCATCAGGAACATTTACAGAATCAGGCTAAGTATATGAAATAGAAAATAAGAATGATTTTGTGTTTAGAGAGAGGTTGAAGATAACCGTTATGATAGATCAAAACAGACTGAAGAAACCCGAACTCCTTGCACCGGCAGGAGATTATGAAAAATTGAAATTCGCCATCGCCTATGGAGCCGATGCGGTCTATATGGGCGGGCCTGCCTTTGGGCTTCGAGCTTATGCAGGAAATTTTACCATGGAGCAAATGGGGGAAGCTATTCGCTATACCCACGATGCCGGCCATAAGCTCTATGTGACGGTGAATATCTTTGCGCATGAGCAGGATTTTGAGGATTTGGCTGAGTATTTAAAGCAATTGGAATCATTAGGAGTCGATGGAGCCATTGTCTCAGACCCCGGCATTATCGCCCTGGCACAAGAAACAGCTCCCCGCCTTCCGCTGCACCTCAGTACTCAGATGAATAGCACCAATTCTTACAGCATGAACTTTTGGCTGAAGCAGGGAATTGAGCGGGTTGTTCTGGCCCGGGAGTTGACCATTGAAGAGATTCAAGCTGTAGGGGAGAAGGTCCCCGGGGAACTGGAAATGTTCATTCATGGAGCTATGTGCATGTCCTACTCCGGAAGATGTCTTCTGTCCAATTATCTCACCGGAAGAGATGCCAACCGAGGAGAATGTACCCAGCCTTGCCGTTGGGGATACGGTCTCGTGGAAGAAAAACGGCCCGGTCAGGTATTTCCCGTGGAGGAAGATGAGCGGGGAACCTATATATTTAACTCCCATGATCTTTGTCTGCTGCCGTATTTGCCCATGCTTAAGCCTTTAGGAATCGAAAGCTATAAGATCGAAGGCCGCATGAAGAGCATTCATTATGTATCCAGCACGGTGAAGGTTTATCGGGAGGCCATTGATACCCTTTGGGAACAGGGGGAAGAGGAGTTTGAAGCTAAACTCCCCGGCTGGCTGGAAGAGATGGATAAGGTCAGTCATCGTGATTACTCTCCGGGATTCCTCTTTGGCAAGCCTGGAGCAGAATCTCACAATATTGAGAGTTCTAATTATATCCGGGATTATGAGTTTGTAGCCTTTGGCTTAGCTTCAGATAATCGGGAACATCCCCAAATTCCGACCTCAGTCAAAGATGAATTCAGTCAGGGGTATTGGGTAGAGCAGCGTTATCATTTCAAAAAAGGGGAGATGATCGAGGTCTTCTCACCCAAGGAAGAGCCCTGGTCCTTTGAAGTCAGAGGAATCTATACGGTGGAAGGGGAAGAAGTAGATGTTGCCCGACATGCCAAGGAGATCCTCAAGCTGGAGCTGCCCAGACCGTTACCGCCTTTTGCTATCTTGAGAAGGGCGAAGAAGGATAAGAAATAGGTCCACGCTTCTGCCTTGCTGAGGGTAGGGAAGTATCTAATAAATTTTTTAAGTGGGTTATAAGGTTTGGAAAGGAAATTATAAATGAATAGAGAAATACCTTATGCTGATTCTGACGTGCTTATCAAGGCTCAGGTCCCCAGATCAGAAATCCAGATGTTGGTGAAATATGTGGAAGGTCTCGGGCATTTAGGAGTGGTCACCACTACGGATCGTCAGGCCGGGGAAGTGCTGATCCAGGCGACTCAATATACCTGGCCGGATCTAAAAAAGGCTCTGGAGGCTATGCCATTTGAGATTGTCTTCAAAAATGAATAGAAAGTAAAACGAGAATGCTGAGCGATCGGATTAAAATGACCCAAAGGGTCATTTTTTGTTATATAAACTTGATATCATAAAAATGGGTTTGAATTAAAAAGGCCAGGCAGAAATTGGACTCCTTTTGCATAGGTATTAAAACGTAGGCGTGAAAGGAGTGGCTTAAACCATGTTGACAGAAATCCTTGTTGTCAGTGTTGCTTTAACTGTCTTGAAGGGGGTAACCCTTCTTGTCTCCTATATCAATAATAATGCTTTTCCTCATCCTCTTAATGAGCAGGATGAAACACACTACCTTAAAGTTCTCAGAGCCAGCAAAAGTCCGGAAGCTACTCTCAAAGATCTTACCAAGGCCGAGTATGCCCGGAATAAGTTGGTAGAGCATAATTTGCGGTTAGTGGCCCATTTAGTCAAGAAGTTTGATGGGACGGGGGAAGACAGTGACGATTTGATTTCTATCGGTACGATTGGCCTGATTAAAGGAATTGACACCTTTGATCCTGGGAAAGGGACGAAGCTCGCCACCTATGCGGCCCGCTGCATTGAAAATGAGATTCTCATGCACCTTAGATCCCTCAAGAAATCCCGCGGTGAAGTCTCTATCTATGATCCCATCGGTGTGGATAAAGAGGGGAACGAAATCTCGCTTATGGATGTTCTGGCGTCGGAAGGGGAGGCAATATCGGATCGGATCGAAAATGAATTTGAGCAGCGAATTCTTCTGGATAAAGTTAAAAATTTGACTCGTCGGGAGCGGCATGTTTTGCAGCTTCGCTATGGCTTAATGAACAGCCCTAGAAGAACTCAACGAGAGATAGCTAAAGCTTTGGGCATCTCCCGGTCCTATGTCTCTCGCATTGAGAAGAAAGCCATTCAGAAGTTGATGGAGCAGATGGAGGACCATGATCCGAAAAAATAAAAGAACCCGTACGTACCCGCTAGTTCTGCTTTAGTGAATGGCGGGTTCTTGATTTTTTTGGAGGAGTTTAAACCAAAAAGAAAAAAGGAAAAAAGACAAAGTGGTAGAATATTAGGAATATTCGTATAAACAAACGCCTTTAAAGGCGAAAAAGGGATTAGAGGAGGGGTTTATCCATGCATGAGGTTGTCATTGTCAGCGGTATGAGAACACCGATCGGAGATTTTAATGGAATGTTAAAGGATTTCAGGGCTGTGGATTTGGGAATTGTGGCTCTCAAAGGGGCACTGGAAAAGGCAAAGCTAGAGCCATCTCAGATCGAAGAGGTAATCGCAGGTCAGGTTTATCAAGCCGGCTGCAAAGGGAATACAGCCCGCCAGGTAGCCATGGGGGTCGGTTGCCCGGTGGAAACAGTGGCGGCAACGATCAATCAGCAATGTCCCTCCTCCATGCGGGCAATGGAGATGGTCAGCCAGGAAATTATGCTGGGCAAGATCCATATGGGGGCGGCAGTGGGGATTGAGAGCATGACCAATGTCCCTTACCTCCTCTTAAAAGCTCGGGGAGGTTATCGGATGGGTTCCGATACCCTTTATGACGGCCTATTATACGATGCCTTAATCGACGCATTCTACGACTATCACGTGGGGGTTACCGCTGAGAATCTGGCGGATCTTTATAGTATTTCCCGGGAAGAGCAGGATGAATTTGCCGTGGAAAGTCACCGGCGGGCTTGCCAGGCCATACAGGAGGGGAAGTTCAAAGAAGAGATCGTTCCTGTGGAGCTTGTGACGAAAAAAGAAACCAAAATTTTCACAGAGGATGAGCATCCGCGTTCTGATGCTACCCTGGATGGTTTAACTAAGCTAAGGCCGGCCTTTAAAAAGGAGGGAACGGTTACAGCGGGGAATGCCTCCAGTCTTAGTGACGGAGGGGCGGCCCTGATCTTAATGTCCAGGGAGAAGGCTGAAGAGTTGGGACTGAAACCCCTGGCCCGGATTGTGGCAACAGCTTCCGCCTCTGTAGATCCCAAGTTCATGGGAATCGGCGTGGTGCCCGCGGTGAAGCGCGCTTTACAGTATGCAGGGATGAGTATTGGCGATATTGATCTCTGGGAAATCAATGAAGCCTTTGCAGCCCAGGTCTTAGCCTGCAACCGCGAACTTAAGCTGGATCTGAACAAACTTAATGTCAACGGGTCGGGGGTTTCTCTCGGACATCCAGTGGGGATGACCGGTGCCCGGCTTATCTTGACCTTAATCCAAGAAATGAAGCGGAGAAAGAACCAATTCGGCTGTGCTTCACTTTGTGCCGGGGGAGGGCCGGCTATGGCTGTAATTATCGAGGCATTGGCTTAAGGAGGCATTGGCTTGGGTGACAGAATATTACGGATCTTAGCCGTCAATCCTGGTTCCACCTCCACTAAAATTGGCTTATATGAAAATGAACGGTGCATTCTGGAGAAGAGTATCCGTTATAATCGCTCCAATCTGGAAGGGTTCGCCGGCATTTTAGAGCAAAAGGCAATGCGTAAGACCTTTGTCATGGATTCCCTTGAAGAAGCGGGTATACCTTTAAATTCCCTGAATGCAGTGGTGGGCCGTTGTGGAATGGTCAAGTCTGTAGAATCAGGAACCTACTTAATTAACGATAAGCTTCTTCATGATTTAAGCCATGGGGAAGCGCTGCAGCATGCTTCAAGTCTAGGGGGAATTATTGCTTATGAACTTGGTCGGAGTTTGTCCATACCGGCTTATGTAGTGGACCCTGTTACGGTGGATGAAATGATTCCCGTGGCAAGAGTTACGGGAATAAAGGATATAGCCAGAAGAAGTATCTTCCACGCCTTGAATTCCCGGTTTGTAGCCAAGCGTTTTTGTCGGGAACGGCAAAGAAAATATGAGGAATGCCACCTTATTGTCGCTCATCTTGGGGGAGGAATCACGGTGAGTGCCCATCTTAGGGGCAAAACAATCGACGTTAATGATGGTTCCGCCGGAGAAGGCCCTTTTTCCCCGGAAAGAACCGGAGGACTGCCGGTCTCAGCCATTATCAATCTCTGCTTTTCCGGTTTATATACAAAGGAGCAGCTTCTGGCCTTGGTCATGTCCAACGGTGGCATGCAAATGCTCTTAGGAACCAATGATCTCCGGGAAGTGGAAAGAAGGATCGACGATGGAGATGATGAGGCCCTATTGGTAGTGGAGGCCATGGCTTATCAAGTAGCGAAGCAAATCGGAGCTATGGCTGCTGCTCTGGAAGGAAACGTCGATGGAATCGTACTTACAGGCGGTCTGGCCTATAGTCAGCGTTTCATCCAATTAATCCGGCAGCGAGTAGAAAAAATGGGACCGGTGACTGTATACCCTGGGGAAGACGAACTTCAGGCTATGGTGGAGGGTGCCTTAGCTGTATTGACTGAGCAAGAGCAAGTTAAACACTATGGAACATAAGGAGATAGGCTATGTTTGAGCAAATTTTAAAGGAAAGCAAAAAGTCCCCCCAAAAGATTGCAGTAGCAGCCGCCCAGGACAAGGCTGTTTTGGAAGCGGTTTTTAGCGCGAAAGAGAAAGGAATTGCTCAGCCCATCCTGGTCGGGGCTGAAGGGCAGATACGCCAAATCGCTGAGGAAATGGGTGTGGATCTTGCTGATACTCCCCTTGTCCATGAACCTAATGCCATGAAGGCCGCCTTATATGCCAGCAATCTGGTCAGGGAAGGTCAAGCCGATCTATTGATGAAAGGGATGCTGCAAACCTCTGAAATCCTTAAGGCTGTCCTGGATAAGGAAAAGGGCTTGAGAGAAGGTACAACCTTAAGTCATATAGCTATTATCGAGGCTGCAGGTTTTGACCGTTTATTGTTCATTACTGATGCAGGAATGAATATTGCCCCGGATCTGAAGCAAAAGGCCGATATCATCCGCAATGCGGTGACTGTAGCTCAGGCTTTGGGAGTGCAGAGGCCTAAAGTTGCGGCCATCTCTGCATTGGAAATTGTGAATCCCAATATGCCGTCTACTCTGGACGCGGCTATTCTGACCCAGATGAATCGGCGGGGGCAGATCAAGGACTGTGTGGTGGATGGACCCTTTGCTCTGGATAATGCCTTAAGCTTGGAAAGAGCGGAACATAAAGGAATCCAGGGCAGCGAAGTCGCAGGTCGCGCCGACATCATTCTGGTGCCGAATATCGAGACGGGCAACGCTATCTATAAATCAGCCACTTGTATGGCCTCTTTCCGTTCCGCTGGCATGGTCGTGGGGGCAAAAGTACCGATTATCCTGCCCAGCCGTGCGGATAATCCTGAAGCGAAATTCCTATCGATTCTGTGCGCTTCCCGTGTGGCGGCTTATTTGGCAGAACGCAAAGGGCAAGGGTGATCATAAGGAGATAGCAAGAAAACACCAGCCGTGCTTTTCTTTAAAATCGTCGACGCTGACGATTTTGAGGAAAAGCACGGCTGCTATTATTACAGTAATGGATGCGGTGTTTTACTGAGGAAGTGCGGACGAATAATCTTTTTTGCTTGTCAGAATTCGAAGAATAATATATATTAAAATGTAAAAGAACAGAATTATATTTTGAGATGGCTCCTGAAAGGAGAATTAAAATTGGAGACTGACTTTGATATACAGGATAAAGCGATTATTCATGCTTTGCAGGAAGATTCCTCTATTTCTAACTTAGAATTATCAAAGAAAATTGGTTTATCTCCTTCCGCATGTCTGGCACGAACGAAAAACCTGAGAGAACAAAGGGTTATCAAGCAGTATACGGCATTTGTTGATGAAAAAAAGATCGGTATTGAATTAATCGCGTTTACAATGGTGAATCTTTCCCCGCTCAACCGGGAGATTGCCAATAATTTTTTAGCTACAATTAACGAAATACCCAATGTTCTCGAATGCTATACGGTTACCGGCAGCCGGGACTTTTTATTAAAGGTGGTAGCGAAGGATATCGCAACGTTCCGGGATTTTATTATCGATACGATTATGGCCATTCCAGGGGTGGATAAAGTAGAAACCAGCATTGTCATGAATACGGACAAACGCACGCTAACCATACCCTTGGACTTGGATCAGGTAAAATAGTGGAAGAGGAGTAATCCAGAATGCAGGAAAAGAGAAAAGCCCTGAAAGCCGCCTTTCCTTATACCCTACCCGTTATGGCCGGTTATCTATTTCTCGGCATGGCCTTTGGTATTCTTTTGAATAGTAAGGGATATCACTTTGGCTGGGCCATACTTATGAGCGTTTTTATCTACGCCGGCTCCATGCAATATGTGGCTATAAACTTGCTTACCATGGCTTTCAGCCCTTTAAATGCCTTTCTTATGACTCTGATGGTTAATGCCAGACATTTATTTTACGGACTTTCCCTCTTGGGAAAATTCAGCGAAGGGGGAAAGAAAAAGCCCTATCTGATGTTTGGGCTGACGGATGAAACCTTTTCCATTCTCTGTGCCGCGAACCCTCCTCAGGGAGTGGACCGAGGGTGGTTTATGTTTTTCGTCACTTTGCTTAATCAGAGTTACTGGGTTTCTGCCTGTGCATTGGGTGGAATTTTAGGCTCCATGGTGTCCTTTAATACGAAAGGAATCGACTTTGTCATGACGGCCTTGTTTGTTGTCATCTTTCTTGAACAATGGAAATCGCAAAAGCAGCATGCACCGGCTCTGATCGGAATAGGAGCGTCAGTTTTTTGCTTATGGGTGTTTGGACCGGTAAACTTCATAATTCCTTCAATGGCTTTGATTATTGCTGTTTTTTCACTGTTCAGGAGGCCTCTGGAGAATTTAGATAAGCTCAATAGGTTGGATATTCTCGATGAGGCCGACGGCACAGGAAAAGTTCTTAAGGAGGAGAACGTCGTATGATGCTCACCGCTCAACAGTCACTCATTATTATCGTCGTGATCGCTCTGGGGACCTTTCTCACCAGGTCCTTGCCCTTTCTTTTATTCCCATCCGGCAGGGAAACTCCCCCTTTTATCCTTTATCTGGGGAAGGTGATTCCCTTTGCTGCCATTGCTATGCTAATCGTTTACTGTCTAAAAAATGTATCCCTCCTGACCGCCTCATATGGGCTGCCTGAAGGGATTGCAATTGGGTTTATTGTCTTGATTCATCTCTGGAAGAATAATGTGCTTCTGAGCATCGGCGGGGGAACAGTGCTCTATATGGCCTTGGTACAATTCGTATTTGTGTAAGAGGGGGTGCCGCAGCAGCATGGCCGCCTACCCTGAAAAAGACCCGCCCCGGACACCGACTTTTTCACCAAAGAGAACATAGGTCTCATAACCTAATTTCGTTTGCTCAATAATTTCCGGGTCGATCCTAACCTTATTTTCTTCGAAAAAAAGCAGAACGGTGGAGCCGCCGAACTTAAAATAGCCTTTTTCATCTCCTCGAGCCACTTTTTGATGGGGAGGGTAAGTCTGAATGATGGAGCCTACAAAGGTAGCCCCTACTTCAATGGTAAGGATATCTCCAAAATGATCAGAATGGAAAATGCTCCATTCTCTTTTGTTTTCGCAAAAAAGCTTTTCAACCTTTTGCAAGGCAACGGGATTAACTGAATAGTAAGCTCCTTTAATACGGTGAGAGGGCTCACAGATACCGCTGTCGATAAAATGAAAGCGGTGGTAATCCGTAGGGCATAGCCTTAGAATTAAGCAAGTGCCTCTGTTGTATTTTAACGCCACCTCTGGGCTTTTAATCAGTTCTTGAAGGCTATAGGTAATACCTTTAACCTGAACCAAACGGTCTAAATTAATATGTTCATAAGCCAGTAATTTCCCATCCCCCAAAGAGATGAGGGAGTCCTTATGTGGGTCAATAGAGCGGGCTGAAGGTTTTAGCTTACGGTAAAAGAAATCATTAAATGAGGAAAATTCTTTTACGTTCTTCTCCGCAATGGATAAGTCCAAATCAAATTTATGGACAAAAGGATGGATTTTCCGCCGGCTGATTCGCTGATCCAGATACCAGCCATAAAAGCTGGAGCACATTTTTTTCTTGACTACCGCTTCCAGAAGTCTCATCCCTACAGGAGAGGTATAAGTCCAGCGAATCATTTTCTCTCCGGCCACTTTTTCTGTCTGATAGGTTTGGGTTTTTCGGTCATAATATTTAATCAAGCAATTTCAACTCCTATACAGGACATTTTATGATATTTTCTCAGGTTTCACCAGAGGTTAGTGAATGAATATATTGTAAAAGAACCTCGATATTTCTAAAGCCCTATTCCATTTAGCTTGCCCAGAGTAAAACTCTGGGATATAATAAGTAAAAAATGCCATGTGGGGAGGACACTATGTTTGATCTCTTCAAACCGACTTTTCAAGCGGATTCACTGGATAGTATACCCGTGGACGTTTTGAAGAGGGATGGTATTCGCGGGCTTATTATAGATCTTGACAACACGATGACGCCCTGGAATGACTTAGAAGTTGGACCAAAAGTTGTAGCATGGTTTGAGAAACTTAAAGCGGCAGGGATTCAGGCATGTGTCGTATCCAATAATAAGCGCAAACAACGGGTGGCCGTTGTAGCGGATCGTTTAGGAATACCTTTTGTTTTTCGGGCAACGAAACCACGTCGTAAGGCTTTTCAAGCAGGAATGAATATTTTGGGGACCGGGATTTCGGATACCGCTGTTATTGGGGATCAATTGTTTACTGATATCCTGGGAGGGAATCGTATGGGAATGTATACGATTTTGGTTCTTCCCATTAATGATAAGGAATTTATCGGTACACGGTTCTTGCGCAGAATGGAGCGGGTCTTGGTCTGGTTGATGAAGCGTTATGAAACGTCGGAGCCCCATGGTACAAAGGTACGCTAAACAAGGAATTTCATGACGAAGATGACGGAATGGGAAAACCATTCCGTTGTGCTATCCAAAAGCTTTGGGGGGTGTAAGCTTGGTAAAGCATTTTGCAGTGATTGGCTGCCCGATTGCTCATTCCCTATCTCCGGTGATGCATAATGCAGGATACAAGGCTTTAGACTTAGCCGCAGACTATCAAAAGTTTCAAGTAAGCCCTGAAGATTTGGGCGAGGCTGTACTTGGTCTTAAAGCCCTGGGGTTCAGCGGCTGGAATGTGACCGTCCCCCATAAAGAAGCCATCCTCCCTTTTCTGGATGAACTGACTGAGGAAGCCAGGCGGGCTGGAGCGGTGAACACCGTAAAAGTGCACAAGGGTCGGTTGATCGGCCATAATACCGACGGTTCAGGTTTTGTTCGTTCCCTGCAGGAACATATGGAGCTCGGTGAGGGCAAGAAAATTGTTCTCCTGGGGGCTGGAGGTGCTGCTAAGGGGATTGCCATGGCCCTGGCACCTTTCGGAGTCCAGCTTTGCATTATGAATCGCACTCCTGAGCGAGGGGCGGAACTGTTGGAAAAAATACGGGAGTGGGGCGGACAGGCACGCCAAGAGGTATGGGGAAGGGGAGAGTGGCTGACACAGGCGGATTGTGTTATCCAAACGACCAGCCTGGGATTAAAAAAGGAAGACTACCCTTTTTCACTGGAAGGGATACATCCAGGTACTTTGGTGGTGGATATCATCTTTAACCCCTGGGAAACTCCTTTTTTACAGTCGGCAAAAGTCTTGGGCTGCAAGATTGTCAACGGAATGGATATGCTTCTTTATCAGGGTGTCAATGCCTGGGAATTTTGGCTGGAAGATAAGGCCCCTGTAGATGCTATGAGGAAGGCTTTGTATCAAGCCTTGGCTCAGGTGTAGCAGAAGGAGCGAGCACGAATGAGGAGAAAGAGTCAGCCTAAGGACGGCCAATCTGACAAAGCAAGGGGTTTTACCCTCCTTGAGGTCCTTCTGGTCCTGACCCTTTTGGCAGGGGTAGGCTTTGTGCTTTTGGTGAAGCTCCCTGTGGAGGCGGAAAACCGTAATTTGTCTTTAGCCAGCACTCAACTCATTCAGGAACTGCGGGATGTAAGGGCAAGCGCCCTAGCCGAAAATACCTGGTATGAAATCCGCTTTTACCCAAGCAATAATACCTATCGCATTTTTAGAGAAGGTGTGTTGGAGAAGACTATCGCACTTCCGGAGAAAATTAGTTTCGCCAATCAACCGAATACTGTGCGCTTTTCAGCAGAGGGAGTCCCTATATTTCTAGGGGGGCCAATCCTAAGCGGCAGTATATTCTTAACCAATGGAAAAGACACCAGGTATGTCATTACAGCCTTGATTACGGGAAGAGTTCGGGAAGAAATCAGGTGAGGAGGTAAGGAATGCGTTATTTGACAGCAGGTGAATCTCACGGACTAAAGCTTGTAGGAATCCTCGAAGGGGTTCCCTCAGGGGCTAAGATAGATAAGGAAAAGATCGATCAAGCATTGCAAGAACGGCAAAAGGGTCCCGGCCGTGGGGGGAGAATGAAGATTGAGAAGGATCAGGTCACTATTCTTTCCGGAGTCCGGGGGGGGCTGACCACAGGTGCGCCGATAGCCTTAGAGATTATCAACCGGGACTGGTCCAATTGGGAAAAAATTATGGCTTGGGACGATGAAGCGGATTTGGAAAGTCGTAAAGTCATCACACCACGACCGGGCCATGCGGATTTGACGGGACATTTGAAATATCGGACAGAAGTGCGCAATGTACTGGAGCGGGCCAGTGCCCGGGAGACAGCCATGCGGGTCGCCATCGGGAATATTGCCTTGCAGATCTTGGAAGCCTTAGGGGTGGAGATGGGCGGGCAGGTCCTATCTGTCGGAAAAATCCATATGGACAGCGAGGATACCCCTGAGTATTGGGAACGGGTCCAGGCTTCCGAATGGAAGGTAGGAGATCCCAAGGGTGAAGAAGCGTTATATGCCCAATTGCAAGAGGCTCGGAACAAAGGAGAATCATTGGGGGGCATACTTCGGATCCAAGTGAAGAACCTGGTACCGGGCTTAGGCTCCTATGTCCAGTGGGATAGAAAATTGGATGGCCGGTTGGCTCAGGCTGTCTTATCTGTCCAGGCGATGAAGGGAGTATCCTTTGGCATGGGCTTTACAGCAGGCCAACGCTTTGGGTCCGAAGTCCATGATCCCATCGGTTATGACAGCGGGCGGGGGTATTACCGTTATAGCAATAATGCCGGCGGGATTGAAGGCGGAATGACCAATGGGGAACCGGTGATGATTGAAGCAGTCATGAAGCCAATCCCTACCTTATACAGTCCTTTGCCAACGGTTAATCTGGAGACGAAAGAAGTCATGGAGGCCAGTGTAGAGCGCAGTGATGTGTGTGCGGTTCCTGCCGCCCTGGTGGTTCTCAAGCATGTAGTGGCTTGGGAAATACTTCAGGCTGTCCTGGAAAAATTCCCTTCCGATACATGGGATGAGCTGTATAAGGCTTGGCAGGATTATAAACGATTTGTGAGTGAGCAATAGTATGAGCAATGACTTTTCTAATAATGAGATGAACCCCTATAAAAACAATCCCCCGGAGTTAGAACCTGAGGGACCTCCACATGCCGTACCAAAGGATAATATTGTTCTTGTGGGGTTTATGGGTACCGGCAAAAGCACCGTGGGCAGGCGCTTGGCCAAACTCCTGGAACGGGAGTTTATCGATACGGATGTGGAGATCGAAAGATTAACGGAAATGACTGTATCAGAAATTTTCCGCCGGCATGGAGAAACCCGTTTTCGTTCGGAGGAGCGGCTTTTGGTGAAACGCTTGGCTGAACATAAAGGGTATGTTATTGCTACGGGGGGAGGAACCGTGTTGAATCCTGAGAATTGGCAGGATTTAGCACGAAGCGGTGTTATTATCGGCTTATATGCGCCGCTGGATGAGATCTACAAACGGATTGGTTATCGCAACGACCGCCCTCTCTTAAGAGGAGACCGCCAAGAGGTTGAACTGCTGTGGGCAAAGAGACAGCCTATTTATGACCAAGCGGATTGGACCATCGATACCACCCATAAAGGAATTGAAGAAGTGGTAGAAGAAATTTTCAGCCTATATGAAGGAGGTTTTATGAATGATGCAAGGACAGAGGATTGATGTTGTCTCTGTGAAGCCCTATCCCGTTTTCCTGGGGGCCAGGCTGGAAGATCTGGGTGAGTATCTGACCACCCGTATCGGGGCTGGAGAGCATCTTTTAGTGATTACTCATCCTAATATTGCGGCTGACTATATGGATACCTTGAAAAAAGGATTAGGTGCATTTAGTGTAAATACCCTGATTGTACCTCAAGGTGAGGACGAAAAATCCTTGAACCGTCTCAGTGATTTAACCAGTGAAGCCATTGCTTGTGGTGCGGATCGCAAGACTGTGGTCTTGGCCTTAGGCGGAGGGGTTATTGGAGATTTAGCCGGCTTCTTTGCCAGCATGTTTATGCGGGGGATACGTTATGTTCAGATTCCCACCACTCTTCTGGCTATGGTGGATAGCAGCATCGGTGGTAAGGTCGCGGTAAATCATGCTGCAGGGAAGAACCTGCTGGGGGATTTTTACCCACCTCTGGCTGTATGGACTGATTTTAGTACATTAGAGACCTTGCCTTGGGAAGAAATGCTCAATGGCTTGGCAGAGACTATCAAGCATGCTGTCATTGCTGATGGAGAACTTCTCTCCTTTATCGAAAAACACCAGGAAGAAATCAAAGCACGGAAGCCTGAGTTGTATAAGGAATTGACTTCTCGCTCCTCAGCGGTAAAAGTCAGGCTGGTTTCTGAGGATGAGACAGAACAAGGGAAGAGGATGTTTCTTAATTACGGTCATAGCTTTGGCCATGCTCTCGAGGCTGAGATGGCCTATCAAGGGATTACGCATGGACAGGGTGTCAGCATCGGCATGGTAGCGGCTGCGCATCTGGCTCATGAACGAGGATTTATGAATAATGGGGAAGTGGAACGACTGATTAAGCTTCTCAAAGGTTTCGGTCTGCCGGTAACCATTAAGAATAAAGATTCTCAAGCATTGATCAATCTTATGGGAGCAGATAAAAAGAACTACAAAGGACAAAAAGTTCTGGTCTTACCTAAAGGGATAGGTCAAGGGATCGTGATTCGTGATGCGGATAATGAGGAAATTCTAAGAGCTTGGAATAAAGTGATTGAGTAAGAAATTTAACTTCAAACATAAAAGAAAACCACGGCTTTGCGTCGTGGTTTTTTAGTATCTCTACGGTTTAGGGTCTTTGAAGAGCCTTAAAGTCGAATAGCACTAAAATAAGTAAGAAAACCTTTGAATAAGAAAAATTCTCCCTAAATTAAAGAAAGATTGTCTAATAAGAGTTCTAAAGAAGGAATTCTTCATGGAATTGGTAGAATATTATGTTTGTATCCAAAATAGGACTAAATTACTATGGAATATAGGAGAATGGTATGATTTTATGGGGAATCAACGTAAACAGGAAGGTTTTACACTGCTTGAAGTCCTTTTGATTCTTTGTTTGATGATGGTAATTATCGGTATTGCATCACCCCGATGGAGCTCAGCTGAGAATTACACTTCTACCCAAGGAGATTTAGCCAATCGAGTGCGTATCGAAGGGGCAGTGGAGCTGTACAAATTGGATACAGGAATGTTGCCTGAAGGAATTGATGCTTTATATTCACCCCCTCCGGGAATAAAAGGCTGGCGGGGGCCTTACCTCAGACAAGATTTTGTCAAACCTACCCGTAATGGAGAAAGTTATGAACTTAATGAGCGAGGTAAAGTCATCCCATGAAAAGTTATGGTGAAAAAGGCTTTGTTCTCTTGGATGTCATCCTGGCCCTCTTTCTTTTTACCGTAGGTTTTGTGGCTTTGTATGGTTTAAGCGAGAATGCTTTGGCTGAAGCGGACCAAGCCCTTCGTCTTACGGAAGCGGCCAATCATGCTCAAAGTATCATGGAAACCTTAGGGGCGGAGTCTTGGCTCGACAACATCCATAGAGGACGCATTATTCCTGGTGGAGAAGTGGGAGGGGAAGAGGGGCTTTTCCGCTGGAAAGTTCATGCCGATTGGGATATCCCGGACGAACTTTTGAGAGTTAAGGTAGAGGTTTCCTGGCCGGAACAAGGAAATGTTCAGAGTTATGCCTTAGAAAGCCTCTATTCATTGCAATGAATCCAATAGTCCCGATTAGGCGGAGGGGCTTCGTTATGCAAAATATTCGAGGGAATCAAAAAGAGCGTTTAGACAGAATAGGACAGGATAGGGGCTTTACCTTAATAGAAGTTTTATTTGCCCTTTTAATAACCGGCATACTTTTAACTGTCGCCTTGAGGTTTTTTTACGGGGAGTGGAATACCAGCCGGACCATAAAAGATAAAATGGAGGCTCATTATGCTGTGGTCACTGCCGGAAGATGGGTGAGTGATGCCATCCGCGAAGCCGAGTCGGTTCAGTGGGCCCATCTAGGAAAATGGACTCTGACAGTAACCCCCAGCGGGGAGACCTATAGTGACCAGTATTATCTTGATGATAAAGATTATGATGGGGTTAAAGATTTGTATCGTTATCATAAAGGTGCCCATAACCCCGTAGTGGGCGGGATTGTGGATTGGAATTGCACTCAAGGAGTATCAGGGTTGTGGACGATAACCTTTCAAGGAGAAATAGGGAAGCAGAAGGTTTATTGGCAGGGAAGGATCAGAGCAAGGGACGAGGTGAATTAGGGTATATTACCCTCTTAATCCTCATTCTCGTTGCCACATTTTCGTCGTATGGTTTGGAAATGTATGTGAAGGCCCATTCGGAAAATAAGATTGCCCGGCGGGAGGTGAGCTCCCGTCAGGCAATCTACGGAGCTGAAGGCGGTATTGAATGGGCTAAGGTGATGCTGGAAAAGGATCCGACCTTTATGGGAGGAGACATCAGCATCGGGGAAGGTACAGTGAAGGTTAAGGTCATAGCCAGGGAAGGAGATTATACTATAACTTCTTTGGCTCAATACGGCCGGGCCCAACGGAAGCTTAAAGTGGAACTGGAAAAGGTGGACGGGCGTTGGCTGATTACAAAGTATCAGGAGATTCACGGGAATGAATAAGATACCCCTTTGGCTGAATCGTCGCAAGAGGGCTGGAGGCCAGGAGAGTTTTCGAGAAGAGTGGAAGCAACAGACCTCCCGTGAGGGAGGATTTGGACAATATTTAATAAGTCAACAGAAAATTGACTTCGGTCAGTTGTCCAGTGCTTTACAGGAGCAAGAAAAAACAGGCGCCCGTTTGGGAGAAATTCTTGTCCGGCATAAGGCACTCGCCTTGGAGGAATTGCTCATCGAGCTTAGCAGATATCTGGGTGTCGTTAAAGTGGATTTGACTCAGGTCGATATCGACCCTGAAGTAGCCTCCCTGCTGAGTGAGCAGGCTGCATTGCGTTATGGTGCTATTCCTGTAGGACTTAAGGATAGAATTTTGCAGGTCGCCATGTTTGACCCGGGAAACCATCGTTATGTGGAGAATATTCGGATATTAACAGGTTTTGAGGTCGAGCCCCTGCTGGCAGAGGAGGCCCAGGTGGTGACGGCCATCAAGAAATATCTCACTGTGGAGAAAAGCATTGCGGAACTCACCTTAGGACAGGATGAACTATGGGGCAAAAGGAGGGGGCGGATAGATACACTTGATTCCGAGGAGGGAAAAGATGCCCCAACGATTCAGTTGGTGGATTTTCTGCTTCGGGATGCCATTATGCTGGGAGCCAGTGATATTCATTGGGAGCCGGGTGAGGTGGTAATGCGAGTGCGTTACCGGATTGATGGGAAGTTGGAAACCAAGCGTACCTTTCCCTTGGGGGTTGTCCGAAATGTGCTGGCCCGGATTAAGATTATGTCCGGCATGGACGTGGCGGAGCGGAGGCTGCCCCAAGACGGAAGAAGCAGCTTTTTTGTCAGCGGAAAAACGATTGATCTACGAGTATCCAGCCTCCCAACGGTCTATGGGGAGAAAATCGTAATACGTATTCTGGATCAGGATACGGCACAACGTTCCTTGCAATCTTTGGGGATGAGCGGATCGGTTGAAAAGAGTATTCAACGCTTAATCAAGGAGCCCCACGGAATTATCCTCGTAGTAGGTCCTACCGGCAGCGGGAAAACCACTACCCTTTATGCTTTGCTGCAAGAGCTCATTTCTGAGCAGCTTAATTTGGTCTCCATCGAAGATCCGGTGGAATATCAGTTGCCCGGAGTTGTATCTGTTCAGGTTCAGCCAAAGATTGGTCTAACCTTTGCCCAAGGGTTGCGCTCCATATTACGACAGGATCCCGATGTAATTATGATTGGGGAAATACGAGATGAAGAGACAGCCCGCATTGCTATTGCTGCGGCCTTGACGGGCCATTTGGTTTTGTCTACCTTGCATACCAATACAGCTGCTGAAGCGTTTACCCGCCTTTTGGATATGGGTATAGAACCCTATCTGGTGGCGGCCGTTTTGAGGGGAGTTCTGTCACAACGTTTGGTTCGCCGTCTTTGTGAACATTGTAAAGAACTTTGGCGCCTGGATTCCCATGAAAAAGATGCCATGGATTTACCGGAGGGCATCCAGCAGGTATTTAGAGCAAGAGGCTGCCCTCAATGCCGGGGCACCGGTTATTCCGGACGTATCGGCATCCACGAATTACTGCTTTACCACCAGGATATCAGGGATTTGGTGTTGGAAGGTCAAGGCGCAGGGGCAATAGAAGAAAAAGCTATTGCCAATGGAATGATCCCCCTGCGCCGGGACGGGTATAGCAAAGTACAGCAGGGCTTAACAAGCCTGGAGGAAATCTGGTATTCAACCAGCGGCATAATGAGATGAGGAGAAGCCACTCAAAAAGTATACAGAGTGCGGGGAATGAGGGATGGTTTATGAGATGTCGTACCTTTGCATGGAGGGCTTTGGATCAAGAGGGGAATATACTCGAAGGGATTTGGGAAGTCCGGCAGGGGAGAGAAGTCAGAAGCCGTTTATTTGCCAAAGGATATTACCCTTTATCCATCAGCCCCCGCCGCCGCAGGCTTTTCGATATCCTCTCATACCTTGAATTCCTGAATAAGAAAAGTGATCAACTAAGGATCTGGGCAGGTATCACTCAGCACCTATCCCTTCTTTCAGGGGCTGGTCTGCCTTTGCTCAAAGCTATTAATATTTTGGAAAAGCGGAGTAAGGGACTGCGGATAACACCCTCAGCCTGGATTGGGGCGAAAGAACAACTGGAAGCGGGTGTGGAATTATCAGAAGCCCTTGACTTCCTGATACCCCCTCCTACACCTTATATCCGGGCCATGGTTCAGGCCGGTGAACGTGCTGGCAGATTGCCGGAGATTCTCGATAATCTTTCCAGAGACCTTTTTGAGGAGCATACTTATCGTCACAGACTCAAAGGCGCCCTGGCTTATCCTCTATTCTTGCTTGTGCTGACATTAGGGTTGATTTATGTTCTAAACCGCTTGGTTTTACCTGTATATGAACAGATCTTCCTAGATATGGATGCTGAATTATCAATTCTGACTCAAGTCATATTTCAGGTCTCCCATGGTTTGCCGTTTTTGGTCCTGGGGGTGTTAATCGTGGGAATTATTTATTTTCTCGTTCTGCGCTTTCGTCGGCCGGATGATTGGAGAGAGAAACTATGGGATGCACTGAGTAAGGTACCTCTCTTTGGAAGAATATATCAGCTTAATGATTATCTGCAATTTTCTCAGGTGCTGGGGACATTACTGGAGGCAGGAATTCCACTTCTGGAGGCCTTAAAGCTGACCCAAGGGGCAGTACTCACCTCTTCTATGAAAAGAGTGGTCGGAGACCTTGAGGAAGGGGCACGGACGGGGAAGGGGCTGGCTGCTGTTCTGGTCAATCGATCCGATTTTCCTGGGGATGCGGCACAGATGCTTGAAGTAGGAGAGGAATCGGGTCAACTGAGCACAATGCTGCACCACTTGAGTCGATTGTTTCGGATGGAGCTTGAAGAGCAGATGAATAAAGTGCCCCACCTGGTGGGACCGCTGCTCGTCATGGTTTTAGCGGGAGTCATCGGCCTGGTGGCTGTCGGTGTACTATTGCCTATCTTTGATTTGGGGACGCACCTTCAATAGGGAGGAGTTTTGATAAAGGGAGAGTAGGATATGATGCACTTTGGGCAGAGAAAAAGAGGCAAAGGACAGGAGGGCTTTACCTTAATTGAAATATTAATGGTGGTCTTTATCATAGCCATACTGTCTGCAATCATCATTCCCAGGGTAAGTGCAAGTTCAGAAACAGCACGGAAGAACTCAGATATTGCTACAGGTCATCAAGTGAAGTCTGCTTTAGATCGTTATCAAGTGGAGAATGGGAGATATCCAAAATCCGCCGAAGTAACCCAAGATGGAGGGAATATTTCTATACCTGTACTTATCCCTAAATATATCGCCAAGTTGGGTGTGCACACTACACAGCAAGAAGTGTCTGAAGGGAAAAAGGGCTTTGGCATCGGAACCTTGGCTGCCGATGGGTCCATACCTGAGGGTAGCCAGACCCATCTTATTATGCTCTATCTCACTGCCGATGGATCGGCTGCGGAAGTACGAGTCTATGACGCAAACTTAACCAAGGTACTTTGGAGCTCAGCTAATTAAGCCAGCGAGCTCATTGAACTAACCTTCAGTGATACATCATTATTTCCATAATAGAAAGGACGAAGCGAGTGGGAGTTGAATTCAGTATATTATCCGGAATAGTGGGGGTGATCATCGGGAGCTTTTTAAATGTGGTGATTTATCGTGTTCCTCAAGGAAAGTCTATTGTTTTCCCCGGTTCTCATTGTGCCGCATGTGGTCATAATCTTCGCCCTTGGGAACTGGTTCCGGTTCTAAGCTTTCTCATCTTAAAGGGACGATGTACTCAATGTCAGGAGAAGATTTCATGGCGTTATCCCTTAATTGAGGTCCTCAATGGATGTTTGTATTTTTATGCTGCTTGGCTAAACAAAAGTGGCTCATTTCTCCAGTTGGGGATCAATTTCTATTTTCTATCTGTGCTTTTAGTTCTCGCTGCTATTGATTGGGATACCTACAGTCTGCCGGATGTTTTCACTCTTCCTTTACTGGGCGTCGGCATTATGGCAGGCTTTTTTCTGCCCCAGGGTCCATCGGGGTGGGAAAGTCTGGCTACAGCTCTGGGGGTAGGTGGAGTATTTTGGATGATCACTCGGATCTATCCTGAAGGGATGGGCTTGGGGGATATAAAGCTTATTGCCGGACTGGGCGCATTTTTGGGGTTTCCGGAAGCTTTAATAGCTATTTTCATTGCTAGCTTTACAGGGTCCATAGGTGGACTTTTGATCCTATCCTTCAAAAAAAGAAGTTACAGGGATCCGATTCCTTTTGGACCTTATTTGGTATTGGGGGCTTGGATTGTGTTCTTTTGGGGACAAGATATCCTTTCTTTTTATAATTCTCTGTTTTGATATTGGTTTTTGGAGGATTTGATGCATGAGGTTTGCAGATCAAGGTCGAGTCTGTGTTGAACTAACCGATCACGAACTGCGTTGGCTTTGGTATACCCAAAAAGGGAAGGACAAGTGGTCTTTTCTACCTACTCAGTTCGAGATTACCCCTCTTCCCAGAGGGTTAATAAAGCAGGGAAAAATTCTCCATCCAGACACCTTCCTGGCGATTTTACAAGGATACCTTGAGCAACGAAAGGCGGATTTCAAATTCTATCGTAGCCCAAAGATTTGTATTGGGTTACCTCTCCAGAACCAATTCATTCGTGAGTATCATTTGCCTTGGGTGAAAAAAGGAAACCGTGCCGGACTTCTTCACTATCTGGCTGAGGAAGAAATCCCTATTCCTCAAGAAGAATTGGTTTACGATTACTCCCTTGAAGAGCAAAAGGAGTCATCCCAGGGATTGAAGGTGATTTTATCAGGGATAAGGGATTCGGTTTTATCTCCGGTCATTCTTTGCTTTAGGAAAGCAGGCTTTGAGATTAACAGGGTATGCTTTTCTCAGCTGGCTTGGGGAAAGGCATTGGGGTTTGGCTCAGATGGGAATACTCTGTTTCTCAGGGAAGATGAGGGGCAGATTCAATATATCTTCTATAAAGGAAGGATACCTGAGATCGTTCGCAGCCTTCCCTTCGCCCTTCAATCCTTCGGCGAGAAAGAATGGAATCATGAGATTTATCGGATGCTGCTCTATCTTTCATCACTTCATGACCAAGTGGAGTTGAATAGAATCCTCTGGGGCCAGAACAGGGAGGCCGAAAAAACAGGGAAAAGAATAGGGGAATACCTAAAGGGCGTCGGAGGAAAAGTACCCGCCTTGCAAGGGGTGGATGAAGCTTTCTATGCTTTTTGGGGAGCGAAATCTTTCGATGCCTTTCATTCTTATGACCCGGAAAAGTACTTAACCGTATTAGGGCTGGCCCTTGAGGAGGAGAAATGGGCGCTGAATAATTTCCATAGAACCGAAAATCTAAGGAAAAAGGAACAACAGATAAAGTGGATTGCCGCAGGGGTCATGTTGCTTGTGAGTATAAGCGGTTCGGGAATGCTTGTATCCACCCGGCAGACCCTTGATAGCTTGCAGGTAGAGGCTCAACGGCTAAGTGAAATAAACACCAGCCAGACTTGGGAGAATGAGAAGCAAACTGCCCAAAAGCAGACCTGGGATAAGATTGCGGGGAACCCCACCGCTGTGGGTCAGGGGATAAAGGAGTTAACAGCCAATGCACCTAAGGGGATTCACCTTGAACGGATTGAGATTAAAGGGCGGACTTTGTCAATACAAGGCCTTGCCACAGAATCCCTGGAGGTTCAAAGGATGTTTCAGCAACTTCAAGCATTAGGATGGGGGAAGGTCCAATTGGCAAAATATCAAACAGCAGGGGATTCAATTAGGGAGGGAATGCTGATTCAATTCGTTTTGAAGGCGGAGGGATATGATTAAAAAGAAAGAGATCATGAGGAAACACCTCCCAAAGCTCAGCCATATCGTCCTGTTAACCCTGGTGATTGTGCTCTGCCTGATTGGTGGGATATTGGTTCTTCGCCGACAAGAGGTTGGGGCTCTTCGCAAAGAGATAAGCCATATAGAAGGGCTTATCCTTCAGACTTCGGCAAAAGAGGCTGCTTCAGATCCATTGCTGATGGATGATTTGCTTGTGATCATGGATGAATGTGTTAAGGGTTTCACGGATGAAAAGCTAACGGTCTTTTCTTATCATCTTGAAGGGATTCTTGAAGGAGAGGTTAATCCATCTATTCTCCGCTTCGCATTAATTCGTTTACGGGTGCAAGGCTCGTGGGCAGAGATAGAGAGAGGATTAACCCATATTGAAACCATGCCCCGGGGTGGTATTCATGTGGAAGAAGTAGTTTTAGAAGAGAATGGGGGAGAAATTCTCCTTAAGCTCTTTTTCCTTGAACCTGACAATCTCTCTTAACCATAAGATGGGTAAGAGGGGGTGGACCCAGTGGAAGACTATCTGATTCAACCGGGAGATACCTTTTACCGGCTTGCCCAAAGATGGGGGGGAACCTGTGAGGAGTGGCAATTAGCCAATCCGGGGATGAACCCGGATTATCTGCAAATTGGCCAGAAGGTTTATCTTCCCCGATTGGCGAATCCCAGAGGGAATGAGCACTATGCTGTTATTACACCACATCAGGGAATGGAGTATTCGGGAGATCATCTTGACGAAGTGGAGATGGAAGTCGAGGGAGTAAAGTTCAGAATCAAACGGATAGGGGAAAGTAGAATTCCTCATGAAGTTCATCTTACAGTACCGAGAACCGAAATACGTAAGATTCAGCCTTATGGTGATAATGGTCCCTGTGAAGTACAGATTATGCTAAGTAATGTCAATCTCATTCATTCTCCCCGCTTAATGAGCGATCGGCCCCGCACTGAAACCCAGAATAGCGCTACAACCCAAGGTAATCAAGAGAATGCTCAGCAGAATAATAGCGGAGCGCCGGAACTTTCTCAAGTCAGGGAGCTTTACTCCGATGTGCGGCAGGATCGGCCTATTTTTTAGTCATTTGACGACCGATGGAATCCCTTGATATGGCAAAGAATAGAATATCATGACTTTTTGGGCGTATGCTAATATTCGTTTTTAGAAATGATCTTACACCTAACCGTAGGGAGAGACCTCTGTGGTATTCTGAAAGGGAAAAAACCTTCCTTTTCGGATGTTCTGAGGGTCAATCTCTACGTTTTTTTGTCGTGGACACTGGTGGAAAGAAGAAAATTATGATAAAATTCTGGGGTGTACGGCGTGTATTAAGGAAGTGAATACTATGGGAAAGATTTGGGTGCTTCATGGCCCTAATTTGAATTTGTTGGGACGACGTGAGCCGGATAAATACGGGGTTCAGACTCTCGAAGAAATTAACAAGGAACTTATACATAAGGCTCAAACTGTAGGAATTCCTATACAGGTGGAGCAGACCAACTTCGAAGGGGAGTTAATTCAGTGGATTCATAGTATGGGACCGGATGACTTTCTGATTATTAATCCTGGAGCATGGACCCATTACAGCTACGCTGTACGGGATGCCATAACCAGCGTTCAGGTGCCGGCTATCGAGGTTCATTTATCCAATATCCATGCCCGGGAAGAATTCCGAAAGACCTCGGTCATTGCTCCTGTCTGCCGTGGACAAATTTCCGGCTTGGGTGGAAAAAGCTATAGTTTGGCCTTGGATTATGCCCTGGAGGTCTTGACACAGAATTAAAGAAAGTTCATTATATAGGAAGCTTGCTTGTTCACAAGCTTAGCCGACTTATCCTCTGTGAGGACAATTAAGAAGTAAATTTGGTTCGATTGGGATAAGCTAAACAACAATAAAAATGAATATTTAGGAGGATAATTATGATTTCATCCAATGAATTTAAGACGGGTCTAACAATCGAAGTGGACAATGATGTGTATACAATTATTGAGTTCCAGCACGTTAAGCCAGGTAAAGGTGCGGCTTTTGTAAGAACTAAATTGAAGAATGTAAAAACCGGCGGTATTATCGAGCGGAAGTTCAATGCAGGTGAAAAAGTGCCGAAGGCTCATGTGGAGCGTCGCGAAATGCAATATCTCTATAAAGATGGCGAGCATTTCGTGGCTATGGATAATGAGACCTATGAGCAAACCTCTTTGACTGAGGCTCAAATCGGTGATGGAGTAAAATATCTTAAAGAGAATATGAACTTAGGTATCCTTTTCTTCAACGGCACTGTCATTGGCGTCGACCTTCCTAACACCGTAATTCTTGAGGTTGCTCATACTGAACCCGGTGTTCGCGGCGATACAGCTACAGGCGGCTCCAAACCGGCAACTTTGGAGACTGGTGCAGTGGTTCAGGTTCCTTTCTTTGTCAACGAAGGAGAAAAATTGATCATCGATACCCGCACAGGAAACTATGTCCAACGGGCTTAAGGATAGCATATCTTCATAGATTCTCGAATCATAATACCTCCTTTAGGGAACCCTTTTGTTAGAAAAGGTGTACCAGAGGGGGTTTTTATTGTATGAAGTTAAGTATTATCCCTTTAGGGGGAACCGGTGAAATCGGCAAAAATCTCTTGGTATTTGAATTTGGAGATTCCATTATTGTCATTGACGGTGGGGTTAAATTTCCCGACGATGAACTTTTAGGAATCGATCTTGTTATACCGGATATTACTTATTTAGAGAAACGGAAGAGCAAAATTCAAGGTATCTTCATTACCCATGGCCACGAAGATCATATTGGCGGTCTGCCCTTTATTCTGCCTAAATTAGAAGCCCCCGTTTACGGCACTAAGCTCACCATGGGTTTGGTTCGGGCTAAGCTAAGAGAACGTGGCGGATACCCGGAAAATTTACTGAGGATCATTAATCCAGGGGAGCCTGTTAAGATGAGGGACTTCGAGGTCGAAGCCTTTAGGGTAACCCATAGTGTACCGGATGCCGTAGGATATGGAATTCTGACTCCCATAGGACGAGTGGTATACACCGGGGATTTTAAAGTGGATTATACTCCCATTGATGGTCAGGAGATGGATTTAGGAAGGTTGGCAGCCTGGGGTCAGGAAGGAGTTTTGGCGCTGCTCTGTGATTCTACCAATGCAGAGCGCAGCGGCTCCACCATTTCAGAGAAGGTTGTGGGGAAAACTTTGAGGGATGCTTTCTCCAGGGCTGAAGGAAAAATAATTATGGCTACCTTTGCATCCAATGTTCATCGTATACAACAAGCACTTGAGGCAGCGGCCATACTTAAGCGGAAGGTATGCGTGGTAGGCCGGAGTATGGAAGCGGTAGTGGCCACTGCCAAGGAACTAGGGTATCTCCACTTTCCTGATCCGGATATGCTGATTGATCCCGGTTCAGTGAATGAGATATCACCATCCCGTTTACTTATCCTAACCACGGGCAGCCAGGGAGAACCCTTGGCGGCTTTGACACGGATGGCTACCGGAAGTCACCGTCAGGTGAATGTTTCGGCAGGGGACACTGTAGTTATCTCAGCCACACCTGTTCCAGGGAATGAAAAACTCATTGGAAGAACGATCAATCATCTGTTCCAGATAGGAGCAGAGGTCATTACGAAGGATATGGGATTGGTTCATGTCTCCGGACACGCCAATCAAGAGGAGATTAAGCTCATCATTCGCTTAACCCGGCCGAGATTTTTAATTCCTCACCATGGTGAAGTAAGACATCAGGTGGCCTTCCGCAAGATTGGCAATCTTATGGGTTATGATGATCAAAAGATTGCCATAACTCAGATTGGAACTCGTGTTCTTCTGGATACGGATAAGATGGAATGTGCCGAACGGGTGGAATCCGGCAGCGTTTTTGTGGATGGATTGGGGATTGGTGATGTGGGGCAGATCGTCCTCAGGGATCGTCAGCAGCTCTCCCAGGATGGAGTGGTAGTGGTAGTGGCGGCACTTAGTAAAGGATCTCCTACCACATTGGTGTCAGGACCGGATATTATCTCCCGCGGCTTTACTTTTATGAAGGAGGCAGAGGAACTGGTGGAGGGGGCAAAGAAGGTTGTCGCGGCCAGTATCGAAGCTCAGATCAGCAAAGAGCGCTGGGAATGGGGAGTTCTCCGAGGGTCCATCCATGAATCCTTAAGTCAATACCTTTGGGATAAAACCCGCAGAAGGCCCATGATCCTACCTGTGCTCCTCCAGTTTTAGGAGCTATGGCTGGGAACCAAGGGAACTGATAAAGTGGTCCTCCGGACCAAGGTGCTTGTTGTGACAGCAAAGAGACTCGATGAGCCTGGATAGGCAATCGGGTCTCTTTTTTTTCCTGAAAAAGGTGACTGCCCATGGACAAGTTTTTTGGCGGGGAGTACGAAAAGCATGTCTAAAACTTTAGGTACAGACATACCTTTTTAACAAAGGGGGACAACACCGTGTCGCTGCGTTATACCTTACATTCCGCGAAACCCAATCCTGAACTCAAATCCAAATCGATAACTTTTTCTGTAAATCAGGAGAAAGAGGAAGAAAAAAAGTCCCTGGAGGATTTTGGACGTTGGTTCGGAAACAATCTCGCTCATATTTTCATGCAGATTCATGCTATGGCTTTCAAAGATATGGAAGAAATCCGCTTGCGCGTCAATCGGCCCCTTTTGATCCGGGGTCATCATAAAGAACTGTTCATTGATGGACAGGGTAGAGTTGTTGCAGCAGAAAAAGGGTATCGGGTTCAGCGGGAAGATGTTTTGCAAGCCTTGGAACGCATGACTCAAAGCTCCCTATATGCTGCCGAGGAGGAAATGAAACAGGGGTTTATCACTCTGCCTGGGGGGCATCGGGTTGGGATCACGGGTGAAGCTATCATGAAGAACGGGGAAGTACAGACTCTGAAGCATATTTCAGCTTTGAATATCCGCTTGGCCAAGGCCGTTGAAGGCAGGGCAGAGCTTATTTTACCAAAGCTTTTAACGAAAGAAGGGGCTTTGCATCATACTTTAATTCTTTCACCTCCACGAGGAGGGAAGACCACCCTGCTGAGAGATTTAATCCGAAGACTCAGCGATGGCAGTCCTGGACTAAACCTGCCGGGGCAGACTGTAGGGGTGGTAGATGAACGGAGAGAACTGGCCGGTATGTGGCAGGGGATTCCTGCTTATAACTTAGGGTGCCGTACCGATATTCTGGATGGCTGTCCCAAACGCATGGGCATCAACATGCTCATCCGCTCCATGGCTCCTCAGGTGGTGGCCGTGGATGAGCTAGGGCATCCTGAAGATGTGGAGGCTGTCTTGGATGCTTTGAGAACGGGGGTAAAAATTTTAAGTACCGCCCATGCATCCAATATGGACGAGGCATTGAAACGTCCCACCCTAAGGTCTTTGTTCGAGCTCGGGGTTTTTGAACGGGTGGTTGTACTCAGTCGCCGCCAAGGGCCCGGAACCGTGGAAGAGATTATCATTTTGGAGCAAATGCATAAGAGCCATTTAGGGATGGTAAGGGGGAATGATCTTTGATTTGGGTGGGTGCTTTTTTAATGATTATGGGTTGCGGAAGTTTAGGGCTCTATAGTGCCGCCCGCATCCGCAAAAGGCCGGTGGAATTGAGGGAGTTCCTGACGGCTCTAACCCTTCTTGATACGGAAATCTTTTGGGGGAATACTCCCTTGCCGGAGGCTTTTTCAATTTTAAAGGACAGGACGGACGGAGCATGGTCCGGTTTTTTTGCAGAATTAGCTGAACGGCTGCATAAAGGAGAAGGGGCCTATGATGCCTGGAATGCTACTATTGAACACCAAAAGAAGAATTTTTGCTTAAAGACTGAGGATTGGCAGGTGATAAAAGACGCAGGTAAAGGCCTGGGACGCTCTGATCGTCAAGAACAGCATAAGCAAATAGAGTTGGTCAAACAACAAGTTTCTCTTGTTAAAGAACATGCAGCCCAATGGTCTGAGAAACAAGCCAAGATGTGGTCCTATCTCGGATTTTTGGGGGGAGCCGCTGTAGTTCTCTTCTTAATTTAGGCAGATGAGGTGGAGAATATGGATTTTTACATGGTGATGAAAATAGCGGGAATCGGGCTTCTGGTGGGAGTTCTCGTCATGGTTCTGGAGCAGGCCAACCGCAAAGATATTGCACAGCTTACCGTTTTGGCAGGGGTTGTGGTCGTTCTCTATATTGTAGTTCAGGCTGTGGCTGACCTTTTTAACCTTGTACGCAGTGTATTTCAGATCTATTAGGGAGGTCTGAATGTGGAGATATGGCAGATTGTAGGAATTGCCTTAGTGGTAGCCATTATCGGGGTGGTTTTAAAAGAATTACGCAAAGAAATTGCCCTTCAATTGACAATATTGACCGGAGTCATTATCTTTACCCTGATTCTGGACAAAATCAAGATCGTCATCGATTTACTGCAGAATCTTGCGGATCAGGCCAATATTAGCTCTTACTACTTGATTATTGTCTTAAAAATTGTTGGGGTCGCCTATCTGGCGGAATTTGGTGCTGATATCTGTAGGGATGCGGGAGAAAAAGCCCTTGCAACTAAAATAGAGATCGCCGCCAAAGTGGGGGTCTTAGTTCTGGCGATTCCTATTATCGTAGCGATACTGGAGTCCGTTATGCGACTTGTGCCGTGAGGTGAAAAAATGCAGCGAGTAATTCTAATCTTTCTTTTCTTTTTTTTCATAGGAAATGGGACAACTCCCTCCTTGGTTTATGCTGAAGGAGAAATCACTGAACCTTCGGCAGACCTTGCCGTTCAAGTGGATCTGACAGAAGTTCGGGGATTTCTGGAGCAGATTGATCGGGATGTTCAGGAGTCTTTGCCCAATTTTTCCTTAGCTAAACTCTTTGATGACCTGCGCCAAGGTAATATTAATCTTCACCCTGTGGAGATTGGCAGAACACTGCTCGCTTTATTAGGAAAAGAGATTCTCGAGAGTGCTCCCTTAATCGGAAAGCTCTTAATTCTGGCTGTATTGACCGCTGTTCTTCAACAACTTCAATCGGCATTTAGCGGTGAAGTGGGAAAAATGGCTCAGATTCTTGCTTATTTAGTGCTGATGGGGATTGCCCTGGCCACCTTCCAAATAGCCATAAAAGTGGCCTCTGATTCCATTCAAACCATGACAGGGTTCATGCAGACCCTCCTCCCGGTCATGATGACCATGCTGGTGGCTATGGGAAATTTGACCACTGCCGCCTTATTCAAGCCTATAGTATTAGGCAGCTTGACCTTTTTGGCTACCTTAATCAAAACTGTAGCCTTACCCTTGTTCTTTTTAGCTGCAGTACTGAAACTCTTTAATCATATTTCCAACGAATTCAAACTCAGCAGACTAGCCGGCCTCCTGGAGTTTACCGGAAAATTAAGCTTAGGTATTATCCTAACCGTCTTCATTGGAGTCATGGCGGTTCAAGGGGTTACGGGAGGAGTGGCTGATGGAGTGGTTCTGCGTACAGCAAAATACTCCGCAGACCTGATCCCTGTGGTGGGTAAATTCTTTAAAGATGCAGTGGAATTGGTGGTTACTTCAGGACTCTTGTTAAAAAATGCTTTAGGGATCGTAGCCATTATCGCCCTGGCTTTAATTTGTTTAGGTCCGGTGGTTAAGCTGGTCGCCATGATTCTGGTTTTTAAAATCTCCTCGGCTTTGATTGAACCTCTTGGACAAAAGGAATTAGCGGATACCCTTCAAGAAATGTCCAAGAGTTTGATCTTTATTTTTGCATCCGTAGCCTCTGTAGCGATCATGTTCTTTATGGCCATTACCGTGGTGGTGGGGTCCGGCAATTTAACAGTAATGCTGCGGTAGGGGGGTGAGGTTTTTGGAGAGTTTACAAACTCTTGTTCGCAATTTAGCTATCATCTTGCTTTTGGCAAGCTTTCTGGAGATGCTGCTCCCTAATAAGTCCATGAAGGGCTTCGTCAAACTGGTTATGGGATTGTTTGTCATTTCGGCGATCCTTACTCCCATTACTTCATTATTGGGAATGACCATGGAGAGCACAATACCGGCTTGGACCGAAAGCTCCGCCCAGGAGTTGGCGGTTCTTGCCTCTGGGGAAGAGGGCGAGACCATCGGTACCAATGCAGTGCAAGAGCAGTACAAAGCCATCGTCGTCAACCAGATTAAAGCCTTAAGCGTCGGAATTGAGGGAGTTAAGGAGCTTCAGGTGAACGTGGATTTGGCTGAAGGCTCAAGAGGATTGACAGATATACCTCGCATCAACCGGATTATGATTCATTTGGATCCCGAGGAACAGGGAATCCAACCTATTGAAGACATTGTGATCAGCATGGATGAGCCCAAGTCGGATAAGGAGCCGGTATTGTCGGCAGCAGCTCTGGAAATCCGGGATAAAGTAGCTGTCTTTATGCAGATGCCCAGGGAACAGATCATTATAACGGAAGGGTAGATTTTCATACTGCCTGCGGCAGTGCCGGCAGTGGGTGAAAAAGCTGCTTGGGTCGTGTAGCTTTGCGCACAACGCTCACTCTATAGCTCCGGGGCTGGTCAACCCGCTTTCTTAACAGTCAAGCCAAACCTCTGGGTAATACCTGATGTGAACCGGTGGCTCGTCCAAGTTAAGAAAGCCTTGTTGACCCGACCACCCCTCCGCTAAAGCCGTTCGCCCTTGTGCGTAAAGCTACGCTTGTAGGTCTCTTTTAGCACTTCTTTAGAGCATATTTTATGAGCCTTTTTCAGATCTATTTTCTGGGTAGACTCCCATGCTGCTGCTGCAGCACCAGCAAAAGATGAGAAGTGTTATCCGGGTCAGGTAGCGTACCTATATCACACCGCTCAGACCCGAAAGGCAGCCCAAGGATTTTGCTTTACAGAAGTGAACGGATTTAAGCGAGCAGGTAAGCAATCTTTGCGAAAGACTGCAGCGGAGTCGGGTTGGAAACAGGACGTTTCCAACCGGCCATTGAGAACAAGTGCGAAAGCAGTGCTTTCGAGGAGCGATTTGGCCGGACCGAAACCCGGACGAGGGTTTCGCCCAAGCCGCCACACCACAGAGAATGACTTAACGGCGCAGGTACCGACGGAGTGGAGGTCTTGAGCGATTAGATTGCTCCGCATAGCTTATGGAGTGAACGGCGTAAAGCAAAATCCTGAAGATCCCCGCCCCGGGACCCCTGTTTCTGGAGAATCCGCTTCCAGCCAACCGGCTTGCAACTTTTTTTCGCAGTCGTTGCCCATGCTGCTGACAGCACGATCAATGATAAAAACAGAAAAGATTAGAAAGTAAGGGAGGAATAACTCATGAATCTTTTTAAAGATATCCAGCCCAAAATCCTAATTCCCGCTGTGCTCGTAGTAGCTGCGGTATGTATGCTGCTCTATAGCAAAGGTGGGGGCAGTGCGCCGGTGGTGCCCATGAATCAGGCCGTGGAGACCCGGGATCCCGTTGAAGTTACCCGAATCAGCACTTTGGAAAAAGAAATGGAGAAGAAGTTGGTACAGAACCTTCAGCAGATGTCAGGGGTTGGAAGTGTTCAAGTATCCGTAACCTTATCCTCCAGTCTTCGTTCCGATTATGCTACCAATGGCAGTGTGACCAAGAAAACGACGAAAGAGTCCGATAAAAGTGGCGGGACACGGGAGTCCACAGAGGTCACCGAAAACAATCAGCTGGTGATGCCCAACGGTGCCAGCCAACCGGTGATTGTCATGGAAGAACGGCCTAATGTTGCAGGAGTTCTGATCATTGCCGAGGGGGCCAGCGATCCGAATGTCCGGGAAAATATCCATAACGCCGTACGAACTTTATTAAATATTCCTTCCGATAAGATCAATGTTCAGCCCATGGGAGGGGTACTATGAAAATCATGACTCTGAAACGTTGGGGTGATTTAAGCAAAGGACAAAAATGGCTGCTGGTGGGAGTTGTCATGGTAGCGTTTCTGCTGCTGTACACTATTTGGCATCTGGTTCACGGCAATGAAACCTTTAGCCGTCCCACTCAAGAAAGTGTACCGGTCCAGGCACAGCCGGAAAGCCGGAGCATTTATTTTTCCTCGGAGGTGGTCAAGCCTTTGCCTCAAGGAGGGGATTATTTTGTCAATTATCGGCTGCAGCGGGAAGCTTCCCGGCAAGAGGCCAAGAATATGCTGGCTCCCCTTTTAGATTCCAGTGTTGTAAAAACAAGGGAGGAAGCCCAAGGAAAATGGCTACAGCTGAGTCACAAGATTCAAAAGGAAGAAGAGATAGAGAATCTCCTTAAAATCAGTGGAATTAAGGATGCCATCGCTGATTTTGGGAATAATGAAGTTGCAGTTATTGTCTATGCTCCCAATCTGGAAGCAGCAGAAATCAAGCTCATTCGCGACATTGTTCTTCGTGTTACCAATACTTCCAAAGATCAAATCCGAATATCTTACCGTTATTAACATCAAAAAGATTCTGTGCATGGCAGCCATGGGATTATCAAAATATAAAGTACAGAATCTTTTCGATTTGCGCATAGATCCGATCTCGAAGTATATACTGTATACTTTGGCGTGATATTGTATACTTGACGATGTTTCGTTGAAAAAGATTTACCAGTTTCATATAATAAAACATAAACCAAATTTAGAAAGAGAAAAGTGATACAGGGTATTAGAGAGAGGGGTTATGCTGGATGAAACCGGTAAAAATTACGGATACGACACTGCGTGATGCTCATCAAAGCCTTTGGGCTACCCGGATGAAGACAGAAGATATGCTCCCTATTCTAGCAGAATTGGATCAAGTGGGATATCATTCCCTTGAGGTCTGGGGCGGAGCGACTTTTGATGTGTGCCTGCGTTTTCTTGGGGAAGATCCCTGGGAAAGATTAAGAACAATAAAACAGCATGTCAAGAAAACCCCATTGCAGATGCTGTTAAGAGGGCAATCTTTAGTGGGGTATCAGCATTATCCTGATGATGTGGTTCGGGAATTTGTTCAACTGAGTGTAAAAAATGGAATTGATATTATTCGAATTTTCGATGCTTTAAATGATGTTCGCAATATGATTGTTCCCATGGAAGCGGCCAAAGCAGCCGGAGCCCATGTTCAAGCTTCCGTGGTCTATACCATCAGTCCTGTGCATACTTTGGAGCATTACCTGGAAACAGCTAAAGCCCTTGTGGATTTAGGAGCGGACTCCATTTGCATTAAGGATATGGCTGGTCTGCTGACCCCACAGCGTGGGCATAAACTCGTCAGATTGCTCAAAGAGGAACTAGGGGTCATGGTTCAGTTACATACCCATTATATCGGCGGTATGGGAACCATTGCCTATCTCAAGGCTGCCGAAGCGGGTGTGGATGTTATCGATACAGCCAGTGTTCCCTTAGCCTTCGGTGCAAGTCAACCACCCGTAGAGCTTGTGGTACGGGCGCTTCAAGAATTTGAATTCGCTCCGGAGATGAACATTCCTCAGCTCTTTACCATTGCCAATTATTTTGAGGATCTCCGCAAGAGCAGAGGCTTTGAACGGGGAATCACTCGCATTTCGGATATGCGTGTCTTTGAACACCAAGTACCCGGAGGAATGATCTCCAACCTCGTATCCCAACTGGAAGAGCAAAAAGCCCTTAATCGCATCAATGAAGTGCTTGACGAGATACCCAGTGTTAGGGCAGAATTGGGTTATCCACCCTTGGTAACGCCAACCAGCCAAATCGTGGGGACTCAAGCTGTATTGAATGTGTTGAGCGGGGCAAGATATAAATTAGTGCCTGCCGAGGTTAAGGCCTATGTCCGTGGGCTTTATGGCAGACCTCCCGCACCCGTGGATCCCGAGATCCAGAAGCTGATTATCGGAGATGAAGAAGTCCTCACTATTCGTCCTGCGGATAAATTAGAACCTGGTCTTAAAAAGGCAGAACAGGAAAGCAAAGAGTTTGCCTTATCCCGGGAGGATGTCTTGAGTTATGCCCTGTTTCCACAGGTGGCTAAAAAGTTCTTTATTGAGAGAGAGAAGGGAGTCACGGTCGCTGCTAAAAGCCCGTCGGTCCCAGTTTCGAAGGAGGATTCCAAAATGGATTTAAAAGAAATCAAAGAGCTCATAAAACTTATCGGAGACACCGATATCACAGAGTTGAACCTTGAAAGCCAAGGAGTAAAAGTCGCCATCAAAAAGGGCAGTACGGCCGTACCGGCCATGGCACTGCCTGTAATGGGAGGAACGGCCACGGAAGTCAGCCTCCAGCCTGCATCGACAGTGGTCGGTGCACCGGTGGTTAAAGCTTCCCCAGAAATTCAAAACCCTGCTGAAGCTCCTAAGAAAAACCTACAATACATCAAGGCGCCTATGGTGGGAACCTTCTATCGTTCGCCGGCTCCAGATGCTCCATCCTTTGTTGAGCTGGGACAGATGGTTAAAGAGTCCCAGACGGTATGTATTATTGAAGCCATGAAACTCATGAATGAGATAGAGGCGGAAATCAGTGGACGAATCGTAGAGATTTTGGTGGAAAACGGTCAACCGGTGGAATTCGGTCAGCCTTTGTTTGCAGTTGAATAATGAGGAGATAGGCAGCATGTTTAAAAAGATATTGATAGCGAATCGGGGAGAGATTGCCTTACGGATCATAAGGGCGTGCCGGGAAATGGATATTGAGACCGTGGCCGTCTTTTCCGAGGCTGATCGGGATGCTTTGCATGTCCGGGAAGCTGACCAGGCACTATGCATCGGTCCCCACCCTTCAGCCAGGAGTTATTTGAATATCCCCAATATCATCAGCGCTGCTGAGTTAACCGATGTGGATGCTATTCATCCCGGTTATGGGTTCTTATCGGAGAATGCACGATTTGCCGAGATTTGTGAATCCTGCGGTATCACCTTTATCGGTCCTTCGCCGAAAGCGATTGAAACCATGGGCGATAAAGCGACTGCCCGTAAGACCATGATCGAAGCCGGGGTCCCGGTGGTTCCCGGTTCCAAAGAGGTGCTTACCGATGTGGAATCCGCCTCGGTTTTGGCCAAGGAGATTGGGTATCCTGTCATGATCAAAGCCTCGGCGGGAGGCGGAGGTAAAGGGATGCGCATTGCCCAGAACCCCAAAGAACTGGCCAAATCCATTCAAGCTGCTCAAAGTGAAGCTCAGGCAGCCTTTGGCAATTCGGAGATTTACTTAGAGAAGTATGTGGAGGAACCTCGTCATATCGAGTTTCAAATTCTGGCGGACAAACATGGCAATGTGATTCATCTCGGAGAACGAGACTGCTCCCTGCAAAGGCGGAATCAAAAATTACTGGAGGAAGCTCCTTCCAGTGCCCTTACTCCCGAGCTGCGTCAAGCCATGGGAGAAGCGGCAGTAAAGGCTGCCAAAGCTGCCAATTATTCCAGTGCCGGGACCATCGAATTCCTTCTGGATAAGCACGGAAATTACTACTTCATTGAGATGAACACACGAATTCAAGTCGAGCATCCGGTGACGGAGCTTATAACCGGGATTGATCTGTTGAAAGCGCAGATCCGCGTTGCAGCCGGTGAGCCTTTAGGAATTAAACAAGAAGATGTTCAAATTCGCGGCTGGGCTATGGAATGCCGGATCAATGCAGAAAACTCAGAAAAGAACTTTATGCCCTCACCGGGGACCATCGAATTCTATCATCCTCCGGGCGGCCCGGGAGTTCGGGTGGACAGTGCTGCTTATCAGGGCTATACCATCCCACCTTATTATGACTCCATGATAGGAAAGCTGATCGTTTGGGGTGCTGATCGGGAAGAAGCCATCCAAAGAATGAAGCGTGCTTTGGAAGAGTTTTATATCGAAGGAGTTCACACCACTATTCCCTTCCATCTCAAAGTGCTGGACAATGCTTTTTTCCGTCGGGGAGAAGTGTACACAAACTTTATACAAAGGCGGATTTTAGGAGAATAGATAGTACATTCACCTTTGCCAGCATGGTATTCTTTTGTTATAATGACAAAAGATACTTATGGATTTATTAAGTGGATATGAGGTGAAAATATGGAAAAACCAGATATAGAAAATACACTGGGAACGATAAAGATTGCAGATGAAGTGGTAGAAATCATTGCCGGTCTGGCTGCTTCTCAAGTGGAAGGTGTAGCCGGCATGAGCGGTGGTCTTGTGGGAGATATCGCCCAGATGCTTGGTCGCGGCAAGAACCTCTCCAAGGGCGTTAAGGTTGAAGTTGGAGAACAGGAAGCTGCTGTCAATCTTTATCTCGTTGTGGAATATGGTGTGTCTATACCTGAGGTGTCTTTAAAGGTTCAAGAAGCCGTGAAAGAGGCTATTGAAGGTATGACCGGTCTATTAGTAGTAGAAACCAATGTCCATGTCCAGGGAGTTAATTTCCGCCCTGTTCCAGAGATTAAAGATGAAGAACTTGCTCGGTTAAAATAAGCGAATGGATTTACCCCCCCTGGTGACCAGGGGGGGTAAACAAATATAAGGTGGTGACCGATTTGATAGGGTATAGTGTTGGTGCCTTATTGGTAGTCATAGGGGGATATATTTTAGCCATAGGTACTGGGTGGAGACTTCCTTATGAACTTATATTGGATGGATTAAACTGGTTAAGAGCCAATACTTGGGAAAGCTTAATCATAGCCATCTTTATTATAGTTCTGGGAATATTGCCCTTCATAAAACCCCGAAAAAGCATAGACCATACCTTCCGCACAGTTTCCCAGTTAGGTGAAGTGCGGGTTACTGTGGATGCCATTGGGGATCTAATTGTGCGCAGTGCTCAGAGTAAAAATGGGGTGCGTCTGGTCAAGCCTTTGATTAAGCAGAGGGAAGATGGACTGGAAATTCTTCTGGACTGCCAATTTAATCCTGAAACGGTGATTACAGAGGTGTCAGAGCAACTGCAGACTCAAATCAAAGAGGATGTAGAACGTTTCACCGGAATTAAAGTTGCTGAGGTGAAAGTGTTGGTGCGCCGTTTGGATCCTGTTCAGCCCAATCGTTCCCCGCGAGTCAGGTAAGCTTTTGAACGGAGAGTAATACATAATATAGTGATCTATGACATAAATCCGTGACCTAAATTAATAATTCTAGGAGGAACCTATGAGCCGCAGATTAGCTCGGGAGACCGCATTGCAAGTTTTATTCCAGCTGGACATGACCGGGGAAAACCAAGATCTGAAGCCCACAATTCACAAATGGGCGGAGGAATTTGCTGTTCCGGAAGGAAGCATTCCTTTTGCGGAGGAACTGGTGGAAGGAACATGGACCCATAAAGAAGTGATCGATGAGAACCTGGAGAAATTATCCGAAGGCTGGTCATTATCACGCATGGCCAATGTGGATCGGAATCTTTTACGTCTTGCCAGTTATGAAATTCTCTTTCGGGAAGATATTCCCGGCCGGGTGACCATTAATGAAGCCATAGAGATTGCTAAACGCTATGGTAGTGAAGAATCCGGCAAATTCATCAATGGGATATTGGATAAGGTCGTAGAAAGCGTCAACAAAAGGGATGAAAAAGGGAATGACACTCTACCTCGGAATTGATACAAGTGCATATACCACTTCATTAGCGATTGTGGATGAGCGGGCTGAGCTGGTCTATGAAAATAGGAAGGTTTTGACCGTTCCCAAAGGTGAAAGAGGGCTCGCTCAATCGGCAGCCCTTTTTCAGCATGTTCAGAATTTGCCTCAACTGGTGACCTCGGTGCCGTCGGAATACTGGGAGAAAATCAGTGCTCTGGGAGTAAGCACTGCACCTCGTCCTCTCAGAGAGTCCTATATGCCGGTTTTTCTTCCCGGATATGGTGTGGCATCGGCTATGGCTTCTGCCCGCTGTATCCCCTTGGTTGAAACCAGTCATCAGGAAGGCCACTTGGCGGCAGGAATTGCCTCCAGCAAGCTGAAAGAATCTCATTTTCTGGCCGTTCATATTTCAGGGGGAACCACTGAGCTATTGGAAGTTCATCATGTTCAGCCGGGAAAACTCGATATACGGCTTTTAGGAGGGACAACGGATCTCCATGCCGGTCAATTCGTTGATCGGGTGGGAGTCCGTTTAGGTCTGCCCTTTCCAGCGGGCAAAGACTTGGAGGAGTTGGCCCGCAAGGCCGATCCAGAGGCAGCGGCATGGCTTCCTTCGGCTGTCAGGGGATTTGAAGTGAGTTTTTCCGGAGTGGAAACCGCTGCGCAAAGGTTAATCGATCAGGGCAAAAATCCCGCCGATGTGGCTCGAGCCGTGGAAGGGTGTATCGTTCGAACCTTAGGAAAACTACTGCGGGCAGGAATGGAAAAGACAGCATTAGCAGAAATTCTCATTGTGGGTGGTGTAGCTTCCAATCAATTCATCCGCAAAGAACTGGAAAAGAAACTTGTTAAACATGCCAACCTTCACTGGGCACAACCCGATTGGAGCCGGGATAACGCGATTGGTGTGGCAATACTTACCTTGGAAAAAGTCAGGGGACGTATAATATAGGCAGGAAATATGACAGACCATATCGAATAGTTAGAAAGTTGTTATCTTTTTGTATAGAAATTAAGGAGGAGTGCACGTGTATCGGGTAGTGAAAAGAAGGCAGCTCGCTTCAGCTCCCTGCATCGTTTTGCTGGAAGTTGAAGCCCCAGCAGTCGCAGCAAAAGTCGAACCAGGCCAATTTGTCATTGTGCGTATGGATGAACAATCTGAACGTATCCCGCTCACCGTCATGGACTTTGATCGGGAAAAGGGCACCATAACCATTGTTATTCAGGATGTAGGCTATTCCTCAGCTATGATTAACTCCATGGAGGAGGGGAGCTACTTCCTTGATTTTGTAGGTCCCCTGGGGGTTCCTTCCGAAATTGAGAATCATGGTACAGTGGTCTGCATTGGAGGAGGACTCGGCGTGGCACCGGTATACCCCATTGCCCGGGCCTTAAAAGAAGCAGGCAATAAGCTTATTTCTGTCATTGGTGCACGGAGTGCCGACATCCTTATTCTTGAAGAAGAAATGGCTGCTATCAGTGATGAGCTTGTCATTGCCACCGATGATGGGAGCAAAGGGATCAAAGGCTTTGTCACCAATGGCCTGGAGCAGATTCTTGCTCAAGGGACTAAGATCGATGCCATTTGGGCTATCGGTCCGGTGGTCATGATGCGTTCCGTAGCCAACTTTACCCGTCCCTTAGGTATCAAAACCATCGTCAGCATGAATCCCATCATGGTGGACGGTACGGGGATGTGCGGTGCATGCCGCCTTACTGTAGGGGATGAGACCAAGTTTGCCTGTGTGGATGGGCCTGAGTTTGACGGTCACCTGGTGGATTTTGATCTGGCAATGAAGCGGCTCAGTTTTTATAAAGATGAAGAAGAGCGTGCCAAAATCTCTAAAGACTGTGATTGCGGAAAGGGGGCGCAATAATAATGGCTTTAAAAGTACCCCGTCATGAAATGCCCTGCCAGGACCCAAAAGAGCGTGCTCACAATTTCAATGAAGTCGCCTTGGGATATGCTTCGGAAACTGCTATCGAAGAGGCTCAACGTTGTCTTCAATGTAAGAATCCCAAGTGTGTTCAGGGCTGCCCTGTGAATATTTCCATTCCAGAATTTATCCAAAAAATTACGGAAGAGGATTTTGAAGGAGCTGCAGCAATTATTAAGCAAAGCAGTTCCTTGCCCGCAGTGTGCGGTCGGGTCTGTCCCCAGGAGTCCCAGTGTGAGGCTAAATGTATCTTAGGGATCAAGGGTGAATCGGTGGCCATTGGCCGCCTGGAGCGCTTTGTTGCTGACTACGAAATCAGCAAAGGATGTAAAATTCCTGAGGTGGCTCCACCCAGCGGTAAGAAGGTTGCCATCATCGGTGCGGGGCCGGCAGGCTTAGCCTGTGCCGGCGATTTGGCCAAGGCTGGGCATAAAGTAACGATCTTCGAGGCGCTCCATGTCGCCGGCGGAGTTCTGATGTACGGTATTCCTGAATTCCGTCTGCCCAAAGATATTGTTCAAAACGAAATCTGTAACCTAGAACCCATGGGTGTTGAGATTCTGGTTAACCAAGTGGTGGGTAAGGTGACCTCTGTCCATGAGCTTTTGCAAAATGGCTATGATGCGGTGTTCATCGGCACAGGGGCCGGACTGCCTAATTTCTTGGGAATTCCCGGTGAAAATTTAAACGGAGTCTATTCCGCCAATGAGTTCTTAACCCGTACCAATCTTATGAAAGGGTATCGTTTCCCTGAGTACAAGACTCCGGTTAAAGTGGGCAAGAAAGTTGTTGTCTTTGGTGCCGGTAACGTAGCCATGGATGCTGCCCGTACAGCGCTGCGTTTGGGTGCGGAAGAAGTCAGCATTGTCTACCGTCGTTCCCGGGCGGAAATGCCTGCCCGTCATGAAGAGCTTGAGCACGCAGAGGAGGAAGGGGTTAAATTCCAACTTCTTACCAACCCGGTATCCATCCAAGGGGATGAAAAGGGTGCGGTCAAGTCCCTTACCTGTCTCCGCTACGAGCTGGGAGAACCGGATGCCTCCGGTCGTCGCTCTCCCGTGCCCATCCCTGGATCTGAGTTTGACATTGAAGTGGATACTGTCGTTGTCGCGATTGGGCAAGGCCCCAATCCCCTGGTCACTCAATCCACTGAAGGATTGGAACTGAACAAATGGGGCAATATCGTAGTCAATGAAGAAACCCTGGAAACCTCTATTCCCGGAGTTTTCGCAGGGGGCGATATTGTGACCGGTGCCGCTACGGTTATTCTGGCTATGGGCGCCGGCAAGAAAGCCGCTGCGGGAATTAACGCCTATCTTAAGAATAAGGGTTAATTCCAGGCAGTAGAATTCAGGCAATTCAATAGCCAAAAAATAAAGCAAGCCTCTGGAGAATCATCTCTCGAGGCTTGTTTCGTATTTTTCAACCCCCCCAATCATGGATAACCCAGGGAGATTCTTCGGTTTCTTTAATGAGAATATAATCCCAATTATCCATACCTCTTCCTTCCCAGCCTTCGGAAAAAATCACATGAAGGCACATGGATTTATAGGGGTCCTGACCGTAGTTGGTACGATAGCTGCTCGGGGGAATGTTAGCTGTGGTATATTGACCCGGATATTCGATAGACTCAATTTTTAGTGTGTAATTACCAATGTTGCCATTGTTATAAAGCTCTTGTTTATACCTGCCGATTGTTTTGTTTAACGCTTTTAAATCTCCGTTATTTAAAGCATCAATATGATCTTTGATCACTTGTTTGCTTTCTTCGATATCTTTCGTGGTAATATTTTGCTCGACTAAAGAACTATTATTTTGAGTGTTGTTTTGCATAGGGGAGCAAGCTATCACAGTGAAGGAAAAAATGAATAGGAAGGCGGCTAAAATGAGCCTTTTCATGATTAAGGATCGCTCCTTTCGATATTTAAGTAAGGATGAGAACGGAATTGCTGAATCATTCAAAACAAATTCCGTTCTCGTGATATAGTTTGATTAACTACTGAAATTAGCGCTATTAAAGGACATTTTTCTGATATAGCAATTATTTCCGCCCCATGCTGTAATAAGCTCCCAAAGGTTACGGTTATATTTATCGTATGTGTGTTGAGACACCAGTACCTGGTTATATTCCGTTGTCGAAGAATCCAAGCTGTAGGTTACAAATACTGAGTGAGCATACTCTCCAGAACTACCGCTTCTAATCTGTAAAGCATTTCCATAATAGATGCTGCTTGGTGGAAGGTTATAGTAGGGCTGATTGTTGTTTGCTCCTGTTGCTCGCGGTCCGTCTCCTGTATTTGTCGTAACATAGTTCCACAGATTGGTGGCATTTTCCCAATTAGGAACTCCTCCTCCTCCGATTGCACCCGCTTGCCATACATTGTTAACCATTCTGACCCTATTAAAGATATTATTTTTGGTCTGCGTATCATTTCCTTCAATATATCCTCCGTAACCGGCCCAAATACATTGAGAGACAAAATTGGTACAATCATTTCCGCAAGCAGTATAAAAGAACCGGTCAGATTCACCTAGTTCAGCAAATCTATGCGCCCAATTACGGGCAAGCATTCTATTAAAGGAGTTTTATTTCCATCAATGAAAACCTCGTGCATTTTCTTATATAATAAGGTGTTTTCGTTCTCTTCAACCAGATCATCTGAATCGATAAGCTCAAGGGTCTGATATGATTTGAAATAATTGTCAAAATACTGGGAGATCACAGATTTGACCGCCTCTTCCGCAGATAAAGGATTTGAATTACTTGTTGCTGCCAAAGTGTTAGGCGCAATACCGAATACAAATAACACAGCTACGAGCAGGAAAGCGAAGAAGTTTCGTCTGGTTTTCATTAAAATCAACCTCTTTCCAACTAAAAGGAGTGTTAATTTGGAAATAAAACATTCCGCTTGTCAATACCAATAACTTGAACTTGTGTAATAAGCCTTCTCTACCGATGCATCATTCTGATAAACTGCCCCTGTCGAAATCAGGCGGTAATAATACCCGCTTACGACATACTTTTTTGGACTAAATACCCGCTGTTGCTGTTTGAAGTACTCGCCCAGCTTTTAACCGTTTGCCAGCTTCCATTGGTGTATTGCTGGATGCTGGCGTCTATGACGACTTTATTTATGTTGCTGCGGGCATAAAGACTGGTATCAAATTGAGCTAAACCACTGCTGGAAATGTCAAAGGAATTGGTGAATTCAGTAATATTGACCCACATTGGGCCTACTTCTGGCTCCATTGCCTGACTTGTGCTCTGAGCAAATATCTGCATAGGGGTCAGACAAAGAATAAAAAGGGACAGGGCAAGAATTACTGCTTTTCTCCTCATGGTAATCACCCCCCTTCTTTGACTTAAGCATATACTTATGCTTTCGCCTATGTCTATTTTCGCAGGGGGCGATATTGTGACCGGTGCAGCTACGATTATTCTGGCCATGGGAGCTGGAAAGAAAGCCGCTGCGGGAATTAACGCCTATCTTAAGAATAAGGGTTAATTCCAGGCAGCAGAATTCAGGCAATTGAATAGACAAAAATAAAGCAAGCCTCCGGAGAAGTGTCTCTTGAGGCTTGCTCATATTATTCAAATTCCATAATCATGGATAACCCAGGAGATTCTTTGATTTCTTTAATATAACATGGAAGCACATGGATATATACCTTTGCCTCAAAGATTGCTACGTTCTAATTAGTTAGATAAAGTACATACAAAACGCACCATATTAAAGCGCAAACAAGAGTCATAATGAAAGTTTCTATCTTGGTGCTTTTATTGTCGCGAATTTTTTTGATTGCGGTGATGAGGGTCACGGGAAAGATAAGGACTCCAACCAGGCTTCCAAGTATTGCAATTACTTCAATAATCATATTAGTAGCTAATAATGTTTCCAGTATTGGTCATTCTTACAGCCTTTTCGACCATTTTTTCAACACCTGCAGAAAATCCTATACCAAACGCAACAGGTAATGAGAGAGAAGGTTCCAGAGACAAGATAGTATGTCCGTATCCAAAAACAAACGCAGCCTCTTTAATATGGTTAGTTCCTGTTCGACTTACTGTAACTATTAAAGCTCCTTTTTTGACATAATCGCTACTACTACCATTAATACTCATTGGAAATTTTGAGTAAGCGTGACCATAAGGGTTATCTGTTGCAACAGATGCAGTCGTTGAGAATTGATAAGTAGTACCGGTATAATTATAATGGTGTAATGTACAAGACGAAAATTCAAGTGCTAAATTGATTGGTTGACCAGCGGTATCTGTACCTTGCCATCTTATGCCGACAATATCCTTAATGGCAGGCCCAGACAGTATCGGACAATTCGACCAGTCCCAACTGAACTTAATTGAAAGAGTACCAACAGTTGCCGAAATCCCCTCAACAGTACAAGTCATTGTAGCAAGGATCGCACGCAGCTCTGGCGATTTTTCAATAGGAGAACCATCATAATTTTTTATGATTTGTGCTTGCTCTTTAGTGTATCCATACTTTTCTATCAGTTCTTCTGTAGGCATCTTAGAATACTTGAGTAAAGTTTCTTCAATTAAGTTAGATTTGATGGCTTTAATGGTTTCTGTTTCATACCCCTCTTTAAGCAATTGTTCATTTGTTTTATTTCTTGTGGAAACATAGACATCATATTCGTTAACAGTAAATGTATATGGTTGTGAATTGGTGATTTTTTCATCTAAAGAATTAGTGTTTAACTCTGAACTAGAAATTTCAGTTGCTAATACAGTAGTCCCCATAGTTAAAATCAACACAAGAGACAAAACACTTGAGAGTAGTTTTTTAAACATAGATATTCCCACTTTCTTGCTGTTTAGATTTGAATTATGTTGCTAGTCTATCAAACTAAATTAACTTAATACCAATAGCTTGACCCTGTGAACGAAGTTTGCTCCATCAGCACATCATTCTGATAGACGGCTCCTGTCGAAACCAGCCGGTAATAGTATCCGCTCACGACATACCATTTTTGAGCCAGATAACCGCTGTTGGTGTTGGAAGTGCTCGTCCAGCTTTTAATCGTTTGCCAGCTTCCATTGCTGTATTGCTGGATGCTGGCCTCAATGACAACTTTGTTTACGTTGCTGCGGGCGTAAAGACTGGTATCAAATTGAGCTAAACCGCTGCTGGAAATGTCAAAGGAATTGGTGAATTCAGTAATGTGGGTCCACATGGGGCCTACTTCTGATTCTGTTGCCTGACTTGTGCTCTGAGCAAACATCTGTATTGGGGTCAGACAAAGAATTAATAGTGACAGAGCAAACGCTATTATTCTCTTCCGCATAATATCACCTCCCTTCATTGTCCTTCATACCAATTAACAAATGAGGGATGAGAAATGTTACACATATTGAACAAAACTTTCAAAAAGATTTAGGGCGATTCTTATAATGCACTAAGAGATTGGCCGGAACCTGTAAGATAAGTCCTGCATAGAGAGAGCTTAAATGGGGATGTTTTCCTCTAGTTTGGTTTTTTCCACAAGTACAAGAGGGTGTCGCAAAACGTATTTTCATCACGTTTTGCGGCACCCCCAAGGACTTTACTGTGCCTATGAAACACATATACACATTACTATTGGAGTCGGCTTAAACGATCTACTCAACATCTTCAACGCCAGCATTATTGAGCAGTTTATTCACTATTTCTTTACTGTCTTCAGCTAAAGGGTTAAAGATTTTAAAGCTACCAACGACAGTCACACCATCAAAATCATATAGCGGTACTTCGCGATATGCTGGAGCGCTCTCCAGTTTTTTGTTCCACTCCAGAGCTTCTGTTGGGTTTTTAGGTAAATCATTATTAATATCAGCCTTTTTTATATACCCTTGAACACCATTATCTCCATCTGCCAAAATTAAGTCGGGTAAGCTTAAAGAATCAGGTGCATACATCCCGGAGCCATACGTCTGGCCATTCTCGTTAATTTTATATTGAGGAACAGCAGCAGTCGTTTGAACGGTCTCGGCAAATAAAGATATTGGACCAAAACTTAACGATCCAGCTATTAGACCTATAACAAGAGCGCCTGCGATAGTTAAAGCATGAGATCTTCTTTTAATCATAACTGTTACTCCACCTCCTAATTGTGTAAATATGGGGTATAACCACTAAACTTCTCAGTATAGTCATAGCCATTATATATGTTGAAATTACCTCTTGCTCTATAGTAGTCACTATAACCGCTATACCAATCCGTTGAAGTCCCCCATGACGTAGCAGTGAGTGAGTTGTAAGACCATTCAGAAAGACTTACATAAGATCCCACCGATTGCCTATACAAATACGCACGTGCTCCCATGTAACCTGCAGGTGCTGAATTGCCGCATTCTATGCCAGCGGATCCAGCGGCATGTCCACTATCGGTAAAGACAGTTGCATCACCCCAGTAAGCGTGATTATAAATGGTTCCAAATGATGATAGTGGGCTGGATGCACTAGCTGCTAAGGCCACAGCTGAAAACGAGAGAAAAAAACCCAAAACGAAAGTAAAAAAGGTAATTCTGAATCGCTTAAACATAATTTTCTCCTTTCATAATTTATACAGGTAAGTTATCCATGAATCTGAGGTTTAATATAGATACTCACCTCCCTTCTTTGACCTAAGCATATGCTTATACTTTCTTTTATGTCTATTCTGCATCGTTTTATAATGCTGGTCTATCCTCCACATGGAGGATATTTTCGACTGTTTTCTTCCTAAATGTGCATTTTATACACGAATTGAATCAACTCAATTTGGCTTGAAACTCCTAGTTTTAATATGTTTGAGATGAGTCCTTACTGTAGTTATTTCAATATTTAATGTAGCTGCGATTTTTTTACTGCTATAGCCTTTCGCCCTTAATCGCAGTACTTCCTTTTCTCTGTAGGTCAAGCTTTGGATAACCCGGTTTTGATCAGCCGGAAAATTCATGCCTTTCCTCCTTCCTAAAACGTTACACTTTAAAAGAATTAAAACTATAGTGCTGGATGCCGGCACCAATAATGATTTTGTCCTTCATACTAATTAACAAATGAAGAAGGGAGTCTGTTACACTTATTAAGAAAAAACTTTGAAAAGATTTAAGGATAATTGTTATAAGAGTTGCCTGTTTCTTGAAGAATCTCCAAACCTGTAAATTTAAGGATATTGTGCTATAATATAATAACCTTATTGCCCTGCCCAGATCACTAAAGCTCACCCTGAAAAAGGAGGATAAACTCATGCTGATCGCTTTGGCATTCGTACATAATAAAAAAAGCCGCAGCCAGCTGGAAGTTTTATATAGAGATCATGCATCCGCTATGTATAAGGTAGCTTATCGAATCCTGAAGGATGAACATCTGGCCGAGGACGCTGTTCAGGAAGCCTTTATCAATATCGCCCGCAACCTTGATAAAACCATGGGCACCGAGTGTAACAAACCAAGAGCTTTATGCGTTATTATTGTTAGGAACTCCGCCATAAATATTTATCGGCGAAGAAAAAAACAATATAGCGTGGCTGCGGAAGAGATTGAAGAACATATCTCTGAGCCGGGCCCCAGTGTTGAGGACATCATCCTGGGCAATGAGGCTTTTACCAGAGTAACAGAACTTATCAAAGAATTACCGCCTGCTTATGCCGATATTCTTTCCCTTAAACTCTATTACCACTATAACGACGAGGAAATAGCCCGGGTGTTGAATATTACGCACGGAAGCGTCCGCACCCGGCTCCATCGGGCCCGCAAGAGTCTGCTCAAGTTATTATCCCAAGAACAGGAGGGAAGGCATCATGAGTGAACAAGAATCAGCAAAAATACTAGCCAAAGAAAAAATGCTGGAAGCCCTCCTGGAATATGCTGCGGCCTGTCATGTGGAAAATATAAACTCTGAGTATCCTCTAGAGGACGATTCCTCTTCCGAGGTCACACTTCCGCCTGATTTTGACCAGAAAATGCAGAAGCTGATTGCTAAGCATGACAGAAAGGAAACATTGACCAGGATAAAAGAACGAACCATCAGGTTCCTGCCTAAAGCAGCTGTTTTCTTGCTGGTTTTATTAGGAAGCTTTACAATCGTCGTGGCCAGTGTTCAAGCATTAAGAGTAAAGGCTTTAAATATCATTCTGGATATACAGAATCAATACACCAGTATTCAATCCACAGACAAACATAAAGGGCAAGCTAACCAGGGACATAAGCAAATTCCGCCGGATTGGCAGGGGTATGCTCCTAGCTATGTTCCTCAAGGATTTAATGTGGACAAAACAGAAAAGCGGGAGCATCTGGAAATCATTTACTACTCCAACGACCAGGGTCAAACCATCCGTTTCACCCGATATTTGAACAGCAATACCGATGTGAGAATAGATACGGAAGGCGCCGTGCTGCAAAATATTTTAATTCACGACAGAGATGCACTTTTAGCCGAAAAGCAGGGCTTGGTCAGCATTGTCTGGGAAGATGATTCATTGTTTTCCCTTATCGGAGAAGTAGACCGAGCAGAGTTGATTAAGATGGCCGAAAGTGTCAAAGAAAAATGGATGACAGAATAATCGAAAGGTTTACAAAAATACTTCACAAATTGCTTCCAAGGAGAGGGAATTCAAGTCGTAATGGAGAATAGTAAAGGGCGAACTTATATTTCATACATGAAAGAGAGGAGTGGGATTTCATTGGCTCAATTGTTAGACGGAAAAGAAATTTCTAAAGTCTTAAAAGAAGAGATCAAGGAAGAAGTGAAGAGGTGGAAGGAACAAGGGGTGAATCCTAAGCTGGCGGTGGTTCTCGTTGGGGACGACCCGGCCTCTGTGGTCTACGCGAAATCCAAGCAAAAAGTAAGTGACAGCTTAGGCATTGATTTTGAACTTTCCGTTTTGCCTGCCGACAGCTCAGAAGAATCCATCCTGGCCCTTATTGATTCCCTTAATGCCAATCCGGATGTTCATGGTATTATGATTGAGCTGCCCTTACCGAAGCATATCTCAAAAGAGCGTGTCATGGCAGCCGTGCGTCCTGATAAGGATGTGGACGGAGTTCATCCCATTAATCGTGGATATATCCTTAGCGGAGAAGAAGGCCTGTTCCCAGCGACTCCCGAAAGCTGTATTGAAATTATGCTCCGTTCAGGGGTTGAAATTGCCGGAAAGCATGTGGTCATCATCGGGCGGGGAGAGACGGTAGGAAAGCCTTTGGTCTTCCTAATCCTTAAACATAATGCTACTGTAACCATCTGCCATTCCCGTACTCCGGATCTGGGGGCCTTTACCCGCCAGGCAGATATCATCGTAGCAGCTGTAGGCAAAGCGAAACTCGTCAAGAAGGATATGGTAAAACCAGGTGCCATAGTCGTTGATGCCGGTATCAATGAGATCCCGGGCGGAATCTGTGGGGACGTCGATTTTGAGGAAGTTAAAGAAGTCGCCTCTCTCATTTCCCCAGTACCGGGTGGAGTAGGCTCATTAACGACTGCGTTAATCATGAAAAATGTTCTGAAGGGGATTACCTTGCAGCATAAGGAGGGTCAATAATGTCTGAGAACACAATCTGGCAATGGACAACCGCGGAATTTTTAGCACAGTCCGCCAGCGCTGCCCCCACTCCCGGTGGCGGAAGCGTGTCTGGATATGTAGGAGCTTTAGGCGCCTCCATGGTGTGCATGGTTGCAAATCTGACTGTAGGTAAAGAAAAATATAAGGATGTAGAGCCTCAAGTCCAGGTAATCTTGGAAAAAGGTGAGAAGCTGCTCCATGACCTTAAGAACGGCTTGACTCAGGATATTGAAGAATTCTCCAATTTTATGGCTGTATTGAAGCTGCCTAAGGATACGGAGGAACAAAAACAAGTGCGCTCGGCAAAAATGCAGGAAGTCTTGGTTTCAGCTACGGATACTCCCTTGGCAATTGCTCAAAACTGCTACGCAGTTTTGGAGTTGGCACAAGAACTGGCCCCCATCGGCAATAAAGGGGCCATTAGTGATGTGGGTGTGGCCGCCTATCTAGCCGAAAGCGCCCTCAAAGCAGCCATGTTCAGTGTGGATATTAATCTTCCCCAGGTCAAAGACAGCGACTATCAGGATAAGGTGAAGCTAGAGCGGGAACGCCTCTTTGCCCAAGCTGAAAGGCTTAAGAATGAGACCGTAGCTGTGGTGCAAAGCAGACTGTAGTTCTTGACGCCTAACCTTGAACTTTTTTGCGAAGTTTGGATTAAACAATGGAAGCTCTGTAATCCAGGGTTGTATATAAATGTTAGTGTTTGATTAAAAATGGGAGTGTCGTAAAACTACTTGCTTTAAGGTAGCCGACGGTGCTCCCATTTCATATCTTAACACTATCCTAAAAGAGACCAGAAAAGAGCAAAAAAGACCCGCAAGCGGCATGGCCAACTACCCTGAAAAATGACAGACGGTGATAGAAGTATGTTTATGTTTTTCTTTTGGCCATAATAGTAATATCTTTTAACCTATTTTTCCAGTGTTTTGGAGAGAAGCTTTTGCCTTTGAGAATAAAAAATATGTAACACTATGCATTTTTATAAGAGAGTAGCTTATTGACACATATTAGTTCAAGGAGTATAGTTCTAATGTAGCTTAGAATGATGGGATGTGATTAAACTGGACGCAGGAGGCCCTAGTCGAAGGAAATTGAATAGTTTATCCAAAAATAAGGGTGTGTCCGGTTTTGAAGCAAGGTTTGTGATTCAGCCGGCCACCTAAAGGGGGGGACCGGATGCTCAAAATTTGTAAAAATGATGCGGGCAATTATCAAGAATTATCTTTGAACGATCTGGTTAAAGGAGTCTGGATTCAACTTGTGAATCCGACCTCATGGGAACTCAATGCCGTAGCTGAGGCTACGGAAGTGCCCATGGATATTCTCAAAGCTGCCTTGGACGAAGAAGAACGATCACGTATTGAACTGGAAGACCATTGCATATTGGTAATTACTAATATTCCTTTGATGATTAACGAGACCAATTACGATACTCTGCCCCTGGGGATGATTGTGACAAAAGATCATATTATTACGGTCTGCTTGGAAGACAACCCAGTGTTTGCGGAGTTTAATGCCGATACTTGTCGGAGCTTTAATACGGCGAAGCGGACCCGCTTTTTATTCCAGCTCCTCTATAAATCTGCTTCCTATTATCTGAAGTACCTGCGCCAGATTAATAAGTACACGGATCAAATTGAGATGGACCTGCGCACTTCCATGAAAAATCAGGAGATTTTTCAATTGATGGATCTGCAAAAAGGATTGACCTATTTTACGGTCTCACTTCGCTCCAATGGAGTGGTCATGGACCGTTTGATGCGTTTACGTTCCAATAGTCAAAGCCAGCACTTGATTAAGATGTATGAAGAAGATGAGGATTTGCTGGAAGATGTCATCATTGAAAACAATCAGGCGATCCAAATGGTTGAGATGTACAGCCATATTATCGTTGGTTTCTCCGATGCTTTTGCTTCGATCATCTCCAACAATCAGAATATGGTCATCAAGCTTTTGACTTCTATAACCATTATTATGGCGGTACCGACCATGTTGGCCAGCTTTTGGGGAATGAATGTTCCCGTTCCTTTTGGGGATAACCCTTACGGTTTTGGCTTGGTTACCGTGATTGCGTTTAGTATTGCCGGTATCAGTGCCTTGGCCTTGTGGAAAAAGAAAATGTTCTGATAGGGAGGGAAACCTCCCTTTTTGCTTTTACTCTATCTTGAAAAGTCGCAGGCGTCTTTGTATTATGAGTAAGAGGTGAAAATTGTGCCCAAGATTTGGACAGTTGCTGAATTAACCCGAGAAATCGGTCAGACCCTCAATGACAACCCGGATTTTATAAATTGCTGGGTCAGCGGGGAAATTTCCAATTACAAAAACCACCGTCCCTCGGGACACTGGTATTTTACCTTAAAAGATGAACATTCCAGCATTAAAGGGGTCATGTTCCGAAGCCGTGCCGAACGGGTTCGCTTCACCCCTCAAGATGGAATGAAAATCCTGGTGCGGGGAAGTATTCGCATCTATGAGCGGGATGGCACGATTCAGCTTTATGCCGAGGAGATGCAGCCCAGCGGGGTAGGTGCCCTTTATTTAGCTTTCGAACAGCTAAAGGAGCGTTTAGCCCAAGAAGGTTTATTTGCTCCGGAACGCAAAAAGGCCATTCCCCGCTACCCCCGTCGCATAGGTATTGTTACCAGCCCCACGGGAGCTGCTATTAAAGATATACTGAAGGTCATGTTTCGCCGTAATCCGCAAATTTCCTGGATTCTGGCACCTGCCGCTGTTCAAGGAGAACTTGCTCCCAGGGAAGTAGCTCAGGCTATAGCCCGGCTGAATCGGCACTCTCAAGTGGATGTGATCATTGTCGGCCGCGGCGGAGGCTCCCTGGAAGAGCTTTGGGCTTTCAATACCGAAGAGGTAGCTCGTGCCATTGCCGCATCCGGGATACCGGTGATTTCTGCAGTAGGCCATGAGACCGATGTGACCATTGCGGATATGGTGGCAGATCTGCGAGCTCCCACTCCTTCGGCTGCCGCTGAACTGGCTGTTCCTGTGTGGCTGGAATTAAAAACCGATCTCGAGCAGTTGAAGTCTCGGCTACACAGCGCCATGAACTCGCAGCTTCAGCGCAAAAGGCAGCGGTTGGACAGCTTGAAAGGAATAGGGCCCCTTTCCAATCCTTTCTGGCGTATCGACCAAAATCGCCAACGCTTGGATTCCCTCAGTGAACGTATGGAGCAAGGGATGACTAGATTTGTTTCTGATAAAAATGGTATACTAAAACTATTGACTGCGAAGCTGGATCTACTAAGTCCTTTAGCGATTTTGGGGAGGGGTTACTCCCTCACTTATGGTCCGAAAGGGAATGTTCTGCGCAGGAGTGAAGATATCAATGTGGGTCAACAGGTGCAAGTACGGCTGCAAGAAGGTATACTGACTTGCGCCGTATTAGCTAAAAGTGTTGATTCCAATTAATAAGCAGATTCTTAAAGGGGAAATACGATGGAAACAGTGAATAAAGAACTATCCTTTGAAGAGGGGATCGAGCATTTAGAGCGTATTGTACGGGAGCTAGAGCAAAAAGAAGTACCCCTTGAGCAGGCTTTGAATCTCTTTCGCCAGGGAATAGAGCTTGTTCAGAATTGCAATAACCAGCTTGATTATGCTGAAAAGCAAATGCAAATTCTCTTGGAAAATCCCAATGGGGAATTAGAAGTACGTCCGGCAGATTTTCCTGTGGAAGGATGATTTAATGTTTCAGAAGGAATTAGATGATTATGCTCGATTAGTGGACTCCTATTTGGCACGACTTCCTTGGCAGGCCGGTACCCTTACTGAAAGCATGAAGTATTCCCTTTCTGCAGGGGGCAAACGCATTCGCCCTGTTCTGGCTCTTGCGGCGGCTCATGCTGTGGGGGGTGAAGGTGAAGATATCCTTCCGGCAGTCTGTGGTTTGGAGCTTATACATACCTATTCCTTAATCCATGATGATCTTCCCGCCATGGACGATGACGATTACCGGCGGGGGAGTTTATCCAATCATAAAGTTTTCGGGGAAGGACAGGCCATTCTTGCCGGTGATGCCCTTTTAACTTATGCCTTTGAACTTCTTGCTCAACCCATGGGCGGGGTAGAGCCCCAACGTCAGCTTCGGGCCATCAGGGAAGTTGCCCAGGCAGCAGGACCTGCGGGAATGGTAGGTGGACAGGTGCTGGATTTGGAAGCTGAAGAAAAGCAGCTGAACCTTTCCGAGCTGGAGCAAGTCCATCGTCTGAAAACCGGGGCGATGCTGGTAGTTTCCGCTCGTTTAGGAGCTATTCTTGCCGGAGGAACGGAAGAGAAGATCGACGCTTTGACCCGGTACGCCCAAGCCATCGGTCTCGCTTTCCAGATTAAGGACGATATCCTCGATCTTGAAAGTGATAGCGAAACCCTGGGTAAGCCCGTTCATAGCGATCTCCGACAGCATAAATCCACCTACCCCTCTTTAATGGGACTGGAAGGCGCTAAGCTGGAATTGAAGGTAAAGACCGATGAAGCTCATGCCGCCTTGGAGGTTTTAGGAGAGCGGGCCGGCTTTCTGCACGAATTTGCTGATTATATTGCTCAGCGGAAGCATTGAGGTGAAGCATGAGCGTAATATCAGGAATTCTCGATAATATCATACTTATCTCTGCTATTATGGCCTGGTTTATTGCCCAGACCTTGAAACTTATCATCAACTTTTCCATTCATAGAACCTTTGATGTGGGCTTCCTCTTCAGCTCAGGAGGATTTCCCAGTTCACACTCCGCTACAGTGAGTGCCCTGGCCATTGGGGTTGGGAAATACTATGGATGGAGTTCGCCGATTTTTGCTATTGCTGTGATTTTTGGCATGATTGTTATGTATGATGCGGCCGGGGTACGAAGGGCAGCCGGCAAACAAGCCGAAGTGATCAATCAATTGGTTGAGGAGCTTTATCAACAAATGTCCCATCTGTCCCAAGAACGCCTTAAGGAATTAATCGGTCATACCCCTTTTGAGGTTTTTGCCGGGGCGATTGTGGGTATTATTGTCGGGGCGTTGATGTAACGGATCGATTTGGAGGGTCACTATTGGGGTATAAACGCAAGAGTTGGAAGCATATCGCCTTTGTCTTCCTGCTTAGTTTTTCATTAGCGGTCATTGCCAGCTTGGGAACCGAAATTTTAATGCGAAAAACAAATATTTTTTTAGCCCTCGTTCTTTTGCTGGTCATTATTACTATCAATATTGGTTTTGATATAATTGGGATCGCTGCCACGGCTGCCACGGAGAAGCCTCATCATGCCAAAGCGGCAAACAAGGTTCCCGGTGCACGGCAAACCGTCTTTTTAGTCCGACATGCGGATACCGTTGCCAATTTTGCCAATGATATTGTCGGCGATGTGACAGGTGCCATAAGCGGAGGGATGTCCGCCTCCATTGTCTTAGAAATCATTAGGACCTACCCTACCCTGGAAGCCCATGAGATTTGGATCAGTACCTTGCTGATTGCTCTGGTGGCCTCCGTTACAGTGACGGGAAAGGCGGCGGGTAAGACCTTTGCTATTCAAAAAGCCGACGAGATTATAGGGCAGGTGGGAAGTCTCATGGCCCGAGTTGAAGATTTAACAGGTTGGACAGTTACAGATAAAAAACGGAAGGGGGGGAAGCGTAGTGGGGATTCTCGAAGAAATTGACCAGCCCCAGGATCTAAAAGGGCTGACTTATCCCGAACTAGAACAGCTTGCCCAGGAAATCCGCACAGAAATGATTGATGTGGTCTCCTCCAATGGAGGGCATTTGGCTCCCAATCTTGGAGTCGTAGAATTAACCCTTGCCTTGCATCGCGTTTTTGACAGCCCGAAGGATAAAATCATCTGGGATGTGGGCCATCAGAGCTATGTTCATAAATTAGTCACAGGTAGACAAAAGGAATTTAAAAGCTTACGACTTTATAAAGGCCTATCCGGTTTCCCCAAACGCTGTGAAAGCCCTCATGATTGCTTTGAAACAGGTCATTCCAGCACCTCCATTTCGGCAGCTGTCGGCTTTGCTAAAGCAAGAGATCTGCGCAAAGAGAAGAATCAAGTGGTTGCTGTCATCGGTGATGGAGCTATGACCGGGGGAATGGCTTTTGAAGCATTGAACCACGCTGGTCATACCAAAACCAATATGATTGTGGTCCTCAATGATAATGAAATGGCTATCGCCCAAAATGTAGGGGCTATGTCCTCTTATCTTAACCGGTTGCGTACAGACCCACGCTATGATCGCAGCAAAGATGAGATCGAAAATCTCCTCAAGAGGATTCCGGGAATTGGTTCCAAGGTGGCCAAAGCCGCGGAGAAAGCCAAAGACAGCTTGAAGTATCTGCTGGTGCCGGGACTATTATTTGAAGAAATGGGATTTACCTATCTTGGCCCTATTAACGGTCATGATCAAATTGCTTTGGAACAGGTTCTCGAACAAGCCAAAATGGTGAAGGAACCTGTACTTGTCCATGTTTTGACTCAAAAGGGAAAGGGCTATGAGCCTTCAGAAAAAAACCCCTCCCTCTTCCATGGGGTGGGACCTTTCAATAAGGTGACAGGGGAAGTAATCAAAAAGCCGGCCCCACCTACCTATACCGAAGTCTTTGGGAAGACCCTGTGCGAGATTGCTGAAACAGATCTGCGGATTGCAGCGATTACTGCGGCCATGCCTGGTGGCACAGGCCTTAATCTCTTCGCTCAAAAATTTCCCGACCGTTTCTTTGATGTCGGAATCGCGGAACAGCATGCGGTGACCTTTTCAGCGGCCTTGGCCTTTGGGGGGATGAAGCCCGTGGTGTCCATCTATTCTACCTTTTATCAACGTGCTTATGACCAGGTTCTCCATGATGTCTGCTTGCCCCATGCCAATGTGGTCATGGCTATTGATCGTGCCGGCGTGGTCGGGGATGATGGACCGACCCATCACGGAGTTTTTGATATTTCCTTTTTAAGGGTAATACCGAATTTGGTCTTTATGGCGCCGAAGGATGAGAATGAGCTGCGCCATATGCTTTACACTTCTTTGCAACTGGACGGACCTGTCGCTTTACGTTATCCCCGTTCTGTGGGTCAAGGGGTGGAATTGACTGAAGAGCTCAAGGAACTTCCCGTGGGTAAAGCCGAGGTCATTCAAGAAGGCAAGGATATTACCCTGATTGGGATTGGTCCTATGGTGTATACCTGCATGGCCGCGGCAGTGGAGCTCCGTCACCGCGGAGTGGAAGCAACCGTCATTAATCTGCGTTATATCAATCCTTTGGATCGAGAGACGATTCTTCGCTATGCCCGGATGACCAAGCGCCTCATTACAGTCGAGGACCATATGCTGGCAGGGGGCATGGGAAGCGCCATTATAGAAGTTCTGGCTGATGAGGGATTGGCCGATGTGGTCGTCGAACGTTTAGGTTATGACGATTATGTAGATCAAGGAGCCATTTCTTTGCTGCATCAAGGGTATGGTTTATCTGTTGTTGGTATACTAAAGGCAGCGGAGCGTTTAAAGGTTTTACAGCGGATTGAGGGTAGAAGCAGTGTCTAAAGGAAAAGAACGACTGGATAGTTTGCTGGTAAAAAAGGGTCTGTCCCCAAGCCGGGAAAAAGCCAAGGCCGCCGTCATGGCCGGGCTGGTCTTCAGCCAGGGACAGCGGCTGGATAAACCGGGCTTGGAACTGGCAGAGGATACTGTCCTGGAAGTCAGGGGAGACTTGATACCCTATGTTTCCCGGGGCGGCCTCAAGCTGGAGAAGGCTCTCAAAGTATTTCCCGCATCCTTTGCCGGAGCTGTTGTAGCTGATATTGGGGCCTCTACCGGAGGGTTTACGGATTGTGCTTTGCAAAACGGTGCTCAGCGGGTCTATGCCATCGATGTAGGCTATGGTCAGTTGGATTGGAAGCTGCGCACGGATTCTCGGGTTGTCTGTATGGAACGCGTCAATGCCCGCTATCTTAAGCGGGATTCCTTGCCGGAACAGGTGGATTTTGTGGTGTCTGATGTGGCCTTTATCTCCGTCACGAAAATATTTCCGGCCATGCTGGAGATACTCAAAGAGGATGGCCAAATTATTACTCTGATTAAACCACAGTTCGAGGCGGGACGGGAGCATATCGGGAAAAAGGGAGTTGTGAAGGATCCCCAGGTTCACCAAGGGGTCTTAGTCCATGTTCTTGAAGAGGCGGAGAAAAATGGACTTAAGGTTAAAGGCTTGGATTTTTCCCCTATCCGAGGCCCAGAGGGAAATATCGAATATTTGGCTTGGTTAAACCGTGAACAGGATCATAGTTTGCCTTGGCGGGAACTGATTCCTGAGATTGTACAAGATGCTCAACTAGGAAGGTAGTGAAAAGCTGTGGATCGAGTCGGCTTATGGATTAATCGCAGTAAACCTGAAGCCATAACCTTAGCCGAGCAGATCACCCATTGGTTTGAAGAACGTGGGTGGGATGTTTATACCGATTGGGAAAAGATCACTGCTCAGGGTGTGAGTTTTCTCATCTCCTTAGGAGGAGACGGGACATTGCTCGAAGCTTCCCGGGAGGCTGCTCCTTATGCTATTCCCGTCCTAGGTGTCAATCTTGGCCGCCTGGGTTTTCTTTGTGAAATTGAACGAAATGAGATCTTTGATGCTTTAGACAAGGTCATTGATCATGAGTATAACATCCAAGAACGTCTTATGCTCACAGCAACAGTAAATGATTCAGACCAGGCTTTCTGTGTGTTAAATGATGTGGTCTTTTTAAGAGATCCTTCTTCAGCCATGGTTACCCTGCAGGCTAACCTAACGGGAGAACCCTCTGTAAGCTACCCGGCCGACGGCTTGATTGTATCCACGCCCACAGGCTCTACTGCCTATGCCCTATCCGCAGGGGGCCCCATCATGAGCCCTAACGTAGAGGCCATATTGCTGATTCCACTGGCAGCTCATTCCTTATCAGCCCGTCCCATGGTCATTTCGGCTAAGGAGAACATTGAAATTATCTTAGCCCGTGGGGAAGAGTGTATCGTCAGTTTTGACGGCTATCATCGTACGGTTGTCAAATATGGCGAAAAGGTAGTTATTAAGCGGGCTTCCATTAACGCTTTATTGATTCGCCTGGGGAAAAGGAGCTTTCCCCATGTGGTGCGGGAAAAGTTAAAGGATCGTTGGCATGAATAACCGACTTCAAGATATACAAGGATTTCTGAGGACTATTCTTAGGGCAAGTATACAACCAGGAGATATTGTCTTGGATCTCACAGCCGGCCGGGGACGGGATACTCTGTTTCTTGCCCAGCAGGTGGGAGGGTCAGGAAGGGTTTATGCCTTTGATGTTCAGGAGGTTGCCCTTCAGCAAACCAAAATACTTCTCGAGGAACATCAAGTTGAAGATCGTGTTTGTCTGTATCATTGGGATCATGGGCGGTTACTGGAAAAGGTTCAATGCCCCGTCCAAGCAGCTATGTTTAATTTGGGATACCTGCCAGGGCATAGTCAGGAGATTACCACCCAAGCCGCCTCAACCCTTGCGGCCCTGGAGGCTGTACTCCAATTGCTTCGCCAAGGCGGTGTCATCGCGCTTACGGTGTATCGCGGTCATCCCGGTGGGGTGGAAGAAGCGGCTGCAGTGGAGGAGTTCTTAAGCTGTTTACCTCGACGAAAGTACAGTGTTTTGCGGGGAGAGTATATCAATCAAGCTCTTAATGCGCCGTACTGGATTTTGGTTCAGAAGAATAAGGGGGATACTGAATGAAGACCCGTCGCCAGATGAAAATCCAAGAAATTATTAATAATCAAGTGATTCATACCCAGGAGGAGCTTGCAGAGTTATTAAGGAAGGAAGGCTTTGATGTAACCCAGGCTACCGTATCCCGTGACATCAAAGAAATGGGATTAATCAAAGTACCTACCTCAGAAGATGATTACCGGTATGCTGTTCCGGGTACGACTCAGCCTCTCAGCACACCGGATCGGTTAAAACGACGGATGAGAGAAACTGTAGTTACAATTAATGACAGCGAGAATTTAGTGGTCCTGCGGACCATTCCCGGAAATGCGCAGGCCCTTGCCAGCCTGATCGATCACAGCAATTGGGAAGAAGTGATCGGAACGGTGGCAGGGGATGATACCATTCTCTTAGTGGTAAAGCCTGCCGATGCGGTCCCCATCGTCCGGGGACGTATCGCTCAGTTCATGGAATAGGGTCATTAGCCAAAGGGGAGATGGATGGACATGTTAACAGAAATCCATGTGGAGAATTTCGCCTTGATGGAAGCGGTGCAATTATCCTTTTCCAGGGGATTGACTATTTTTTCGGGAGAAACGGGTACGGGTAAATCCATGCTTATTGATGCTCTTGGGGTATTGCTTGGGGGTAGAGCCAGCACGGATTTTATTCGCCATGGTATGGAAAAAGCTTTGGTGGAGGGAATTTTTGAAGAATGTCCCCCGGAGGTTATTGAAGGTCTGGAAGAAGCCGGTTATCTTCTTGAAGACGGCCAACTTATCCTTTCCCGTGAAATTAATCGCAGTGGCAGAAATATCTGTCGTGTTCAAGGAAGAACAGTCCCCTTAACCCTCTATCGAACCTTAGTCCAGGGTTTGGTGGATATCCACGGTCAAATGGAACACCAATCCCTGTTTAACCCGGACAGTCATCGCGGGTTACTGGATGCTTTCGGAGGAGAGAAGCAGCTGGTGCTCCTTAACCAGGTAAATCAAGCGGCCAGAGCTTATCGCACTCTTCTCCAAAGAGAGCAGCAACTTCTGCGCAGCGAAGCGGACAGAGAGCGTCGTGAAGATATTTTGCGCTATCAAATCGATGAGATCACCTTGGTCGATCCTCAACCGGATGAAGAGGACTCATTATTACAGGAAAAGAAGCGTTTGGTCAATTCGGAAAAGATCATGGGAAATATTACGGAAGTGTATGCCCTTTTATATGAGGGCAATGGGCAATCCTCCGCTTTTGATCAAATCGGACGGATAAGGAAAGCATTGCAGGAAATCCTCCGGTATGATGAGGACTGCAGCACTATGCTTGAGCCTATCGAGTCCATTTATTACATGATTGAAGATTTGGCCTCTCAAGTCATGTCTTACCGGGAAGGCTTTGACTTTGATCCTGGTCGCTTAGACCAAATCGAGGAACGCTTAATCCAATTGCAGCGTTTGCGAAAATACGGACACACGGTGCAGGAGGTTCTCCAAACCAAAGAAGAGATGTTGAAAGAGCTTCATACCATAACCCATCTCCAGGGTGAGCTTGAGGCTTTGGTCCGGGATAAGGAAAAAAGCCTCAAGGGCTATGAACAAAAAGCCAAGGTGTTATCCCAGCTCCGGGGATTTCAAGCTCAACGGTTAGCAGAAGGTTTGAAAGAAGAATGTGCTGATTTGGGGTTGGAGAAAAGCAGTTTCGAGGTTCATTTCACAGCCTTGAGTGAGCCTCAAGTCGGTGGATCCGAACAGGCTGAATTTTATTTTAGTGCCAATGTGGGGGAACCCCTTAAGCCTCTGGCCAAGGTAGCCTCGGGTGGAGAGATGTCCCGCTTAATGTTGGCCATGAAAAGCTTACTCTCGAAAATTGAAAGTGTGGGAACCTTTGTCTTTGATGAAGTGGACAGCGGTGTCGGTGGGCGTACCATTCAGAAGGTAGGAGAAAAGTTAGCCAAGATAGCCGAGGGAAAACAGGTTTTTTGTATAACCCATGCTGCTCAAGTGGCCGCTTTTGGGGATCATCATTTTGGCATTCAAAAAGAAATTATCAATGAAAGAACGCGAACCCGCATTCAACAGTTAACGGAAGAAGAGAGGATTCATGAATTGGCCCGTATGCTGGGCGGAGATGAAGAAACGATTGCTCTGGAGCATGCACGCAACCTTAGGAAAAAAATTTAATAATCTCTTATAGAAATGAACTATTATGGAGATTTTATAGAATAGAAGGTGAATTTGGCCTTCTATTTTTTTATTTGGTAATTCAGAACGGAATTGACAGGATGAAAAGAAATCGCAATGGTTAATTTATTATTAGATTCCGAAAAAAATAATTGCATAGGGAGAAAGGAAGAACATGGGGAGACAAAAAGACGGAGGGTGATAAGAGAGTGAAAACGAAGAGAGCCATGGTCTTCGCCAGTGTTCTTCTCTGTACCTTTCTCAGTCTTAATCCAACACTCCATCAGGTAGCCAGGCTTCCGGTGCTCCAAGAATCCAGTCAGAGCAATCTTCCACAACTGACGGGAGTTTTGTCCAACCTGATCGTTACAGAAGAAGTAAAAGCTGCCGAAACGGACGCGATCATGGCTGCGAATACGGGAAAGTCTGAAGTTGTTCAGGTCACTTACAAACTGTTTGGACTGATTCCCTTTAAATCCAGTGCCATTCAAGTCATGCCCCAGCTGATGCTTTTACCAGGTGGACAATCCATTGGAGTAAGCTTACAGGCTAAAGGTGTCATGGTGGTCGGTCAAGCAGCAGTACAGAACCAAGAGGGGAAATTAGTGTATCCGGCCAAAGATGCAGGAATCGAAGTGGGAGATATCATACTAAAAATTGATGGCCGCGAAATGAACAGTGATCAGGATGTAGCCAATGCCATCAATCGTGCCGGTGAAAAGCAAGGATTCTCAGAAATTCTTTTAAATCACAATGGTCAAACCACTCAAAAGCGGGTGTCAACAGTCTATTGCCCTGAAACCAATCGTCATCGGGTAGGTCTTTATGTAAGAAATGAAGCGGCGGGTGTAGGAACTTTAACCTTCTACGATCCTACAAGTCACAAATACGGAGCCTTAGGTCATGTCATCAATGATGTGGATACCAATCAAAGAATTGAGATCCTCAACGGCAATGTGGTAGCTTCCACAATCTATGCCATTGAGAAAGGGAAACGAGGACATCCCGGAGAAAAAATTGGCTCATTCGTTAACCAATCAAAATTCTCAGGCAATATCGAGAAGAACACTGTCTCTGGAATTTTTGGTTCTTTAAAAGGAGAAGTCAATAATCCCTACTTCAAAGAACCTGTTCCCGTAGGCTGGGAATCTGAGATTAAAGAAGGGCCGGCAAAAATTTACACTGTATTAGAAGGAGAACGAATTGAAGAGTATGATGTACAGATAGAGCGGATTATGAACAATCGTATGGATAGCAAAAATATGGTTATTAAAGTAACCGACCCGGAGCTTATCGAGAAGACGGGCGGGATTATTCAGGGCATGTCAGGAAGTCCTATCGTTCAAGATGGCAAAATCATTGGAGCGGTCACTCATGTTTTTGTCAATGATGCTTCCCGTGGATATGGTGTTTTCATTCAAAATATGCTTAAGGATGCCGAAATAATTGATAAAAAAGAAGTAGCATAATTAAATCTAAATCACCTTCCTTGCTTCCATTGAGATGTGTTCTCAATGGAAGTATTTCTATTTGGAGAGATTTATTAGATTTATTGTCGAATAATAAAACATTTGACTGAATGTTAGAAAAATTTGGGAAGTAGTCTTGAATAGTTCATTTCAAATGGTATACTGTAATAAGTTGCTTAATTTTTTCACAAAAAGTAGAAAATTAAGAACTAATTAAGCTAGGATTGTAAATTTATCTGTGTATAGCAGGAAATAAATGTACAATTGTCGAAAGACTAACCATGTTTTCGTGCAAGGGGGAGCCGTTTTTTATGCAAAAGCCCATCAGAGTTTTATTAGCCGATGATAATCGGGAGTTTGTAGAGGTTTTAAAGGAGTATATTATACGTCAACAGGATATGCAGCTGGTAGGAATTGCCTACCATGGTAATGAAGCATTGGACCTAATCTACCGTGAACAACCCGATCTGGTGGTCTTGGACATAATCATGCCCCACCTGGATGGTCTGGGAGTTTTAGAAAAACTTCAAGGAGACATTAAGAAACCCCGCGTGGTTATACTTACAGCTTTTGGCCAAGAAAGTATGACCCAAAGAGCTGTTCAACTGGGTGCGGATTATTTTATTCTAAAGCCTTTTGACTTAGAGATACTGGGCAAAAGAATCCGCCAACTCCAAGGCGTCATTCCTTTGGCCAAATATAACAATAATGAGAACTCTGGAAACGGTGCGGCTCCGGTACCTCCTATTGCTTCGGCCTCCCCTTCAGCCGTTGGTACGAATCCACGCAATCTTGAAGTGGAAGTGACCCGTATGATCCATCAGATGGGTGTACCTGCTCATGTCAAGGGCTATCAATACTTAAGAGATGCTATCGTCTGTGTGGTTCAGGATGTATCTCTCCTGGGAGCTGTGACAAAAGAGCTTTATCCAATGATTGCTGAAAAATACAATACCACTCCCAGCCGGGTGGAACGAGCTATCCGCCATGCAATTGAGCTGGCTTGGGACCGTGGCAATATCGAATTTATGAATCGCTTTTTCGGTTATACTATCAATGTGGACCGGGGTAAACCCACCAATTCCGAATTCATCGCGATGGTGGCGGATAAATTAAGAATGGCGAAAATGCTGTAAAAAAACCACCCTTTTCAATCAATAGTCCCTATTGATTGAAAAGGGTTTTTTTATGGTTAAAATAGTATGAAGTAAAAAGTTTACAACTTATATCAGGCATTTGATTGATAGTTTTAGTAAAATAGAATGGGAGTGAGGCAAATGTCAGTGCAAACCATAGAAGCCATGGCAAAATGGGTCGAGGATAATATCGCCAAGAATCCAACCTTGACAGAAATGTCGTCCTATGTGGGATATTCACCTTACTATTGCTCGGCGAAGTTCCACGAACATATCGGCATGACATATAAACAATTTCTTGCCCAGTGCAGATTGAAGGCCGCTGCACACGATCTGCTCAATACCAAAGATAAGATAACGGAAATTGCCTTCCGTTATGGTTATTCCTCGTCGGAATCCTTGACGAGGGCTTTTGCCGCCGTGTTTAAATGCTCCCCGAGTCAATTCCGGAAATCTCCGCCAGGCACATCTTTTCCTGAGCTTTAAACGGGGCAGGATTCTATTTTTTCAAGGTGGGGTGTCTTTATGTTGAATAAATTAAGCAGGAATGAAGCGTGTTGGTGTGGCAGCGGACAAAAATACAAAAAGTGTCATGCCATTCTGGATGAAAGAATAATAAGTTATGCCGCAAAAGGTTATGAGATACCGGAACGCAGTTTACTGAAAAACCCAAAGCAGATTGAGGGTATCCGCGAGAGCAGTAAGCTCAACATAGTCCTGCTGGACTATATAGAAGATTTTGTCGTTGAAGGTGTAACCACCGAAGAGCTTGACCGTCTCATATACAACAAAACAAAAGAACTGGGCGGGATACCTGCAACCCTGAACTACAAGGGATTTCAAAAAAGTGTTTGTATTTCTATCAATGAGGTGGTATGCCATGGTATCCCGTTAAGCCGGGTAAGGCTGCAAAACGGGGATATAGTCAATATTGATATTTCCACTCTATACAGGGGCTATTATTCAGATTCCTCACGCATGTTTTGTATTGGCGGAGTCTCTGATGAAAAGAGAAAACTTGTCGAGGTGGCCAAAGAATGTACGGAGCTGGGAATACGACAAGTTAAACCCTGGGGATTTCTTGGGGATGTGGGGCAAGCGGTGAATGACCATGCGAAAAAGAACGGTTACTCTGTAGTTAAAGAGATAGGGGGACATGGCATTGGTGAGAAGTTCCAGGAAGATCCATGGGTGAGCTATGTATCTAAACGAGGTACAGGAATGCTGCTTGTGCCTGGACTGGTGTTCACTGTAGAACCGATGATCAATATGGGCAAGGCAAACATAGTTCTCGACCAAAAAGATGGCTGGACAGTTTATACAGCTGATGGCAAGCCCTCTGCCCAATGGGAAAAGACGGTTCTGGTTACGGACACAGGATGCGAAGTGTTGACCTATTAAAGTGGCATATTTTGACGGTGGCTTTGAGATTAAAGCTGCCGTTTTTTGGCACTTTAATACAATTTGTTTTAGTCGGGCGCAGAAGAAAGAATTTCTCTTTACCGTCTATACTATTAAACAGAATACATGATACTATGATAAAAAGGGAGGGGGAAATCTTGGTGGGCTTTTCGTTAATCATGGTTTTAGGAATAGCCATAATAGTAGTTGTCTTGGTCATCGCAGGAATTGCGTTATCAGTACGCTCACATAATCGGAATGAAGAACCAACTGAGCAAAAGGAAAGGGGAAAAGGAATGATTAAGACTGTATACACCTATTTGATATTGTTCGCTACCTTGATGATGACCATCGGGGGAAGTGTGGCGGCCTTCATGGCTGTGGCGGATTTATTGGCTCCTCAGAGTTACTATATGTCTTTCGAAGAATATAAACGGAGCCAGAGCTACGATAAAGGAATGGAAACCACGCCCCCTGCTGTGAAGAAAACTGAAGAACAGCTAAAAGCAGATTATCAGACCATGGTGAATGATGAGAAAAACAGATCTAAAGAGCGGGCTTTAAACAGCCTGATTAAGAGCTTTGGCTGGATCGTGATTCCTCTTCCTGTCTTTATTTATTATCAGCGTCGTTTAAAGCCGGAATAATGAACGGAGTATAGGTTGCTACCTGTACAGAAGTGCAGCCCAAGGGCATTTGAACTTTGGGCTGTTTTTTTTTGCCGTCCAATTCCCGTTGAATGCCTTAACTACTGCTGATTGCCTTTAGTAGTACATGTTGATTTTTTGATTATAATGGATAAAAGTAAATAATTAGGTCGAAATTATCAATATTGACTGTTCAGGAAAAATATAGAATAATTGGATTAAATAGATTTTCACAGGATAGAAAAAAGAATTTAGAGGAGGATTTTATTATGAAAAGAATTAAACAGTTTTTAGTTGTAGCGCTAATGACAGTCATTGTTGCGGTAGCACCAATGAGCGCTTTTGCCCAAACAGAGGCTGGACAAGGAATAAGTGATTTAAGTCAAGAAAAAATTGATATGAGAATGAAAGCGGTTTTTGAATATTTAGATGAAAACGCATATTTAATGGAAGAAGACAGTCAAGAACCATGGAGTTTTAGCATACCTGTAGATGAAGGCGTTATTGTTGATGTTAAAATTACAAATCAAGAAGACTTAAAAGCTAGAGGTGATGCTGTAGGACGGAATACTTACAATGTCACTTCATATAGTAACTATAATTACACATTAACGGTTTCTAATGTGCTAGGTTATGGTGACACAACCTTGTATAAAGTGAACTATACCGTAGGTGGCTATGTAGGCTCAACTACCTATCATTATATAACTGTTAACCAAGTTACGATAAGTGGTACTCCTCCAACGGGCTATAATGGATACACCACCTCAACTTATATAGATCAATCTTTGAATGGTGGTATTATCGTTCCTACTTCTGGAAGTATCACATACACTAGCCCAATTTTAGCGAATAAAAAGATAACATTTAGGGAAGTTTCGATCAATTCTATACCCAATGATAAAGTGGATATTGATTATTGGTATGAATATTAATGAGTGAGGCAATATTTCGATGATGAAATCGAAAAAGATAATCCTTTCTATCCTGTGCATTTTTCTATTTTTTATTGGCATTCTTATTGTAAAACTACCGGAGAAAGTACCGACTGTTGAAGTGGAAATGTCTGAAGTTTTGTCAAATGGACAAAGTAAGGTTATACCTCCAATTATTAGCATTGAAGAAGTAGTCCCCCTTTGGATACGTGAAAAAGAAACTAATCTAGCATCATTAGTAGCCGATAAAATGGCAGTAGATCGTGACATGGTGCGTATTCACTTTACGACTGTACCGGATGGGGATGCTGGCATGGTTTCCTGCTCCGTTGTGTTGGCTGTGGAGCAAGGGCTGAAGGAGGAGACGCTCAACAATATCCTGGACTTGATTGTAGAAGAGGCTTCGGAAGCAGGTACACAACAGACAATGCTTCGTAAAGAGGATATCATTATTTTAAACAGTAAAAATGAAATAGTTTATCCCGGCAATGCGCGGCTGTAGCCGCGCATTTTTTGATTTGCCTAGCATGGGTGACGTAGCTAAAGTGAAAAGGGAGCATCGCCCACTATGCCATGCTCCCTCCAATATTTTTAGAAAATCACGCCTAAAGCAATAAGAATCAAGATAGCAATAGCTATAATTCCTACACCGATCCCTGAGCCGAATCCGCCGCCGCAGCAAACTGGGGTGATAGGTTGAGGGCAACATCCCCCGCCCATTCCAAAAGAACCCATTCCGTACATAGTTTTACCTCCTAAGAATTTATTTTAGAATACGATTCCTAATGCAATTAACAACAGAATGATAACCACAATAATTGCAATCCCTGCACCGAAATTAGTGCCGCCTGCGCAACCAGTGCCAAATGCCATTTTGAGTTCCTCCTTTGTGTGAAGATACTATAGCTTATGAAATCTCTTATGAATTGCCACAATATGGAAATTGATTTTTTATTCTTTTTTAAAAGAAAGAAACCAGCCCGATAACGATAGTTAACGCGCCATTGGTTCTTAGCCAAAATGCCGTCTCATGGCAGGGCATGACCTTTTTACAGACATCAATGCCCTGTAGCCGGGGATATGGAAGAATTAAAGGCTAACTATTCCTGCGAAAACTCTTGATTATAAAGCCGATTAAATCTATCCACTAAAAGCAATAACCAACAACTTTGAAGTAAACACTTTCTTGGTTGTTGGTTATTGCTATTAATTATTTGTATGCTTTTAAACGGTAAAAATTGTGAAGAGGCGGTAATTAGATTTTTTTAATACCGCTGCTTACAAGGAGGGGAATTTTAACAAGTTCCCCTTCTTGTGTTGTAGAGCTAAAAACACAGTCCTTTTCTTCCTTGATATCTACGCTTTCCAAGCCGGCTTCATTTAACCATTTCGCCATCTGATCTGGATTAAAGCCGGACCATAGATCTCTGTTGTTTTTAACAAAAAGGTTATAATTGTGAGAGCCAAAATCGCCAATGATCAGCTGACCACCAGGCTTAAGGGTCCTGGTCATTTCTTTAATCGCTTTACCGGGATCATAAAGATGGTGAAGAACTACCAGGCAATACCCAATATCTAAAGTCTCATCTTCTAAAGGGATAGAATTTAAATCCGCAGGTAAACAATGGATATGGTGAAGACCTTTGCGCTTAAAGCGCTGTTTGGAAAAGTTAATCATATTCGGAGAAATGTCAAAGGCATAAGCCTTTTTGAGATTTGTTGAGGAGGAAGCTTTCAATGTAAATTGTCCGGTTCCTGAACCGAAATCACCAATCATATGGGGATCCTCATTTAAAACTCTGCTTAAGATAATTTGATCCAGATGACAGGGGTAAAGAGAATTTCTAAATTTATCAAAAGAGTCGGCAGAGTTATCAAAGTAATTCTTAGCCTTATGAACGATCTCCTGTTCCGGGTTCTCCGGCCAAGCATCAATGCCGAACCAACGGTATAAGACAGTGTACTCCTTAGGGGTAAAAAGACCCTTTTCCATTTTTGTGCAAGGAGCCATGATTAGTTTAATGAACCTATTTCTTGCCCGACTTAACAATGAAGTATAGGCTGACACACTTATCCCCATAATTTCAGCAGCATCGTCATAGGACAATCCCTCAATTTCACGAAGGATCAGTGCTCTTCGCTGCTCACTTTTTAATAGATTTAAAACCTTATAAATTTGTTCGGCTGTCTCCTCATTTTCAATTGCTGCCAGGGGCTTCAAAGCTATATCTTCACACTCTAGAGCATCCTTAAGCAACAGTTCACTGTTGCTAATTCTTTTGTTTTTTCGCCAATAATCATTGCAAAGATTCCTGGCTATGGTATGCAGCCAGGCAGAAATATTATGATTCGGTCTTGTACCTATATTAACAAAAGCCCGTAAAAAAGTTTCCTGTGCTAAATCCTGGGCACAATCTTCGTCTTGGGTCATCCACCGAATAAACTTATAGATACAGGGATAATACTGCATGAAAATATCATCAAATTTTAATGGCTCCTTCGTCGACTCAGCTAAATCCTTAGACATTATCCCTCACCCCTTTTAATAGACAAAATGAAAAAAGTCTAGATGAGAATGCTTACTTATATTTGTAATGTACTAATATATCTTATCCAATAAGATATGAAATTACAACAATGAGCTGCTAAACAATTGGCTTTTATTCAAAAGAAGCGGTTTTTGTCTGCGGAGGTATCATAATGAGCACACTCTGTTGCGTCCTTCATTCTTCGCCCGATATAGATTCTTATCTGCCATAGCTATCAATTCAGATACGTTTGCTACGCCAGAATCTTTAAAGATTGTCTGGATGCCTATACTGCAGGTGACAATGAGTTCTTTTCCTTTATAGTGAAAAGTACAATTTTCAATCGCTTCTCTGAGCCGATTGGCGACGCTCTTGGCGATTTTTTTTCCGCTGCCAGGCAGGCAAATGAGTATCTCGTCCCCCCCGTACCGGGCAACCCATCCACTACCCCTGCGCAGCTGCTTTTGCAGCAGGAGAGCCAGCTTCTGAAGAACTTGGTCACCTGCCATATGTCCATTTTGGTCATTGATTCTTTTAAAGTAATCAATATCTATAAAGAGAACGCTTAAAGGCTGATCCAATTCGAAAGAACTTTGCATATCGATGGGTAGCCGTTCATCAATATATCTTCGATTATAAAGCTTTGTGAGGGAGTCTGTGATAGCCATTTCCTTTATTTGATGGATAGATAAATCTTCGAAATTTCGAGATTCTGGACTGTAATGGATATTTTTCCGGATAAACTGTCTGAACTCCAGTGAATAAGGTTTATCAGCAATCAGGATGGGTATTGTTGTTACGGCAGTAACCCAATTATCAATGAAGAGAATTCCAAATGCAGCGTTTCTGGAACGGTAAAATCCATTGTCAATTTTATTATGATCATCCGGACGGAGATTTTGCTTATGATCTTTCCTTGCGCTCTCATAAATGATGTTATGGTCAATGTCTATAATGTTAATTGAGGTATTTGCCGACTCCAATGCTTGAATACTAGTTAAGGCTTCCGCTAAAGTATTAAAGACCATTTTATTCACCTTTCTTTCAGGAGTATAAGGAAATGACGCGCCTATGCGCGTCATTTTGGGAATCGGTCGATGTTATCCGCAGACTATTTTTTTTTGTCTTTCCATACACATTATATGAATATAAATTTTGATTCACAAGGTGAGTCACCATGAATAAAATCCCCTTATTTACACATTATAAATGTATCATTAAGTATTGTACATCAATAATGGATTTATGTCAATACATCAGTAATGTGTATGGTATCATTTCATACACCGATAAAATGTAGAAGGGGCGAGTCATGAAAAAATCATATGAAATAATCCGTGGGCTTCGGGAAGATAAAGATTTGAGGCAACGCGATATTGCAGAAATTATTGGAACGACACAACAGCATTATTCCCGATGTGAGCAGGGAGAATGTGATCTTCAAACCCGGGCGATTATTAAACTGGCGGATTTTTACAATGTTTCAACAGATTATCTTTTGGGCAGAACGGAATGCCAACAAGGAATTGAAGCACTGAATCAATCTCTCGTGGGAACTTACACAACCGGGCGTCTTTTGACAGAAATACTCTCCTTAAATAATATCGGACGTTGTGCAGTAGTTGAGTATATCGGACTTCAAAAACTAAAAGAGAAAATTCATAAAACCAGAGAATAGCGGTGTCATCATAGTACTTATCCTAGGCTTTCGAATTAAAACCGAAGGAACCAGTTTTTCTTCGGTTTTTACGTCTATAGAATAAAGTGAGAACGAAGCGGCGGATAGTAATTGTGTATTTGGGGGGATAACAGGTGAAAGGTCAAAAGATTGGGCTGGCTCTGGCGATGGTTTGTTTAATCACTGTTTTGGGTTGGAATACTTACCTGGAGACGACAATAGCGGCAAGCGACGATAGAAAAGCAGAGAAGGAAATTCAGCAAGAAATACAGGTGGAACCGCTGCCCCTTGTAGGATCTTTCGATAATTTCAAAAAACTGATGGCAGAAGCTGAATCCAACACTCGGACTATAAAGATGTACAGCGGTCGCGATACGGTAGCAGCTGAGAGTGTTTTAAACGGTGATGACGGTGGGAGGGCCGGGTCTGCCGATCAAAATAGTAAGCAGAATTATTCCGGAACCAATGTCCAGGTTTGGGGCGTGGATGAGGCCGATACCGTAAAAACAGATGGAGAGTACATCTATAAGATCACCGATAATCAACTGATCGTAGCCAAAGCCTATCCTGTGGAGGAGATGGAAGTCGTTTCAGCTCTACAGTATGACGGGGAAGTCTACCCGCTGGAGATGTATGTGGATGAACAGTATCTTACTGTTATTCTTAACCAAAGCTATTACCATGGGAGAGAAATCTATCCGTCACCGGTTTCTTCTTTTCAGAACAGTGTCAAGGTCCTGGTCTATGATCTGGCCGACCGCAGCAATCTGAAACAGGTCAGAGAAATAGAGCTGGATGGCAACTATCTTTCCTCAAGAAAAATCGGCCCTATTCTCTATCTGGTCAATAATAAATACATTCCCCTCTACCGGCTGCAGGAACAGCCGGAAGCACTGACGACACCCGGATACAGAGACAGCCTGGAAGGCGGGGAAATGAAGCGGATCGGTTATGAAGAGATCTGCTATTTTCCGGGGTCCCCGCAACCGAATTACCTGCTGATTGCCGGAATTGATCTTGAGAATCTGAGTGCAAAGAAGATGGAGTTGAAAACCTATCTGGGAGCAGGCGAGAGTATCTACAGCTCCTTGGAAAATCTTTATGTGGCCGTACCTGAATATAAGTACGATCAAGACCGGCCTCTTCCGGAGCCAGCAGATACGGCAGTAAGTGATACCCCTGCTCTGTCCAGGATGATTGCGGTTATGCCGGCGGAAGTAAATACCCGTGTTTATAAATTCAACCTGCAAAATAGTGAGACGAAGTATCTGGGGATGAGCAGCGTACCCGGTAATATTTTGAACCAGTTCAGCATGGATGAGCACAACGGTTATTTCCGGATTGCCACCACCCTTCAGAAGTTTTCTATTCGGACAGGGGAGGCGGAACTGACCAATAACCTTTATATTTTGGACCAAAACATGAATCAGGCGGGAAAAATAGAAAGCATCGCTCCTGGAGAGAGGATTTACTCAGTCCGTTTCATGGGGGACAGGGGCTATATGGTCACCTTTAAAACAGTAGACCCGCTGTTCGTCCTGGACTTAAAAGACCCGAATCATCCTGCTATTCTCGGTGAACTTAAGATTCCGGGCTACAGCAATTACCTCCATCCTTATGATGAGAATCATATTATCGGTTTTGGGAAAGAAGCTGTAGAGGTGGAAGAACCTCACTGGTCGGGAGAAGGCACAGTGAAAAATGCCTATTATCTTGGCATGAAGGTGGCTCTCTTTGATGTCAGCGATGTGAACAACCCCAAAGAAAAATTCAAAGTCGAAATTGGGGACAGAGGGACAGAGTCAGAACTATTCTCGAACCATAAAGCCCTTCTTTTTGATAAAGAGAAAGGTATCCTGGCTTTTCCGGTGACGGTTTGCGATGTGGACCCGGCCATCGTAAACAAAGACGATTACCTGGCTCAGAAAGATCCGCGCCTAGCTCACGGGCAGCCGGTTTTTCAGGGAGCCTTTGTCTATAATCTTTCCGCATTGGACGGCTTTACCCTTAAAGGAATGATAACTCACCACCCCCCGGGAGCGGTGGCGAACCTCCAGCATACCGGGCGCTATGACTATAACCGGAACATTTCCCGCATCCTCTATATCGGAGATACACTTTACACCCTATCCAACGGCTATCTGAAAGCCCATGATTTAAACACCCTGGAGGAGCAGGGAGGGATAGAGATTCTCAACTGATCTCTTCCTTCCTCGGCAGTTCCGCGAGTCTTTAGTATCGATCAAATGGTGCACCGGTGCACCATTTGATCGACGGATGGGAGATTAAACATTAAAGCCGCCTTTTGAAAACTGCACCCCCAAAGTGCCAAAAGGAACACCTTCTGAGGGAGAATGATGAAAAGCTTAACTATTTGAGTTAGAATAAGATTAGGAGTAAAATGGTACCTGGGAGTGAATATTGATGAATAATAAACCTGAACCAGAAAAAGGCGGCAGAGCGGTGATTGACAAATTGGAAGAGAAATGCCTGGAAAAAGAAATCGTCTTTGCCGGGCGGATGCTGAGAATGGACCGGGACAGGGTTCGTTTGCCCAATGGTGCGGAAACCACCCGTGAAGTGGTGAGACACCCGGGGGCAGTGGGAATCTTACCCTTTAAAGGGGATGAGCTGCTTTTGGTCCGTCAATATCGTTATCCTATTCAGCAGGCTACCTTAGAGATGCCGGCGGGTAAGCTGGACCCAGGGGAAGAGCCGCTGGTCTGTGCCGAGCGGGAATTGAGAGAAGAGACGGGTTATCGCGGCACCTTGGAGCATTTGGTCAGTATTTATACGACCCCGGGCTTTACCGATGAGATCATTCATCTCTATAAGGCAACGGAATTAGTTTGGGATCCTCTGCAAGCTGATGAGGATGAATTTTTGAATGTGGTGAGTATGCCTTGGGCCCAAGCCAAAGAACAGGCTTTATCCGGTAAACTTAATGATGCCAAAACCATGCTGGCCATATTATTGTTATTAGGTAAAGAACAGTGACACGTTACTATACCGATCTCCATATTCACATCGGCCAAAGCTTAGATGGAAAACCAGTCAAGATTACTGCGGCTAAGTCCATGAATCTACCCGGCGTCATCCAGGTTGCCCGTGATATCAAAGGTCTATCCATGATCGGGATAATCGATTCCCAATCCCAAGGAGTGCGGAAGGATTTTCTTACTTTGCTTCAAGAGGGTTTACTCCGGCCTCTCGAGGGAGGAGGATATACGGCCCAAGGATTGATAATTATTCCGGGTACGGAAATCGAACTCTCTCTGGGGACGGGTTCCGCTCATTTTCTTGCTTATTTCCCTACCTTAGACCACCTGGAAAAATATATCCGTAAACTACAACCCTATGTAAAGAATTGGCAGCTTAGCTCTCAAAAAGCTCATCTGAGTGTGGAGCAATGGCTTGAAGCCGTAGCGGTTGGTGAGGGCATCTGGCTGCCTGCTCATGCTTTTACACCCCACAAAGGGATTTATGGCAATTGCTGTGAGAGCCTCCTTGATGTTTTGCCGGGAATGCCCCTGGCCTTAGAGATTGGTCTGAGCGCGGACCGGCAAATGGCGCGCTCCATCAGCGAATTGGGTAAGGTCGTGCTCTTCAGCAATTCAGATGCCCATTCTCTGCCCAAGATCGCTCGGGAGTATAATCTGCTGAATCTATCTGAGGGCTCCTTTCAAGGGCTGCAAGAGCTGGTCCATAGGATTAAAGGCGAAGTTTTAGTTAACTATGGACTGCCCCCTGTATTTGGCAAATACCACAGAACCTATTGTTTAGTCTGCGAAAAGGTCGTTGAAGGGGAGCCGCCCTTACTGGGATGTTCGACTTGCGGTGGTGGACATGTGGTCATGGGTGTGCTGGATAGATTGGTCAGTATTGCGGATGCCGAAATTCCTGCTGAACCGGATCCGCGCTATATTTACCAGCTGCCTCTTAAGGACTTGCCGGGAATCGGACCGAAAATGGTCCAACGCTTACTCCAGAGTTTTGGTACTGAAATGAATGTGCTTCATCACGTCCCTATGGAAGATTTGGTGAAGATAGCAGGAGAAAAGGCCGCGCGCTGGATATACCTTTCCCGCCAGGGAAAGCTGCATTTACAAGCAGGTGGGGGAGGAGTATTTGGCAAGGTAGTGGACATACTTTCCTAGTTTTCCGAATAGGATGTCTATAGAGGATGTCGACACATAATTTTGTGTGTTGCGAGCCATTGTGCGGCTATAGACGGGAGGCTGGAGGTATGCGTAAGCTTGGAGAGCATATCCGACAATATTGGGTGATTTATCTGGCTCTGGTCAGTGTTTATCTGGCGGGAGTCATCTTTGGAGCAGTGGGCGTGGGTGCCTTAAATAGTGGGGAAATCCAGGAACTCAGCAGTTTTCTGGACAAGCTTCTTGCCGGTCAGCCGACCACCCTTGACACTGATTTCCTTCTTCAGCTGGCCAGGGAGCAATTCATCATTATGGCCGGTATTTGGCTTCTCGGCTTAACCGTCATTGGAACGCCCTTAATCTTTCTCATCATATTTACAAGAGGATTTGTATTCGGCTTCACCTTAAGCTTCATTATTGGCATGAAAGGACTCTGGGGGTTTGGACTTGTTTTGATTTCCATACTGATTCCGGCCTTGGCGGGTATTCCCTTCCTTCTTTTGGGGGCGGGTTTGGCTACCATCTTCTCGGTAATGCTCTTAAAAGGTAAACAAGTCGGAGAATCCTTACGGCGGGAGTTTATGTATTATTCCGTGGCGACTATCCTGGTCTCTCTGGGAGCTGTCTTTATCGGTGTTTCCCAGGGATATTTCTCCATTTTGGGGGCGCGTTTCTTTAACCTCTGAGAAAAAGAATGATTTTCCAAGCGATTGATATGCCTGAAGGGTAGGAGCCGGGACAACGGACTGCCCTTCAGGCATTTTTTCTGTTATGGCCCTACCTAAATCGGCAATGTATCATAAGCAATTCTTATAAAATTTGTCGGGAAATAAACGTAAAAACATATTGATTAATGGAGTTAGCAGTGGTAAACTATACCTAGTTAGCACTGCCTTACTATATTTTTTGTGAATTAAGGAGTGATCATAATGACAACACAAACTCTCGGTCTCCCGATTGGAAATTTAAATGGAGCCGCTTTGGTACCGGCTGCTGGCTTAATGCCATTAGCTATGGTAACCCCCGGTGAGGATGTCAAAGTCGTTTCCATTAAAGGAAGAGACAATACCAAACGCTTTTTGGAAAACTTGGGCTTTGTGGAAGGAGCGGTTATCGCTGTGGTCACGGAGCTTGCCGGTAATGTCATTGTTTCCGTTAAGGATGCCCGGGTTGCAGTAAATAAAGCCATGGCAACACGGATTCTTACGGTTAAAGCATAAATGTGAGCATAAAGAAGTTCTTTTTTAGCTCTGCAATGAAGATTCGTCAAGGACGATGAAGGAGGAACAGGAATGTCTACCCTGAAGGATGTGAAGGTAGGTCAAACGGTAAAGGTGGTAAAGCTCCACGGTCAAGGAGCTATTAAACGCCGTATTATGGACATGGGGCTGACAAAAGGCACGGAGGTATGTGTGCGCAAAGTAGCACCTTTGGGAGACCCCATCGAGCTGAATGTTCGTGGGTATGAGCTTTCCATTCGAAAAGATGATGCTGCGAATATCGAAGTTGAATACTAGGATACCTATTTTTTTTGGCCCGCAGTTAGCCTGGGCTAACTGCGAGAAGGAGGAACAATGATGCCATTGAAAATTGCACTGGCAGGTAACCCTAACAGTGGAAAGACCACCCTGTTTAATGTCCTTACGGGTTCTAATCAAACCGTAGGAAACTGGCCGGGAGTAACTGTAGAGAAAAAAGAAGGCAAGCTTAAGGGACATAAGGATGTAACCATCGTTGACCTGCCGGGAATTTATTCCCTTTCACCCTACACCCTGGAAGAGGTCGTCTCCCGGAATTATTTAATCGGTGAAAAACCGGACACTATTATTAATATTATTGATGGCTCGAATTTGGAGCGGAATTTATATCTTACAACTCAACTCATTGAAATTGGAATTCCCGTGATTGTTGCCATTAATATGATGGACATCGTCAATAAGAATGGGGATAAGATTAATACAGAAAAGCTCTCCAAAGCTCTGGGCTGTGAAATTTTCGAGATCTCGGCCATCAAAAAGATGGGAATCTCCGAATTAGCGGATAAAGCGGTAAAGACAGCACAAAACCATCGAATAAATCCTTCCCGGCTCGTTTTTCAATCGGAAATCGAAGAAGCCCTCAAGGATATTGGCAGCAAACTCCCTGGAGGTATTCCTGAGGAACAGAAGCGCTGGTATGCGGTAAAACTCTTCGAACGGGATGCAAAAATCCTTGAACAAATGACCGCTGTGGATGTGGAAGAGGTCATTGCCGCTGTAGAAGATGCTCTGGATGATGATAGTGAATCCATTATCACCAATGCCCGGTATAATTATATTTCTTCAATTATAAAAGGAAGCTACATTAAAAAGAGCTCCTCTAAAATCACTACCTCGGATAAGATCGATAAAGTGGTAACCAATCGCTGGCTGGCCCTTCCTATTTTTGCGGTCATCATGACGATGGTCTACTATATCGCCATTACGACAATCGGTGATCTTCTTACCGGATTCACCAACGATACCCTCTTTGGGGAATGGATCAGCGGGCCCCTGGCAGCTTGGATGGAAGGAATCGGTACAGCCGGTTGGTTGAACGGACTTGTAGTGGATGGGATCGTCGGCGGAGTCGGTGCGGTACTTGGCTTTGTTCCCCAGATGCTCGTTCTCTTCTTCCTCCTGGCCATTCTCGAAGAATGCGGCTATATGGCACGGATTGCCTTCATTATGGACCGGATATTCCGCCGCTTCGGTCTTTCCGGAAAATCCTTCATCCCCATGCTGGTTGGTACCGGGTGCGGGGTGCCTGGGGTTATGGCCACACGGACCATTGAAAGTGATCGCGACCGGAGAATGACCATTATGACCACCACCTTTATGCCCTGCGGTGCAAAGATGCCGATTGTGGCGTTGATTGCCGGGGCAGTATTCGGCGGTGTATGGTGGGTGGCTCCCAGCGCTTATTTTATCGGGGTTGCGGCTATCATTATTTCCGGTATTATTCTCAAAAAAACCAGTCGTTTTGCCGGAGACCCTTCTCCCTTCGTCATGGAGCTGCCGGCTTACCATATGCCCACTGCGGGAAGTGTTCTGCGCAGTACCTGGGAACGGGGCTACTCCTTTATTAAGAAAGCCGGAACCATCATCCTGTTAGCCAGCATCTTCATTTGGTTCCTGTCCTCCTTCGGTATGGTCGATGGAGCCTTCCAGATGGTTGAAGACATGGATGCCAGTATCCTGGCTGCCATCGGCGGAGTTGTGGCACCAATTTTTGCACCCCTTGGTTTCGGTACTTGGCAAAGTACGGTAGCTACTATCATGGGACTGGTTGCTAAAGAAGAGGTTGTTGGCGTGTTCGGGGTTCTCTACGGAGTGTCGGGGGATGCGCTGGGATTGGTTGAAGAAGGAGCTTTTGGCAGCCTGGGTGCAATAGCTGCTCACTTCACAGCTCTTTCCGCTTACTCCTTCTTGATCTTTAACCTCTTGTGCGCTCCTTGTTTTGCAGCTATCGGAGCCATCAAAGGGGAAATGAATGATATGAAATGGACTTGGTTTGCCATCGGATACCAAATGGTTTTTGCCTATGCCATTGCCTTCATGGTATTCCAATTCGGTTCCTTGTTCAGCGGCGCAGGGTTTACGGCGGCTACAGCAATTGCAGTCCTTGTCCTGGCGGGGCTATTGTATTTCCTCTTTAGACCCAATCGGTCTACCCCAAGAGTCAGCGGGGTTCCGATAAAAGGGTGACATCTATAAGTAAGATTTGATTCCTAGTAGTAAGAAGGTGAATGCTATGCTTGAATGGATAATATCCAATGGAGCGAATTTAATTATCGGTGCTGTTGTTCTTGCTATCGCTGCCCTGGCTGGGCTCAATGTGTACAGAACAAGAAAGAGCGGTGGATGCTCAGGATGCTCCAGCAGCTGTGGTAGCGGGAGTGAATGCAGTGTGTCCGATCATAAGCCATAATAATCAAACCAATAGCTAAATAATAATACGATGAAAGCCGCCGCTGTATATCAGTCAGCGGCTTTTTTTCACAAAGTGGACTGAATTTTGCTTGTGCAAAGGTCCCGCCGACTCTTTAGCAAAGTTTGACAGCGAACGATTGATTTTTCCGCTTAATTATACTATGCTTTTATAGAGTCGTATTATAGGAAGCTTGTATAAATAATGTAAAAAGGAGCTATAGCCATGAGTATTCAAGAATCCGGCGAGATGTATCTCGAGACTATTTATATACTTCAGAAGAAAAAAGGCGATATTCGCTCCATTGATATTGCCAATGAGCTTGGTTATACAAAGCCGAGTATAAGTCGTGCGGTAGGAATTCTTAAGAAGAATGACTATATCGAAGTAGATTCTTCCGGTGTTATTACCTTGACCGATGAGGGAGAGAGGATTGCCTCCCATATCTATGAACGTCATGATATCATCACCCGATATCTGGTCTATTTAGGTGTGGATAAGGAGACCGCAGCACAAGATGCTTGCCGTGTGGAGCACGTCATTAGTCAGGCTACCTTTGAGAAAATGAAAGAAGAGTATCACAGACGAATGAAAGAACAGAGCTAGAATAGAGTGCTATGTATGGAATAGAGGGCTGTTGCAAAATGAACTGTAAAGTTCGTTGAGCAACAGCCTTTTTTGCTCCGGGCTATTCGATATTCGGGATTTAATTCGCTAAAATAAGTATTCTTTTCTAAATTTAAGAAGGGTATTGACGTACATATCTGCCAGTGTCAGAATATTCATAATAATAGACAAATGAATGACTATTCACTTTAGAAAAGGAGAGAGAGTATGTTTGATTTCCTCTTGACCCCGGGACAAAAACTCCTCCAAGAAGAGGCGGCAAGGTTTGTCAAAGAAAAGGTGCCAAAACAGCTTATCCTGGATATGGATGAAGAAAAGGTAACCTATCCAAAAGAATACCTAATGGATTTAGGTCAAGCAAAACTTCTGGGCTTGCGCTTTGCTGAACAGTATAGTGGACGAGGCTTGCAATGGGTGGATGAAGTTTCAGTTCTCGAAGAGATCGGGGTTTTGGGTACGAGCTTGGCCTGTCTCTACTCCTTACCTTCCATCGTCGGAGAAGCGATTAATCATTTCGGCTCGGAGGTACTGAAGAACCGTTACTTAAAGCCCACTTTAGAAGGAAAACTTTACACCGCCGAAGCTTTGACTGAGCCTAGGGGAGGATCGGATTTTTTCGGAGCGACCACTTTAGCCCGGCGTGAAGGGGATTTTTATATTCTCAATGGGCAAAAGCGCTTTGTAGTGGGAGCAGAGGGTGCTGACTACTTCATGGTTTACGCCAAGACCGATCCGGAAGGACCCGCCCATCAGAGTATTAGCGCCTTTATCGTAGACCGTGGCCCTGGAGTGGAAGTGGAACATATCTATGGCTTAATGGGAACCCGCGGAGGTGGCGCAGGCCGTGTGGTTTTCAAGGATGTAAAAGTTCCCGCAGAAAACCTTCTCGGTGTGGAAAACGGGGCAGCAGATATCTTTTATCAGATGATGATCCCCGAACGATTAACCAGCGCTGCAGGAGCTTTGGGGATGGCCCGGGCTGCTCTGGAAGTAGCTTCGGATTATAGCACCAAGCGCAAAGCCTTTGGCAGAAAAATTAAAGATTTTCAAGGAGTCAATTTCAAAGTGGCTGATTCAATCACCCGCTTGGATGCCGCCCGCGCTTTGGTCTACGCTACCGCCCGGGCAGTGGACTCAGGTGTACCGGGGAATGTGGCGCGCCGTCTGGTCTCAGAGGCGAAAAAGTTCGCAACGGACTCGGCTTGGGCTGTGGTGAATGATGCCATGCAAATCATGGGAGGGATTGGTTACACTAATATATTCCCCATCGAGCGGTTGCTGCGGGATATCCGCCTTATCATGATTTGGACCGGTACCAATGAAGTAATGAATCTTATTATTCAACATGAGTATTACAAAGAGCGTCGAGAGAATTTACAGCCCCACCGATCCTTAGAAGAGGATGCAGTGAATGCCCATTTGACAGAGGAAAAAGTATATGAGTAGCAATCTGTAACTATATAGAAGTTAGGGTCCGGGGATTAAGGGTTAGAGAGTAAGAACCATATTAATGGAGTTGGGAGGTATATCATGAGTCAGGAAAACAAAATGTCTGAATTTCCCTGGAGAGCTCAATACGACCAACAGGTTCCCCATCAGCTAAACTACCCTGAAGAGACTGTGGATGCGTTGTTCCGAAAGAGCGTGAAGAAGAATTCCAAAGATATTGCCCTAATTTATTTTAATAAAAAGATGAAATACGAAGATTTGGGTGATAAAGTTGAACGATTGGCCGGTTCTCTGCAAAAGCTGGGTATTAATCCGGGGGATCGGGTTGCCCTTTTACTGGCCAATTGTCCTCAATATGTTATTTCTTATTATGCTATTCTTAGCATTGGCGGGGTGGTTGTTCCTGTTAACCCCCTCAGCACTGAATCGGAATTATTGCATATCTTTCGGGATGCTCAGGTCAAAGTAGTCATTTGTCTGGACCTTTTGGCAGAGCGGCTGGAAAATGTGAGAGACATTTGCCACAACGCCGGAGAAACCCATTTGTTGTCGCATACCTTCTATACAGCCCTCAATGAGTACATGCCTTTTCCTCTGAAATTCCTGTATCCATTCACACGGAAGTTGTCTCCAGGAGGTAAAGCCCGCCTAAAAGTGGCTAAGAAGTTTAAGGATTTGCTGAATCAGAGCAATAGTCCTGAAATAAAGGAACATCTATCGCAAAAGGTTGATGTCCGGAAGGATGTTGCGGTCCTTATCTACACCGGCGGAACCACCGGACGTCCCAAAGGAGTTATGCTTTCTCATTATGGCTTGCTTACGAATGCTTACCAGGCTATAGCCTGGGTTGAAATGGACAGTAAGGATCGTTTGGTTACGGTTCTTCCGGCCTTTCATGGGTTTGGCATGTCTGTATGCATGAATGCTCCTCTGTTCTCAGGGGCTTCTACGATTTTGATTCCGCGCTTTGAAGCGAAGGATGTACTAAAAGCCATTCACAAACATAAGCCCACTTATTTTGCCGGAGTTCCTACGATGTATATAGGTATGATTAATTATCCCCAATTAAAACGCTATAGCCTTTCCTCCTTAATCGGGTGCTTTGTAGGAGCAGCGGCCTTGGCTCCCGAAGTAAAAAGAAGCTTCGAAGAGCTTACCGGAGCCCGGCTTATGGAGGGTTACGGTCTCACAGAAGGGGTCAATGCCCTATGCTGTAATCCTCTGCGGGGTGAAAATCGAACTGGCAGCATCGGCTTCCCCTTTTCGGATGTAAACTTTAAAATCCGGGATATCGACACAGGTGAAGAGGATCTGGCCCCCGGCGAATCTGGGGAGCTGGTTATTCAGTGTCCGGATTTAATGCTTGGCTATTATAACCGGCCGGAAGAAACAGCCTATGCGTTAAGGAATGGCTGGCTGTACACCGGGGATATTGCTACCATGGATGAGGATGGCTATTTTTATCTCGTGGACCGTAAAAAGGATATGATCATCACCGGAGGGTTCAATGTCTATCCGCGGGAAGTGGAGGATGTGCTCTATGAACACCCGGCTGTTAGGGAAGCCTGCGTTATTGGGATCAAGGACGGCTACAGCGGGGAAAAGGTGGTGGCTTTTGTCAGCCTTAAAGATGGGGCTGCAGCTACAGAACAAGATATCATCGCCTTTTGCCGTAAACACCTTGTTCCCTATAAAGTCCCTAAAACCGTAGAGTTCCGTACCGATTTACCCAAAACTGCTATTGGTAAGATTCTGCGCCGGGCATTACGGGACACTCCCCCTGCAGAAGGGGAAGGGGAGAAGAGTTCCAAGGAAGTGGCATCGACCAGATAATTTGAAAGATAGGAGGATGCCCAGATGTTGGAATGGAGTATGTCTGAAGAGAAAAGGGATTCTCTAAACTGGCTTTTAGAGGAATCCGCCCTTAAAGGCTTGAGACGCGGGACTCGCTACCCTAATCATCGTTTTTTCGGAATACTGTGTTCCTATTTTCCGGAAGAACTGATTATAGCCTTTGGCCTTGAGCCCCTGCGTCTTTTGCCGGATTCCACCAATCGGACCCCTGCGGAGCTACCCACATTTTCCTGCTCATTAGCCCGGGGGGTATTGGATATGGAATTGCAAGGTCAATGGGAGGATCTGCTGGGGGTTGGCTTCGTCCACACCTGCGATACCATGCAGTGTCTAAGCGGCATTTGGGAATTCGCCGGTAAACAAAAAACCGTGAACATGGTTCCCCCAGTTATGCTTAAAGCACCTGGGGCTAATCAATATTATCAGGAAGAGGCCAAGGGGGCCTGGGAGCAATTGAAAGAGCTGAGCGGTCATGAGCCCACAGAGGAGGAACTGCGGGAAGCCATCCGCTTATGCCGGCGCATAAGGGAAAAGGTTAGTGAGGTGGAGGAACTGCGGGGGAAATTACCCTCCCCTTTGACGGCGGCCCTCCTGCAGGCCGGACAGCTCATGCCCAAGACAATCTATGAAGAGGCCCTGGCAGAAGTGCTGCCTGAACTCCATGCAAGAGCGGAAGAGTCCTCTTCAAGAGCACGCCTCATGATTACGGGGGCCGTTCTTGAAAACGATCATTTATATGCGATGATCGAGGATTTAGGGGGAAGAGTAGTAGTGGATGACACCTGTACGGGTTACCGCCACTACTCCGGCCCCCTACTGGAGGACTCGGATAACCCCTGGTATGATCTGGTGAAGCGTTATGAGGATATGCCTCCCTGTCCCTGCAAGAACCAAAGTCTTAACGCCCGTCTGGAGTATTTGGAGAATTTAGCCTCCCAGCGGCAGGTGGAAGGAGCGGTGCTGGTCATACGCAAATATTGCGAACCCCACGCCTGGGATGCAGTCCCTTTGGCGGAGACCCTCCAAAGCCAGGGAATTCGCACTTTGGTCCTTGAATTAGAGGGAGCGGATGTAGGGGGACAGGAGAGGACCCGGCTTCAGGCGTTTTTGGAGAGTATTCTCGAGAATCGGTCTTCAATCTCGGAGGGGAGGGCGCAAAAATGACCCAGAAAGCACAGAAACGAAATTATCGCCCTCTGCGGAGTACGGATACTCTGAAAAGGACCATGAAGCGCTACTATCTTTTAACGGGATATCACCGCTATTGGGGTAAGCCTGTGGGCCGCAAGATTGCCTGGGTGACCAGCGGGGCTCCCATCGAAATTTTGCGTGCTTTTAAGATCCATCCGGCCTACCCGGAGCAATATGCCGCTATTTACAGCACCAATAAGGCCACGGCCCAGTTATGTCAGGTGGCAGAAGCTGCAGGCTATTCCCAGGATCTGTGCTCCTATGCCCGCTCCAATATCGGTGGAGTTTTACGGCCTGATCTGGCCCCTATGGGAGGAATGCCCAAACCCGATCTCCTGGTGGCCTGCAATAATATCTGTGGTACGGTATTAAAGTGGTATGAGGCTCTGGCCCGGCATTTTGAAGTTCCTTTGCTGGTGCTGGATACCCCTTACCTAACAGCGGAGATGACGGACCAAACGAAGAATTATGTCTTGGAGCAGCTCAAGGGAATGATCGTGGAGCTGGAGCGTATTACAGGCAGGGCATTGGATGAAAAAGAACTGGAAAACCAGATGAAGCTCAGCCGGGAAACCACCGATCTATGGAAAGAAGCCCGTAGAGCCTGTCAATCCCGTCCCTCCCCCCTGAATGCCCCCGATCTCTTTATCCATATGGCCCCCATCGTGGTGATGAGGGGAACCAAAGCTGGACGGGATTATTATCAACTATTTTGTGACGAGGTCAAAGAGCGGGCGGGCCTCTCCCAGGGTGCTGTGGAAAATGAGCGGATTCGTCTGGTCTGGGATAATATTGCGATTTGGCCCAAAGTATTTAGTTTTAATAAGATGTTTACGGAACGGGGAGCATGCTTTGTGACTGATACTTACAGTGGGGGATGGGCCATGGATCAAGCACCGGGAACCCCCCTGGAAAGTTTGGCCGTCACGTATACGGAGGTTTTCCTGAACCGCTCTCCGGAGTTTCGTACTAAGCAACTTGTAAAGCTCATTCAAGATTATCAGGCTGACGGCTTCGTGATGCACTCCAATCGCTCTTGCAAGCCCTATTCTTTGGTCCAGGAGGTTATTCGCAGAAGGGTCATGAAGGAGACGGGTGTTCCGGGATTAATGATCGAGGCCGATATGGCTGATCCCCGGGCCTATGCTGAAGAACCCATCCGCAATCGTGTTCAGGCATTTTTGGAGACGTTTGATTGAGGTGGGCAAAGGAAAGAGGGAAGGTATGGCCAAGATTTATGTAGGGGTCGATATCGGCTCCCTGACGGTGAAAGTCGTTCTTATAGACCAGGAATTGGAGATTATTGCTTATGACACGGCCCGGGCCGGGTATAGTGGACGGGAAGTGGCGACTCAGATGGTGGCTAAGCTACTCTCGGAGTCGGGACTTGGCCAGGGGGATGTAGAGGGGACGGTTGCTACCGGATACGGGAGGATTACTTTTCCTGCCGACCGGGAAGTGTCGGAAATCACCTGCCAAGCCCGGGGAATTCATCATCTTTTCCCCACTGCCCGAACTATTATTGATATCGGGGGACAGGACAGTAAAGTCATTCAATTGCTGCCTAATGGCAAAGTCGTGGATTTTGCCATGAATGATAAATGTGCAGCAGGAACAGGACGCTTTCTCGAAGTCATGGCCTCAGCTTTGGAGATTAGTTTGCATGAAATAGGAAGTCTTTCGGAAAAATCTCAGAATCCCACGGCCATATCCTCCTTTTGTACGGTCTTTGCGGAATCGGAAGTGATTACTCATGTATCGGCGGGAAGGCCGAAAGAAGATATTCTAGCCGGGGTCTGTGAATCCGTAGCCAGCCGTGTGGCATCCTTAGCACAGCGGATTGGCTTATTGCCGGATATTGTGTTTACCGGTGGGGTAGCCCGCAATCAAGGGGTATTGGCTGCACTCCGTCGGCAATTGAATCATCCTCTGCTGGTGTATAGTGAACCTTCTATTACTGCTGCTTTAGGAGCAGCCTTAATGGCATCAAGACAATCCTCTACTGCATAAGTTTTAGGGATTGGGGGTCGAAGTTATGCAGAGAGGTAAAAACTGGCCGGAGTTTTTCTTAACTATCGTACGGATCCTTCTCTTAATGATGTTGCTGGCAGTTATGCTACCCAAGCTGGTCACAGTATGCAGTCTCATCATCACATCTCATGGGGATAAAGATGAGAAGCCCAGCGGTAATCCTATGCGGGTTGAAGAGGAAGGCAGTATTTGGAGCGAATTTGTTATACAGCTCTTTCCCGATATAAAAAGATAGAGATTCTCCGGTTCAAACCGCAGGAAAACCTTTCCCTCTTGTAGAATTTTCTAAGCTAGGGAGGGATTGCTGTGGTTCAAACAGAAGCTTGGATTAAAAAATATTTGACATACCTTAATGTAGAACGAGGACTTTCCCCAAATACCCGAATCAGCTATGAGCGCGATCTGAAGAAATTCACAGCATTTCTTCAACAACGCGGGAAAAACTTTATATCTTGTGATGGAAATGACCTTTTCTTATTTCTTCTCCAGGAGAAGAATCAGGGGAGGTCTGCTCGCACATTGGCACGGCACCTCGCAACCCTGCGAGGTTTCTTTTCTTTCCTCCTAGGAGAGGAGATGCGGGAGGATGACCCTACTGAGTACCTAACCACTCCGAAGCTTGAGCAGCATCTGCCTCATGTTCTGTCTGAAGACTCCATTTATAAGCTTATGGGCGAAGGAGGAGAACCGGACAAAGGACGGGATAAGAATGGAAAGAGTAATGAAAGAACCGGAACTACTGACTCCCAGGGGAAGGATAAAGGACTATTGATGCGTAATATTGCTATGATTGAGGTACTCTATGGTTGTGGTTTACGTGTCTCCGAATTGGTGGGCTTAAAGGTTTCGGATATCATCTTTGAGACAAGAACCTTGCGTTGCCGGGGAAAGGGGAACAAAGAGCGGATTGTACCGATAGGAGAATACGCTCTTGAGGTTTTGCAGGATTATCTGGATCATTATCGGGAGGAGCTGAAGGGCAAGAATAAAACGGAAATTCTCTTCCTTAATTCCCGAGGTACGGCTCTGACCCGGCAAGGGGTCTGGGATATCCTCAAAAAATGGGCGCAAGACCATGGCGTCAAGGAAACTATCTATCCACATAAATTCAGACATAGTTTTGCTACCCATCTCTTGGATCATGGAGCAGATTTGCGATCCGTCCAGGAAATGCTGGGGCATGCAGATATTTCAACGACCCAAATTTATACCCACCTTTCCCGTCAAAGACTTCTGGAAGTATTCCGTAGAGCTCACCCTCGGGCCGATTAATGAAATAAAGGAGGAATTACTTTTTGAAACGAGTCATCTTAATTGTTTTAGATAGCGTTGGCATAGGCGAAATGCCGGATGCCCATGAATACGGAGATATGGGGAGCAATACCTTAGGCAATATTGCCAAGGCCCGTGGAGGCCTTCATTTGCCTCATCTTCAGGAATTAGGCCTGGGTAATATTGCGCCTATCCAAGGGGTGAGTCCCAAGGCAAGCCCTAAAGGCGGGTATGGAAAAATGGCGGAAAGATCCCCGGGTAAGGATACCACCACGGGACATTGGGAAATAGCCGGCGTGGTATTGGAAAGAGCCTTCCCTACTTTTCCCCAGGGCTTTCCGGAAGATTTTATCCGAGCCTTCGAAAAGCGCATCGGTCGCCAAGTTATAGGTAATGAAGTGGCTTCCGGCACAGAGATTATTCAGAGGCTGGGACAGGAACATGTCCAAACAGGGAAACCTATCGTCTATACTTCTGCAGATTCAGTGTTTCAGATCGCAGCCCATGAAGAGGTGATCCCTTTAGAGAAGTTGTATGGAATCTGTGAGATAGCCCGTGAAATGCTGGATGGGGATTTAAGAGTAGGCCGAGTCATAGCCCGCCCCTTTTTAGGCAGCGAAGGAAACTTCTACCGGACCACCAATCGTCATGACTATGCCATTGAGCCGCCCCACAAAATCCTTCTGGATGTGGTAAAAGAAAAAGGACTTCATGTCATGGCTGTGGGAAAAATCAAAGACATTTACGCAGGTCATGGGGTCACAGACCATGTTCCCAGCAAAGGGAATAAAGATGGAGTGGATAAGACCTTAGCCTTTATCAAAGAGAAGAAGCCGGGTTTCATCATGACCAATCTGGTGGATTTTGATATGCTTTATGGTCATCGCAATGATGTGGAAAATTATGCTAAGGCCCTAGAGGAGTTTGATGGGAGATTGCCGGAAATCCTTGATTTGCTTGAAGAGGAGGATATCCTGTTCATCACCGCAGACCATGGTTGTGATCCCACCACGGAAAGTACGGACCATTCCCGGGAGTATGTCCCCTTACTGGTCTACGGAAAAAAGGTTATACCCGGAACGAATCTAGGGATCCGTCCCTCCTTTGCCGATTTGGGAGCTACCATTGCCGATTATTTAGGGACGGAAGCTCTGCATAATGGTCAGAGCTTTCTTAAAGAATTAATCTGAAATGAACTCATTCAAAAAAAGCTGACAAGGAGAAGATAACTATGATACGTGAGCAAGAATTTATGGACAAACTCAGTGAAACCCGGCGGTATATTATTGAAAAAATAAATATGGAACCCCAAATGGGGATTATCCTGGGCTCAGGATTAGGTGGTTTTGTGGAACTGATTGAAGATAAGGTGTCTATTCCTTATCAGGAGATTCCGAACTTCCCGGTTTCCACCGTTGAGGGGCATAAAGGACAATTGGTGTTTGGAAAAGTCTTGGGTAAACCTGTTGTAGCCATGCAAGGGCGCTTTCACTTCTATGAAGGGTACCCCATGCAGGAAGTGACTTTTCCCGTTCGGGTCATGCAGGTTTTGGGAGTATCCGGACTGATTGTAACGAATGCTGCCGGCGGAATTAACCCTGCTTATCGCCCAGGGGATCTGGTTTTGCTCAAGGACCATATCAATATGATGGGAGACAATCCCCTTCGCGGAGCCAATCTCAGTAACCTGGGGCCTCGTTTTCCCGACTTAAGTGAAGGTTATGATCTTGAATGGCGGCAAAAGGCTCTGACAATAGCCCGGGAGGTAGGTATCTATCCCCAGGAAGGGATCTACGCCGCTATGAGCGGTCCCAGCTATGAAAGCCCGGCTGAGATTCGTTTTCTTCGCACAGTAGGAGCCGATCTTGTGGGAATGAGCACCGTCCCCGAGGTTATCGTGGCCAACCACGGAGGAATGCGGGTTCTTGGCATTTCCTGTGTTACAAACATGGCCGCCGGAATCCTTTCCCAGCGCCTTAGCCATGCGGAGGTCATGGAGACTGCCGAGCGTATCGAGAAGCAGTTTGTACGGTTTGTGCAGGCTTTGGTTAAGGGGCTGGCGTAATCATTAGGCATTGTTTGAGGTAGGGTGCGGGTCACTTCCGTGTGATCCCCGAAAAATGAGGAGAGTAAAAAGAACTTAGGGGGCAAAGCAATGCGGGTAGTTGATATAATTAACAAAAAAAAGATAGGTCACGCCTTGACCCAAGAAGAAATAGAGCATTTCGTACAAGGTTATGTAAAGGGTGAGATTCCCGACTATCAGATATCTGCTCTTTATATGGCCATTTACTTTCAAGGGATGAATGATGAGGAAATCGCCAACTTGACCATGGCCTATGTGAACTCTGGCGAGACCATCGACTTATCCGGTATCGATGGAGTAAAAGTAGATAAGCATTCAACTGGGGGAGTGGGGGATAAGATAAGCCTAATCGTCATTCCCCTGGTTGCTTCATTAGGAATCCCTGTGGCTAAAATGAGTGGAAGAGGGTTAGGTCATACCGGCGGTACCATTGATAAACTTGAAGCGATACAAGGATTCAGAACTGCCTTAAGTACGGAGGAGTTTATCGCCAATGTGAATAACCACGGAATGGCGGTAGTGGGTCAAACAGCAAACTTAACCCCTGCCGACAAACTTACCTATGCCTTAAGAGATGTTACAGGAACCGTGGATAGTATTCCGCTCATAGCAAGTTCAATCATGAGTAAAAAGATTGCCTCTGGGGCAGATGCCATAGTTCTTGATGTTAAAGTAGGTTCGGGGGCTTTCATGAAATCCCTCGAGGAAGCCAAAAAACTTGCAGAGTGCATGGTGCAAATAGGGAAGTCATTAAAGAGAAGGACCATCGCTATAATTACAGATATGAATCAGCCTCTTGGACATGAAGTAGGGAATGCCAATGAGATAAGAGAGGTTATCGATGTTCTAGGCGGAAAAGGAGCTGAGGACGAAACAACTGTTGCTTTGACGATTGCCGCTTATATGGCTATTGCCAGTGGAAAATATCATGATTTCCAGTCAACTTATGGGGAGCTTCTGCAAGTTATTGCCTCAGGTAAGGCCATAGAGAAATTAAAGGAGCTTATCTCAATTCAAGGAGGAAATCCACAAATTGTCCATGAGCCGTGGCAACTACCGCAAGCGAAACATCATATAGAAATCCTCTCAACCCATGCGGGATATGTAAGCTATATTGACGCTGAATACATTGGGCTTGTTGCTATGCAGTTAGGGGCAGGAAGAAAGAAGAAGGACGACCCCATTGATTATGCAGCAGGGGTAACTCTTTTGAAGAAGGTCGGAGATTATGTTGACCTTAATGAACCACTATGTATTCTTCATACCAACCTTGATCATGTGGAAACGAATGTTTTAAAGGCCTATGCATTTCAAGATAGCAAGCCTGCCCCGATGGAATACATTCATGAGATCATAAAATAGTCTAAGAGTCATAGGATGAGCTGCTTTCACGTAATCTTTTAGTACCTAAAGTTAGGAGTGACTACAGATGCGTGAAAAGAAAGTGTATTCCCTGGCAGGGGAGACCACAACAGCTCATCGTTACGCTGTGGTGGGCAATGCAGACCGCTTTCTAAAACATAAACATGCCTATAAGGCTTGGGAGACCTTGAAGCTATTCGGCTGTGTCGTTCATCCCGTGGCTGAAGATTTGCCGCGCTTGGAAGGTTTTAAGGTCTATTCACGACTGTCGGCTTTGCAGGATAAGGTGGATGTGGTGGTTCCCTGTTTGAAAGCGGAATTGATTCCTGATATTATCAGTCAGGCTCAGGAATGTGGGGCCCAATTCGTTTGGTTTCAAGAACGCAACTGGACTGAAGAGTTTCAGGAACAAGCGGATGCGGCGGGAATTAAGGTGATTCAAGGCTGTATTTTGAAACATAAAATTTACCCCAAACTCTTTGGCTACCTACACCCTTGCTACTGGCATGGGTTACACTCTCCTAAGGCCCCTAAACGTCGTTAGGGACAGAGGGATAGGATTACAGAATACAAGAATAGTGTACAAAAAACGTTCTCCAGATAATTATGGAGAACGTTTTTTGTTTTTAGTTCTTTTCAAAGAGCGTAATTTTTGGATAAATCGTCCCTTTCGATATAATTTATTTTTCTGGGGATAATAGAATAAATATGTTTCATAAGGGGGTTAAAAACGAATGCGTAAAGCACTAGCTTTGATTTTTGCCTTGGCGTTATTGGTCGGGAATCTGGTTGTTCCCCATCAGGCCTACGGTGCAGTATTAGAGACCGACGCAGTAAGTGCCATCCTTTTGGATGCTAAATCCGGTCAAATACTTTTCGAAAAAGAGATCCATAAAGAGTTGCCGCCAGCCAGTGTGACAAAATTGATGACACTGTTAGTAGCTGCCGAGGCGGTTGAATCGGGACGCGTAAGTCTCACCGATAAAGTTACAGCCAGTGAAGGTGCCAGCAGTTTAGGAGGCTCACAAATTTATCTGGAGCCGGGAGAAACTTTTTCTCTGGAAGAAATGCTGATTTCGATAGCTGTGGGCTCGGCCAACGATGCCTGTTATGCCGTAGGGGAACATATCAGCGGCACTCATGAGGCCTTTGTGGAAGAGATGAATAAGAAGGCTAAAGCGATTGGCGCCAATCATACCCACTTTGTGAATGCCTATGGTTTACCGGCAGAAGGGCATTATACCAGTGCCTATGATCTGGCCCTCATGGGGCGAGAAGCTTTAAAGTATCCCCTGATCCGTAAATTGACGAGTATGAAAGAGTACGATTTGCGCGGGGGCAAATTCAAGCTTTGGAATACCAATAAATTGCTTTGGTGGTATGAGGGAGCCGATGGATTTAAAACCGGTTGGACCAGTGAAGCCAATTATTGTCTCGCCTCTACTGTTGAGCGGGATGGGTTGCGCCTTATTGCCGTAGTCATGGGAGTTCCTCAAGTGCGAGGACATTTTACTGAATCCATGAAGCTGTACAATTATGGCTTTGCTAATTTTGCCTATAAAGAATATGCTCCTGCCGGTCAGAAGCAGGGAGTCATTAAGGTTCACAAGGGAATGGAGGAAGACCTTGTAGCTGTCACAGAAAAAGCGCTGGGAGTCACCGTGCAGAAAGGAAACGACAAAAATATCTGGGCAGAGACTAAGCTCAACCCAGATGTAGAGGCACCAATAAAAGCGGGTCAAAAGGTCGGAGAAATCCTTCTCTATCGTGATAATGAAATGTTGACTTCTGTGAACCTGGTGGCGGAAAAGGATATTGAGAAAGCAGGGATTGGCAAGCAAATCATCCGTACCCTTGAAGGGGTATTTGGATTTTAATGGAGAGGATCCAGGGTTACAGATCACCTTGATGATCAGGTTCATGAAGAAATTGACGAATACGGTGCAGAGCAGCCCGCTCAATTCTTGAGATTTGGACTTGAGAAAGGTTAAGGAGTGCAGCGATCTCACTTTGAGTCTTATCTTCATAAAAACGCATCATCAGGACGAGTTTCTCACGTTCAGGGAGTTTATCCAGAACTTCTTTCAGGGCAATCTTTTCGAACCAACCGGCATCAAGCTCCTTCTCCATAGGAAGTTGATCCAGAATATAGATGGGATCGGAGTCATCTTGATAGAGAGTATCATGAATGGAGGTGGGACTTTGGACCGCTTCTAAGGCGGATACAATATCTTCTCGATCGACTCCGATATTTTCTGCGATTTCACCGATGGTAGGGTCCCGGCCCAGGGTTGCAGACAAACTTTCCCGTGATTTATTGACCTTATACACCAGCTCTTTGTAAGAGCGGGGGACCTTAACGGGATGATCGTCTCTCAAGAAACGGCGTATCTCCCCGATGATCATGGGGACGGCATAGGTTGAGAACTTTACACCATAAGTAAAGTCAAACTTGTCGATAGCCTTGATCAGGCCGATGGTGCCGATTTGAAAGAGATCCTCCAGTTCATACCCACGGTGGGAAAAACGTTGGACAAGATTGAAGATCAGCTTAAGATTGCAGTTGATCAGCCGCTCTCTGGCTTCAACATCTCCTTCCTGGGCACGATGGAGCAGATCCATCATCTCTTCATCAGATAGAAGAGGAAAGCGGGGAAGGTTCATTTCCGTTAGTCTTTGAATCATAATTCTATCCCCCCTAATGCGTGGAGGGCTGGATTTTGTCAAGTTGCTTAATCATTGTGACGGTAGTACCCTGATTGACCGCAGACTCCACCTGAAGATCATCCATGAAGGATTGCATAAAGACAAATCCCAACCCCATGCGCTCAGGATCTGTACTAAAGGCCGGTTGCATGGCTTGCTCTACATCGGGTATTCCACATCCTTCATCTTTGACAATGATTTTTAAGGCTTCGGGGTTTTGCTCGATGGTTAAATGAACCAGCTTGTCCGGATGATTGGCATAACCATGAATAATCGAATTGGAAACCGCTTCACTGACTACTACCTTAAGTTCTTCAATATCGTTGAGGGAAAGGTCCAATTGGGCGCCGACGGAGGCGATCAACATCCGGGTGATCCCCACATTTTCAGCCAGACTATAGAACTTAAGATCTAAAAGGTTTCTTTTCATACAGTTTTTCCCTTCCTTCCATCTTCCTGGTTCAGCATATCTTCAAATTGAATGATACGAGGGAGACCGGATAATTCCATAATCTTATAGATATGGGGAGGTACCCGGGTTACGATGACTTTTCCCCCCATAGGGAGAAGCTTCTTGTAGCGTCCAAGAATAACGCCAAGCCCCGAACTATCGATGAAGCTGATGCTCTCCAAATTAAGGATGACCGTCCGCACTCCACGACGTTCAATCTCATTATCTATGGCCTGGCGTAGACTTTCAGAGGTATTCATGTCAAGTTCTCCCTTTAAGGTTAAGAGCAAGGTCTGACGCTCTAGTTTTTTGTCAATAAGCAATGGTGTTCCCCCCTATTGAGTCTTCTCAAAGTTCAATTCGACGACATCCATAATTTTCCTGCCTGAGTGTAAAAAATATTTATTATAGTAAAAATATGGAAGATAAAATTAAGGCACGCATAAAAAGGGACTTCAGGATTCATACTATGTTTTAGCACTATTGACAATTATTAATTAGGGATAATGAAAGGAGTGATTTCCTTGGCTGACCAAAAACTTCGCCCCCCAACGCTCAATGTGACTCCTGAGGAATACAGCAAATTAGCAAAATCCATGACTCCAAAGCCTACGCTCGCTAAAAATATCGTCAGGGCGTTCCTTGTCGGCGGAATCATTTGCGCTTTCGGACAAATTGTCATTAATTTTTTAGTCCAAATGGGGCTGCAAAAAGACGATGCTTCGACAGCCGCAACGGCTTTTCTTATCTTATTGGGGGCACTCCTCACCGGATTAGGTGTTTATGATGAAATCGGAAGATTTGCAGGGGCCGGATCCATTGTTCCGGTCACGGGATTTGCTAACTCCATAGTGTCCCCGGCCTTGGAGTTTAAACGGGAAGGTTATGTGATGGGTGTCGGTGCCAAATTGTTTACCGTAGCAGGACCAGTATTGGTATACGGGATTGCCGCTTCGATTGCTATAGGCATAATCACCTATTTCCTGCGCTAGGGAATCGCACTTAGTATGGAAAGTAATACGAAATGGGGATGAAAAAAGAATGAACCTAAAACGTATGGGGAATCAAACCGTAGTTTTCTCGAATCCGCCCGTAATTCTCTCCTCATATTCCGTAGTTGGACCTATGGAGGGTCAAGGCCCCTTGGGTAAGTCTTTCAGTAAGGTATGGAAAGATAATATTAATGGGAATTCCTCCTGGGAAGTTGCCGAAACCAAAATGATGGAGGAAGCCTTGGAGGGAGCAGTCAAGCAATCACAAATCAATAAGGACGAGATCGATTATCTCTTGGCCGGGGATTTGTTGAATCAGCTCATTTCTTCGAATTTTGCTGCCCGAACCATGGGCATCCCTTTCATCGGTCTGTATGGAGCCTGTTCCACCATGGCTTTAAGCATGTCTGTGGGAAGCATGCTCATCGATGGGGGATTTGCCCGTAAGGCGCTTGTGGGGGTATCCAGCCATCATGATACAGCTGAACGCCAGTATCGCTTACCTACGGAGCAGGGCGGTCAACGGGCTATGAGCGCTCAATGGACTGTGACCGGGGCAGGAAGCCTCGTCCTCGGTCAGAGTGGGGAGGGGCCTCGGATCACGGCTTCCACAATCGGCAGGATTGTGGATTTCGGGGAAACAGATGCCAATAATATGGGGGCTGCGATGGCTCCGGCTGTAGCCGATACGATTCTCAATCACCTTCAGGATATGAACCGTACACCGGAGGATTATGATCTGATTATTTCCGGTGACTTAGGTTCTGTAGGATTAAATCTTGCCCAAGAAGTACTGAAAAAGTCGGGGCTTCATTTCAAAAATTTCTCGGACTGTGGAGTATTAATTTATGACAAAAGTCAGGATGTCCATGCAGGAGCCAGTGGCTGCGGCTGCTCAGCAGTGGTCTTCGCCGGACATATTCTTAAAAAAATTAAATCTGGCCAGTATAAAAGAGTCCTTCTCGTGGGGAGCGGGGCTTTACATAGCCCTACTTCCAGTCTCCAGGGAGAGTCCATACCAGGAATTGGGCACGCCGTAGTCATCGAGGCATAAAGGAGGAAAAGGAAATGTTTGAGCAGATTATTCCAGCGTTTGTGGTAGGCGGTCTGATTTGCGTAGTTGGTCAACTTCTTATGGATTTAACGAAACCCACTTTTACCCCGGCTCATGTGTTGGTAACCTTTGTCACCGGCGGAGCTGTTTTGGGTGCTCTCGGTTTATACGGGCCCTTGGTGCAATTCGCCGGAGCGGGAGCGTCGGTGCCCCTGTCAGGATTCGGTTATTCCTTAGCCAAAGGAGCAATGGATGCTGTGGGAGAAAAGGGCCTTCTGGGGGCTTTTTCAGGCGGGGTAGAGGCGACAGCCGTAGGGATCGCGGCGGCAGTCTTTTTTGGCTATTTAGTTTCCGTAACCTTTAATCCCAAGGGATAAGATAAATGCGAATTTGATCCGGCTTAAAGGACTATGGGAATTGCGTCTGGAGGAAGTAGTTTGGATAATTCAAGTGAGCGCAACCTCAAGGTAAGCAAAAATTTTCAAAAGAATCTGGACTATCTTAATCGGGAACTAGGGGTTCCCGATAGCTTTGATATCATCCTTCGGGAAATGTCCATAGGCGGGAAAAAGATTGCCATCTACTCTGTGAATGGCATGGTAAACACGGAAGTTGTCAGTATCATCCTGGATGCCCTTGTGGATCTTGAGCGGGCTGATCTCGTGGTGAACGCCCTACAGACTTTAGTGAAAGGCCGTATCGTAGGGCTGCAGGTGTCCGAAGTGGACACCATGGATAAGATCCTCTATTTCATTTTGTCCGGTCCCATGGCCATCTTCGTTGAAGGCCAGGACAAAGCTATTATCGTTGACGCGCGGAGTTTTCCGGCCCGCGCTCCCAGTGAACCGGATATTGAACGGGTTACCCGGGGGGCCAGGGATGGTTTTACGGAGACCTTGGTCTTTAATACAACCCTGATACGCCGCCGCTTACGTGATCCCAAACTTAGAATGAAATTAATGCAGGTAGGGGGGCGGTCCAAGACCGATGTCTGCGTGGCCTATATCGAAGATGTTACCAACGAAGAGCTGGTCAATGAGATATCTGAAGAAATTCAGAAGATCAAGATTGATGGAATTCCCATGGCCGAAAAAAGCGTGGAAGAATTCATTCTCGGAAGCAAGATATGGAACCCCTATCCCAGGGTTCGCTATACGGAACGACCGGATGTGGCAGCCGTTCACTTGTTAGAAGGCCATGTGGTGGTATTGGTGGATACCTCTCCTTCGGTTATGATTGCCCCGGCGACCTTTTGGTCCCATACCCAGCACGCCGAAGAGTATCGTCAGGAACCAATCGTTGGGGCCTATTTGCGGTGGATCCGTTTTATGGGCATTTTTGCAGCACTTTTCCTTTTGCCTTTATGGCTGGCCTGTGCTTTAAACCCCCACCTCCTTCCCGAATGGTTGCAATTTTTAGGGGTTGAAAAAGTAGGGAAGATCGGGCTGATTCCACAAGTGTTTTTGGCGGAATTCGGGGTGGATTTGGTCCGCATGGCTGCCATTCATACACCAGGGCCGCTGACCGTGGCACTGGGTTTAATTGCAACCTTTATGATTGGTGATGTGGCCATTAAAGTTGGACTCTTTGCTCAGGAAATTATTGTTTATCTTGCCATAGTCACGGTGGGTACCTTTGCTACTCCCAGCTATGAGCTTGCCCAAGCCAATCGCCTGGCCCGTCTGTTCCTTCTGGTCATGGTTGCCCTCAATAACTTTATCGGTTTTGCCATCGGCGTCCTAATTTTATTCTTCTTACTATGGAGGACGAAATCCTTCGGTGTTCCCTATTTATGGCCTTTATTGCCTTTGGATTTAAAAGCCCTGGGTACAGTTCTGGTGCGGTCTCCTCTGCCTATAAAAAATAAGAGACCCAGTATTCTCAAGCCGAAGGATACCATACGCCAGCCTCAAGGGCATGATGAATAAGGAGGATTCTGATGAGACTAGGGTTTCCGCGGGCTTTGTTGTACTATGAATATTACCCATTTTGGGCAGGATTTTTTTATAAATTAGGAATTGAACTGGTTACCTCCCCTCTAACCAATCGGGAGATCATGGAAATCGGCCTGAAGAAGGCTCCTGATGACACCTGTCTGCCGGTAAAGATACTGGTAGGGCATCTCACGGTCCTAAGGGGTGTGGAGGGGATATTTCTTCCCCGTCTGGTGAGTATGGAACAGAATACTTATCACTGTCCCAAAATTCTCGGGCTCCCGGAGAGCATTTTCTATGCTCTTCCCGCCGAATCCAAGGTGTATACCGTAGATATCAATTGGCGGGGAGGGAAGAGGGAGGTTATAAATAGCCTTATGGCCTTCGGGGGGGGAATTGGGTGCTCAAAAGGTCAGATAAGGGAAGCCTTTGCGGAAGCTCAGCGTTGGCAGAAAGCTTACCAGAGAATGCGTAATGCAGGGTGGTCCTTTGAAGAAAGCATGGAATGCTTTGAAGCTTTAGCAGAACCCATGAAGCTAAAGGATTTGGGATTTAGCCAAGAGGGCAGTCGCCGTCAGAAGCCTGCTGAATTTGAAGATGGGTGGTTGCTGGACCATGAAGCCCAGGCCGGCAGCAGGGAGAATCAGCCCAAGATTGCTTTAGTAGGGCATAGTTACCTGACCTATGAATCCTATGCCAATATGAACTTGTTGCAGCGGCTTCGCGAAAAGGCCCAAGTATTTGTGGTAGAGAATGTGGGCTCAGCCCCCATCGAAGAACAACATAGTAAGCTCCAGAAAAAAATCTTTTGGAGTCATGCCAAGAAGATCTTCGGAGCAGGCTCAGCTTATGTGGAGGATCCGGAAATTGATGGCTTAATTTATCTTTCCTGTTTTGGCTGCGGAACGGACTCCATGACCAACGATTTACTGGCCCGCCGGGCCCGCAAGAATCAAAAGCCATACTTAGTGCTTACTTTAGATGAACACAGCGGAGAGGCAGGCTTGGTCACCCGTATCGAAGCCTTTCTTGATATGCTTGAAAGGAGGAAGGACTATGAAAGTCACCTTTCCTCATATGGGGAACGCTTGGATAGTCATTCAAGCCTTACTTGAGAATTTGGATGTGGACTATGTAGTGCCGCCGCCCAATAGCAAAGAGACACTGAACATAGGGACCCAGCTGGCACCGGAATCTTTCTGCCTTCCTCTTAAGCTGAACCTGGGGAATTTTGTCCAGGCTGCAGCCCAAGGTGCAGATACGGCTCTCATGACGGGAGGAGTTGGCCCTTGTCGCTTTGGCTATTATGGGGAGATGGAGAGGGAAATTTTACAAGAAGCGGGATATCTCTTTGATGTCATAACCCTCGAACCACCCGATGGAAGTTTATTAGGACTTGCTGAGCGAATTCGTAAACTTGCCGGTACCAAGAACACCTGGAACCGCATCCTTAAAGCCATGCTTTTCGCTTACCGAAAAAGTGTGGTCATGGATCAGATCGAAGATATGTTTCATGGTTTTCGTCCTCTTGTTAAGGCTCCCAAGGAGGCCGATCAGCTTTATGAAGAAGCTAAAGGACGGTTGGTTCAGGCTATGACGGATCAAGGGATGAAGGATGTTTTGCAATGGCTGAGGGAGCAGATGGATGATAAGAGCTCCGGAAGTGCAAAGGAGGAGGGAGAGAATCCGCTAAAAATTGCGGTCATCGGTGAAATCTATACCCTATTGGAGCCTTTTATCTCCATGGATGTGGAAAAGGAATTGGGTAACCTTGGAGCGCTGGTGGATCGTTCCCTCTATTTGTCGGGATGGGTAGGTCAGCATGTATTCCGCGGCTTGGCCCAGGGGTACCGTCCGATAAAATCCTATTACTCACTGGCCAAGCCCTACTTAAATCATTTTGTCGGGGGCCATGCCCAGGAAACCATCGGGGCTGCGATACAGTTCGCCCAAGAGGGGTATGAAGGAATCGTTCAACTCCTGCCTCTGGGCTGTATGCCAGAGATTGTAGCGTCCAGTATTTTGCCAAAGATTCAAGAAGATTATGGAATACCCATTATGACCTTAACCGTGGACGAGCATACGGGAAAAGCCGGTGTACAAACACGGATTGAAGCCTTTGTGGATCTGCTGGAGCGGTCCCGTCAAAAAGGAAGAGTGAACAGGGAGGGAGTGTTGGATCTTGCCGGTAAGTAAGTTTTTTCTTGGCGTCGATGTGGGTTCGGTCAGTACCAATATCGTGCTTCTCAATGAGGAGGGAACCATAGCCCAGACCATGTATTTGCGGACCCAGGGACGCCCCATGCATACAATTCAGGAGGGAATGCGGGAGCTTCGTGCCCGTATTGGCTCCGGTGCAGAGATTATAGGGGTGGGAACCACAGGAAGTGCCCGTCAATTAGCCGCTACCCTTTTGGGGGCCGATGTGGTAAAAAACGAAATAACAGCTCATGCTGTAGCCGCTTCCCGTATGAATACCAATGTCCAAACCATCTTAGAAATCGGCGGACAGGATTCTAAAATCATCATATTACGCAATGGGGTCGTCGTAGACTTTGCTATGAATACGGTCTGTGCAGCAGGGACCGGGTCATTTTTGGACCAGCAGGCGTCACGTTTAGGTATTCCCATCGAAGAGTTCGGGGTATTGGCCTTAAAAGCCCAACATCCCGTACGAATCGCCGGACGGTGTTCTGTTTTTGCGGAGTCGGATATGATTCACAAACAGCAGTTAGGTCATCCTCTCCCGGATATCGTAGCGGGGCTATGTCAGGCTATGGTGCGAAACTACCTTAATAATGTAGGGAAAAATAAAGAGATCCTGGGACCGGTATTTTTCCAAGGGGGTGTGGCGGCCAACCCGGGTATTCGCAGAGCCTTTGAAGAAGAGCTGGGACAAGAGGTCGTCGTACCGGAGCATTTTTCAGTCATGGGAGCCCTGGGAGCTGCTTTCCTGGCTCAAGAACGCTTCCTGAACAAAAAGGGTCCGGCCACTAACTTCCGAGGGTTAAAAATGGCTGAAAGCCACTTTAAAGCATGTAGTTTTGACTGCAAAGGCTGTAGCAATCGCTGCGAGGTGGTGGAGATCAGGCAAGAGGATAAGGTGCTGACCCGTTGGGGAGATCGCTGTGGGAAATGGTCTGTTGCGGATTCGGAGTCTTTAGAAGGGATAATGGCTGAACAGAGCCTAGCGTCTGGGTCTTACAAATATCAGATCCAGGGCAACAAGAATTAATATAGCAATCAGAATGGTCTCTAAGCCCCGGTTAGGAATGATAATTCTTGGTTCACCCCAGCCATAAGTTAAGGTATTGGGGTAAGCGAAGGCCGGAGGTTGTGCAGGGGATATCATCGGATAGGGATAAGAGGGGAGATGGGGCTGACCATGAAATAGAGTGGGATTGCTATAAGGACAGGGGCGATGAAGGTGGGGGGAGTAATAAGCAGGATACCCACCGGAATACCCATAAGGATATGGGGGATTGGGATAGTAATTTCTTGGGTATTCATAAGATTCCCGAGAACCGAACAGGGTGGAGTTCATAGGCTACCTCCATTCAAACCGATTTATTTGGGGTCAGCCGAATTATAAGAGAGAGTGGCTTGTGCTGAGAGAAGAGGAGTAAGCACAAGCCTTTTTCGTGCTGCACATGTTTAACCCTTATCTTGAATGAACATAATTTAGAGAGATGAGAATGACAAGGTCTTTATGTGGTATTATATTCCAACTTCCTTGGTTTGCTACCTTTAGGTGAGACAGAATAAGGATAGAGGTAAAACAAAGATAAAAAATTTCTTCCAGGGTGTATAATGCCTTACAAATTGTTTGATGCTATGGGAGGGAATTTTTATGGATATGGAGTGAGAGAAGATGGATAAAAAGAACATTAAGAATCGGCTGATTCACTTCATTCATGCTTATGGATTTAATGCTGTTTTAGGATTTGGCTTAGGAATAGCTATTGTCTTGGCTGTGTTTATGATTTCTGGAAGACCGGGGCTTTTTGATCTGGAAGCACGCAGCAGCAATATGAACCGAACTGCTTCCAAAGAGGAGAACTTGGGTAAGAATCAAGAATCCTTTGGTCTCGGTGAAGCAGGAGACTTAAAAAATACAGTGGACAAAGAAGTGCCGGAAGGAAACCTAACCGATGAAATCTCCAATGAACTTGCTCTGAAGGACCGGGTTACAGTGTTGCTTATTGGCATGGATAACCGTCCCGGGGAAGTGCTCAGCAATACGGACACTCTGATGGTGGCCAGTCTGGATCAAAAGAGTAAAAAAATGATTTTACTTTCTATTCCCCGCGATACCCAGGTTATTCTCAATAACAAAAAAGAGAAAGTCAATGCCATAGCCCGTTTGCAAAAAGGAGCAATCTCCACTCAACAGTATTTACAGGAGCTGATCGGGGCGCCTATTGACGGTTATGTCCTGACCAATTTTCAAGGATTTAAAAATATTGTGGACAGCTTAGGCGGGATTTCCCTTAATGTGGAGAAGGATATGTATTACGATACCGGAGATGAACAAGATCGTTTTATCAATCTTAAAAAGGGTATACAACGCCTCAACGGTACTCAGGCCTTGCAATATGCACGTTTTCGCAATGATGAACTTGCGGATATTTCCCGGGTTTCCCGGCAGCAGGAAGTGATAAAAGCTATTGTGGCTGAGGCCACAACCCCCCGGAATATTCCCAAGCTTCCCATCATCGTCCCCAAGATCTACCAGGCCATAGAGACCAATCTCAATCTAGGACAGATCTGGGCTTTATCCATGGCCTTTAAAAATAAAGAAACCTATGAAGTGATTAATCAAACCCTTCCGGGTCAATTCTCAGATGAAGAGGGTATCAGCTATTGGAAAGTCAGCCCAAAGGAGACTAAGGTCATTCTGAATCAGCTTTTTCAGGGTAAAACATCCCCAATTTTCGAAACGATCCAAAAGGTTAATGGACCGGCTAAGCCTCCCGTAAAAAAAGAAACCAAGCCTGAGATTGAAGCAGATAAAGTTAAAGATAAGGAGAAAGATAAAAATCAAGATAGTAAGGAAGCGCCTATAACCATGGAGGTTTTGACCACTGAAGCCAATAAAGCAGAAACACGAAGCCAGGAAAAGATCAATACAATAGAGGAAGATATAACCTTCGAGATCCTTGAATAGAATAAGTATCTTGTCATTTCCTGTAAACAAAGGTATAATATTTGAGGCGTTCCTAGATGGACATAGGATACAAAATGGAGGTTATTTGATGGAGAAGTTGTTCGAGAAGTTGAAGGAGTATTTACATATGGATACTGAGATTCCATTTGATGAATTCTCTCAATACTATAAGAGCCTGATTGAATGCTTAAATACCACGTTTGAGGAAATGGATCAAGATACCCACCTAAAAGCTCGTTATGCTTGCTCTATTGTGCAAGCCAACGCAGAATCCCGTGAAAAGAGTGAAAAGAAAAACGCTAAAGCTTATAAGAAGATCAGTGCCAAAACCGCTTTTTGGATGAATGCCATTAACTATCGGCTCATTAAAGAGGGTATGACTCAAGCTGAGATTGATCAAGCTATTGAAGCCATTAATGATAGTATTTAATACACAGGAGAAATCTACAAAGCACTTCGTTCGCGAGGTGCTTTATTTATAGGTGTTCCTTTTCTTGCTGGAGCTGCTAGGTAAATGATATAATTATGGTTAATCTTTTGTATAGAGAATGAATGATAAGGAAGTAAACATGATTGTCATATTAACCCATCGCCAAATGGATTTTGATGCGTTGGCATCTATGGTAGCTGCACAAAAGATTTTTCCAGATAGCTTTATGGTCGTGGACGGGAAATCCAACCCCTATGTTCAGGATTTTATCGCCTTGGCCAAAGACAGGCTGCCTTTTTTGCGCCCCAAAGATGTGGATTGGACCAGAGTGGAAAAGAT